>NZ_SPUW01000001.1 GCF_004959925.1 Pseudooceanicola onchidii | reverse complement strand
CCGCGAACGCGGCAGCCAGTTCGGTCTTTGTGCGGTGCCCACCATGCAAGAGAAGTTCCCTCACGACCACCGGCTGGTAGACGTCCGTCATCGACATGGTATTTCTGAGGAACTCAAGGAGTTTAGTTTTGCTCATATCATCAGCATAGCCGAATGACCTTGGGGGAAGCTACGGATGGTTTTGCTCTGTACTGACTTGCGCATACTTGGCGATGGCGGGCGTGTCTGAGCGCGCTTGGTGAGGAAAATGCCTGGTTTCACGCTGAGTATCGCCTGCCTACTGGTTGAAGTAATGCACTTGGCAACCCATCGGTTTTTTTTTGCCTAGTCTAGCTCTTCGTAGCGGCGCACAGCAACTCCCCAGGCTTATAAGCAAGTCCTGGCAGCCATGAATAAAAGTGCCTTTGCTATCGGAAAGCAACAGGCGCCCAACTCCACCCGCTAAGAACAAGGCCCGCAGTTTCGGCGGCCAACGCTATCTCCCTTCCGGTGGCGCGGATCCCGAACCCATCCAATCCGATTTCAGCCGCTTGCGCATCGAACCTTTTCTGACGCTCAAAACCAGTTTGATCAGTTGACATGAATCGAGACTTCAAGAGCAGGCGCTGATCCTCACCGTGGTGGTCGAAGTCCGAAATTCGCTGCCGCCTCAGATCGACCTTGGTTCGAACCTCTAGACGCGGAATAGGGGACAGCTCAAAGTCTGCATAGCGGAAACCTGTCAACTTGCCGGTTCGAAGATGAAATTTAATAAGTTGCATCTCGTCGAAGCCACCGGCGTACTTCTCAGCACAGCCTGCAAAACAACGCAGCACTGCGGGGAGTCGCGGTGTTAGTTCAGTTCCAACCCAGTAGTTCTTTTCTTCGTCCAAATAACCCAGCCCTTCACTGGCGGTAGCCTCGGCCGCGGCGCAGAGACGCTCACAGTCAGCGAGAGAGAAAAGCAGATCATGCGCTGTCGCTTGCGCCGTGGTGAAATTTTGGAACAGCGCACGAACATCCCTTTGGAGACGCTCTGGCAAGTCCCTGTAATTCTTGCGCCGATTGAATTGGTTGAGCGCTAGATAGACAGCGATATCTTCCTGCCTCTGCTGGGCTACTTCGTCGAGAATTTCGGGGTCGGACAGGCTGCTCGCCAAACTGATTGCCTTCGCGGCCGAGGTATTTGCCGCCTCGAGCCGGTTAAGTATTTCCTGCGGAAGTTCGACCACCGCTGGCCACCTTCCAAGTTCTGTCGCTACTGCCGCAATGGCTTCGAGGTCAGGTCGGAGGGCCTCGAAGGCCGCTTCTCGCGCCTCCTTTCGCCGTGCGGCGGCGCTCACGGCCGGGACGGGCCGGCGAGTTTGTCGAGACAGCAGGTAGGATTGCTCGGACACCGGATCTGCAAAAATGAAGAAGAGACCTGGTCCTGCCGGAAATGCCTCTCTGCCCAATGTGGATTCAATCACTTCCTTGAGTTCGACCGGGCGATAGAATTTCTGAAACGTACCGCGGCGTGTGACGTGCCCGTCACCATAGGGTCGGCACGTCTCTGTTCGCGCCCGGCTAGAGGTGATGACGGCGACCGCGAGGCAGCGTTGCGCGAGGGCAAAGGCCGAACGCAGGACGTCCTGCCGCTCAGCGGGGGTCTCGATCACATTCAGAACAAAGCCGAGATTTACCACGTGAGCTGGCTCGCGTGGCTGATCCGGAGAGTAGTATGGATCCCACCCGGCGGCCGAAATGCCAGCCGCCTGAAGCCCTTCGATATCCGATCCGAATCCGCACCCGTAGTCGAATACGGTGGTCTTTTCATTGATTAAGCCATAACGGATCAGTGACTGAATTGGTGACGATAGCCCGTCTCTCCGAATGGCCGCGAGATGTCGCTGGATGGTGGCATCTGGCTTTAAAAGGTGCTCGTCAAGCAGCTCAATTGTATGCCCGACAATTTTGACGCCAGCTTCCCGCATACGTTCGTCCCACGCACGCCTTGTCCCAATGGAACTCGTCTCTCTTAGAAGCCCTATGCGTTCGAGGCCAATCGTCAGTTCGCTAAACTCCTCGCGCCTTGGGTGATCAGCTGGCAGGAGAAGTTCTTTACGATGAAGTACTGGTGGGTTGACGCGTGCACGGTAAGAACGCCGAACCGCAGTCTGGTTCTCTAGGTTCACGGTGATGCTCTCGAGCAAGGCCGGAAATGGCCGTTCAAAATCCTCGTAAGTTAGGAGCGAAATTCGCTTTAGTCCAATCGTGTTAATCTTGACGACGTTCCAGTGCGATGCATTCGCTATCGCTTCAGCCTCCCAGACTTCTGACTGCAAGGCTTGCTCCAGATGGGCGACCGCGTCTCGATGCAGGTAGCGGTTACCCGCGACTAGCTTCCCAGGATCTTCCGCATGCATTGCTGTACCTTTCAATAAGCGGCCTTGCTACTTATCCATAGTAGAATGCCCGTGTGGGGGTAGGTGGCCGTTGCTTATCGGTTTGCTCCGCCTTGATTGTTCATGAGACGACAAACGTGGTCACGCAATCGGTGAAAACTCGACCGATCTGGAGTGGATTTTGTATCTCTGCGAAGCCTCTTCATGCAAGACAAGCGTCGAGCTAGCGGCGTCAGCCTTCGATCGATAGCTTGTCTGGAAAGCTTTGAACCTCCCTCTCGAATCCCTCGACATTGGACAGCCTGTAGATTACCCGTCCGCCCAGCTTGAGGTATCGCGGACCCTCTTGAGCCCAACGCCAGCGCTCAAGTGTTCGGTGGCTGATCTTCCAACGTGCCGCCAGTTCGATCTGACTCAGACATACTTCGCTCATTTTCGTCTCCTTTTGCGCAACTCACTTTGGTCGCAGCAGAACGAAGCCGTAAGAAGAAAACCTATTCAAGTCGGTATGTTGAGTACTCAAAGACTATGTCCAGAACAGGCGGATAGAGCGTAGATTGGCGCAAGCCTTAGAAGCGGCGTCGGAACGTTCGGGATGGAGCGGCCCCCTTCGGCATGGGGTCGGACACTTTTCTCAAGATTTCAGAGATTTTCGTGCCATCCAGACTCGATCCGAACTGCCAAAAAAGCCGATTTAATTTTCGAGTCATTCCCTCCGCCACTACCCCCTGAATAAGCGGTCGCTTGCGGTGCCAGGACAGGCGTCGATCGACCTTGGTGGGCAGGCCAAGTGATGGTGCGATCACATCTTTGACAGCACAAAGTATATGGCCTGTGAAACAACATGTTTACTTGCTTCGTACCTTTGGACTGCTAGCTTGATGCGAAGCTGAGGGGCTGGGCTGGTTCGTTTTGCTGACCGGATTACCTGCCTGATATCACACATCCAATGCACGGCCCTTGGGGCTGTTTCCAACGATAGGAACGGGCGAAAATTATGGGTTCTCCGACCGCATACGAACAATTGACGATGGAACTGGTGAACCGGTTCCGCATGGATCCCACCAACGAGTACGACCGGCTTGTCGGTGTGGACGGCGACATTGACAACGCCATCAGTTACTTCGGCGTGGATCTGGCCGCATTGGACACGCAGCTGGCCAGCCTTTCGGCGCTGTCGCCGCTGGCATGGAACAGCCTGCTGAACGACTCTGCCACCACGCATTCCGAACGAATGATCCGGCTTGACGAACAGGCGCACAATTTCGAGGGCGAGCCCGACACGCGCGGCAAGTTCGATGCGGCCGGCTATCCCGACAACTCCTACATCGCCGAGAACATCTTTGCGTTCAGTGACGACGCGCTTTACGGCCACGCCGGGTTCGTCATCGACTGGGGCTACGATGCGGTGGATTACACGAACGGCCAGCTGAACGCCAACTGGCAGACCACCGGCGATGGCATCCAGGACCCCGCCGGGCATCGGAACGTCATCATGTCGGCGAACTACACCGAGATCGGGGTGGGCGTCGTGGTCGACTCCGATCCCGGCACCAGCGTGGGTCCGAACGTCACGACACAGCACTTCGGGGGCCGTCTGGATTACGTCGCGCAGTTCCTTGGCGTCGTGATCGACGACCAGGACAGCGACAATTTCTATGACATCGGCGAAGGCATGGGCGGCGTCACCGTGACCCTGACCGGCAACGCGGGAACCTTTTCGACGACGACATGGGACGCGGGCGGCTGGCAGATCGAAGTGCCCGCCGACACTTATGAAATAGTGTTCTCAGGCGGCGGGCTGGCTGGCACGGTGACCAAGACGGCGACGCTTGGCACCGAGAACGTCAAGGTGGATGCGTTGGCGCAGGAGGCGCTTAATGCTCTGCCGCAGTTGGTCGTTCCCGACGATACGGTGCGGATTACCGAATATCCTTGGGTTCAACTGAATACGGTCATGTCGTTTTCAGACGCGGATGGAAATACGGCCACCCAATACGAGTTGCGTGACACCACCGGTATCAACAATTGGTACGCAGACGGTGCCCTGCGGGATGCGACCTCGGGCTACGTTACCACCAATCTCAGCGGTATCTGGTACCGCCGGGATAGTGAATCCTCTGTACAGACAATGGAGGTTCGTGCGCACGATGGTTTCGAATGGGGTGAATGGACGGCCTTCACGCTGACCACGGACGCCGTCAATTCGAAACCTGTCGTTTCGGTCGATGACCAGTCCATCGTCCTGTCCGATTATCGCTGGCTCAAGCTTTCGGATGTCATCAATGTCTCGGACGCAGATGGCGATGCCATCACGAAGTACGAAATCTACGATAGCGTCGGGGGCCATTCGTGGTACGCGGACGGCAAGGTCGTGGATGCATACAAGGGATACGTGACGTCCAACCTTAACGGGATCTGGATGCAGCGCGACGATGTGGCGTCCAGCCAGAAGCTTTGGGTCCGTGCCCATGATGGCGCGTCCTGGAGCGATTGGGACAGCTTTACGCTCACTTCGGCGGAAAATTCCGCTCCCGTGGTCGCGGTGGAAGATCTCACCATCCAGCTGGAAGCCTATCAATGGGTCCAGTTGAACACGATCCTGAACACGACTGACGCCGACGGCCAGGACATCACGGCTGTGCGCCTCTATGATACCACGGGTGCCTCGAATTGGTTCGCCGACGGTGCGATCCGGGACACGTCCTCGGGCTATACCACCAGCAATATCGACGGGGTTTGGATCAAGCGGGATGCCGTTGCATCGACCCAGACGCTCGGGATCGAGGTGAGCGATGGTACGGACTGGAGCGCGATGGATACATTCGACCTGATCACCAAGGCGAATTCCAAGCCGGTGGTGACCATTGCCGACCAGGCCATCGGGCTTAACGAATACGCTTGGGTGCGTCTGAACACCGTCATGAACGTGACTGATGAAGATGGCGATGTGATCACCAACTACGAAGTCTACGACAGTGCAGGGTCCAACAATTGGTGGGCTGATGGTGGCGTCGTAAACGCCAAGACCGGCTACCAGACCTCGGACCTGGACGGCATCTGGTTCCAGCGTGACGGGTCAGTATCGGATCAGGTCCTTTGGGTGCGCGCCCATGACGGCATTGCCTGGGGCGCTTGGGACAGTTTCAACCTGTCGACCTACGACGACAGCATCGTCTGATAGGGAACAAAGACCAAAGAAAGGGCGCCACCTGCGAGGGGGGCGCCCTTTCGTACTTTTGGTGGCCAAGGGCTGTCAGAGGCGCGAGAGCGCCTCGACCGCCTCGGGGATCGGATAATGGTGATTGCCGACGAACAGGCCGTGCTGGTCGATGTAGTCGGCGTTCTTAAGCGTCCCGTGCACCTCGTAATCGAAATGCGCCATGACCTCGTTCTTGGCGAAATTGCCGGCCACGATCGGGCGGCATTCGAACCCGGCGGCGGTCAGGTCGCGGACCAGATCGGCGCGGGCCAGCCCGGTGTCGGGTCGGATCACCAGTGAGAAGCCGAACCAGCTCGACGCGCCTATTTCGCGCTGGATCATGAACTTGGGGTGGTTGCCAAGCGCGTTCTGGACCAGCGTCCCGTTGGCGCGGCGCCCCCGGATCAGGTCGGGGAGTTTTTCCAGCTGCGCAAGGCCGATGGCGCCCGACATCTCGAGCGGGCGGAGGTTGTAGCCGGGCAGGACGAAGCGGAAGCTTTCTTCGAACGGATCGTCGGATTTCTCGCCCGTCACATGGTTGAACTTGGGCAGGTTACGGGTCCAGCCATGGGCGCGCAGGGCCAGCATGACGTGGTAGAGCTCTTCGTCGTCGGTGACGACCATCCCGCCCTCCATGGTCGAGATGTGGTGCGAGAAGAAGCACGAGAAGGTGCCCATGACCCCGAAGGTGCCGCATTGCTTGCCGCCGAAGGTCGCGCCCATGCTTTCGCAGTTGTCCTCGATCACCACGATGTCGCGGCCGTCGATGATGCGGGTGAGGGCGTCGAAATCGTTCGGGTTGCCCAGCAGGTTGACCACCATGATCGCGCGGGTGCGGTCGGTCACGGCCTCTTCCAGCGCGGTCAGGTCATAGTTCAGCGTCTCGAGGTCGATATCGACGAACTTGAGGTGCAGGCCGTATTGTTGCAGCGGCGCATAGGTGGTGGACCAGCTGACGGCGGGCACGATGATCTCGTCCCCGCGGTTCAGTTTCAGCGCCGGGTTCTTGGTAAAAAAGAGCGCGGCGGTCATCAGCAGGTTGGCGGAAGAGCCGGAGTTGACCATCACGGCGAACTTCGACCCGAAGAATTCGGCGAACTTCGTTTCGAACTCCGCAACCTCGGCCCCCATGGAATAGCGGTCCGAGGCGATGACGCGCTGGATGGCGTCCTGTTCGGACTGGTCCCAGGAGGAGGTGGCGAGGGGGTAGAGAATGCTCATGCTGCGGCCTCGGTCAGGTAGAAATCATAAGTCTTGGCGATGGCGTCGGGAAGGGTCGTCGGCGCATGCCAGCCCCAGTCGGTCTGGCGGGTGGTGTCGCAGAGCTTCTGCTTCATGCCGACGGGACGGCCGAGGTCGTGGGTGAAGGTGCCGTCCCAGCCGATCACATCCGCAACCGTACGGTAATAGTCGTTGATCGAATGGTCGTGGCCCAGACCGACGTTCATCAGGTCGGGGATCGCCTCGATCTCCTCCGCCGCTTTCAGCACCGCGTCGGCCAGATCGCCCGCGTACATGAATTCGCGCCGCGCGGTGCCGTCGCCCCAGATCTCGACCTCCGACGATCCGGCTTGCTGCGCCTCGTAGACCTTGTGGATGATCGCGGGTAGCAGGTGCGAATGCCGGGGGTCGAACTTGTCGTGGCGGCCAAAAAGGTTGCAGGGGATCAGGGTCTTGTACTGTGCGCCCTCGTCCTCGCGGCGGATGTACTGGCACAGGCGCGTCGCCATGATCTTGGCCAGGGCATAGCCTTCGTTCGTCGGCTCAAGCTCACCGGTCAGGATCATGTCCTCGGTCAGCGGGTTGGGCGCGGTGCGGGGGTACATGCAGGTCGAGGCGAGGTTCAGGAAGCGCCGCACGCCCGCCTTGTGCGCGGCCATAATGATGTTGCGTCCCATGGCGGTGTTGCGTTCCAGAAAGGCCACGGGCTGCGCCATGTTGGCCTGGATGCCGCCGACCTGGCCGGCACAATGAACCACGATGTCGGGCTTTTTGTCCGCGACATAGGCGTCGGTCATCGCGGCGTCGGTCAGGTCAAGCTCGGCCGAGGCGGGCGCAAGGATCGTCCAGCCCGCAGCGCGCGGATGTTCAAGGATGTTGCGCCCCACCATGCCCGAACCACCGGTCAGAAGTAGCGTGCCGTTCCTGGACATGGGAATACCTGCCTTGCCTGCGTCTGGTGAACCATTAAGCGGCAGGGCAGGGTGTTACAAGGGTCGGCTAGGGGCGCGGCATCAGCGCGGCGCGCAGCCAGACCACGGCCAGCGCAAAGGCAAGGATCGCGTTCCAGCTGGCCATGGACAGGCCCAGAAGGGACCAGGCGACCTCGTCACAGCGGATCAGCGGGGCGTTCATGATCTGGTTGAAGAGCTCGTCCGCCGATACGGACCCTGGGGAGGAAGAGGTGCAGGTCGTCGGGCCTTCCCACCAGTTGCGTTCGACCCCGGTGTGATAGATGCCGAAGACGCCGGACAGCGCGGCGGCGCCGGCGCCCAGAAAGGCGAGCGCGCGCAGGCCAAGGGCATAGGCCGCGACCCCGATCAGGACGGCGGCCAGATGTGGCCAGCGCTGCCAGATGCACAGCGTGCAGGGGGCAAGGCCCAGGACGTATTGGAAGAAGAGGGCGCCAAGCAGCAGGGCAGCAGAGCCGCCGGCCGCGATCAGGATATGCGTGCGGAATGTCATAGGAATTTCAGAACCGCAAAACCGCCGATCAGCGCAATGAAAAACAACGTGAACATCAGGCCGAGACGCTTTTCGATGAAGGTGCGGATCGGCGGTCCGAACTTCCACAGCAGCCCGGCGAGGATGAAGAACCGCAGGCCGCGCGCCACGATCGAGGTGACGGTGAAGGTGACCAGTGGCATGCCGGTCCAGCCGGACATGATGGTGATGACCTTGTAGGGGAAGGGCGTGATGCCCGCGCCCAGCACCGCCCAGAAGCCCGCGTCGACGAAGGTCTGGTTGAATTCCTCCATCGCCGCGGCCTTGCCCATGGAGGCGAGGATCGGCTGGCCGATGGAGTCGTAGGCGAAGGCGCCGATGGCATAGCCCAGCATCCCACCCAGCACGGACGATACGGTGGCCACGCCGGCGATCAGCCAGGCGCGGCGGCGGTTGGCCAGGATCATCGGGATCATCAGCACGTCGGGCGGGATCGGAAAAACCGAGGATTCCACGAAGGAGATGATGGCGAGAACCAGAAGCGCGTGGCGATGATCTGCCATGCGCAAGCACCAGTCATAGAGTTTCCGCATGAAGTCCGATCCTTTGCCTGCAGGGCCAAGAACCATGCTGCGACGCGGCGGTCAAGGTCGGCAAAAGTTCCGGCTGGACGCGGACAGGCCATCGCATTAGGGATGCGGCAGGGCCCAAGTGGCGGAATGGTAGACGCAGGGGATTCAAAATCCCCCGGCCGCGAGGTCATGTCGGTTCGAGTCCGACCTTGGGTACCAGCCCTCTCTGAAAATCCGGAAATGAGCGCTCTCTTGCGGGGGCGTGGCGTTTACGATTCGGACAACCCCCGGCTGATCCGCCACATTTCGCGAACCAATCTTTCGGCGGATTCGGCCATTGGTTCTGGAACTTGGACGAAAACCGGGCCTTTCGGGGTGGATTGTGATCAAACTTGGGCAAGATTCTTCCGATCCCGTCTGTTTCCGGTTTCGAAACCAAAGCAGGGGGACAAGACCCCGCGCCCCCGCGATGAATGGTTTAAAAACCGTTAAAATCTTGAGGGGTAGGTGTCGGGCGGTGTTTCCGGTCCGGGAAACAATGTCTCGGTTCACGCAATTTCCGCAAGGTCAACTGGGTCACATTGTGGCTGAATCAAGCTTTGGTGACACCAATTTTCCGCTGTTTTTTCCTTTGTTCGACGTGTTCGCAGGATTAAAACCAAACGTGCCCGACTGGGGGGCGCAAGACAGATGGCCGGGGGCGGCCACCGAAATGTCATGCATCCGGAAGGATGTGTAGCTCGCGTTTGTCGGGGCCTGATCAGGAGAGTGATCGGGACGGCCGCCTGGTACCGTGAGACCCACGTGGGTCTGCGGAGGGTCTGGCCATACACAGAACTTCGGACACGGGTAGGATTTTGGCCGCTGCGCGCGGTCTTGCGGGAACTGCGCCGCGCGAAGGAGAGTAGAGATGACTTTTCAGTATAAAAGCCAGGGCGAGATTGCCGGCCGGATGTTCTCGGACGTGGATGGCGACGGGACCGAGAACAAGGCAGGCGGCGGTTTCGACACCGGGCTCGCGGGTCAGACGGTTCTTCTTTACAAGGCCAACGGCAAATTGGTCGGCTCGACGACCACGGATGCGAACGGTCACTACAGCTTCGGCAAGGTGGCTTACGGCGAATACTACGTGAAATTCCCGACCTCGGTCGACGGCAACGGGCTGGTCGAACAGGAAGTCGCGGGCAGCACCTATTCCGAAGACAGCGACGCCGACCCGGCGACCGGCAAGACCATGACCTTCAGCGTCGGCAACGGGCTGGACCAGTGCAACATCGACGCGGGCTACACCGTGCCGACCACGGCGCCTTCGGATGGCGCGGTCGACGGCGAAGAGTTCGGCGAGACGATGGTGCTGGGCTATGACGACAGCAACGCCCCGACCGACCAGGGCGGCGACAAGATCACCAATGGCGCCGACACGATCTTCGGCAACGGCGGCGACGATTACATCGAAGGGGCGGGCGGCGACGACCTGATCTACGGCGACTACGGTCCCGGCACCTCCTCGGGCGGCGGCTCGGGCGAGCGTGAGAGCTTTGAATGGGACAAGGCGCCGGATCCCGATGGTCACGGCGGCATCGACAATGGCGACAACCTGAGCGGCGGATTCACCCAGAACACCGGGTCGGTCGACGTGTCCTTCCGGGTGAAGTCGACGAACGAACACCCCGAGACCAAGTTCCAGACGGACCAGCAGAAGGTGCATTCGATCACCACCGACGGCACTGGCGCGGATGCGCATTCGTCGATGGCTTCGCGCCTGAATTCGGATGACGAAGCTGCGACCTACGAATGGGGCTTTTCGTCTGACGTGGGCAACGTGTCCTTCCGGATCAACGACATCGACGCGGATTCGAAGATCATCATCAAGGCCTATGATGCCAACGGCAATCTCGTCGACATCAATGTCCAGGCCGAGGGTGGCACCCATCTGACGCTGAAGGACCTGGACGGGGCAGGCGGCAAGGAAGTCATCAGCCATTCGGGCCATGACACCGCCGCTGACACCAGCCCGGCGCATTCGGTCCTGGTCAACATCGCGGGGCCGATCGCAAGCCTCGAGATCACGCATGTCCAGGACGGTGGCCATACCTCTGAAATCAACGTGACCGACATCTATTTCGATGCGCTCGAAGGTGATGTGACCGGCGGCGGGTCGGGCACCGGCAACGACACGATCCTTGGCGGGTCGGGCGACGACACGATCTACGGCAACGGCGGCGATGACGAACTGAGCGGCGGCAAGGGTGCCGACGTGATCTACGGCGACAACGGCGAAGACGTGAACGGCGGCGGCACCGAGGGTCCGCGCGAAAGCTTCAACTGGCAGGGCGTCTCCGAGGCGCAGGCCGACAGCACGGTCACGCAGGACACCGGCAGCGTCAACGTCACCTACACCCGGATCAAGGATACCGGGGACCACCAGACCAACATCGACAACTCCACGCATCTCAACACCTCGGGCATCGATGGTGGCGGCGCGACCGTGGACGACAATTCGGCCCTGCGGTCCGAGACCCGCGGCAACGGCAACGAAGGCGATTTCCAGTGGGACTTCTCCGAGGCCGTGACGGATGTGACCTTCAACATCAACGACCTCGACACCAATGGCGTCGTGAAGGTCACCGCCTATGACGAAAACGGCCAGCCGATCCAGGTTCAGCTGACCGGCGGGTCCGGCATGACCCTGTCCGATACCGACGCGGTGGCCGGCAACGACCAGGCCAAGTCGATCCAGGGCGACAAGGTCGAGGATGCGGACAGCAACAACCTCCAGGTCTCGATCGCGGGTCCGGTGTCGAAGATCGTGGTGGAACACACCCAGGTCGGCGCCACCAACTCGGGTATCTGGATCACCGACCTCTACTTCACTGCGCCCGGCACCTCCGGCGGCGACGGGATGAACGGCGAAGGCGGCGATGACCTGATCGATGGCGGCGAAGGCGCCGACATCATGTACGGCGAAGGCGGCAACGACACCTTCACCGTCGGCAGCGCCTCGGACGGCGCAGGCGACAAGATCGTCGGTGGCAACGGCCCCGATCAGACGACCGACAACGACGTGCTGGACCTGCGCGGCGCGGGCCGCGTGGTCATCGACCAGCAGGCCGACGACACGGACGCGGGCGCCTACAAGGGCACCGTGACCTTCGAAGACGGCAGCACGCTTGAATTCAGCCAGATCGAGACCATCCTGACGGACCCGGAAAACCGGACCCCCGACGCGATGGACGACAGCGTCACGGTGGACGAGGACACCACGATCTCGATCGACGTGCTGGCAAACGACAGCGACCCGGATGGTGACACCCTGACGATCACCAATGTCTCCGATCCGGCCAACGGAACTGCGGCCATCGTGGGCGGTGAAATCCTGTACACCCCCGATCCCGACTTCAACGGGACCGAGACGATCACCTACACGGTGACCGACCCCGACGGGAACACCGATACGGCAACGATCACGATCACGGTGACCCCCGTGAACGACGCCCCGGTGGCTGCAGACGACACCGCATCCGTGGACGAAGACGCGTCCGTCACGATCGACGTGCTGGCGAACGACACGGATGTCGACGGCGACACGCTGACCATCTCGGACGTGTCCGACCCGGCGAACGGCACGGTCGAGATCGTGGACGGCAAGCTGGTCTACACACCCGATGCCGATTTCAACGGCACCGACACGATCACCTACACCGTCACCGATCCGGACGGGCTGACCGACACCGCGACCGTCACGGTCACCGTGGGCGAAGTGAACGACGCCCCCGTGGCCGTCGATGACGCCTACACGGTGGACGAAGACAGCACCACGACGCTCTTCCCGCTGGCCAACGACAGCGATCCCGATGGCGACCCGCTGCAGATCGTCGGCACGCCGGTGTCGGCTGCGGGCGGCACGGTCGTCGTCGCTTCGGACGGGTCGATCAGCTATACGCCGCCCGCCGATTTCAACGGCACCGACACCATCTCCTATACGGTGAAGGATCCCGACGGCCTGACCGACACAGCCACGATCACCGTGACCGTCAAGCCGGTCGCGGATGCCCCGGTGGCCGGTGACGACACGGCCGAGGTCGACGAGGACACGTCGATCACCATCGACGTTCTGGCGAACGACAGCGATCCCGATGGTGACCCGCTGACCATCACCGATGTCACCGATCCGGCCAACGGCACCGCGACCGTGGTGGATGGCAAGATCGTCTACACGCCGGACGCCGACTTCAACGGCACCGACACGATCACCTACACCGTGACCGATCCCGACGGGAACACCGACACCGCGACCGTGACTGTGACCGTCAACCCGGTGAACGACGCGCCGGTGGCTGCGGATGATGCGGACGACACCGACATCGTCACCCCCGTGACCATCGATGTGCTGGCGAACGACACGGACGTGGACGGCGACACGCTGACCATCTCGGACGTCGCAGACCCGGCCAATGGCACGGCGCAGATCGTGGACGGCAAGATCGTCTACACGCCGGATGCCGGGTTCACCGGGACCGAGACCTTCACCTACACCGTCACCGATCCCGACGGCCTGACCGACACCGCGACGGTGACCGTCAAGGTCGAGGATCCGACAGGCGGCGCCCAGGACCCGGTGGCCGGCGACGACATGGCCGAGACGGACGAGGACACGGCCGTCACCATCGACGTCCTTGCCAACGACACCGACCCGCAGAACGATCCGCTGACCATCAGCGACGTCACCGATCCGGCCAACGGCTCGGTCGCGGTTGTGGACGGCAAGCTGGTCTATACCCCGGATCAGGACTTCAACGGAACCGACACGATCACCTACACCGTGACCGATCCCGACGGGAACACCGACACGGCCACCGTGACCGTGACCGTAAAGCCGGTGAACGACGCGCCGGTGGCGGTCGATGATGCGGACGACACCGACATCGTCACCCCCGTCACCATCGACGTGCTGGCGAACGACACGGACGTGGACGGCGACACGCTGACCATCTCGGACGTCGCAGACCCGGCCAATGGCACGGCCCAGATCGTGGACGGCAAGATCGTCTACACGCCGGATGCCGGGTTCACCGGGACCGAGACCTTCACCTACACCGTCACCGATCCCGACGGCCTGACCGACACCGCGACCGTGACCGTCAAGGTCGAGGATCCGACGGGCGGCGCCCAGGATCCCGTGGCCGGCGACGACATGGCAGAGACGGATGAGGACACGGCCGTCACCATCGACGTGCTGGCCAATGACACCGATCCGCAGAACGACCCGCTCACCATCACCGACGTCACCGATCCGGCCAACGGCTCGGTCGCGGTTGTGGACGGCAAGCTGGTCTACACCCCGGATCAGGACTTCAACGGCACCGACACGATCACCTACACCGTGACCGATCCCGACGGGAACACCGACACGGCCACCGTGACCGTGACCGTCAAGCCGGTGAACGACGCGCCGGTGGCGGTCGATGATGCGGACGAGACCGAAGAAGACACGGCCGTGACTATCGACGTGGTCGGCAACGACACGGACGTGGACGGCGATGATCTGACGGTTACGTCCGTCGGCACCCCGGCGAACGGCACTGCGGCGATCGTGGGCAACCAGATCCTCTACACCCCGGCGGCTGGTTTCACCGGGACCGATACCTTCACCTACACGATCACAGACGAAGACGGTCTGACCGACACCGCGACCGTCACCGTGACGGTCGAGGACGGACCCCCGCCGCCGCCGCCCGTGCGCGACGGCATCGTGGAAGGCTCCTCGGGTGACGATCTGATCGACGACGATTACGACGGCGATCCGGAAGGCGACTTTGTCGACAACGAGGATGCGCTTGACCCGACCTCGGGCGATGACGACCTGATCGAGGCCTACAGCGGCGACGACACCGTGATCGCGGGCTCGGGCGACGATACCGTCTATGGCGGTGACGGCGATGACAGCATCCACGGCAATTCGGGTGACGATGACCTGCGCGGCGAAGATGGCAACGACACCATCTACGGCGACTCGGGCGACGACACGATCACCAGTGGCCCGGACGGACGCCCCGACAAGGCGGCGGCGATCCCGGGTGTGTCCGACGACACCGATCCGAACGACGACCGCGACCTGGCCTATGGCGGCGCGGGCAACGACAGCATCTCGACCGGGGATGACGCGGACACGATCTATGGCGGCAGCGGCAACGACACGCTGAAGCCGGGCATCGACGACGACGAGGTCTACGGCAACTCGGGTGACGACCTGATCGACGACATCCAGGGCTCGGACCTGATCTACGGCGGCGATGGCAACGACACGATCAATGCCGGGATCGACACCTTCTCGGACTACGAGGGCGACGATCCGAACCTGCCGAACCCGCTGTACCCCGGTGCGCTGAGCGATCCGGACAAGACCGATGGCAAGGACACGGTCTATGGCGGTCAGGGTCACGACGTCATCAACACCGGCGATGACGCCGACCGCGTCTTTGGCGGGTCGGGCGACGACACGATCCACGCGGGCATCGACGACGACTATGTCGAAGGTGGCGAAGGCAACGACTCGATCATCGGTGGCCACGGCTCCGACACGATCTGGGGTCAGACCGGCGACGACTGGATCAACGCGGGCGACAGCGACCTGCTGTACGGCCAGTCCCCGGACGACGATCCGGTCAACCCCGATCCGGTGCCCGAGAACGGCCGCGATCTGGTCTATGGCGGTGACGGCAACGACACCATCTTCGGCCAGGACGACGACGACACGCTGTATGGCGGTGAAGGCAACGACCTGATCGACGCGGGCATCGACGATGACCTGGTCGAGGGCGACTCGGGCGATGATACGCTTCTGGGTGGCCAAGGCGACGACACCATGAACGGCGAACAGGGCAACGACAGCCTTGAAGGCGGTTCGGGTGACGACGACCTCAAGGGTGGCTCGGGCAACGATACGGTCCATGGCGGCATCGGTGGCGATGTCATCTCGGGCGGGACGGGCACCGATCTTCTGTACGGCGACAGCGGCGATGACAGCATCGAGGGCGGCCAGGAGAACGACACCGTCTATGGTGGCGAGGGTGATGACACCCTGCGCGGCAATGTCGGCGCAGACGAGCTTTACGGCGGGTCGGGCGAAGACAGCATCGACGGTGGCGCCGGAAACGACACCATCACCGGTGGCGCGGGCGCGGACACCATGTTCGGGGCCAACGATCGCGACGTCTTCCTCGGGTCGACCGTGGGCGACAAGATCGACGGTGGCTCGGGCGGCGATGACTATGACATCCTCGACCTGCGCGGCTCTGCTCCGACGGGTGGCCGGATCAACGTCATCTACGACAGCAACCCCGAAAACGGCACGGTCGAATTCTACGATGCGGACGACAAGCTGGTCGGCACCTCGCAGTTCGAGGAAATCGAGAAGGTCATCCCCTGCTTCACGCCGGGCACCCTGATCGCGACCCCGCGCGGCGAAGTTCCGGTGGAAAGCCTGAAGGAAGGTGACCGTGTCATCACCCGTGACAACGGCATCCAGGAAATTCGCTGGATGGGCGCCAAGGGTCTGACGGGCCGCGAGCTGCTGCAGAAAGAGCATCTCAAGCCGGTTCTGATCCAGAAAGGCTCGCTTGGCTACGGGCTGCCGGAACGTGACATGCTGGTGTCTCCGAACCACCGTGTGCTGGTGAACAACGACAAGACGGCGCTCTACTTCGAAGAGCGTGAGGTTCTGGTCGCGGCCAAGCACCTGACCGGTCTGGCGGGCGTGAACCGGGTGGATACGATGAAGACCACGTACATCCACTTCATGTTCGACCAGCACGAGGTCATCCTGTCCGACGGGTCCTGGACCGAAAGCTTCCAGCCGGGTCACCAGACCCTTGACGGGATCGGGAACGCGCAGCGCCAGGAGATCCTGGAGCTGTTCCCGGAACTGGCAACGGAACAGGGCCGCGAAGATTATCACGCGGCACGCCGGACCCTGAAAAAGCACGAAGCGAAGCTTCTGCTCAAGTGATGCAGCACCGCCGGGCCCCTGATCGGGGCCCGGCGTCTTTCCGGTCGGGCGGGGGCTCTGGCCGGTTCTCAGGGCGCGGGTGTTGGTATATTGGTTAATTTCGGCCGGGCGGATGCCCGCGCCCTGATTTTTTGAAAACCTTGTGGTGGGGGATTTCACATGGAAATGTTTTTCGGCCTTGCGCGGTGGAGCCTGCTTGTTCTGGCGACCCTGGCCTGCGCGACCCTGTCCGGCATCGGCGTGCTCAGCTTCTGAGCGACTTGGCGCAGCGGCGGTCCTGACCTATCTTCCAGGGACGGAGGATCGGACATGGCCGGTGGTTGGGCGCGCGACGGCGCGGTAAGTGAACAGATCGAAGCATCCATTTCGGACGAGCTGAGCCGCATGCGGGCCCGGTCAGGACCGCAGGGCGAAAGCCTGACGCACTGCGCCGAGTGCGAGGAAGAGATCCCCGAAAAGCGCCGACTTGCCATCCCGGGCGTCAAGCTGTGCATCGATTGCCAGCAGGAGCGGGATGGTCGGCAGGTGGCGCGCGGCGGGATCAACCGGCGCGGATCCAAGGACAGCCAGCTGAAGTGAGCGCCCGTGCGGGCGCTGCCTCCGGCGGGAGTATTTACTTGCAAGATGAAGTCAGGACCGGGCGGCCCGCCAGGCAGCCCAGTCTTCGGGCGTGTCGAGGTCGGTGATCGCGTGGCGGTCGGGCAGGGCGACGGGATGGACCGGGTGCGTGCTGAGGATCGCGCGGGCGCCTGTGTCGCCGGTCAGGGCCTGCAGGTCGTCGAAATGGCGTGACGGGAAGATCACCGGGTGGCCGGGCGTTCCATCTGCGGCGGTGGCGCGGTGGATCTGGTCAGGCGTCTGTTGCCAGGCGTGCGCCATGGTCTGCAGGTCGCCCTCGGTCAGCTCGGGCATGTCGCCGGGCAGAATCATGACGGCGGTGGCCGTCGCGGGCAGGGCGGTGATCCCGGTGCGCAACGAGGCCGCCATGCCTTCGTCGGCGTCGGGCACGCCGATCTGGGTGACGTCGATGTCGGCCAGCGCATGTGCGCGGGGGTGATCGGGACCAGGCAGGGCCACGACGACAGGCGCCACGGCCCGTGCCCGGCGGGCCATGGTCAGGATCAGCGGCGCGTCCGCGACCTCTTCGAGCAGCTTGTCGCCGCCCCGCATGCGGGATGACGCGCCGGCGGCGAGGAGGAGGATCACAAGGCTCATACGAGGGGTCTACCCCCGCATCCGCGCCCCGTCAGCATCGAAGAGCGGTTCGTCGATGCGCCGCGCCGGGCGGCGCTGGCCCAGCACCTCGATCTCGCACTCCAGCCCCGGCGCGACCATGGCGGTCGGCACAAAGGCGTGGGCCATCGACTTGCCCAGGTGGTGCGAATAGCCGCCCGAGGTGCAGTAGCCCACAACCTTGCCGTCGATCCACAGGGGCTCATAGCCTTTCACGTCGGCATCCTCGGCGTCGATCTCGAACATCAGAAGCTGACGCGCGGGGCCGTCGGCCCTGGCCTGTTCGGCAGCGGCGCGACCGATGAAATCGGCGTGTTTCTTCCAGGCGATGAACCGGTCCAGCCCGGTTTCGGCGGGCGTGTAATCGGGGGAATATTCCCGCAGCCACGACCCGAAGTGGCGATCCAGGCGCAGCGACATCATGGCCCGCATGCCGAAGGGTTTCATCCCGTGCGCCTCACCAGCGGTCCAGAGCTGATCCCAGAGAGTGCGTTGTTCCAGCGGGTCGCAGTAGATCTCGTAGCCCAGGTCACCGGTATAGCTGACGCGCTGGACCGTGACCGTCAGCAGGCCAAGCGTCAGGCGGCGGATGTCGAGGAACTTCATGTCTGACACGTCTTCGCGGACGCAGGCCTGAAGCACATCGCGCGCCTTGGGTCCGGCAATCTGGAAACCGGTCCATCTGTCAGACATATTAGTGAGTTGCACGCCGTCCTTCATGTTCTGGCGGAACCATCTTTCATGGTAGGCCTGCGCCCCGTAGGACGCGGTCAGGCGGAATTCCTCGTCGCCTAGGCAGGCGACGGTGAAATCCCCGATGATGCGTCCCGAGGGGGCCAGCATCGGTGTCAGGCTGATCCGGCCGGGCTTCGGGATGCGGCCTGCCATGACGGTATCAAGCCAGTCACGCGCCTTGGGGCCGGTGACGCTGTACTTGCCGAAATTGTGGATCTCGTTGATGCCGACGCCCTCGCGCACGGCGCGGCATTCGCGGGCGGTGGCTTCAAAGGCGTTCGACCGGCGGAACGACGGGGTTTCGTACCGGGGCTCCACGCCCTGGGCAAAATAGTTCGGCACCTCGAGCCCGTAGGTGTGGCCCCAGACCGCGCCCAGGCTGTCGAAGACGTCGTACATCGGCGTGCGGCGCAGGGGGCGTGCGGCGGGCTTTTCCTCGTTCGGGTAGGGCACCGAGAAGCGGGTGGAGTAGTTCTCCATCACCTTGGGCAGGGTATAGCCCTTCTGGATCCAAGGGCCGTAGCGCGCGATGTCAAACGACGAGGTGTCGCGTTCGCATTCGCCGGTGGTCATCCACTGCGCCAGCATCAGGCCGACGCCGCCGCCCTGGCTGAACCCGGCCATGACGCCGCAGGCCGACCAGTAGTTGCGCAGCCCCGGGACCGGCCCGACCAGCGGGTTGCCGTCGGGGGCAAAGGTGAAGGGGCCGTGGATGACACGCTTCACGCCGGCGGTGGCGAGGACGGGGAAGCGCTTCCAGCTCATTTCGATGCTGTCGGAAATCTTGTCGAGATCATCGGGCAGCAGTTCGGCGGCAAAGTCCCAGGGGCTGCCGTCGATCGCCCAGGCGCGCGGCTTTTTCTCGTAATACCCGATGCATAGCCCGCGCCCTTCCTGGCGCAGGTAGGATTCGCCCGCCGGGTCGACGACATGCGGATGTTCGGTGTCGCGTTCGTAGATCTCGGGGATGTCGTCGGTGACGAGATAGTGGTGCTCCATCGGGTGCAGCGGCACGTAATGGCCTGCCATGGCCGCCACTTCGCGCGCCCAGAGACCACCGGCGTTGACCACATGTTCGGCGTGGATGGTGCCCTTGTCGGTCACCACGTCCCAGGTGCCGTCGGGGCGGGGATTGGTTTCCTCGACCTTGCAGTGGGTCACGATCTCGGCCCCGGCGATGCGCGCAGCCTTGGCGTAGGCATGGGTCGTGCCCGAGGGATCCAGGTGCCCGTCCAGCGGATCGTAGAGCGCACCGACCACGCCGTCGATGTTGGTGATGGGCGCGATCTCCTTCACCTCCTGCGGGGTCATGATGTGGGTGTCGAGCCCCATGTGCCGGTGCTTGGCGCGTTCGGCCAGAAGATAGTCGAACCGGTCCTGCGTGGTGGCCAGGGTGAAGCCGCCCGAATGGTGCAACCCACAGGACAGGCCGGTGATCTCCTCCAGCTCCTTGTAGAGCTTGATGGTATAGCCCTGCAGCGCCGCCATGTTGGTGTCGCCGTTGATGGTGTGGAATCCGCCGGCCGCGTGCCAGGTGGATCCGGCCGTCAGCTCGGACCGTTCCAGCAGCATGACGTCGGACCAGCCAAGCTTGGTCAGGTGATAGAGCACGGAGCAGCCGACGACGCCGCCTCCGATTACGACTACGCGGGTGGTGGTTTTCATGGCGGCCTCCGGTCTCATGGGCTGATCGTGGCGCGGCGGATCGGGGCTTGGCGCGTGTGTTTGCGACAGATCGTGTCGCGTTTGGCCGACGCTTTGCGGGGAACCGAATTGAGCGCCAAGGCATTGATCCCATGGGACAGGAACCGGGACAGACCTATGCTGCCATCCATTTTGCGCCGGATGCATGAATTTTCGCGTCGCCTTGTGGTGCGGATCGTGCTGATCGCGCTGTGTGCCTTTCTGGCGATCGGCCTTGCCAAGGTCTTTGGCCATGCCATCCCCTTCGGCCTGAAGGACCGGATCGGTGCCGATGCGGTCGACCGCATCCTGTCGATCATCGCGAATTCGATGCTGACCGTGACGACCTTTTCGCTGACGGTCATGGCGGCGTCGCACCGCATCGCGCAATCGCAATGGACCCCGCGCGCGCACCAGGTGCTGCTGCAGGACACCACGACCCATACCGTGCTGGCCACTTTCGTGGGGGCCTACCTTTACGCCATCAACGTCATCATCCTGCGGGAAACGGACGTCTTCAAAGGCGAAGAGCTGGTTGTCCTGTTCTTCGTGACGCTGGCCGTTGTGACGCTTGTGATCTTTGCGATCATCCGCTGGATTTCGCATATGGAGCTTCTGGGCAGCTTGATAGAGACCGCGCAGAGGATCGAGGACCATGCAACCGATGCCTACCGGATGCGGTGCGAATACCCGTCGCTTGGCGGGCGGCCCCTGACTGGTGACGCGCCCGAGGGGTTGGAGGAGATCCTGGCGGACCGGACGGGCTATATCCAGCAGGTCTACCAGGACCGGCTGCAGGACGAGGCCGAGAAGGCGGATGTCGAGGTCTACCTGGCGCAGCGCGTCGGGGCCTTCGTGCACAAGGGCGACGTGCTGGCCCGCGTCACCGGCAAGGCCGAGGCCTGCACGAAGATGATGCGCGATCACGTGTCGATCGGCAGCCTGCGCAATTATACGCAGGACCCCGAGTTCGGCCTGCAGAACCTGACCGAGATCGGACAGCGCGCCCTGTCGCCGGGAATCAACGATCCGGGCACGGCCGTCGACATGATCCGGCGGGTCTCGCGTATCCTGCTGGGCAGCGACGTCGTTCCGGCGGACGAACAAGAGTTGCTCTATGACCGCCTTCTCGTGCCGCCCTTGCCGCGCGACAGGCTGGTCAGTGACAGTATCGGTGCGATCCTGCGGCATGGCCTGGAACACCCGGAGGTCGTGGCGGCCGGACGTCAGTCACTGACCGCGCTGGCCGATCGGGGCGATGGCGGCATGGCCCGCGCGGCGCGGCGGGTGCTGGACGAGCTGTCGGAGCGGGAACCCGAAGCGGCCTTCAGCAGCATCTGAGGCGCAGGTTTTGCTGGTCAATCGGCGGGCGCTGGCGTTAGCTGGTGCCATGACGACGATCCTGCAAAGCCATATACCGTATGACATTTCCGCCGTGCGACTGCCCGGGGTCTCTCCGATGGATGGCGCCGAATGGCTGCTGCGCGATGACGCCTTTGCTGGGCAGATGGCGCTGCGGGACCGGCTGATTGCCGAGCGGCGCGAGGACGTGATCGGCCTGCTGCCCGAGGGGCGCGATGCGGCGCAGGAACTGCTGGCGCTGGTGCTGGACCGACTGGTCCAGGATGATGGCTATGACGTGGGGGATGACGCCGTGACCCGTCCGGATGGCGTGGCGGTGATGATCGATCGTGAGGACCCGTTAGGGACTGCGGGGCGGCTGGTGCAGGAAGACCTGTGCCTGATGCAGAAGGCCGAAGGGGCGGCGGAACACGTGCTGACCGGCGCGGCGCTGTGCTTTCCGGCGGGCTGGATGCTGGCCGAGAAACTGGGGCGGCCCCTGATCCGGATCCACAAGCCCGTGATCGACTATGACGATGACCTGGCGCGCCGTGTGCAGCGGCTGTTCGACGGGGTGCGGGTCGGGCGGCCGATGTGGCGGTTCAACGCGTTGCGCTATGCCGATCCGGCCTTGTTCCAGCCGCGTCACGAAGGCGTGCCGAAATATGGCCAGCCCGAAGACCAGCGGTTCATCCGATCCGAGCGTCAGACGATCTTGCGCTTACCCGGAACCGACGCGGTCGTCTTCGGCATTCACACCTTCGTCGTGGCGGATCAGAAGAACGGCAGGTAGCCGTAGGTCGATCCGACCAGCCCGGTCAGCGTTGCAGTCAGTGCGAAGGCCTGCGTGCTGACGCGGATATCGGCGCCCTTGGTCAGGTTGTAGGCGATCAGTGGCACACCGATCAGCGGGTTCATTGCCCCGACGGTGGCGGTCGCCGCCCAGGCGCTGACGTTGGTCAGGTTGCTGGTCGACGTTTCCTCGACCGGGTCTGCGAAGATCTGTTTCAGGCGGGCCTGGGTTTCGGGATCATCAGAGGTGACCGCGACCTTCGGCGCCTTGGACTTGACCTGGATGGGGGTGCCGATCGTGTCGTCGCGTTTGACGCGACGGGGGCAGATACGGGAGGCTCCGCCGCGACGGCGCAGGGGCGTGAACGAGGCCGCGAATTTCTCGAGATCCAGGGTGACGCCGGCCAGGCCCCAGTCCAGCGTGCCGCCCCCGAACCGTTCGACCATGACCGAGATGATCTCGGCCAGGATCGCGGTTTCGGCGTCGGGGTGCAGGCGTTCGCTGTCGCGCACGCGGGTGACCATAAGCGTGATCCGGGGGCAGCTGTCGATCCGAATGAATTCAACCCCTACGGGACCAGCGACCAGCCTCACACGTCCGTCAGACCCATCCGCCATGCACTCGGATGTCAGGTCGTAAGCTTCCAGCGCCGCATTGCTTGCATCTTTCAAGTCACTGATTGTAGGTAGATAATCATCTTCGAAGGTGAGGGTGGCGTGCGGAATTTTCAGCGTGTTGGCTTGTGACATGATTTTCCCCTTTTGGTTGTGCCTGATTCCAAGTCTCGCGCGGAAATGGGGAAGAAGTGTGCCGGGTTTTTCCAGCAATCTGGCGAGATTGCCCAGATCACGGGCCTTTCGCCCTTATTCGGACGCATTGCAGGGCGAATAGGGCCCGGGCCCGGGAAGTGCCTAAAGCTGGAGCCATTTACCCCGGTTAATCGATCAAACCCGAGGTGTTTTCCACGCCTGGCCAGGCTCCGGAAGCCAGGGCCAAAAGAAAACGGGCGCCCCAGGGGACGCCCGTTTCTGTGACTGATCGTCGGATCAGCAGGAGTAGTAGAGAGCGAATTCGGCCGGGTGCGGCGTCATTTCGTACATCTCGATCTCTTCCATCTTCAGGTCGATGTAGCCCTGGATCTGGTCTTTGGTGAACACGTCGCCGGCCAGCAGGAAGTCCATGTCCGCTTCCAGTTCCGACATGGCTTCGCGCAGCGAACCACAGACGGTCGGGATGTCGGCCAGCTCTTCGGGGGGCAGGTCGTAGAGGTTCTTGTCCATGGCTTCGCCCGGATCGATCTTGTTCTTGATCCCGTCGAGACCGGCCATCAGCAGGGCCGAGAAGCAGAGGTACGGGTTCGCCGAGGGATCGGGGAAGCGGGCTTCGACGCGCTTGGCTTTCGGGGATTCGGTCCACGGAATACGGACACAGCCCGACCGGTTGCGTGCGGAATAGGCGCGCAGAACGGGGGCTTCGAAACCCGGGACCAGACGCTTGTAGGAGTTGGTCGAGGGGTTGGTGAAGGCGTTCAGGGCCTTGGCGTGCTTCAGGATACCACCGATGAAGTACAAGGCTTCCTGGCTGAGGTCGGCGTATTTGTCGCCTGCGAACAGCGGCTTGCCGTCTTTCCAGATCGACATGTTCACGTGCATGCCGGACCCGTTGTCACCCTTCAGCGGCTTCGGCATGAAGGTCGCCGAACGGCCATAGGCCTGTGCCACGTTGTGGATGACGTACTTGTACTTCTGCAGTTCGTCCGCCTGCTTGGTCAGCGACCCGAAGACCAGGCCCAGCTCGTGCTGCGAGGTCGCAACTTCGTGATGGTGCTTGTCGACTTTCATGCCGAGGCGCTTCATGGTCGACAGCATCTCGGAGCGGATGTCCTGGCCGTCGTCCATCGGGTTCACCGGGAAATAGCCACCCTTGTAGGTCGGACGGTGGCCCAGGTTGCCCATTTCGAAATCGGCGTCGGTGTTCCAGGCGGCGTGGTCTGCGTCGACCTCGAAGGACACCTTGTTCGGGGAGACGGAGTATTTCACGTCGTCGAACAGGAAGAATTCCGCTTCGGGGCCGAAGTAGGCGACGTCACCGATGCCCGAGGACTTCAGGTAGGCTTCGGCTTTCTGCGCCGTGCCGCGCGGGTCGCGGTCATAGGCTTCGCCGGTGTCGGGCTCGACGATCGAGCAGTGCACGACAACGGTCTTTTCCGCGTAGAAGGGATCGATGTAGGCGCTGTCCAGGTCGGGCATCAGCTTCATGTCGGAAGCTTCGATGGACTTCCAGCCCGCGATCGAGGAGCCGTCGAACATGAACCCTTCCTCAAGGAAGTCTTCATCGACTTCGTCCTTGATCACGGTCACGTGCTGCAGCTTGCCGCGCGGATCGGTGAAGCGGATATCGACGTATTCCGCGTCCTCGTCCTTGATGAGTTTGAGAACCTTGTTGCTCATTCCCTTGTATCCCTTTCTTAGAATTGGGGTGTTTGTCAGAGAGCGTCCGAACCGGATTCGCCGGTGCGGATGCGGATCGCCTGTTCGACGGGAGAGACGAAAATCTTGCCGTCGCCGATCTTTTCGGTCTTGGCCGCGTCGGTGATCGCCGCAATGGCACCGTCGACCTGATCGTCGTCCAGGATGACCTCGATCTTCACCTTGGGCAGGAAATCGACAACATATTCCGCGCCCCGGTAGAGTTCAGTGTGGCCTTTCTGACGGCCAAAGCCCTTGACCTCGATGACGGACAGACCCTGAATGCCGAATTCCTGCAGGGCCTCCTTGACCTCATCAAGCTTGAACGGCTTGATGATTGCCTCGATCTTTTTCATGTCACGGAACTCCTCACGTATCCCTCGCCCGGTTTGAGACCATGAAGACTTCCGGGCCTCAATTGATGTTGGGCAAACTGGGGCAAATGCCACGGGGAGGAAAGAGGGTGAGAGCGAAAATTGAGCGATGCGCACAAAATATGTGCGGAATGAAAAAATAAGGGAAGCAATGCTGACCAGTCAGGAGATGCGGGACGCCGAGGCCCGGGCCATCGACAGCGGCTCCGTTACGGGGACCGAACTGATGGAGCGTGCCGGTGCCGGTGTGGTTCAGGCCCTGATGGACCGCTGGCCGGGTTGGGACGGGATCAGCCCGTCGCCTTGCGCCGGTCAGCTGGTGCTTGTCCTGTGCGGGCCGGGCAACAACGGCGGCGACGGCTATGTCGTCGCGCGGCTGCTGGCCGAGGCCGGGGCGGATGTCCGGGTGCTCGCCTATGGTGATCCTGCGGCCCTGTCGGGCGATGCCCTGCGCGCCCGGCGCCTGTGGGGCGGGACAGTACAGATGCTCGACGCCTCCGGTTTGGTGGCCGTCGCAGAGCAGGCCGTGTCGCGCGGGCAGGACTGGCTGGTTGTCATTGATGCGCTGTTCGGCATTGGACAGCGTGCGCCGCTTGATCCGGTGACCGAACCGGTCGGCGACCTGGTCGATCATATGCTGGGCGGGGCAGGGCCGACGCCCTTCTTCGTCGCGATCGATCTGCCGACCGGGTACGACGCCGACACTGGCGCGACGCTCTGTCGACGCCCCCTGAGCAGCGACCTGACGGTGACCTTTCATCAGCCCAAGCCGATCCACGGGATGCCGCATTTCCTGGATACCGAGCTTGTCGTCGTGGATATCGGCCTGTGACGGGGACTATGCGCGCGAGAGACATCACCATGGGCGCGGCGGCGATCGACCTGCTGCGCAAAAGGCCGGATCAGCACAAGTATGACCACGGTCATGCGGTGGTCTTCTCGGGCGGCATGGGGCGAACCGGCGCGGCCCGGCTGGCCGCCCGTGCCGCGCTGCGCATCGGTGCCGGGCTGGTGACGATTGCCGTGCCGAGCGACGCGTTGGCCGAGGTCGCCGGTCAGGTCACCTCGATCATGGTGCGCGAGGTTTCGGACGACGCCGATCTGCTGACGGACCGGCGGATCAACGCGGTCTGCATCGGGCCGGGGTTCGGCGTCGGGGCGGGGTGTCGGGCGGCGGTTGCCCGGGCGCTCGGGGGGACGCGGGGCGTGGTGCTGGATGCGGATGCGCTCACCTCCTTTGCCGAAGATCCCGAAGAGCTCTTCGCGATGACCCGCGATGCGCGGGCCGTTCTGACGCCGCATGCGGGCGAATTTGCGCGTTTGTTTCCCGATCTGGGCGCAGACCTTTCGGGGGCCGTTGCCGCCGCCAAGCGTGCCGGGTGTGTCGTTCTGCTGAAAGGCGATGCCACAGCGGTCGCCAGTCCTGACGGGCGGAGCGGCGTGCACAATGGCAACGGGTTGCGCGCTGCGCCATGGCTTGCGACGGCGGGCTCGGGCGATGTTCTTGCGGGGATGATCACGGGCCTGATGGCGCGCGGCACGGAGGCATTCGAGGCGGCCTGTTGTGCGGTCTGGCTGCATGCAGAATGTGGTCGGATCGCAGGGCCGGGGTTGATCGCAGAGGATCTGCCGGAGATTCTTCCCGAGGTCTTTCGCCAGTTGCGTGTGTGATTCGGCTGTCGGACGCTTGGCTGCGATGAGCTACAGCTGTTTGCTGTGCGACTGATGGTGGCCTTTGAAGCGCGACAGGCCTTGCGCGTTTCGATCCGGACCCGATCATCAATGATCCGCTGCGATACGGCGCTTGCGTCACACTCTGTGGTCGCCTCGGTTCGCTTGCGGCCAACACGTTTTCGACCATTCGAAGAGCACTAACGGAAAACCAGACTGCGGCCCTGGGACAGACCAACATTGCCGTCCGCTCACTTCGCCTTGGGCAGTGAGATGCTATTGGCGAACGACAATCCCAAAACGACGCGAGGCCCGCGCAGGTGCGCGAGCCTCGGTGCAGTCGGTCCGAATGGAAGGGGGTCAGCCTGCGGCGGCCATGTCCTCTTCTGCCTTGGCGGCCACTTCGAGGCCGCCGGCATAGATGATGTGATCGCGGTCGAAGACCAGTTCGTACACGGTCATCACGCCCTTGCCGAGGTCGCGGACGTATTCGCCGTCGACCAGGCGGTCAGCGGAGACCAGTGCGGTTTTCTTGCCGAACAGGGCTTCGGCGCGCCAGTCGCGGATCAGGACTTCCTGGCCCGAGGGAATGGTGATGTCGGCTTCGGGACGGTTGTGTCCCAGGGAGCCGCCGGAGATGTGGACCAGATCGCAGGCCACCTTGCGGGCGCGGACACCTTTCAGCATGGCCATGCCGGTGTCGCGGGTGATGACACGGTCGCCTTCGGTCAGGAATTCGACGGGCATTTCACCATCCAGGGTCATGACCTTGGTCCCGGCTGCGATGCCGCACACCAGCTTGGGCTGAGCCTTGGACTGCTTGGTGATGGTAACTTCGATAGTTTTCATGGGACTTCTCCCCTTTCCTGACTGCCTCATTGTTTTTGCATCAGATTAGGGCGAAATTTCGCCGGGTTCCAGTTAACTGTGCGGCATTGAGGCAAACCGCGTCCGGTTTTCGCCACAATTGGCGCTAGGGCCACGTCGCTTGTCCGGTCAGGTTCAATATTGGCGAAAGAAGCTTAGAAAAGGTTAAGGGATGAGAGCTTTTTCCCTCTCGCATCGCGCTGCGGCTTTTGCTATCCAGCCGCGTACTGCGGGTGTGGCGGAATTGGTAGACGCACCAGATTTAGGTTCTGGCGCCTTTGGCGTGGGGGTTCGAGTCCCTTCACCCGCACCATGCACTGTCCCCGGGGACGTGACCTTTCACCAGCCAGACATGGATGATGGCCGAGCCTTTGAAATCGCGCTCGGGTGTTCCCGGCGGCGCGCCAGACGCCTTATCCTACCATTACGCCTTCATTTTTCGCCTTGTGATCAGGCTCCACATGGATCGTCACGATGGCCTTGCCGTCGCGGGCGATCTTCAGCGCGCCTTCGATGCGGTCGCAGATGTCGTGCGCTTCCGACACCGGCATGTCCCGGTCCACGATCAGGTGAAAATCGATAAAGGTCATGGCGCCGGCGATACGGATGCGGATGTCGTGCGCCTCGATCGCGCCGGTGGCGCTGAGGCGGATGATCTCTTGCAGGTCGTCGACCAGGGCCGGATCGTGCAGTTCGTCCATCAGCCCGCCGGTCGCCTCGCGCACCATTTTCCAGCCGGTCCAGAGGATGTTGACGGCGACCAGCGCGGCGAGCGCAGGGTCGAGCCAGTCCTGGCCGGTCACCGTCGCCAGGGCGATGCCGATGATCACGCCGACCGAGGTCCAGACATCGGTCAGGATATGCCGTCCGTCGGCGACCAGGGCGGGGGACCGCCAGGCGCGTCCCCATCTTAGCAATGCGACGGCCCAAAGCGCGTTCAGCACCGAGGCCGCGCCGTTGATCACCAGGCCCAGCACGGGGGCGCGCAGGGGTTCGGGGTGGATCAGGCCGGCATAGGCCTCGCGCAGAATCATCAGGGCGGCGATGACCACCAGCACGCCTTCGAACACGGCCGAGAGGTATTCGGCCTTGTGGTGGCCGTAGGGGTGGTTGTCGTCCGCGGGCCGCGCCGCGACGCGCAGCGCCACGAAGACCGCCAGCGCCGCCACCACGTTTATGGTGCTTTCCAAGGCGTCGGAATACAGCGCGACGGACCCGGTCAGAAGCCAGGCCCAAAGCTTTATGGCAAAGACCAGAAGGCCGACGGCGACGCTGGCAAGGGCAGCTTTCTGGGTGCGGGTCATCACGTGCCCTTTTGGATGTGGCGGATGGTGCTGCAATGCGGCATCGGGGCGGTCACGTCAACCGTGGGGCGGGCTGTCGGCAAGCTTGGGCAGGGTGGGCGCAGCCACTGCCGGCAAAAACCTGTGGGCATGGGCCGGAATGGCGCGGATCACCCTTGCGCCCAAGGCTGACGCCCCCTAGAAGGGCGCCTGATTTGGCCCCCGCAAGACGGCGGCCCGTGGACGTTATGGAAGGACGAGAACCGATGCAGGTCACCGAGACCCTGAACGAAGGCCTCAAGCGCGGCTACCAGATCACGCTGCCCGCCAGCGAGTTGGACGCCAAGGTCAACGAAAAGCTGGCCGAAGCGCAGCCCGAAGTCGAAATGAAGGGCTTCCGCAAGGGCAAGGTGCCGATGGCGCTGCTGAAAAAGCAGTTCGGTCAGCGGATCATGGGCGAAGCGATGCAGGAAGCCATCGACGGCGCCATGAATGATCACTTCGAATCCACCGGCGACAAGCCCGCGCTGCAGCCGCAGGTCGAAATGGTCGATGGCGAGACCTGGAAAGAGGGCGACGATGTCGTCGTGACCGTGGCCTACGAGGCCCTGCCGGCGATCCCCGAGGTCGACCTGTCGACGCTCAAGCTGGAAAAGCTGGTCGTGAAGGCCGATGACGCCGCGATCGACGAAGCCCTGCAGAACCTGGCCGAAAGCGCCCAGAACTTCGAAGCCAAGGACGGCGCGGCGGAAGATGGCGACCAGGTCGTGATCGATTTCCTCGGCAAGGTCGACGGCGAAGCCTTCGAGGGCGGCGCGGCGGAAGACTATCCGCTGGTGCTCGGCTCGAATTCGTTCATCCCGGGTTTCGAAGATCAGCTGGTCGGCACGAAGGCCGGTGACGAGAAGAACGTCGAGGTTTCGTTCCCCGAACAGTACCAGGCCGAACACCTGGCCGGCAAAGCCGCCGTGTTCGAATGCAAGGTGAAAGAGGTCAAGGGCCCCGTCGCCGCCGAGGTCAACGACGAGCTGGCCACCAAGTACGGTGCCGAAGACCTGGCCGCGCTGAAGGCGCAGGTCGCCGAGCGTCTGGAAGCCGAATACGCCGGTGCCGCCCGCGCGGTCATGAAGCGTGGCCTGCTGGACGCGATGGACGAGGTCGTCTCTTTCGACCTGCCGCCGTCGCTGGTCGAGGCCGAAGCCAAGCAGATCGCGCATCAACTGTGGCACGAGGACAACCCCGAGGTTCACGATCACAACCACGGTGAGATCGAGACCACCGAGGAGCACACCAAGCTGGCCGAGCGCCGCGTGCGCCTTGGCCTGCTGCTGGCCGAACTGGGTCAGAAGGCCGAGGTCGAAGTGACCGACGCCGAAATGACCCAGGCGATCATGAACCAGGCCCGCCAGTACCCGGGCCAGGAGCGTGCGTTCTTTGAATTCGTGCAGCAGAACCAGCAGATGCAGCAGCAGCTGCGCGCACCGATCTTCGAAGACAAGGTTGTCGACCATGTCTTCGCCCAGGCCGACGTGACCGAGAAGGAGGTTTCGAAAGAAGACCTTCAGAAGGCGGTCGAGGATCTGGAAAACGAATGATCCCGGTCTGATCCGGATCTGGGGCCGTCCTTCGGGGCGGCCCTTTTCTTTTGCGGGCGGCCTTGACCAAACGCGCCCCAAGGCGCACCTAGGGGGCAGAGGACGACCTCCCCATCATGGGTGAACGGCCGGGACGACCCGGCGGAAACCGGAGGTCTCCATGCGATCCCCCCTTGACCGTCTGCGTCACGCCATCAGCTTCGAACTTATCGCGCTTGCGATCATGATCCCCGGCGGGGCTTTTGTCTTTGGCCTGCCGATGACCGAAATCGGCGTGGTGGGCGTTGTCAGCGCCACCATCGCGACACTTTACAACATGGGCTACAACTATGTCTTTGACCGGGCCTATCGCCGCTGGTCCGGGACCACGCTTAAGACGCCGCTGGTGCGGGTGCTGCATGCGGTGCTGTTCGAAGCCGGGCTGTTGGTCGTGCTGATGCCCTTCATCGCCTGGTATCTTGGCGTTACGCTCTGGCAGGCGTTTGTCATGGATGTGTCGCTGGCGGCTTTCTATCTGCTCTATGCGCTGGCCTTCAACTGGGCCTACGACAAGCTCTTTCCGCTGCCCGAATGGCAGACGCCGGGGGTTCCGCCTGCGCACACGCCCGGTTAGCCTGCCCGGGAACCGAACCGGGGGGCGGCGTGCGGCTGGCCATCATGATCATCTGCCTGATCGGCATCTGGGCATGTCCTGCCACGGCGCAGGACATGCGGCGGCGGGTGATCTCGGGCGACCGGATCGTCGTGCAGGGCGTCGAGATCCAGTTGCGCGATACCGAATGCCCCGCCGAGACAACGGCCGAGGGGCGCGAGGCGAAGCGGATCATGAACATCATGCTCTTCGCGCGGAAGCTGGAATGCAGCTATGACAAGAAGCCCGACGGCAACGTGGGCGATTGCATCTACGGCCCGTCCGCAGGCGCCCGCGTGGGCCGGTCGATGGCGGACGAGCTGAAGCGCCGCAATCTGTGCCAGCCCTATGGGCGCACCTGAGAGGAGGACACCATGCATACGGGATTCGACAAGGCGGGTTTCGAGGCCTTCAAGGCGATCGACCGGGACGGGCCAATCCACATGCTCAATCTGGTACGGCTGCGTGACCGCGCAGACTATGACGACGGGCGGCAGGCGACGGGGGCCGAGGCCTATGCCGCCTATGGCCGCGAAAGCCAGCCGATCCTCGACAAGGTCGGGGGGCGCATCGTCTGGCGCGGCCGGATGGAGCATATGCTGATCGGGCCGCAGGACGAGGCCTGGGACCTGTGCTTCATTGCCGAATACCCGTCGCCGCAGGCCTTTATCGACATGATCTATGACCCGGACTATCGACGCGCCATGGTGCATCGGCAGGCCGGATGCCTCGACAGTCGGCTGATCCGGATGAACCCGCAGGACACCGGGGCGAATTTCGCCGAATAGGGTCGTCTATCCGCCTTTGTCCAGCTTTGCCTCGATCGCGACCAGGCGCTGCAGCACCTCGTCGCGGTAATTGCCGGTGGCGGCGTTGGATTCCTCGGCGTGGGCGTCCTGCATCGAATTGACGATCAGGCCGACGACAAGGTTCACCACCGCGAAGGTGGTGATCAGGATGAAGGGCACGAAGAACATCCAGGCCTCGGGGTGGACCTCCATCACCGGGCGGACGATGCCCATGGACCAGCTTTCCAGCGTCATCACCTGGAACAGCGTATACAGCGACCGGCCAAGCGTGCCGAACCAGTCGGGAAAGGTTGGTGCGAACAGCTTGGTCGCGATGACGGCTGCGATGTAGAAGATCACGCCCATCAGCAGGAAGACCGAGGCCATGCCGGGCAGGGCCGAGATGAAGCCTTCGACCACCCGCCGCAGTGTCGGCGCCACGGATACCACGCGCAGCAACCGCAGAATCCGCAGGGCCCGCAGCACCGACAGGCCACCTGTGGCAGGCAGCAGCGCGATGCCGACGACGATGAAGTCGAAGATGTTCCAGGCATTGCGGAAGAACCCCAGCCCCCGGGCGTACAGCTTGGCGACCAGTTCGGCCACGAAGATGGTCAAGCACAGCGTGTCGAGGAAGATGATGATGTCGCCCGCGACGCTCATGACGCGACCCGAGGTTTCCAGGCCAAGGATGACCGCGTTGAACAGGATCACCCCCATGATCGCGTAACGCGTGGCCGGACGGTCTAGGACATCGGAAATCTGCTGGCGCATCGGGTGCGGGATCCTTTGAAATTTCCTTGGATTTAGGGGCTTGGCGGCGCACATTCCAGACCCCGCGCAGGGTCTTTCCCGGTCGCGTCGTCTTTCCGCCTGACCGCGCCGGGGACGTGATCGATCCAGCAGCGTTTCAAAGGCAAATGGCCATCGCGCAATGAAAAACGCCGCACCCGGGGGCGCGGCGTTTTCCGTGATCCGTGATCAGATCGATCAGTTCTCTTCGTCGTCGCCCTTGGCTTCGACAGCAGGCTGATCGTCGTCGTCCGATGCGGCCGAGCCGAGATCGTCGAACAGTTCCTGGATCTCGAATTCGGCTGCGGCTTCTTCTTCCGCGGCCAGGTCCTGGATGGACTTGCCTGCGGCCTGAAGCTCGGCCTCTTCGGGGGAACGTGCGACGTTTAGGGTGATCTCGATGTCGACTTCCGGGTGCAGGGTGATGTTCACCGTGTGCATGCCCAGTTCCTTGATCGGCATCGGGATGATGACCTGCTTGCGCTCGACGGTGTAGCCCGCTTCGGTGGCAACGGCGGCGACGTCACGCGGAGTGACAGAGCCGTAGAGGTTGCCGCCGTCAGAGGCAGAGCGAATCACAACAAAGGTTTCGCCATCGAGACGCGAGCCGAGGCTTTCGGCCTCTTTCTTGGTCTCGAGGTTGTTGGCTTCCAGCTGTGCTTTCTGCTCGTCGAACTTGGCGATGTTTTCCTTCGATGCGGTCAGGGCCTTGCCCTGCAGCAGAAGGTAGTTGCGCGCATAGCCCGGCTTGACGGTGACGACGTCACCCATCTGGCCCAGCTTGGCGACACGTTCGAGAAGAATGACTTCCATTGGTCTCTCTCCTTACTTCACGGCGTAGGGCAGCAGGGCGAGGAAGCGGGCGCGCTTGATGGCGCGGGCCAGTTCACGCTGCTTCTTTGCCGACACGGCGGTGATGCGGGACGGCACGATCTTGCCACGCTCAGAGATGTAGCGCTGCAGCAGACGGGTGTCCTTGTAGTCGATCTTCGGCGCGTTGTCGCCGGAGAACGGGCAGACCTTGCGGCGGCGGAAAAACGGTTTTGCGGCCATGGGTTAGGTTCCTTTCCTCAGGCTAAAGATCAGCGGCGTTCGCGGCGACGGTCGTCGCGCTCTTCGCGTTTCTGCATCTGGACGGACGGACCTTCGGCGTGCTCTTCGACCTTGATGGTCAGAACGCGCATCACGTCATCATGCAGGCGCATCAGGCGTTCCATTTCCTGCACGGCCGTCGCGGGTGCGTCGGACTTGAGGAAGGCGTAGTGGCCCTTGCGGTTCTTGTTGATCTTGTAGGCCATCGTCTTGACGCCCCAGTATTCGGATTCGACGACCTTGCCGCCGTTGTCCGAAAGGACGGTGCCAAAATGTTCGACAAGGCCTTCGGCCTGCGCGTTGGAAAGATCCTGGCGCGCAATAAAGACATGCTCATAAAGCGGCATGTGTGCTCCACTTCTGTCAGGGCGCGTTTCATAGGAGGACCAAGCCTTCCGCGGTGCCTCCACGAGAGTCCGCGCGGGTCAATCGAAGTGCGGAAGGAAGCGTCCCTTTAGCCCGGATCGTCCGGGGGGGCAAGGCCGCTGTGGAGGCGGTGTGCCGTGCCCGCGATATGGTCCGACAAATGTGCAAAGCCCGGTGTGTGAGTATTGTGGTTTTCCTTTAGGGAAAATGCCCGGATTTTGCCACAATCTCTCGCAAAAAGTGTATAACGTGCAAAGGCACACGAAAAAGGGGCGCAGACCCCTGTACGACAAAGACGAGCAGATGACATTGATGACCGACCTCTCCGCCGGCCCGGCGGGCCGCAATTATGCCGATCCGTATTCCGCGGATCGCGGCGAACGTCCCACGGCGCTCTGCGCCACGGTGGCGACCCTGATCGTGCTGATCGTCGGCCTTCTGGTGCTGCTTGTCGCGCTCAAACCCCTGGTGGCGCTGGTCATGGTCTCTCCGGCCGTGGTCCTGATGGGACGGTGTGCGCTGCGCCGGGTTCGCAAGGCCCGGGCAGGCTAGGCCACGGGGACGCTGCACGATCCACTCTCTCTCCAGGCTCTGACATCCGCCGCATCGCCTCCTGTGCGGTGGATTGCCTTGTGTGGCGTCCCGGGCTATCCCCGGCCCAATCAAATGAGGGAGTGAGCCATGAGCCGCGCATTCGTATTCCCCGGGCAGGGTGCCCAGACCATTGGCATGGGCCGCGCCCTGGCCGATGCCTATCCCGAAGCCAAGGCCGTCTTCGACGAGGTGGACGAGGCGCTTGGCGAAAAGCTGTCGACGCTGATCTGGGACGGCGAGCAGGACCAGCTGACCCTGACGCAGAATGCCCAGCCCGCGCTGATGGCGACCTCTCTGGCCGCGCTGCGCGCGCTTGAGGCCGAGGGCGTGGCGATCACCGATGCGGCCTTCGTGGCCGGACATTCCCTGGGCGAATATTCCGCGCTCGCCGCCGCCGGTTCGCTGAGCATCGCCGATGCCGCACGCCTGCTGCGCGCCCGCGGTCGCGCCATGCAGGAGGCCGTGCCGGTCGGTGTCGGCGCCATGGCGGCGCTTCTGGGGCTGGACTTTGACGGTGCCCGCGCCGTGGCCGAAGAGGCCGCGCAGGGCGAGGTCTGCCAGGCCGCGAATGACAACGACCCCGGCCAGGTGGTCGTGTCGGGCCACAAGGCCGCCGTGGAACGTGCGGTGGAGATCGCCAAGGAGAAGGGCGCGAAACGGGCGGTGCTTTTGCCGGTGTCGGCGCCGTTCCATTGCGCCCTGATGGAACCGGCCGCGGCCGTGATGGCCGAGGCTTTGGCGGCGGTCGAGATCAAGGCGCCCGCCGTGCCGCTGGTGGCCAACGTCCGCGCCGAGGCGGTCGATGATCCGCAGGTCATCCGGTCGCTGCTGGTCGAACAGGTCACCGGATCGGTGCGCTGGCGGGAAAGCGTCGCCTACATGGCGGCGCAGGGCGTGACCGAGATCTGGGAGATCGGGGCGGGCAAAGCGCTGTCGGGCATGGTGCGACGGATCGAGCGGTCCATCGCCTGCACGGCCGTGGGCACGCCCGAGGACGTGGCGACAGCGGCGGCTTCCAAGGGCTGAACGGGTTGAGACCGGGGAGGGGGCGCTGCCCCCGCGTCCTGCGGACGCCCCCCGGAGTATTTTTGGCAAGATGAAGGGGACGGGCGGATGTTCGATCTGACGGGAAAGACGGCGCTGGTGACGGGCGCTTCGGGTGGTATCGGCGGCGCGATCGCCAAGGCGCTGCATGAGGCGGGCGCGACCGTGGGGCTTTCGGGCACGCGGGTCGAACCGCTTGAGGCGTTGGCGGCGGAGCTGGGCGAACGGGCGCATGTGCTGCCCTGCAACCTGGGCGACGCGGCGGCGGTCGATGCCCTGCCCAAGCAGGCGATCGAGGCCATGGGCGGGCTGGACATCTTGGTGAACAACGCGGGCATCACCCGCGATCAGCTGTTCATGCGCATGTCGGACGAGGACTGGGCGCAGGTGATCGAGGTCAACCTGACTTCGACCATGCGCCTGTGCCGGGCGGTGATGCGGCCGATGATGAAGGCCAGGTGGGGGCGGATCGTCAATATCTCGTCCATCGTCGGCGCGACCGGCAATCCGGGCCAGGTGAACTATGCCGCGTCCAAGGCGGGTATGGTGGGCATGACCAAGTCGATCGCCTACGAGGTCGCGTCGCGCGGGATCACGGCGAACTGCGTCGCGCCGGGCTTCATCGCCACGGCGATGACCGACAAGCTGACGGATGAGCAGAAGGACAAGATCAACGTGCAGATCCCGGCCGCCCGCATGGGCACGCCGGAAGAGATCGCGGCTGCCGTTCTGTACCTCTCCTCGGCCGAGGCGGGCTATGTGACCGGTGCCACGCTGCATGTGAACGGCGGGATGGCAATGCTCTGATGCGGCCCGAATGGGTCCTGGTGGGGGTCACCGTCCTGTGGGGCGGGACCTTCCTGGCGGTGCAGACGGCCCTGACCTGGTCAGGGCCGCTGTTCTTCGTGGGGTTGCGGTTTGCGCTGGCGGCCCTGTGCCTGGGGCTGCTGGCCGGGCGGCGGTTGATGCGGATCACCCGGGTCGAGGTCATCGCAGGCAGCCTGATCGGGCTGGCGATCGCGCTTGGCTATGGCATGCAGACCGTGGGCCTGCAGTTCATTCCGTCTTCGAAATCCGCTTTCATCACCGCGCTTTACGTGCCCTTGGTGCCGGTCCTGCAATGGATCGTGCTGGGCCGCCCGCCGGGGGGGCTGACCTGGGTCGGCGTCGGATTTGCCACCATCGGGCTGATGCTGATCGCGGGGCCCGAGGCCGGGGGGTTCGGTTTTTCCTTCGGAGAGCTGATTACGATCCTGTCGGTCGTGGCCATCGCCGCCGAGGTCATCCTGATTTCGCGCTTTGCCCCACAGGTCGATGCGGCGCGGGTGACGGTGGTGCAGCTTGCGGCGGCCTCGGTCTTCTGTTTCGCGGCCATGGGGGCCTCGGGCGAAGCGATACCGGCCTGGGACTGGCGGATCCTGCTGTTCGCGGGCGGATTGGGCCTGGCCAGCGCGGTGATCCAGCTGGCGATGAACTGGGCGCAGAAAAGCGTCTCGGCCACCCGGTCGACGCTGATCTACGCGGGCGAGCCGGTCTGGGCGGCGATCATCGGGCGCATGGCCGGAGAGCTCCTGCCACTGGCGGCGCTGGTCGGCGGGGCGATGATCGTCTTTGGCATGGTGCTGGGCGAATGGCCCGCGCGGCGGCGGCCGCGGCGGATCCCGGAATGACGAAAGGCCCCGGTTTGCACCGGGGCCTTTTCAGTTGTGCGATAGCGTCATTCGGCGGCGCGCAGGCTGGCCGTGTCGGCGGGCGGTGCGTCGTCGTCGATTGGCCAGATCAGTTCCGGCGACCGGGTCCGGCGGGCGGCGCGGCGCAGGGCCCAGTCCTGGGCCGCGCGCGATCCGCGCCCGAAGGAGAGCGAGGCCAGAAGCTGGCCGAACCAGCGCACGTAGGTCCAGAACCAGACCCGCAGCGCCAGCAGCGACGGCGTGACGATCAGCGTCAGCACCGTGGCCACGCCAAGGCCGAAGACCACCGCCGTCGCCAGCTGCTTCCACCAGAGCGCCGTGGGGCTGTCGATCGAATAGCCGCCGGCCCAGAAGTCGAGACTGAGGCCGAACATCATCGGGGCAAGACCCGCCATGGTGGTGATCGTGGTCAGCAGAACCGGGCGGATGCGATCCTCGGCGGTGCGGATGATTGCCTCGATCCTTGGCATGTACTGGCTGTATTCCTGGAAGGTGTCGATCAGCACGATGTTGTTGTTCACCACGATCCCCGCCAGCGCGACGATCCCCGTGCCGGTCATGATGATCGAGAAGGTCTGATCCATCACCAGCATGCCGATCAGCACGCCCGTGGTCGACAGGACCACGGCCAGCAGGACCAGGACCGAGTTGTAGATCGAATTGAACTGCGCCAGCAGGATGATGAACATGAGGCCGAGCGCCCCGGCGAAGGCCTGGCCGAGGAAGGCCGAGGATTCCTCCTGATCCGCCTGATCGCCGGTCCATTCGTAGGTCACGCCGGGCGGCAGCACGCCGCTGTCGAGCCAGTCCGTCAGAGTCTCGATCCGTTCGTTGGCGGTGATGGGCACCTGTGTTTCTTCGCCGTCCACCACGACCGTCTTGGTCAGATCGGCGGCGACCGCGGCCTTGACGTCATAGAACCGCTTCTGGTCGATGCGGTCGATCTTGGCCAGCTTGGCGACCGGTTCGCGGGTGATGAAGTTCGACAGGGGCACAAGGCCGTCGCTGGTGCGGACCTTGAGCGTGTCGAGTGTCGACAGCACCCGGTCCTTTTCGGGCAGGCGCACGCGGATCTCGATTTCCTCGTCCGAGGTGTCGACCCTCATCGTATCCAGCAGCAGGCCGCGCGTGACCAGCTGGACCATCGCGCCGACGGTAGCAACATCGGCGCCATAGCGGCCGGCCTTTTCGACATCCACGTCGATCTGCCAGTCGATGCCGGGCAGGGGCAGGGTGTCTTCGATCAGGCGCAGGCCATCGAGCTCTTCGAACTTGTCGCGGGCCATGGCGGTGGCTTCGCGCAGCGGGCCCCAGTCGTTGCCCATCAGGCGCAGGTGCACCGGCTTGGCCGAGGCAGGACCCATGTTGGGGGCCAGCACCTCGATCTTGATGCCGGGGATGGTTTCGATGGCGGCGGTCAGATCCTCGATCACCAGATCGCCGTCAAGCTCGGGGCGGTCCTTGCGGTCCTCCCACGGGACGATTTCCAGCTGCACCTGACCGATGGTGTCGAGGGGCGGCTGCGCGCCGCCGGTGTTGGAATTCAGCCCGCCGTCACCGGCAAAGGCAAAGGCATTCAGAACGCCGGGATGCGGCAGCACGATTTCCTCGACCTGACGGACAAGATCGTCCTTCTGCTCGAGGCTCAGGTTGCCACGGGCGCGGACATAGACGATCGCCTGTTCCGGTTCCGACTCGACGAAGAACTCGGTGCCCTTGTTGTTGGCGCCGAAGACCTGGAAGGTGGTGATGACGAAGGCCACGACCGAAACGACCACGACCAGCGGCATGATCGGGTTGCCCGCCAGCAGCTTGATGAACCAGCCGAAGGCGGTGCGGCGATGGCCGCCCTGCACGCGGGGGCGACGCCAGTTGATCTTCGCCGCGCTGATGGTGATGGACGCGGCGATCGCCGAGGCCGTGAAGATCGCGAAGCCCGGCATCAGCGACAAGACTCCCGATCCCATGGGCGCGCCGGTCAGGTAGGCCGGGTTGATGGTCTGCATCGCACCGATGAAGATGCCGTAAAGCGCGACGGGCACCAGCGCGGCGCGCAGCCACCAGGGCGTGGCGCGGGTCAGACCGTCGGACGCCCGGTTGAGCGAGCGCGAGAAGCGACCCGTGACGCCGCCCATGACCGGCAGGTAGATCAGGGCCACGATCAGCGAGGCCGACAGAACGAAGATCAGGGTGACGGGCAGCATCCCCATGAATTCGCCGGGCACACCGGGCCAGAAGAGCATGGGCAGGAAGGCACAGAGCGTCGTCGCGGTCGACGACACCACCGGCCAGAACATGCGCTGCGCGGCCTCGACATAGGCGTGCATGGGCCCCGAGCCTTCCGAGATGCGCTTGTCGGCGTATTCCACGATGACGATGGCGCCGTCGACCAGCATCCCCACTGCCAGGATCAGGCCGAACATGACGATGTTGGAAATCGACACGCCCATCAGCCCCAGCAGCACGAAGCACAGCAGGAAGGACGTCGGGATCGCGAAGCCCACCAGAAGCGCGGGCCGGGGGCCAAGCGCGGCCAGCACGACGATCATGACCAGCGCGATCGCGGTCAGGACCGAGCCTTCCAGCTGCGACACCATCGATCCGACGACGCGGCTCTGGTCGTTCGAGGTGCCGACGCGCACGGCCGCCTTGAGCTCGGGCGGCCAGGCCTCCTGGGCTTCGGCCACCACGCGCTTCACCTCGTCCGCGGTGTCGATGACGTTGTAGCCCTTGCGCTTGACCACCTGCAGGGCGGTGGTCTTTTCGCCGTTGAAGCGTGCGGTGCCCTTGCGGTCGACGAAGGTCAGGCGGATGTCGGCCAGATCGCCAAGGGTGACGACGCGGTCGCCATTGCGTTTGACGGGCAGGGCATAGATGTCGCGCGGTTCGTCGAAGGATCCGGGGATCTTGACGGCGAAGGCGCCAGTGGCCGTTTCGATCTCACCGGCGGCGATCAGCAGGTTGTTCTGGGTGACGACGTTGATCAGCTCACCGGCGGTCACGTTGTAGCTTTCCAGCCGCAGCGGGTCGATCACGACCTCGACCATCTCGTCCCGGTTGCCGGCGATCCCGGCTTCGAGCACCGATTCGATGCCCTCGACGTCTTCCTGCAGGTCCTTGATGACGCGGGCCATGGTGCGTTCGGGGACGTCGCCGGTCAGGTTGACGATGATGATCGGAAATTCCGAGAAGTTGATCTCGTTGATCGAATATTTCTCGTAGCCCTCGGGGAACAGGGCCTCGGCGTTGGACATGGCCTCGCGGACGTCAGCCATGATCTTGGTCTTGTCCCAGCCGAATTCGAATTCGAGCGCGACACCGGCATAGCCTTCGGCGGCGGTGCCGGTCATCTTCTTCAGACCGTCCAGATCCGAAAGCTCGGTCTCCATCGGTTTGACAAGCAGTGTCTCGCTGTCGACGGCCGAGATGCCGGGAAACTGCAGCGACACGAAAAGCGCCGGGATCTCGATGTCGGGCTCACCTTCCTTGGGCAGGGTGGCATAGGCCAGCCCGCCCGCGACCAGCGACAGGACGATGAAGGCCAGGACCATCCGCGCCCGTGACGCGGCCCAGTCGACCATGCCGATCATTGGCGCGGCTCCTGCAGGGTGGCCTCGACCGGCACGCCCGCGATCACGTAGTCCTGGCCGATGACGATGACCTGCGCGGTGTCTGGCAGGCCGGTCACCCAGACGCCTTCGACGGTGTCGCGCAGGATCTTGACGGGGGCGAACCCGGCGGTGGCGCCTTCGACCGTGCGGACCCCAAGCGCGCCGTCGTCGTTCAGCGTCAGCGCCGATTGCGGCAGCAGGTGCGCCTTGGCACCGGGCGCGGCAATCAGGATCTCGGCGGTCTGGCCGTCGCGGATGGCAAGATCGGGGTTGGGTACTTCGATTTCTACGCGGAAGGTGCGGGTCTGCGGATCGGCCGAGCGCGACAGGAAGGTCACCACGCCCGTCAGCTCCTTGGCCGAGGCGGTCAGACGGGCGCCGGCGCGGGCGCCGGTCTCGACCCGGTTGATCTCGGTTTCCGGGATGAAGCCGACCAGCTTGATCGGATCAAGCTGGATGATCGTGGCGCAGGTGCCGCCCGTCTGCAAAAGCGACCCAAGCTCAGCGGTGTCATGTTCCAGCAGCCCGCCGAACGGGGCGTGCATCTTGGTGCGGTCCAGTTCGCGGGTGGCCGAGGCGACGGCGGCTTCGGCCGACCGGATCGCGGCCTGCGTGGTGGCCAGACCGCTTTCGGCCTGGGCCAGTGCGGCTTCGGCGGCGCGCGTCGTGGCCTGCGAGGACGCCACGCGGGTGTCCGAGGCAAAGCCGCTTTCCTTCAGGCGGTCAGAGGCATTCTGGTTGATCTCGGCCTCGGAGAGGCGGGCCTTGGCCTCTTCGACGCGCGCTTCGGCCGACGGGACCGAGGCCACGGCTTCGGCCAGCCGCGCTTCGGCTTCGGCAAGGCTGTCTTCGCGGGTGCCGGGATCGATGGCGCACAGCAGGTCGTCCGCCTGAACCTCGGCGCCCTTGCGGATCGGGGTCGACACGACGGTGCCGCTGGTTTCCGAGCGCAGTTCGACACTGCGCGCGGCCGCCGTCTGGCCGCGCAGGATGACGGCGCTGTCGATTTCGCGCGCCTCGCTCATCACGGTGACGACCTTGACGGGGGCATGGGTCGCCTTTTCCTTGGCGGGGGCGGCGACCTCGGTCGCGTCGCTGCGCTGTTCGCTGTCGACGGCAGCGGTCTGGATGGCGCCGTCGTCATCTTCGCCCTTGGCGATGGCCAGCGCGGTCGACAGCCCTTCGCCACGGGCAAAGGCGGTGATGGCGTCGCGCTGGATGACCATGCCGTACAGGAAGGCCGTGACGAGGATCGCAGTGAGGATCGGGATCAGACGCATGGAACCGCTTGCCCTGTTCTTCGGTTAAACTCGTTTTCCCCGAATTAGAGAGCCGACCCCAAAATGCAAGGTCAGAGGGGGAATATTCTGAACTGTATAGTTCAGTTCCAGATTTCTGCAATGCCGCATCCTGTCACATCGGCACATCTGGTTGGGTCCCCTTGGCAGGCATGGGGTGACAGGTTAAGAGGGGCGGACCAGAACCGGGGAGTATACGGTGAGCCAGTCGGATTCATTCATTGACGAAGTGACGGAAGAGGTGCGGCGCGACAGGTTGTTCGCGACATTCCGCAGATATGGCTGGATTGCCGCCGTGGTTGTCGTGGTGATCGTGGCGGGTGCGGCCTGGTACGAATACACCCGCGCCGAACGCGAAGCGCAGGCCGAAGCCTTCGGGGACGCGATCCTGACCGCTCTGGAACAGGGCGAGCCGGGCGAACGCGCCGCCGCGCTTGATGCGATCGGGGCCGATACGCCCGATGCCGCCGCCATGCTGGGCCTGACCCGCGCGGCGGAAATGGCACGGTCGGGCGATACGCAGGGCGCCGTGGACGAGCTGAACCGCGTGGCGGAAACCGGCGAGGTCCCGGTGGTCTACCGGTCGCTGGCGAAATTCCGGGCGCTGGCGCTGCAGGCCGACACGCTGTCGCCCGCCGAACGGCGCGACGGCTATCAGGACCTGGCCGGGGCAGGATCGCCGCTGCGGCTGCTGGCGCTGGAACAGATCGCCATGACGCATGTCGAGGAAGGCAACCCCGGCGAGGCGCTGGCGCAGCTGCGCGACATGCAGGAAGATGCGGGGATGACGCCGGACTTGCTTCGTCGGATTTCTCAGTTGATTGTGGTGCTTGGTGGCACGCCCGGAGAGGCGGACACCACGCAGGACGGCTGATCGGCTGTCAGGATCGGGACGAAGAGGCGGGAACGCGGCAATGATGACATTTGCGATGGCAAAGGGCCGGATGGCCGGTGACCGGATGATCCGCCTGGCCGTGATCTGCAGCGTGGTTGCGCTGGCGGCTTGCGAGAAGAAGGAAACCTATCTGCCCGGCAAGCGCGAAGACGTGGCCGCGGTGCTGACCGATGCGCCGCTGACCGACGATGCCACCGAAAACCGGGTCGAGCCGGTGTCGATGCCCGGCGCGACGGCCAATGCCAACTGGCCGCAACGCCCCGGATCGCCTGCAACGCGGGTCGACAACGCGGCGCTGAATGGCGCGCTGTCGCTGGCCTGGGCGGTGAACATCGGCGATGGCGACGGTCGCAAGGCCCGCATCGCCGGGGATCCCGTGGTGGCCGACGGCCGCATCTTCACGCTGGACAGCGGCGCCAAGGTGACGGCGGTCACCACCGGTGGCGCCGTGGCCTGGACCCGCGATCTTGCCCCGCCGGCCGACGGCAGCGGGCAGGCATCCGGCGGCGGCCTGGCCTATGGCGGAGGCAAGCTTTTCGTCTCGACCGGTTATGGCATCCTGTCGGCTCTCGATCCGGCGACCGGCGCTGTGCTGTGGGAACAGGATCTGGACAGCTCGGGCACGGGCACGCCGACGGTGGCGGGCAACCTGGTCTACGTGATCTCGGGCGATGCAACCGCCTGGGCGATCGATGTGAACAATGGCCGCGTGCGCTGGCAGATGACCGCCACGCCGGACCGCAATACGCTTCTGGGCGGACCCGCTCCGGCGATTTCCGGCGACCTGGTGATCTTCGGCCATGCCTCGGGCGAGATCCAGGCCGTCAGCCGCGAAGGCGGCCTGCAATCCTGGGGCGCGCTGGTGTCCGGGCGGCGTCGCGGGTTCGCGAAGTCCGTCATCGGCGATATCTCGGGCGATCCGGTCGTGTCGAACGGCCGCGTCTATGTCGGGGTGCAGTCCGGGTCGACCGTGGCGCTGGATGCCACGACCGGCGAACGGCTCTGGTCCGCGAACGAAGGCGCGATGTCGCCGGTCTGGGCCTTTGGTGGCGATGTCTTCCTGGTGTCCGACCTGAACCAGATCGTCCGCCTGTCGGCCGAAACGGGCGAACGTGTCTGGGCGCAGGACCTGCCGCTGTTCGTCAAGGACAAGCCGCGCCGCCAGAAGGAAGTCTTTGGCCACTATGGCCCGGTTCTGGCGGGCAACCGTCTGATCGTCGCTTCGGGCGACGGGCTGCTGCGGTCGTTCGATCCGACCTCGGGCGCGCTGGTGGGCCAGGTCGAATTGCCGGGCGGTGCGTCGTCGAACCCGGTGATCGCGGGACGCACGCTTTATGTCGTGTCGGCGCGTGGTCAATTGCTGGCTTTCCGTTGATCCAGGAATAGGGTATCGGGGCGGCTTGTTACCCAACCCGCCCCTGCCATTCCCCATCCGGGGGAACGCAAGTTCACCCTTCGGGACGGGTTTTGACGGATCGAGGTCAGGATGTCCTTTACGCTCGCCATCGTCGGACGGCCCAATGTGGGCAAGTCGACGCTGTTCAACCGCCTTGTCGGCAAGAAGCTGGCGCTGGTCGATGACCAGCCCGGCGTGACGCGCGACCTGCGTGAAGGCGACGCGCGTCTGGGCCACCTGCGATTCACCGTCATCGACACCGCCGGTCTGGAAGAGGCGACGGACGAAAGCCTGCAGGGCCGGATGCGCAAGCTGACCGAACGTGCGGTCGACATGGCGGACGTGTGCCTGTTCGTCATCGACGCGCGCGCCGGGGTGACGCCTTCGGATCACATCTTTGCGGATATCCTGCGCAAACGGTCTGCCCATGTGATCCTTGCGGCCAACAAGGCCGAGGGGCGTGCGGGCGAAGCCGGGCTGTTCGAGGCCTATGAGCTGGGCCTGGGCGAACCGCTGCGCCTGTCGGCCGAACACGGCGAAGGCATGGGCGAGCTGGCCGAGGTGCTGGGCCCGATCGCCAAGGATTTCGCGGCCCGCGACAAGGAAGCCGCGCGCGTGGCCGCCGAAGAAGGGCTGATGCCCTCGACCGACTGGGACGTGGACGAGGAACCCGAAGAGGACGAAAGCTGGCGCCCGACCGAGGCGCGGCCGCTGCAGGTGGCCGTCGTGGGCCGTCCGAACGCCGGGAAATCCACCCTGATCAACAAGATCCTAGGGGAGGAACGGCTGCTGACCGGCCCCGAGGCGGGGATCACGCGGGATTCGATCTCGCTTCGGCTGACATGGGATGACGTGCCGGTGCGGCTGTTCGATACGGCCGGGATGCGCAAGAAGGCCAAGGTCCAGGACAAGCTTGAGAAGCTTTCGGTCTCGGACGGGTTGCGGGCGGTGAAGTTCGCCGAAGTGGTCGTCGTGCTTCTGGATGCCGCGATCCCGTTTGAACAGCAGGACCTGCGGATCGCCGACCTGGCCGAGCGTGAAGGGCGCGCGGTGGTGGTCGCCGTCAACAAGTGGGATCTGGAAGACGACAAGCAGGGCAAGCTGCGCGATCTGCGTGAAGCGTTCGAGCGGCTGCTGCCACAGCTGAAGGGCGCGCCGCTGGTCACCGTGTCGGCCAAGACGGGTCGCGGGCTGGATCGCCTGCAGGCCGCCGTCATCAAGGCGCACGAGGTCTGGAACCGCCGTGTTTCGACCGCGCGGCTGAACCGTTGGCTGACGGGGATGCTGGAACAGCACCCGCCGCCCGCGCCCGGCGGCAAGCGTATCAAGCTGCGCTATGTCACGCAGGCCAAGACCCGGCCCCCGGCCTTCGTGGTCATGTGTTCGCACCCCGAGCTTCTGCCGGACAGCTATTCCCGCTATCTGGTCAACGGGTTGCGGGTGACCTTCGACATGCCCGGCACGCCGATCCGGCTGTACATGCGCAGCCAGGCCGACAAGAACCCCTACAAGGGCCGCAAGAAATCCACGCCGTCCCGGTTGCGCAAGCACCTGGGCAAGGGCAAGCCCGGCTGACGGGCTGCCTCCGGCGGGAGTATTTCCGGCAAGATGAAGATCAGGCGCGCCGTAGGACCGGAAGCGCCAGAAGCACCGCGCCGATCAGGGGCAGGGCGATCATCAGGGGGCGCACCGGGTCAAGATTGGCAACGAGGATCCCGGTGAGCGCCCAGACCACCGCGGCGGCGTAGCCCGGGCTGGGCAGGCGCCGCAGGACGAGCGAGGCCAGCGCCAGTCCCAGCAGCAGGAAGGCCGCGTGGATCGTCAGGACCGGCGTCGCGCCATAGCCGGTCGCAAGGATCGCCGTCGCCACGCAGGAGGCGGCGGTGAGCCAGCCGGCATAGAGCCCGAGCGGGACGCGCAACCACCAGGTGTCGGTTGCTGGGGTCCGCAGCAGGGCCAGGATCGCGCCGACCCACATTGCCCAGATCAGCACCGTTGCCCAGAGGGGCGATGCGACTGCGGTCGGGATCCATGCCGCGCCAATTGCGAGCGAGGCGATCAGCGGCCAGCGTGTTTGGTCCCATGTGGGATCTTCGGCGCGGCGCAAAAGCCCGTACCCGGCTGAGGCGATGAGCCAGAGGTAGATCACCCCCCAGATCGAAAAGGCCCAGCCTGCGGGCTGAATCGGCGGGTCGAACTGCGGCACCGGGAATTGGTCGGCCGAAAAGCCCGCGAATCCGGTCGTGGTGAAGGGCGATATGGCGAAGGCGAGCGCCGCCGCGAGGGCCAGGATGGCTTTGGTGCGTGTCATGGAAAGGATACGCACGAGGGGAGAGATTGGTTCATCGGCGGGGCGTTTCGGGGCGGGGAAACTTGCCGATCCGCGCCATGGCCTGAGTCTGGCGGGAACCGGCCGTGTCGCTGGCAAGGACCGGCCGAAATTGTCCAGATGGCACGAATTTCCGACGGCGCCCGACAGCGCCTTTTTGCTGGGGGCGCCTGAAAATCGGCACCCTTGCGCCGAACCACGCGATTCCGATTTTCTACCCCATTTCAGTGGCTTGTAAGTCAATTGGAAGAGCGCCAGCTTTGGATCAACGGCACACACAGCCGTTTCATAACCCAACCAATGGAGTTGAACATGACCAAGACGAAGCTGAACACGACCCTGGCCACCACCATCGCCCTGCTGGGCTTTGCCGCCGCTCCGGCGCTGGCAGACACGATGGTCCAGGACGTCGATGCAAACGGCAGCTTCTCGATGGAGGAACTGGTCGAAGCCTATCCGGATCTGACCCCCGAGGTCTTCGGTGAGATCGATGCCGACCAGAGCGGAGAGGTCTCTCAGGATGAACTGACTGCCGCGATCGACGCGGGCGTCATCGCAGGCTGATCGCGCTGAGGTAAGTGGGGGCCGCGCGCCGGGGATACCCGGGGCGCGGCCTTTTTGTCAGGCGAGGGTGCCGTCGGCCTGCAGCACGGTCTTGCCGCCCAGCCAGGGGTGCAGCGCCTCGGGCAGGAGGACAGACCCGTCCTCTTGCTGGCCGTTTTCCAGCACCGCGATCAGGCAGCGCCCGACCGCGAGGCCCGACCCGTTGAGCGTGTGCACGAATTCCGGCTTGCCGCCATCGGGGCGATAGCGGGCGTTCATGCGCCGCGCCTGGTAATCGCCGCAGACCGAACAGGACGAGATTTCGCGATAGGCGTTCTGACCGGGCAGCCAGACCTCGATGTCGTGGGTGCGGCGTGCGCCTGCGCCCATGTCACCGGTGCAAAGCACCACGGTGCGGAAGGGAATGCCCAGCTTGCGCAGGATGTTCTCGGCGCAGTCGGTCATCCGGTCCAGTTCGGCCCGGCTGTCCTCGGGCTTGGTGACCGAGACCATTTCGACCTTTTCGAACTGGTGCTGGCGCAGCATTCCGCTGGTGTCGCGACCCGCGCTGCCGGCCTCGGACCGGAAACACTGGGTGTGGGCGACATAGCGGCGGGGCAGGTAGCCTTCGTCGATGATCGTGTCGTTGACGATATTGGTCAGCGTGACCTCGGCCGTGGGCACAAGCCACCAGCCCTCGCGGGTCTGATAGCTGTCTTCGCCGAACTTGGGCAGCTGGCCGGTGCCGTACATCATCTCTTCTTTCACCAGCACGGGCGTCCAGGTCTCGGACAACCCGTGTTCGGTGGTGTGGGTGTCGAGCATGAATTGCGCCAGCGCGCGGTGGATGCGCGCGACGCCGTTGGCCAGCACCACGAAACGCGAGCCCGAGAGCTTGGCGGCGGTTTCGAAGTCCATCCCCGGTTTGACGCCCGCGATCTCGAAATGCTCGACCGGGCCGAAGTCAAACTCGCGCGGCGTACCTTCGCGGCGGATTTCGACGTTGTCGTCTTCGTCCGCGCCCTCGGGCGTGTCGTCATAGGGCAGGTTCGGGATGCCCAGCAGAAGGTCGGTCAGCTGCTGGTCCAGATCCTTCGCTTCGGCCTGCATCTTGGCGACTTCGGCCTTCTTGTCGGCGACGATGGCGCGCAGGCGTTCGAATTCGGCCTCGTCACCGCTGGCCTTGGCCTTGCCGATTTCCTTGGACGACGCGTTCTGATCCGCCTGCGCGGTTTCGGCGGCGTGAATACAGGCGCGGCGCTTTTCGTCCAGCGAAAGGATGTCGGACGAGACGGCGGACACTCCGCGACGGGCCAGGGCGGCGTCGAAGGCGGCGGGGTTTTCGCGGATGGCGCGGATGTCGTGCATGTCTTTGTCCCGGAATCGGTTGAATAGGTGACGCCGCTTATGGCGGATTTTTCACGTTTGCAAAACCGGGTGGTTTCAGCGGTGAACCCGCAGCGGATCGACGGGCGTCGCAGTCTGCCAGCCGTCGGCCCCGCGATGGAAGCGGGTGGTTTCGCGCGCGGCAAAGCGGTTCTCGGGCCCGGCGATCCAGCGCGTCACGCTGAGGTCGCTGTCGGACGTGGCGCTGCCGATGACGATTTCGGCAAAGTCGTTCGGTTCGCCCCGCATCCGCGTCGACAGCCCGGTGCCGCAGTGGATCTGCAGGATCTCGGGTGATTGCGGGTCAGGGGGCGAAATGACGCGCCACTGGTGCAGGTGGCCGGACAGGATGATGTCGGCCCCGGCCTCGGCCAGGGTGGCCAGGCCCCATTCGGCGTTTATCATCGCACGCTTGGTGCTGTCGGGGGGCAGTTCGAAGGGATGGTGCGCGACGATGACATTGAGCCGATGTGCCGGGCCGCTGCGGCACAGGCGGGCGGCGCGACGGATCACGCTGCGGCTGGCCCAGCCCGTCTGCCAGCGCCAGGGCTTCATCGTGTTGATGCCGATCAGGGCGACATCGGGGGTCAGCAACGCGGGGCTGAGCTCTTCGTTGATGTGCTTCTTGTAGTTGTGAAAGGGCCGAAAGAACCGCGTCACCGGGCGATGCACCGGCAGGTCGTGGTTTCCCGGCACACACAGGACCGGCGCATCGATGTGGTCGATGAAGGTGCGGGCGGCGCGGAACTGGCTGGCGAAGGCCCGCTGTGTCAGGTCGCCCGAGATCGCCACAAGATCGGGGGACAGGCCGTTCACCGCGTCGATCAGCGGGCGCATCAATTCGGGACGGTCGCGGCCGAAGTGCAGGTCGGACAGGTGGATCAGGCGTGTCGGCATGGGTCAGGTGTCTGGGGTGTCGTCGGCAACAGGGGCGATCACGCGCATCACGTCGGTATGAAGCCGGAAGCGGAAGGGGCTGGAAAGACGCTCTTTCTCGCCATCACGGGCGACAAGGCGCTGCGACTGGCGGGTGGTGATCGTGACCTCGCGGGCGGCAATCATCTCAAGATCCCGTCCGGGGCGCGCGACGCGGCCCGCAAGGCGCAGGGCCCGCAGGATCAGGCCATAGCGGCCCGTGTCGGGGGCAAGGTAAAGCGCGAAGTTGCCGTTGCGGACGTCATCGGCGCCGGGCAGGGCGAACTCCTCGATCTGGTAGGATGAATTGGCAACGAAGGCGAGCGGGGACTTTTTCCGCACGCGCTGTCCATCGACCTCGATCTTCATCGACAATGGCTTGCCCAGGGTCGACAGGGCGCGCAGCACCGACCAATAGGCGGCCACGCGGGACCGGCCCCATTTGCGATAGATGCCTTCGCGCTGGTCGAGGATCGCGGGATAGGCGCCAAGCGAGGCGTTGTTGAGAAAGACCTTGCCGTTGACCTCGCCGATGGCGAGCGGCTGATCCGGCGCCTCGAGCAGCAGGCGCGCGGCCTCGGCCGGGGCCTCTTGCGGGATGTTCAGGGACCGCGCGACATAATTGAAGGTGCCCAGGGGGATGATGCCAAGGTGGGGCAGGCGGTCCATCTTGTCACGGGCCGCGAAGATCGCGCCTGCAACGGCCGCGATGGTGCCATCGCCGCCGGCCGCCGCCACCACGTCGAACCCTTCGTCGACGGCGGCGCGCGCCAGGGTCTCGATCTCGGACCCGTGCTTGGCTTCGCGCAGGTCGCAGGTGCGGCCATCGGCGCAGATGGTCTGGCGGATGTCGTCGAAGAGGCCCGGGTCACGCTTGCCCGAGCCGGGGTTGGCGATGACGCAGATGCTGCGGGCCGTGGACCCTGCGGGGGCGGGCGCGGCGCCGGGCCGGGGACGGGTATCAAGGGGCATGACAAGGCCTTTGCTGGCGGCAGGGTGCCGGGTTGATGGACCAACGCCCGCGCAGGCGCGATGTTCCAACGAAAAAGGGGCCGCTTGCGCGACCCCTTCCTCAAGTCTTTCAGCAGATTACTGCTTTTCGAACTCGGGCATGGATTCCAGTTCGGCTTCCATCATCGCGGTGTAGACGCGGATCTCGTCACCACCGTCCTGACGCATGATCTTCAGGTCCGACAGTTTCAGAGCGACCGGCTTTTCACCGATGCCGAGGAAACCACCCACGTCGACGATCGCGTCGGTGATCTGACCGTCTTCGGTGATGATCAGTTCCGAGATCTCGCCGATCCACTTGTCGTTCGAGTCGTAGACACGTGCACCGTCAAGGTTTTCGGCAGTCATGAGCTCGGCGTTCGCGTCAACGGTGGCCGAAGCGTCGGCCGTTGCGGTCGCATCTTCGGTCACGGATGCATCGGCGTCCGCCGTTGCGGTGACATTGGTGTCGGCGTCGGCTTCGGTCGTGGCGGCAGCGGTGTCTTCTTCGCGCAGCTCTTCACCGGCGGGTTCGTCCGTCGCGGCCATCTCTTCGGCCTCGGCTTCCAGTTCCTCGCCAGCGGCTTCGGCGGATTGTGCCATGTCTTCAGCACCTTCCTCGATTTCCTGGCCCGCTTCATCAGCAGCGGCAGCGACGTCTTCGCCCGCTTCGTTCAGCTCCTCACCAGCTTCGTCGGCAGCAGCGGCAACGTCGTCACCCGCTTCTTCCATTTCCTGGTTTGCGGTGTCGGCAGCAGCTGCGACGTCCTCGCCGGCTTCTTCGGTTTCGGCTTCGACCTCGGCGGCTGCGCTGTCAAAGCTGTATTCCGGGGCGTCGTCCAGCGTTTCCGGGTCGACGTTCATCACCAGGAAGAAATCTTCCGGTTCGTCGGTGGAGCTGTCGGAGACGAACTTCACCTGGCTCAGGTTGGCAGCAACCTGGCGTTCGCCGATGCCGAGGAACCCGCCGATGTCGACGAGGACGGATTCGACCTGACCATCGCGGTTCATCACGACGTCGTTGATTTCACCGATGTCTTCCCAGTCCTGACCTGCGCCATCAGCGTCGGTCATTTCGCCGGAATTGGCAGCAGCATAGACGCGCATGCCGATGAAGTCGGAGGCGCGGATCTGGCCCTCTTGCATGCCGCTGGCAAATGCGGCGCCCGAGGTGGCGTTCATGTCGGTGTTGGCTTCGGTGTTGGTGGTGTCAGCCAGTGCGGCGCCGGTCGCGCCGATGGTGATCATTGCAGTCGTGAGCAGCAGATTTTTCATAGCTCTGGTCCTCTCCTTGACGGTGTTGTGCGGTGTTGGCCGCTTCATGGCAGTGCAACAGGCGAGGTGGCAGGATTGTTCCCAACTCTTCGTGAAGATTTTTGCAAATACCTGTCGGCAGGGCTTTTTCCCGGACCGGCTTCGGATAGGCTACCGTCATGAAAAACCAAACGACTCGGCTGCCGCTGGCAGTCACCCTGGGGGATCCTGCCGGGATCGGACCCGAAGTGGCCCTGCGTGCGGTGACCCGCCCGGGGGCGCATCCTGCCGTTCTGATCGGATCGCCCGCCACGGCGGCGCGGGCGCGCGACCTGGTGGCGCCGGACCGCAAGATCGAGGTCGTGGACGGCCCCGAGGCGGCGGCCAATGTCACCAATGCCATCCCGATGATGCCGTCCAGCCATTCCCAGCCGCACCCCTATGGCCGGATCTCGGCCGAGGCGGGGCAGATGGCCTATGACGCGATCCTCGTCGCCATTGCTCTGGCCAAGGCCGGGCGCGTGGCAGGCATGGTCACCGCGCCGATTCAGAAAGAGGCGCTGTCGATGGCGGGGGTGAACTATCCCGGCCACACCGAGATCCTGGAACATCACAGCGGCATCCGCGACACCGGCGGGCGCGTCGCGATGATGCTGGCCAATGACGTGCTGCGCGTGGTGCTGGTGACGATCCACGTGTCCCTGCGCGACGCGATCGAACAGTGCACCTTCGAGGCGCAGATGCGGGCGATCCGGCTGGCGCACAAGGGCTGTCAGGCGTTTGGCATCGGCAACCCGCGGATCGCGGTTGCAGGCCTGAACCCGCATGCCGGCGAAGGCGGGCTGTTCGGGCGCGAAGAGATCGAGGTGATCGCCCCCGCCATCGCCCGCGCCCGCGAGGAAGGGCTGGACGTGAAGGGGCCATTCCCCGGCGACACGGTCTTCATGCAGGCGCGCCAGGGGGCCTTTGACGTGGTCGTGGCGCAGTACCATGATCAGGGACTTATTCCGATCAAATACATGGGGTTGGAGAAGGGCGTTAACGTGACGCTTGGACTGCCCTTCATCCGTACCTCACCCGATCACGGTACCGCGTTCGACATCGCCGGGCGCGGCGTGGCCGACCCGTCGTCCATGGTTCTGGCGATGGAGATTGCCTACAGGATGGCCGAGGCGAAGCGGCGCGCCTGATGGCTGGGCGGCGGGATCAGACCGCGCGCAGGGCCAGCACGGCGTTGAGGCCACCGAAGGCAAAGGCATTCGACAGGGCGACATCCACCTTGGCTTCGCGGGCCTCGTTCGGCACCACGTCCAGCGCGCATTCCGGATCGGGTTCTTCATAGCCGATCGTCGGGGCGATGATGCCGTCCCGCAGCGCCATGATGCAGGCCAGCAATTCGACCGCGCCGGTGCCGCCGATCAGGTGACCGTGCATCGACTTGGTCGACGAAATCATCACCTTGTCGGCGTGCGGCCCAAGCGCATCGGCCACGGCGGCGCATTCGGTCTTGTCGTTGGCGGCGGTGCCGGTGCCATGGGCGTTGATATACCCCACGTCCGAGGCGTTGACGCCCGCATCCTTGATCGCGCCGGCAATGGCCCGCGCTGCGCCTTGCTTGGACGGCATCACGATATCCGAAGCATCCGAGGACATGGCGAAGCCGATGACTTCGGCCAGGATTTCGGCACCGCGCTTCTTGGCGTGGTCGTAATCCTCAAACACGAAGATGCCCGCACCTTCGCCCTGCACCATGCCGTTGCGGTTCATGGAAAACGGGCGGCAGGCATCCTTGGACATGACGCGCAGGCCTTCCCAGGCCTTCACACCACCGAAGCACAGCATTGATTCCGACCCGCCGGTGACCATCACGGGGGCCATGCCGGTACGCACCATCTGGAAGGCCTGCGCCATGGCGTGGTTGGACGACGCACAGGCCGAGGCCACGGTGAAGGACGGGCCCTTGAGGTTGAATTCCATGCTGACGTGGCTGGCGGCCGCGTTGTTCATCAGCTTGGGCACCACGAAGGGATGCACCCGGTTCTTGCCGTCCTCGTAGACGTGGCGGTAGTTCTCATCCAGCGTGGTCATCCCGCCGCCCGAGTTGCCCAGCACGACGCCGGACTTGGCGGCAAGCTCTCCGATGAACTCTAGCCCCGCCTGTGCGATGGCTTCGCGCGCGGCAATCAGGGTGAACTGCGTGAACCGGTCATAAAGCGACATCTGCTGCCGGTTGAACAGGCCCTCGGCCTCGAACCCCTTGATCTGCCCGCCGATATTGATCGCCAGGCGTTCGACGTCCCGGAACTCAAGCGGGCCGATGCCGCAGCGGCCTTCGCGGAAGGCTTCGAGCGTTTCGGGCACCGAATGACCAAGGGCATTGATCGTGCCGGCCCCGGTAATGACGACGCGTTTCACGACTTTTGTTCCGCCACCAGCTTTTCGATGCCCGCCACGATGGAGGCCACCGACGAGATGTCGAAATCGCTTTCTGTCGGTTCATTCGCGTTGAACGGGACCTGGATGTCGAAGGCTTCCTCGATGGCGAAGATCGACTCGACCAGGCCCAGGCTGTCGATGCCGAGGTCTTCAAGCGTCGCTTCCATCGTCACATCGGACTGGTCGATCATGGCCTGTTCGGCGATGATTTCGATGACACGGGTCTTGATATCCATGGCGTCCCCCAAAGGCAGCGTCCCCGGTGATCTAGTCTTTATCACCGGTCTTGAAAACCGCTTTCTGTAGTGCGGCAACCTGTTCAAAGAGCCGCGGCAGGCGGCGCTGAAGTCTGTAGATCTCGAGGTTCTGATCCATCTTCGTCGCCGGATAACCCAGCATGACGCGGCCCGCGGGCACCTTGGACAGAAGCTTCGATCCGCCGCCGACCACGACGTTGTCGCCGACGGTGATATTGTCGGATACGCCGACCTGACCGCCGAGGATCACATTGTTGCCGATCACGGTCGATCCGGCGACGCCGGTCTGGGCCGAGAACAGGCAATCATGGCCAAGCCGGACGTTGTGGCCGATCTGGCACAGGTTGTCGATCTTGCAGCCGTCGCCGATTTCCGTCGGGCGGATGGTGCCCGCATCGACAGTGGTGTTCGCGCCCAGTTCGACGTCATCGCCGATGATGACAGACCCGAGCGAATGGATGCGCTGCCAGGACTGGGCCTTGGCGGTGACTTCGGTGCCCAGGGTGGCGCGGGCCTGTTCGACGGCGCTTTCCTCGGGCGTGACAAAGCTGTGGCCATCCGCCCCGACCACGACGCCGGGGCTGGCGCGGAACCGGGCCCCGATGCGGACCCGGGCCAGGATGCGCACACCGGCATGGATCACCGCGCCGTCGCCCAGGACCACGCCGTCACCGATATAGCACTGCGGCCCGATCAGGCAGTTGTCACCGATCTGCACGTTGGCCGCGATATACGTCATCGGCCCGACCGAGGTGTCGCTGCCGATCGTGGCCGAACTTTCGATCATCGCCGACCGGTCAATGCCTAGCGTATATCCCTGACCGCGGTCGAAGCGTTCGGTCAGCCGCGCCATGGCCAGGCGGGGGCGCGAGACCAGGATCGCGGCCTCGAGCCCGTAGGCCTGCCAATCCGCGTCGTCCCAGAGGATCGCCGCCCGGGCCGCCCCGGTCTTCAGCGTGTCGGCAAAGGCCGGGCGCATGGCCAGCGCGATGTCGTCTGCGCGGGCGGCGGCGGGTTCGGCCGCGCCGGTGATCGTCAGGTCGATGGAGCCGTGGGCCACACCGCCGATGGCCTCGGCGAGGGCTTGGATCGTGTATGCCATGGTGGCCTCGGGTAGGGATCGTGGCCCCGGATTACCCCTGAACCGCGTGCAGTTCCACCCCTTCACGCGCCAGCGCATTCCAGATCGCGGCGTCACGCCCATAGACGTCGCGGCGATAGGTCATGTGCCCCTTCGGCTGGCCGACGGCGGTGCGGTAGATCAGGTGCACGGGCAGCGGTTCGCGCAGGTTCACCTGCGTCTCGCGCCCGGTGTTCAGGTGCGACTTGAACAGCTGCTCGGGGGTGTCGCTTTGCCAGGCCAGCAGGGCATAGGCAAAGTCGAACGGGTCGTTCAGGCGGATGCACCCGTGCGAAAACGCGCGGACGTCGCGGGAAAACAGGCTCTTGGCCGGGGTGTCGTGCAGGTAGATGTTGTTGGGGTTCGGGAACATGAACTTCACCAGCCCAAGCGCGTTGCGCGCCGACGGCGGCTGCTTGATATCGAAGGGGAAGTTGCGCGCGTTGTAGGCGGCAAAGTTCACCGACCCGCGATCCACGACCTGGCCGCGCGCGTTGATCAGCTTGAGATGGCTGTTGGAATAGGCGTTGCGCTGGAACGCCGGGAGGTATTCGCTGACCGCGATCGACCGGGGGACGTTCCAGGTCGGGTTGATGATCATGTGCTCCATGACATCCGAGAATTCCGGCGTCCGGTGCGTCGACAGGTTCTTCCCGATGACCGCGCGGGTTTCAAAGTAGACCTTGCCGTGATCCATGATCTTGGCCTTGAAGTCGGTCAGGTTGACCAGGACATGACGGTCGCCCAGATCGCGGTTGATCCAGCGCTCCCGCTCCATCGCGACGATGACGGATTTCAGGCGGTCCTCGGCGGGCACGTTCAGCTCGGCCAGGGTGGCGGCGCCGGCGACACCGTCGTCGGGCAGGCCGTGGTCGCGCTGAAACTCCTGCACGGCGGCTTCCATGGCGCTGTCGTAGGTCGTCGATACGCTGCGGGGCAGGTAGCCCATGGTCATCAGGCGGTTGCGCAGGGCGACGACGTCATTGCCCCGTTCGCCGGGTTTGATCGCACTGCCACGGACCGAGGCGCCGAAGCCGCCCGAGCTGACCAGCGCTTCGAGCCGGAACTTCTCGCGCATCAGGCGGGTGTATTCAGCGCTTTGGGGCGGGAGAGAGGCCAGGAATGCCTCGGGGTCCTTGGTCGTCAGGTCGGTCAGGTAACCGGCGCGATCGCGCAGCGGCACTTCGCGGACGATGGATTTGTCGATGTCTGACGGGGTCAGCAGGCCGGTCTGCACGTCGGCGGCATAGGCCAGGAACAGGCGGGACAGCCGCACGTCAAGCCGCGCGCGGTCGGCATCGGTGGTGGCGGTGCGCATGGCTTCGATCAGCGCGGGGACGTCATAGGCCGCGGCGGGCAGGCCGTGGTCTTCGACGTTGGACAGGGCCGCCAGAAGGGCGCGGCGGCGATCGGTATGGGCCTTGTCGGCGCCGGTCCAGATCGGGGCGAAATCATGCGACCGGTAGAAGGCAGCAAGGTCACGATCCTGCGCCGCCGTTTCCGCCACGACCTGCTGGAAGGCCGTGATCTGGATCGTCGGGGCCTCTTGCGCGGCACCCGGCAGGGCTGTCAGGGCAAGGGCGAGGGCAGCCGATGCGGTGAGCAGGCGGGCTTTGGCGGCGAGAGGCATGCAGGGTCCTTCCGGAAATCACTTTTATCCAAAACTGGCGGCAAGCCGCCGGAACTGTCCATTCACAAAAACCTTATGAGGCCAACATCTTTCGGAGTGATGCACGGGGGTGACGTCGGCGCCACAGGTCTGCGTAAATTTACCTATTGGCGAATTCTCGCCGAAATAAGGCAATTGAATAAATTGCCCGACAAATCCGCCTTGGTTGACTCGGTCAAATATGAGATAAGGGCCCTGCATCTGGGGATGAGGTGCAAACAGATTACCGCGTAACATCGCGGTACAGGTAGCGACGGGACAGGCGCGAAACATGGCAATCGAAAGCTCGGCGGGCATCTCGCGGCGTGCACTTCTTGGTGCATTCGCAGCGACCGCAGTCACAGCAGCTCCGACATTTTCCAAGGCAGCAGGCGTTCTTCGCAACGCCGGCGATATCCGACGCATCCGTATGTATTCGGCCCGGACGGGCGAACGCATCGACATGATCTACTGGGTCGATGGTGTCTACATCAAGGATGCGGTGACGGAAGTCGCCCACTTCATGCGGGACTGGCGGACCGACTCCGTCTCCAAGATGGATACCCGCACGATCGACATCCTCGCGGCATCGCACAATCTGCTTGATGTCAGCGAACCCTATCTTCTTCTGTCCGGGTACCGGACGCAGCAGACCAACCAGATGCTGCGGTCGAAATCCCGCAACGTGGCGCGCAATTCCCTTCACATGAAGGGGCAGGCGGCCGATGTGCGACTGTCCTCGCGCTCGGTCAACCAGATGGCGCGCGCGGCGTCTTCTTGCAATGCAGGCGGCGTGGGCCGGTACAGCGGATCCAACTTCGTCCACATGGACTGCGGCCCGATCCGTCAGTGGGGCGCGTAACCTTCGCGCCTTTTGCACGAACCGCAAACAAAAACGCCCGCCAAACTGGCGGGCGTTTTGATGTTTGATGGGGCGATCACTCGGCCGGGGCGGCAGGGGCCGTCGTGGCCTCGTAGCCCGCGGTGAAGCCCGAGAGCGACAGGGTCAGGTCGACCGGCGTGTCCTGGGATTCGAACGGGAAGATCGTGACCTTGGCAGAGTTGCCGCGCTGGAAGGCCGATACGTCGGCGGCCAGCAGGCCGATCCGCGCATAGCAGCTGGCTGCATCACAGAAGGCATAGCGATAGACCTTGCCTTTGGCGCCATCCACGGTAATCCGCAGATCCTTGGCAAGCGCGGTGCCGTGGGGCACGGCAACGGTGGCACCTGCGGCGACCTGACCGCCGTCGGGCAGCTTTTCGATCAGCACTTCGGCGACGGGGTTGCCCTGTTCGCCCAGCAGAAGCTGGTACAGCTGGCAGCGTTCCTTGGTCGCGTCTTCTTCTTTGATGCACTGCAGCTGCCAATCCCCGAAGGATTCGCGGACATAGCCCTGACCGACCTGCGGTTCTTCGGACTGGCCGGTGTCGAGCGTGCTGTCGACGGCGGGCGTGGTCTGCGCCTGTTCGGTCTGGCTTTGTTCGGTCTGGGTCGTCTCGGTGGCCTCGGCGGCGGGCGCTTCGGTCGTGGCGGTCTGAGCCATGGCTGCGCCGGTCATGGCGGCGAGGGCGAGGGCGGACAAGAGGGGTCTGGTCTTGAGCATTTCTGTCCCGTTTTCCTAATTACGTTAGCCGGGGGTTATCACTTTGCCGAACCGTTGTCAGGCCAAAAGCCGATGTGATGGCAATCACATGCCAGCGTCAGGGGCAGGTGTCGTGGGGCCAGTGATGTGGGGCGGCGTCGCGGGCGGACGCCGACGGACCGTCAGCGCAATAGAAAAGGGACCCGAAGGTCCCTTTTCATTCTCCCTGTCGGACTGGCCGACTTATGTTTGACGTGACGCTAGGCGGTTTCCGGAAATCCGTCAACAGGCAAAATCTGGTTTGAAAAGGATGGTTTACACATCTTCGCACAACGATGTGACGCAAAGATGACGAAGGTCACCTTGAAGACGCCGATGCTGGACAGGGAAAAAAGCCGTGCCACGAGGGCACGGCCAGTCAGACAGGGAGGAAGTTCGTCACCGCGCGAGGACATGTGGCGGCGACAGAAATGATACTGGCACACAAAAGTTAAGAATGTATGGTCAGGTCTGATGACATTTTTCGGGTGACGGAGGCGGGCATGGACGGGCATGTGTTCATCGGCGGCGGTGGCGAAGGTTATGCGGAAAAGCAGGGGCTTGCGCTTAAATACGCCAACCGTCACGGGTTGGTCGCCGGGGCCACGGGGACCGGGAAATCCGTCACCTTGCAGATCATGGCCGAAGGGTTTTCGGCCGCCGGCGTGCCCGTCTTCCTGTCGGATGTGAAGGGCGACCTGTCGGGCCTCGCGGATGCGGGCAGCGAAAGCTTCAAGCTGCACGGCGCCTTCATGGAGCGGGTCGAGACCATGGGGTTCGACGACTTTGCCTACCAGAAGTTCCCGGTGTTGTTCTGGGATCTGTTCGGCGAACAGGGCCACCCGATCCGCACCACCGTCACCGAGATGGGGCCGCTTCTGATCTCGCGCCTGCTGGAGTTGAGCGAGGCGCAGGAGGGCGTTCTGAACATCGCCTTCCGGGTCGCCGACGAAGAGGGCATGGCGCTGCTGGACCTCAAGGATCTGCAGGCGCTGCTGGTGCATGTCGGCGAACAGGCCCCAGAGCTGGGGCTGCGGTACGGCAATGTCTCGGCGGCGTCGGTCGGGGCGATCCAGCGTCGGCTTCTGGTGCTGGAAAACCAGGGTGGCGCGAAGCTTTTCGGCGAACCGGCGCTGGAACTGTCGGACATGATGCGCACGGATGTGGACGGGCGGGGCATGATCTCGATCCTGGCCGCGGACACGCTGATGTCCTCGCCCCGGCTTTACGCGACCTTCCTGTTGTGGCTGCTGTCCGAGCTGTTCGAGGAACTGCCCGAGGTCGGCGATCCCGACAAGCCTAAGCTGGTCTTCTTCTTTGATGAGGCGCATCTGCTTTTCGATGACGCCCCCAAGGCGCTGGTCGACAAGGTGGAACAGGTGGCGCGGCTGATCCGGTCCAAGGGCGTCGGCGTCTATTTCATCACGCAGAACCCGGCGGACGTGCCGGAAGATATCCTTGGCCAGCTGGGCAACCGCGTGCAGCACGCGCTTCGGGCTTTCACGGCGAAGGACCGGAAGGAGTTGCGTCAGGCGGCCGAAACCTATCGTGAGAACCCGCGTTTCAACACGGAAGATGCCATCCGCGAGGTCGGTGTGGGCGAGGCGGTGACTTCGTTCCTGCAGCCCAAGGGCGTGCCGGGGATCGTCGAGCGGACGCTGATCCGTCCGCCGTCCTCAAAGCTGGGTCCCATCGATCCCGGCGTGCGCAAGGCGGTGATCGATGGCTCGCCCATTGCCGGAAAATACGAAACCCTCGTCGACCGGGAAAGCGCCTACGAGATCCTGACCCGCCGGGCGGCCGAGGCCGCGCGCGAGGCGGAAGAGGCCGAAAAGGCCGAGGCGGAAGAGGCGGCGCGCGCCGCGCGTGAGAAGGAAGAGGAACGGGAGTTCCGGAATGCCCGGCGCTATTCGCCGACGGGTGTCAAAAAGACCTCGTCCCGGTCATCGCGCCGCGCGCCCGACAGCCTGGGCGAAGCGTTCGGGAAGGCCGTCATCAAGGAACTTGGCGGCACCACCGGACGGCGGATCGTGCGCGGGATCCTGGGCGGGCTTTTCAAGTCGCGGTAAGTTTGCGGCCGGAGACGTGGCGGCGGGGTGAACCCCGCCCTACGGCGCGTGTACGGCGGGATTTACCCCGCCGTTCCCGCAATCAATCTTCGCCGCGATACGGTTTGACGTACTGCATCGCCATGTCCCAGGGGAAGAAGATCCACGTGTCCTGAGACACCTCGGTGATGAAGGTATCGACCTGCGCGCGGCCCTTGGGCTTGGCATAGACGGTGGCGAAATGCGCGTTCGGATACATCTTGCGCACCAGTTCCAGCGTCTTGCCGCTGTCGACCAGATCGTCGACCACCAGGATGCCGGTGCCGTCGCCCATCATCGCGTCGTCGGGCTTGTTCAGCACCTCGGCCTCGCCCTGAGACTGGTGGTGGTAGCTGCGCACGGAAATCGTGTCGACCATGCGAATGTCCAGCTCGCGCGCGACGATCATCGCGGGCGCCATGCCGCCGCGGGTGATGGCGACGACGGCTTTCCAGGCGCCGTTCTGGCCGGGGCCGTGCTTGTCCAGCCGCCAGGCCAGCGCGCGGCTGTCGCGGTGGATCTGGTCCCAACTGACGTGAAAGCCTTTTTCGTGGGGCAGAAGGTCTGACATGGCAAATCCTTTCTCAGGTGATCTGACGGGCCCTGTCAGCCCAGTGCGATTTTCAGACCGAAGGCGGTCATGAGCGTGCCGAAGCTGCGGTCGATCCAGGCCTTGGCGCGCAGGTAGAGCGCGCGCGGGTGCGACAGCGAGAAGAGCCGTGCCACAAGGATATACCACAGGGTTTCGTTCAGGAAGATGACGCCGATCAGCGCGGCGAGCGTCAGCAGCGAGGCATCGGCCGGAACGAGGCCGACGAAGACCGCGCCGAAGAAGACAGCCGGCTTGGGGTTCGACGCGAAGGTCAGGAAACCGTAGCGCAGGGCGCGCAGCGGCGTCAGCGCGGTCATGCTGTCCGGTCCCATCTCGATCGGGTCGCGGGCGTGGCGCCACATCATGTAGCCGATCCAGATCAGGAAGGCGCCGCCGATCAGCTTCAACGCAAGGAACAGCGACGGGACGATTTCGAACAGCAGGGCAAGGCCGGCCAGCGCGGCCGTGGCCCACAGAACCGCGCCCAGCCCGAAGCCCACGGCCAGGGCCACGGCGGTGCGGAAGCCCCGGGTGATCGCCATGCGGATGCAGACCACGAAGGACGGGCCCGGCGACATGGCCGCCAGGAGGTGGATCACCGCGATGGACAGGAAGGCGCCCGCCGTCACGGGTCAGCCTTTTTCGATATCGGGGGCGTCGACGGCCTTCATGCCGACCACGTGATAGCCCGCGTCGACATGCAGGTTTTCACCCGTCACACCCGAGCCGAGGTCGGACAGCAGGTAGAGCGCCGACTTGCCAACGTCGTCGATCGTCACGTTGCGGCGCAGGGGCGAATTGTATTCGTTCCATTTCAGGATATAGCGGAAATCACCGATCCCGCTGGCCGCCAGCGTCTTGATCGGACCGGCCGAGATCGCGTTGACGCGGATGTTGTCCTTGCCCAGATCCTCGGCCATGTATTTGACCGACGCTTCAAGTGCAGCCTTGGCCACACCCATGACGTTGTAATGCGGCATGACCTGTTCGGCACCATAGTAGGTCAGCGTCAGCATCGATCCGCCATCGGTCATCAGCTTCTCGGCGCGCTGTGCGACGGCCGTGAAGGAATAGACCGAGATGTCCATGGTCATGGCAAAGTTGCCGCGGGTGGTGTCGATATAGCGGCCGCGCAGTTCGGACTTGTCGGAAAAGCCGATGGCATGGACGATGAAGTCCAGCTTGCCCCACTTTTCCTCAAGCTCGGAAAAGGCCGCGTCGATCGAGGCCTCGTCGCCCACGTCGCAGTCGATCAGGACCTCGACGCCCAGTTGTTCGGCCAGCGGAACCACGCGTTTGCGGAACTGGTCGCCCATGTACGAGAACGCAAGTTCGGCACCGGCGTCGGCACAGGCCTTTGCGATTCCCCAAGCGATGGATTTGTCGTTGGCGACACCCATGATGATGCCGCGCTTGCCTGCCAGCAGCTGATTTGACATTTTGCCAATCCCGCCCATTGATTTCCCTCAGGTTCCTTTAGGCGATCCCTAACGGCGCATCAAGTCCGTCACGGCCCGGTCTCAGGGTACGATGATGCAGAAACAGAGGTAAGACATGACCGACCGCAGCGGTATTTTCGCAGGGGACGACCCCTTTCAGATTGCCCGTGACTGGCTGGAGGAGGCGACGGGCACCGAGCCGAACGACCCCAATGCCATCGCGCTGTCGACGGTCGACGCCGACGGCATGCCGAACTGCCGGATGGTCCTGTTGAAAGAGATCGAGCCGCAGGCCTTCGTCTTCTACACGAATTACAACAGCGTGAAGGCGCAAGAGATCGAAACCGGGCACAAAGCCGCTTTTGTCTTGCATTGGAAGTCACTTAGACGTCAGATCAGGGTACGCGGCCATGTCGAGCGTGAGGAAGGACCTCAGGCCGACACCTACTACCGGTCGCGATCACTCAAGTCCAGGTTGGGGGCCTGGGCATCTCAGCAATCGCAACCACTTGCGTCGCGTACAACGTTGATGGCAGAGGTTGCAAAGGTAACCGCCCGGCAAGGCCCGGATCCGCAGCGCCCTCCGTTTTGGGGGGGCTTCAGGATCACCCCAGTCGAGGTGGAGTTCTGGGCCGATGGTGCGTTTCGGTTGCACGACAGGTTTCGGTGGTCGCGTAAAAGCGTCAGCGAAGCCTGGGATGTGACACGACTTAATCCTTGATCTCAAATCAGGGTTAACTGTTAGGTATCCAGAAACTTGTTGTTTTCTATACGTTTGGTGGGGTGCGCTTGGTTTGTTGACAAGATAAGTAGGACCAATGTTCACGCGGGGCGAATAAGTGACTTCTCTAGATATAAGTACCCGCAGGATGGAAGGCGTTGTTAAGTGGTTCGATCCGGGGCGGGGCTTCGGATTCGTGGTAGCGGATGAAGGCGGTCCTGACATTCTGCTTCATGCAAATGTGTTGCGCAATTTCGGGCAGAGTTCTGTCGCGGATGGCGCCCGTATCGTCATTTCCGTGCAAGAGACGCAACGGGGCGTGCAGGCGACTGAAGTTCTGGCCATCGAAACGGTTGCCACCGAAGAGGCGCCGGGACTGGAAGATTTCAAGTCGCTCACGCCGGATGAGATCCGCGCGATGCCGCTGGAACCCGCGCGCGTCAAATGGTTCAACAAGGACAAGGGATTCGGATTTGCCAACGTCTTCGGTCGCAGCGAAGACGTGTTCATCCATATCGAGGTGCTGCGCGCCTCGGGCCTGTCCGATCTCCAGCCGGGCGAAGCGGTCGCGATGCGCGTGATCGACGGTCGCCGCGGGCGCATGGCGTCGGAGGTGAGCACATGGGAAGTCGCGGTGAATCGGGAAGCCTGAGGGCCGGGATACGGGCGCGTCTTGTCGTCGCGTTCATGATCCTTGCGACAGTGCTGGCTGGGCCCGCCCTGGCCGAGGTCTGCCGCATGGACCAGGTTCAGCTGCGCGGCGACTGGGGCGAGGCGCGATTCCGGGTCGAGGTGGCCGACGATGGTCAGGAACGGGCCCAGGGGCTGATGTATCGTGACAGCATGTCGTCGGGTGCCGGGATGCTGTTCGTCTATCCAAGACCGCAGGTTGCCGTGGCCTTCTGGATGAAGAACACGCGAATCCCCCTCGACATCATCTACATGGACAAGACCGGCACCGTGCGCCGGATTGCCCATAATGCCATTCCCCATGATGAAACCGCCTTGCCCGGCGGATCGGGCATTCAATACGTGCTTGAGATCAACGGCGGCCTTGCGGCGTCCATGGGGATCGCGGCAGGCACGCAACTGCGCCACCCCGCGATCGGAGAAGACGCCGCCTGGCCCTGCGAATAGCCTTTCCTTCGCGCGCCGCGCAGGGTAAGGACCACCCACGGTCCGGGGCGTAGCGCAGTCTGGTAGCGCACCTGTTTTGGGTACAGGGGGTCGTGAGTTCGAATCTCGCCGCCCCGACCATCTTTATCGACATCAACACTCGGGATGCCCGGCACGTGCTGCCGCTGCGGGGTGGATCATCGCGGCGTCACCAGATCTGGTATGCGGGGCTACCCGCGCTGTCCGGGTATACCACTTGTAGATCAGTCACGCTCAGGGTGCCTAAATGTTGTGTCCGTTTGGCGGGCGATTCTGTGTTCTCCGTGCACTCAAGCCGTGAAATGCCCGGTTGGTTAACGCGGGGTTAGACGCGCCGCGCTGTGGGTGATTTTCTAGCAATTCGCGGAAATTCGCCGAAAACCAATCGCTTGATAGCGGGTCTTGGGGGCAGGACGGCTGTGCGATTCTGTGCACAACCGGGTCAAGCGAATTTAGTCTTAAAAACGCGTTGACGATGTGGCTTCACTTACCGCAGATTGTGGAGGCCGGAAGGATCACCCACCAGATATAGATGCGGGTCTTCGGCAAGGGACAGAGACAATCCAAGCCATTCAATTTGGCGCACGGCGAAGGCTTCGGCTTTCGACTGGCACTCCCTTGCTGTGGTCTTCCGGCACGAACCACGCCCCGTTCGGGGCACTGCGTGATGCAAGAAACGATCAGGGGCTGTTTCAAATGAAGATCGAGCGCAAGTTTACCAAGGCTGGCCAGGACGCCTATGCCGGAGTCGAGTTCGTCAAGACCTCCTCCGAAATCCGCAATCCTGACGGGTCCATCGTGTTCAAGCTGGATGACTGCGAAGTCCCCGCCAGCTGGAGCCAGGTCGCAAGCGACGTGATCGCGCAGAAATACTTCCGCAAGGCCGGCGTGCCGTCTGCGCTGAAGAAGGTCAAAGAAAAGAACGTTCCTGAATTCCTATGGCGCTCTGTCGCCGACGGTGATGCTGAGATTGGCGGTGAAACCTCCGCCCGCCAGGTCTTCGACCGTCTGGCTGGCGCCTGGGCCTACTGGGGCTGGAAGGGCGGCTATTTCTCGACAGAAGAGGACGCCTCGGCATATTACGACGAGATGCGGTACATGCTCGCCACGCAGCGCGCAGCGCCGAACTCGCCCCAGTGGTTCAACACCGGCCTGCACTGGGCCTACGGCATCGACGGCCCCAGCCAGGGCCACTACTACGTCGATTTCCAGACCGGCAAGCTGACCAAGTCCAAATCGGCCTACGAACATCCGCAGCCGCATGCCTGCTTCATCCAGTCGGTCGGTGACGACCTGGTGGGCGAGGGCGGCATCATGGACCTCTGGGTTCGCGAAGCACGTCTGTTCAAGTACGGCTCGGGCACCGGCACCAACTTCTCGTCCCTGCGGGCAGAAGGCGAAAAGCTGTCGGGTGGCGGCAAGTCCTCGGGCCTGATGGGCTTTCTCAAGATCGGCGACCGCGCGGCGGGCGCCATCAAGTCGGGCGGCACGACCCGTCGAGCAGCGAAGATGGTGATCGTCGACGCCGATCACCCGGATATCGAAGAATACATCAACTGGAAGGTGAAGGAAGAGCAGAAGGTTGCCTCCATCGTCGCCGGTTCGAAGATGCACGAGAAGTGCCTGAACGCCATCTTCAAGGCGATCCGGTCCTTCGACGGATCCGAGGCGGGCGCCTATGATCCGAACGAAAACGACGCCCTGAAGACGGCCGTCCGCGAAGCCAAGAAATCGGCGATCCCGGAAACCTACATCAAGCGCGTGCTCGACTATGCCAAGCAGGGCTATGCCTCGATCGAGTTTCCGACATACGACACCGACTGGGACAGCGAAGCATACGCCTCCGTATCGGGCCAGAACTCCAACAACTCCGTCCGCGTCACCGACGCCTTCCTGAAGGCTGTCGAAAATGACGGTGACTGGGAACTGATCCGCCGCACCGACGGGTCTGTCGCCAAGACCATCAAGGCGCGTGACCTGTGGGAAACCATCGGCCACGCCGCCTGGGCCTGTGCCGATCCGGGCATCCAGTACCACGACACCGTCAACGCCTGGCACACCTGCCCCGAAGACGGCGCGATCCGCGGGTCCAACCCGTGCTCGGAATACATGTTCCTCGACGACACGGCGTGCAACCTGGCGTCCATGAACCTGCTGACCTTCCTGAAGGACGGAGAATTCCAGGCCGAAGACTACATCCACGCCACGCGTCTGTGGACCATGACGCTGGAAATCTCGGTCACCATGGCGCAGTTCCCGTCCAAGGAAATCGCGCAGCTGTCCTACGATTTCCGCACCCTTGGCCTGGGCTATGCCAACATCGGCGGCCTGCTGATGAACATGGGGCTGGGCTATGACAGCGACGAGGGCCGGGCGCTGACCGGTGCCCTGACCGCGATCATGACCGGCGTGGCCTATGCGACAAGCGCAGAGATGGCCGGTGAGCTGGGCGCCTTCCCGGGCTACGAGCGCAACGCCAAGCACATGCTGCGGGTCATCCGCAACCACCGCGCGGCGGCCTATGCCAGCGGCACCTACGAAGACCTGCCGATCAAGCCGGTTGCGCTGGATCATGCGAATGTCCCCGATCAGAAGCTGGTCGCGCTGGCCAAGACGGCTTGGGACGAGGCGCTGCGCCTTGGTGAAGAGCACGGCTATCGCAACGCCCAGACCTCGGTGATCGCTCCGACCGGAACGATCGGTCTGGTCATGGATTGCGACACCACCGGGATCGAGCCCGACTTCGCGCTGGTGAAGTTCAAGAAGCTCGCCGGTGGCGGGTACTTCAAGATCATCAATCGGTCGGTGCCTGCGGCGCTGGAAAAGCTGGGCTACGGGTCCGCGCAGATCGAAGAGATCATCTCTTACGCGGTTGGTCATGGGTCCATCGGCAATGCGCCGGGGATCAACCACACCTCGCTGATCGGCCATGGGTTTGGCCAGCGCGAACTGGACAAGATCGACGCCTCGCTGGCTTCGGCCTTCGACATCCGCTTCGTCTTCAACCAGTGGACCCTGGGCGAGGAGTTCTGCTCGAAGACGCTTGGTATCCCGGCTGAAAAGCTGAACGATCCCAGCTTCGACCTGCTGCGACACCTCGGCTATACCCGCAAGGAAATCGAGGCCGCCAATGACCACGTCTGCGGCACCATGACCCTTGAGGGCGCGCCGCATCTGGATCCCGCGCACCTGGTCGTCTTCGACTGCGCCAACCCCTGTGGCAAAAAGGGCAAGCGCTTCCTGTCGACCGACAGCCACATCACCATGATGGCCGCGGCCCAGTCGTTCATCTCCGGCGCGATCTCGAAGACGATCAACATGCCGAACGACGCCACCATCGAAGACTGCCAGAAGGCGTACGAGCTCAGCTGGTCCCTCGGGATCAAGGCGAACGCACTGTACCGTGACGGCTCCAAGCTGTCGCAGCCGCTGGCCTCCGCCCTGGTGGAAGACGACGACGAGGCGATGGAGGTGCTGGAAAGCGGCTCGACCCACGAAAAGGCAGCTGTGCTGGCCGAGAAGATCGTCGAGAAGATCGTCATCAAGGAGGTTGCCCGCGCCGGTCGCGAGAAGCTTCCCGAGCGTCGGAAGGGCTATACCCAGAAGGCGATGGTCGGTGGCCACAAGGTCTATCTGCGGACCGGTGAATATCAGGACGGGTCGCTCGGTGAGATCTTCATCGACATGCACAAGGAAGGCGCAGGCTTCCGCGCGATGATGAACAACTTCGCCATCGCCGTGTCCGTGGGTCTTCAGTACGGCGTGCCGCTTGAGGAATTCGTCGACGCCTTCACCTTCACCAAGTTCGAACCGGCCGGCATGGTGCAGGGCAACGACTCGATCAAGAACGCCACGTCCATTCTGGATTACATCTTCCGCGAACTGGCCGTGTCCTACCTTGACCGTACCGACCTGGCGCACGTCAAACCGACGGGCGAGACCTTTGACAGCATCGGTCAGGGATCGGCGCAGGAAGGGATTTCCAACGTCGAAGAGCTTAGTGAAACTGCGGCTTCCAAGTCCCTGGAAGTGCTTAAGCAAATCTCTTCGACCGGGTATCTGCGCAAGCGTCTTCCTTCCGAACTGGTCGTTCTGCAAGGTGGTATGATGACCGGTACAGACCCGGTGACCGCGCTCAAAACGCTCGTTCCGGAAACGGCGCCTGCGGCGGTGAAGATCGAAACCTCGACCGCGATTGCCACGGGCACCGTGTCCATGGACGCGCGGACCAAGGCCAAGATGCAGGGCTATGAAGGCGAAGCCTGTGGCGACTGCGGAAACTACACGCTGGTGCGCAACGGCACCTGCATGAAGTGCAACACCTGCGGCGCGACGTCGGGGTGTAGCTAAGACGGAATAGCGCGGCGACTGGTTCGTTTGCCGCGCTTGCCGGGATCAGGCCGCAGGCAGAAATTTTCGGGCGGTACTACGACTGAGCCTGATCCCAAGACTAAAGGGGCCTCTTCGGAGGCCCCTCTTTTCGTTACATCCTGTAAACAAAACGTAATCCGGTTAAACTGGTTGAATTTCAGGGGCCTATACTTTTACGCCGGGCAGAGGCTGCAAAATCACGAAACAACGTCTGGCAAATTTGGAATGTGTATTACATTTAGAAGATGGCGAAGGCACATCGCCGAACCCGATCCCGCCCCTTAGGGTCGGGCGTTCACGAGTAACCGGTTGATCGTCGTGCCCTGACCGCTGCAACGGTCAGGACGTCCTTGCGACGTCGGTCGTCCGCCAAGCCTTCCAAAGTCGGGCGGGCGACCACCCTTTCTAACGCATGGCCCGGTGAAAAGGCGACAGGGAAGACCACGTTTTCCTGCACGTCCGTCCGTGCCGCCTTTGCTATGCGCGACCGGTCAGATCAGCGCCTCGATCAGGAAGGGGCCCTTGGTTTTCGTCGCCCGGTCGAAAAGCTGCGTGAACCCTTCTGCGGTGTCGGCGCGCGCGGCTTCGACGCCCATGCCCTCGGCGATCTTGACCCAATCCAGCGCGGGCTCGTCGAGGTTCAGCATGCGGCTGGCGTTCTTGCCCGGCTCGCCTGCGCCGACGCCCTTCAGCTCGCCCAGAAGGATCTGGTACTTCCGGTTCGAGAAGATCACCACGCAGACATCCAGGTTTTCACGCGCCATCGTCCAGAGCGCCTGATTGGTGTACATCGCGCTGCCATCTGCCTGAAGGTTCACGACTTTCCGATCCGGACAGGCCAGCGCGGCACCAACCGCGAGCGGCATGCCCCCGCCGATGGCGCCACCGGTGACCTGCAGCCAGTCATGGGGCGCGGCGTCAAAGGTGAAGCGGAAGAAATCCCGCCCGGAGGTGACCGATTCATCGCAGATGATCGCGTTCTCGGGCAGCCCGTGACCAAGAGTGACGGCAATGCTTTCGGGGCTCAGCGCGCCCGACATGAGGTCGGGGATGGCGGGGGCCGCGGTGATCTTGGGGGCCGAGGCACCCAGTTCTCCGGCCAGGACCTCAAGCGCGGCGGGCAGGTCGTCCGACGGATCGGCCAGGGTCAGTGATACGCAATCGGCGGGCACGGGCGACGAAGGTTTGCCGGGATAGCCGAAGAAGACCACGGGGAACTTTGCGCCAACCAGAATGATCTGTTCAAAGCCCTTCAAGGCCTCGATCGCCTGGTCGACCGGATAGGGAACCCGGTTGATCTGGACCCGGCCCGCCCCGCGTTCGATCCGGCCGTTGGACTGTTGGGCCATGATCGTGGCGCCGGTGGTATCGGCGATGGCCTGGGCGCTTTCCAAAGCCTGGGCGCGGAGCCCTGTGCCCGAAATCAGAACGACCGTTTTCTTGCCGTTCTTCAGGGCCTTGGCGGCTGCAGTTATCCTTGTCGGATCCGCTGCCGTGGGGGCGCGCAGGTCCGCCTTGACGGGCGGGACCTGCGGTGCGGCTTCCCATGCGTGATCGGCGGGCAGGATCAGGGTGGACACAAGTCCCGGCGCACGGGATGCGGCGGCGATGGATTCGGCCGTCGCCGCGCTGACGTCCGCGGCCGAGCCGATGCGGCGGACGTGGCCAGACATCGGCCGGGCCAGGCTTTCGATATCCGAGGTCAGCGGCGCGTCATAGGGCAGGTGATAGCTTGCGTGATCGCCGACGACGTTGACCATTGGCGTGTTGGCGCGGCGGGCATTGTGCATGTTGGCCAGGGCGTTCGCCAGGCCGGGGCCGGTGTGCAGCAGGGTCGCCGCGGGCTTTTCGGCCATGCGCGCATAGCCATCGGCGGCCCCGGTCACGACACCTTCGAACAGCCCCAGGACGCAGCGCATCTGCTGCTTGCGGTCCAGCGCGGCGACAAAGTGCATCTCGGACGTGCCCGGATTGGCAAAGCAGACGTCGACGCCATTTGCCAGAAGCGTGTCGCAAAGCGCATCCGCGCCGGTTTCTCCGGGTTTTCCCGCCTGACTGGACATCGTGTTCCTCCCATTCATGTCGGGCGGAGTGTTTCGTCAGTTGCCGGGAAGGTCCACCCCTGAAGTTGCAGGGGAAAATCCGGGTGTGCAGGCGGGGGCACGTGGCCCCCGCAGGATCGTTCCTGAATGCGGATCAGGGGATGATGCGGCTGTACTTGACGCCTTCGAGAGTGGCGCCAAGACGCGCACCCGCCTGGGCGAAGACATAGGCGACGATCGGCGACAGGCCGGAATAGGAGTCGGTGCGGATGTTCGCGCCGTCGTTCGAGAAGGCGTATTCCACATCGGCGCCCATGGCCCAGCCATCGGTTCGGCGGAATCGTTCAAGCGCGTCCTGCGTCATGAAGAACAGCACGTGCGCGTACTGCTGCGCGCCGATCTGCAGGCCCAGGTTGGCCGAGGCGGCGGAATAGTAATCGACCGTGACGCCATCGATCCGCAGCGCACCCTGGCCATAGGATCCGCCAAAGCCAAAGCCGGCCTCGGTGATCACGGGCATGATCAGGGTTGCGACGGATTTCGCGGCAACTTCGCGGGATTCGGGATAACGATCAAAGAGATGGCCAAGCGTCGCATCGGCGCGGGCATCGATCTTCTGGCCGTTCATGTTGCCGATGCCATTGCCACAGGCGGCGGTCAGGCCAAGGGACGCGAGGGCTGTCAGCGCCACGGCGCGACGGGTGAGTTTCAACATAGCTTCTGCCTGTCTGGGGGCGCGGTCGCGCCGTTGCTCGATCTGTCCGGTTCTCCGGATCTGCGCGAAGTCTAGCGCGTGCTGCGGGTATTGTCACTATCACCCATGGCGATTGGCGTGCTGCCGCCCGCCTCAGCCCCAAGCGGCGGTGAATATGTCGATCAGAACGGGCCGGTAGGCATAGTCCTTGTCGTGCAGGGCCAGCCGACCTCTTGGAAGGTCGGGTATCAGGAACAGCTCTGCATACAGCTGTTCGATCTCGGGGTCTTCTTCCCCTTCACCTTCGGGGGCGGGACCGAGTTCGAAGAACAGCTTGATCCGGGTGCTTTGCTGCATCAGGTCCACGGGGCCTTCTTCAAGGTGGAGGGCATGGACCTCCAACTGCTCGGGCAGGGTCGCCGGGGCATCGTAGTAGATCGACAGATCCTGCGCGATGTGTCCGGTGCGGGCCGACAGTGTCGCCGTGAGCGCCGTGGTGGCCGGGCCCGCAGGCAGAAAGGTCACCGGCGCGGACAGGCGAGCCTTTGCCATGGTCGGCGTGCCGTCTGCGTTAAAGCTCAGCCCGCCGTCGATCTGCTGCGGCAGGGTCATGTCGAAACCGACCGCAAGCCCGTTGGCCTGCGCGCGGCACGACAGATGCAATAGCCCGTTTGTGACCGACTGCGCCGTGATGGCGAAGGTCATGTCGTAGAATTCGTCTTCCGTGACATTCCCCGGTAGCTCGGGGAGATCCGTCGCCGGGGTTCCCAGGCCACGCCGAAACAGGCGCGACAGAAATCCCGACACGTCAGTGCCCCAGGGCGCGGGCCATGGCCGGGGCGAAATAGGTCAGGATGCCGTCGCAGCCCGCGCGTTTGAAGCACAGCAGGCTTTCCGCCATCGCGCGGTCGCCGTCGATCCAGCCGTTCTGCGCCGCGCCGGTGATCATCGCGTATTCGCCCGACACCTGGTAGGCGAAGGTCGGCACCTGCAGCTCTCGTTTCACCCGGGTGCAGATGTCGAGGTAAGGCATCCCGGGCTTCACCATCACCCAGTCGGCACCTTCGGTGATGTCGCGGGTGACAAGGCGCAGCGCCTCGTCCGAATTGCCCGCGTTCATCTGGTAGGTCTTCTTGTCGCCTTTCAGCGCACCGGTCGCGCCGACCGCATCGCGGAAGGGACCGTAGAAGGCGCTGGCATACTTCGCAGCATAGCTGAGGATCATGACGTTGGTGTGGCCCCCCGCCTCAAGCGCGGTACGCATCGCGGCGATGCGGCCGTCCATCATGTCCGACGGTCCGATGATGTCCGCCCCGGCCTCGGCTTGGCTCAGCGTCTGTTTCACCAGTGCCTCGACGGTTTCGTCGTTCAGGATCTCTCCGTCCACGACAAACCCGTCGTGCCCGTCGATGTTGTAGGGGTCCAGCGCGACGTCGGTCATGATCGCCAGGTCGGGCCGCACGGCCTTGATCGCGCGGATGGCGCGGTTGGTCAGGTTTTCGGGGTTCCAGGCCTCGGCGCAGTCCTTGGTGCGCTTCTCCATGGGCGTGTAGGGAAAGAGGCAGATGCAGGGGATGCCCAGATCGGCGGCTTCTTTCGCGGCCTCGACCACCTGGTCGATCGAATGGCGCACGACGCCCGGCATCGACGGGATCGGTTCGCGGATATTCTCACCCTCGGTCAGGAAGACCGGCCAGATCAGATCGTTCACCGACACTTCGTTTTCCTGCATCAGCGCCCGGATTGCGGGCGATTTGCGCGCGCGGCGGAAACGGGCGGCGGGGAAGGGGGCGGCGAGGGCTGTCATGGCGCGTCCTATCGTGATCTGCTTGATCCTGCGGGCATTGGGTGGCATGGAATGGCCTGTACCACAAGTGGGCCAATCCCGGCGTGTCGACCGGGGTCAAGCGCCCCGGGCCAGATGGCGGACAAAAGGGCAGCGGTTTGGACCTGACACAGACGATCTTCGAAGTCATCGACATGCGCAGCTTCTCGAACCTCTGGTTCTGGATTTCGCTGGCCGTGATGTGGTCCACCGCGTCGCACTGGGTGCTTGGCGTGCCCTGGGACATGATCACCCGTGCCAAGCGCAAGGGCGGCAAGTTCGAAGACGACGTGGCCGTTCTGGTGCGGGTCTATGTCGACCGGATCCTGCACGTGGCCGAGGTGTCGGGGCTGGTGCTGATCGTGCTGGTCTGCTTTTCGCTGACGACGCTGGCGGTTCTGGGCTTCGGCTATCGGATCGAATTCGCCCAGGCGCTGTTCCTTCTTGGCATGCCCATGACGATCGTCGGGCTGATCACCATCCGGTCTGCCCGGATCCTGGCCGCCGAGCGCCCCGAGGGGGCCGAGTTGTATCGGCGGCTGCAGATCCACCGGATGACGGTGCAGCTGATCGGTATGGCCTCGATCTTCATCACGACGATGTGGGGCATGTTCCAGAACTTTTCCTTCGGCGCTCTGGGGGGCTGAACCATGGCGACGGGGTCCGACAAGATCACCCTCGGCGGCGCGCCCGAGGGGTTCGATGCCTCTCTCATCCTGAAAGAGGTGGAAAAGCGCGGCGGTCCGGTTGTGCACGTGGCGCTGGATGATCGCCGCATGGCCTCGATGGTGGATGCGCTGCGGTTCTTCGATCCGTCGATGCCGGTGGTGCAGTTCCCGGCCTGGGACTGCCTGGCCTATGACCGGGTGTCGCCCAACGCAGACGTGTCGGCCATGCGGATGGCGACGCTGGCAGCGCTGGTCCATGGGATGCCCGAACGCTTCGTGCTTCTGACGACCGTCAACGCCGCGACGCAGCGCGTGCCTGCGCGCGAGGTGCTGCGCGAGGCCGCGTTCACCGCCCGTGTCGGCGACCGGATCGACGAGGCCGCGCTGCGCGCCTTCCTTGTCCGCATGGGGTTTTCGCAGTCGCATTCGGTGACTGAACCCGGCGATTACGCGGTGCGCGGCGGTATCATCGACATCTATCCGCCGGGCGAAGGCGGGCCGGTGCGGCTGGACATGTTCGGTGATGTGCTGGATGCGGCGCGGCGGTTCGATGCGGGCACGCAGCGCACGACCGAAAAGCTTGACGTGATCGAACTTGCCCCGGTGAGCGAGGTGATCCTGGACGAGGCCGCGATCACCCGGTTCCGCCAGAACTACCGGATCGAATTTGGCGCGGCGGGCACCGACGATCCGCTGTACGAAGCCGTCAGCGCGGGTCGCAAGCACCAGGGTGTCGAACACTGGCTGCCGTTTTTCCATGACCGGCTTGAAACGCTGTTCGACTACGTGCCGCAGGCCTCGGTCATGCTGGACGATCAGGTCAGCGCGGCGCGGCTGTCCAGGTGGGACGGCGTCAAGGATCAATACGACACGCGGCGCATCGCGCTTGAAAAACGCGACCGTATGGATTCGATCTACAAACCCGTGCCGCCGGGCCTGCTGTATCTGGACGATGCCGCCTGGGACAAGGCGGTCGATCCGTTGCGGGTGGTGCAGATGTCGCCGTTGCCCCGTGCCTCGGGCCCCGGGGTGGTGGATGCAGGCGGGCGCGTCGGGCGCAGCTTCTCGCCCGAGCGGCAGCTTGAGAATGTCAGCCTTTTCGGGGCGTTGGCCGATCACGTGCGGGCGAAGATGGCGGATGGTCCTGTGGTCATCGCGTCGTACTCTGACGGCGCGCGTGAACGTCTGGACGGGCTGATCGAGGACGAGGGGCTGGTCGGTGCCGTGCCGATCCGCAACGCTGAAGGCATCGGCAAGACGGGCCTGCATCTGGCGGTCTGGGCGCTTGAGGCCGGGTTCGAAGGCCCGTGGCGCGACCGCAAGCTGACGGTGATTTCCGAACAGGACGTGCTGGGCGACCGTCTGATCCGTGGCGCGCGCAAGAAACGCCGGGCCGAGAACTTCCTGACCGAGGCGCAGTCGCTGTCGCCCGGCGATCTGGTGGTCCATGTCGATCATGGCATCGGGCGCTATCACGGGCTTGAGGTCATCACGGCCGCAGGTGCCGCGCATGAATGCCTGCTGCTGGAATATGCGGAAGGCGCAAGGCTTTACCTGCCGGTCGAAAACATCGAACTGCTGTCCAAGTACGGCCACGAGGAAGGGCTTCTGGACAAGCTGGGCGGTGGCGCCTGGCAGGCCAAGAAGGCGCGCCTGAAGGAACGCATTCGCGAGATGGCGGACCGGCTGATCCGCGTTGCGGCGGAACGTGCGCTGCGCAAGGCCCCGATCATGGATCCGCCCGATGGCGCCTGGGATGCCTTCCAGGCGCGCTTTCCCTACCAGGAAACCGACGACCAGCTGTCGGCGATTTCCGACGTGATCGAGGATCTGGAATCCGGGCATCCGATGGACCGTCTGATCTGCGGCGATGTCGGGTTCGGCAAGACCGAGGTGGCGCTGCGCGCCGCATTTGTCGCCGCCATGTCCGGCGTGCAGGTGGCGGTGATCGCGCCGACGACCCTGTTGGCGCGTCAGCATTTTCAGGGGTTTGCCGAACGCTTCCGGGGCTTCCCGTTGCAGGTGTCGCCGCTGTCGCGCTTTGTCTCGGCCAAGGACGCCGAGAAGACGCGCGAGGGGCTGGCGAAGGGCACGGTCGACATCGTGGTCGGCACCCATGCGCTTCTGGCCAAGTCGATCCGGTTCAAGAACCTCGGCCTGCTGATCGTGGACGAGGAACAGCGGTTCGGCGTGAACCACAAGGAACGGCTCAAACAGCTGAAATCCGACGTGCACGTGCTGACCCTGACCGCCACGCCGATCCCCCGGACGCTGCAGCTTTCGCTGTCGGGGGTGCGGGATCTGTCGATCATCGGCACGCCGCCGGTCGACCGTCTGGCGATCCGGACATACGTGTCCGAATTCGATGCGGTCACCGTGCGCGAGGCGCTGCTGCGCGAACGCTATCGCGGCGGCCAGTCCTTCTATGTCGTGCCCCGGATCACCGACCTGGCCGAGGTCGAGGAGTTCCTGAAAAACGAAGTGCCCGAGGTGAGTTACGTCACCGCGCATGGCCAGATGGCCGCCGGTGAGCTCGACAAGCGGATGAACGCCTTCTACGACGGCAAGTACGACGTCCTGCTGGCCACGACGATCGTCGAATCCGGTCTGGATATCCCGCGCGCCAACACGATGATCGTGCACCGCGCCGACATGTTCGGGCTGGCGCAGCTCTATCAGATACGGGGGCGTGTGGGCCGCGCCAAGACGCGCGCCTATGCCTACCTGACGACCAAGCCCCGCGTGCGCCTGACGCCGGGAGCCGAGAAACGGCTGAAGGTTCTCGGCTCGCTCGACACGCTTGGCGCCGGGTTCACGCTGGCAAGCCAGGATCTGGACATCCGAGGCGCGGGCAACCTGCTGGGCGAAGAACAGTCGGGCAACATGCGCGACGTGGGCTACGAGTTGTACCAGTCGATGCTGGAAGAGGCGATCGCCAAGATCAAGTCGGGCGAGCTGGACGGATTGTCCGAAATGGATGACCAGTGGGCGCCACAGATCAACCTGGGCGTGTCGGTGCTGATCCCCGAGGAGTACGTGCCCGACCTCGACCTGCGGCTGGGGCTCTATCGCCGCCTGTCGTCGCTGACCACCAAGGTCGAACTGGAAGGCTTTGCCGCCGAACTGATCGACCGTTTCGGCAAGCTGCCGAAAGAGGTCAACACGCTGCTGCTGGTCGTGCGCATCAAGGCGATGTGCAAACGCGCCGGGATCGCAAAGCTGGACGGCGGGCCGAAGGGGGCGACGATCCAGTTCCACAACGACAAGTTTGCCAATCCGCAGGGGCTGGTCGAGTTCATCAAGGCGCAGAAGGGTCTGGCCAAGGTGAAGGACAACAAGATCGTCGTGCGGCGGGACTGGAAATCGAACGCGGACAAGATCAAGGGTGCCTTCGCGATCGCCCAGGATCTGGCAAAGCACGCCGTGGACGCCGGCGCCAAGTCGAAGGGCTGAGGGTGGGATGGGGGCTTTGCCCCCGTCGCGTGCCGCGACTCCCCCAGGATATGGGACCAGAGGAAGCTGGACCTGAATTGGTCTGGTGATGGGCGCGGATTGGCCCTCTGCGACGGTCCATTGTCCGCCTAGCTTTCCGCGTAACGGAATGTCCCCGAACCCTGAAAGGACCGCCCATGTCTGTTCTGGACCGTGTCGAGTTGTACCTCGTGAAGACGCCCCTGGCCGCGCCGCATGCGCCGTCCTGGATACCGGGGTTCATCCGGACGCATGTATCGATGTGTGTCGTGCGGTTCGTCACCGATGACGGCATCGAGGGGTGGAGCGGCTTTCCCGCCTCGGGGCGGGAACGTGCGGGGCTGGGGGACCAGCTGTCGGCGCTGTTTCTGGGGGTGGATGTCGCGGATCAGGCCACGCTGACCGAACGCATCGGCATCATGGCGGCGGGCGGCAGTTTCAACTGGTGGCTTGAGCCGGCCTTCTGGGACATTCGCGGCAAGGCGGCAGGGCTGCCGCTTTACAAGTTGCTGGGCGGGACGGACGATCGCATCCCACTTTATGCCTCGGGCGGAGAGATCAAGGACACCGGCGCGCGGCGGGAAGAGGCCGAGAAACGCCATGCCGAGGGTTTTCGGACGATGAAGATCCGGGTGCATGATTTCGACGAAGCCGTTGATATCGAACATATCTCGGACATTGCGACCTATATGCAGGGGCGGATGCGGATTTCAGTCGACGTGAACCAGGCGTTTCGGCTGACCAAGGATGGGGATGCGCCGATCTGGTCGCTTGACCGGGCCAAGCGGTTCGTGGACGCGGCGGCGGACGTCGGCCTTGCCTGGGTGGAAGAGCCGCTGTTCGGCGAATGGCACGACCAGATGGCCGAGCTGACCAGCTATTCCCGCGTGCCCGTTGCGGGAAGCGAGCTGCACCTGATGGGCTATTCCGAGCTGGAGCGGATGGTCACCATGCGCTGCTACAACATCTATCAGCCCGACGTGATGTGGGCCGGGGGCGTGGGGCAGGTGATGCAGGTTGCCAAGCTGTGTCGCGAACGCGGCGTGCGGTTCACGCCGCATTGCTGGTCGAACGGGTTCGGGTTCATCGCCAACGCCCATGTCTTCGCGGCCAGCGGGTTCGCGGGAGAAGAGCTCTTCGAATATCCGATCGCCGAGCCGGGCTGGACCCCCGAGGGGCGCGACCAGATCTTCACGCAGCCGTTCCTGCACGACGAGGGATGGTTCAAAATGCCCCAGGCGCCTGGGCTGGGGTTCGAGATCGACCGAGATGTGCTGAAACGCTGCGGGCGGTGCTATTACGCGGCCGACAGGACATCGGCCAAGTGGATGCCCGAGGTGCTGGCGGACTGGGTCTAGCCCAGGACCGCCCGGATCCTCGGCGCGATCCAGTCCCAAAGCGCGGGGGCCCCACGCCGCACCGGCTTGCCGACGCGCTGATCCAGAACGTCGAAGGTGACGTTGTAGGTCTTCCAGGATCCGCCACCCGAGGCGAGGTTCAGGTTGGGCGGCTGGAACCGGTCGAGCGATTTGGCAAAGATGGCGTCCGGTGTCTCGGCCGCCTCGAACTCATGCCAGAGGTCGATCAGGCCCCGCGCCTGATCTTCGGGCAGCAGGCCAAAGATGCGGGCGGCGGCGCGTTCCTCGGCCGCTTCGGTTTCGGCCTGGCCTTCGGCGGTCTGGGCATAGATCGGCACGTCGCCCGCGTCGATTTCGACGATGTCGTGGATCAGCAGCATCCGGATCACCCGGTCGATCTGCACGCCCTCGGGGGCGTGTTCGCCCAGGATCATGGCATACAGCGCGATGTGCCAGCTGTGTTCGCCCGAGTTCTCTTGCCGCGAATTGTCACCGATCGGGGTGGCGCGCAGAATGCCCCGCAGCTTCTCGGCTTCGGCCAGAAAGGCCATCTGCGCGTCGATGCGGGTCATTCCGAGGCTTTCTTGTGCTTGCGGATAAAGCTCATGGCCTTGCGGGCGGCAAGACGGACGCGGATTTCGGTCAGATAGGCCTCTTCCAGCGTCTGCGAGGCCGCGCCGATCATCTGCGCGACCTCTATGTAGAACCGTTCGTTGCCGGTCTGGGTCATCACCTCGAGCGTTTCGTCGGCCAGTTTGGCGGCGATCCGGTCGGTCGACCCCGACATCAGCGGGTCGACTCGGTCAGGCGGCGTTTGACGTAGTCGGTCACGGTGTCGATCATCGGATCCATGTAGGGATCTTCGAAGAAGTGGCCGGCGCCTTCCATCTGTTCATGGGTGACCGTGATGCCCTTCTGTTCCTGCAGCTTGCCGACCAGGGTGGTGGTGTCTGCGGGGGGCGCGACGCGGTCGGCGGTGCCATTGATGATCAGGCCCGAAGACGGGCAGGGCGCCAGGAACGAAAAATCGTACATGTTGGCGGGAGGGCTGACCGAGATGAAGCCGGTGATCTCGGGGCGGCGCATCAAAAGCTGCATGCCGATCCAGGCGCCAAAGGAAAAGCCCGCGACCCAGCAATGCTTGGAGTTCGTGTTCATCGACTGCAGGTAGTCGAGGGCCGAGGCCGCATCCGACAGTTCACCCACGCCCTGGTCGTATTCACCCTGGCTGCGTCCCACGCCGCGGAAGTTGAACCGCAGGACAGTGAAGCCCATCTTGTGGAAGGCGTAATGCAGGTTATAGACGACCTTGTTGTTCATCGTGCCGCCGAACTGAGGGTGCGGATGCAGGATGATGGCGATCGGCGCGTCACGTTCTTTCTGCGGGTGGTAGCGACCTTCGAGGCGGCCTTCGGGGCCGGGGAAAATAACCTCGGGCATTGGGTACTCCTGTTTGGTGCTCAATTCTTGACGAATTAGCTCAAGCACCTTAGAAAGATTCTAAACCGGGGTCCGGCCCCGGCATGACGGCTTGAAGCGAGATAAGCTCTTGTTTCGGCAACGTCAATGAATTCGGGACTCGCACGGGGCGTCAGGCCATGAAACTCAGCACCAAAGGACGCTATGCCATGGTGGCACTGGCGGATATTGCAATGCAGCCCGAGGGCAAGCTGGTGACGCTGGCCGAGGTGTCGAAACGGCAGAATATCTCTCTGCCCTATCTCGAACAGCTGTTCGTCAAGTTGCGTCGTTCGGGGCTTGTGGCGTCGGTCCGGGGGCCGGGCGGCGGGTACAAGCTGGCGCGGTCCGCGTCCGATATCCGGGTGATCGACGTGCTGGGTGCCGTGGATGAAACCATCGACGCGATGCATTCGGGCGCGGGTGCCAGCGGCGGCCTGTCGGGCACCAAGGCGCAGTCCGTCACCAACCGTCTGTGGCAAAGCCTGTCGGCGCATGTCTACGTGTTCCTGCACCAGGCGCGGCTGTCGGATGTGATCGGTAACGGCCTGGCGCCATGCCCGGCTGTGCCGAACCTCTTTGCGGTCGTGGACGAGGAAGACGCGTGATCTCGCGGGTCTATCTTGACCACAACGCCACCTATCCTCTGCGGCCCGAGGCGCGCGAGGCGATGCTGGCGGCGATGGACCTGGTGGGCAATCCGTCCTCGGTCCATGCCGAGGGGCGTGCGGCCAAGGCGTTGATCGAAAAGGCGCGGGCGCAGGTCGCGGCGGCCTTCGGGGCGGATGGGGCGGATATCGTCTTCACCTCGGGCGCGACCGAAGCGGCGGGGATCGCCTTTGCCGCTGGCGGTTTTGAGGGCGCGGGCATCGAACATGATGCCGTGGGCAGCCGGATTTCGCCGGTCTGGGCGGTGGATGCCGACGGGATCGTGACGCCCGGCGATGTCTCCAAGGGTACGCTGCAGCTGGCAAATTCCGAAACCGGGGTGATCCAGACCCTGCCCGAGGGGCTTTATGCGTCGGACGCAACCCAGGCTTTCGGCAAGATTCCGGTGGCCTTCAACTGGATGGGCTGCCAGATGGCCCTTATATCCGGTCACAAGCTGGGCGCGCCCAAGGGCATCGGGGCGCTGGTGATGAAGCGCGGCACGGATGTGCAGGCCCAGATGACGGGCGGAGGCCAGGAGATGGGCCGCCGCGCGGGGACGGAGAACCTGCTGGGCATCGTCGGCTTCGGCGCCGCCGCCGAGGCCGCCATGGCCGAGCTGGACAGCGGCGCCTGGGACCGGGTGCGCGATTTGCGCGACGCCTTCGAGGCGCGGGTGCTGACCGAGGCCGAAGACGTGGTGATCGCCGGGGCCAATGCGCCGCGGCTGCCCAACACCAGCTACCTTGTGTCCCCCGGCTGGAAGGGCGAGACGCAGGTGATGCAAATGGACCTCAAGGGGTTCGCAGTTTCGGCCGGATCGGCCTGTTCAAGCGGCAAGGTCCGCGAGAGCAAGGTTCTGAAGGCCATGGGTTATGACGACCGGTCTGCCGGTGGCGCGCTGCGCGTGTCGCTTGGGGTCCGGACGACGGAAGACGAGATCATGCGCTTTGCCGATGCCTGGCTGGCGCAACGGGACAAACACCGCGCCCGCGCGGCGTAAGGAAGGACGCGAGAGATGAGCACGATTGACGACACCCAGGTGAAGGAAGGCGTCGACCAGGAAACGGTCGATGCGGTCAAGGCGATCGGAACCTACAAGTACGGCTGGGACACCGAGATCGAAACGGAATACGCGCCCATGGGCCTCTCCGAGGACATCGTGCGGCTGATTTCCGAAAAGAACGAAGAACCCCAGTGGATGACCGACTGGCGGCTTGAGGCGTTCGCACGCTGGAAGACGCTGGAAGAACCCGACTGGGCGATGATCGATTATCCGGAGATCGACTTCCAGAAGCAGTATTACTACGCCCGCCCGAAAAGCATGGAAGTGAAGCCCAAGTCGCTGGACGAGGTCGACCCCAAGCTGCTGGCGACCTATGAAAAGCTGGGCATTCCGCTGAAGGAACAGATGATCCTGGCCGGCGTCGAGGGCGCCGAGGACATGCCCGCCGAAGGCCGCAAGGTCGCCGTGGACGCGGTGTTCGATTCCGTCTCCGTCGGCACGACCTTCCAGGCGGAACTGAAAAAGGCCGGGGTGATCTTCTGTTCGATCTCGGAAGCGATCCGCGAGCATCCTGAGCTGGTGAAGAAATACCTCGGGTCGGTCGTTCCTGTGTCCGACAACTTCTACGCCACGCTCAACAGCGCCGTCTTCTCGGATGGGTCGTTCGTCTACGTCCCGCCGGGCGTGCGCTGCCCGATGGAACTGTCCACCTATTTCCGTATCAACGCGGAAAACACCGGCCAGTTCGAACGCACGCTGATCATCGCAGACAAGGGGTCGTATGTCTCGTACCTCGAAGGCTGCACCGCACCGCAGCGGGATACGTCGCAGCTGCATGCCGCCGTGGTCGAGATCGTCGTCGAGGAAGACGCCGAGGTGAAGTATTCCACCGTCCAGAACTGGTTCCCGGGCGACGAGAATGGCAAGGGCGGCATCTATAACTTTGTGACCAAGCGCGCGGATTGCCGGGGCGACCGGGCCAAGGTGATGTGGACGCAGGTTGAAACGGGGTCCGCCGTGACCTGGAAATACCCCAGCTGCATCCTGCGCGGGGACGACAGCCAGGGCGAATTCTACTCGATCGCGATCACCAACAACTATCAGCAGGCCGATACCGGCACGAAGATGGTGCACCTGGGCAAGAACACGAAGTCTCGGATCGTGTCCAAGGGGATCAGCGCGGGCAAGGCGCAGAACACCTATCGCGGGCTGGTTTCGATGCACCCCAAGGCGAAGAATTCGCGCAACTACACGCAGTGTGACTCGCTTCTGATCGGGTCGGAATGCGGTGCGCATACGGTTCCGTATATCGAGGTGAAGAACAACTCGTCCCGCGTGGAACACGAGGCGACGACGTCGAAGGTCGACGACGATCAGCTGTTCTATTGCCGCCAGCGCGGCATGGACGAAGAAGAGGCGGTCGCGCTGGTCGTGAACGGCTTCTGCCGCGAGGTGCTGCAGGCCCTGCCGATGGAATTCGCGATGGAAGCACAGCAGCTTGTCGCGATCTCTCTCGAAGGCTCCGTGGGCTGATCCATGATCCCGCGGGTGGCACGCATAAATCGACGGCTGGCGCGTGGGCGTCCGGTGGCCTCTGTGCCGCTGGAGCTGATCCATGCGTCGCCGCTTGGGCTGCCTGTCACCTTCTGCGTGAACATGGAAAACGACCCGATCCAGCGCAAGCACCGGGCGGGCGAATTCTATGAACAGCAGGAACTGTCGGTCCTGAGCGCGATCTTTCCCACGGGCGGCACCTTTGTCGATATCGGGGCAAACATCGGAAATCATTCGCTGTTTGCCGCGCTGCACCTGAAGGCCACCAAGGTGATCCCGTTCGAGCCGAACCCGCTGGCCTATGAGCTGCTGATCCAGAACGTGCTGGTGAACCGTCTGCGCGATGTCGTGTCGCTGGACTTCATCGGCTACGGCGCCTCGGACGTGGCGCGCGGTGGTTTCGGCATGCAGAAACGCGACCGGAACCTGGGCGCGGCCAAGATGCGGGCGGGCGAAGGCGATGTCGAAGTGGTGCGCGCCGATGATGCCCTGGCCGATGTCACCCCCGACTTCATCAAGATCGATGTCGAGGGGATGGAAATGCAGGCGCTGCAGGGCCTTTCGGGCGTTCTGGCGCGGTGCCACCCGGTCATGCTGGTCGAGGTCGATCAGGAAAACTACGACGCCTTCGATCAATGGGTCGCGGCGCAGGACTATCGCGAGCTGCTGGTGCACCAGCGGTATCAGACGAACAAGAACTTCATCATCTGTCACGCCAGCGACGAGGCGCGTCTGAGCGCTGCGCTGGCCGAGGTGCAGATGGCAGAGACAGGAGATTGAGATGATCGTGACAACGACGCAATCGATCGAAGGCAAACGCATCACCGACTACCGCGGCATCGTGGTGGGCGAGGCGATCATGGGCGCCAACGTGGTGCGCGATTTCTTTGCCGGGATCACCGATATCGTCGGCGGCCGGTCGGGTGCCTACGAGGCCAAGCTTCAGGATGCCCGCGACACTGCCATGCGCGAGCTGGAACATCGCGCGGCGGCCATGGGTGCCAATGCCGTGGTGGGTGTCGATCTGGATTACGAGGTCGTGGGGGATTCGATGCTGATGGTGTCGGTCTCGGGCACGGCCGTGGTGGTGGACTAACGAAATTCGCGCGGGGGGCAGCCCCCGGGCAAGGATATGGGCGCCCCGGACGGGGCGGATGAAAAGGACGAAAAGATGCTGGAAATCAAGAACCTGCAGGTGAAACTGGAAGACGAGGACAAACAGATCCTCAAGGGTGTGGACCTGACCGTCGAAGCGGGCAAGGTGCATGCGATCATGGGCCCGAACGGGTCGGGCAAGTCGACGCTGTCGTACGTGCTGTCCGGCAAGGACGGCTACGAGGTCACCGGCGGCGAGGCGACGCTGGACGGCGACGACCTGCTGGACATGGAAGCGGAAGAGCGCGCGGCGGCGGGCCTGTTCCTGGCGTTCCAGTACCCGGTCGAGATCCCCGGCGTCGGCAACATGACCTTCCTGCGCACTGCGGTGAACGCACAACGCAAGGCGCGCGGCGAAGACGAGATGTCGGCGACCGATTTCCTCAAGTTCGTGCGTGAAAAGGCCAAGGATCTGAAGATCGACGCCGACATGCTGAAGCGCCCCGTGAACGTCGGTTTCTCGGGTGGTGAGAAGAAGCGCAACGAAATCCTGCAGATGGCGGTTCTTCAGCCGCGCATGTGCATCCTGGATGAAACGGATTCGGGCCTGGACGTCGACGCGATGAAACTGGTGTCCGAAGGCGTGAACGCGCTGCGCGATGCAGGCCGTGGCTTCCTGGTCATCACCCACTACCAGCGCCTTCTGGACCACATCAAACCGGACGTCGTGCACATCATGGCCGACGGCCGGATCATCAAGACCGGCGGTCCCGAACTGGCGCTGGAAGTCGAACAGAACGGCTATGCCGACCTGCTTGCGGAGGCCGAATAATGGCCGCACGCGCAGGACTCATCGAACAGAAGCAGGGCGCGACCAGCGCGCGGCTCGACAGCCTGGGTCCGGTGGCGGACAAGGGTTGGACGGCCACGGCACGCAAGGCGGCGCTGGACCGGGTGGTGCAGCAGGGCCTGCCGCACGCCCGTGATGAATACTGGAAATTCACCAAACCCACGGGCTTGGTCGTGGCCGATGTCACCCCGGCGGCGGTCTTTACCGGCGACGAGGTGCAGGTGTTCGACAGCGTCGACCGCGTCAAGCTGGTCTTCGTGGACGGCGTCTTCGACGCCGCGGCCTCGGACGATCCCGCACTTGCGGGGGTCAAGATCGAACGTCTGGCCGAGGCGACCTCGGACATCCACTGGGCGCAGGGGCTTTATGGCACGCTCGAGGCGAACGGTCAGGATCCGGTCGCACGTCCGCTGGCCGCGCTGAACACCGCCTACGCCACCGACGGCGTGCTGATCCATGCGACCGGCAAGGCGGAAAAGCCCGTGTCGCTGATCTATCGGCACGAGAGCGAGACCTCGGATGCGATCTTGCACCACGTGATCAAGCTGGATGCCAAGGCCGAGCTGACGGTGCTGGAAAACGGCCCCGCCGCCGCGCGGTTCAACAAGGTGATGGAGGTCGATATTGCCGATGGCGCGGCTTTCCACCACGTCCGGGCGCAGGGGCGCGATCACGAACGTCAGGCCGCGACGCATATCTTCGCGCGTCTGGGCACCGAGAGCACGTTCAAAAGCTTTACCCTGACCGCGAACGGCCGGATGACGCGCAATGAATGCGTGATCGAACTGACCGGTGATGACGCCGTGGCCCACGTGGCCGGCGCCTGCGTCGGCGATGGTGATTTCCATCACGACGACACGATCTTCATCACCCATGACGCGGTGAACTGCGAAAGCCGCCAGGTGTTCAAGAAGGTGCTGCGCAACGGTGCGACGGGCGTGTTCCAGGGCAAGATCCTGGTGAAGGAAGGCGCACAGAAGACCGACGGCTACCAGATCAGCCAATCGCTGCTGCTGGACGGGGACAGCCAGTTCCTGGCCAAGCCCGAGCTTGAGATCTACGCCGATGACGTGGCCTGTTCGCACGGCTCCACGTCCGGGGCGATCGATGAGGATGCGCTGTTCTACCTGCGGTCGCGCGGGGTGCCGGAAGGACGGGCAACCGACCTGCTGACGCTGGCCTTCCTGGCCGAAGCGGTGCAGGAGATCGAGGACGAGGCGCTCTCGGACGAGATCCTGGGCAAGGTCGAAGCCTGGCTGGATCGTCGGCGCGGCTGATGTCGATCCTGCGGGATATCGTGGCGACCTATCGCGGGCCCGTGCCCGTGTTGCAGCGCCGGATCGAAGGCGGCGCGCGGGAAGACCGCGCGCTGGCCGTGCTGATGGCGGGCTGCGGTCTGCTGTTCGTGGCGCAGTGGCCGCGACTGGCCCGGCAGTCGTTCGAGACCGGAGCCGAGCTTGAGATGCTGATGGGCGGATCGCTGATGGCGCTGGTGTTTATCCTGCCGCTGATCCTTTACGGCCTCGGCGCGCTCAGCCACGCGGTGGCGCGGGTCGTGGGCGGGCAGGGCGGTTTCTATTCTGCCCGCATGGCGCTGTTCTGGGCGCTGCTGGCCACGGCGCCGGCCTTTCTTCTCAACGGGTTGACCGAAGGGTTCCTGGGGGCCGGGCCGCAGACGGCCCTGACCGGGTTGCTGGCGCTTGGGGTCTTTCTGTGGTTCTGGGTGTCGGGCCTCTGGGCGGTCGAAAAGGGCCGGATATGACTTTTGATGATCTGAAATCGCTCGCGCTGGAAACGGTGACGAACCCGGCGCAGGCCGCCAAACGCGTGCTGGCGCTGGATGTTCCGATGCAGGCGGTCTGGATGGGGCTCGGCCTCGTCGCGGTGCTGAACGGGATCTACTATTCCGTCCTGCTGCCGGGGCTGGCGCAGGCGGGGCTTGCCGTGCCCGCGATGGTCGGATCGCCCGTGACGCTGACCGGGTTCATCCTGGTGATCTTCGTGCTGATGGTCTTCCTGACGGCCTTTTCGGGCCGCTTGCTGGGTGGGATCGGCGACGTGGAAAGCGTCGGCAAGATCACCGTCTGGCTGCAGATGCTGCGGGTGGTGGCGCAGGTCGTGATCTCGATCCTGTCGCTGGTGTCACCGCTGCTGGGCTGGCTGGCGGCGACCGCGCTTGGCATCTGGGGGATCTGGATCCTTCTCAATTTCGTGGCCCAGGCGCATGGGTTCAACATTCCCAAGGCGCTTGGCACGCTGGCCGTCATGTTCGTCGGCCTTATCGTGGTGATGTCCGTGCTGAGCGCCGCGCTTGGCCTTGCACCGCCCGCCCAGACCGGAGATTTCTGATGTACGACGTCGACGCGATCCGCCGCGATTTCCCGATCCTGTCGCGCGAGGTCAACGGCAAGCCGCTGGTCTACCTGGACAACGGGGCCTCGGCACAGAAGCCGCAGGTGGTGATCGACGCGATCAATACCGCCTATTCGCATGAATACGCCAATGTGCACCGCGGGCTGCATTACCTGTCGAACCTGGCGACCGAGAAATACGAAGGCGTCCGGCGCAAAATCGCCCAGTTCCTGAATGCCGGGTCAGAGGACGAGATCATCTTCACCTCGGGCACGACCGAGGGGCTGAACCTTGTCGCATACGGCTGGGCCATGCCGCACCTGCAGGCGGGCGACGAGATCGTGCTGAGCGTGATGGAGCATCACGCCAACATCGTGCCGTGGCACTTCCTGCGTGAGCGTCAGGGTGTCGTGATCAAATGGGTCGATGTCGAGGCCGACGGATCGCTGGATCCGCAGAAGGTCATCGATGCCTTCGGGCCCAGGACCCGGATGGTCTGCGTGACGCAGATGTCGAACGTGCTGGGCACCGTGGTGGACGTCAAGACGATCTGCGCCGCCGCCCGCGAGCGCGGCATCGTGTCGGTGATCGACGGATCGCAGGCCGCGGTTCACATGCCGGTCGACGTGCAGGACATCGGGTGTGATTTCTATCCGATCACGGGCCACAAGCTTTACGGCCCCTCGGGGTCCGGGGCGATCTTTGCCCGTGCCGAGCGGCAGGCCGAGATGCGGCCATTCCTCGGCGGCGGTGACATGATCCGCGAAGTGACCAAGGATGCCGTGATCTATAACGATCCGCCGATGAAGTTCGAAGCAGGCACCCCGGGGATCGTGCAGACGATCGGTCTTGGCGTCGCGCTGGATTACATGATGGGCGTCGGGATGGAAAACATTGCCGCCCACGAGGCCGAGATCGCGCGCTATGCCGCAGAACGGCTGCACGGGGTGAACTGGATCCAGGTCCAGGGCACTGCACCGGGCAAGGGGGCGATCTTTTCGTTCACCCTGGAAGGGGCGGCCCATGCCCATGATATTTCGACCATTCTTGACAAGAAGGGCGTCGCGGTGCGGGCCGGGCAACATTGCACCGGACCGTTGATGGAGCACCTGGGCCTGTCGGCGACCTGCCGCGCGTCCTTTGGCATGTACAACACCAAGTCCGAGGTCGACGCGCTGATCGACGCGCTGGAACTGGCGCACGATCTGTTCGGTTAACGCCGGGCGACGGCTGCCAGCATCTCTCCGGCGCGGTGAAGCCCGACGGTCGAGCGTTGCGCGCGGGCGCGGGCAATGCCGCCGTCCAGCGCCGCCAGAACCGTGGTGGCCAGATCCTCCGGCTGCGTGGCGCCCCCGGCCTCAAGCGCTTCGGCCAGTTGCGTGGTCACATCACGGTAGGCGGCGGCGATCCGTGTGCGCAGGGCAACCTCACCCGCCTCGACCTCCTGTGCCAGCAATGACAGCAGCGCGCCCTGGGTATAGTCATGCCCTTCGACCCAGGCGGCGGTGTCGGTGAAAAGCCGCATCACCTGTTTGTCCGCGGCCACCTTGCCATCGGCGGCACGGGCAAATCGCCCGATCATCTCTTGCGTCAACCAGTCGACGGCGGCCACCGTAAGCTCTTGCTTGCCATCGGGAAAATGGTGGTACATCGACCCCTTGGGCACGCCCGCATGGGTCAGGATCGCGGCCACCCCGGTCGCGTGGTAGCCCTGCGATTGGTACAGGGCGACGGCGGCGCGGATCAGCCGGGCGCGGGTTTCTTCGCCCTGCCGGGTCATGCCGGTGTCTTCTGTGGCAGCACCGCGATCGAGGCCATGGCGACAGCGACCTTCTTGGGATCGCGGCCTTCGGCTTCGGCCCAGACCTCGGCCTCGACCGTGACGACGCTGCGTCCGGCACGGATGGTCCGGCCCTTGGCGCGCAGCAGCTCTCCGGTGGCGGGGGCGAGGAAGTGCAGCGTGTAATTGGCCGTGACGACATCCGCACCGGTGGCGGCAACGCCGGCCCAGGCACAGGCGGCATCCGCGATCGTGCCGACGCAGCCGCCGTGGACATAGCCGTGGTGTTGGGTCATCTCGGGCCGGATCCGCACGGTCAGTTCAACCTGGCCATTGCCGACCGCGATCGGCGTGATGCCGAGCCATTGGTTGAACCCCTGGTTGGCCGAACTGCGGGTCAGCCGGTCCACGAGGTCAGGATCGTTCCAATCATACATCGTCGTTGCTCCTAGACCGTTTGGTCTAGTTTGGCGGCGAATATGGTCGGGTCAAGGGGCGTCAGGGGCTGACGGGGATCGTCGGACGCGCGTCAAGGACCTGGGCGCGCAGATCGGGCCAGATCCGACAGGCGTCGCTCAACTTTGCTTCTGCCGCCGCCCGATCACCGGCACGCCAGTCGGATTCTCCTTCGATCAGAAGGCGATGCAGGCGTGGCAGGCCGAAACTGGCACAGCCGCCGGCCGCGTCATGCAGGGCGCGGGCGACGGCGTCATCCTGCGGTTCGGCCGCGGCCAGTCGCCCTGGCAGGTCGGCCAGTGCCCGGTCGGTTTCCGCAACGAAGGCATCGATCAGGCGGGTGGCCGTTGCGGGATCCAGTTCGGCCAGAAGCGAATCGAAGGGCGGCTGGTCGTCGTCCTGCTGCGGTGGCCCGACCGCCTTGCCGACCGCCGAGGCGATCTGTCGACGCAGCGCCGCGCGGTCGATCGGCTTGTGCAGGACGGCGTCCATCACCGCATCGGTCTGGGTCTGGTCAAGCCCGCCGGTCAGATGCGCGGTCAGCGCGATGATCCGGGTCTGGCTGTTCGGGCCAGTGCCGGCGCGTATGGCCTGCGTCGCGGCGATGCCGTCCATAACGGGCATCGAGATGTCCATCAGGATCAGATCGAAATGTTCCCTATTGGCCAGATCGACGGCGGCGGCGCCGTTGACGGCTTCGGTCACGCGGTGGCCGTCGTTTTCCATCAGGCGGCGGGCGATGAACCGGTTGGTCGCATTGTCCTCGACCAGAAGGATGCGGGCACAGGTGCCGGTGCCCGGCCGGTCCTCGGTTTCATCCTCGGCCAGCGGCATCGCCGGGGGCAGGGGCAGGCGCACCCAGAACAGCGACCCTTCCCCCGGTTCGCTTTCGGCGCCGATGGTGCCGCCCATGGCCTCGACCAGCGTCTTGGCGATGCCCAGCCCAAGGCCGGTGCCCTGGATCTGCTGGTTGATCGCCCGGTCGGTGCGTACGAAATCGTCAAAGATCCGCTCAAGTTCGGCGGCGGTCATGCCAAAGCCGGTGTCGATCACCTGGATCTCGATCAACTCCTCCGACAGGCGGCTGGCCTCGATCGTGATGACACCGTCCTTGGTGAACTTGATCGCATTGCCCAGAAGGTTCGAGATCACCTGGCGCAGCCGGTCCGGATCGCCCGCGACCGTGCCGATCGGATCGGCGCTGGTCACCTCGACCCGATTGCCGGTTTCGCGGGCCCCGGCGGCAAAGGCCAGTGTCAGATCACCCAGCATCCGGTCCAGGTCGAAGGCGCGGGTGTTCAGCTTCATCCCGCTTTCGATCTGCGTGATATCAAGCACATCGTTGACCAGCGTCAGAAGCGTGCTCGACGAATTGCGCAGCATCGGCAGGAAGGTGTCGCGCAGTGGACCTGCGTGATCGTCCTGCGTGACCTCCTCTTCGATCAGATCCAAGGTGCCGAGGATGCCGTTCAGCGGTGTGCGCATCTCGTGGCTGATCACACCCAGGAACCGCGCCTTGGCCCGTTCGCCGGCAAGGGCGTGGTCCCGCGACTGCTTCAGTTCGGTTTCCACGTTCATCTGGTGCGAGATGTCGCGGATCACGCAGACGCAGATCGGGCGCTTTTCACGGGTCGAGGTGCCGACCGACATCTCGACCGGAAAGGTCGTTTCATCCGGGCGGATCCCGATCAGGCGGATGCCGGTCTGGCGTTCCGCGGCCATGCGCAACAGCTGCGCTCCGGTCAGCGGCTCAAGGCCCGTGTCCGACCGATAGGCCAGCATCGTGCCGATCCTGGCGCCGCGGGTATAGATATCGTCCCGGTTGAAAAGATCCGCTGCCGTACGGTTCAGGTTGTCGATCCGTCCGTCGTCCTCGACCACGACGATGCTGTCGCGCGAGGTGTTGAACGTCGCCTCGAGCCGGGCAGAGGTCGACAGGTTTTCCTGCAGTTGCCGGACCGAGATCTGCGCCATCCTGCGAAACTGCACGACCATCGCCGCAAGGATCACCAGCAGCAGGAACGAGGCCATGGCCAGCCTGAGAAGCACCTGCGAAATCTCTTGCCGCGAGGCGTCGGAGTCGTGCACGAGCGCGCGGTTGCCTTCCGTGGTGACGGCGCGGGTCTGTTCGCGCAGCAGGGTCAAGGTCGCCAGAAGGCCGGGCAGGTCGGCGATCAGGGTGGAATCGTCGGCGTCGATGCGATCGGCCATCACGCGCACTTCGGTCGCCAGTAGGGCAAAAAGCGTCGACAGCGCGGGGTCGTCGAAGGCGCGGCGGTACACTTCGCTTTGCGACAGGGTCTGCGCGCGGGAATACAGGATGTCATAGCGCCGCCGCAGATCGGTCAGATCAACCGGCTGGCCAAGCGCACGCGCCGTATCCGCTTCCTGCACGGCCAGCGTCAGCGCCAGAAACTCGACCTCGAACTGCGACAGGGTCCATTGCACGTTGTCCTGCGGCGCGGATTCCAGTTCGGCCAGCTTGTGCCGCACGTCGATCATCAGCGACCCGACCAGCAGCACCGACATGAACAGCATCGCGCCAAGCCCGACGATGTAGAAGGGATTGACGTGCGCGGGTCGTTTCTTGGCCGGTTCAACAACCGGGGGCGGCAGGCTCATGGGCTGTGCTCCGGCTGGCGGGGCGCCATCCGGGCCTTGTTACTGCGTGATCTCGATCCGGTCGAGTTGCCAGATCGAATTGGCATAGACAACTTCGGTGCGGAATTTCGCATCCGAGTCGTAGGGGTAGACCAGCCAGACCGGGCCCTTGTCGCGCAGGGTCATCGGTTTTCCGTTGCGCTCGTAGGCCAGCATGGCCCCGTCGGGGGTGAAATGACCGACGTCTATGGTGATCTGGTAGTCGTTGGCGGCCGTAAGGCTCATGGTGCCTTCGGTCAGGCCCAGCCGCTCCAGCACCTCGGTCACGCGGACGCCGGTGAAGGTCTGTTCGCCGTCGGTCCAGATGGTCGACGTGGTGAACCGGTCCGCGGGAAGTTCGCGCAGCGCCCCGAGGTCGAGCGGATAGGTCTCGCCCTTGGCGCGGATCGTCAGGATCGGGGGTTCGGTGGTCGTGGGCAGGGTGTCGGCGGCTGTGCAGATGACCGGACTGAAGGTGAGAAGGACGGTCAGGGCAAGTCGTCGAAACATCGATGTCTCCGTTCTGAAAGGCATTACGGGCTGGCACCCGAGCGTATTCTATGATCCTTGCCGTCTCGTAAACAATTCGGCAAGTTTTGAGGACATAAACTGTCCTTTCGGATAGGTTACGACTCGAAGCTACGGAGGATGGGCATGGGAAAGATCCTGCTTGCTGACGATCACGGACTGGTGCGCGAAACCATCGCGGCCTATCTGATGCAGAACGGTCTTCACGAGGTCACGGCGGTCGGCGACATGACCGGCGCCGAAGCGGCGCTCGACACCAGCAGCTATGATCTGATCCTGTTGGACTATCGCATGCCGGGCATGGAATCGCTCGATGGTCTTCGCAAGCTGGCCGAACGCTTTCCTGATGTTCCCGTTGCCCTGATCTCCGGTGCCGCCGGGGGCGAGGTCGCGCGGCAGGCGATCGATCTGGGGGCGGCCGGGTTTTTGCCCAAGACGCTTGGCCCCGATGATCTGATCCAGGCGGTCAGCACGCTGATGGCGGGCGGCGCCTATATCCCCGACGACGCGCTGGCCGATGCCTCGCACCGGCTGACCCCGCGTGAGGTCGAGGTCGTGCGCGGCATCGCCGGCGGCAAGTCCAACAAGGAAATCGCGCGCGATCTCGGGGTGCAGGAAGTGACGATCAAGCTGCACGTCAAGACGCTGTCGCGTAAGCTCGAGGCGCGCAACCGGACCCATGCCGCGATGCGCGCGCGTGACCTGGGGCTGGTCTGAAAAAATTTCGTCAGCCAGCAGATGGCGGGCAGGGATTAAGTCAATCTTCATGGCCCCGCGCCATAACAGACCCCGAAGTGGTGCCGTGATGCGCCGTTGTCCGAGGGGTCTTTCATGTTCATCCGTCGCGTGGGTCTGGCCGTCAAGATTACGGCTGCCGTCTATCTTCTGATCATCGGAAGCCTGCTTGGGTTTCGGGCCCTGTCGCCCGCGGTGCCCGACCATCTGCTGACCATAGGGCTGGCCGGGATCGGCGCGGTTCTGTGCTTCGTCGGTGCGCGCGGTCTGGTTGGCCGGCTGCGTCGTGTCACGGATGGACTGGCGGCGCTTCACCCGTCGGATGGCAAGACGCCCGTGGATGAGCTCTCGCGCCTGACGCTTATTGCGGACCAGTTGGGCAGCTCGCTGGACAGGGCCCGGCAGACGAACGCGGAAAATCTGCGCAAAAGCGTCGCGATCGACACCAGTTCCGCTGCGCTGATGATGACGGATGCGGATTTCAACATCCAGTACACCAACAGGTCCGTCGTGCAGCTTCTGGCCAACCGTCAGAAGGACTTCGCCACCGTTGATCCGGGGTTCGACGCGGAAAAACTGATCGGCCGGAACATGGATGAATTCCACAAGGTGCCCGCGAAGATCCGCAAGATGATGAGCAATCCGAAGAACCTGCCCTTCATCACCGATATCTACGTCGGGCAGGCCGCGGTCCAGCTGCGGGTAGATGCGATTCCGGGCGATGACGGCGCCGTCGCCGGGATGGTTCTGGAATGGATCGACGTGACCGACCGGCGGCGTGACCAGGCAACACTGGACGCGATCGAGAACAGCAAGGCCAAGGCGGAATTCACCCTGGACGGGGCGGTTGTCCGGGCGAATGGAAATTTTCAGGCCTGCGTCGCGGACCATCAGGTCGACAGCACCGACTTCATGGCGCGCCTGCAGGCGGTCGACAGTGACATGACCGGCACGGACATCGCCCGGACCATCTCGGCCGGAGAGGCGGTGTCCGGTCGTTTCCGGGCAATCGGCCCGGACGGTGCGACGGTTCTGGATGGCGGGTTTTATCCGATCCGCGATCTCAAGGGAAAGACCGGGTCGATCCTCTTCATCGCCGACGACGTGACCGAAGAGCACACCGCGATGGAACAGGCAGAGGCCGCGCGCAAGCAGCTTGAAGACAACCAGAAACTGGTCGTGGATTCGCTGCGCATCGGGTTGAAGGCCATCGCCTCCGGCGATCTGACAACGCGTTTGTCGACACCCTTCGCCGGGGAAGATGATCAGCTTCGGGTCGATTTCAACAATTCGACCGACCACCTGACCCGAGCGATGAGCTCGGTCGCGCGCGAAACCGGCGCCATGCAGCAGGAGACGGCCGAAATCGTGAAGGCGTCGGACGATCTTGCGAAACGCACCGAAAAGCAGGCCATGACGCTGCAGGAGACCGCCAGCAGCCTGGATGAGCTGACGCAAACCGTCGCCTCGACCGCCACGGGCACCTCGCGCGCGAACCAACTGGTGGTCGAGGCGCAGCGCAGCGCGGAAAGCTCTGGCGCCGTCGTGGATTCAGCGGAACACGCCATGTCGGAAATCGCCGCCTCCTCCCAAGAGGTCGTCAAGGTGATCTCCGTCATCGACGATATCGCTTTCCAGACCAATCTGTTGGCGTTGAACGCCGGCGTCGAAGCTGCCCGCGCGGGCGAGGCCGGTCGCGGGTTCGCCGTTGTCGCCACCGAGGTTCGGGCGCTGGCCCAGCGCTGCGCCGATGCCGCGGCCGAAATCGGTTCGCTGATCTCGCGGTCGGGACAGCATGTGTCGCAAGGCGTGGAACTGGTTGGTCAGACCGGTGCCGCGCTCAAGGGCATCGTCCAGTCCATCGGAGAAATCTCGGACTACATCGGAGAGATCGCCCGCGCGGGTGATGAACAAAGCACGTCGCTGTCCCAGATCAACGGCGCGATCAACCAGATCGACCATGCGACGCAACAGAACGCCGCGATGTTCGAACAGACGTCTTCTGCCGCGCATGCCCTCGCGTCCCGAACCCAGAGCCTGGTCAGCGCCATTGGCCAATTCTCGATCGGTGACGACATCGTCGGAGCCCGTCGAACGTCGAAGGCAGCCCTGCCAGGAACGGTCGAGGTGCCGATGAGGGCCGTCGCCAACGGTGGACCAAGGACCCTCCGCGCGGCAGACGATTGGACAGATTGATGCTGACTTCCTCGCGTACGCCGCAATCCTGTCGTGTTTTGCTGGTCGATGACTCTCCGGCGATCCTCAACATGCTAAGCCACGGCCTTGCCCGTCATCCCGAGATCGAAGTCGTCGGGACCGCCATCGATGCCTATGATGCCCGCGAAAAGATCAAGGCGCTGAACCCGGACGTGATCACGCTGGACGTCGAGATGCCGCGCATGAATGGTCTCGATTTTCTTGAACGGATCATGCGTTTGCGCCCCATGCCCGTCGTGATGTTTTCAAGCGTCACCGTCGAAGGCAGCCAGGCTGCAATCCGGGCCCTGTCTCTTGGTGCCGTCGATGTGCTGGTGAAGCCGCAGGAAGGGATCAGACCCAATTTCCTCGACGACATGGCCGTGCGGGTTCTGGCGGCCGCGCGCAGTGGCGGACGGCAGATCGCCAGGACTGACGGGCTGCGGCGGATCGAAACCACCTTACAGCCCAACAAGATCAAACGCTGGAATGGCCGGATCGTATTGATCGGCGCATCGACCGGGGGCGTTGCCGCGATCGAAACCGTGTTGAAGGGTTTGCCAGTCTCCTGTCCGCCGATCGTGATCTCTCAGCATATGCCTGAGAGTTTCTTGAAAAGTTTTGTCTCTCGCTTGGACCAGCGAAATGGTCAACGTGTCCGGGTCGCGACCGATGGCGCCCAGCTTGAGCAGGGAACAGTGTACATAGCCCCCGGGGGCGACCGCCACACAGGCGTCACCCGGCGGGGCGGTGCCTTCTATTGCACGGATATCATGGGCCCCAAGACCAACGGACATTACCCGTCGGTGGATGAGCTCTTCGGCTCTGCCAAAGCTTTTCCAGAGGCCGTCATCGGCGTCATCCTCACCGGACTTGGGCGTGATGGCGCAGAGGCTTTGGCCCAGATTCATGACGGCGGTGCGCTGACCCTCGGCCAGAACAAGGAATCCTGCGTGGTCTACGGGATGCCCCGCGCCGCTGCCGAACTTGGAGCGGTCGACAAGGAACTTCCGCTGGACGAGATTGCGGGAGAGATTTGCCGTATGGCCGAAAAAACGACATCGCGGGTCTGAGGATCGAGTGCAATCCATGAACAAACCTGAATCCGTCAGCATTTCCCAGGGTGAGTTTGCCGTCTCCGGCAAGTCGGGCGCTGTCATCTCAACGATCCTGGGGTCGTGTGTCGCCGTGTGTCTGTGGGATGACACCGCAGGCGTCGGCGGCATGAACCACATCCTGGTGGCGCAATCCAATGTCGGAGGAATCGCCAATGACTTTGCCGGTGTCAACGCGATGGAGCTGTTGATCAATGCGCTCGTCCGGGAAGGGGCAATGCGGACCCGCTTGAAGGCAAAGGTTTTCGGCGGAGCCCGCATGGTCCGCGGCCTGTCGGACATCGGACATGCCAATGGTGCCTTTGCGCTGAAGTTTCTTGATCAAGAGGGGATCCCATGCATCGGGAATTCGCTCGGCGGGTCTTCTGCACGGCATATCCGTTTCTATCCGGCTGAAGGCCGGGTCATGCAGAAAACGGTCGCCTCGGCACCCGAGCCAACGCCTGCCGTCAAAGTGCCCGCGCGCAATGATGTGGAACTTTTTTAGACTAGGTCGCCGAGGTTTTTTAATACCGTTGGGCCAAAGCAAACCCTCGGATTGCGGGATCCGAGGGCTTAGCATTTCACGTAATCAAAGGGGGGTGCGGTCAGAGCCAGATGTCATGCACCGCAGCGCCGTTGTCCTTTTTTGGGACCAGCCCCTCAAGACTTTCCCGCATGTCGACAAGTTCGTGCAGACTGTCGAGGTGCACTTCGCGGCCCTCAGTCCAGCTGAGCTTCTCTCCGACATGCGACATCACGGCGCCGATGTCCTTGAGCGACTGTCGGAGGTAGTCGAGCCTCTGCAAAGTACGAAAAGCCTCGGCGGACAGCCTGTCCGTTGCGCTCAGAGTTTCGGACAGGGATCTCTCCAGCTCATGCGCCAGGCCATGGAGCGTCGAGACCTGCTCGCCCAGGACAGACATGAGGACGTCTGCCGGAACCTCAGGGGCCGACGCGTGGGACGTTTTTTTGGTATCGGGCCCGTTCACAGACGCCCCACGACGGCTTCGATGCAGGTTTGCAGGTCTTTGGGCTCAAAAGGTTTCTTGAGAAAATTGTTCATCCCCAACTTGCGTCCCTGATCGATGATGGCCTTGTCAGCCTTCCCGGTGATCAGGATGAACCCGACTCCCTTGGTCTTTGGACCCGTGCGCAGACGGTGCAGCAGTTGCAGCCCGTCCATGCCCGGCATGTTGTAGTCCGAGATCACCAGGTGGACCGGCTGGGTTTCCAGCGTTTTCAACGCGCTTGGACCATCAGCCGTGCTGGCGACGTTGCGAATGCCAAAGGCGTCGAGGGCCTGGGTGATGAGGCCACGGCTGGTCGACATGTCGTCCACCACCATGATCCGGATCTGATCGCGCAGTGCCATGTCAGGCTTCCTTCACTTTCGTCGTGGGGGCTTCTGCCCCGGGTTTTGTTCGGTAGGCGGTCATTCCGACCGATGTGAACCGCGTTGCTGCGGCATCAGACACACGTTCGGAGTGCCCAAGAAAGAACCAGCCCTCGGGCGCCAGCGCGTTTTCGAAACGAGGCCAGAGCGTGTCCTGTGTCGGGGCGTCGAAGTAGATCACGACATTCCGACAGAAGATCGCATCGAACTTGTTGCGCATTGGCCAGTCGCGCAGCAGGTTGAGCTCTCTGAAGCGGATCATGCGCTTGAGGCCGGTGTCGATCTGGAGCCCGTTGCCTGAGGGGCGAAGGTATTTCTTGCGCATCTCGGGTGGGATCCCGTTGATCTGCTGTTCCGAGTAGATACCGGCCTCGGCCTTGTCGAGGATGTTGGGGTCGATGTCCGACGCGAGGATCAACACGTCCCGCGCGGCAAGCTCGGGCGCGGCCTCCTGGATCGTCATGGCGATCGAATAGGGTTCCTGACCGCTTGAGCAGCCGGCAGACCAGATCCGGACGGGGTGTCCGGCTCTCGATTTCGCCATCAGCAGGGGCAGGGCCCTGTCGCGAAAGATCTCGAAGTGATGGTTTTCGCGGAAGAAATGCGACACGTTGGTGGTGAGAGCCGAGATCATGTGCCGCCGTTCTTCCGCGCCCTTCTGACTGGTGACGAATTCGACGTAGTCATTGTAGGTGGGCAGCCCCAGGGCAGACATGCGGTGGCGCAAGCGGGATTGTACCATGGTCAGCTTGGTCGTTGGCAGCACGAGGCCGGCCTCGGCCTTGGCAAGGGCCGAGATCTTGCCAAAGGCGGCCTCTGTCAGCGTGCCGCCACCGGTGGTCGCCGCGGCTGTCATGCGGCCTCTTCCGAGGTTGCCGGGACGATGGCCGACAGGTCGAGGACACGGATCATGCGATCGTCGATCACTGTGAGCGCACGCACGACGGCCATCTGCGGATCAGAGGACAGTTCGGGCGGCGGTTGAAGGTCGTCTTCGGTCATCGCGACGATGTCCGAGACCGCGTCGACCAGAAGGCCGGTCAGCGTTCCGTTGATCTTGACCACGATGATCACATTGCGATCGGTGACCTCACGGGAGGGCAGGTTCAGCCGACGGGCGAGATCCATGACCGGCAGGACGGTCCCGCGCAGGTTGATCACACCGCGCATGTATTCGGGGGCGTGGGGCATCGGGGTCGTGCGGGTCCATCCACGGATTTCCCGTACGGACATGATGTCGAGCGAATATTCCTGCTCTGCGACGCGGAAGGTCAGCAGTTCGAGGCTGTGGTTTGTTGTTGTTTCAGTCATTTACAACCTTCCTTTCCATGATGGACAGGTCTGCCTGGGGGAAGTTTCCGGAGGCGGCAATCACGTCGGCGGGATCCAGGATCAGGGCGATTCGGCCGTCGCCGAGAATGGTGGCCGCGGCGATGCCGGGCGCGCGGTAGAAGCTGTCGTCCAGCCCCTTGATGACGACCTGCCGTTGGTCCTGGATGCCGTCGATCACAAGTGCCGCGCGGGTGCCATCCTCGAGCGAGATAAGCAGGACAATCGCCTTTTCCAGCGAGTCTCGTGGCGCGCGATAGCCGAGCATCACGCCGAGATCGTAGAGCGGGACAAAGCCGCCGCGCACGCGGACCACATGGGCACCGGGGCGGAGCATCTGGACATCGTCGGGGCCGAGCGACAGGGTCTCGACGACGACGTTCAAAGGCAGAACCAGGGTCTCGCCCGCGACGTTCACGACCATGCCGTCCAGCACCGCCAACGTGAGGGGCAGACTGATGGAGAAGCTGGTGCCTTTGCCCTTTTCCGAGGTGATGGTGATGCGGCCGCCCAACTGCTGGATCGACGTCTTGACCACGTCCATGCCAACGCCGCGGCCGGAGAGATCCGACACTTCGCTTGCCGTGGAGAAGCCCGGCAGAAACAGCAGGTTGTCTATTTCACCGTCGCTGAGCGTCGCATCCGCAGGGATCAGTCCCTTGGACTTGGCGATGCCAAGGACGCGCGGGCGGTTGATGCCGCCGCCGTCGTCGGCGACCTCGATGATGACGCGACCGGAGCGGTGCGCAGCCGACAGCCGGACCTGACCGACCGGGTTCTTGCCGGCCGCGGTGCGATCTTCGGTCGACTCCAGGCCGTGGTCCACGGCATTGCGGATCATGTGGGTCAGCGGGTCTGCGAGACGTTCGATGACGGTCTTGTCGACCTCGGTTGCCTCGCCGTCCGTGACGAAACGCACCTCCTTGCGCACGGCTGCAGAGGCTTCGCGGACGATGCGGGACATGCGTTGGAACAGCGATTTGACCGGCTGCGCACGGATCATCATCACGCTGTCCTGGATATCCCGCGTGAGGCGCTGGAATTCTTCGAGCCCGTTCATCGCGTCGGAATGCGGAGAGAGGCCGGCCTGATCTAGGCTTTGCGCCAGCATCGCCTGGTTGATGACCAGTTCGCCGACGAGGTTCACCAGCCGCTCGATCCGTTCCAGATCGACCCGGACGACGGACTTCTGGCCTGCGGGGCCGGAGGGTTTGGCCGGTGATGTCTTGTCCGCAGGGCTCGCGGGTTTGGGCGTGGTCGGGACCAGTTCCAGGTCCGGCTTCGGGGCCTGTGCCGTGGCGGGTTCGACAGGTGCCGGTGCAGGTTCTGGCGGGGGGGCCGCATCCGCCTCGTCATTGACGGGCGCGTCGGGCGCAGGCAGGTCCGGGTTGTCGGGTGCCGCGCCATTTTCCTGCGTGACTGTCAACTCGCACAGGCCATCGACAAATTCGAAGACGTCGCGGATCTCGGCCTCGGAAATTGCGGCTTCGAGCCGGATCGTCCAATGAAAATACGGGGTTTCAGGGGCCAGCTGATCCAGATGAGGCAGGTCGGCCACGTGGCAGGTGACCTCGGCCTGGCCCAGATCGCAGAGGTTGCGAAGCAGCATCTGGGGTTCGTTGCCGGTGGCGAACAGTTCCTGGCCGGGCTTGAAGTCGACCAGGAAGACAGGCGTGGCGGGGGCGTCATCGACGGCGGGCAGGTCAAGCGAGATCGCAACGCCGAGGGGTTGGAAATCTTCGGGCTCGACGTCGTCTTGCGCAAGATCACCGACCAGGGCGTTCAATGCCGCGATCAGGTCTTCGCCGTCGTTGGCCGGTATCTCCTCACCGTCGCGCGACATGCGTACGAGGTCCGACAGGTGATCGGCGGCCTGGTAGAAGACCTTCTGCGCCTCGCTGTCGGCGTCGAGCTTGCCGGACCGCACCTCATCCAGCACGGTTTCATAGCTGTGTGCGAAACGAACCAGGCTTTCGAGGCCGAAGGCACCGGCACCGCCCTTAATGGAATGCACGGCGCGGAAGACGATGTTGATCGTTTCCGGGTCATCGGCGCCTTCGGAGAGCTGTTCGAGCCCGTCCTGAAGCGCTTCGAGCAGTTCGTCGCATTCGATGAAGAACGAGGCCCGGATTTCGGCCATCGGGTCGTTTGAGTCGCTCATTCCCGGGCCTCCTTATCCAGTTACCATGGTCAGGGCCTTGACCAGCTTTTCGGGATCGAAGGGTTTGACGATCCAGCCGGTGGCACCGGCGTTGCGGGCCCTTTGCTTGAGCTCCGGGGCGCTTTCGGTTGTCAGCACAAGGATCGGGGTGGCCCTGTGGTCATCCTGCTTGCGCACGGCGTCGATGAACCCGAACCCGTCCATGCGCGGCATGTTGATGTCGGTGATGATCGCGTCGGGATCGATGCCTTCCAGCACCTCGACCCCGTGGACACCATCGTCGGCCAGGTGCACTTCGAACCCGGCGGGGACGAGGCACATGCGGATCATGTCGCGCATCGTCCGGCTGTCATCTACGGCGAGAACGGTCAGGGTCATGTACGGATCTCCGACAGGCTTTCGGGCGTGAAACCGAGGTTGCGGAGCTGGTCGATGACCCGGTCCGTGGTGTTGACGATGGTCAGCTGATGATCTGCTGCGGCAAAACTGAGGGCCGCAGAGGCGATGACCTGCGTGCACAGCGCGCCGATCTGCGTGACCTCACCCGCGTCGAGGGTGAGGTCGTCGGTCAGGCGCGCGCGCAATTCGGCCGCGAGTGGGGCGGCGGCGGGCAGGTCTAGTTTCGGCGGCAGCTTGTAAGTTTCAGCCATGGTGCCGACCCGGGGCTGATCGCAATTGGGTTGTCACGCTCGGACTCCCGTTGTTCGAGGATCTCGGAACGGTGATAGGCCAGCGTGAGTTAAGGTCCGGTTACGCCACCGTCCCGAATTGCGCATCTTTTCTGAAAGTCCGTCTGAAACGAAGAAACCCCGCCATTTTCGGGCGGGGTTTCAAAGGATCCGGTAGGTGACGGTCAGCGGCGGCGGCGTCGGCCTCCGCGGCCCGATCCGGCTTCCATGGCGGCTTTCGACGCCTCGGCAAAGGTCGCGCCTTCGGCCACGGCGTCGATCACGCGGGAAAAGCCGATCCAGGCGCTGCCGTTCGGATCGTGGTTCATCAGCATGTTGGCGGCTTTGATCGCCTCCATCTCGACCTGGCGGACCGGGTTCATGATGGCCGAGGTCATGCCGGCGCCGATGGCCATGGGCAGGAAGGCGGCGTTGATGCCGTGGCGGTGCGGCAGGCCGAAGGACACGTTGGACGCGCCGCAGGTGGTGTTCACGCCAAGCTCGTCCCGCAGGCGACGCACGAGGGTGAAGACCTGCTGGCCGGCGGTGGCCATGGCGCCGATCGGCATGACCAGCGGATCGACGACGATGTCATGGGCCGGAATGCCAAAGTCGGCAGCACGTTCGACGATCTTCTTGGCGACGGCAAAGCGGACGTCGGGGTCTTCGGAAATGCCGGTGTCGTCGTTGGAGATCGCGACGACCGGCACATTGTACTTCTTGACCAGCGGCAGGACGATTTCCAGCCGCTCTTCTTCGCCGGTGACGGAGTTCAGGAGCGGGCGGCCTTCGGCGGCCTCGAGCCCGGCCTCGAGCGCGCCGGGAACCGAGCTGTCGATGCACAGCGGTACGTCGACCAGCGCCTGCACGCGCTTGACCAGTTCCGGCATCAGCATCGGTTCGACAAAGTTGTTGTCGGCGTAACGCGGATCCGAGGCCATCTTGTTGGTGAAAACGGCGCCCGAGTTGATGTCGAGCACCATGGCGCCACAGGCGACCTGTTCGATGGCGTCCTTTTCGACGGTCGAGAAATCGTCCATCTCAAGTTCGGCGGCCAGCTTCTTGCGGCCGGTCGGGTTGATCCGTTCGCCGATCACGCAGAAGGGTTCGTCGAACCCGATGGTGACGGTCTTGGTCTTGCTTTCAAGCACGGTGCGGGTCATGGCTGTCCCTTGTCTTATTGGTGTTCTGGGGGATCAGGCTGCGGCCGGTTTACCGGCGTCGCCCGCGTTGTCGGTGACCCATTTGGCGGCGGTCTTGATGCCGCCAAGCGGGAAGATATGCGCCTGTTCGATCAGGCTGTCGGGGTTTTCCAGCTTGTGCTGGGCCAGATCCGCCAGCAGGTCGGTCGGCTCGTAGGGCAGGACCAGCTTGGTCACGTCCATGGCGCGCTTCTGAAGGACCTTGAGCGACGGGCCGACGCCGCAGGCGATGGCGAACTTGATCAGGGTCTGAAGCTTGGCCGGGCCCGCGATGCCGATATGGATGGGCAGTTCGATGCCTTCGGATTTCAGGCGGTTGGCCCAGGCGATGATCGGCTGTGCCTCGAACGCGAACTGGGTGGCCATGGCGACCTTGGCATCGGTACGCTCGGCGAAGGCCTGCTTCCAGCGCAGCGCCTCCATCACCATGGCGTCGCCGCCATTGGGGTCGATGTCGCGGTTGCCTTCGGGGTGGCCGGCGATGTGCAGGCGGGTAAAGCCCGCGCGGTCGAACAGGCCTGTTTCCAGCAGCTGCATCGAGGAGTGGAATTCACCCACGGGGTCCGAGACGCCACCGGCGAGGATCAGGCCCTGTTTGACCCCGGCCTCACCCTGATAGCGGTTGATCCAGTCTTCCAGCGTGGCGGCATCGCGGATGATGCGCGCGGGGAAATGGGGCATGACGTCAAAACCGCCGTCGGACAGGCGCGCGGCGGTGGCGACCATGTCGTCAATGGGCGTGCCGTCGATATGGGCGATGTAGACGCGGGTGCCTTCGGGCAGGATCTCGCGGAAGTCCTCGACCTTCTCGGCGGTGCGGGGCATCACCTCGATCGAATAGCCCTGCAGGAAGGCTTCAAGACGACCATCGGCCTGGGCGGGCTCCTGGCGGCGGGCGAAGTTCAGAATAGCCATCAGGCGGTCCCTCCAGTTCGGGCCACGATCAGATCGTGTCATGCCCATCCATCATTTGCGATCAGGGCCTTGATGCGGTCCTGGTCATACTCGGTCTCGATCCGCGCCACTTCGCGGGCGGCGATGTCGGAAGGGTCACCTTCCTGCGGCGGCAGAGCCTGTTTGCGCCATTCGGCGAGATAGGCGTCGGTATCGGACGCCCCCACCTTCATGGCTGCGCGGTCGATGGCCTGTTCGAAGCGTTCGGGCAGGATCATCTTGGCGGCTTTCCGGCCTTTGCCGACAATCACTTGGGCCGGAATGTCGCGCCAGCAGACAAGGGTGATATCGGTGGTGGCCATGGGCGTTCCTCTGTCGTCGTGATCTTGTTCATACGAAAGCCGAAGCCCCCGCGTGAGGTCGTTTTCGACATCCTGTATTCCGCACGCGACGTGGGGGCAGGGCGGCGGGGCGGTGACGCGACCCGGCGGCGGATCCGGCACAGCACCTGACACATGCAAGCGCGGGTATTCGGGGTGCTGACGCCAGGCGGAGGCTTGCACGAACCCACTGTGTGACATAGTTTGTTTATCAACACGTATAGGAGGGCGCGACCATGGCGCCCAGGCGTCCCAAAGGATCAGGCGCTTTCCCGAAACCGGTAGAGAGCCCCGCTTCCTCAACCCCGGATCCCGCCGAACTGTATGCGGCGCTGGATCTAGGCACGAATTCGTGCCGCATGCTGATTGCCCAACCGAAGGGCAGTCAATTCCACGTCGTGGACAGCTTTTCCAAGTCTGTCCAGTTGGGCGCAGGATTGGAACGGTCGGGACAATTGTCGCGATCGTCCATGGGGCGCACCATTCAGGCGTTGCGGGTCTGTCAGCAGAAACTGAAACGGCACCAGGTCCGCCACATGCGGCTTGTCGCGACCGAGGCCTGCCGTCGGGCCGGCAACGCGGGCAAGTTCATCGAACAGGTCGAACGTGAGACCGGCCTGCGGCTTGAAATCATCCTGCCCGAGGAAGAGGCGCGGCTGGCGGTCATTTCCTGTGCGCCGCTGGTGTCGACCAAGACCGATCAGCTTTTGGTCGTGGATATCGGCGGCGGTTCGACCGAACTGGTCTGGATCGACCTGACGGCGGTGCCGCGGCGCGAACGGCCCCGGGCGATCATGCGGCTGCATTCGGGGTTCCATCCGCCCGAGAGCCCGTTTCCCGCCGCCAAGGTCGTCGACTGGATTTCCGTGCCGCTTGGCGTGGCGACGCTGCGTGATCAGTTCCGCGACGTGCGCGACGACACCGCCCGGTTTGCGCTCATGTCCTGGTTCTTTGAAGAAAACCTTGCCGAATTCGCGCCTTACCGGGACGAACAGGCGCGCGAGGGGTTCCAGATCATCGGCACCTCGGGCACCGTCACCACCGTGGCCGCGTCGCATTTGGGGCTGAAGCGCTATGACCGGACCAAGGTGGACGGGCTGCGCATGACCAGCGATCAGATCGACCGGGTGATCCGCGATTACCTGCAGCTTGGGCCCGAGGGCCGCCGCAAGGATCCCCGGATCGGACAGGACCGCCAGACCCTGATCATGTCGGGCGCGGCGATCCTTCAGGCGTTGCTGCGGTGCTGGCCGACCGACCGCCTGTCGGTGGCCGACCGGGGCCTGCGCGAAGGGCTGCTTTACGCGCAGATGTCGGCGCACGGCGTGCTGGAAGACACGCCATTCTGACCCGTCACAGGTAGGTCCGGAACCAGTCGATCGTCCGGTCCCAGGCAAGCTGGGCCGCCGCATCGTCGTAGCGCGGGGTCGAATCGTTGTGAAACCCGTGGTTCGCGCCGGGGTAGATGTGCGCCTCATAGGTCTTGCCCTCGGCCTTCAGCGCGGCCTCATAGGCGGGCCAGCCTTCGTTGATCCGGGTATCAAGCTCGGCATAGTGCAGCAGGATCGGCGCCTGGATCTTCGCGACATCCTCGGCCCGGGGCTGGCGGCCATAGAAGGGCACGGCAGCGCCCAGTTCCGGATAGGCCACCGCGGCGGCATTCGACACGCCACCGCCGTAGCAGAACCCGGTAATGCCGACCTTGCCGGTCACGCTGTCATGGCCCATCAGAAATTCGACGGCGGCGAAGAAGTCGTTCATCAGCAGCGTCGGATCGACCTGCTTCTGAAGCTCGCGCCCCTGTTCGTCGTTGCCCGGATAGCCCCCGACCGAGGTCAGCCCGTCCGGGGCCAGCGCAATGAAGCCCGCCTTGGCCACGCGTCGTGCGACATCCTGAATATAGGGGTTCAGCCCACGGTTTTCGTGCACGACCACCACGCCCGGTGCGTTTTCTTTAGCCGTCGGACGCACCAGATAGCCGCGCACGGCGCCGTTGCCATTGGGCGAGTCGTAGGTGATCCATTCGGCGGTGATGTCGGGATCGTTGAAGCTGACCTGTTCGGCCAGCGCGTAGTTCGGGCTCATCGAGCTGAGCAGGGCGGCGGCGGTCATGGTGCCGACGGCGTATTTGCCGGCCCGTTCCAGGAACTCGCGCTTGGTGATCATGCCGTGGGCGTAGTAATCGTAAAGCTCGAGTATCTCGGGCGCGAAATCTTTTGCGGTCAATCTGGTCATGGCCGGTTCTCCCCCTCGTGGCGCTGGCGCGATCAGACTAGCCTCGCGCCGGGGCAGCACGTGCTCACGTTTCCGTCACAGGCGCGGGGCGCGCGATGCTTGAGCCGGAGCGGGGCTTTCGCTATGGGGTTGGCCAATCGAAAGGGTCTGATGTGGCAAAGAAACCGACCGGCAAGAACACCTCGGGGCGCGGACAGCGCGACCTGACCGTGAAGGTGAAGACCGCACGGGGGCGCAAGCTGTCGTCGACCCGGTGGCTGCAGCGCCAACTGAACGATCCCTATGTCGCCCGCGCGCAGGCCGAGGGCTATCGCGGCCGTGCGGCCTTCAAGATCATGGAGATCGACGACAAGTACCGGTTCCTTGTTCCGGGCGCGCGTGTGGTCGACCTGGGCTGTGCGCCCGGCGGCTGGCTGCAGGTGGCGGTGCCACGGATCAATGCGCTTGGCGAGAAGAAGGGCAAGGCCGTGGGCCGGATCATCGGTGTCGACCTGCAAGAGGTCGACGCGCTGCCGGGGGCCGAAGTTCACCAGCTGGACTTCATGGCCGACGATGCGGACGAGCTGGTCAAGGAATGGCTGGGCGGTGAGGCCGACGTCGTGATGTCGGACATGGCGGCGGCGTCCTCGGGTCACAAGCAGACGGACCACCTGCGCATCATCTCATTGTGTGAAAGGGCGGCCTATTTTGCCTTCGACGTGCTGGCACCGGGCGGAACCTTCGTCGCGAAAGTGCTGGCCGGCGGGGCGGAAGGCGAGCTTCAGAAGCTATTGAAGCAGAAGTTCGACAAGGTAGCGAACTTCAAACCACCCTCGTCGCGCAAGGACAGTTCCGAAAAATTCGTCGTCGCGACGGGCTATCGCGGTTAACGATCGCGGAAGATCAGGCTTTCCGAGGCAAGAAACTGCAGGTGCGTCAGGTCGGCGGGTGCTTGGATGCGCGCGTCGGTCGCGGCGGTCCGGGCTTTCGGCAGCGGCGCAGTGTCCTGCGGCGTCTCCGTATCCAGGGGGGTGGTCGCGAACTCTCCGGTCCGCAGAAGGTCGAAAAGACGGCGGCGACGTCCGGAAAGTTCCGTGCTGTGCCGGATGGCGTTATCCATGGTTTGGTCTTCCTGCTCGATTTCAATCATGGTTAATCGCGTCTTTTGGCGAAATTACCGTCGGATTGGGGCGAGGTCGTGGTATTTATGCGTTTAACCAAGATTTCGATCCGCGTTAACCCTGAGGTTGAGTGACCCCAAGGCACGCAGCGGAATATCGCTGGTTTGTTAAACCAAGTGGATTTTGCCGCAGATTCTGGCGTGACGCCGTGAAGTTGACGCGCGCTTTCGTTTGCGCAGGTGTTTCGCCTGCCTAGACTTGGCCGAAATCCAAGGCAAAACGCGACAGGTCCCCCCATTCAGAATGACGATGCTGCATCTTTTTTCCGCACGCCCCGTGCGTCGGTTTTCCCGCGCCGCACCAGTGGGTTCGCCCCTGTTGCAGGAATGTGTCGACGGGGCCTGTCCGGGGCGTCACCCGGAACCGTGATCCGTCATAAGAGTTATCTGGTTTAACAACCATCGCGAGAACGGAGGCGCCCGGGGGCGTAGCTATGCAACAATCGAACCCGAATATCGACACCAGTCTGTCCCGCGCCGAAGCGGAAAAGATGAGCTGCTTTGCCAGCCGTCTGAACCGCTATGCGGAGCTTGATGCTGATGAGATGAAGTTCATTGCGCGGATGGAAGAAACCGAACGTCGCGTCGTCAAGGGCGGCGCCGTCATGCGGCAGAATGCGCAGATCGAGGATCTGTTCGTGCTCAAGGAAGGTTGGGCGATCGCGTCGTCGCGCCCCAGCAACGACCGGGCGCAGACCGTCCGCGTCTATCTGCCCGGTGAGGTCATCGGCCTGCCCGGCCTGGGTGTGAAATCCGCGCCCTATGACGTGCGTATGGTCACCGATGGCGTTGTCTGCCCGTTTCCGAAGGATCACGTGACGGCGGTCTATGCCCGGTCCCCGCGCCTTGCCGCACTGTTCATGGCGATCTCTGGCCTGGACCAGATCACGCTGAAGGACCGGCTGGCCATGATGGGGGCAGGGGACGCGCGCCAGCGTATGGCGCACTTCCTTCTGGACGTGCACGAACGCCTGCAGATCACGAACCCCAACCTCGGCCGACGTTTCCGCCTGCCGCTGCGCCAGGTCGATATCGCCGAAGTGCTTGGCCTGACCAAGGTCTATGTGAACCGCCTGCTGCGGTCCTTCACCGAGGACGGGCTGATCGAGATCGAACGCCCCTACGTCCGGATCCTGCAGCCGAACCAGCTGCGCGAGATGGTGGATTACCAGAACCGATATGACGATCTGGATACCTCGTGGTTCCCGTCGCGCGCCACCAGCAACGGGATCTGACCCTCAGCTCTTGATGGCCCCGGGTCTCGGGGTCATCAGGGGCCGGATATCGGATGTGGCGCAACCTTCCTGCATCTCGCGCCACATCGGCACATTCAGCGACATCTGGCACTGGGCCATGAACATGCGGCCGTCGACTTCAAGGCAGATGGTTTCGCCAAGTTCGACGCGGGACCCGGTCTTGTCGGTGCAGTAGCAGTCGATGGTCTTGCCGCCGATGTTGCCATCGGCCAACAGCGGCCCCGGAAGCAGGGCAAGAATGATCACCGCGCGCTTCATGGCACGATACTACCACGGCGCGCCCGTTCGACCAACGGTCTTGACCAATCTCGGCGGATAGGAAATGGAAAGCCATGATTTCGCCTGACCGCCTGTCCCAGATCACCCAAAGGTTCGAATATCTCGAGGCCCGGATGGCCGAAGGGGGCGGCGATTTCGCGGCCCTGTCGCGCGAATATGCCGAGCTGCGACCCGTGGTCGGCGCGATCACGACCTGGCAGGAGGCCGCGCAGGCGCTGGACGAGGCGCGGGCGCTGCTGAAGGACCCCGAAATGCGGGACCTGGCTGAAGAAGAGGTCGCGCAGCTGTCGAAAGATCTGCCCGACCTCGAACACGCCGTGCAGCTGGCCCTGCTGCCGCGCGACGCCGCCGACAGCCGCCCTGCGATGATCGAGATCCGGCCCGGAACAGGCGGGGACGAAGCGGCGCTTTTCGCGGGCGATCTGCTGCGGATGTACCAACGTTATTGCGAGGCGCGCGGCTGGAAGTTCCAGATCGTCGAGATAACCGAGACCGAGCTTGGCGGCATCAAGGAGGTCGTCGGCAATATCCAGGGCGACAACGTCTTTGCGCGGCTCAAGTTCGAATCCGGTGTGCACCGGGTTCAGCGCGTGCCGGAAACCGAAAGCGGCGGGCGCATTCATACCTCGGCCGCGACGGTCGCCGTCCTGCCCGAGGCCGAGGACGTCGACATTCACATCGACCCGAACGACCTGCGGATCGACACCATGCGGTCGTCCGGCGCGGGTGGCCAGCACGTCAACACGACCGACTCGGCGGTGCGGATCACCCACCTGCCCACGGGGCTGGTCGTGACGTCATCCGAGAAATCGCAGCACCAGAACCGCGCCATTGCCATGCAGGTGCTGAAGACGCGGCTGTTCGACATGGAACGCCAGCGGGCGGCGGACGCGCGCGCGGCGGACCGCAAGGCGCAGGTCGGATCGGGGGACCGTAGCGAACGCATCCGGACCTACAACTTTCCGCAGGGGCGGCTGACCGACCACCGGATCAACCTGACGCTCTATCGGCTGGACCAGGTGATGCAGGGCGATCTGGACGAGGTGATCGATGCGCTCATCGCCGATCATCAGGCCGCGCTGCTGGCGGAGATGGAGGGGTGATCCTTTCCGATGCCGTTGCCCGTCTGACCAAGGCCGGGGTGGCTGATCCGCGCGGCGATGCGCGGCGGCTCTTCGACTGGGCCTATGCTCTGGGGCAGGCGGCGGGGCCTTCGCAGGATCGTGACGCGCCGAACGCCGTGACTCAGGCGGCCTTCGACGACGCCATTGCCCGGCGCGCCGACCGCCAGCCGGTCAGCCAGATCACCGGACGGCGCGCGTTCTGGCGGCATGACTTTGACGTCACGCCCGATGTGCTGGATCCGCGTCCCGATACCGAAACCCTTGTCGAACAGGCGCTTGCGGTGCCTTTTGATCGCGTTCTGGACCTGGGCACCGGCACGGGCTGCATCGTGATTTCGCTGCTGGCCGACCGGATAACGGCCACCGGGATGGCCGTCGATGCCTCGGACGCGGCGCTGACGGTGGCGCGGGGCAATGCCGACCGGATCGGCGTGGCGGACCGGCTGGATCTGCGGCTGTCGGACTGGTTCACCCATGTCACCGGCCAGTTCGATCTGATCGTGTCGAACCCGCCCTATATCGCGCTGGAGGAGATGCCGGGCCTGGCGCCCGAGGTCGCCCGGTGGGAGCCGCGCCTGGCCCTGACCGACGAAGGGGACGGTCTGGGGGCCTATCGCATCATCGCCGGTCACGTGATGGCACATCTGACGCCCGGCGGTTGGCTGATGGTCGAGATCGGGCCCACGCAGGCGGCTGGTGTCGCCGATCTGTTCCGCGCCGCCGGTTTCGACACCGTGCAGGTGCATCGCGACATCGACCAGCGCGACCGTGTCGTCACCGGGCAAAGGCCCGCGTAATCTGTGGAAAACGGCCCCGATCCGCGACCTTAACCCGATCTTGACGGTTTTTGCTTGTAATGACCGCGCCGACGTGGTTATTCGGTATACAGTCAAGGCCGGGAAGCCAGCAGGTATCCCCCTCGACGGCAGTTAAGCCCACAGTGTCGATCGCCGCCTCCGCGCAATTCAGCGCAGGCCAGCGCAAACGACAGCCCAATCAGCAAGGCTCAACAGAGGCCCATGAGATCTTCGAAATCACGTTCGCGCAACAAGTCGAACCGTAACCGGTCTGTCGGAAACATCGTGAACCGGGTGTTTGACAGCTCCGGTCCGGAAGGCAAGGTGCGCGGTACCCCGCAGCAGATCATCGACAAGTACAACCAGCTGGCGCGCGATGCGCAGCTGTCCGGTGACCGTGTTGCGACCGAAAACTTCCAGCAGCACGCCGAACACTATCTTCGGATGCTGGGTGCGGCGCAGAAGGATCAGGACAAGCAGCGCGAACAGCAGGAGGCCGACAACCGCAAGCGTCAGGCCGACCGCGACCGTGACCGCGCCCGTCAGGATCAGGACAACGCATCGTCCGACACGCCTGCCGATCCCGGGTCGTCCGAACAGCCCGACATCATCGAGGTGGCCGAAGCCGAGACGGAAAGCGGACTGGTCGAGACGCCGGAAAGCAAGACCGACGCAGCGGAAGAGCCCAAGTCCAAGCCCAAGCGCACCTACAACCGCAAGCCGCGCGCCAAGCGCGATGCAGGTGACGGTGGCGAAGGCGGATCGTCGGACGGCAGCGCAGCCGCGGCCGAATAACTATCTGCGATAGTAATCAAGGATGTAGACCCGGATGGCCGAGGCCAATCCGGCGTCCGTCCCACGCGCCTCGTCGATCTCGGCCGCCAGGGCATTGATCGGCATGTCGCGCGCCTTCGCGATGTCGCGGAAGGCTTTCCAGAACGTTTCTTCCAGGGATACGCTGGTGCGATGACCATGCAGGGTCAGCGACCGTTTCTGCGGTCGCGCGGTCATGTGCCGTCACGATCGCGCTTGTGCCCGTCAAGGCTACGCACGTCTTTTTCCCGTTGCGCCTCGGTCAGCTGCTTCTCAGCCTTGGTCCGGCCAAACTTCGCGGAATTGACATCCCCTTTCGCGCGCTTGTCGGCGCGGGTCTTTTCCTTGCGGAAGCGGTTGAGGTTGATGACCTTGGACATCCAATGAGCGTATCCTATAGGCAACGATTGTCGAGACCATTGTCGGGATCCGTTCAACGCTTTCTGGTGTTTGTGAAAACCGGATCGTCTGGTATCATCTTCAAACGCTCACGAGTTTTGAAAGGTGATTTTTATGAATATTAGGCCCTATCTTCTTGCTGTCACCGTCGCGGTTCTGCCCGTGGCTGGGATGGCAGCCTCAGCGACCTTCGACGTGCAATCGGCCGCCAACTCCACGGGCGGAGGCAGTGGGTTTGCGACCGGTTTCATCCTGAACACGGGCGACACGTTCTCGTGGTGGACCGATGTCGCGGACCTTTGGCGCTTGGGCAGCGACCCGCCGCCGCGTGAGGGCAATGCGGACGGATTGGCCGTCAGCGATTTCGGTAACCATACCCACGTCGACGTCTCGGCGCCCTACGGCACGCTTGTCGGATCCATTGGCGGTAGCTTCATGGCCCTCGGGGTCAGCGGCACGACCACGGCTTGGGGCAACGGTGAACTTCTGCTCTGGAACTTGGATTCCAACAATTCCGACAATACCGGATCGATCGCGGTCACGATCTCGACTCCCGCAGTCCCACTGCCGGCAGGGCTTCCACTTTTAGTGGGTGGGCTGGCCGGCTTGGCTGCGCTGCGGCGGAAGAAGACGTCCGCCTGAACAGAGATTAAGCCAATTAAAAAGGCGGCTCCCAAGGGCCGCCTTTTCCTGTTGATGGGCTTCGATCAGGCCTTGGGCCCGATCATGTCTTCGGGACGCACGACCTTGTCGAAGGTTTCGGCATCGACGAAGCCAAGGGCGATCGCCTCTTCCTTCAAGGTGGTGCCGTTCTTGTGCGCGGTCTTGGCGACCTTGGTGGCATTGTCGTAGCCGATAGTCGGGGCCAGCGCCGTCACCAGCATCAGCGATTCCTCCATCAGCTTCTGGATGCGGGGCTTGTTCGCCTCGATGCCATTGAGCATGCGTTCGGTGAAGCTGTCCGCGACGTCCCCCAGAAGCTGCATGGATTGCAGCAGGTTGTAGGACATCATCGGGTTATAGACGTTGAGTTCAAAGTGCCCCTGAGAGCCCGCGAACTTCATCGCAGCGTCGTTGCCCATGACGTGGGCGGCGACCTGGGTCATCGCCTCGGCCTGGGTCGGGTTGACCTTGCCGGGCATGATCGACGAGCCGGGTTCGTTTTCCGGCAGGATCAGTTCGCCCAGGCCCGAGCGGGGGCCGGAGCCGAGGAAACGGATGTCGTTGGCGATCTTGTACATGGCGCCGGCCACGGTCGCGAGCGCGCCGGACATGAAGACCATGGCGTCATGGGCAGCGAGCGCTTCGAACTTGTTGGGGGCGGTGACGAAGGGCAGGCCGGTGATGTCGGCCATGTGCCCGGCGACGGTTTCGCCCCAGCCATGTTTGGTGTTGAGCCCGGTGCCGACGGCGGTACCACCCTGGGCGAGTTCATAGATCCCCGGCAGCGCCATTTCGATGCGCTTGATGCCGTTGCGGATCTGCGCGGCGTAGCCCGAGAATTCCTGGCCCAGGGTCAGCGGGGTCGCGTCCTGGGTGTGGGTCCGGCCGATCTTGATAATATCGTCGAATTCTTTAGACTTGGCTTCCAGACCTGTCGCAAGTTTGGTCAGCCCGGGAAGCAGAACGTCCCGTACGGTGGTGGCCGCGGCGATGTGCATGGCCGTCGGGAAGGTGTCGTTCGACGACTGGCCCATGTTGCAGTGATCGTTCGGGTGCACCGGATCCTTGGACCCGATCACGCCACCGAGGATTTCGATCGCGCGGTTCGCGATGACCTCGTTCGCGTTCATGTTCGACTGGGTGCCGGACCCGGTCTGCCAGACCACCAGGGGGAAGTTGTCGTCGAACTTGCCATCGACGACCTCACCAGCCGCCTGGATGATCGCCTCGGCCAGTTTGCCGTCCAGAGCGCCGCTGTCGCGGTTGGCGATGGCACAGGCCTTCTTGATGACGCCAAGGGCGCGCACGATGGCGACGGGCTGCTTTTCCCAGCCAATGGGGAAGTTCATGATCGAGCGCTGCGTCTGCGCGCCCCAGTACTTGTCTGACGGAACTTCAAGCGGGCCGAAACTGTCGCTTTCGGTGCGGGTCTGGGTCATCGTGGCGTACTCCGATACTTGACGTTGCGCCCGCTATACGCGGTCGCCCGGGGGCGCGCAATCGGGGGAAAAAAGTTGGTGGGCCCTGCAAATATATCTTGTGTCAGAACACGTGTTCCGACATAGATGAGGTATGCCACGTAAACCCTCACATACGCCCGAAAGTCTTGCCGATGGCGCTCTCGCGCAGTTTTGGTGGGGTGGGTACGAAGCCACGTCGATGGACAAGCTGGTCAAGAAGACCGGGGTCAGCCGTCACGGGATCTATGCCGATTACGGTGGCAAGAAGGCTCTCTATCTCGCCTGTTTTCCGCGCTATCACGAACATGTCGTGGCGCCGATCCTGAACCCGGTGACAGGGTCCGGGGATGGGCTGGCGGCGATTGTCGGCTATTTCGGCCGGATGGTCGAGATGGCGGAAGGGATCGGCCTGCCGGGGCCGGGGTGCTTCGTGGTCAACGCCGCGACGGAAACCGCGCCGCATGACCCCGAGATCGCCGCGAAGGTGCAAGAGCACAACGATCGCATGGAAAGCGCCTTCGCCAAGGCGTTGGAGCGGGAACAGGCGTCGCGCCTGCCGGTTGCACATCGCCGGGCGCTGGCCCGCACGACGATGATCTTCGCCAACGGCCTGTGGACCGCGTCGCGCAGCATCGACAAGGTCGAGGTGATGCGAGAACATGCGGCGGTCTTCCTGGATCTGCTGGAATACCGCCTTAAGTGATCGTTCGTTCTGCGTCGTAACGTTCTGGCGTTACTGGAATTTCCTGCGGAATTCGAACACGCGCGCGGGCGGCAGGTTGGCCCAGACGGTGCCGCGTTTGGTGCCGGTGATGCCCATCCGGGCCTGCACGTCTTCGGGGATCGGCGCGTTCGGAGAATAGGTGATCTGCACAAAGATACCCTCGGGGGCCAGCACGTTGAAGGCGCGGCCGACGACCTCTTTCTGGATCTGCGGACGGGCCAGGACCGGCACGCCCGAGATCACGCAGCCGAGGTTTTCGACGCCGATCTGTTCGATGTCCTGCGCGGGGCGGTTGATCACATGCACCCCGGGAAACTTCTGGCGCAGTTCGTCGCAGAAGCGCGGGTTGAGCTCCATCAGGATCAGCCGGTCGGGCGAGACGCCGCGTCGCAGGATTTCCTTCGTGAAACTGCCCGTGCCGGGGCCGATTTCGACGATCGGTCCGGTGACATGTTCGACCCCTTCGGTCATCTTGCGCGCGACGGCGGCCGAGGAGGGCGCGATGGCCGATACCTCGAACGGGTTGCGCATCATTTCGCCCAGAAAAACGGTAAAATCGCTGGCCATGACGGATCAGTTCCCTTGTCATCCTGTGACGGAACTGAACGCCGGATCCCCCGCACCACGCAAGCCGGGTTTCCGGTTTTTACAAAAATTTCATACGGTTGCGGTTACTTGCGGAACTTGTCCAACTGGACGACATCGGCGTTCTGGCCGGTGCTTTCGGATCCATCGCCTTGGTCCGCCGGGGATTTTTCTTCCCGCAGGGGATGCGCCGGATCGGGCTCGTCCTCATCCTCGTCGTCGCTGCCGTCGTCCTGGGTTTCGAACCGCAGGCCGAATTCGACAGAGGGATCCACGAATGTCAGGATCGCATCGAAGGGAATCCGCAGCCGTTCCGGAGAATCACCGAAGTTCAGGGTGATGGCGAAGCCTTCGTCGTCGACCTCGAGCGCGTCGAACCAGTGCTGCAGCACCACGGTCATTTCGGTCGGGTAGCGATCCTTGAGCCAGTCCGCCAGTTCCGCATCTTCGTGCGTGGTGTCGAAGGTGATGAAGAAGTGGTGGTTCCCGGGAAGTCCCGAGTTGGCAACATCTTCCAAAACTTCCTGAATCAGGCCCCGCATCGCGCGGTGCATCAGGTTTCCATAGTCAATTGAACGCGACATCTTGTGTTCCAACACCCTTCGGACCCGAGCATAGGAGATTCGTGGCAAAACAAAAGCTCTGTATGGCCTCAAATCGACAGGATCATGCCGGTTCCCGTCGCAATGGCTGCCATCGCCGCGAGAGATGGCAAAAGGGGCAGGCGGATGGCGAAGATCAGAAGCGCGGCGAGACCGGTGAAACAGGCCGCACGCAGGTCGAGTGAGGCCGGATCGGGGATGGGCAGCGCGCCTGTGGTGTCGACCTGCGCAAACAGAACATGCAGCGCGAACCAGAGGCTCAGGTTGAGGATCACGCCGACCACGGCGGCGGTGATCGCGGTCAGAGCAGATTTCAGGCGTGGGTTCGACAACAGCGCCTCGACATGCGGGGCGAGGGTGAAGATCCATAGAAAACAGGGCACAAAGGTCATCCACAGCGCCATAATCCCGGCGAGGGCTCCCATGGGCCAGCCCCCTGCACCGATCCCGGCAAGATGCGCGGTGAACTGGGTCACCAGGATCAGCGGGCCGGGCGTGGTTTCGGCAAGGCCAAGCGCATCGATCATCTGGGTGGTGCCGAGCCAGCCGTGGGTTTCGACCACGGCCTGCGTCATGTAGGCCAGCACGGCGTAGGCGCCGCCAAAGGTGACGACGGCGAGCTTGGCGAAGAAAAGCGACAGGGTCAGCAGGAAGTCCTGGTCAGCAAGCCAGAGCGGCAGCAGCGGCGCCGCCCAGAGAGCCGCCCAGAGCGTCGCCGTGCGCGCCGAGCGGCCCCAACTGGCCGGCGTCGCACGGGCGGCGTGATCGGACCGGGCGGTCAGCCCCCCGTAGAGGCCGGCGCCAAGGATGATCAGCGGGAACGGCAGACCAATCGCGAAGATCGCGACGAAGGCGAGCGCGGCGATGATCCATCCCTCGTGTCCCGTCAGCGCCTTTTTCGACACCTTCCAGAGCGCCTGGATGACGATGGCGATGACCAGCGCCTTGATCCCCAGGAAAGCGTCCCGCACCAGCGGCACGTCGCCCCAGGTGGCATAGGCGAAGGCGAGGGCGGCGATGACCATGGCGCCGGGCAGCACGAACAGAAGCCCGGCAAGCAGGCCGCCCGGGGTGCCGCGCAGGCGCCACCCGGTATAGGTTGCCAGCTGCATGGCCTCGGGCCCGGGAAGGAGCATGCAGAAGGACAGGGCGCCCAGAAAGTCCTTGTCATTCAGCCAGTTGCGGCGATCCACAAGCTCTTCGTGCATCAATGCGATCTGTGCTGCGGGGCCGCCGAACGACAGCAGGCCGATGCGCCCGAAGGCGCGGGTCATCTCGGTCCAGCTTGGGGTCATGTGGTGGCTCCGCCCGGGTTCTTGCGACCCTAACGCCGCCATGTGACGGTCGTGTCACAGTTTTCCGCGCAGAGCCAGCCTGTCACCCCTGATCGACACGTGCCAGCCATGTTCGATCTTCGGACCGGATGAAGCGTTCTGTCATGGCATAGGCATAGTTCTGTCGGCCCAGGGGGTCGGAGGCGAGCTTTGCCCTGTAAGCCTCATAAGCGGCAAGGTTTTCGACGTTGTAGATGCCGTAGGCGAGGGTGGATGAACCCTCGCGCGGGGCGAAGTATCCGATCAGTTCGGCCCCGTTGCGGGGGATGCATTGACCCCAGGTCCGGGCATAGGTCTCAAACTGCGCGCGTTTGGTCGGGTCGATCTGGTATTGGATGATGCAGGTCAGCATGTGGGGTCCTTTGTGGTGTGCCCCCGATGTAGCCGTGCGGGACGCATGAATGCTTCGGCAGAAACCGAAGTGTTCCGGCGCTGCCCGTGCTAGGCTGGCGGAATGAGGAACGGACCGGACATATCGGAAGTGGCCGCGCTGATCGGCGATCCCGGGCGGGCGCACATGCTTCTGGCGCTGCTGGACGGGCGCGCGCTGTCGGCGGGTGAATTGGCCGGTGAGGCGGGCGTGACGCTGCAGACCGCCAGCGGTCACCTCGCACGGATGGTCGAGGCGGGGCTGTTGTGTGTCGAGAAACAGGGGCGGCACCGGTATTTCCGGCTGGCCACGGCCGAGGTGGCCGAGGCCCTGTCGGCGCTTCTGGCGCTGGCGGATCAGGGGGCGCGCAGGCGTGTTCGGACAGGCCCGCGCGACGCCGCCATGCGCAAGGCGCGCAGCTGTTACAACCACCTGGCCGGAGAGATGGCGGTGCGTGCCTATGACAGCCTGCGGCAACGTGGGCTGATCGTGGTGGCGCAGGACGGGCTGGACCTGTCCGATGCGGGCCACGCCGCCTTTGCCGGGCTGGGGGTGGCGCTGACGGGAAGCCGCAAACCGCTGTGTCGGGAATGTCTGGACTGGTCCGAACGGCGGATGCATCTGTCGGGGCCGCTTGGCACTGGCCTGTTGACGATGGTGCTGGACCGGGGGTGGGCGCGGCGCGAGACGGGCAGCCGGGTCGTCGCCTTCACGCAGACTGGAGAGGCCGCGTTTCGCAAGGCGTTTCCCTTGACAGGCGATGTGTGATGGGAATACGGCTTGCCGCGCCAAGTGCCTGAATTGTTGGGGAAAGTGCAGGCTTCTGTTGCCAGGTGCCTGAAATATTTTGGAAAGTGCAGGTTTCTGTTGCCAGGTACCTGCGAACCCCGCCTTACGCTGCTAGGCGCAAGGACTTAGATTTCGATTCCTCGAACTGCTTACGCAGCCAGAGCAACCGGAGCACGATTGTCGTTTGCAATTGTACTGTTTGAACCGATAACGGTGGTATCTCACCGGGACAAAGCAAACCCCTTTAGACGTTCGTCGATCCTATTTCGGCCCCTCGACCCCGAAGACATCCCCAAACGAAGGATGGCGCCGGATGGTGGTTGGTGGAGCCGCCGGGTACCGCCCCCGGGTCCGATCCGCTTATTACGAGCGCGTTTATGTCCATAGTCGGTTGCCCGACGGACTTGATATAGGGCGCGGGTGCGGGGATTTCAACGGGTTTCGGGGGCGCTGCCCCCGGTCCTGCGGACCTCCCCCGAGGTATTTCGGACCAGAAGAAGCGGGTCAGTCGGGGCAGGCGAAGGGCACGAAGGTGCTGGCCATGCCTTCGTTCATGGTCATGACGGTCAGCATGTCGGCAAGCGCGCGTTCTTCGGGCGTCACGGCGCAGACCTTTTCGGGGCCGGTACAGCCGCCCGCGAGGAAGGCTTCGTTCTGGTCGGTGAATTCCGGGCGGATGCCGTCGGCGCCCAAGGCGTGCAGGGCATCGGTGACGGCGTCTTGATACAGCGCGCACTTGCGGTCGGACCAGTCATCGGCCTGGGCGCCGTGGGCCGAGAGCGCAAGGACCAGTGCGAGGTGCGGCCACCGGACGAGGCCCGGTGGCACGCGGCAGTGCAGGATCATCCGGCGAGCTTGACCAGCGCGTGGCGTTTCTTGCCGGCCGACAGCTTGACCGGAGAGGCCAGCGCCGCCGCGTCCAGCATCAGGCCCGCGTCGGTCAGCGGCGCGTCGTCGATGCGGGCGCCGTTGTCGGCGATCAGGCGTTTGGCTTCCTTGCCGGTCTTGGCAAGGCCGGTACGCACGATCAGCTGCGCGACCGAGATGCCGTCGCCGACCTCTTCCGCAGACAGTTCAAGCGTGGGCAGGTCATCCCCGACGCCACCTTTTTCAAAGACTTCGCGGGCGGTCTGTTCGGCGGCCGCCGCGGCCTCGGCTCCGTGCAGCAGGGTCGTCGCCTCGTTGGCGAGGATCACCTTGGCCTCGTTGATTTCCGACCCGCCAAGTGCGCCAAGCCGGTCGCATTCGTCCAAGGGCAGTTCCGAGAAGATCTTGAGGAACCGGCCCACGTCGGCGTCGGTCGAATTGCGCCAGAATTGCCAGAATTCATAAGGAGAGAGCATCTCACCGTTCAGCCAGACGGCGCCGTTGGCGGATTTGCCCATCTTCTTGCCGTCCGAGGTCGTCAGCAGCGGCGTGGTCAGCCCGTAGATTTCATTGTCGAGCACGCGGCGCGTCAGGTCGATCCCGTTGACGATGTTGCCCCACTGGTCGGACCCGCCCATCTGCAACAGGCAGCCGTAGCGGCGGTTGAGTTCGAGGAAGTCATAGGCCTGCAGGATCATGTAGTTGAATTCGAGGAACGACAGCGACTGTTCGCGATCGAGCCGGGATTTCACCGATTCAAACGACAGCATCCGGTTGACCGAGAAATGCCGCCCGATGTCGCGCAGGAATTCCAGGTAGTTGAGGCTGTCGAGCCATTCGGCGTTGTTCAGCATCAAGGCCGGGTTCGTCGCGGTGTCGTAATCGAGGTACTGCGCGAAGACCTTCTGCATGCCGCCGATGTTGTCGTCGATCTGGTCGGCGGTCAGCAGGGGGCGTTCGTCGGCGCGGAAGGACGGATCGCCCACCTTGGTCGTGCCGCCGCCCATCAGCGTGATCGGCTGGTGCCCGGTCTTTTGCAGCCAGCGCAGCATCATGATGTTCATCAGGTGGCCGACGTGCAGCGATTTCGCTGTCGCGTCATAGCCGATATAGGCGGTCACCATCCCCTTGTTCAGGGCTTCGTCCAGCGCCTGATAATCAGTGCAGTCGGCGATGAAGCCACGCTGCATGATGGTCGCCATGAAGTCTGACTTGGGATGGTATGTCATGTCTCTTGTCCCGGGGTTAGGTGCAGGGCACTCTATAGGCAGCAGGCAGGCAAAGGAAAAGACCGTGTCGAAGGCATTGGCGAAGAAAGGTCCGGTTCGCGCCCTGGGCGCGATGTCGGGCACCTCGCTTGACGGGGTGGATGCGGCGGTTGTGGTGACGGATGGCATCGACATCCTGGGGTTCGGGGAAAGCGATTACCTGACCTATTCGGCCGACCAGAGGCGGGTGTTGCACGCGGCCCTGGGGTGCTGGCCGAACGATCCGGGTGTGGTCGAGGCCAGCCGGGTCGTCATGGCGGCGCATGAGGCGCTGTTGTCGCGGTTCCGCGATGTCGAGATCGTTGGCTTTCACGGCCAGACGCTGGCGCATGATCCACGCGGGCGCGGCACGCACCAGGTGGGGGATGGCGATCTGCTGGCGGCGGAACTGGGGGTGCCGGTGGTGTGGGATTTCCGGTCCGCCGACGTCGGTCTGGGCGGCGAAGGCGCGCCGCTGGTGCCGTTCTTCCATCACGCCTGCGCGCGCTGGATCGGCGCGCAGGGGCCGCTGGCCTTTCTGAACCTTGGGGGCGTGGGGAACCTGACCTGGGTCGATCCCCGCGTGGCGCGGGCCGAGGACGAGGGCGCGGTACTGGCCTTCGATACCGGGCCCGCGAATGCGCCGATCAACGACCTGATCCAGGACCGGCGGGGGCTGGATTATGACGAGGACGGCAAGCTGGCCATGGCGGGACAGGTGGAAACTGGCGCGTTGGAGCTGTTTCTGGACGACCCCTATTTCTCACGAATGCCTCCCAAGTCATTGGATCGTAACGCGTTTCCGGAAATGATGTCGCTGGTGCGCGAGCTGGGCGATGAAGACGCCGCGGCGACCCTGACGGGCATGGCGGCGGCGGCCGTCCTGCGCGGGATGGAGCATTGCCCTGAGCCGCCCGAGCGCCTGCTGGTCTGCGGTGGCGGGCGGCGGAACCCGGTGCTGATGGAGATGCTGCGCGTCGCGCTCGATTGTCCGGTCGACCCGGTCGAGGAGGTCGGGCTGGACGGTGATATGCTGGAAGCGCAGGCCTTTGGCTACCTTGCAGTGCGGGTGGCGCGGGGGCTGGCGACCTCGGGTCCGTCGACGACCGGCGTGAAGATGGCGGTTGGGGGCGGGCAGGTGTCTCTGCCCTGAATGGGGCCTGAGTGGTTCCCCAAGTGCGATCAGTCGGCGATATAGCGGTCGCGGTCGTGGTTGAAGGCGATGACGCTATTCAGCACGGCCGCCCCGAAAAGCGAGAACAGGATCACGCGGGCGTCGAACAGGAAGGCGGCGGTGGCGAAAATCACCGCATCCGCGATCAGTTGGACATAGCCAGCGCGAAACCCGGTCCGGTCCTGGATCATCAGCGCCACGACGCCCAGCCCGCCCAGGGACCCCTTGTGCCGGAAGGTGCCCAGCAGGCCAAAGCCGGTCAGCACACCAAAGATCACCGTGCCCAGCACCGGGTTGAGGTGGGCAAACTGCATGCCAAGCGGCAGATAGTCGACCATCAGCGACAGGACCGTTACGCAGAGGATTGATTTCAGGGTGAATTCCGCGCCCAGCCTGCGCCAGGCGAAGGCGTAGAAGGGCAGGTTCACCAGCCAGAAGACCGTGCCGAAGCTGAGGCCGGTGAGATAGCTGATGATCAGGGCGATGCCTGCCGTCTGGCCCGTGATGAAGCCGAGCGAGGCCAGAAAGGTGATCCCGACCGAGGCCGTGACAAGCGAGATCGACAGGCCCTGGATGTCCTCGATCACGGTGTGTTTGTGACGGTATTCGGTCGGGATTGGAAATGGTGCTGGCATGTTCCGGCAGATAGGTCAGCATTGCGGACCTGTCCAGTGATACGGCACGTCATTTGCCGAATTGTGCGCGATTGCTCAGGAACCGGGCAGCGGGGGGTCGTGTTGGTCGAACAACGGGCCACGGCCCGACCCATCAGAACGGAGTTCACCATGACCGATATCAAGAACGCCCGCATCATCATCCTGTCCACCAACGGCTTTGAACAGAGCGAATTGGAAGTGCCGCGCGACAAGCTGCGCGAGGCCGGGGCCGAGGTGCACGTCGTGTCGCCCGACGGCAAGGCCATCAAGGGCTGGGACGACAAGGACTGGGGCCGCGAGGCCGAGGTGCAGCATGCGCTGGCCGACGTGAAAGCCGAAGATTACGACGCGATCGTGCTACCAGGTGGTCAGATCAACCCCGACATCCTGCGCACCGAAAAGGCGGCCGTCGAATTCGTGAAGGCCATGCACGACGGCGGCAAGGTTGTCGCCGCGATCTGCCACGGCCCCTGGATGCTGGTCGAGGCCGGGATCGTGAAGGGCCGCAAGGTCACATCCTATCCGTCGATCCGCACCGATGTCGAAAACGCGGGCGGCCTGTGGGAAGACAGCGAGGTCGCGACCGACAAGGGCATCATCACCTCGCGCAACCCGGGCGATCTGGACGCTTTCGTCGCAAAGATCATCGAAGAGATCGAAGAGGGCCGTCACGAACGCCAAGCGGCGTGAGGCTCGGGCCCTATTGGTAGCAGAACGATTGGCAGGCGGTTGATCCGCCTGCCTTTTCTTTTACAGAACGATTTATCCGGCAAGAGCCTTGTTGAGGTTTTCGTCGATCTTTTCCAGAAAGCCCATGGTGGTCAGCCAGCCCTGATCCGGCCCGACCAGCAGCGCCAGATCCTTGGTCATATGGCCGCTTTCCACCGTGTCGACGATGACCTTTTCCAGCGTCGTCGCGAAGTCCATCAGCTTGGCGTTGTCGTCGAGCTTGGCGCGGTGCTTGAGCCCGCCGGTCCAGGCGTAGATCGAGGCGATGGAGTTGGTCGAGGTCGCTTCGCCTGCCTGATGCTGGCGATAGTGACGGGTGACGGTGCCATGCGCGGCCTCGGCCTCGACGATCTTGCCATCGGGCGTCATCAGCTGGGAGGTCATCAGGCCGAGCGATCCGAACCCCTGCGCCACGGTGTCGGACTGAACATCGCCGTCGTAGTTCTTGCAGGCCCAGACAAATCCGCCGTTCCACTTCATGCAGCAGGCGACCATGTCGTCGATCAGGCGGTGTTCGTACCAGATCTTCTTCTTCTTGAATTCTTCCTCGAACTCCTGCTCGAACACCTCCTGGAAGATGTCCTTGAAGCGGCCGTCATAGGCCTTGAGGATGGTGTTCTTGGTTGACAGGTAGACCGGCCAGCCCAGCATCAGCCCGTAGTTGAGCGAGGCACGGGCGAAGTCGCGGATGGAGTCGTCGAGGTTGTACATCGCCTGATAGACCCCGGCCGAAGGCGCGTCGAAGACGTCCTTCTCGATCACCGTGCCGTCGCTGCCTTCGAACTTCATCGTCAGCTTGCCCGCACCCGGAAAGGTGAAATCGGTGGCCTTGTACTGATCGCCAAAGGCATGGCGCCCGATGACAATGGGCTTGGTCCAGCCCGGCACCAGACGCGGCACGTTGCGGCAGATGATCGGCTGGCGGAACACCACGCCGCCCAGGATGTTGCGGATCGTGCCATTGGGCGACTTCCACATCTTCTTGAGGCCGAATTCCTCGACCCGCGCTTCATCCGGCGTGATCGTGGCGCATTTGACGGCGACCCCGACCTCCTTGGTCTTCATGGCCGCGTCGATGGTGATCTGGTCTTCGGTGCGGTCGCGTTCCTCCATCCCCAGATCGTAGTAGAGCAGATCGATATCGAGGTACGGCAGGATCAGCTTGTCCTTGATGAACTGCCAGATGATCCGGGTCATCTCGTCCCCGTCCATCTCTACGATCGGGTTGTCGACCTTGATCTTCGTCATCCGTGGCTCCTTCGGATCGAGGGGTATGTCCGCTACCTAGCGCAAAGCGCAAGGCTGGGGAAGTTTCGACCCGGGGCGTAACGCCGAATGATTACGAAGGGATCAATCGCCGTGCACGACCACGTCCGTCGGCCGATCCAGCCTGCGCATCTTAAGAAGCATCGGCACGGCGAGCAGCAGCAGCACCAGAGAGCCGAGGATCTGGGGCAGGGTCGTGCCGTTGAAGGTCTGCGCGATCAGCGTGGCGATGATTCCGCCGCAGATGGTGGCGATGGCCCCCATGACGCTGGCCGCAAGGCCCGCGATATGGCCCAGGGGTTCCATCGCAAGCGCGTTCAGGTTTCCGATCGTCAGGCCCATCTGGTAGAAAATGGTGATCTGCCACAGCACGAAGATCCAGAAATAAACCGGCCCGCTGACGCCCGACAGGGTGATGATCAGCATGATCGCCGTGGTGGCGGCGGTTGCCAGTACGGCAAGCGTGATGATTGCGCGCATTCCGTAGCGCACCACGAAGGCCGCGTTCACCAGCGATGACGTGCCGCAGAACATGCCGATGCCGAAGAAATACAGCGCGAATTGCGCGCCCTTGTCGAAGATCAGATCGAAGGTCGGCTGGATCAGCGAGATCGCGGTGAACAGGACCGAGAAGATGATGGTCTGCACATAGATCGACCCGCGCACCATGGGCAGGGACATCATCTCTTTCGTGGCGGCCCAGATGGCCGAGGTCCGGAACGGGCGGCGATCGGCGACCGGCAGGGGTTCCGCCAGGCGCACGTTCAGCCACAGGGTCGAGATCACGGCGAAGGCCAGGAACGACAGGAAGATCGACCGCCAGCCGCCGATGTTGATGACGATTTCCCCCAGGAAGGGCGCCAGGGCCGGCACAAGGGTGAAGATCACCATGATGAAGCTGACGATCCGGGCCATCTCGCGACCCGAATAAAGATCGCGGACGATGGCCAGCGACACGATACGCGGCCCGGCGGCGCCGATGCCCTGCATGACGCGGGCGGCGACCATCAGCTCCATCGTGGGGGCGGCCCAGGCCAGGGTGGCGCCCAGGATATAAAGCGCCGCGCCAAGGTTGATGATCGTCTTGCGTCCGAAAGTGTCCGACAGGGGCCCGGTGAACAGCGTGCCCGCGCCCATGCCGACGATGAAGGCCGACAGGATCAGCTGTGCGCGGTTGGGCGCGTCGGGCGCAAGGTCCTGCGCGATTTCCGGCATGGCCGGCAGCATGGAGTCGATGGAGAACGCAACGGTTGCAACCATCATGGCCATCATGGCGATGAATTCGGACTGAGAGATCTTGCTGGACATGGGGGCCTTCGGCACGGACTGCGGCCCTGCTATCATGCTGGTCCGACCAAGGCCATGTCGCAAGGCGGGTCAAATCGGCAAGGGCGGGTGGACCCATGCCGATCCGGTGTCATTTGCCCATCATCTCGTCGATGACCTTGACCCACAGGTCCGGGGGCTGCGCGCCCGGCACCGCGTGCTGGCTGGCCACGATGAAGGTCGGCACGGCGTTCACCCCCATTTCACGCGAATGGGCGTCGCGGTCGCGGATCATCTGTTCGTCCGCGTCGCTTTGCAGCAACCGCAGCACGACCGAGGCGTCCATGCCGATCCCGTCGGCCAGATCCGCCAGCACGTCATGATCGCCGATGTCGCGTCCTTCGACGAAGTTGGCGCGGAAGAGCGCGTCGACCATGGCGTTCTGCTTGGCCTCGACCCCGGCCCAGTGGATCATGCGGTGTGCATCCAGCGTGTTCGGCGTGCGGGTGATGTCGCCCAGGTTGGCTTCAAGCCCGATCTTGTCGAAATGCGCGCCGATCTGGCCATAGATCTCGTCCGCGCGGTCGCCGAACTTGGTGCGCAGGTAATCGGCGCGGGACATGCCTTCGCGCGGCATGTCGGGGTTCAGCTGGAAGGGGTGCCATTCGATCACGAAGGGATGGTCGGGGCGCTCGGTCAGGGCGCGCTCCAGCTGGGTCTTGCCGATGTAGCACCAGGGGCAGATCGGGTCCGAGATGATGTCAAGCTTGACGACGTTTCCGGTTTCCATGGTCTTCAGTCTTTCTGACGGGCGTTCTGGCGGGCGGCCCAGACGTCGCGCAGGGCGCGGCGCAAAAGCTTGCCGTTCGGATTGCGCGGCATGTCCTTCACATGAAGGAATGCGCGGGGTTGTTTGTATCGGGCCAACCGCTCGGCGGCGAGCGATGCGAGCTGCGCCTCGTCCAGCGGCTCGGGCCCGGTGTAGAAGGCGATGATCAGGCGCGCATCGGCCTTGACCTCGCAGTCGGTGACGCCGATTTCGGTGATGCCGGGGATGTCTGACAGCGCGCTTTCGACCTCGATCGGAGACACGCGGTAGCCGCCTGCGTTCATCATGTCGTCGGCGCGGGCCATGTAGGTGATCTGGCCGTCCTCATCCATCCGCCCATGATCGCCGGTCAGGAACCAGTCACCCTGCATCCGCGACTGGGCTTCGTCCATCGCACCCAGATAGCCCAGCATCAGCCCCGGATCGTCCTTGTGAACGGCGATCACGCCTTCCTCTCCCAAGGCGACGGGGCCATCGGGGCCAAGGATCGCGACGCGGCGCCCGTCTTGCGGTTTGCCAAGCGCGCCGGGCTTGGCGGGGGTCGTGGGCGAGCCGGAGATGAAGGTCGAACATTCGGACATGCCGAAGGCCTCGTACATCTCGCCCCCGCCGGCCGCGCGCCAATCATTGCGGATCTGGTCCGAGACCTTCTCGCCTGCGGTCAGGCCGTGTCGCAGTTTTGGCAGAACGATCTGTTCATTCTGTGAAAGGATCTTCCTGTAAACCCCTGGGGCTGCAGCAAACATCGTCGCCTCGTGCCGTTTCATCAACAGTGGCAGAGCGTCGGCGGGCACACCTTCGGCGGGGATCAGGGCGGTCGCACCGACCGACCAGGGATCCATCAGCCCGGTGCCTAGCGTATAGGTCCAGTTAAAGGCGCCGGCGTGCAGAAGACGGTCGTCTTCATGCAGGTCATACCAGTCGCGGTGCATCATCTGGCGCGCCCAGATGGCCCGGTGCGCATGCATCACGGCGCGGGGATTTCCCGAAGTTCCAGAGGTATAGACGATATAGCCAAGGCGTTCTGGATCGCCCATGTCAAAGTCCGCCGGGGGCAGGTCGCGCATGGCACGCAGCGCGTCGGTGTCGATGACCGGCAGGTCCGTATCTGCGATGGCCACCGCGGGATCGTGCAGGATACCCGCAGGTTTCAATCCGGCGATCATCTTGGCGACTTCCCGCGCGGTCAGCTGCGACGAGGTCGGAACAGGCACCATTCCGACGGTGATGGCGGCCAGGTAGGCAATGGGAAACTCAACCGAATTTCCCAACCGCATCAACAGGATATCACCCGGGGCAAATCCGTTCTGCAACAAACCGGTCGCGGTGCCGCGCACGGCGGCAGACAGGCGACCGTACGACCAGCGCTCGGCGCCCGAGAGGCCGATGATCGACAGGGCGACCTTGTCGGCCAGACGGTCGGCATGGGCAAGGACATGGGCCGCCATGTTGAACGGCGCGGGACAGGGCGCAAAAGGCCCGTGATCGAAGACGGATTTCATGCGCCTAGGGTTAGCATCGGCGGGGCCGGGTGCAAGGGGCAACCGTCCGCCGCCGATGTCGGCCCGCGCAAAGGCGGGACCGCGTCAGGACCGTCCGACAGGCGGCTCGGCCTCGTTGTCGTCGCCGAACAGGTCATCGCGATCCGACACCTCTTCGCCGGGGCCGAGATGGCGGTCGCTGTGCAGGATGTTGGTGTTGTCGCGGTTCGGGTCCATGGCCACGTCCGTGGGGATCGATCCCATGCGCCAGTCTTCGATCTGGGCCAGCGTATCCCGAGAGGATTCGCCAGTGACCTCAGAGAGATAGAGGGCGAAGTCGGTCTGGTTGCCGTCTAAAGCGAGAACCGAGGATTCCTCGGCTTCGGGCCAGCGGTCAAGGATGGCGGGGGTGAAGGCTTCCCAGTTGGTCTGGATGTCTTTCCACTGCATCGGTCACTCCTGTGTTCGTGTCAGAAGTGAAATGATCGGCGGCGCGTCGCGGTTCCCGCCGATCATGGAAACGTGCGTCGGGTCAGTCCGGCGCGTGCCACCAGACCTCGGGCAGGAAATAGACCGAGTCGCCGTAAAGGGGTGTGTTGCCAACCGGATAGGTGATGTCCTTGACGTGGGCGATGCGGCCGACGTCAAAGGTGTGGATCGGGATGACATAGCGCCCGGCGGTCAGCAGACGGTCCAGCGCGCGGGTGGCGGCCGTGAAATCCTCGGCCGTGACCGAATTGACCATCGCGTCGATCATCGCATCAATGGCGGGGCTTTCGACACCCATCAGGTTGCGCGACCCGGGCACGTCGGCGGTGGTCGATCCCCAGTAGAGCCGCTGGTCGTTGCCGGGTGACAGCGAGAACTGGCGCCTTATGTCGGTCATGTCGAAATCGAAATCGGTGATCCGCATCTGGTAGGCGGCGTTGTCGACGACCTCGATCCGAACCTGCATGCCCAGCCGCTCAAGCGCCTTGAGGTAGAGATCCGCGATGGTCTGCAGCTCGGTCGCGCCCTGCCGCAGCAGCAGTGTAAAGCGGAAAGGTGCGCCGTCAGTGTTGCGCAGCACCCCGTCGGACCCGGCCTGCCAGCCCGCGTCATTCAGCAGCGCGACGGCCTTGCGCAGGTTGCGCCGGTTGCGCTGCGTGCCGTCCGAGACGGGCAGGGCATAGCCGTCCAGCGCGCCTTCGGGAATGTCGGCGGCGAAGGGCGTCAGCAGGTCTTTCACGCGGTCGGTGGCGGGGCCGTCCTGCATCCCCAGATCGCTGCGCGAAAAGTATGAGGTGATGCGCGGCTGGCGGCCGCCGGTCATGGTTTCATTGATGCTTTCGAAGTTGAAGGCGTGGATCATCGCGTCACGGACCCGGATGTCGTCGAACGGCGCGCGACGGGTGTTCATGACATAGCCGGTGATCCCGGACGGCCGACCCGAGGGGATTTCCGACAGCACCACGTCGCCGCGCTGCACGGCGGGGAAGCCATAGTCGCGGTTCCATTTCTCGGCGTTGAATTCGCGGATATAGCTGATCTCACCGCCCTTGAATCCTTCGAACAGCACCGCGCTGTCGCCGTAGAATTCGATCTTGATCTCGTCGAAGTTGTTGGTGCCGCGCCGGATCGGAAGGTCCCTGCCCCAATAGTCGTCGTTGCGGGTCAGGGTGACCGACCGCGCGGGTTCATAGGCCGACACGTAGTAGGGCGCGGTGCCGATCGGTGCCTCTTCGAGGCTGAGCGAGGTAAAGCTGCGGTCGGCGAATTGGGCCTTCTTGAGAATCGGCTGAAGCCCGACCAGCAGCGGAAGTTCACGGTCCAGCCGGTTGAAGGTAAAGCGAACCGAACGCGGCCCGGTCTGTTCGACGGACTCGATCTGCGACCAGAGCCCCCGGTAACGCGCGTTACCTTGGGTGCCGAGTGTCTCGTAGCTCCAGATCACGTCCTCGACCGTCACCGGGTCGCCGTCAGAAAACCGCGCGCCTTCGCGCAGGGTGAATTCGGCCCAGGACCGGTCGTCGGGGGTGTCGATCGATTCGGCCAGAAGGCCATAGACGGTGAAGGGTTCGTCCTGGCTGCGGTACATCAGGCCTTCGGTCAGGATGAAGCGCAGCTGCCAAGGTGGATTGCCGGTGATGACGAAAGGATTGAGGCTGTCGAACCCGCCTTCATTGCCGCTGATCAGTCGACCACCCTTGGGGGCGTCGGGGTTCACGTAGGGCAGCGACACAAAATCGGGTGGAAGCGCCGGTTGCCCATACATAGCTATGCCATGGCGGGGCTCCGCCACGGCTGAACCGGGGACCGCAATGGCCGAAACGGCGGCTGCGATGACATATGACGTAACGAAAAAATGTGGCCTCATTTTGGCAACAATCCCTGCTCACCCTTATCTGTTTGGCCCGGACGGTATCTGCGGTTCATCGCGTTTTCAAACTTTTAGCTTGGAAGACGGCGAGGGAAGGCATATAAAGAGGGCACTGCTCGATAGGTTTCTTGCCTGTATGAAACCTGCCTCAATAACTAGACCCCGGCTTCGTGCCGGGGTTTTTTTTGTTCATGTGTTGGCTCTGCGGGGCATGAGCGTCTTTCGATAACCCTGCGTTAACCGTGGCGAATCGTGCGGCCGGACGGGGCGGCGATGTTAGCGCTCGCGACATTGCGCCTCAGCCCCGGAACCGGGCGTGATCTTCCCGGTTTCCTTTGCAGGTGCAGCATCTATGCTGACCAAAGGATATCGAAGAGGAGTCCACCATGTCTCTCACAGGAAAAACCGCCGTTATCACGGGATCGAATTCGGGTATCGGGCTGGGCATTGCACGCGCGCTGGCCGAGGCCGGGGCGAACATCGTTTTGAACTCCTTTACCGATCGGGACGAGGACCACAAGCTGGCGTTCGACCTGGCGGCGGAATTCGGCGTAGAGGCGCGCTATGTCCAAGCGGACATGTCCAAGGGTGACGACTGCCGCAAGCTGATCGAAAAGGCCGGGGCCTGCGATATCCTTGTGAACAACGCGGGCATCCAGCATGTCGCGCCGATCGATGAGTTCCCGGTCGAGAAGTGGGATGCGATCATTGCGATCAACATGTCCTCGGCCTTTCACACCACTGCCGCCGCGCTGCCGCTGATGCGCAAGGCCGGCTGGGGGCGTGTGATCAACGTCGCCTCGGCGCATGGTCTGCGCGCGTCGCCCTTCAAGTCGGCCTATATCACCGCGAAACACGGCGTGGTCGGCATGACCAAGACCGTGGCGCTGGAAACCGCCAAGGAAAACATCACCGCCAATGCGATCTGCCCCGGATACGTGCTGACCCCGCTGGTCGAGGCGCAGATCCCCGACACCGCCAAGGAATACAACATGTCCGAAGACGAGGTCGTCGAGAAGGTGATCCTGGCCAAGCAGCCGTCCAAGCAGTTCGCGACCGTCGAACAGATCGGCGGGCTGGCGGTGTTCCTGTGTTCCGACGCGGCGGCGCAGATCACAGGTCAGCCGCTTCCGGTCGACGGGGGCTGGACGGCGGCCTGAGCCATGGTCAAGCGGATCAATCTGGCGCTTCAGGGCGGGGGCGCGCATGGCGCCTTCACATGGGGCGTGCTGGACCGGCTGCTGGAGGACGAGAGCATCGAGGTGGCGGGGATATCCGGCACCTCGGCCGGGGCGCTGAATGGCGCGGCCTACAAGGCCGGGTGGATGCGCGGCGGGCGCGAGGGGGCAAAGGACACGCTGAACGCGCTCTGGGCCCGGATGGGGGCGGTGGACGACCTGCGATTGCCGGCCTTCGTCACGACGCCGCTGTCGTTCTTCGAGAAATGGATGATGCCCTCGACGCCCGAACTGGCGGCGGCGATCGAATATTCACCGCCCGTGATCGCGGCGGACGTTCTGAAAAACTACACATCGCCCTATGCTTACGGCCCGTTCTATCGCAACCCGCTTGAACCCGTCGTGGCCGGGTTCGATTACGAAGGGGTCTGCGCGGAAGACGGGCCGCGGCTGTTCGTCTGCGCCACCAACGTGCGCACCGGCAAGGTACGGATCTTCACCCGCGACCAGATCACGACCGAGGCGATCCTGGCCTCGGCCTGCCTGCCGTCGCTGTTCCAGGCGGTCGAGATCGACGATCCCAAGACGGGCCGAAAGGAAGCCTACTGGGACGGTGGATACACCGGCAATCCGGCGTTGTTTCCGTTGTTCGACAAGGACTTGCCGGACGACATTGTGGTGGTGAACATCAACCCGCTTGAACGGGACGAGATCCCGAAGACGCCGCAGCAGATCGAAAACCGGGTGAACGAGATCAGCTTCAATTCATCGCTTCTGCGAGAATTGCGGGCCATCGCCTTCGTGCAGGGTCTGATCGCCAACGGCCAGGTGCCCAAGGGCGCGATGAAAAACGTGCTGGTGCACATGATCGCCGACGACAGCCTGATGCGCGAATTGTCCGTGGCCACCAAGATGTTGCCGAACCCGGTGCTTCTGGCGACGCTCAAGGATGCGGGGCGTACGGCGGCAGAGCGGTTTCTGAAGACCGACAAGGCGAACCTGAACAAGCGGTCCTCGGTCGATATCCGCCCGATGCTCGACTAGGCGTTGCGCGGCGGCTTGGTCGGGTCCTTGGCGTTCGGATAGACCAGCCCAGCCGAGATCACCAGCTTGGCCGCATCCTCGATCGTCATGTCGAGCTCGATCACGTCCTCCTGCGGGAAGAACAGCAGGAAGCCGGAGGTCGGGTTGGGTGTCGTCGGCACGAAGACCGACAGAAGCGGAGAGCTGGTTTCTGCCCGGCCCGCGACTTCGCCCTTGGCTTCGGTCGACACGAAGCCGATGGCCCAGATGCCCTTGCGGGGGTACTGGATCAGGCAGGCGCGTTCAAAGCTGCGCTCGGACTGGGCAAAGACCGTTTCGGCCAGCTGCTTGGCGCCGGAATAGATCGAGCGCACGAACGGCATCCGGTCAACCAGCGTTTCGGCATAGCGGATCAGCGACCGGCCGATCAGGCCCTTTGCGATCCAGCCGATGACGATGGTGAAGACCAGGAAGAAGATGATCCCGACACCGCGCAGGTTGATGCCGATGTACTTTTCGGGCTGGAAGGTCTGGGGCACCAGCGGCAGGACAACGCCGTCGATCCAGCCGGCCAGGGTCCAGAGCAGCCAAATGGTCAGCCCGACAGGCAGGATGACCACGATACCCGTCAGGAAGGACGACCGCAGGCGGGCCAGAAGGCCAGGGCGGTTTTGCGGTTCGCTCAGCGGGTCGTTCATTCGGGTCCGTTCCAGAAGTTCGCCCAGAACCTAGGCACTGGAACGGTTAACGGCAATGGGAGGTCGCCGTTATTTCACCGGTTTCGCAGGCATTTTGGACAATTCGCAGGCGATTTGCGCGGCCAGCCGGGCGTTGTTGCGCACCAGCGCGATATTGGTGGCCAGTGACCGGCCCGAGGTCAGCGCGAAGATCCGGTCCAGCAGGAAAGGCGTGACGGCCTTGGCGGTGATGCCCTGTTCGGCCGCCTCGTCCAGCGCGCGGCGGATGATCGGTTCGATCTCGTCCCGCGGGATCTCGTCGGCTGCGGGCACGGGATTGGCGATCAGCTGACCACCGGGCAGGCCGAGATCGGCCCGGGTGCGTTGCGCACGCGCGATCTGGGCCGGGTCGTCCAGCCGCAGCGGCGCCTTCAGGCCCGAGGATTGCGACCAGAAGGCCGGCAGATCGTCCTGCCCATAGGCAATGACCGGCACGCCGTTGGTTTCCAGCACCTCGAGCGTCAGCGGAATGTCCAGGATCGCCTTGGCGCCGGCGCAGATGACCGTGACGGCGGTCTGCGCCAGTTCGGCCAGATCGGCCGAGACATCCATCGAGGTTTCCGCCCCGCGATGCACGCCGCCGATGCCGCCGGTGGCAAAGACCTCGATCCCGGCAAGGCGGGCCGCGATCATCGTGGCGGCGACCGTGGTGGCGCCGGTGCCACCGCGCGCCATGCAGACGGCCATGTCGGCACGCGACAGCTTGGCCACATTCTTGGCCTGCGCCAGCGTTTCCAGCTGATCTGCGGTCAGGCCGACGTGCAGCGTGCCGTCGATCACGGCGATGGTGGCCGGCGTCGCGCCACCCTGGCGCACATCGTCTTCGACCTGGCGCGCGGTTTCCAGGTTCTGCGGGTAGGGCATGCCGTGGGTGATGATCGTGCTTTCCAGCGCGACCACGGGGCGGCCGTTGTCCAGGGCCTCGGCGACCTCGGGGGAACAGGTGAAGACTGTCATGTAAACCTCAGAGTGCAGTGTCGCCCGAGACATAGCGCGCCGCCGCCGTCAACGCGCGGTCCAGCGCGGTTTCGCGGTCGGCGCCCTCGGCCTCGGCGGCGATATGGGCGGCCATGAAGGTGTCACCGGCGCCGGTCACGCGGGTGACCAGAACTTCCGGCGGGGTGCCGGTGATGACGCCCTCGGGCGTGGCTTCGGCGGCCGAACGGCCGCCATCGGTGACGGTGACGCGGGCGGCGCCGCGCGCGATCAGGCCCTCTGCGCCCTCGGCCGCCGTCTTGAAGGTGGTCTGACACAGCAGCCCGGCTTCTTCGAGATTGACGTAGAGCATGGCGCGGGTGTGGGTCAGGAAGGGCCGCAGGCGTTCGGCTTTGCCGGGGCTGGCGGGCGCAACGCGCAGATCGGCCCGCGCAAAGGCCGGCGAGACGGCAATGGTTTCCAAGAGCGCGCGGGTCAGGTTGCCGTCCAGCGCGATGCGGCCTTCGAACGGTGCCTCGGTGGTACCGAGCGGGCCTTTTGTCAGCGGTCGCAGGATCTTGTCGCCAGCTGCTTCCAGCGAATGCGCATCGGCAATGGCCGCGATCAGGCCGTTCGCGCCCTCGACCGCCATGTACCGGTCCGTCGGCAGATCGTCCGAACGGTAGACATGCGTGGTGTCGGTGCCCAGGCTTTCGCAGGCGGCGATCAGTTCGTCCCCCTCGGGGTCACGACCCACGGCGGTCAGAAGTACAGGGTTCAGCCCGAACCGCGCGGCGGCCATGGCGATGTTCATCGCGACACCGCCGGGCAGGCGGGTGATGCGGCCCGGCACGTCCGAACCCTGCCGCATGACAGAGGCCGAGCGCCCGATGATGTCCCACAGGACAGAACCAATGCAGAGGATATCGGATGAGCCGGTCATGCCCGGCATATGACGTCAAAGCCGTGCGCCGTCCAGCTATTCCGGAACGGCAAAGGTCATGTTGGCCCAGAGGCTTTCCCACATCACACCCTTCTCGATCGCCTCCGCCGAGGCGGGCTCTCGCAGCACGACGGCGTCGATCATGTAGGCGTGGCCGGGTTTGACGGGCAGGGTGACCGTGCCGCCCGCATCGGTGCGGTGCAGGGTTCTGGTGACACCTTCCGAGGATTTCTCCCACATCTCGACCTGCGCGTCGGCGCGGGGTTCGGATTGATACAGAAGCCGGACGGTCATCTGGTCTGCGTTCGCGTAAGGGTTTGTCAGCGCGACGAATTCGGTTTCAAACCCCATGGGGGCGTCCGCGCCCGTCGCCTCGGGGCCCGAAATCAGGGTCTTCGAGAACCGCCAGTAGCCTTCGGTCACGCTGTCCTGCGGCAGGCCGCGGTCGGCGTGGCGGGCGGTGAACCACGGAAAATCCTTGTGGCTGGCGAAGCTGAGCGTTTTTTCCCAGCTGTCATAGGTCAACCGCGACAGGGTCGAGGCATAGCCCACCACGGTCAACCCGTCGCCAACCGTGACTTTCATTCCGGGAAGATCGCCCGGCAAACCCTTGTAGTCGCTGAGTGTTCCGTCATTGATAAACGCCGCCTGAATGCGCGGATCGAACCAGCTGAGCGTAAGGCCCTTGAAGTCTTCTCCGTTGCGAATGTCGATATTGATGGTTGCGCCTGCGTCGGATTGATAATTTTGTGGCTCCAACCAAAACTCATGCGCCTTGCTCTGCGTAGCTAGAGCAAAGAGGAGAGGAACCATCATGCGGATCAAGACTTTCATGCGCCCAAAGCTGCGGCTTCGCGGGCTGCTGTCAAGGGCAGGCGCGGGTCTTGCCGCAATGGTGATGTCCCAGGCCGTCGCGGCGCACGAGGTCCTGCCGACCGTCGCGCAGCTGTCGGTCGACGGCAGCGACGTCCAGCTTGAACTGCGGCTGAACGCCGAGGCCTTTGTCGCCGGGATCGATCTGGACGGTATCGAGGACACCAATAATACATCGCAGTCAGATGCTTACGACGCACTTCGCGGGTTGGAACCCGACATCCTGGCCGACCGCATCCGCGCCGACTGGGACCGGATTTCCGACGGGATCGTTCTGCGACTGGATGACGACCCGGTGCCGATGGCCTTGGAAAGTGTCGATGTCAGCGAAATAGGGTCGGTCGACCAGGCGCGTCCGACGCGGATCGTGCTGACCGGCACGGCGCCCGACGGTGCGACCGCCGCCACGTTGAGCTGGCCCGAGGGCCACGGTGCGTTGGCGCTGCGGCTGGTCGGGGTCGAAAACGGCTACGCCGGGTATCTGTCCGGCGGCGAGACGAGCGAACCGATCGTTCTGGCCGGTGAGCAGGCGCAATCGGGCTGGCAGGCCTTCGTGTCCTATATCCCCGTCGGCTTCGACCACATTCTTCCCAAAGGGTTAGACCACATACTTTTCGTTCTGGGATTGTTTTTCCTGTCGCCCAAGATGGGTCCGTTGCTGTGGCAGGTGTCGGCCTTCACGCTGGCCCATACCGTCACGCTGGCGCTTGGCGCGCTTGGCTGGGTGAACGTGCCGGGATCGATTGTCGAGCCGCTGATCGCGGCCTCCATCGCCTTTATCGCGATCGAAAACATCTTCTCGACCAACCTGCATCGCTGGCGGCCCGTAGTGGTCTTTGGCTTCGGGCTGCTGCACGGGCTCGGTTTTGCCTCGGTGTTGCAGGACTTCGGGTTGCCGCAGGCGCAGTTCATTCCCGCGCTGATCGGCTTCAACGTGGGTGTCGAACTGGGACAGCTGACCGTCATCGCGCTGGCCTTCCTGGCGGTTGGTGCCTGGTTCGGACAAAAGGCCTGGTATCGTCGGGCCATCGCCATTCCGGCCTCGGCCGTGATTGCCTGTGTCGGTCTGTATTGGGCGGTCGAACGCACCTTTCTTTGACCGTCGGGCCAAATCGGCCGATTGAGTGTTGCCAAAGGGCAGGGCGGCGTGTAATGCACCGCCACTCAATCCCGCAGGCGGGGTCGGGCCCATGGGGGAGACATCCCCGTGCGTCCACCGGTTGAAGCGCAGCTTCTCACCCCCGCCAAGGCTAAACCGGAAAGGAAACGGACATGGCTCTTCCCGAGTTCACCATGCGCCAGCTGCTTGAAGCAGGCGTGCACTTCGGCCACCAGACGCAGCGTTGGAACCCCCGCATGGGCGAGTTCATCTATGGCGCGCGCAACGGCATCCACATCATGGACCTGACGCAGACCGTCCCCATGCTGGACCAGGCGCTGAACGTCGTGCGCGAAACCGTCGCCAAGGGCGGCCGCATCCTGTTCGTCGGCACCAAGCGTCAGGCCTCCGCGCCGATCGCCGAAGCCGCTGAAAAGTGTGCACAGTACTACATGAACCACCGCTGGCTCGGTGGCACGCTGACCAACTGGAAGACCGTCTCCCAGTCGATCAACCGCCTGAAGGAAATCGACGAAAAGCTGACCTCCGGCGCCGAAGGCCTGACCAAGAAAGAGCGTCTGGGCATGGAGCGTGACCAGGAGAAGCTGACCGCGTCCCTCGGCGGGATCCGCGAAATGGGCGGCGTTCCGGACCTGCTGTTCGTCATCGACGTGAAGAAAGAACAGCTGGCCATCGCAGAAGCCAACAAGCTGGGCATCCCGGTTGTCGCCGTTGTCGACACCAACTGCTCGCCCGACGGCATCGACTACATCATCCCCGGCAACGACGACGCGGCCCGTGCGATTTCGCTGTATTGCGATCTGGCGTCCCGCGCGGCGCTTGACGGCATGACCGCCCAGCTGGGCGCGGCCGGTGTCGACATGGGTGCGATGGAAGAAGCACCGGTCGAAGAGATCGTCGAGGAAACCGCCGAGGCGTAAGCCCGCGGTCTTCGGACCTTTACAAGACTGTCATGGGTCGCGGGTACGCCCGCGGCCACGACCCTTTTCCAAGATCTAGGAGAGCCGACATGGCTATCACTGCTGCACAGGTGAAAGAACTGCGCGAAATGACCGCTGCAGGCATGATGGATGCAAAGAAGGCGCTGACCGAAACCAACGGCGACATGGAAGCCGCCGTGGATTGGCTGCGCACCAAGGGTCTGGCGAAAGCCGCCAAGAAAGCCGACCGTACCGCAGCCGAAGGCCTTGTCGCCATCGCGGTCGATGGTGGCACCGGTGTTGCTGTCGAAGTGAACTCGGAAACCGACTTTGTCGGCAAGAACGCTGAATTCCAGGGCATGGTGTCCAAGATCGCGACCGCCGCGCTGACCGTCGACGATGTCGAGGCGCTGAAGACGGCGCAGGTTGACGGCAAGGCTGTCGAGACGCTGATCACCGACAAGATCGCCACCATCGGCGAAAACATGACCCTGCGCCGGATGGCCAAGATCTCGGGCACCTCGGTCGTGTCGTATGTGCACAACGCCGCCGCTGACGGCATGGGCAAGATCGGCGTGCTGATTGCGCTGGACGGCCAGAACGACGACTTCGGCCGCCAGGTCGCCATGCACGTTGCCGCTGCCGATCCGCGTCCGCAGGCGCTGAACGAAGCCGAGGTTGACCCGGCCGTCGTTGAAAAAGAGCGTCAGATCCAGATCGACATCGCGCGCGAATCCGGCAAGCCGGAGCAGGTCATCGAGAAGATGATCGAAGGCCGCATGAAGAAGTTCCTGGCCGAGATCACGCTGCTGAACCAGGCGTTCGTCGTGAACCCCGACCTGACCGTTGGCCAGGCCGCCAAGGAAGCTGGCGTCGAGATCCTGGGCTTTGTCCGTCTCGAAGTCGGTGAAGGCATCGAGAAGAAGGAAGAGGATTTCGCGGCCGAGGTCGCAGCAGCCGCGCGCGGCTGATCCTCTCCGGATCGGAAATCGGAAAGGGCCGGGGGCAACCCCGGCCTTTTTTCATGGGCGGATGAGCGTCGCGCGCGCCTTGTCGACCGGCGCCCGCAGGCAGCAGCCCTCGGCGTGGTCATTCAGCAGACCCATGGACTGCATGAAGGCAAAGACCGTAGTCGGGCCCACGAACTTCCACCCGCGCTTTTTCAGATCCTTCGACATGGCGATGGCCGAGGCGCTGGTGGTCTGGCTTTGCGGTGCGCCCAGCTCGTCCTCACGGGGTTCCCACGACCAGACGTAGGCCGCCAGGGTCCCGTGTTCGGCCACAAGAGCCTGCGCACGGGCGGCGTTGTTGATGACGGCTTCGATCTTGCCGCGATGACGGATGATACCAGCGTCTTGCAACAGGCGTTCGACATCGGCCTCATCCATCTTAGCGACGGCGTGTAAGTCGAAGTTATGAAACGCGGAACGAAAGTTCTCTCTCTTTGCCAGAATGGTCCGCCAGCTTAGGCCCGACTGGAAACTCTCAAGGCAGAGCTTTTCGAACAGGTGCCGGTCGTCGGTCACGGGCCAGCCCCATTCTTCGTCGTGATACGGGATGAAGTCGTCGGTCTGCGCGGCCCATGCGCAGCGGGTCTGGCCATCGGGGCCATGGGCGAGGGGCTGGGTCACGGGGCTCTCCTGCAGTCATCCTGGATGCAGCGACCGTCCTACGGGTGCGCCCTGCTGGTCAATCCGAAAGCCGCTGATTGGAACGCGAAACGGTGCCGATCGCGGGGATCGACACCGTCATTGCACCGGCCCCCTTATGGGGATGGAAGAGGCCGGAACGGCCGGATCGAAGGCGGATCAATACGCCCCCGTCCGACCCCGGTTTCCCGGACAAGCCGCCGTGCTTCGAAATCACGAAGGGTGCGACCCGGATGTCCCATGGCCGTTATGGCCACCACTCACGGAACACGGTCAGAATGCCTTGTGACGCGACGTTACGAAAGTAAGGGAATCCGTACCTCGACCTTCTGAAAAGCCGAATTCATACGAAAATTCAGATATCTAGGCGCTAAACTTGGTCTCAGTTCTCTAGCACGAACATCTGGTTCAGAAAGGCGGCCTTCAGAACGGCCTGCGCGGTTGTTTCCACGTTCAGCGCTTCGCGCGCAAGGCGCAGGTGCTTTTCCACCGTAGCGGAGGTCAGGCCCATCAGAAGCGCGATATCAGCGGTGGTCTTGCCGTCACCGACCCATTGCAGCGCCTCGCGCTGGCGCTTGGTCAGGCCGCGCGTCGGACCGGCATAGGGCAGGGTGAGGATCTTGAGGTGCGCGACGTTGTTCATAACGACGATGTCGCGGCCATAGGTTTCCCACATGGTATCGACCTCGGCCTGGGACACGCCGGGTCGTGCGGTCAGCGCGATGGCGCCCTTTGTACGCGGCGAGATCGACTTGAAGCTGATCGAGAAACCCGCCGTGACGCCCAGCTTGCGGTTGAACTCGATCACGCTGCGTTCGCTGTCGGTCAGCGCGCCGGAGTTCACCATGTCCTCGACGATGCTCCAGGAACTGGCGCCTTCATGTTCCAGCGCCCAACGGACCATCGGGGCGTGGAAGTAGAGGCCTTTGCCAAGGAAGCTGTCGGTGTATTCGGTCGAATGGTTCGTCAGGATGACGAAGTCTTCGGGATCGCCAAGCGAGGTCGCGGTGCGATATCGCGTGAAGCCGTAGATCAGCCGATCGAAGCCAAAATCAGCCATCTTCGCACAGTGCAGCTGCCACAGCTCTTCGATGGTCTGCGCATTTGTCAGACGCTCAAGATAGTCGCGACGCGCGACGAGCCTTTGGGACTCGTTCATCCGTACGAGAGGTTGATCGGTTTTGTCTGCCATTCTCGGTCTCTGCTTCCGGCAGGAAAGTAGTCCGACAGATGCGCAAATGTCGAGAGGTGAAGGGGTTTTAAAGCCGCAAGGACTGTTTCTGTCGCAGGTTCCGGGGCTTGGCCGTGCATCTGATATTTACATAATACCAATTACACGTCGCGCCGGAAGGTGACGTCAAACCCCACATCACTCCCGATTTTCAACCTAAAGCGTAACCGGCCCCTCGCACCGTGCGCAGCGGATCGTCACCGCCGAAGTGGCACAGGGCCTTGCGCAGCCGTCCGATGTGCACGTCGACCGTGCGGGTGTCGACATAGATGTCGCGGCCCCACACCCGATCCAGCAGTTGTTCGCGCGACCAGACGCGACCTGGCTTTTCCATGAAGGTCGTTAGCAGTCGGAATTCCGTGGGCCCAAGCTTGAGCACGTTGCCATCGCGCGTCACGCGGTGCGTTTCGCTGTCCAGCACGATGTCCTCGAATTCAAGCCGTTCACCGACTGTCGAGGGCCGCGTGCGGCGTAGCTGTGCGCGGACACGGGCCATCAGTTCGATCACCGAATACGGTTTGACGACATAGTCGTCCGCACCGGTTTCCAGGCCGCGCACGCGATCGACTTCTTCGCTGCGCGCGGACAGCATGATGATCGGCACACCGCGGGTTTCGGTGCGCATCTTCAGCTGGCGGCAGACCTCGATGCCCGAGACATTCGGCAGCATCCAGTCCAGCACGATGATGTCCGGCGCGTCCTCGTCGACCAGAAGCAAAGCCTCTTCGCCGTTTTCGGCACGGGTCACGCGGAACCCTTCGGCTTCTAGGTTATAGGCAAGGACTTCGCGTTGTGCGCGTTCGTCCTCGACCACAAGGACAGTCGGTTGGTCGGCCATGTCGTCTTGTCCGTTCAGTTCGCTTCCGGAGACAGCGCCGCGTCGATCGAAGTCTTGTCGCCTTTCTGCCGCGTCTCGGGGTTGTCGCCAGTGACGAGATAGATCACCTGTTCCGCGATCGAGGTCACATGGTCGCCCATGCGTTCGGTGTTCTTGGCCATGAAATGCAGGTGCATGCAGGCCGTGATATTGCGCGGGTCTTCCATCATGAAGGTCAGGAATTCACGGAACAGCGCATTGTACATCTGATCGACGTCGACGTCGCGGTCGATGACGTCCTGTGCCTTGGTCGCATCGCGCTGGATATAGCTGTCGAGCGCATCCTTCAGCATCTCGTTCACTTCACGGGCCATGCGGCGCAGCGCGGCCTGAGACCCGTTGATCGGGCTCATCTGCGCCAGGATCGAGGTCCGCTTGGCCATGTTCTTGGCATAGTCGCCGATCCGTTCCAGGTTCGACGCGATCTTCATCACCGTCAGAACGATGCGAAGGTCGCCGGCCGTGGGCGAGCGCAGGGCGATCAGGCGCGCTGCGTCTTCGTTGATCATCTGTTCCAGGGCGTCGATGGCCTTGTCCCCTGCCCTGACCCTTTCGGCCAGTTCCTCGTCCCGGGTTTCAAGCGATTGCGCGGCGTCGAGGATGGCGGTTTCCACCAGGCCACCCATTTTCATGATCTTGCCCTGGATCGCTTCGAGGTCGCGGTCGAAGGCGGATGCGATGTGCTCTTCTGGCATGGTGTGCTCCGTTGGTCGATCAGCCGATACGGCCGGTGATGTAGCTTTCGGTGCGGGGATCGACCGGATTGGTAAAGATCTGGCCCGTTTCGCCGTATTCGACGAGGCTTCCAAGGTGGAAGAACGCCGTCTTCTGGCTGACCCGCGCGGCCTGCTGCATGGAGTGCGTGACGATGACGACCGAATAGTTTTCGCGCAGTTCGTCGATCAGTTCCTCGACCTGGCCGGTGGCGATCGGGTCAAGCGCCGAACAGGGTTCGTCCATAAGCAGCACCTCGGGTTCGGTGGCCACGGCGCGGGCGATGCACAGACGCTGCTGCTGGCCGCCCGAAAGGCCGGTGCCGGGCGAATGCAGGCGGTCCTTCACTTCGTTCCAGATGGCGCCGCGACGCAGGGATTTTTCAACGATATCATCCAGATCGGCCTTGTTCTTGGCCAGCCCGTGGATGCGGGGGCCATAGGCGATGTTGTCGTAGATGGACTTGGGGAACGGGTTCGGCTTCTGGAACACCATGCCGACCTTGGCGCGCAGCTGCACCGGGTCGACCTTGGGGTCATAGATGTCTTCGCCGTCCAGCAGGATCTGGCCCTGCACGCGGCAGATGTCGATCGTGTCGTTCATCCGGTTCAGGCAGCGCAGGAAGGTCGACTTGCCGCAGCCCGAGGGGCCGATGAAGGCGGTGACGGTCTTGTCTTCGATCTGAACGTCCACGTCCTTGATGGCGTGGGTGTCGCCATAGAACACCTGCACCTTGTTTGCGGCGATCTTGGTTTCTTTCTGAGTCACTTTCAGCTCCGATGCGGGTGCGTCGTACATATTTGCTTCTCCCATACTTACCAGCGGCGCTCAAACCGACGGCGGAGGATGATGGCGATGATGTTCATGGTCATCAGGAACAGGAGCAGGATGATGATGCCGCCCCAGGCGCGTTCATAATAGGCGGGATCCGCCCGTTTCGCCCATTCGTAGATCTGGGCGGGCATGGCGGAGTTCGGGTCGAGAAAGCCGCTTGCGATGCCGTCGGGATAGTTCGAGGCGATGTAGCCCACCATCCCGATCAGCAAGAGCGGCGCGGTTTCGCCAAGCGCCTGCGCGAGGCCGATGATCGTGCCGGTCAGGATGCCGGGCATGGCCAGCGGCAGGACGTGGTGGAAGACCGACTGCATTTTCGAGGCCCCGACCCCAAGGGCCGCATCGCGGATCGACGGCGGCACGGCCTTCAGCGAGGCGCGGGTCGAGATGATGATCGTCGGCAGGGTCATCAGCGTCAGCACGAGGCCACCGACCAGCGGCGCGGACTGCGGCAGGTGCGCGAACTGGATGAAGACGGCAAGGCCGAGGATACCGAAGACGATCGACGGCACGGCGGCGAGGTTCGAGATGTTCACCTCGATCAGGTCGGTCCAGCGGTTCTTGGGCGCGAATTCCTCAAGATAGATCGACGCCGCGACGCCGATCGGCAGGGCAAGGCCCAGCACCACCAGCATCATGAAGAACGACCCGATCATCGAGACACCGATCCCGGCCTGTTCCGGGCGGCTTTCCGAGGCGTCTGCCCCGAAGATGAAGGCCCAGTTGAAGGTGCGCTCCAGGATACCGGCATCGCGCATGGCGTCGGCCACATCCAGGTGTTCGGCATCAAGGTTCTTGTCGCGTGCCAGGTCTTCGCGGGCCACGCGGCCTTTCAGGTAGCCGTCCACGCGGGACGAGGCCAGCAGCCGGAATTCTACCGTCTCACCGATCCGGTCGGGGTTGGCGAGAACGAAGTCGCGGATCTGGGCGGGGGCCGAGGCCGACACCATCTTTTCCAGGTCCTTGGCCTTCTCGAAGGGCGATGCGATGCCCTGCCCGGCCAGCGCGGCCTCCATCCCGTCGATGATCAGCGGCTTGTAGCCGAAGGTCGACACCTTCTGGATCTCTTCAAGGTCGCGGTTGCCGTTCTTGTCCAGCTTGTCCGCCTGCAGTTCGATCGGAACCGTCAGGAAGGTCTGGGTATAGGCGGGCACGCCGTTGCGGATGATCGCGAACAGCAGCAGGGCCAGGAAGACGAGGCCGATCGAGACGGCGGCAATCCCGTAGGCCTTGAAGCGGCGTTCGGCGGCATTGCGGCGGCGGACGCGGTCATCCAGCTGCAGCAGAGAGCTTTTGGGCGCTGCGGCACCGGGGGTCGTGGTTGCGTCGGTCATTCGTATTGCTCCCGGTATTTCCGCACGATCCAGAGGGCGAAGATGTTGAGGCCGAGGGTGATGACGAAGAGCGTCATGCCCAAGGCAAAGGCGACAAGGGCTTCGGGCGAGGCAAAGTCGGCGTCGCCGGTCAGCTGGCTCACGACCTTGGCGGTCACGGTCGTCATAGCCTCGAAGGGGTTCATCGACAGGCGGGCCGCGGCCCCTGCCCCGAGCACGACGATCATTGTCTCGCCAATGGCGCGCGAGGCGGCCAGAAGGACAGCGCCGACGATGCCGGGCAGTGCGGCGGGCAGGACCACCTGCTTGATGGTTTCCGATTTCGTCGCGCCAAGGCCCAGTGACCCGTCCCGCATGGCCTGCGGGACCGAGTTGATGATGTCGTCGGACAGCGAGGACACGAAGGGGATCAGCATGATGCCCATCACGATGCCCGCAGTCATCACGGCGCGCGACCCGCCCATCCAGCCCAGGCTGTCGGGGCCGAAGACGGCGACCAGCGCCGGGCCGACCGTCAGCAGGGCGAAAAGGCCGTAGACGATGGTCGGGATGCCCGCCAGCACCTCAAGCAGGGGCTTGGCAAAGGCGCGCACGGTCGGGCTGGCGTATTCCGACAGGTAGACGGCGGCGAAAAGGCCGATCGGCACGGCCACGGCCAGCGCGATGATCGAGATATAGAAGGTGCCCCAGAAGAGCGGGATGATCCCCAGCTCGGACCCGCCGCCGAAGGACGGCGCCCAGGTCAGGCCGAAGAAGAAGTCGGTCCAGGGGTAGAGCTTGAAGAATTCGATGGTGTTGAACACAAGGCTCAGCACGATGCCGATGGTGGTCAGGATCGCGATGGATGCCGCGAAGATCAGAAGCGCCAGCACGACCTTTTCGACGACATTGCGCGCGCGGAAGTCCTTGTTGGTCCGGGTGAAGGCGAAGGCCAGGCCCGCGACCGCCAGGATCAGCACCAGCGCGGTGCGCAGCAGGTTGCCGGTTGCAGTCATCGACCGGTATTCCTGCGCCGCGTTCAGCACATAACCTTCCACATCCGATCCAAGCGCGACGCCCACCTGCCCCAGAAGTTCGCGCAGGTTGGTGTCCTCGACCCGCAGCGATGCGACCTGATCGGCGTTCAGCACGCCCTGTGCCACCGCCATGTCCAGCCCTTCCGCCACGCGGCGGACGTCGGACATCAGCAGGTTCAGCGCCCCGGCATCGGCATAGGTGCCTTCCGGGATCGATCCGGACACGACGCCCTGCACGATCAGCGGCTGCACGATCAGCCAGACGACCAGAAGGCCCAGGGCGGGGACAAGGACGCTGAGCGCGGCGTTGTAGCCGTAGTATCCGGGAAGAGAGTGGAGGTGGCGCGCGTCACCGCCGGCCGAGGCCATGGCGCGGGACCGACCGAGACCATATCCGATGGCGGCAAGGGCCAGAACGACAACGAGGATCCAGAATGCCGACATGGGGTATGTTCCCGTCTTTGAAGTCTTGAAGGCGGTCAGGGACCGAAGGGTCGGGGCGGCGCGTTGCTGCGCCGCCCCGGGGCCGAATTACATGTTCGAGCCCATGGTCTGTTCGTCGGAGACAGCCGACTGGGTGTCGGACAGTTCCGGGTCGGACACGAGGCCGTACTCGGCCAGCGGGCCGTCGGGGCCTGCCATGTCGTCAGACACGAAGAACTCGGCGTATTCTTTCAGGCCGGGGATCACGCCGATGTGGGCTTTCTTCACGTAGAAGAACAGCGGACGGGACACCGGGTATTCGCCTTTTGCGATGGATTCGGTCGTCGGGGTGACGCCGGACATGGTCGCAACTTTCAGCTTGTCGGTGTTGTTCTCGTAGAACGCCAGGCCGAAGATGCCGATGCCGTTGGCATTGGAGTCGATGGAGGCCAGGGTTTCGGTGTAGTCACCGTCGATGTCGACCGAACGACCGTCGGTGCGAACCGCGATGCAGGCGTCTTCTGCGTCGTCTTCGGACATGCCGGCTTCGATCATGGCCTTGTGGGCACCGGTTGCTTCACAGCCAGCCGCCAGGACCTTCTCTTCGAACACTTCACGGGTGCCGTGCTTGGTGCCCGGAATGAAGGCGAGGATTTCTTCGGCCGGCAGGTCGGCGTTGAATTCGTTCCAGGTGGTGTAGGGGTTGTCGACCAGCTCACCGTCCTTGAGCACCTTCGGCGCCAGGGCGTTGTAGATGTCGGCGGGTTCGAAGGCGTTGTAGGCCGGGCCGTTCAGCTGGGATGCAAAGACGATCCCGTCATAGCCGATGCGGACTTCGATGATGTCGGTCACGCCGGCTTCGGCACAGGCCTTGATCTCTTTTTCGCGGATGGCGCGCGATGCGTTGGCCACGTCGATGGTGTTTTCGCCAACACCTTCACAGAAGCGCTTCAGACCAGCCGAGGAGCCGCCGGATTCAACAACCGGGGTCGGGAAGTCGAAGTTTTCACCGAAAGCTTCTGCAACGATCGAGGCGTAGGGCAGAACGGTGGACGAACCGGCAACCTGCACCTGGTCACGGGCGGTGGCAGCAGTTGCCGAAACGGCAGCGATCGCCAGGGCAGAGGCGGTCAGTTTGATCATGGACATGGATTGCTCCTGTTTGTGTCTCCGGGCCACCATCCCCGGCAGCCTTGAGGTGCCTCCTAGTGGTCGGCGTTAATGCTTTTGTGACGCTTGTGTAACGGTTTCATGACAGCCGTCGTGACGTCAGGATAGATCGACAACTGCCAAGCGTTGTCGAGACCGTGCGCCAGACTTGTCTAGCCAGATCGCCACAGGCCATTTGCCCTTGTTTTGCCGTATTTTTCTGGTGCACCCGCCGCCGTCAGCGCGGCAGGGAGATGATGAAACGACTGCCCTGCCCCGGTGCGCTGTCGATGCGCAGCCGTCCGCGATGTCGTGTCACAATATGCTTCACGATCGCCAGACCAAGGCCTGTCCCGCCCATCTCGCGCGATCTGTGGGAATCGATTCGATAGAACCGCTCGGTGAGTCGTGGCAGGTGGATCTGGTCGATCCCCGGGCCCTGATCGGCAACCGAGATCTCGATCCCCGGTCCATCCGTCCCCTTGAGCTTTTCGATCGGGGTCAAAGACACGGTCACGGCCTTGCCGCGTCCGCCGTACTTGATCGCGTTCTCGACCAGGTTGGTCAGCACCTGCCGCAGCTGGTCTTCGTCCCCCGGCACGCCCATGCCCTCGGTCGGACCGTCCTGAACAAAGGTCACCTCGTTCTCTTTCGCCAGCGGGGCAAGCGATTGCAGGACCGAGGTCGCGATGGCGGCGATGTCGACAAAGGATGTCGGCCGAACCCGTTCGTCGGCCTCGACCCGGCTCAGCGACAGAAGATCGCGCACCAAACGCTCCATCCGCTGCGCTTCCTGCTGCATGATTTCAAGGAACCGCTGCTGCGCGGGGATGTCGTTCCTGGCCGGGCCCTGCATGGTCTCGATGAAACCCATGAGCGCGGTCAGCGGCGTGCGCAGTTCGTGGCTGACGTTGGCGACGAAATCGCGGCGCATCTGGCCCGCCTGTTCGACCGGAGAGATATCGTCGAAACAGACCAGCACCCCGTGCCCGTCACCCAGATCGATGCGCGAGGCCGTGACGTCGAAGGTCAGGTCGCGCCCGCTTTGCGAGGTCAGATGCCGTGTCTTGCGCAGCTGTCCGTCGCGCAGGCAGGCCTCGATCGCGTCCAGGACCGCCGGATGGCGGATGGCGGTCAGGAAATGCCGTCCGACGATGCCGGGCCCCAACAGCTCAAGCCCCGCCGCATTGGCCGCAAGGATCCGTTCGCCCCGCCCGATCAGAACGGACGGCAGCGGCACCGCCTGGAGAAGTTGGGTCAGAAAGGCTTCGTTCATGATCAATCCGGTATTGTAGCGAGCCATAGCCAAAGGCCGATCGGGCTGTAAAGGGTATCCGCCCGCCCGATGGCCGTCGTCAGGAGGGATCAGTTTGGCCGTCTATGTTGTCGCTTCTGTGAAATTCACCGACGAAGCGCGGTATCGGTGCTATCAATCGCGCTTCGAACAGGTGTTCGCGGGCTGCGGGGGCACCCTGTTGTCGGCGGACGACCAGCCGCTGCGGCTGGAAGGGTCGGACAGCCCCGATCGGATCGTGCTGATGCAGTTCGACGGCGCCGAACAGGCCAGCGCGTTTCTTCTGTCCGACGAATACCAGGAGATCTCGCGCGATCGGCTGGCGGGGTCCGTCACGATCGCCCATGCCGTGCACGCGCTGGACCCGCCGCTGCGTTAACCGACGGCCGTCAGCCCGTCCCGGAACCGGCGCATGTTGCGCTGATACCCAAGGGCCGAGGCCGTGTTGCGCTGCACCCATTCGGGCCCCAGTTCCTTGACGACCTTGCCGGGGCTGCCCAGCACCATCGAATTGTCGGGGATCACCTTGCCTTCGGTCACCAGCGCACCGGCCCCGATCAGGCAGTTCTTGCCGATCACTGCGTTGTTCAGGATCGTCGCGCCCATGCCGACAAGGGTGTTGTCGCCGATGGTGCAGCCGTGCAGCATCGCCTTGTGGCCGATGGTGCAGTTTTCACCCACGGTCAGCGGGCAGCCGATATCGGTGTGCATGACGGTGTTTTCCTGCACGTTCGACCCCTTGCCGATGGTGATCGGTTCGTTGTCGCCGCGCAGCGTGGCGCCGAACCAGACCGACGACCCGGACATCAGGATGATGCGGCCGATGACATTGGCATCCGGCGCGACCCAATAGTCGCCGTCTTCGGGCAGTTCGGGGGATATTCCGTCAAGCGTGTACAGGGTCATAGGGTCTCCTCGAACTCTTTCTGAAGCTTGCGGACGTGATCCGTCAGCTGCGGTTGCTGGGTCCGGCGCAGGCGGGCGGCGGTCAGGATCGCTTTCAGCTTGGCCTCGGTCGCGTCCAGGTCGTCGTTCACCAGCACGTAGTCATAGGCGTCCCAATGGCTGATCTCGTCCCAGCTTTTCTGCATGCGCTTTGCGATGACCTCATCGCTGTCCTGCGCGCGGGTCTGCAGGCGGCGGTGAAGTTCGGTGATCGACGGCGGCAGCAGGAAGATCGACAGGGTATGGTCGGCCAGCGACGAATTGCGGATCTGCTGCGCGCCCTGCCAGTCGATGTCGAACAGCACGTCCTGCCCCGCATCGATCGCCTCTTGGACGGCGGCCTTGGGCGATCCGTAGAAGTTGCCGAAGACATGGGCGTGTTCCAGCATGCCACCGTCGGCCACCTGCGTCTTGAAATCCGCCTCGGCCAGGAAGTGGTAATCGGCCCCGTCAATCTCGCCCGGGCGCGGGGCGCGCGTGGTGGCCGAAACCGAGAAGCGGATCGTGTCGTCCCAGGCGCGCAGGCGTTTCGCCAGCGTGGATTTCCCTGCGCCCGAGGGCGAGGACAGGATGATCAGAAGGCCGCGGCGGTCCGGGGATGTCTTGGGCATGGGGTCCACCGCCTGCGCGGTCCTTGATGTCGGTTGTGTCGGACTTGGCAAATTTCCGCCCTTGCCGCAAGTCGCGCGGCTATTCGAGGTTCTGCACCTGCTCGCGCATCTGTTCGATCACCGCCTTCAATTCCAGCCCCACGGCGGTCAGGTCGGCGTTCTGGGATTTGGAACACAGGGTGTTGGCTTCGCGGTTGAATTCCTGCGCCAGGAAATCAAGCTTGCGCCCGGCGGGTCCGTCCCCTGCCAGCAGGTCGCGCGCGGCGGCGACATGGGCGGTCAGGCGATCCAGTTCCTCGGTCACGTCGGCCTTGACCGCGATCAACGCCAGTTCCTGCGTGAGGCGCTGGTCGTCCATCTGCTGGTCGGCCTCCATCACGCGGCGCAGCTGGGCGACAAGCGTCTCTTTCATCGCGTCGCGTCGGCTGTCGAGCACGCCGGCGGCCTCGGTCACGAGCGCCTCGATGCGGTCGAAGTGGCCGTGCAGCAGTGCGGTCAGCGCCTGGCCTTCGTGGGCCCGCATGGCGGTGAAAGCTGTCACCAGGCCCTCGAAATCCGCCTTCAGCGCCTTGGCCAGCGCTTCGGTTTCGTCGTCGGGGCTTGCGGTGTCCAGCACGCCGCGCAGGGCCAGCAGATCGGCCGCCTTTGAGGGCGCGAGTGTCACCCCCATGGACATCGCGCGATCTTCGACCTGTGTCAGCGCGGTCAGGACATTGTCCAGCATCGCGAGGTTGACGGTCAGCCCGGTCGCGGTCTCTTCCCGGCTGACGCGCAGGTTCAGCGTCACGTTGCCCCGCGCCACAGCCTTGGCCAGGCGCGCTTTCAGATCGGGTTCAAGCCCCGGCACCCAATCGGGCACGCGCAGGCGCAGATCCAGCCCCTTGGCGTTCACCGATCTCAGATCCCAGGTCCAGCTGTAGCTGCCCGTTGCACCCTGCCCCGAGGCAAAGCCCGTCATTGAGTGATGCATCCGAAACCCTTTCTTTCAACGCCCGACAGGCGTAGCGTCACCACCCAGCCAAGGTCCAGCGTTTAACGCAGCGTCATGTGAAGGCACCGCACCTGGCGTTAACTAATCGTTCACAAATTTGCCCGATTGAGGCGGGAATATGGCATCTTCACAGATGAGTAAGCTTGATGCGTTATTCCTTAATGTCTGCGGGGGCAAGGCACGGGGCGCAGTCGGGCATGATTGAGAAAGAACGGGACGCCTCCAATGCCAATGGACAAGAAGTCTGACCCAAAGGTCGTGAACATGACACAATTCGCCACGGCGACCCGGTTTCAGCCGGTGCGCGAAGTCGAAGCCTACTGGGACGCCCTGCGCGCCGGTCGGCTGGTGCCCCGGCGTTCGGATATCGATCCGCGCGGGATCGAACGCGCGCTGGAATTCGCCTTCGTGCTGGAACGAATCGCGCCGGGTCTTGGCCGGTTGCGCATCGCGGGATCGCATCTGACCGAACTGATGGGCATGGAGGTGCGTGGCATGCCGCTGTCGGCGCTGATCTCGGCCGACTCCCGCAACGCCATGTCGGACGCGCTGGAAGAGGTCTTCGCGGGTCCCTCCAAGGTCGAACTGGTGCTGCGGTCGGACAAGGCGATCGGCAAGCCGGCGCTTGAGGCGCGGATGGTCCTGCTGCCGCTGAAAAGCGACCTGGGCGATATCACCCGCGTTCTGGGCTGCCTTGTCGCCAGCGGACAAACCGGCCGCGCGCCCCGCCGGTTCGATATCGTCGATACCGAGATCACGCCGTTGCTGGGTGATGCGCGGGTGTTTGATCAGGAAGTCCCGGACGTCGTTCCCAGCCCCGCGCCGTCCCGGCCGGTTGGCATGGCGGAAAGCCAGACACGGTTCGAACCGGGGCCCGCGCCGTACCTGCGGCTGGTGAAAACCGACCATTCTGAATAAGATCGCAAACAGGTCGTTCTGAAATGAAAAAGGCCCCGCAAGATGCGGGGCCTGTTCGATTTTATGGTCGCTAAGTCAGCCAGCTTCAGCCAGGGCCTCTTGCCGCATCGAGGTCAGTTCCTCGGCGATCAGGAAGGCCAGTTCCAGCGACTGCGACGCATTCAGGCGCGGATCGCAGGCGGTGTGATACCGGTCCTTGAGCCCTTCGTCGGTCACTTCCTGCAGGCCGCCGACGCATTCCGTCACATCCAGGCCCGTCATCTCGAAATGCACGCCGCCGGGGACAGTGCCCTCGGCCTTGTGGACACGGAAGAACTCCTGCACTTCCTGAAGCACGGCGTCGAAGGGACGGGTCTTGTAGCCCGAGTCCGACTTGATCGTGTTGCCATGCATCGGATCGCAGACCCAGACGACGTTGGCGCCTTCGCGGCGGACGGTGTCGATCAGGCGCGGCAGATGTTCGGCCACCTTTCCGGCACCGAAGCGGGCGATGAGGGTCAGCCGGCCCATCTCGTTCTTGGGGTTCAGCTTTTTCAGCAGAACCTTGAGATCTTCGGCGGTCATCGTTGGGCCGCACTTCAGACCGATCGGGTTCTGGACGCCGCTGCAGAATTCGACATGCGCGCCATCGGGCTGGCGGGTGCGGTCGCCGATCCAGATCATGTGGCCGGAACCCGCAAGATGCTGGCCGGTGGTGGAATCGACGCGGCAGAAGGCCTCTTCGTATTCCAGCAGCAGCGCCTCGTGCGAGGTGTAGAAATCGACCTGCCGCAGCGCATGCTGGCGGTCGGACGACACGCCGGCGGCGCGGATGAAATCAAGCGTGTCGGTGATCCGGTTGGCCATGTCGCGGAAGCGTTCGGCCTCTTCGGCTTCTGTGTAGCCAAGAATCCAGCGGTGCACCTCGTTCACGTCGGCATAGCCGCCGGTGGAAAAGGCGCGCAGCAGGTTCAGCGTCGCGGCAGACTGCATGTAGGCCTGCAACATCTTGTCGGGATTGGGGATTCGCGACTCGGACGTGAAGTCCAGATCGTTGATGATATCCCCGCGGTAGCTGGGCAGTTCCACGCCATCGACCGACTCGGTCGGGGCAGACCGCGGCTTGGCGAACTGGCCAGCCATGCGGCCGATCTTCACCACCGGCACCTTGGCCCCGAAGGTCAGAACCATGGCCATCTGCAGCATCACCTTGAAGGTGTCGCGGATCGCGTCGGCGCTGAACTGATCGAAGGCCTCGGCACAGTCGCCGCCCTGCAGGACAAAGGCTTCGCCCCGCCCCGCCTTGCCAAGCGCGTCCTTCAGGCGGCGGGCTTCCCCGGCAAAAACCAGCGGCGGATACTTGGACAGCTTGGCCTCGACAGCCTCGAGGGCCGCCTGATCGGGATAGTCGGGCATCTGTACCCGCGGCTTCTTGCGCCAGTCGCTTTTGGTCCAGCCGGTCATGATCCTGTCCTCCACCGGAATATAAGGGTTTCGGGGTTATAAAAGCTCATCCCCTGATGCGCCACCGGTTAAACAGCCCATGCAAAGGAAGGTGATAGAGGCACTTGTGGATGTAACTGTCGCGTGACAGGGTTTTTCCCGTTCCCCATTTGGAACCTGAAGAGGCCGCCATGACCGACAAGCCAGTCCACTTCGTTTTTGCCCTGCTGGACAACTTTTCGTTGTTGTCCTTCGCCTCGGCGTTGGAGTGTCTGCGTATCGCAAACCGCATGTCGGGACAGAAGCTGTATTCGTGGGAAGTGCAGACGGAATCAGGGGAAATGGTGTCCTGTTCGGCGGGATCGGCCTTTGCCCCCGACGCCAAGCTGGGCGAGCTGTCGCGCGATGACATCGTGCTGATCTGCGCCGGGCTGAACGTGCAGGCGGCGGCGACCAAGCCACTGCTGAACTGGGTGCGGCGCGAGGCCCGCAAGGGACTGAAAATCGGCGGGCTTTGTACCGGCGCCTATGTGCTGGCCTCGGCCGGGCTTCTGGACGGCAAGCGCGCCACGATCCACTGGGAGAATCACGACAGCTTTGCCGAAGAGTTCGAGGACGTAACGCTGACCAAATCGGTCTTTGTCGTCGATGGCGGGCGGATGACGACCGCCGGCGGCACCTCGTCCATCGACCTGATGCTGAAATTGATTGCAGACACGCACGGAGAGGATCTGGCGAATTCGGTCGCGGACCAGCTGATCTATTCGTCGATCCGCACCGATCAGGACACCCAGAGGCTATCGGTGCCCACGCGCATCGGCGTGCGGCACCCGAAGCTGAGCCAGGTCATCCACATGATGGAAAAGAACATCGAGGAGCCGATCTCTCCGGCGATCCTGGCGCGGGACGTGGGCATGTCGACGCGGCAGCTGGAACGGCTGTTCCGTCGGTATCTGAACCGGTCGCCCAAGCGGTACTACATGGAGCTGCGGCTGCAGAAGGCGCGCAACCTGTTGATGCAGACGGATATGTCGGTGATCAACGTCGCGCTGGCATGCGGCTTTTCCTCGCCCTCGCATTTTTCGAAATGCTACCGCGCGCAATATGGCACGACGCCCTATCGCGAACGGGGGACGCATGGCACCCGCCTGCCGGTCTGAGCCGGTCGCCTCCGGCGGGAGTATTTCGGGAAGGTGAAGATCAGCCGAACAGGCTGAGCTGGTCGCCCGGGCGCGGCGGATGCCGGAACAGATCGGTGCGCAGCGGAACGCCCCTGGTTTCAAGCCCCAGCCTGCGGCAGGCCGCGTCGAAGCGGGCGGCGATCATCTGGGCATAGACCCCCTCGCCCCGCATCCGCTTGCCCCATTGCGCGTCATAAAGTTCCCCGCCGTGCATCTCGCGCAGGCGGTTGAGCACCTTGGCCGCCCGGTCGGGGAAGTGTTCGGCCAGCCAGCCCTGCACCAGCGGCGCGACCTCGAGAGGAAGGCGCAGCATGATCCAGCTGGCCGTGCGCGCACCCGCGTCGCGCCCTGCTTCGAGGATCTGTTCGACCTCTGTATCCGTCAGGCCGGGCACGACCGGAGAGACCATGACGCGCACGGGGATCCCGGCCTCGGACAGGCGGCGGATTGTGTTGAGCCGGTTTTCCGGCGTGGGGACCCGAGGCTCCATCGTGCGGGCGATCTTGCGGTCGAGCGTCGTGACCGAGATCCCGACCGAGGCGAGGCCGTTGGCCGCCATGTCCGACAGGATGTCGATGTCGCGCAGGATGCCGGTGCCCTTGGTCACGATCGCGACGGGGTGATTGTAGTCGCGCAGCACCTGCAGGCAGGCGCGGGTGATGGCGCGGTCACGCTCGACCGGCTGATAGGGGTCGGTGTTGGTGCCGATGGCAATCGTCGCGGGGGTGTAGCGCGGGTTTCGCAGTTCACGCTCAAGCACCTGGGCGGCGTTGGTCCGCGCGGTGAGACGGGTTTCGAAATCAAGCCCCGGGGACAGGCCCAGATAGGCGTGCGTCGGCCGCGCGAAGCAATAGATGCAGCCGTGTTCGCACCCCCGGTAAGGATTTATTGACCGATCGAAGGGAAGATCGGGGGACTTGTTGTAGGTGATCAGGCTGCGCGCGATCTCCTCGCGCAGTTCGGTGCGGATCTGCGGGGTGTCTTCGGGGATGTCCCAGCCATCGTCGGTGGCGATCCGGGACTGCGACTCGAACCGGCCGGTATGGTTGGTCGCGGCCGCCCGCCCGCGCCGCGTGGCAGGGTCTATGGGAAGGGCATCTGGCGGGGCGTCCTGCGTCATGCCCGGCAATCTGGAACAAAGGTGGAACATTGACAAGAGGCAGGTGCAAGATGCCGCGAAGGTGATGAGAGCACGGGATAAATCAGGACGCGACGGGTGGCGAGGTCGGTAGATGATGCTGCCATGTCGCAAAAGGCGGAGTGGGGTTGCGACGAATTCGTCAAGGGTGACCCATGATCACGCCATGACGCGCATCGAGGAAAGCCCATGTCCGACGACGAATCCGACATCATCCTGTCAGAGCTGAACGACGACGAACTCGTCGACCAGATGTTTGACGACCTTTACGACGGTCTCAAGGAAGAGATCGAGGAAGCGGTCAACATCCTGCTGGAACGCGGATGGCAACCCTATGATATCCTGACCAAAGCGCTGGTCGGCGGGATGACCATCGTGGGTCACGACTTCCGCGACGGGATCCTCTTTGTCCCCGAGGTTCTGCTGGCCGCGAACGCGATGAAGGGCGGCATGGCCATCCTGAAGCCGCTGCTGGCTGAAACCGGCGCGCCGCGTGTCGGCAAGATGGTGATCGGCACCGTGAAGGGCGACATCCACGACATCGGCAAGAACCTTGTCGCGATGATGATGGAAGGCGCCGGGTTTGAAGTCGTCGATCTGGGCATCAACAACGCGGTCGAATCCTACATGGAAGCGCTGGAATCCGAAGCGCCCGATATCCTTGGCATGTCGGCGCTGCTGACCACCACGATGCCCTACATGAAGGTCGTGATCGATTCGCTGGTCGAACAGGGCAAGCGCGACGATTACATCGTCCTCGTGGGCGGTGCGCCCCTGAACGAGGAATTCGGCCGGGCCATCGGGGCGGACGCCTATTGCCGCGACGCGGCCGTGGCGGTTGAAACCGCCAAGTCGATGATGGCACGCAAGCACAACCAGGGCGTGGTGCGCTGATCCGCCCGACGCGGAGGACGTGATGCAGGTTCCGAGCGATCAGGACCTTACGACGAAAGGAATGGCGGCCTCCGGCGGGGGTCGCCTTCTTGTATTGGCCTGCGGGGCATTGGCGCGCGAAATCCTGGCGCTGATCCGGGTGAATGGCTGGGATCACGTCGATCTGCACTGCCTGCCCGCGATCCTGCACAACCATCCGCAGAAGATCGCCGGGGCCGTCGAAGAGGCCGTCCTGGCACGGCGTGACGGGTATGAGCAGGTCTTCGTGGCCTACGCCGACTGCGGCACGGGCGGGGATCTTGGGCGCGTGTGCGACCGGCTGGGCGTCCAGATGATCCGCGGTCCGCATTGTTATGCCTTCTTCGAAGGGGTCGACGCCTTTGACGCGCGGGGCGAGGTCTTTTCTTTCTACCTCACTGATTTCCTGGCACGGCAGTTCGATACCTTTGTCTGGCGCGGGCTCAAGATCGACAAGCACCCCGAACTGCTGCCGATGTACTTCGGCCACTACCAGACGCTGGTCTATCTGGCGCAGACGGATGACCCCGCGCTGACCGCGCTTGCGCAACAGGCCGCCGACAAGCTTGGCCTCGCCTTCGAGCGGCGTTACACGGGCTACGGAGAGCTGGCGACCGCCCTGGCCGCCGCCGTCTGACCGCAACCCGACCGGACCCGCATGATCCCTTCACTCAAAGAAGATTGCAGCAAATGCGCCGCGCTGTGCTGTCTCGCCCTGACGATCGACAAGGGCGAACACTTTGCCATCGACAAGCCTGCCGGGGTTCCCTGCCCCAACCTTGACGGCCACGGCTGCCGCATCCATCGCTGGCTGCGAGTCGAGGGGTTTTCCGGATGCACGATCTATTCCTGCGGCGGCGCCGGCCAGCGTGTCACGCAGGAGTTGTTCGCGGGGCAAAGCTGGCGGGACGACATGGCCCTCAAGGTGCCCATGATGGAGGCCTTTCGCGGCATGCGGGCGATCCAGGACCGGCTGGCGATCCTTGTCGCGGCGCAGGACAACCTTGATCTTGATGCCAGCGACGCCGCGCGGGTGCGCGAGATGATCGGCTGGCTGATGCCCGATGCGCTGGATTTCGACCTGGTGCGGTTCTTTCCGGAATCGGTCGAAGCGGCCGAGATCGACCTGTTCCTGCCGGGGCTTCGGCGCTACGTCACCGGGCGCACCCTGGGCTGAGCCCGTGATGGGTCAGGCGGCGACGGTGCGGATGCGTTCGATCATGGCGCGCACACCGTTCGACCGCTGCGCCGACAGGTGATCCTGCAGACCAAGCCGGGCCAGTTCCGCCTGGGCATCGACGCCACCAACCTGTGCCACCGGCAGATCGTTGTAGAGCGCGCGCAGCACCGCGATCAGCCCGCGCACGATCATCGCGTCGCTTTCGCCGTCGAACCGGAACGTGCCGCCGTCGATCTTGGGAAACAGCCAGACCTGGCTGGCGCAGCCATCGACCTTGTTGGCAGGCACCTTCAGCGCGTCCTCCAGCGGATCCATCGCCTTGCCCAGTTCGATGACATGCCGATAGCGGTCTTCCCAGTCTTCCAGGAACTCAAAATCCTCGACGATCGCTTCGAATGCGGGTTGGGCCATCTGCGCCTCCTTGGTGTGGAGCTTTGGTCTGGGGTTGAGGTAAGCGCCCGGATCGCCCATGTCCAGCGGATGGAACGGCTTTTCAACCCGGGTTCAATGCGCTACCCAAGCTTAAGACAGGAGAGGCCCCTTCATGCGCAAGACAATTCCCCTTCTTTTGGCATCCGCCCTGGTGCTGACCAGCTGCGGTGCCGTGCGGGATAGCCGGTACAACCCGTTCAACTGGTTCGGACGTGGGGAATCGCGTCAGATCGAGAACGTGGAAGGGCGCAATCCGCTGCTGCCGCGTCGCAGTCTTCTGGCTGCGCGCGAAAAGGACGACAATCGGACACCGATCCAGCAGGTCACGCTTCTGGCGATCGAACGGAACCCGTCGGGCGCGATCCTGCGGGCCGAAGGGGTCACGGCCTATCAGGCGGCCTATGATCTGGGCCTGCGCCTGGTCGAGGATGTCGAGGTGCCCGAGGGTACGCTGCGCTATGCCTTCGTCGCCTACCAGCCGCGTCGCGCCGTGGGCACCGAGGCCTCGCGCCGCGTGGTCACCGCGATCGAGCTGACGGATGCCGAACTGGCCTCTGTGCGGCGAATCGAAGTGGTGGGCGCGGCCAACGTGATGACCGCGCGCCGCTAAGCCTTAGAGCTCGACGATTTCGACCCGGCCCTTGCGGGCGGCGAGCCCGACCTCGCCGTCGCAAAGCCGCAGGGCGTCCTTGCCAAAGACATCCATGCGCCAGCCCTTGAGCGCCGCCACGTCCCGCACGCCGGCCGACAGGGCATCCAGTTCCGACGTCGCGGCAATCAGGCGCGGCGCCACGCCTGCACCATCGGCCTTGGCCTTGAGCAGGACGCGCAGCAGATCGGCCAGCGCCGGATCCACCTGAAGCTTCTGGTTGGTGGTGTCAGGCTTTGGCAGGTCTTCCTGCGGCATCTCGAGCCCGGTCTTGACCGCGGCCAGGATGCCGTCCGCGATCTCGCCCTTGCGGGCTTCGCGCAACAGCAGGCGGGACCGGCCCAGATCCTTCATGTTGGCGGGCTTGGTCGAGGCGAGTTCGACCAGCGCGTCGTCCTTGTAGACCCGGCTGCGCGGCACGTTGTTGCGCTGCGCATAATCTTCGCGGAAGGCGGCCAACTGCTGGACGATGCCCAGGAAACGCGGCGAATTGGTGCGGGTGCGCACGCGCTGCCAGGCTTCGGACGGGACCACCGTGTAGGTTTCGGGCGAGGTCAGAACCTTGAGCTCTTCTGCCACCCAGCCTTCGCGCTTCTGCTTCTTCAGCTTGTCGGCCAGGAATTCATAGATCTTGCGCAGGTGCGTGACATCGGCCAGCGCGTATTTCTTCTGCGCATCGGTCAACGGACGGCGCGACCAGTCGGTGAACCGCGAGGATTTGTCGAGCTGTTCCTTGGCGATCCGCTTGACCAGCGTTTCATAGCCGACCTGTTCCCCGAAACCGCAGACCATGGCCGCGATCTGCGTGTCGAACAGTGGTTCGGGAATGACGCCCTGATCGACAAAGAAGATCTCAAGATCCTGACGCGCGGCGTGGAACACCTTGACCACGCTGGTGTCGCGGAAAAGGTCGTATAGCGGCGCAAGGTCCAGCCCCTCGGCCAGCGGGTCGACCAGAACGGCGGTCTCGTCGTCCTCGCCGGGCATGGCAAGCTGGATCAGGCAAAGTTGGGAATAATAGGTTCGTTCCCTCAGGAACTCGGTATCGACTGTGACATAGTCGTATTTCGCCGCTTCGGTGCAGAATGCAGCAAGGTCTTCGGTCGTCGTAAGTGTTTTCATGCGGTCAGGTTCGTCCTGAATATGAAGCGTCGGTGACGCGGTTCAGCTTCTATATTCCATCCCCGGACGGGATGAAAGCGGTCGTGTCGCGGTCAGTCCGCTGGCAGGTCAAAGGTCGTCCGGTTGCCTTCGGCAAAGCGGCGCAGGGCCATGGGATACAACCGATGTTCCTGCACCAGCACCCGCGAGGCCAGCGCTTCGGGCGTGTCGTCGGGCCGGATCGGCACGCGGGCCTGTCCAAGGATGGGGCCGTCGTCCAGTTCGGCGGTGACCTCGTGCACAGTGCAGCCGGCCTCGGTCTCACCGGCCTCGATCGCGCGGGCGTGGGTGTGCAGGCCGCGGTACTTGGGCAGAAGCGAGGGGTGGATATTGATCATTCGGCCCGCGTAATGGCCGGTGAAGCCTTCGGTCAGGATGCGCATGAAGCCGGCCAGGCACAGGATATCGGGCCGGGCGTCGTCGATCACCTTGATCAACTCGGCCTCGAAGGCCGCGCGGTCGCCCCTGTGGGGGCGATGATCGACAACGGCGGTCGGGATGCCACGCTCGGCGGCCTTGGCCAGCCCTCCGGCGTCCGCGTTGTTCGACAGAACCAGCACGGGCCGCGCAGGGTGGTCACCGGTCATGCTGTCGACAAGGCTGACCATGTTTGATCCGCCACCGGAAATCAGGATTGCGACCCGCTTCAAAAGAGGCTGCCCCGATAGCTGACCCCCTGCCCGTCCGCGATCTGGCCCAGCTGCACCACGTCATGCCCGGCGGCGGCGAAGTGATGGCGCGCGACCTCGACCTTGTCGGAGGGAACGACGGCGATCATGCCGATGCCGCAGTTGAAGGTCTTGAGCATTTCCTTCTGGTCGATCCCGCCGTGTTCGGCCAGCCAGTGGAAGACGGGCGGCAGGGTCCAGGTGTCCAGGTCGATCTCGGCGCCCAGCCCTTCGGGCAGGACACGCGGCAGGTTCTCGGTCAGACCGCCGCCAGTGATATGGGCCAGTGCGCGAACGCAGTCGTCTTTCACGGCCGCGACCGCGCCTTTGACATAAAGCGCCGTCGGGGCCAGCAGCGCCTCGCCCAGGGTGCCGTCCGAAAACGGGCAAAGGTCGGACCACTTGAGGCCAGATCGTTCGACGATCTTGCGCACAAGGCTGTAGCCGTTGGAGTGCACCCCGTTCGAGGTCAGGCCGAGCAGCACGTCGCCCTTGGCCACGCCGCGTGGCAGGTCCTGCCCGCGTTCCATCGCGCCCACGGCAAAGCCCGCGAGGTCGAAATCGCCCTCGTGATACATGCCGGGCATCTCAGCCGTTTCGCCACCGATCAGGGCACAGCCGCTGTCCTCGCAACCCTTGGCGATGCCTTCGATGATTGCCGTCGCCTCGTCCAGCTTCAGCTTGCCGGTGGCGAAATAGTCCAAGAAGAACAGAGGCTCTGCCCCCTGGCAGACCAGATCGTTGACGCACATGGCGACCAGATCGATGCCGATGGTGTCGACGTTGCCGGTGTCGATGGCGATGCGCAGCTTGGTGCCGACGCCGTCGGTGGCCGCGACGAGGATCGGATCGTTGTACCCTGCCCCCTTCAGATCGAACAGCGCGCCGAAGCCGCCAAGCCCCGCCATTGTGCCGGGCCGCGCGGTGCGCTTGGCGGCGGGCTTGATCCGCTCGACCAGTTCATTGCCGGCGTCGATATCGACGCCCGCGTCGGCATAGGTGATCCCGTTCTTGATGTCGCTCATCTGGCCCTCCGGATGGTTGCGCCCCCGATAGACCACGGCGGCGCGACTGTCCACGGGTCAGGCGGGCGTCAGGCGATATCCGATCCGCGCCTTTTCCACCCGCCATGGCCCGGGTTGCGGGACATGCGGGCCGAGGATGGGCAAGCCACTGGCGGCGAGGTCGGCAAACAGCGCCCTGCGGGTGGCGCGGGCCTGCACCGGATCGACGTCGAACAGCACGCCCCAGTCGGGCTCGGCCACCTGGAAGGCAGCGGAATGGATGGTGTCACCCCAGATCAGCAGGCTGTCGCCGCCGTCGTCGATGCGGATGCCGGAATGCCCGGGGGTGTGCCCGGGCAGCGGCACCATGGTCAGCCCGGGGGCGAATTCGGTCTCGACCCCGATCTCGCGCCGCGTGTCGGCATAGGGCGCGCAGGCCCGGCGCGACACGTCAAGCGAGGCGCGTTCACGCCCGCCCGGGCGGGTCCGGTCATAGACGGCATCGGAAAAGAAGTGATCCCAGTCGCCTGCCCCATGGATCAGCTGCGCATTGGGAAAGGTCTTGGCCCCGTCGGGGCGCACCATCTGGCCGACATGGTCAACGTGCAGATGCGTCATGGCCAGCCGCGTCACCTGGGCCGGCGCGATCCCGGCCTTGGCAAGATTATCCATGAAGGCGCCGGTGGTCGGCGAATAGCCATCGGGCGCACCGGCATCGACCAGCGTGATGTCATCGCCATCGCGGATCACGAACCCCTGGATAGGCACGGATACGGTTTCGCCGTCATAGGCCTCCCCGGACTGGGCGGCGGCGGCATGGGCGCGGTCGGCGTCATAATCCGGGAACAGCGCGTTCGGCGCGCGGCCAAATCCGTCCGTCAGCGTCAGAATGTCGAACCGGCCGACCCGGGTCGTGATGATGTCCTGCATGTGTCGCCTCCCTTGCGCGGGGCGAGCCTAGCGGCGTGCCGGGCAAAGGCCAACCACCGGACGCCAACCACCCGGCCCAAGGATGCTTGACCACGCCCCGCCCCTCGCCTAATCCACGGGGATGGCGGGCCTGTAGCTCAATTGGTTAGAGCAGAGCGCTCATAACGCTTTGGTTGCGGGTTCAAGTCCTGCCGGGCCTACCAAACCTTCCGTCTTACGATTACATGAAAAGCTTGCCCAAGAGCAGATCTTGGACAAGCTGTTCTCGTCTATGGCAGTTTCTCAACGTTTGCTGTCAGGCGTCCGCCTAACCGGTTTCCACTCGTTCCCAGGCTTGGTCGTTGGTGGAAGACGGGTATTGTCCGGAACGGTTGAGAAATTGGGCTTCTTCCCCCCTCGCGGGCCGACTTCTTGGAAGATGCCACCATTTCTGCCGGTATTGGATCCAGGTCTCTTTGTCATTTTGTATTCACCTCCTTTCAGGTTTCATGGTATATCAACAAGTCTACCACACAATATGTGCGATACCGTCATACAATTTGTGGAATTCGAACATTGTGGTTCAAGTCCTGCCGGGCCTACCAAACCTTCCCCTTCCGCCTATGTCAGATGCATGCGTTACGACGACATGCTGCATCCCACACCGCAGGGGCTTTATTGCCCGCCCGGCGATTTCTACATCGACCCGGTCGCGCCCGTGCCCCGGGCGCTGGTGACGCATGGACACGCCGATCACGCGCGCTCGGGGCATGGCGCTGTCATGGCAACCCCGCAGACGCTGGACATCATGGCCCTGCGCTATGGCGCGGGGTTCACGCGGGATCGCCAGCCCGCGGGGGGTGACCGGGTTGAGGTCAACGGCGTCGGCGTTGTCTTCCGGCCGGCCGGGCATGTCCTGGGATCGGCGCAGATCGGCTTGGAGTACAAAGGGATGCGGATCACCGTGTCGGGTGACTATTGCCGCCACCCGAACCCCGCCTGCGCCCCGTGGGAACCGATTCCGGCCGATGTCTTCGTGACCGAAGCGACCTTTGCCCTGCCTGTCTTCCGCCACCCCGCGCCGGAAGAGGAGATGGCCAAGTTGATGGCCTCGCTCGCGACCTTCCCCGACCGGGCGCATCTGATCGGCGCCTATGCCCTTGGCAAGGCGCAGCGGGTGATCGCCTTGATCCGCGCCGCCGGGTGGGACCGGCCCATCTATATTCACGGCGCGTTGCAGGCGCTGTGCGACTACCACGTCGACCAGGGGATCGACCTGGGAGAGCTTCGTCCCGCCACGGCCGAGCGCAGCAAGAAGGCCGACTATGCCGGAGAGATCGTGATCGCTCCGCCCGGCGCGCTGAACGGGCCCTGGGTGCGGCGGTTTCCCGATCCGATCCTGGGCTTCGCCTCGGGCTGGATGCAGATCCGCAACCGGGCCAAGGCGCGCGGGGTCGAGCTTCCGCTGATCATCTCGGACCATGTCGACTGGCCCGACCTGACCCGCACGATCCAAGAGCTCGCGCCGCAGGAAACCTGGATCACCCATGGGCGCGAAGATGCGCTGATGCGGTGGTGCGAGCTGACACAGCGGGTCGGTCGGCCGCTTCGGCTGGTGGGCTACGAGGACGAGGTCGAGGAATGAAGGCCTTTGCCGATCTTCTGCAAAGCCTTGCCGTGACGCCCGGACGGAACGACAAGCTGCGGCTGCTGACCGGCTATTTTCGTGCGCGGCCCGACCCGGAACGCGGGCTGGCGCTGGCCGCGCTGACCGGGGATCTGGATCTCAAGAAGGTCACGCCTTCGCTGCTGCGGGGGCTGGCGGTGGACAAGATCGACGAGGTTCTCTTTGCGCAGTCCTATGATTTCGTGGGCGATCTGGCCGAAACCATCGCGCTGATCTGGCCCGATCCGGTCGATCCTGTGTCGCCCGATCTGCCCGATCTGGTGGCCGAGTTGCAGACCACGGGGCGCAATGCCCTGCCCGGTGTGATCGCGGGGCGGCTGGATCAGATGGTGGCCAACGATCGTTATGCCTATCTCAAGCTTGCGACCGGCGGGATGCGGGTCGGCGTGTCGGCCCGGCTGGCCCGGACGGCCTTTGCGCAGTACGGCGACCTGCCCCTGACCGAGATCGAGGAACTGTGGCACGGGCTGACACCCCCCTACACCGCGCTGTTCGAATGGGCCGAGGGCGGTGAGAAACCCGTCAACGCCGCCCGCGCGCCGTTTCGCCCGGTCATGCTGTCGACCGCCATCGACCTTGAGGGGCTGCGCGACCTGCCACCCGAGGATTTCGTGGCAGAATGGAAATGGGACGGCATCCGTGTTCAGGCGGTGTCTGACCAGGGGGTGAAGCGCCTGTATTCCAGGACCGGCGAAGATATCTCGGCCGCCTTCCCCGATGTGATCGACGCGATGGACTTTGACGCCACCCTGGACGGAGAGCTGCTGGTTCGGCGCGGCGATCAAGTCGCGCCCTTTGGGGATCTGCAAAAGCGTCTGAACCGCAAGACCGCGCCGAAGACACTGTTGAAGACACATCCGGCCGCCTTGCGAATATACGACATTCTGATCGAAAATTCGCGCGATCTGCGGGATCAAACTTTCCCGGATCGGCATATCCGGTTGCAACGGTTGGTCGCCAATCTGCCGCCGGACCGCATCGACCTGTCGCCGGTTCTGCCGTTTGAGACGTGGGAGGATCTTGCCCGCCTGCGTGCCGATCCGCCGGAAGCGGTGATCGAAGGCGTGATGATCAAACGCAAGGACAGCCCCTATCTGGCCGGTCGGATCCGGGGCCATTGGTACAAGTGGAAGCGCGACCCCATGCGCATCGACGCCGTTTTGATGAATGCACAGCGTGGCCACGGCAAACGATCCGGCTATTTCTCGGATTTCAGTTTCGGCGTCTGGGACGGAGATCAGCTTGTCCCCGTCGGCAAGGCCTATTTCGGCTTTAGCGACGAAGAGCTGAAGGAGCTGGACCGGTTCGTGCGGCAGAACACCACCGACCGTTTCGGCCCCGTGCGTGCCGTGGCGCCCGGGCTGGTGCTTGAGATCGCGTTCGAAGGGCTCAATCGCTCCAATCGGCACAAGTCCGGGCTGGCGATGCGGTTCCCGCGCATTGCCCGGATCCGCCGCGACAAGCCGGTGGAAGAGGCCGACCGCATTGAGACCCTGCGCGCCATGCTGCCCGAGGCGACGGATTAGCGCGCCAGCACGATATCCGCCTGTAACCCGCCCAGCTTGCGCGATTCCCCCAGCCGCAGCACGCCACCATGCGTTCGCGCGATGTCCGTCGCGATGGCCAGCCCCAGCCCGACGCCCGATCCGCGGTTCTGGTTGCGCGCCGGTTCCAGCCGGGCGAAGGGGCGCATCGCCTCCTCTCGCCGGTCTGCCGGGATGCCGGGGCCATCGTCGCTGACCCTGATGCGCAGGGATTTGTCGGTCATCTGCACCGACACCTCGGCCCGCGATCCATAGCGCACGGCGTTGGAAATCAGGTTCTCGACCGCGCGGCGCATCGCCCCCGGACGGATGTTGACCGTGCCCTCTCCGTCGACCTCGTCCAGCGTGACCTTCGCCCCGCCCCGCGCCGCGTCTTCGACGATGGCGGTGACAAGCTCGATCGGGTCGACCTCGGCCACCTGTTCCGACGACGCCCCCCGCGCAAAGGCCAGGAATTCGTCGATCATGCGCTGCATCTCGGTCACGTCACGCTCAAGCGGCTCCTTCTCGTCGTCCTCAAGCATCGACAGGCCCAGCTTCAATCGTGTCAGCGGAGTCCGCAGGTCATGGCTGACCCCCGACAGCATCAGGGTGCGCTGTTCGATCTGTCTCTCGATCCGGCTGCGCATGGCCAGAAAGGCCTGTCCGGCCGCCCGCACCTCGGTCGCGCCGCCGGGGCGATAGGGCACGGTCTGGCCCTTGCCGAAGGCCTCGGCCGCCGCCGCCAGCCGGGTGATCGGGCGCAGTTGGTTGCGCAGGTAAAGGTAGGACACCAGGGTCATCAGCCCGCCGAAAAACGCCATGTTCACGAACAGTTGGTGCGGGTTCGAGGCCGACACGCGGCTGCGGGCAAAGCTCATGGTCAGGGGCGGCTCACCGACAAGATGCACGCGCACGACATAGTCATCCGGCAGTTCGACCGCCCGCAGATCCGGCACGCGGTTGCGCAAGGTCCGGATCACCGAGACGCCCGACAGATCGTACCACCGCCGGACATCGCGCACGGGCGGCTCGCGCCCCTCGACCACGGTGAAATTCAGCGCATCCGCCAACCGGTCGCGATCCTCGGGCCCGGCCTGTGCCACCAGCACAAGCTCATCCGTCAGGGTGCGGGTCATCTGGGTCGTCACGCCTTCGAAATGGCGCTGGATGAAGACGACCGACGCGACCAGCTGCACCACGACGACCGGCAGCACGAGGATCAGCGCCGCCCGTCCGTACAGGCCGCGCGGCACATATCGTTTGAGCCAGCTGAAGTCCATCGTTACGGTGCCCCCGATCCTCACCCGGGGACAAGACCACAGGACGATCCCATGCACCAGCCCGACACCGCCGCCCTTCCAGAAACCCCGCAAGAGGTCGGGCCCGGCATCCGCCGCATCCTGTGCGACAACCCCTCGCCTTTCACCTATACCGGGACCAACACCTATTTGGTCGGATCCGGGGGCGGTGTGGCGGTCATCGATCCCGGCCCGGTCAACCAGGGCCATCTGGAGGCCATTCTGGACGCCCTGCGCCCGGGCGAACGCATCACCCACATCCTGACCACGCACGCGCATCTGGATCACACGCCCTTGGCCGGGCCGCTTGCCCGGGCCACCGGTGCGCCGGTCTATGCCTACGGGCCCGCGACGCGCGGCCAGTCAGACGTGATGCAGCACCTCGCAGCTCAGGGCGGGCTCGGTGGCGGAGAAGGCATGGATTTCGACTTTGCGCCCGACCATGCGCTTGAGCATGGTGAGGTCATCGCGGGCGACGGCTGGTCGCTGACCGCGCTCTGGACACCGGGGCATCACTGCAACCACCTGTCGTTCGACTGTGACACCGGCGCGGGATACGGCACCGTCTTTACCGGCGATCACGTCATGGCCTGGTCAACCTCGATAGTCTCGCCCCCGGACGGAGACCTCACCCAGTTCATGCAGAGCTGCGAGGTTCTTCTGTCACGCCCCGCGCATCTGTACCTGCCCGGCCACGGCCCCGAGATCACCGATCCGCATGGCCGCCTGAACTGGCTTGTCGCGCATCGCCGTCAGCGCGAGGCCTCGATCCTCACTGCCCTGTCCGATGGCCCCGCCGACGCCGCCACCCTTGCGGGCCGGGTCTATACCGACACGCCCGCCCACCTCATGCCCGCCGCCGCACGCAACGTCCTTGCGCATCTTATTGACCTCTATGGGAAAAACACCGTCGCCCCGGACGGAGAGCTGACCGCCACCAGCATCTTCAGGCTGACGTAGGGGCCGAAATGAGATTTTCGCAAATTAATGACGAAATGCCTCTGGACGCGCTGAATCGGTGTTGCTATACGCCCCCTCGTGTTCCGGCGTAGCTCAGCGGTAGAGCAGTTGACTGTTAATCAATTGGTCGTAGGTTCGATCCCTACCGCCGGAGCCAAAATCCCCTAAGCTACCACCGTGACTGCATGAATCGCATGCAGTCGACAGGTCTGTCCCGTTTTCCCGTTGATCCCGACGCGATCCGGTGAAACCCTCCGGCGACCCCGGGAGGAGGTTCGGCGTTGCGCTGGATCGGGGAGTGAGGACCGCAGGACATGACCCTTTTCAACACGTTGCTCATCGCCAATAGGGGTGAGATCGCCCTGCGTCTTGGCCGGACCGCCCGGGACAAAGGCCTGCGCACCGTGGCGATCCATCCAAGTGATGATGCGCTGTCGTTGCACGTGTTGCGCGCCGATCAGGCCGAGCGTCTGCCCGGCAGGGGCGCTCAGGCCTATCTGGACGCGGCCGAGATCGTTTCGGCGGCGCGGCGGTCGGGGGCCGGTGCGGTGCATCCCGGCTACGGGTTCCTGAGTGAAAGCGCCGATTTCGCAGCCTTGGTCGAGGACGCGGGGCTGATCTGGATCGGTCCCACACCCGAACAGCTTGAGCTTTACGGCGACAAGGTCCGGGCGCGCGGGCTGGCGGTGGACTGCGCGGTGCCGGTGGTTCCGGGTACGTCCGGGGTCGTGGATGCCGCCGGTGCGCTGTCGTTCTTCGAGACGCTGCCAGAGGGGGCCGCGATGGTCGTCAAGGCGGTGGCCGGCGGTGGTGGTCGCGGCATGCGTGTCGTGGATGACGCGGGTCAGGTCGGGGCCGCAGTCGCGGAGGCCGCGCGTGAGGCGCAGGCGGCCTTCGGCAACGGCGCGGTCTATGCCGAACGCTTCATCCCGCGCGCGCGACATATCGAGGTGCAGGTGCTGGGCGATGGCCAGGGCGGCGTGGCCATCCTTGGCGAACGGGACTGCACGCTTCAGCGCCGCCATCAGAAGGTGATCGAGATCGCTCCGGCGCCGATGCTGGATCCCACCACCCGCAAGGCGCTGCACGATCACGCCCGGCGTATGGCCGAGGCGGGCCGCTATCGCAGCCTCGGAACCTTCGAATTCCTTCTGGATCGGGCGACTGGCGAGGTCTTCTTCATCGAGGCCAATCCCCGCATCCAGGTCGAACACACCATCACCGAGGAGGTTTTCGACGTCGACCTGGTGTCGCTCCAACTGCGCATCGCCAATGGCGCGCGGATCGCGGATCTTGACCTGCCCGACGGCCCGCGCGGTGTCGCCGTGCAGGCCCGCGTGAACATGGAGGAGATTGGACCGGACGGCGCTGTGCGGCCCTCGGGCGGGGTGATTGCGGCCTATGATCCGCCTGCCGGCCCGGGTGTGCGGGTCGACGGGTTCGGCTATGCGGGCTATGCGACCTCGGGCTTTTACGACTCTCTTCTGGCCAAGGTGATCGTGCGGGGGCCGGATCTGGGATCGGCACTGGCACGATGCCGCCGGGCGCTGTCGGAATTCCGGATCGACGGCGTGGCGACCACCCTGCCCTGGCTGCAGGCGATCCTGACCCGGCCAGAGGTCGAGACCTACGACCTGCACACGCGGTTCATCGAAGACCACGCCCCTGACCTGGCGCAGGCCGCCATCCAGGTGCCGACGGCGTCCTTCGGTGAGACAGGGACAACCGGCGAACACCCAATCGCGCAAGTCGCGGCCGGCGATCTGGCAGTCACGGCGCCGATGCAGGCCACGGTGATAGACCTGTCGGTCCAGCCCGGCGCGGCGGTCGCCAAGGGCCAGGTCGTGGCCGTGCTGGAGGCGATGAAAATGGAGCATACGATCGAGGCGCCCGAGGCCGGCGTCGTCACCCAGCTGCATGTTCAGCCCGGTGCAACGCTGATGCCCGGCGCGCTTCTTCTGTCGCTCACCCCCGGGGATGGACCCGATCAGGACACGGCCGAGGCTGAGGAGCTCGATCCCGACGCCATCCGCCCCGACCTGCAGGAGCTTTTCGACCGCATCGCCCTGGGGCGCGATGACGCCCGCCCCGACAAGGTGGCGAAACGCCATGCCAAGGGCCAGCGGACCGCGCAGGAAAACCTGGCCGATCTGTGTGATCCGGGCACGTTCAACGGGTATGGCGATCTGGCCGTGGCGGCACAGCTGCAGCGCCGCTCGGTCGAGGATCTGGTGCGGAACACTCCGGGCGATGGCATCCTGACCGGCACGGGAATGGTCAACGGCGCCAGCTTTGGCGATGCCGGCCGCTGCGCCTTTGCCATCGGGGATTACACGGTGCTGGCGGGCACACAGGGGCAGCGCCATCACCGCAAGCTTGACCGGATCTTCAAGCTGGCGGGCGACCACGCCCTGCCCATGGTGTTCTTTGCCGAGGGCGGAGGCGGTCGGCCCGGCGATACCGAACGTGCCTCGGTTGCGGGGTTGGACGGGCCCAGCTTTGCCGCCTTTGCGGCGCTCTCGGGTCACGTGCCGGTCGTCGGCGTCGTGGCGGGACGGTGCTTTGCCGGCAACGCCGCGCTGTTGGGATGTTGCGATGTCGTGATCGCGACTGAGGACAGCAATATCGGCATGGCCGGCCCGGCGATGATCGAAGGCGGCGGGTTGGGTGTCTATGCGCCCGATGACGTGGGACCGATCGACGTGCAGTGGGCCAATGGCGTCGTCGATATCCGCGTCGCGAACGAGGCCGAGGCCTGTGCCGTGGCGAAACAGTACCTGTCGTATTTCCAGGGCGACCTGTCCGACTGGACGGCCCCGGACCAGCGCGCATTGCGCCGGGCGATCCCGGAAAACCGCCTGCGGGTCTACGAGATCCGCGATGTGATCCGCACCATGGCGGACGCGGGATCGGTGCTTGAACTGCGGGGCGGCTGGGCGCCAGGGATGGTCACCGCGCTGATCCGGATCGAAGGGCGCGCCTATGGGCTGATCGCCAACAATCCCAAGCACCTGGGCGGTGCGGTCGATGCCGATGCCGCCGACAAGGCCGCGCGGTTCCTGCAGCTGTGCGATGCGCACGGGCTGCCGGTGGTGTCCCTATGCGACACGCCCGGCTTCATGGTGGGCCCCGAGGCCGAAAAGACCGCGCTGGTGCGCCACGTCTGCCGCATGTTCGTGACCGGCGCGGCGCTGACGGTGCCGGTCTATTCGGTCGTATTGCGCAAGGGCTATGGGCTGGGCGCGATGGCGATGGTGGCGGGCGGGTTCAAGGAATCCGCGCTGACGGTCTCATGGCCGACCGGCGAGTTCGGGGGCATGGGGCTGGAAGGGGCCGTGCGCCTGGGCTACCGGAAAGAGCTTGAGGCCGAAACCGACCCGGCGGCGAAACAGGCGCTGTTCGAAAAGCTTCTGGCGGGGTTCTACGATGCCGGGAAGGCCGTGAACTATGCGATGGCCACGGAAATCGACGCGGTGATCGACCCGATGGAGACGCGTCAATGGCTGGTCAACGCCCGCCGCGCGGCACCGCCGATCGGCCGGGGCACGCCCCGTTTCATCGACACATGGTAGGTGCGCCCCGGGCTGACGCCGGGGCGCATCCGGTCACTCCACGCCGTTCAACCGCTTGATCAGCGACGAGGTATCCCAACGCCCGCCGCCCATGCGCTGCACGTCCTTGTAGAACTGGTCGACCAGCGCGGTGACGGGCAGCGAAGCCTCGATCTCGTTCGCGGTATCCAGGCAGATGCCCAGATCCTTGCGCATCCAGTCGACGGCAAACCCATGGTCGAAATGATCGTCCAGCATGGTCTGGTACCGGTTCTGCATCTGCCATGACCCGGCCGCACCCTGAGAGATCACCTCGACCACCTGCGCGCCGTCCATGCCGGCCTTCTGGGCGAAATGCAGCGCCTCGGACAGGCCCTGGACGAGGCCCGCGATGGCGATCTGGTTGCACATCTTCGTGATCTGACCCGCGCCCACATCGCCCAGCCTGCGGCAGATCTTGGCATATGCGTCGATCACCGGCGCGGCCTTGGCAAAGGTCGCTTCATCCCCGCCGCACATGACCGACAGCTGGCCATTCTCGGCCCCCGCCTGCCCGCCGGAAATCGGCGCGTCGACATAGCCCAGGCCCCCGCCCGCCGCGATCGCGGCCAGGTCGCGCGTGACCCGTGCCGACACCGTGGTGTGATCGACAAAGATCGCGCCTTCGGCCATGCCGGCAAAGGCCCCGTCGGTGCCGGTGCAGACCGACCGCAGGTCATCGTCGTTGCCGACGCAGGACATGACGAACTCGGCCCCCTCGGCCGCCTCGCGCGGGGTGGCTGCCATGGCGCCGCCGTGGTCCTTCACCCAGGCCTCCGCCTTGGCGGCGGTGCGGTTGTAGACGGTGACCTCGTGCCCCTTGGCCTGCAGGTGCCCGGCCATCGGATAGCCCATCACCCCGAGCCCCAGAAACGCAACTTTTGCCATGGTCTTTCCCCCTCTTGCGGCTTGTCCTATAGCTTGTGTCGAGGCAAGGACCCGAAGGCAAGGGGCCTGAGGGAAAAGGACTGGCAGATGTTGGGCAAAGTGTTTCTGTGGCTGTTTCGCATTGCCACCGGCCTGATCGTGCTGGGCGTGGTGGTGGCCACGCTGGCCTACTGGTTCGCCTCGCGGTCCCTGCCCGATTACGAAAAGACGCTCGAGGTCGCGGGCATCTCGGCGCCGGTGGAAATCGTGCGCGACAGCGCCAACGTGCCCCATATCTTCGGCGCAACCGACGAAGATGTGCTCTATGGCCTGGGCTATGCCCATGCGCAGGACCGGCTGTGGCAGATGCTGACCATGCGCTGGACGGTGCAGGGCCGCCTGTCCGAGGTCTTCGGCGCGCGCACCCTGCGCATCGACAAGTTGCTGCGGCGGCTGGACCTTTACGGCATCGCCCGCGATGCGGTCGACATGCAGGATGCCGAAACCACGGCCAAACTGCGGGCCTATGCGGCCGGGGTCAACGCGCGGCTGGACGAGATCAACAGCGACGCCCTGGGCCGCGGCGCGCCCGAGCTGTTCCTGTTCAACGCCCCCGTCGCCCCCTGGACGCCCGCCGACAGCCTGGCCATGGGCAAGCTGATGGCGCTGCAGCTGTCCGGCCATGTCTCGGACGAGATCATGCGCGCCCGCACCTCTCTGGCGCTGGACGACCCGGACCGGCTGCGCGACATCATGCCGGATGCGCCGGGCGCGCCGATCGCCGCCCTGCCGAAATACGCCGCGCTGTTCGACGACCTGCCGCGTTATGCGCAAGGCGCGGGCCTGCCCGACGATCCGCTGTCGCCGATCAATCCCACGCCGCTGGCCGGCGCCTCGAACGCCTTTGCCGCCGCGCCGTCGCGGTCTGCCGCCGGGGGCACGCTTCTGGCCAATGACCCGCACCTGGGCTTTTCCGCGCCTGCGATCTGGTACCTGGCCCGGCTTGAACTGGCCTCGGGCGGGGTCATCGGCGGCACCATCCCGGGCATTCCCTCGGTTCTGACGGGCCGCTCGGAACAGCTCGGCTGGGGTCTTACATCTTCTTACCTGGACGACCAGGACGTCTATATCGAACAGTTGAACCCGCAGAACCCGAACGAATACCGCACCCCCGACGGGTTCAAGGAATTCGAGACGCGCGGGTCGATCATCCGCGTCAAGGGCATGGACCCGGTCACCATCACCCTGCGCTGGACAGACAACGGCCCCGTGCTGGCGGGCAGCGACTACAACCTCGCCACCGTGACGCCGCCGGGACATGTGGCCAGCCTCGCCTGGTCGGCCTTCCAGGTCGAAGACCGCACGATCGCGGCTGGTATCCGGCTGATGTCGGCCGGGTCGGTCGAAGAAGCTATCACCCTGCTCGAGGACTTCTCGGCCCCCAGCCAGAACATCACGCTGGTCGACCGGTCCTCGATCGCCATGAAGCTGGTCGGCCGGATGCCCGCGCGGGATGCAGACCATGCCTCTCAGGGGCGGATGCCGACGCAGGGCTGGCTGGCCGAAAACCGCTGGAAGGGGTTCCTGCCCTACGCCGACAATCCCGAATTCCGCGACCCCGAAGGCGGGATCCTTGGCAACACCAACAACAAGGTGATCGACCGGCCCTTCCCGAACCACGTCAGCTTCCTCTGGGGTGACACGCAGCGGGTGCATCGCTGGCAACGCCTGATGCAGTCGCGCGGCGTGCACACCCGCGACAGCTTCATCGAGGCGCAGCTTGACACCGTATCCTTCACAGCCCGGTCGCTTCTGCCGCTGATCGGCAAGGATCTGTGGTTCACCGGCGAAGCCGCACCCGAAGGCACGCCGCAACGCCTGCGCCAGCGCGCGCTGGAACTTCTGGCCGACTGGAACGGTGAGATGAATGAACATCTGCCCGAACCGCTGATCTATTCGGCCTGGCTGCGGGCGCTTCAGACCCGGCTGATCCAGGACGACCTTGGCCCGCTGGCGCCGGAATTCACCCATGTGAACCCGGTCTTCATCGAACGAGTCTACCGCGACATCGACGGCGCCTCGACCTGGTGTGACATCCGCCAGTCCAGCCGCGTCGAAAGCTGTTCCGACATCGCCCGGCTGGCGCTGGACGACGCGCTGGTCTGGATCGACGAACGCTATGGCGACGCGCTGGAAAGCCTCAGGTGGGGGGATGCCCACCAGGCCACCCACGATCACCAAATCCTGGGCGAGGTGCCGCTGCTGCGCTATTTCGTGAACATCCGCCAGTCGACCAGCGGCGGCGACAACACACTGATGCGCGGCATGACGAAGGGCACCGGCCCGCTGCCCTTCCTCAACGTGCACGGGGCGGGATTCCGGGGGGTCTATGACTTCGCCGACCCGAATTCCTCGGTCTTCATCATCTCGACCGGGCAGTCCGGGCATTTCCTGTCGCAGCATTACGATGATCTCGCCCAGCTTTGGCGACGCGGCGAATACGTGCCCATGTCGCTGGATCAGGATCTGGCTCGCGCCGCCAACGAAGGCATCACGCTGCTGCAACCCGCGCCCTGAATTTCTCTTTGTCAAAAATATCCCGGGGGGAGTCCGCAGGACGGGGGGCAGCGCCCCCCTTTGCCGCCTCAACACCGGGTGCGCGAAAATGACCCTTGGCGGCGCCGCCTGCCGCCTTACCCTAAGCCTCCAACGCAAGGAGCTTCCAATGACCCCCGTCACCCTCGGCCGCACCGGCCTGAAGATCTCTCCCGTCGTCTTCGGCTGCAACGTCTTCGGCTGGACCGTGGATGAAGCCGCCTCGCACCGGCTGCTCGACCAGTTGATGGACCACGGGCTGACCACGCTTGATACCGCGGACGTCTATTCCAAGTGGGTCGAAGGCAACGTCGGGGGGGAAAGCGAAAACATCATCGGCACCTGGTTCGCCGATCGACCCGGCGCGCGCGACAAGGTCCAGCTGATCACCAAGGTCGGGATGGAGATGCCGGGCCAGGGCGAAGGTCTGTCATCGTGGTGGATCGAAGCCGAGGTCGAACAGTCGCTGAAGCGCCTGAAGACCGATCACATCGATCTCTACCTGTCGCACAAGGCCGACGACAGCGTCCCGCATGACGAAACGCTCGAGGCCTACGACCGGCTGATCAAGGCGGGCAAGGTGCGCGCGATAGGCGCCTCGAACTTTTCAGCAGACCAGATGCAGGCGGCCGAGGACGCGGGCCCCGATCTGCCGCGCTATGGCGCGTTGCAGCCCGAATACAACCTTTACACCCGCGACACCTTCGAGGGCGCGCTGGAACAGTTCTGCGTGGCCCATGACATCGGGGTCTTCCCCTACTACGGCCTCGCGTCCGGGTTCCTGAGCGGCAAGTACCGCGGCCAGGACGACCTGAAGGGACCGCGTGGCGAACGCAGCGTCGGCAAGTACATGAACGCGCGCGGCATGGCGATCCTTGGCGCGATGGATGTCGTGGCCGAAGAAACCGGCGCGTCCCTGGCGGAAATCGCGCTGGCCTGGCTGCGTGGCAAACCCAGCATCACCGCGCCGATCGCCTCGGCCACCTCGGCGGCGCAGGTCGACAGCCTGGCGCGGGCGGCAGTTCTGGAGCTGAGCGCGGATCAGATGGCCCGGCTGGATGCGGCCGGGGCGTGACGGGGTGACAGGGGCCGGATCACCGGCCCCGATAGCCTACAGCGCGCGAAACCGGGCGGCCTGCTTGGCCGTCCAACGCACTGTCATGCGATGGCCATCGTCGGTCTGGGTGTCGTCGACGACGACGCCCTGATCGAACAGCCAGGCCCGCGCGCGGCCCTGGTCGAAGCCGACGGTCAGGACCTCGGTCAGATGTTCCTGTTCCAGCCCCGCCTCAATGGCCTTGAGAAGCGCGTCGAGCCCGTCGCCCGTCACGGCCGAGATCGCATAGCACCCCTCGCGCTCTGCCCGGCGCAGCACGGCCTCGCGCTCTTCCTCGTCGAACTGGTCGATCTTGTTCCAGACTTCCAGAACCGTCACATCCTCGGGCAGGCCCAGATCCTGAAGGATCTCGGTCACGTCCTGCTTCTGCTCGTCCGACTCGGGGTGGCTGATGTCACGGACATGCAGCACCAGGTTCGCCTCAAGAACCTCTTCCAGCGTCGCGCGGAAGGCCGCGACAAGCTGTGTCGGCAGGTCCGAGATGAACCCCACGGTGTCGGACAGGATCACCTCGGGGCCATTGTCGGGCAGCCGCACGCGCCGCATCGTCGGATCGAGCGTGGCGAAAAGCATGTCCTTCACGAAGACCTCGGCCCCGGTCAGGCGATTGAACAGCGTGGATTTCCCGGCGTTCGTATAGCCCGCAAGGGCCACGATCGGGAACGGCACCTTGGCGCGGGCGGCGCGGTGCAGTTCGCGGGTCTTCACGACCTTGTCCAGCTGTCGCCGCAGGCGCACCAGCTGTTCGTCGATGGCGCGGCGGTCGGCTTCGATCTGCGTCTCGCCAGGACCACCCACAAACCCAAGCCCGCCCCGTTGACGTTCCAGGTGGGTCCAGGCGCGGACCAGCCGGGTGCGCTGATAGTTCAGCGCGGCCATTTCGACCTGAAGAACACCTTCACGGGTGCGCGCCCGGTCCGAGAAGATCTCAAGGATCAGGCCGGTTCGGTCCAGAACCTTGACGCCCCACTTCTTTTCCAGGTTGCGCTGCTGAACCGGGGTGACCGGACCGTCGACCAGCACAAGTTCAACATCATGGTCGGATAATTTTGCCTTGATCTCTTCGATCTTGCCCGATCCGAACAAAGTTGCCGGTACGGCCTTGGCAATGCGCACGATGTCGGCCCCCTGAACCTCTAGATCAGGGAGCGCACGCGCCAACGAGACCGCCTCCTCTAGCGCGTATTCGGGCGCATGGCGGCGGTCTTCGGATTTCAGTTCGGGATGCAGTACCCAGGCCCGGGTGACGGGCCTGTCATGGGGTATCAATTGCTGTCTTCGCCTTCATACAGGCTGATCGGTTGGGCCGGCATGATCGTAGAGATCGCGTGCTTGTACACCAGCTGCGATTGACCGTCGCGGCGCAGCAGCACACAGAAATTGTCGAACCAGGTGATAACACCCTGGAGTTTCACACCATTGATCAGGAAAATGGTAACCGGAACCTTCGTCTTGCGGACATGATTCAGGAACGCGTCCTGCAGGTTCTGTCTGTCGGAAGCCATAATTGTGGACCTTTTTTTCTTTTTTTGTCGTCTTCACCGGGCCGCAAAGCGGCCAACCCTCTAGCGATTTCAAGTATGGGGTCTCGTTTCGGCGTTTGCTACCCCATATTTTCCAATTGTACCATCGCGATGCGCTTCTGCGTCACCCGCGCCACAAATCCGGATTGAGCAGCGCAATAAACGCCAGCAGTTCAAGCCGGCCAAGCACCATTCCGGCGGCGAAAACCACCTTGGCGGCGGCCCCCAGCTCTCCGAGACGGATCACCGCATCGCTGCCATGTTCCAGCAACGGACCGGTGGTTGTCAGCGCGGCGACGGCCAGTACCGTCGCGGCCTCGAAGTCCTGTCCAAAAAGGGCCAGAAGCATCATCAGTGCCGCCAGCGTCATCGCGAACAGCATGAAGAAGATCCAGGCGTGATAGGCGCCCTGACGTCCGATCCGCCGCGCCACGGCACCGATTCCGGCCACCGCATTGGGGTGGACGAGCTTTTGCATTTCCTGCAGCCCGTTGAGGTAGAGGGCGAAGACGCGCATCAGCTTCACCCCGCCCGCCGTTGTGGCCACGCCGCCCCCCATGATGGCCAGTCCCATCAGGATGATCCCCGGCGTTCCCAGCCCCGACCAGACCTGCGCACTGTCCCATTCGCCGCTTTCGAAACCGGCGGTGGTCAGGAAGCTCATGACCGTGAACAAGGCCCCCCAGAGCGCGCGCAGCCCAAGCGCCACGTCTTCGCCGGCGTCGACTTCGAAGGCGGCGATCCAGTGGCGCAGGAACAGCAGGACGGGCACGCCCAGAACGATCAGTGCGCCAAGGCGCAGTTCCGGGTCCAGGTGCAACCCGAAGCGCGAGACCGAGGTGTCGGTGGTGAAACTGACCCGCGACAGGGCAAAGACCAGGAACAGCAGGATCACCATCTCGCCCGCGATGCCGCTGTCGGCATTGGGCAGCCCGCCGATCGGGGTGATGCCGCTGGTCGCCATGGTCGACATGGCATGGCACAGCGCCACCAGCGCCGTGTCGCCGTTGATCAGCAACAGCACGCAAAGCACCGCCGTCAGCACCGTGTAGATGGGCGCCAGCTGGACAAAGTTCCGGCCGACGCGGCGCAGGATGTCGGCCCGCTGGAACCGGTCGGCATAGCTGTCGGGCCCGCCGGATGCCGCGGCCCAGGTGACCTCGAACCCGCCAAGGTTCAGCGGCGCCAGCACGGCCGCCGCCGCCACCCAGATCAGCAGCCCGCCCATCCAGCCAACCTGCGCCCGCCACAGCTCAAGCACCGGTGACAGGCGGCCCGGTTCGAACAGCGGCGCGCCCGTCGTCGTCAGGGCCGACACCATTTCGAGGTAGGCATTCAGAAAGGACGTCTGGCCGATCGACTCCTGAAACGGGATCGCCAGGTAGACCGGCACCAGGACATAGGTGCCCAGCAGGGACAGCAGCCCGATCAGGTCGGTGTTCCGCCCCGTCCACGACTGACGCCCGCGGGCGATCGCGATCAGCCAGGTCAGGATCATGCCCAGAACGCCCGCGTAGAAGAAGCTGCGGGCGATCAGGAATTCCTCGGTCCCGAGCGCGACGATGGCGGGCAGCATCATCGACAGCGCCGCACAGGCGACGATGATCAGGAACAGGGGCTGGTCATCCAGACGCAGGCGCATGGCACTAGAAGTAGTCGATGGAGACCTGAAGCAGTCGCTCCACCTCGGGCACATCATCGGCAAGGGCGAAGATCAGGATGACGTCGCCGGCCTCGATCTTGATCTTGCCATCGGGTTTGTAGACCTTGCCGTTCTGCTGGATCGCGCCAACCAGAACGCCTTCGGGAAAATCGATGTCACGCAGCGTGCGACCGGCGATCGGGCTGGTCGACAGGACCTCGGCCTCGATCACCTCGGCCTCGGCATCGCCCACGGAATAGACGCCGCGCACGCGCCCGTGCCGGATGTGGCGCAGGATCGAACTGACGGTGGTCTGACGCGGGTTGATATGCGCGTCGATGCCAAGCGGCTTCATCATCGTCGTCAGCGAGGTATCGTTGATCAGCGCGATCGACATGTGACAGCCAAGCGCCTTGGCACGCACGGCCGTCAGCATGTTGGTCTTGTCGTCGTCGGTCACGCACAGGATCGCATCCGCGCGGCTGACCCCGGCTTCGGCCAGAAGCGCCTTGTCCAGCCCGTCGCCGTTCAGAACGATGGTTCTTTCCAGCGCATCGGCAGCCCGTTCTGCTATGGTTCGGCTTTTCTCGATAACCTTCGACCGGATGCCGCGCCCGCGTTCTTCAAGCCGCTGCGCGACCGACAGGCCGACGTTGCCGCCGCCGACGATGATCACGCGTTCCTGGGTCTGGGTCGACTTGCCAAAGACCTCAAGCGTGCGGGGCACGTCCTCGGTCACGACGCAAAGGTAACAGGCGTCACCCGGGAAGATCTGATCGCCGGGTTCGGGCGCGAACAGCCGCCCCTCGCGCCGGATGCCGACCACGATCGTCCGCAGGGTCGAGAACAGGTCGGTCAGCTGCCGCAGCGGCGTGTTCACCACCGGGCAATCTTCGTCGATCATGATCCCCAGAAGCTGCGCCTTGCCGTTCAGGAACATCTCGGTGTCGAAGGCGGCGGGGGCGGACAGACGCTGCAACGCGGCCTCGGCGACCTCGCGTTCGGGGGAAATCACCACGTCGATCGGCAGGTGATCACGACGGTAGAGATCGGAATAGATCGCCGTCAGATAGCTTTGCGACCGCAGGCGCGCGATCTTGCGCGGGATCGAGAAGACCGAATGCGCGACCTGGCAGGTGACCATGTTCACCTCGTCCGAATGGGTCGCGGCGATGATCATGTCGGCGTCATTGGCGCCGGCACGTTCTAGGATGTCGGGGTAGGAGGCGAAGCCGGCAATCCCCTGCACGTCCAGCGTGTCGGTGGCACGGCGCACCAGTTCGGGATTGTTGTCCACGACGGTGACGTCGTTGTTTTCGCCAGACAGGTGGCGCGCGATCTGCCAGCCGACCTGCCCTGCCCCGCAGATGATGACTTTCATCCCTTGTCCCCCGGGGTTTCTGTCGTTCTGAACCTATCGCATGACAGATGCGTGTGGGGTGGTCAAACGAATTGTCCCGGATGATTAAACCGTTAGGATCAGGCCATGCGCAAAGACCGACTCCTCATCACCCTGGGCCTCCTCGCCGTGCTGACGGGCTGTTCGCAGCAGATCAGTTACCGCGAAGGCGCGACCACCGCCGAGATCCAGAGAGAGGTCGACGCCTGCGCGCTTCGGGCCGTGCGGGCTGCGCCCGTCGCCAACCAAACGGTCATTCTGCCGGGTGAGTGGATCCCGCCGCAAAAAGTCTGCGACGGCGCGGGCAATTGCACGGTGCGCCCGGGCTATCGCAGCTTTCCCGAGTTCGAAACCGTGGACGTCAACGCCGATGAGCGCCGTCTGCTGACCCGCACCTGTCTGGCCGAGCGCGGCATTGACCGGGTGTCCCTGCCGCTGTGCGACGCATCGGTGAAGAATGCCACGGTGCCGGGCGTGACCCGGGTGCTGCCGAAACTGCGGGAACAAAGCTGCCTGATCCCGCGCGGATCAGGCGCCTACCAGATCGTGCCCTAAGCCGACTTAGTCTTCTTCCTCGACCTGCGCGACGCGACCGCCGGCCTTGGTGGTGGTGACGACGCCAAGCGACTTGAGCTTGCGGTGCAGAGCAGAGCGTTCCATCCCGACGAACTGCGCAGTCTTCGAGATATTGCCGCCGAACCGATTGATCTGGGTCAGCAGGTATTCCCGTTCAAACGCCTCGCGGGCTTCGCGCAGCGGCATGGTGGCCAGCGTGCCCGACAGCACCACGCGCCCCTCTTCCGAAGGCTTGTCGGCCTCGGTCGGGACTTCGCGCGGTTCGATCTCTCCTGTGCCGTCACCAAGGATCAGGATGCGTTCGATGACGTTGCGCAGCTGGCGCACGTTGCCCGGCCAGACCATCGTCTGCATCAGCGCGGCCGCATCGTCGGAGAGGCTGCGCATCGGCAGGCCCTGCGCCTTGTGCAGACCTTCGATGAAGTACTGGGCCAGAACGGGAATATCCTCGCGCCGGTCAGCCAGCGATGGCACGTCGATCGGCACGACGTTCAGGCGATGGAACAGTTCCTGCCGGAAGGTGCCGGCGGCGATCTCGGCCTCAAGATCGCGCGAGGTCGAGGAGACGACGCGCAGGTCGACCCGCACCTTGTCGGTCCCGCCCACGCGGGTAAATTGCTGATCGACCAGCACGCGCAGGATCTTGGACTGGCTGCCCATGGGCATGTCCGCGATCTCGTCGAAATAGATCACGCCGCCATGGGCCTGTTCCAGCAGCCCCTGTTCGATGCCCCGGTCCGTGCCTTCGCGCCCGAACAGGACCTCTTCCATCCGGTCGGCTTCGATCGTCGCGCAGGAAACGACCACGAAGGGCGCCTCGGCCCGGTTCGAATTCGCATGGACATAGCGCGCCGCGATTTCCTTGCCCGATCCGGACGGACCCTTGAGCATGACGCGACCGTTCGACTTCGTGACCTTGTCCAGCTGCCCCATGAGCGTGCGGAAGGTGGCCGAATTGCCCACCATCTCGGCCGAGGCGGTGTCCTTGCGGCGCAGCTGCGTGTTTTCCCGGCGCAGCCGCGAGGTTTCCATGGCGCGGCGGATCACCACCAGCAGCTGGTCGATGTTGAACGGCTTTTCGATGAAGTCGTAGGCGCCCTGCTTGATCGCCGCGACCGCGATCTCGATGTTGCCGTGGCCCGAAATGATGACCACGGGAACGTCGGGGTTGTCGCGCTTGACGTGCTTTAGGATATCGATCCCGTCCATCCGGCTGTCCTTGAGCCAGATGTCGAGGATCATCAGCGCGGGCGCCTCGGTGTTCAGATGTGCCATGCATTCGTCCGAATTGCCGGCCAGCCGGGTGGCGAACCCTTCGTCTTCCAGAATGTCCGAGATGAGCTCGCGAATGTCCCGCTCATCGTCCACGATCAAAATATCACTCATGGTCCCTCACTATCATTTCTCTTGGCCTGCCGCATCGACCTTACCGGCGATGAGAGGCAGGCGGATAATTGCGCAGGCGCCCGCGTGGGACAGCCCGTCAAACGGCGGCGCGTCGTCCAGGCGCAGCGTGCCGCCATGTTCTTCGATGATCTTCTTGACGATCGGCAGGCCCAGCCCGGTGCCCTTTTCCCGCGTGGTGACATAGGGTTCGAACAGCTGCGCGCGGTCTTCGGGAAGCCCTATGCCGTTGTCGCAGATGCGGATTTCGGCCCAGGGCGCGTCGCCGAATTCGGTCTCTTCGAACTCGATCGCGGCGCTGATGTGGATGGCGGGGGCATAGGCGTCGGGGCTGTGTTTCTCGCGGTAGGTTTCCGTGGCCTCGCCCGCATTCTTGATCAGGTTGGTCAGCGCCTGTCCGATCATGGTGGCATCCAGATCGGCGGGCATGCGGTGCTGGCCCAGATCCGAAGTGATCTGGACATCCGGCTGGCCGGACTGTTGCAACAGCACCGCGCCCTGCAGCAGATCGCGAAGATCCTCCTGCCGTTTTTCGGGTTCGGGCATGCGGGCGAACTTGGAAAATTCATCGACGATGCGGCGCAGGTCGCCGGTCTGGCGCACGATCACTTCGGTCAGCGCCTCGAGATCGTCGACCAGAGGTTCGTCCAGGTGGCGCGAGAATTTGCGCTTGATGCGTTCGGCCGACAGCTGGATCGGGGTGAGCGGGTTCTTGATCTCATGTGCGATGCGGCGGGCAACGTCGCCCCAGGCCGCCATGCGCTGCGCCGTGACCAGGTCGGTGACATCGTCAAAGGCCACAACGTAGCCTTCGCGTCGCCCTTCGGTGTTGCGCCGGGTGGCCATGCGGACCAGCAGGGTTTCCTGCCGTCCGCCGCGCACGACCTTGATTTCGGCCTGGATGGTCTGGCCGCCGCTGTCCTTCAGCTGGTCGAAGAGCGCACCGAATTCCGGCACCGCATAGGAAATCGCCAGGGATTCGTGATCGTCCGACCAGTCAAGCAGCCGTTCGGCGGACCGGTTCACGAAAGTCACGCGCCCCTCGCGGTCCAGCCCCACGACGCCCGAGGTCACCGACGAGAGCACGGAATCGAACAGCCTGCGGCGTTGTTCGATCTGGTTGGTGTTCTCAAGCAGGGCGGCGCGCTGGCCCTTCAGCTCCATCGTCATCTGGTTGAAGTAGCGCGACAACATGGCGATTTCATCGTCGCCATCGTCTTCCGCCACCCGCACGTCCAGATCACCCGACCCGACCCGCTGTGCCGCGCCCGTCAGGCGACCCACGGGACCCGACAGCCGTTCGGCAAACCACAGGCCCAGCCAGACGGCGGCAAGGATCAGGATGACGGCAAAGCCGATATAAAGCAGGCCGAATTCGAACAGCACCCGGCCGCGTTCGTTCTCAAGCTGCTGATACAGCCGCACGGTTTCCTGCGTGTCGTCCAGCAGGTTGAGGATATCGCCGTCCACGTCCCGGCTGACATAGAGGAACCGGTCAAGATAGGCGCTGAGCGGGATCAGCGCGCGGAATTCGTTGTTGTCCCAATCGTCGATCAGCAGGAAGCCATCCTGCAGCGCCTGGGCAATCTGTTCGTCGGTCGGTTCTTCATAGTCGAACAGGTACGATCGTTCGCCGCGCGCGCGGATCTCGCCCGTGCCGTCGATGACGTAGGCTTCGCGCAGCCCCCGCTGGATCTGGTTCTGACCCGAGGCGAGAAGCTGACGGATCACCGCGTCGGTGATCAGGAAGTCGCGCTGTTTCGCGGTATTGAGGAAATTGGCCAGCGCGCGGCCGTCTTCCTCAAGATCCACGCGGTGTTCTTCCTCGTAGGCGCGCGCGGCGGCGAGCGAGGTGCCGACCACCTGCCGGACGCGTTCGGAAAACCAGCCCTCAAGCCCGATGTTGATCGTCAGGACGGCAAAGATCGCCACCGAAACCGTGGGGATCAGCGCCATCGTGGCAAACAGCGTCGTCAACCGCAGGTGCAGTCGGCTCCCTGCGGATTTCGCCCGTCGCGCCGCCACCATGCGGGCCACGCGTTGCAGCACCAATGCGGCGACGACCAGCACATAGACCAGATCGGCCAGCAGGATCAGCCGCAGCGATTGTGACGCCGCGCCCTGATTGAGGGGACCGAGAATGAAGAAGGTCGCAAGAACAAGGACCGGGCCAAGGATCACCAGCCCGAGTGTCGCTGCATTCTGCAACCTGCGTTGTCGTCCCAGCCGCAGAAGTGCCGACCAGGTCGATCGATGTGCCCGAGTTGCCACGGGACCGCCTCATACAATGTGCCGCATTCTGCGGCTACCGCTATATCTTGCGGCCGAACGACACCCTGAGGTGCCACGGCCACTCTGCTGTTGCGGTTTTACATCAATCGGCGCCGGCGAGTCACGCGAATATCCAGATCGGTGATCTTCTTTCGCAGGGTATTCCGGTTGATCCCCAGAAGATCGGCGCATTTGGCCTGGTTGCCGCCCGATGCCTCCAGCGCGATCTCGATCAGGGGTGTCTCCATCTCTTTGAGAATGCGGGCATAAAGGCCGGGGGGCGGCAGCATGTTGCCATGCAGGTCAAAATAGCGCCGCAGATGCCGCCCGATCGAGGCCGAGAGCTTCTCTGCATCCTCAACGGTCGCGGCGGGCTGTTCGCTTTCGGGCTGGTTGCCCAGCACGCCCGCAACCTCGGCCTTGGTGATCTCGTCGGTGCGCGCGGTCAGCACCAGCCGTCGAATCGCGTTCTCCAGCTGGCGCACGTTGCCGGGCCAGGGATGGCTTCGGGTCAGCTCCATCGCGTCGGGGGTCAGTTTCTTCAGCGGCGATCCCTCGCGTTCGCACCGGGCGAAGAAATGCTCGACCAGCAGCGGGATATCGTCGACCCGATCCCGCAGCGCCGGCACGTGGATCGAGGCCCCGGACAGCCGGTAGTACAGATCCTGCCGGATCTTGCCGTCCTCCATCGCGCGGTTCAGATCGGCCTGGGATGTCGCCATGAAGCGCGGCAGGTTGTCCGCCGTGCCGTCCATCATCCGCACGATCCGCGCCTGCACCTCGGCCGGGATATCCGTGATTTCGTCGATGATGATCGTGCCGCCCTTGGCCCGCGCCATGATCTGCGCCGGCCCTTCGATGTCCTGCAGATCGGCAGCCGAGGCCGTGACGAACGGCAGGTTCCGCCGATCCGAGAAATCGTGGATTGCCCGCGCGATCAGCGATTTGCCAGTGCCGGATTCGCCGGTGATCAGCACCGGAAGATCGGTGTTCAGCACGCGCGCGATCAGACGGTAAAGCGCCTGCATCGACGGGGTGCGCCCGATCAGGGGCAGTTCGTCCGGGCGTTCGCTGTCGCTGTTCGACGACACCGGTGCGGCCGCGTTCTTGCGTCGGGCCTCCAGCGCGCGGGCGGTGCGCTTCATCAGGTCGGGCAGGTCGAAGGGCTTGGGCAGGTAATCATAGGCCTCGGCCTCGGCCGCCTGGATCGCCGTCATGATCGTGTTCTGCGCCGAGATCACGATGACCGGCAGACCGGGGCGGTCCTGCTGGATCTTCGGCAGCATTTCGAGCCCGTTCCCGTCCGGCATCATCACGTCCGAAATGACCACGTCGCCCTTCCCTTCACTGACCCACCTCATCAGCGTGGTGAGCGAGGAGGTCGCGTGCACCTTGCACCCGGCCCGCGTCAGGGCCTGTGTCAGAACGGTGCGGATCGTGCGGTCATCGTCCGCGACAAGGATGGTGCCATCCATACTCAGCTCTCCTTGGCTTTGGATTTCTTGCGGGCCTTGTCCATCGGCAGGGACAGGCGGAACGTGGTCTTGCCGGGCACGGAGGTGACGGAAATCCATCCGTTGTGGTCCGAGATGATCTTGCTGACGAGAGCAAGGCCTAGCCCCGTGCCGTTTTCCTTGCCCGAGACGAAGGGATCGAAGATGTCGTCGGCGATCTCGGGCGGCAGGCCCGGGCCGTCATCGATGATCTCGATCTGCAGGGGCAGCGGTTCGCCCAATCCGTCTGATCGGCGCAGACGGAAGGAATGTTCAAAGTAGGTGTGAAGCCGGATCGTGCCCGGTTCCTTCCCGGCCGCTTCGGACGCGTTTTTCAGAAGGTTCAGGATGACCTGCAACAGCTGATCCGGATCCGCGATGGCCAGCGGCAGGGACGGATCGTAATCCTCGATGATCTTCATGTGGGCGCCAAAGCCCAGCAGGGCCGACCGCCGCGCGCGGTCCAGCACGTCGTGGATGTTCACCGGTCGCAGGTCCGGCAGGGTCAGATTGCCGAACTGTTCGACCTGTTCCAGCAGCTTTACGATGCGACGGGTTTCGCCGACGATCAGGTCGGTCAGTTCCTGATCCTCTTTCGACAGGTTCATCGACAGAAGCTGCGCCGCCCCGGTGATGCCTGCCAGAGGGTTCTTGATCTCGTGCGCCAGCATTTCCGCCATGCCGATGGCCGACCGGGCGGCGGACTTGACCGTGTGGTCCAGCGTCAGCTGCCCCGCCAGTTCGCGCGGAGAGATCAGGAACAGCATGTGGTCGGGCCGGTCCGCCATGGGCGCGATCTGCAGGTTGCAGTGCAAAGGCGGCCGATCCCCGGTGCCGACGTCGACGTCGTTCACGAAGAGCGGCGACGCCGTGGCCCGGGCCCGCGCGAAAGCATTCTCAAGCGGGCTGTCGATCATGACCTTTTCCCAGACCTTGGTGCCCAGGATCGACTTGGCCGAGGTGTTCAGGAAGCCTTCGGCCGGGCCGTTGATCGCAACGATATTGTCGTCGGGATCCAGCACCAGCGCCGGAATGGGAAGCGAATTCCACAGCGGATTGTCGTCGATCATCATGCGACCGCCCTTGTCGTCTCGGGTGTCTGGTCGGCTGTCGGATCCTGCGCCAGCGCGTCCGGCAGCAGCCGCTGCACCTCGGCCACGCAGCGGGACCGCAGGATCTGACCGCGCAGGTCCGCGGGCGTGTTGGCGGCGTCCATGTACCAGCCCAGGTGCTTGCGCGCGACACGTAGGCCAAGATCGGTGCCGTAGAACGACAGGATCGCGACATAGTGGTTCAGCGCGATCTCGGCACGGTTATCGGGCGCCTCGAACGGCGTATCGGACAGGGCTGCCATGACCTCGGCCACGGCCCAGGGGCGGCCCTGGATGCCGCGTCCGACCATGACGCCCTGCGCGCCTGACGCTGCGAGCGCCTGTTGCGCCGTTGCGCCGTCGGTGATGTCGCCGTTGGCCAGCACCGGCACCGTGACCGCATCCGTCACACGGCGGATCGCGGCCCAGTCGGCCTGCCCCTTGTAGAACTGGCAGCGCGTGCGGCCATGCACCACGATCATCCGCGCCCCCGCCCCTTCGGCCATGCGGGCGATGTCGGGCGCGTTCAGGCTGTCGTCGTCCCAGCCCAGGCGCATCTTGACGGTCACCGGAACGTCGACGGCTTCGGCCACGGCCTCGACCAGCGACAGCGCGAGATCCGGGTCGCGCATCAGAGCCGAGCCAGACAGCCCGCCCGTCACCTTCTTGGCCGGGCAGCCCATGTTGATGTCGATGATCCGGGCGCCCAGATCTGCCACCTGTTTCGCGGCTTCGGCCATCACATCGGCCTGACGCCCCGCCAGCTGGACCGAGGTCGTCGCATCCCCCAGCCCCAATTCGGCGCGTTCGCGGGTGCCGGCCCGGGCGGCGACAAGCTCTCCGCTGGCCACCATTTCACTGACCACCAGGTCCGCGCCAAAGCCCGCGACCAGCGTGCGCATCGGCAGGTCGGTGATCCCGGCCATTGGGGCCAGGGCGACGACGGGGCGTGTATCTGTGGTGTCGAACGGGAAGGACATGCCTAATCCTTGTGCAATAAAGTCTAGTTATCGCGTTGAAACCGGTGGCTCAACGCTTCCCGACGGGAATTCCGCCTCACTTCTGCGCGTATGCCTATTTTTTAGGCATACAGGTGCGGATCAGGGTGCATTGCCGCCGCCTGCGTTTCCTCATATCCAGTCCGCATGACGAACGACAGCATCCGTTTTGCCACAATACTCGTTGCCGCCGGGCGCGGTCTGCGGGCCGGGGGCGGCCAGCCGAAACAATGGCGTCCCCTCGCCGGGCGGCGCGTTGCGGACTGGACCCTTGAGGCCTTCGCCAGGGTCGGGGATATCGTGGTGGTGCTGCACCCCGACGACATGGACGTGACCCTGCCCGAAGGCGTGCACCGCGTCACCGGCGGGTCGACCCGGGGACTGTCGGTGAAGGCCGGCCTGACGCGGGCCTGGGCGCTTGGGGCCAGCCATGTGCTGATCCACGACATCGCGCGCCCCTGCGTGGCCCCGCATGTGATCACCGCCGTGACGGATGCGCTGATGCGGGGGGCCCATGCCGCGGCACCGGGGATCGAGGTCACCGATGCGCTCTGGACCCAGTCGGGCGGGCTTGTCACCGGCGCGCGCGACCGCACTGGCCTGATGCGCGCCCAGACCCCGCAGGGCTTCGCCATCGGAGAAATTGCCGCCGCCCACGACGGATTTCCCGGCGAGGCGCGTGATGATGTCGAGGTCGCCCTGTCAAGCGGGCTTGAGGTCGTCATCACGCAGGGCGACGAAGACAACATCAAGATCACCCATCCCGGCGATTTCGCCCGGGCCGAGGCGATCTTGCAGAAACGGAGGGGCGCGATGGACGTTCGCCTTGGAAACGGTTTTGACGTGCACGCCTTTTGCGACGGCGATCACGTGATGCTGTGTGGAGTTGCCGTGCCGCACGACAAGGGCCTGCTGGGCCATTCGGATGCGGATGTCGGCATGCATGCCATCACCGACGCGATCTATGGCGCGCTGGCCGAAGGCGACATCGGCCGCCACTTCCCGCCGTCGGATCCGCAGTGGAAGGGCGCAGAAAGCCATATCTTCCTGCGCCATGCCGTTGATCTGGCGACGGAAAAGGGCTTTCGCGTCGGCAATATCGACTGCACGCTGATCTGCGAACGCCCCAAGGTCGGGCCCCATGCCGCCGCGATGCAGGCCGCCCTGGCCGCCATAACGGGGATCGAGGCCGGGCGCATATCAGTCAAGGCAACAACATCGGAAAAGCTGGGCTTCACGGGCCGCGGCGAAGGGATCGCGGCGATGGCCACCGCGACGCTGGTGTCGGCATGACCCCGGCGCAGATGATCGGAACCGTCGGCGGCGTCGGCTATCTTCGCCCGGCCTCTGGCACCTGGGGCAGCGCCGCCGCGCTGCCGCTGGCCTGGGTGGTCTATGTGCTGGGCGGGCCCTGGCTGGTGATCGCGCTGGCCGTGGTGCTGTTCGTCGCGGGCACCTGGGCCACGGCGGAAATGACGCGCGGGTCCGACAACCACGACCCGTCCGAGGTCGTGATGGACGAAGTCGTCGGCCAGTGGATCGCGCTTTTGCCCGTGTTCATCGGGGCCGCGCATGTCGGCGCACCCGTGCTGGCGCTCTGGCCCGGCTGGGTCGTGGGTTTCCTGGCCTTCCGGCTGTTCGACATCTGGAAGCCCGGTCCAGTCGGCTGGGCCGACCGCCGCAACGATCCGATCGGGGTGATGCTGGATGATGTCTTCGCAGGCATCATGGCCGCGATCGTCGTCGCGCTCAGCGCTGCCGTGGCGCATGTGTTTCTGATGTAGGAGGACGCGATGTCCCTGCCCCATGATCTTCTTGAGACCTGCAAGGCCGCCGGGCTGACCCTGGCCACCGCCGAAAGCTGCACCGGGGGCATGGTCGCATCCTCGCTGATCGACATCGCCGGGTCCTCGGCCGTGGTGCTGGGGGGCGTCGTGTCCTATTCCAACGCCGCCAAGCGCGACCTGCTGGGCGTCCGCGCCGCCACGCTGACCACCCATGGCGCGGTGAGCGAGCAGACCGCGATCGAGATGGCGACCGGCGCCCTGATCCGGCTGAACGCGGACCTTGCCGTGGGCATCACCGGGGTCGCGGGGCCCGGCGCCAGCGGGCCGAAACCCGAGGGCATGGTCTGCTTTGCCGTGGCACGGCGCGGGGCGGCGCCGGTGGCTGAAACGGTGCAGTTCGGTGCCCTTGGCCGGGCCGAGGTGCGTGCAGCGTCCCGCGATCACGCGCTTGGGATGCTGCTGACGCAGGCGTCAACAGACCGCCCATAAACTGACCATACACCGCAATTACCCGCCCAATTGTTGTGCGGTTTGCGAATTGCACTGATTTTTGGCACCCATTTGCATGGTTGCCTCTTTCTTGATCCGTCGGCGCTCCGATAAGTCGCCCCGGCATCACATGGGAAGAGGGAAACCAGAACATGAACGGAGCGGATACCGCCTGGATCATCGTCGCCACAGCACTTGTGCTGTTCATGACATTACCGGGGCTGGCGCTGTTTTACGGCGGCCTCGTGCGGGCACGGAACGTGCTGAGCGTCTTCATGCATTGCTATGCCATCGCCTGCGTCATGAGCGTGGCCTGGTTCGTCGCAGGCTATTCCATCGCCTTCGGTGACGGCAACGCCGTCTGGGGCGGCCTGGGCAAGGCGATGTTGCTGGGCATCGACGCCGACACGCTAGCGGGCACCCTGCCCGAGGTGCTGTTCTTTGCCTTCCAGATGACCTTCGCGATCATCACCCCGGCCCTGATCGTCGGCGCCTTCGTGGAACGCGCGAACTTCTCGTGGGTGATCCTGTTCTCGACGCTGTGGATGCTGGTCTGCTACGCGCCGGTTGTGCACTGGATCTGGGGCGGCGGCATGCTGTCAGACGGCGGCATCTTCGGGGAAACCGGCGCGCGCGACTTTGCCGGCGGGATCGTCGTGCATGAAACCGCGGGCCTTGCGGCGCTGGTGATCGCGGTCATGCTTGGGTCGCGCCGCGACAAGTCCAAGCCGCCGCACAACCCCGGTTTCGTGATGATCGGTGCCTCGATGCTCTGGGTCGGCTGGTTCGGCTTCAACGGCGGCTCGCAACTGGCCGCCGACGGAGGCGCGGCCATGGCGCTGACGGTCACGCATATCTCGGCCGCGACCGCCTCGGTCACCTGGGCAATCTGGGAACGCATCAAGTACGGCAAGTCCTCGCTTGTGGGCATCGTCACCGGCACCATCGCGGGTCTTGCGTCGATCACGCCTGCCTCGGGCTTTGTCGGCCCGGTCGAAGCGCTGATCATCGGGGCGATCGCCGGCGTGCTGTGCCAGGAGATGGTGAACGTCATCCGCAACCGCCTGGTGATCGACGACACGCTGGATGTCTTCGCGGTGCACGGCGTCGGCGGCATCTTCGGGACGCTGATGATCGCGGTCTTTGGCGAAGCGTCCTGGACCGCGCAGCTTGGGTCGCTGGCCATCGTCGGCGTCTTCACCGTGGTCGTGACCTATGCGCTGGCCAAGCTTGTGGCGATCGTCGTGCCGATGCGCGTCGATCAGGAGACCGAGCACACGGGCCTCGACCTTGCCCAGCATGGCGAACGAGCCTACGACCACGTGTCCTGACCCGGGTCTGCCTGAAATAAATTCAGGGTCTTTCCTTAGTCCAAGGAAAGACCCTGATCTTTTTGAGGTCTGCCCGAACCGGGCGCCCCGTCATGCGCTGCGTTCTGTGCGCTCGCCCGACCGTTCGGCCATGTCGGCACGACCATAGGCACCGCCCGCGTCCTGGTTGACCGGCGTCAGAAGCGAATAGGTGTCGACGCGTTCGAGATCGGCAAAGATGCCGTCGAGGCTTAGCGCGGATTGCGTGGCGATCGCTTCGCGGCGCACGAAATCCACGGCGATGACGGCCTGGTCACGCGACTCGATGTCGTAATCTCGGGGGCCGGAGATTTCGGCTTTCTCCAGCTCTTGCTTGTAACGATAATAATCCACACCGACCGAGCTGTTGCCGGTCACAGGGGCCGCGCCTGAATTTGTCTCGGACGAATTCTCAACCGCCTGCGTTTCCCCCTCAGGAGAGGTCGCAGTATTATCAGAATTGCTTTCGGAAACCGGCTGATCGGCAGTATTGCCGCCGACACCAGAGGTATTTCCATTACCATTGCCATTACCGCCGCCGAAAACAGCGCCCAGGCCATTGGATATGCCGCCAATAAGGGACATGGTACTCTCCTTTGCTTTCTCCACCGGAAGCAAGGGATGCACCTCAATTGAGTTCGGATTGTGTTAACGCCGCGTTCCGCCTGCCCAATTCATGAACATGCGCGCATCGTTGTCATTGCGAAAAACGATGTGCCCCGGTGCCGGACCGGGGCGCAGCGACAGGGTCAGGCCGAGTATTCGACAGCGTCACGCGATGCCGAGCCGCCAGAGGCAGAGGACGCCGGCGCATAGAGATCGGCCACGCTGCCCGACCCGCCTTCGACGCGGGTGTAGGATCCGCCGCCCATGCCGTCGATCAGCGTCTGGGTCTTCATCGCCGCCTGGGCGTTGATGGCCGCGCGACGCGCGTATTCGTCGGCGTTGACCTTTTCCTCAACCGGTTCCGCATCCTCAGCTGCAGGCGCTGTGGCCTCGGCCACGGGCTCTTCCGCCGGTTTGACCGACTTGGCAAGGACACCGCTGACCACCTCTTTGGCGACATCGGCGACCTTTTCAACCGCTGCGGCAGCGTTGGCGACCTGGGCAACCGGCGCGGCCTTTGCCTCGGCCGGGGCAACCGCCTGTGCGGCAACGTTGGTGGCAACTTCGGTCACGGCCTGGACAGCCTGGGCCGGCGCAGATGCGGCGGGGGCCGGTTCGGGCGTTGCGGTCGGTGCCGAGGCCTGCTGCGTCGTCTGACCGTCATCCTGCGACGACCGCGCAGCCCGGGCGGCGTCCCGCGCCGCTTTGAAAGCGGCCTTCCAGTCGGTTTTGCTGAACTGCTCGAACAGCGCTCCGTTAGCAAACAATGTTATGACTCCTTCTAGCTTGCACACCTAGAAGTTGTCCCCTGATTGCGATGTAATTTTGTTGGTTGTGCCGGGTTGCCGCCTTAATTCAACTCTTACGTGCAGCGGCACCTTTGCAGAAAACGGTTATACCATTTAACCGTAAAGCGCCCGGGCCCGATCTTCGAATGCCCGGACAATCCGGTGCATCGCTTCATTGAAGACGACACCGATGATCCCTTGCAATACGGCGTTCTTGAATTCGAAATCGACGTGGAAGGAAACATCGCAGCCGTCTTCGGCATCGGCGAAATGCCAGTCGGATTTCATGTAACGGAAGGGACCGTCCAGGTATTCGGTGTCGATCTTCATCACCTCGGGCCACAGCACGACGCGGGACCCGAACTTTTCGCGAAACACCTTGAAGGAGATCACCAGGTCCGCCGCCATCACCTCGTGATCGCCCCGATCCTCGCGCGACCGGATACGGGCGGCGGCGCACCAGGGCAGGAACTGCGGATAGGACCCCACATCGGCGACAAGGTCATACATCTGCTGCGCGGTATACGGCAGGCGGCGTGTCTCGGAATGACGTGGCATCTGGCCCCTTTTTGACGCGTTTACACAGGCACCTCATGTCGTATGGTGCGCGCGTAATATCAAGGAAGAACCATGACCGCGCGTCCTTATGTCATCGACCAGATGATCTCGGCCAAGGCGATTGCCGCCCGCATCGAAGAGCTGACCGAAGAGATCAAGAAGGAATTCCCGGCCGAGGAACGGCTGGTCGTCGTGGGGCTTCTGCGCGGGTCCTTCGTCTTCATCGCCGACCTGGTGCGTGAGCTCAAGGACCGCGATGTCGAGGTCGATTTCCTCGAAGCCTCGTCCTACGGCAATGCGATGGAAAGCTCGCGCGAGGTGCGGATCCTCAAGGACCTGCGCGGCGAGATCGAGGGGCGCAACGTCCTGGTCGTCGAGGATATCGTCGACACGGGACATACGCTCAATCACGTGATGCACTTCCTCGAATCGCGCCACCCCAAGCGGATCCGCACCATCGCGTTGCTGGACAAGCCGTCGCGCCGCGAGGTCGATTTCAAGGCGGATTACACGGGCTTCGCGATCCCGGACGAATTCGTCGTCGGCTATGGCATCGACTACGCGCAGTGCAATCGCAACCTGCCCTACATCGGCAAGGTGCGGTTCACCGACTAGGGCCTACGCGCAGGCTCTCGCCCGGTGCCGAAACCTCACGATTTAGTCACTGCCTGTCACATACTTCTGCTCTACGGTCGGAACAGAAGTGTTCAGACAGGGAGTTACCAATGAAACGCTTTAGCATGGGCCTGCTCGTGGCAGGTCTGGGACTGGTTGGCAGCCACGCCACCGCGCAGGATCTGGACAAGGCCGTGAAGGCCCGCCAGGCGGTGATGCAGCTATATGCCTTCAACCTCGGGACGCTTGGCGCGATGGCCAAGGGTCAGATGGACTATGACGCCGCAGTGGCGCAGGCCGCGGCCGGCAACATCGTGAAGGTGTCGTCGCAGAATCAGATGGCCTATTGGCCGCAGGGATCGGCCGTCGGCGAAGTCGAAGGCTCCAAGGCGCTTCCCGCCGTGTGGGAGAACATGGAAGACGTCGGCGCCAAGGCCGCCGCCCTGACCGAAGCCGCCATGCAGGCCGAAGCCGCGACGGATCTGGCCGGGCTTCAGGCGGCCATGGGCGCCATGGGCGGTGCCTGCGGCGCCTGCCACAAATCCTACCGCCAGTCCGACTAAGACACGCATAGAGGCAAGGGCCAATGTACACGATCACACGACTTCTGGCCCTTGCGCTCATCCTTGTGCTGGGCGGCCTCGGCATCTTCTGGTTCGTCACCGCACCACGCACGATGCCCGATGACACCTTCGCCGGGCTGTCGGGCGACGCCACCCGGGGCGAACAGGTCTTCTGGGCGGCCGGCTGCGCCTCGTGCCATGCTGCGCCGGGCGCAGAGGGCGACGATCGTCTCGTGCTGGCAGGCGGCAAGGGATTCGCAAGCGATTTCGGCACGTTCCGCGCGCCCAACATCTCGCCCTCGGACGCCGGGATCGCGGGGTGGAGCGTGGCAGATCTTGGCAACGCCATGATGCGGGGCGTGTCGCCTTCGGGGGCACATTATTACCCCGCCTTCCCCTATACCTCCTACGCCAAGGCCGATCCGCAGGACATCGCGGACCTGCATGCCTTTGTCACCACCCTGCCCGCGTCCGACACGCCCAGCCTGCCGCACGAGGTCGGGTTTCCCTTCAACATCCGCCGGTCGCTTGGCGGGTGGAAGATGCTGTTCTTCTCGGACGACTGGGTGATGACCGACGCCGCCACGCCCCAGCTTGAAAGAGGCCGCTACCTGGTCGAGGCGCTTGGCCATTGCGCCGAATGCCATACGCCACGCAACGCGCTTGGCGGGCTGGACACCGCGCGCTGGCTGGGCGGCGCGCCGTCACCGGACGGGCGCGGATCGATCCCCAACATCACGCCGGGAAAACTCGACTGGACGGATGTGGATATTGCGGCTTACCTGAAGACGGGCTTCACGCCCGATTTCGACAGCGCGGGAGGGGAAATGGCCGAGGTTGTCCAGAACATGTCGCATCTGCCGGACGAGGATATCGATGCGATCGTCGCCTACCTGAAATCCGTACCAGCCATCGAATGATCGACGTCATCGTGATCGGGGCCGGTCCGACCGGCCTGACCGTCGCCACCGAACTGGCGCGGCGGGGGATGAGCGTGCGGATCTTCGACAAGAAGGACGGGCCCTCGGGGTTGTCGCGCGCCGTGGGGGTCACCGCCCGGTCGATCGAGCTGCTGGCGTCCTGTGGTGCCGGCCCCGCGATCCGGGCCGAGGCCGTGCGGTTCGAAGGCATGGTGATGCATCATGGCAAGGATCCGGTGCTGACCCTGCCGCTCAATTTCGACGGGCAAAGCGAGATCTACGGCCTGCCGCAGGACCGGACCGAAGCGCATCTGATCGACGCGCTGAAGGCGCAGGGTGTCACGGTTGAATACATGCGCTGCATGACCAACTATCACCTGCGCGCCGATCATATCGAGGTCGAATTCGGCCAGCACATCCGCGTGCAGGGCCGGTACCTGATCGGGGCCGACGGCGTGCACAGCCGTGTCCGCGCCACCGCCGGCATCCATTTCGAAGGGCGCACCCTGCCCGGCCACTGGTCGATTGCCGACGTGATCTCGGCCGACTGGCCGCATCGCGACCGGTTCGCGGGCTACCTGCTGCCGCATGGCGACGTGGCTGTCGTCGTGCCGATGGCGCCCGACCGCTACCGCGTGATCGCCAGCCGGGATGATGCGCTCAAGGCGCTGCCGGTGCCTTTGACCGTCGACAAACTGATCCGCGACTCCAGCTTTCATATCGAGGTCAAGCAGGCCGAGGCCTATCGCAAGGGCAACGTCTTCCTCGCCGGGGATGCGGCCCATGCGCATTCGCCCGTGGGCGGGCGTGGCATGAACCTTGGCATCGCGGATGCCTGCGACCTGGCCGAACGGCTGGCCGAGGGCACGCAGGACGGATACGAGGCCGCGCGCCATCCCGAAGGGCATCACGCCATTCAGGTTACCGAACGCGCGCGGCGGATGCTGCAAAGTCGGGGGGCACCCAAGGCGATCCTCATGGCGGCCATCGGGGCGATCGATCATTCGTCCTCGGCCAAGCGGGCGATCGTGCATCAGCTGCTGGCCGGTTAGACGGGGCCTGCCCACGGCGGAAAGACTTTTCCTTAGGAAAAATCCGTGCTTTCCTATGATGCAAACCGTTGGTATCCTGCGCGCATTCTATTGAAGGATGTGCTCAATGATTTTCAGAACCCTGGCTCTTGCCTTGCCCGTCGCCCTGGCGGCGACCACCGCATCGGCGACGACCTCAGACTACCTTTACCTTTTCGGTTTCGACACCAGCGCGACCGCCTACAGCGGCACCGGATCCGGCACCGCAACCAACACCGGCACGACCATCGTGACTGACGCCACGCGCGGTTCTGTCGCGTCGTTCGACGGCAGCAGCTATGTGACCGTCAACGAAAACGTCTCGGAAGGCGCGATGGCGACCATGTCCTGGGGCGGCTGGTTCAACGCATCCGCCGGCACCCGCTATCACGGCGTTCTCAGCGCCGACAATGGCGGGTTCGACCGTCTCATGGGGATCGACACGCGCGGCAATCCGGGACGTGATCCAGCTTGGGCAGCCTTCAACGGATCTGGCGTGCAGGACATCACATCGATGACCCTCGACACATGGGTGCACCTCGTCGCCACCTATGATGGCAGCAAGGTTCAGCTTTTTGCCAACGGCGTTCTGGCGTCCGAAGTCACTGAATCCTGGACCGCCGGCACATCGATGCTGAGCTACTTCACCATCGGCGCGAACGCGGTTCACAACGAATACTTCACCGGCCTCGCCGACGACGTCTTCCTGTTCGACCGCACACTTGGCGAGAGCGAAGTGAAATCGATCTACGACAACGGCTTCACCACCCCCGCCGTGCCGCTGCCCGCCGGGCTGCCGCTTCTGATCGCCGGTTTGGGTGGACTTGCCGCGCTGCGTCGCCGCAAGGGCTGACTCCACACACGTCGCAAACAGAAACGGCCGGTCCTTCGCGGGACCGGCCGTTTTTCTTTGTCTCGCACCGTTCAGGCGCGGCCGAGCTTCTTCAGTCGGTTCTCGCGCAGCCGGGCGAAATCGTCGCCCGCGTGATAGGACGACCGGGTCAGCGGCGTGGCCGAGACCATCAGGAATCCCTTGTTGTAGGCCGTCTTTTCATAGGCCGCGAATTCCTCGGGCGTGACGAAACGGTCGACCGCGTGATGCTTGGGTGTCGGCTGCAGGTACTGGCCGATGGTCAGGAAATCGATGTCGGCGGCGCGCATGTCCTCCATGACCTGCGTGACCTGCTGGCGGTTTTCGCCCAGCCCCACCATGATGCCGGACTTGGTGAACATCGTCGGGTCCAACTCCTTCACACGCTGCAACAGACGCAGCGAATGGAAGTACCGCGCGCCCGGCCGCACCTCGGGGTAAAGCCCCGGCACGGTTTCAAGGTTGTGGTTGAAGACGTCCGGCTTGGCCTCGACGACAACCTCAAGCGCTTCGGGACCACAGCGGATGAAGTCGGGCGTCAGGATTTCGATCGTGGTGCCCGGCGCGCGCTTGCGGATGGCGCGGATGGTCATCGCGAAATGCTCGGCCCCGCCGTCTTCGATATCGTCGCGGTCCACGCTGGTGATGACGACGTGGTTCAGACCCAGCTTGGCCACCGCATCGGCGACGCGGCCCGGTTCGAAGACGTCCAGATCCTCGGGCGGCTTGCCGGTGGCGATGTTGCAGAAGGTGCAGGCGCGGGTGCAGACCTCGCCCATGATCATCATGGTGGCGTGGCCCTGGCTCCAGCATTCGCCGACGTTCGGGCAGCCGGCCTCTTCGCAGACCGTGGTCAGCTTGTGTTCGCGCATGGTGTTGCGCGTGTCGAAATACCCCTTCGAGGTCGGCGCCTTGACGCGGATCCAGTCGGGTTTCTTGGGCTGCGGATTGTCGGGCTTGCGGGCCTTTTCCGGGTGACGCTGTTCGGGGATCTTGAGATCGCGCATATCGGGCCTTCGGGCTTCGCCGGTTGAGTGCTGGCCGATCATACGCCGCTGCACGGGAATTGGCCAGTCGCCCCCGGGCGCAAGGCGGCCATGCGGGACATGCAAGGCACATGCGATGTCCCTGAACCCCTTGCCGCACATGCATAATGCGGTCGCAGGTATCTGGATTCGCCACATATTCCCATGCCGCAGTGCGGAATTGGCGTTGTCCTTGGTTCTGGAATCATTCTACCCCGGCGCCAGACAAGACATCGCATACGAGGGACACATGCAAAGCGGTCAGAAACTTCCCCAGGTCACCTTCCACACCCGGGTCCGGGATGCCTCAATCGGCGGGTCCAACCCGTTCCGTTGGGAAGACAAGACCACCGCCGATTACTTCGCGGGCAAGCGCGTGATCCTGTTTTCGCTGCCCGGCGCCTTCACGCCGACCTGTTCGACCTACCAGCTGCCGGGTTTCGAGAACAACTTTGCCAAGTTCCAGGACCTGGGCATCGACGCGATCTACTGCATGTCGGTCAACGACAGCTTTGTCATGAACCAGTGGGCCAAGGCGCAGGGCATCGAGAACGTGTCGGTCATCCCCGACGGTTCTGGTGAATTCACCCGCCGCGTCGGCATGCTGGTGCGCAAGGATAACCTGGGCTTCGGTCTGCGGTCCTGGCGCTATGCCGCCGTCATCGACAACGGCGTGGTCGAGGCCTGGTTCGAAGAGCCCGGCATCTGCGACAACCACGGCGAAGACCCCTATGGCGAAAGCTCGCCCGAGAACCTGCTCAAGTACCTGGCCGAGGCAACCGCCGAAGTCGCGGCCTGATCCGTCGGACCAGACCAACAAAGGCCGTCCCTCGGGGCGGCCTTTTGCGTTACCGCTGCAGGACCGGCAGGATCTGGTCCGCGATCAGCGCCGATCCCTTGGCCGACGGATGCGTCCGGTCCCCGGCAAAAAGGCTCAGGTCCGTCGGGGTGAAGGCGTCGTCCATATCCACCAGCGTCACGCCCGGATCGGCGGCGGCCATGCGGGTCAGCCGCGCCTCAAGCACCTCGTAGGGGGCTTCGCAGCCCGTTCCGGCATACCTGGGCGCGGTGTAGTAATCGGCCCAGACCACGCGCGCGCCGCGACCGCGCAGGTCACGCACCAGCGCCGGGATCGCGCCGCGTTGCCCGTCGTCGGAAATCAACCGGTTGAGCACCGGACCGCAGGCCGAACAGTCGCAGCCCGCGCTCAGATCATTGGCGCCCCCGTTCAGCACGATCCAGTCGGCCCGGACGCCGTTCAGCTGGGTTGGGATGTTCAGCGGACCCGAGCCCCCGGCCACGCGTGCGAAGGACAACGACACGTCGCCCACGGGTTGACCCAGGCGCGCCTCCAGCCGGTCGGCCACCGACGCCCCTTCGACCCGATTCCAGGCCATGATCGAATCGCCGGCAACAACGACCCGCGCCTGATCGGGCACACCACGCCCGCAGGCGGCAAGAAGGGTCAGGGACAGGGCAAGGGCGATCCAGCGGTACATGACGCTAAAGGTGACGCGAAACGGCGGCGGATCAAGGGTCAATCGGTCGGGCCGGGCGCGATGGTCCGGGCCCGGGTGATGACCTCCTGCCCGGCTTCGGCAATCGCGACGGCCAGCGCATCGAACCACCGCCCCGCCGGCGATGACGCGCGGCGGACCAGGCCGATGGTGCGCGACGGTTCGGGCGCGGCAAAGCGCAACAGCGCGAGGTCATGGCCATCATCGGGCAGCGACAGTTCGGGCATCAGCGTCAGGCCAAACCCCGCCGACACAAGCCGCGACAGGGTCGCCAGCGATGATGCCCCCATGTTGATCTGCGCATGACCCCTGCCCCGTCCGCAGACCTCAAGCGCCTGATCGGTCAGGCAATGTCCGTCTTCCAGCAGCAAAAGCTGGCTCGCCCCGATCTCGGTCGGGCGCAGGGTTTCGGCGCGGGGGCCAAGCGCGTCGATCCGCGTCCGCGACCCGGCCAGCAGGAACCGGTCTTCGAACAGCGGCCGTTCGACCACGTCCTGCGCCCCCGACGGCAGGGCCAGGATCGCGGCGTCCAGGCTCCCCTCCATCAGGTCGGCCATGAGCCGCGTCGTCTTGGCTTCCTGCACCTGTACATCCAGCGCGATGTCCGAGGCGCGCAACCGCGCCAGCAGATCGGGCAAAAGGTAGGGCGCGATGGTCGGGATCACGCCGATCGACAGCTGCCCCGCCAGACCTTCACGCCAGCGCGCCGCCTCCTCAAGCTGGTGCATTTCGTCCAGCACCCTCTCGGCATGCCCCAGGATTCGCCGTCCAAAGGGGGTCAGCACCACGCGCCGGGCCTGCCGTTCGACCACCGGCGCGCCCAGTATCCCCTCCATCTCCTTGATCTGCATGGACAGGGCCGGCTGCGACACGCGGCAGGCGTCCGCCGCGCGCCCGAAGCTGCCGGCCTGGGCAAGTGCCTTGAAATACGTGAGTTGGCGAAGCGTCAGGTTCATAAGCCAATCCTATCGCGCCAACCCGAACGCCAAGGCAAGGCTTATCTGCGCGACCTCCTGTCCCTTGCCGTGACGCGTGGCACGGGCCACCCTGCCCGCAGCCAAGGGACCGAAGATGACCGACCAGCCAGAGCCGACCTCACGCCGCGCAAGGACGCAGGATTTCCTCAAACAGATCGTCTTTGGCGGCAACGACGGGATCGTGACCACTTTTGCCATCGTGGCGGGGTTCGCCGGGGCGCAGGCCGACGGCGTGGCGCAGATCGGCGGGCTGGCGGTGCTGGTCTTCGGGCTTGCGAACCTGTTTGCCGACGCCGTGTCCATGGGGATGGGGGAAATCCTGTCGGGACGGGCACAGCATGATCTCTATCGCAGCCGCCTCGGTGCACTTCTGGCCGCGATCCGGGCCACCCCGGCGGCCGAGGCCGCGCCCCTGACCCGCCATCTGGCCCGGCGCGGCCTGCCGGAGCCGGATGCCGAACAGGTCAGCGCCATCCTGTCCCGCCACCCCGAGATCCTGGCCGAACTGCGCATGTCGCTGGATCACGGCATGCAGGACCCCGCCGGCGACCGGCCGATCCTGAACGGGCTTTTCACCTTCGGCAGTTTCGTGATCTTCGGCGCCGTGCCCCTGTTCCCCTATATCGTCGCCGGGCCGTCGGGCGGCACGCTGACCGCCTCGGTGGTGGCGACCTTCGGCGCCCTGACCGCGCTTGGCCTGCTGCGCTACAGCGTGACCGAACAGGGTCTGCGCCGCGCGGTCGGGGAAACGGTTCTGGTCGGGGCGATCTGCGCCGTGGTGGCCTATGCGGTCGGCTGGATCGTGGGCGGCTGATCACCCAATGAGCCCGCCGCCGTCTTTCAGCCCGTCATAATGCGCCCGAAGCCTTTGCAGGGCGATGCGCAGGACGATCTTGCCCGACCGCGCCGACCAGCCCAGCTTCTTCTCGGCCGCTTCAAGCCCGTGCAGCCGGCAGCAACATTCCAGCACCACGTCACCCAGCCCGGGGCCAAGCGCGCTCAGCGCCGATAGGACGCGGTCACGGGCGGCGGCGGCGCCGCGCAACGCGGGCTCGGATCCGCCCGGGGCCCCTGACGTCCCGGCGGTAAGGAAGCTGTCCCAGTTCGCCGTCACCCGGGGCTCCATCTGGGCCAGTTCGAAATCGTCCTGGATCCGTTCCGCCGCGCGCACCAGGTCGGGGCCAAGGAACGGCGTGCCGCCGGGACCGCGCCTGCGGGCCAGGCCCAGCACCGGCGTATCGGCCACGCCCATGGCCCGGGCGCGGCGGGTGGGCGCGCCGTGGAACGAACCGCGCGCTTCGGCAAACCCGCTGGCGGTGTTCTCGGCCTTGGCGATCATGGCGTTCAAGGCCACCCGGCCCTGGGGCGTGATCCGATAGCGCGCCACCTTGCCCTTGGCCGGTGCCCCGCCGCCCCGGTCGATCCAGCCGTTCAAGGCCAGCACCAACGCCGAGGGGCGATCGACCACGCCAAGGCGCACCGTGTCGCCATCGTCGCGGTCGCGGACGATGACCGCGCGGTCCATGTTGGGCGCATAGGCCAGGACCGCATCGGGCTTGGCCAGCCGCTGCAGGATCATCGGCAGATCACGCTCGATCTGCTTAAACGTGTGGCGGGCGGCCTCGTCGGGGCGCTCCATCTGCCGCCCGTTAAACGTTTCGTCATCGGAAACAGTAATCCGAAAGTGACCAATCAGCCAATTCAACGCCTCGTCGACCAGAAGGTCTTCGCGCGCCGTCTCGATCTGCCGGAATTGGCGCAGCACGGTCGAGGCATGACCGCCTTCGTTTCGCGCCAGGGATCGCAGGCTTTGATCCCCGTTTACGTGACATATGTAGTTGCGGACATGGCCCGGCACCCAGTCTGGCCAGACCCCGCCCCATTCGTGCGTGTGTTTCGTCATTTCCCCGTTCCCCGGTTTGGGATCCACGCTGCCCCGGACGTGGATATCCTTTGGCTTGACCCGCTCTTTTGCATCAGGGTTGCCAATGTTAAGTTTCCATTAGGTTAACAATTAACCTTAATTTCGGAATTCTCTTGCCAAAGGATTAATGGTCTATTTTCAGACCGTTCGGTGAAATTGCCTTTTGCGCAACACAACCTTTGGGCGTGTCATGCTGTCCATCGTTCACAGAATCGGAGAGCGAAATGGAAGATCTGACCACCCGCCTGTCCCGCCTGCACCGACCCCGCCTGCTGGTCGATGCCGCCCGCGAGGGGCAGGCGCTTTATGACCGGAACAGGGATCTGTCCATGCTGCTGGGCCGGGTGCCGGGGCATGGGGCCGCCGTGATGCAGCTGTTCGACATGGAAGCCGCGCAGGAGACCGCAAGACGCGGCCGACGCGGGTACCGCGTCCGCCGTCACGTGGCCATCCTGACGGCGCTGGTGGCGGAACACAGTGCCCTGCGCTCCGCCCATGACCGGCATGACCTCGGGCACGACCTGAAAGTCGTGCCGTGACAGTCTTACATGAACGCGTCGGGCATCGAGGCCTTCTTGCCCGCGACGAAGGCGGCCAGCGCCTCGGCCACGGCGGGATCGATGGCGGGCTGCTGGTACTGCGACAGAAGCTTTTCGACACGCGCCGTAGCCAGCGTCTGCGTGTCGCGCGCGCCTTCCTCGTCCCAGGTCTCGAACGGCTTGTAGTCCGACAGCTCGGACCGCCAGAACGCCGTCTTGAAGTTGGCCTGTGTATGCGCGCACCCAAGATAGTGACCGCCCGGCCCGACCTCGCGGATGGCGTCCATGGCCTGGGCATTTTCGTCCGTCGGAACCCCGGCGGCCATCTTGTGCAGCGCACCCAGCTGGTCGGCGTCCATCACAAATTTCTCGAACGACGACACCAGGCCGCCTTCCAGCCAGCCGCAGGCGTGCAGCATGAAGTTCACCCCGCCCAGCAGCGCGGCGTTCAGCGTGTTGGCGGTTTCATAGGCGGCCTGCGCGTCGGGCAGCTTGGACCCGCAGAGCGCGCCACCCGACCGGAACGGCAGGTTCATGCGCCGTGCCAGCTGACCAGCGCCGGTCAGGATCTGGCTGGCCTCTGGCGTGCCGAAGGTCGGCGCGCCCGAGTTCATGTCGATCGAGGTCACGAAGGCCCCGAAGATCACCGGCGCGCCGGGGCGGACCAGCTGCGAATAGGCGATGCCCGCCAGGACCTCGGCCAGGACCTGCGTCAGCGTGCCCATCACCGACACGGGCGCCATGGCACCGCCGACGATGAAGGGGCTGATGATGCAGGCCTGCATGTTGGCCGAATAGACCTCCATCGCACCCATCATCACGTCGTCGAAGGTCAGCGGCGAGTTGATGTTGATCAGAGAGGTCATCACCGTGTTGTTCTGCACGAACTCGTCGCCGAACAGGATCTTGCACATGTCGACGCTGTCCTGCGCCCGGCTGGGTTCGGTGACCGATCCCATGAAGGGTTTGTCGGTCAGCGTCATGTGGGCATAAAGCATGTCGAGGTGGCGCTTGTTCACCGGCACGTCGGTCGGCTCGCAGACGGTGCCGCCGGAATGGTGCAGCCACTTGGACATGTGGCCCAGTTTCACGAACTTGCGGAAATCCTCCATCGTGGCATAGCGGCGGCCGCCGTCGGCATCGCGCACGAAGGGCGGGCCATAGACGGGCGCCAGGACCAGGCCCTTGCCGCCGATCTCGACGTTGTTCGCCGGATTGCGCGCGTGCTGGGTGAATTTGGACGGCGCGGTTTCGCACAGCTTGCGGGCCAGGCCGCGCGGAATGTGGACCCGTTCGCCCTTGACCTCGGCCCCGGCCTCGCGCCAGCGGGCCAGCGCGCCGGGGTTGTTGACGAAATTCACGCCGATTTCTTCCAGCACGGTTTCGGCATTGCGTTCGATGATCGCCAGCGAATCCTCGGACAGCAGTTCGAGGTTGGGAATGTTCCGGTCGATCGCCGGCACCGTTCCGATCTGGACCGAAGTTCGTTCGGCCCGGCGCGCCGCGCCTCCGCCCGATCTGCCCCGCCGTCCGCTCACCGCTGCATCGCTCATGTTCGCCCTCGTACCTTGGCCCCGGCCCGATGCCGGTTTGTGCCGTTCATACCGCCACGCGCGCCGCGACCACGCACAGATTGCGTCGTGTCGGGGGAAAAAGCGACATCGCCGCCCGACCGGAGGACGGGGGCTGTCTGCCCCCGGTCGGCAAACCTGCCGGTTCGCCGCCTCCCCCGAAGGTACTTGGGACCAGAAGAAGCAGGCCGTTCCTTCTTCTGGTGGAAAATACCTTCGGGGGTGAATGCCGCCCCAAGCGGCAGAGGGGGCGGACAGCCCCCTTTCGCGCGCCATTCGCATCAAAGCCGCTTGCGGGATCAGGGCGCGGCGGCTACAGGACGCACATGACCCAGACCGCCCATGACCGCCTTCTGATCATCGACTTTGGCAGCCAGGTGACGCAGCTGATCGCGCGCCGCCTGAGAGAGCTGAACGTCTATTGTGAAATCCATCCCTACCAGAAGGTCACCGACGCCTTCCTGGCCGAGTTTGCGCCCAAGGCCGTGATCTTTTCCGGCGGGCCTGACACGGTGACGCGCGAAGGATCGCCGCGTCCGCCGCAGTCGGTCTATGACCTGGGCGTGCCGATCCTGGGCATCTGCTATGGCCAGCAGGTCATGATGCAGGATCTGGGCGGCCGGGTCGAAGGCGGCAAGATCTCGGGCGGTGGCGGCACCGCCGAATTCGGCCGCGCCTGGGTGACCCCGACCGAGGACCGCATCGACCTTTTGTCGGGCTGGTTCCTGGATGCGCGCGAACAGGTCTGGATGAGCCATGGCGATCACGTCGCGGCCTTGGCCCCGGGCTTTGCGGTCTACGGCACCTCGCCCAATGCGCCATTTGCCATCACGGCGGATCTGGAGCGCAACTTCTTTGCCGTTCAGTTCCACCCCGAGGTGCACCACACCCCGAACGGCAAGACGCTGTACGAGAACTTCGTGCGACTTGCCGGGTTCGATGGCGACTGGACCATGGCCGCCTACCGCGAAGAGATGGTGCAGGCCATCCGCGACCAGGTGGGCGATGCCAAGGTGATCTGCGCGCTCTCGGGCGGCGTCGACAGTTCCGTCGCGGCCGCGCTGATCCACGAGGCCATCGGCGAGAACCTGACCTGCGTCTTCGTCGATCATGGCCTGCTGCGCCTGAACGAGGCCGAAGAGGTCGTGGGCATGTTCCGCGATCACATGAACCTCAGCGTGATCCACGCGCAGGAACAGGACCTGTTCCTCGGCGAGCTGGACGGCGTCTCGGACCCCGAGACCAAGCGCAAGATCATTGGCCGGCTCTTCATCGACGTGTTCCAGAAATACGCCGACCAGATCGAAGGCGCGGCCTATCTGGCACAGGGCACGCTTTACCCCGATGTCATTGAATCGGTCAGCTTTTCCGGCGGCCCTTCGGTCACGATCAAAAGCCACCACAACGTTGGTGGCCTGCCCGAGAAGATGGGCCTCAAGCTGGTCGAACCGCTGCGCGAGCTATTCAAGGACGAGGTCCGCGCTTTGGGTCGCGAGCTTGGCCTGCCCGACAGCTTCATCGGCCGCCATCCCTTCCCCGGGCCGGGCCTGGCGATCCGCTGTCCCGGAGAGATCACCCGCGACAAGCTGGAGATCCTGCGCAAGGCGGACGCGGTCTATATCGATCAGATTCGCAAGCATGGGCTCTACGACGAGATCTGGCAGGCCTTTGTTGCGATCCTGCCGGTCCGCACCGTGGGCGTCATGGGCGATGGCCGCACCTATGATTACGCCTGTGCGCTGCGCGCGGTGACCTCGGTCGACGGGATGACCGCCGATTATTACCCCTTCAGCCATGACTTCCTGGGCGAAACCGCGACGCGGATCATCAATGAAGTCGAAGGCATCAACCGCGTGACCTATGACGTGACCTCGAAGCCTCCGGGCACGATCGAGTGGGAGTGATCCCTTTTGGCGCCTGCCGGTAAATCCCTGTCGCATCGTCTGCGACGTCTGCTGTCCGAACCGGTCATCGCAGTCCGGAAACTGTGGCTTACCCACGTGGCCAAAGATCCGCGCGTCCTGGCCTATCGGGCGTGGAAGCGGGATAACCGGGGTCGGGACCTGCGGTTGGATTATGACCTGCCGCGTGATGCGGTGGTCTTCGACCTGGGCGGCTACCTTGGGGATTTTGCGTCGGACGTACATGGTAAGTTCGGTGCAACGGTCCATCTGTTCGAACCCTCGCTGACCTTCCATGCGGCCTGTGTTGATCGGTTCCGGACAACGCCAGAGGTGCACTGCCACGCTTATGGCCTTGGCTCTGCAGATGGGACGCTGACACTGACGGATGATGCGGATGCGTCGTCTGTGGTGACCGAGAAGACCCGTAATCTGACCGGGGAAACCGTGCAGATCCGCCGCTTTGCCGATGTCTTTGCCGAGCTTGGGGTGGATCATATCCACCTTCTCAAGATCAACATCGAAGGCGGTGAGTTCGACGTCCTGCCGCATCTGATCGAGACCGGTCTGATCGCGAAGATCGACCATCTTCAGATCCAGTTTCATGACTTCGTGACGGATGCACATGCGCAGCGGGACCGGATCCGTGCCGCCCTGTCCGAAACACACGATTGCGCCTGGAATTATCACTTTGTCTGGGAAAGCTGGGCGCGCAAGGGGTTGTGACCTCGACTGCGAGGAAGACTTAGCTCCTCGCGACCGGCGCATCCGACCTCGTGAGGCAACAGCGGCGCAATCGAGCGTCCGCGACCCCCAATCCCCGCAACTCCGTCCATTCGAACCGGCGGACAAAAAGCGGTCCCCTCCCCCTTCCCCTTTCCGATCGCCGCGCGTAAGGCGGGGCAAACCTTGCAGGATCCCCATGACATCCCTTCACGGCATCGCCCTTGTGATCTTTTCGATGGCCGCCTTTGCCATCGAGGACCTGCTTATCAAGCTGATGACGGTCGATATCCCCACGGGCCAGACGCTGTTGATGCTGGGACTTGGCGGGATGGGGGTCTTTGGCGCGATCGCCGTGGCGCAGGGGCATCGGCTCTGGGTGCCGCAGATGCGCTCGGCCGCCTTCGTCATCCGCACCGGCGCGGAATCCTTCGCGGCGCTCTTCTTCATCACGTCGCTGTCGCTGGTGACGCTCTCGACCGTGGCGGCGGTGTTCCAGGCAACGCCCCTGGCGATCACTTTCGGGGCGGCGGTGTTCCTGGGCGAAACCGTCGGCTGGCGGCGGTGGAGCGCGATCGGCATCGGGTTCCTGGGCGTGCTGATCATCATCCGCCCGGGGCTTGAGGGCTTTCGCCCCGAGGCGCTCTTCGTGCTGGGCGCCGTGGTGGCGATCGCGGCGCGGGATCTGGCGTCGCGCCGCCTGCCGGACGGGCTGCATTCGGTCACGGTGGCCTTCTACGGGTTCGCCGCACTGGTGGTGATCGCGCCCGTGCTGATGTGGATCCGGGGGGACCACCTGGTCGGCATGGCCACGCCGCAGATCCTGCGGCTGATCGGGGCCGTGGCCTTCGGCACGGCCGGTTATTATGCCATCGTGCTGGCCACGCGGGTCGGTGACGTGTCGGCGATCATGCCCTTCCGCTATACCCGGCTGGTGTTTTCGCTGATCCTCGGGATGCTGGTACTGGGCGAACGCCCGGACCTTGCCACCTATGTGGGGGCGACAATCATCATCGGATCAGGGCTTTACACCTTCGTTCGGGAACGCCGCCTGGCCCGCCGCACCGCCTGACCCGGCGCGGGCGGGGTTTGTTTGCGCAAACGTCCAATCGCGCCCTTTCCAAAGCCAAAACCGACGCTTACAAGCCGGGCCAAAGCCATTCCGCACGGGAGTTTCCCCATGAGCACCATCATCGACATCCACGCCCGCGAAATCGTCGACAGCCGCGGCAATCCGACGGTCGAGGTCGACGTGACCCTCGAAGACGGCTCCATGGGCCGGGCGGCCGTTCCCTCGGGCGCCTCGACCGGGGCCTACGAGGCGGTCGAACGTCGGGACGGCGACAAAAGCCGCTATGGCGGCAAGGGCGTGCTCGAGGCCGTGGCGGCCGTGAACGGCGAGATCGCCGAAGAGCTGCTGGGCATGGATGCGACCGACCAGATCGACCTCGACATGGCGATGATCGAACTGGACGGGACCGAGAACAAGGGCCGTCTGGGCGCCAACGCCATCCTCGGCGTGTCGCTGGCCGCGGCCAAGGCGGCGGCGGATTTCACCATGCAGCCGCTTTACCGCTATGTCGGCGGCACCTCGGCCCGCGTGCTTCCGGTGCCGATGATGAACATCATCAACGGTGGCGAACATGCCGACAACCCGATCGACATCCAGGAATTCATGATCATGCCGGTTGCGGCTGACAATATCCGCGATGCGGTGCGCATGGGCTCGGAAGTCTTCCATGTCCTGAAGAAAGAGCTGTCGGCGGCCGGCATGTCCACCGGCCTGGGTGACGAGGGCGGCTTTGCGCCGGAACTGGCCTCGACCCGCGACGCGCTGGATTTCGTGCTGAAGTCGATCGAAAAGGCCGGCTACAAGCCCGGCGAGGACATCTACCTGGCTTTGGATTGTGCCGCGACCGAGTACTTCAAGGACGGCAAGTACGTCTTCTCGGGCGAGGGCAAGACCCTGTCGGCCGAGGAAAACGTCGATTACCTTGCCGCGCTCTGTGCCGATTATCCGATCATCTCGATCGAGGACGGCTGTTCGGAAGATGACTGGGACGGCTGGAAACTGCTGACCGACAAACTGGGCGACAAGGTGCAGTTGGTCGGTGACGACCTCTTCGTGACCAACCCGGCGCGTCTGGCCGAGGGGATCCAGAAGGGCGTCGCGAATTCGATGCTGGTCAAGGTCAACCAGATCGGGTCGCTGACCGAAACCCTGCGCGCCGTCGATATGGCGCATCGTGCGCGCTACACCAACGTGATGTCGCACCGCTCGGGCGAGACCGAGGATGCGACGATCGCCGACCTCGCCGTGGCCACCAACTGCGGTCAGATCAAGACCGGGTCGCTGGCGCGGTCGGACCGGCTGGCCAAGTACAACCAGCTGATCCGCATCGAGGAATCGCTTGGCGAAGCGGCGGAATACGCCGGGCGTTCGATCCTAAAGTAAGGCGCAGGCGCTGTGGTACAGGGGGCTGCCGTCCGGCGGCCCCTTTTTGCTGCGCCGCGTGGCTTTGCCATTGCGCCCGGCGGGCACTTCGGCAATCTGCGGCCATGTCCAATCTGATCATCCGACAGGCCGCCAGCGCGGCCGACATGGCCGCCATCCGGGACCTATGCCGCGATTACCGGCAGGTGCTTGTCGACCGCCTGCCCGACCGCCCCGAGATCCTGGCCAACTACTATGCCGAGGCCGACTACGAGGCCCTGTTGCACGCCCTGCCCGAGAAACACGCGCGCCCCGATGGTGCGATCTTCGTGGCCGAACTTGACGGGCATGTCGTCGGCTGCGGCATGACGCATCGGGTCGGGCCCGAGACCTGCGAGATCAAGCGCGTCTTCACCGCCGAAGCCGCGCGCGGCCATGGGGCGGCGCGTCAGATCTTTGCCGCCGCGATGGCGCAGGCCAAGGCGGACGGCTATCGGGTGATGGTTCTGGACACGCTTGTCCGGCTGGTCGAGGCGATCGCGCTGTATGAAAAGCTGGGCTTCACCGATTGGGAGCCGTTCTACGACCTTCCCGAGGGCTTCGGCGATCTGGTCCGGTTCTACGGGAAAGAGCTGTGACCGCCGAGGAGATCATCGCCCTGCTGGACCTGCAGCCGCATCCCGAGGGCGGCCATTATCGTCAGACCTGGATTGATGATGGGTCCGGGGGCCGGCCTGCGGGCACCTGCATCTACTTCCTGTTGAAGGTCGGCGAGCGGAGTCAATGGCACCGCGTCGATGCGGTCGAGATCTGGCACCATTACGCGGGCGCGCCGCTGCGGTTGATGATGGCCGAGACAGAGGCCGGACCGGCGGAGGCCTTGGTCCTCGGGCCGGATCTGGCCAGTGGTGCGCGGCCGCAGGGGATCGTGCCCAAGGACTGGTGGCAGGCGGCCGAGACGCTTGGCGATTGGACGCTGGTGGGCTGTACCGTGTCGCCCGGTTTCCGGTTCGAGGGGTTCGAGCTGGCCGCGCCGGGGTTTGATATTCCGCGGGGGTGACCCCCTCTCTGACCGTAATGCCCCCCTCCCTGATTGTGATGACCCCCTCCCTAGCCCTCCCCCTGGCAGGGGGAGGGGATTGCGTCGCGATTGGAGGGGGTGCTGCGCTTGGCGTGCTGGTCTGATGGCAGGCATGCGACCCGGGTGGCAACTATATCCAGTGCGATTTGATGAGGTGATGTCCCGCCCGGCGGCACCGCCGGGCAGCGCCGACCCGCCCCATGGGCGGCGCTATTGCGCCACCCCGGGTCGTCGCTGCCCTTCGTGATGTTGTCAGGCCTGTTCGACGGCCTCAGCTGTGGCGCTGCACGTAATCCACCAGCGCGCGGGTCGAGGCATCCTTGCCTGCGGCGCTTTCCTCGCCGCTCAGCACCGGGGCCAGCGATTTCGCCAGCTCCTTGCCCAGCTCGACCCCCCATTGGTCGAAGGAATTGATGCCGAGGATCACCCCTTCGACAAACACGCGATGTTCATAGAGCGCCACGATCTGGCCCAGCACGTTCGGGGTCAGCTGCGGATAGATCAGCGTGGTCGAGGGGCGGTTGCCGGGGAAGACACGGTGGCGGGCTTGGCGGTCCAATTCGTCGCCGGTCAGACCTTTGGCGGCCATGATCCCGCGGGCTTCGTCCAGCGAACGGCCGCGCATCAGGGCTTCGGACTGGGCGAGGCAATTGGCGACCAGCAATGCGTGGTGATGCGCCAGATCGGGTTCGTGCCCCTTGGCGGCGACCATGAATTCGCAAGGCACGACCCGGGTGCCTTGGTGTATCAGCTGATAGAACGCGTGCTGGCCGTTGGTGCCGGGCTCGCCCCAGACGACGGGGCCGGAATGGACGGGGAGCGACTGGCCGTCCATCGACACCGACTTGCCGTTGCTCTCCATCTCAAGCTGTTGAAGGTAGGCGGGCAAGCGCAGCAGGCGCTGGTCATAGGGCAGCACGGCGCGGGTGGCGTGGCCCTGCCCCTGGTTGTGCCAGATGCCGACAAGCGCCAGCATCACCGGCATGTTGTCGGCCAGCGGCGCCGTGCGGAAATGCTGATCCATCGCCTCGGCCCCGGCCAGCATGTCGCGGAAGTTGTCGGGGCCGATGGCGATCATCAGCGACAGGCCGATCGGGCCCCACATGGAATAGCGCCCGCCGACCCAGTCCTCGAACCCGAAGACGCGGGTGTCGTCGATCCCGAAGTCTGCCGTCAGATCGGCAGCCGTCGAGAGGGCGGCGAACTGCGCGGCGGGGTCGGTGACCTTGTCGGCCATCCAGCGCCGGGCGGTTTCGGCGTTGGTCATCGTCTCGATCGTGGTGAAGGTCTTGGAGGCGACGATCACCAGCGTGGTCGTGGGGTCGAGGCCCCGGAGCGTGTCGTGGATATGCGCGCCGTCGACGTTGGACACGTAGTGGATGCGCGGGCCATCGGCATAGGGCGCCAGCGCGGCATAGGCCATCACGGGGCCAAGGTCCGACCCGCCGATGCCGATGTTGACCACGTCCGTGATCTTGCCGCCCGCACCGGTGAAGGTCCCGCTGCGCACAGAGGTGGCGAAATCCTCCATACGCGACTGCGTGTCGAGCACGCCGGGCATGACATCCGCCCCGTCCACCATGACAGGCGTGGCCGAGAGGTTGCGCAAGGCGGTGTGCAGCACCGCACGGCCTTCGGTTTCGTTGATCTTCGCGCCCGCGAACATGGCATCGCGGCGTTTTTCGACCTGTGCTTCGCGCGCCAGGGCGATCAGGGCGTCACGGTCGGCAGGGTCGATCTGCGTCTTGGCATAATCGAACATCATGGTCTGAAATTCGACAGAGAAATCGGCAATCCGATTGTCCGTTTCCAACAAAGCTGCAATGTCGCGATCCAACGCAGCCTGGCCGCGTGCCTGAATGTCGTCCCACATGGTCGAAAGCCCTTTCGTCAGTCGGCGTAATGCACCTGCGCGGCGTCGAGCAGCACGGCCACCGGCGCCTCGGAGGGCGGCAGGCGGCGCGCGGTCTCGATGGCGGCCTTCTTGTCGGGCCCCATGATCAGCAGGTGAATGTCCATCGCGTCACGCAGGACCGGCGCGGTCAGGGTCACGCGCGGTTCCGGTGCGCCCGGCGCCCGCATTGGCAGCAGCACCGGCGCGTCGTCGGACAGCGCGTCATCCAACCGGTCGGCGCCCGGGAAGATCGAGGCGGTGTGCATGTCGGCTCCCATGCCGATCAGCATGACATCGATCGGCAGCGCCTCGGCGATCCGGGCGGACAGCGCATCAAGGCTTTCCTCGGGCGTGTCGGTGTCGGCATAGAACGGCAGCAGGGTCGCCGCCGCCGCCTGCCCGGTCAGCAGCGTGCGCCGCAGCAGCGCGGTGTTCGACCGGTCAGAGGATTCGGGCACCCATCTTTCATCGGTCAGCATGACGGTGACGCGGTCCCAGGGCAGATGCACCTGCGACAAGGCATCGAAGACCGGGCCGGGGGACGTGCCACCGGGCACGGCAAGGGTCACGCGATCCTTGTTGCGCAGGGCGGCGTTCAGCGCGTCGGCCAGCGTTTCCGCCAGGTCGAGCGCCAGGATCTCGCGGTCGGGATAGTCGGTCCAGTTCATGTCCGGATCTCCCGCCAGCGGCGGCCGTCGTGGTGGATCAGTTCCAGCGCGTCCTCGGGGCCGGAGGTGCCGGGCTCATAGCTCACGGGCCGGTCGCCGCGCTTTTCCCAGCCCTGGATGATCGGATCGGTCCAGGCCCAGGCGGCCTCGACCTCGTCGCCGCGCATGAACAGCGTCTGGTTGCCCCGGATCACGTCCATGATCAGCCGTTCGTAGGCGTCGGGTACGTCTTCGCCATCGGGGCCAAGCGCCTCGGCGAAGGTCATGTCGAGCGGCACGTCGATCAGGCGCATCCCGCCCGGCCCCGGTTCCTTGATCGTCACGTCCAGATCCATGCCCTCGTTCGGCTGCAGGCGGATGGTCAGGATATTGCGGTGACGCCCGGCCTCGGGTCCGAAGATCGAATGCGGAGTTTCCTTGAAGATCACCGCGATCTCGCTTGACCGGGCCTTCAGCTTCTTGCCGGTGCGCAGGTAGAAGGGCGTGCCGGCCCATCTCCAGTTCGAAATGCCGACGCGCAGGGCGATGAAGCTTTCGCTGGTGGCCTTGGGGTTTTCCACGTCGTCGCGATAGTCGCTGTCGCCTTCGCCACGCGCGTATTGGCCGCGCACGATATCCGTCGGCGTGACCTCGTTCAGGGCGCGGATCACCTTGAGCTTCTCGTCGCGCACTGCGTCGGGGTCGAATTTCGCCGGCGGCTCCATCGCGATGAGGCAGAGCAGCTGCATGATGTGGTTCTGCACCATGTCACGCATCGCGCCAGAGCGGTCATAGTATTCGCCCCTGCCCCCGACACCCACGGTTTCCGCCACGGTGATCTGGATATGATCGACGTATTGCGCGTTCCACAGCGGTTCGAACAGCATGTTGCCGAAGCGCACGGCCATCAGGTTCTGGACGGTTTCCTTGCCCAGGTAATGGTCGATCCGGTAGATCTGGCTTTCGTGGAAATACTTGGCCAGCGTGTCATTCAGCGTGCGGGCAGTTTCCAGATCGCGACCGAAGGGCTTTTCGACCACGATGCGGCTTTCGCCGTCGGCCATGCCATGCGCCTGCAGACGTTCCGCCAGCGGCCCGAAGAGGCTGGGCGCGACCGAGAAGTAATAGGCGCGGATCTTGCCGGGCTTCATCATGTCGGCCAGCGTCTGCCAGCCCTCTTCGCCCATGGCGTCGATATGGACGTAATCGACCTGGCTCAGGAAGGCCTCGATCGTGCCGGCCTCGCAGGTGGTGGAGGTGTTGAATTCGGCGATCGCCTCGGCCACCATCTTGCGATAGTCATCCGCGCTCAGATCCGAACGGGCCGCGCCGATGACGCGCGATCCGCCCTCCATCTGGCCGGAACAGAAGCGGCGGAAAAGCGCGGGCAGGATCTTGCGACGGGCAAGATCACCGGTGCCGCCAAAGACGACCAGATCAAAGGGATCTACGGGGATGACGCGTGAAACCATAACGGGCGCTTTCCTTCGGTGTCCAGTTGATGTTTGCGCTAACACAACTTGAGACGCATCACAACAACGGCAATGGGGAGCCTAGGGTTTGCCCCGCCGATGTCCAGCCGCTAGACCTGTGTGAGCCACGGATTTTTCGGAACGGAGCCCGCATGAAAGACCAGATCGACGCCAATATCGGCAAGTTCCGCGACCCTTTCGTGACAGCCAAGGGCGAGGCGCGGGCGAGCGTCGCGCTGACCGGGATCACGACGCTGTGGATCAACACCGGCACGCTGTGCAACATCGCCTGTTCGCACTGCTACATCGAAAGCTCGCCCACCAATGACGCGCTGGTCTACCTGACGGCCGAGGAGGTCGATGCGGCGATCGACGACGTTCTGGCGCAGGGCCATCCGGTGGTCGAGATCGGGTTCACCGGGGGCGAGCCCTTCCTGAACCCGCAGTTTCCGCAGATGGTCGACGCGGTTCTGGCGCGCGGGCTGAGGGTATTGATCCTGACGAACGCGATGAAGCCGATGATGCGGCCCCGGTGCCGGGATGCGGTTGCGCGCTGGCAGGCGGACCATCCGGGCCGGGTCGCCTTGCGGGTGTCGCTGGACCATTACACCGCCCCGGTGCACGACGCGGAACGGGGCGACGGTGCCTTTGGCGAAAGCCTGACCGGCATGCGCTGGCTGCGCGACCTTGGGGTCGAGATGCACGTGGCAGGGCGCGGGTTTTCGGGCGAGACCGAGGCCGATCTGCGTGCGGGCTATGCGGCGCTGTTCGAGGCCGAAGGCTTTGCCATCGACGCGACCAACCCCGCGCAATGCATGGTCTTCCCGGAGATGGACCTGAGCGCAGAAGTGCCCGAGATCACGACCGCCTGCTGGGGCATCCTGGGCAAGGCGCCGTCGGACGTGATGTGCGCCACGTCGCGGATGCTGGTCAAGCGCAAGGGCGAGGGCCTGAGCTTTGCCGCCTGCACCCTGCTGCCCTATGACCCGCAGTTCGACATGGGCGGCACCGCGCCGCAGATCGGGCAAAGCGTGGCCCTGAACCATCCACATTGCGCAAAGTTCTGCGTGTTGGGCGGGGCAAGCTGCGCGGCGTGACCTGACCCGCGTGACGGATCACGGCGCCGCAATCGCGCGGCGGCCTGCGTCCATTAACCCGCGCAGAGCGATGCGATCATGTGGTGGGCGCCTGGCACCCTGCCCGTCAGTGCAGCGTCAGCTCGCCCACGCAGTTGCGCCATTCGCCGGGCGAGATCTGCTTGCGGTGCGTGAAGCGGACGGAATGCAGCGGGCCTTCGATCTCGTCCTGCCAGAATTCGATGAACTTGAAGAGCTTGGGATGGTCGGGTGCCAGATCGTAATCCTGCCAGATGAAACTGTTCAGTACGTGCTGGTAATCGGGCATCCGGTAGAAGAGTTCGGCGGTCGTCAGACCATAGCCGCGCAGCATCATTTCCGTGTCGCTCATCGCCATATGGGACCCTCTTTTCATGGTTGGTCCCAAAATGATCCCATAAGCGGATTAAAAATCAACAAAAACAGATTGTTATCCACCGACCGGATTGAGTGCCAACACAATTGCAGGGTTGGGATTGCACCCAAGAAAGCGTGGGTGCTATAGTCCGCATCAACAACATATAGAAGCTGCGCGATACAAGGCACCCAAAGTGACGGACACGCCCGAACCCCCTGAGAACGACGAGGAAATCAAGCGCCCGGCCTATGATGGCCCGACGGTGTCGATCACCGACGAGATGCGCAATTCCTACCTCGACTACGCGATGTCGGTCATCGTGGCGCGGGCGATTCCCGACCTGCGCGACGGCCTGAAACCTGTGCACCGGCGCATCCTTTACGCGATGAGCGAGGTCGGAAACACCTTCGACAAGCCCTACCGGAAGTCCTCGCGGCCCGTGTCGGACGCCATGGGCAAGTATCACCCGCATGGTGATTCCGCGATCTACGACGCGCTGGTTCGGATGGCGCAAAGCTTCTCGATGTCGCTGCCGCTGCTGGACGGTCAGGGCAACTTCGGCTCGATGGACGGGGACAAGGCCGCGGCCTTCCGTTACACCGAAGTGCGGATGGCCAAGGCGGCGAATTACCTGCTGGAAGACATCGACAAGGACACCGTCGATTTCGAACTGAACTATGACGGCAAGGACCGCGAACCTGTTGTCCTTCCCGCCCGCTTCCCGAACATGCTGGTCAACGGGGCCGGCGGTATCGCGGTCGGCATGGCGACGAACATTCCGCCGCACAACCTGGGTGAAGTGGTCGATGCGACGCTGGCGCTGATCCAGAACCCCGACATGTCAGTCGAAGAGCTGATCGAATATGTCCCGGCGCCGGATTTCCCGACGGGTGGCATCATCCTGGGCCGTGGCGGTGCGCGCAAGGCTTATACCGAAGGCCGCGGGTCTGTGATCATCCGCTGCAAGCAGCATGTCGAAGAGATCCGCAAGGAACGCTACGCCATCGTCATCGACGAGATCCCCTATCAGGTGAACAAGTCCGCGATGATCGAGAAGATCGCGGAACAGGTCCGCGAGAAGAAGATCGACGGGATCGCCCATGTGCAGGACGAATCCGACCGCCATGGCGTGCGCGTCGTGATCGAGCTGAAGCGCGACGCGACGCCCGACGTGGTGCTGAACCAGCTGTGGCGCTTCACGCCGATGCAGACGTCCTTCGGCTGCAACATGCTGGCGCTGAACGGTGGTCGGCCCGAGACACTTACGCTGTATGGTTTCCTGTCGGAATTCATCAAGTTCCGCGAAGAGGTCGTTGCCCGCCGCACCGCCTACCTGTTGCGCAAGGCGCGGGAACGGTCGCATATCCTGTGCGGTCTGGCGGTCGCCGTGTCGAACGTGGACGAGATCGTCGCCACCATCCGGGCCTCGGCCGATGCTGCCGAAGCGCGTGAAAAGCTGATGACCCGGGCCTGGCCCGCCGCCGACATCGCCGCCTATATCCGGCTGATCGACGATCCGACCCACACGATGAACGACGACGGGACCTATAACCTGTCGGAAACCCAGGCCCGTGCGATCCTGGAACTGCGCCTGCAGCGCCTGACGCAGCTGGGTGTGAAAGAGGTCACGGACGAGCTGGAAGAGCTGGCCGGGAAGATCAAGGAATACCTTGAAATCCTCGGCTCGCGCGAGCGGATCATGGGCATCATCTCGGACGAGCTGACCGAGGTGAAAGACCTGTTCGCCGTGCCCCGCCGTACGGAAATCGTCGACTGGTCCGGCGACATGGAAGACGAGGACCTGATCGAGCGCGCCGAGATGGTCGTGACGATCACCCAGTCCGGCTATATCAAACGCACCCCGCTTGAGGACTTCCGCAGCCAGAAGCGCGGCGGCAAGGGGCTTTCCGGCATGGCGACCAAGGACGACGACGTGGTCACGTCGCTGTTCGTCGCCAACACCCATACGCAGCTGCTGTTCTTCACCACGGACGGGATGGTCTACAAGCTCAAGACCTGGCGCCTGCCGCTTGGCGGCCGGACGTCCAAGGGCAAGGCAATCGTGAACATCCTGCCGATCCCGACGGGCGTGTCGATTGCCGCGATCATGCCGGTGGACCGCGCCGAAGAGGAATGGGGCGATCTGCAGATCGTCTTTGCCACCTCGGCCGGGACCGTGCGCCGCAACGCGCTGTCGGATTTCACCAACGTCATGCGCAACGGCAAGATCGCGATGAAGTTCGAAGGCGATTCCGAAGGGATGCGCCTGATCAACGCCGCGATCTGTGGCCCCGAGGACGACGTGATGCTGTTCACCCAGTCCGGGCGGGCCATACGGTTCCGTGCGGATGATGTGCGCGTCTTCAATTCCCGCTCGTCGGTCGGTGTGCGGGGCGTGCGGTTGAACGAGAATGACGAAGTCGCCTCGATGTTCGTGCTGCCGTCGTTCAGCGCGGAATCCGACGAACGCGCGTCGTACCTCAAAATGCGCCGCGCCATGGCGGGTGACGTCGAACAGGTCGGTGACGAGGAAGAGGGCAACGCGGACATGCCGCTGCCCCAGGACCGCTATGCCGAGATGTCGGCGGCCGAGACGCTGATCCTGACGATCACCGCAGGCGGCGCGGGCCACGTAAGCTCGTCTCATGATTACCCGGTTCGCGGTCGCGGCGGCATGGGCGTGACGGCCTGGGAAAAGTCGATGCGCACCGGTGCACTGATCGCCGCCTTCCCGATCGAGATGGACGACCAGGTGATGCTGGCGACGTCCAAGGGACAGTCGATCCGCGTGCCGGTCGACGGAATTTCCTTCCGGTCGCGTAGTGCCGGCGGGGTGCGAGTGTTCAACACCGGTAAGAATGAAACAGTCGTCTCGGTGGCCCGGATTGCCGATCAGGGAGACGAGGACGACAGCGAGACGGGCGAAAGCTGATGCTGAAGGGGAAAGACTCACGGGTCCAGAACTGGGATGACCTGCGCTACCTCATGGCGGTCCACAAGACCGGATCCATGAGCGCGGCGTCGCGTCTGCTGGATACCAACCCCGCCACCGTGTCCCGCCGCCTTGCGCGCCTGGCCGAGGCCCTGGGGCACGAGCTTTTCCACAAGACGCCGGAAGGCTGGGTGGCAAGCGAGGCCATCGGTCCGCTGCTGGCCAGCGTGTCGAGCTTCGAGGGTGAGATCGAAAGCTATCTGAACGCCAACGACATGAAGGGCGGGCAGCTTGAGGGGACGATTTCCATCGGGATGCCCGGATCGCTGGCGAACGGCGTGCTCTATCCCTATGCGGCGGACCTTGTCAAAAAGCACCCCGGCATTCGGCTGAACCTGCATGCGCAGACGTATCGTGAAACGCTTGGCGAGAACGACCTGATCGTGTCGCCGATCCGGCCCCAGCAGGGGCGGTTGATCGTCAAGCCGATCGGCAAGGTGCATTCCAACGTCTACGCCCTGCCCGGCACGGAACGCGGCGGTCCCTGGATCGGCCTTCTACGCGACCATGACGCCCATGCGCCGATGCAGCAGGCGATCACGCTGATGGGTCGTCCGCCATCGCTGCGGGTGGAAACGCTGCATGACGTGGCCGAAGCGATGCGCATCACGGGGCTGCCGGGGCTGACGCTGAACATCTGCGCGGCGATCGAGCCGAAGATGGCGCTGTATGACGCGGAGTCTCCGGACAACGAAACCGCGCTGTACCTGTGCTATCACGAGACGCGGCGCCACGATCCGCTGCTTCAGGCCGTGATCGACTGGGCCACCGCCGCCTTCGACGCCTGCAAGGACCTTTAACCCGATGTGACGCCAAGCGGCGTCACATTGATCGCATTTTCCATGTCTTTGTGTCGGAGGCCCGCTTTTGCTCTCGCACAGGTTGCATGATCAACCTCAGCGTGTAGAACATGAGTCATGTCGCGTCTTCCGTGCGACACTGGCCTTGCTAAAGCGCGCCACGGCGGTCTCCACCCAAGTTCCGCCCAGCCAAGCCAGAGGCCGGACCTCCCTTCGGGGTCAAAACAGACCGCCCGGTCTACTCTCCGACGCTACGTCGCAACGGGTGGTCTGATACCTGTAATATTGGTGGCACCACCGCCAAACCCTTAGCAGACTGGGTCGGCCTTGACGCCGACCCAATTTTTTTGGACATCACTTGTCATCCCGAATGCCACAGTTCCATGGCATTATGGTGATCGGCGGAACCCGGCCGGATCTGACCGGTTTTTCGTAGGACCCGAATAAATGTGGTTTCGAAAGGACTTCTGATGAAGAAATTGATGTGTGGTGTGTCTGCCGTGACACTTGCGATGACCGGAGTGGTGGCGACGCCCGCGCTGGCCGAGAATACCCTGAACGGGAACCTGAGCTTCGAGCTGGGCCGGAACATCGACAAAAGCCGAAATTTCAAGCATATCGCGACCTCCCTTGGCACGACCTTCGACAATGGCGTCGGGTTGCAGCTGGATATCAGTGTCGGCAAATATGAACAGGTCACCTCGACCCAGCCGACCGCGGGCCTGCATGTCTACTATGCGCCGAGCGATGACTGGGCCATCGGCGCCTTCCTGACCGGAGAGGACCAGCGTCCCGGCAACTATGCCTATTTCGGGGTCGAAGCCGCCTATACCTCGGGTCCGTTCATGGCCGAGGTCTATGCCGCCTATCGCAATGACCGGGCGTCGACCTTCGACGGCGAACGCTTCGGGGTCGAGATGGCCTATGCACCGGACAACTGGGGCGGTTTCGGGATCTTCGGCGGTGGCCACAGCGAAAGCGGCCTGCCGGGCGGGTCCAAGTCGATCGTCTATGTCGGCGGCGATTACCGCTTTGCCAACGATACCAAGCTGGCCCTGACCTATGGCCGGACGAACCTGGACGAATCCGTGGTCACCCTTGGCTATCACATCAACTTCGGCCGTGGCGCCACGTTCTCGCGCCGCCACAGCCAGGGTGTGTTCGACGGTTACTGAAGACCGTAGAGGTCGGTGAACTTGGCCTCGATATAGTCCAGCAGCGGGGCGGCCGTCGGCGCGGCCCCGCAGGCTTTCTCGATCACCTCGGCCGGGCGATATAGCCCGCCGTGCGTCTGCACGTTCTGACGCAGCCAGGTGGTGGCAGGCGTGGTGTCGCCCTTGGCCAGGTGGTCGTCAAGATCCGGGATCGCCGTGCGCATCGCCGCGTTCAGGCAGCCCGCATAGACGTTGCCAAGCGAATAGGTCGGGAAGTAGCCGAACAGACCAACCGACCAATGCACGTCCTGCAGACAGCCAAGCGAGGCGCGCGGGACGTCATAGCCGAAGTCGGCCTTGAACCGGTCGTTCCAGGCGGTTTCCAGATCGGCAGGCTTCAGATCACCGCTGACCATCGCGCGTTCCAGGTCAAAGCGCAGCATGATGTGCAGGTTGTACTGCAGTTCGTCGGATTCGGTGCGGACGAAATCCTTACGCACACGGTTCACGGCGGCATAGAAGGCGTCCGCATCCGACACGCCGATGTCGCCGAAGGTGCGGGTCATCTCACCGAACATCCACGAGGTGAAGGGACGCGAGCGGCCCAGCTGGTTCTCGTAGATCCGGCTTTGGCTTTCGTGCACGCCCATGGACACGCCCTGCCCGAGCGGCGTGAACAGGTACGCCGGGTCGATGCCCTGTTCATAGCAGGCGTGGCCGACCTCGTGGATCGTGGAATAAAGGCAGTTGAACGGATCCTCGGCGCTGGTGCGCGTGGTGATACGGGCATCCGACCCGCCGCCCGATGAAAACGGGTGGACCGATCGGTCCAGCCGCCCGCGCGTGAAGTCGTAGCCGAAGGTCGAGGCCAGCGTGGTGGCCAGCGCCACCTGGTCCTGCTCATCGAACGTGCCGGTCAGCCCTTTGGGTTCGGGCTGCGCCAGCACCTTTTCCCGCAGTGCGGTCAGACGCGGGCGCATCTCGCCGAACATGGCGTCCAGCCGGCCCGCTGTCATGTCGGCTTCGTAATTGTCGAGCAGCGCGTCATAGACATCCCCGCCGTCCGCCAGCGCCTGGCCTTCCTCCTGCCGGAGGGCGACGACCTGTTCCAGCATCGGCAGAAACGCCTTGAAGTCGTCCGCAGCGCGCGCCGCAGCCCATTTGCCCTGTGCCACAGACGTCACGCGGGCCAGTTCCGCCGCCAGCTTGGCCGGGACCTTCTGGGTCTTGTCGTAATCGCGCCGGATGTGGCGCAACATGGCGGCCTGCGCCTGCGTCATCTCGGCCCCGTCGCTGGCGGCCAGCCAGTCGGCGATGCGCGGATCGGTGCGGCGGGCGTGCAACACGCCCTGGATGGCGGCGTGTTCCTCTCCGCGCTGTTCAGCGGCGCCACGGGGCATCATGGTTTCCTGATCCCATTCGAGGCGACCGGCGATGGCGGCGAGCGCCTCGGTCTCTTTCTGGAATTCCAGAAGATCGGAAAGTGCAGTCATGGATCAGCCTCGGACAGATTGGGGAACGGGATAGGCGGCCAGGAACCGCGCCCGCAGGATCAGGACAAAGGTCGCAACGGCCAACAGTTGGTGCGTCAGGGCGACGTGCATCTGCGCGGCCGAGATTACAGTGTAAATCCCAAGCGCGACCTGCCCCAGCAGCGCGATGAAGGCGACGGTGAAGGCGCCGCCGGTCACCCGGTTCGCGGCGCGGCGGGACTTGACGAAGATCATGATCCCGAAGGCCAGTAGCAGATAGCCGGACATCCGGTGGATGAACTGCACAAGTCCCGGATTTTCAAGGAAGTTCCGCCATGCCGGTTCCAGTGACATCATGTCGGGCGGGAAGAACCCGCCGCCCATGGTCGGCCAGTCGGTATAGCTGCGGCCCGCGTCGATCCCGGCGACCAGAGCCCCCAGCAGGATCTGCAGGAAGGCAAAGTGCATCCAGCCGGTGCCAAGCGAGAAAAGCTTGGCATCGCGCGACCGCCGCGCCTGCATCAGGTCACGCTCGGACCGGCCCAGCATCAGAACGTACCACGCGATGAAGCCAAGGATGATGAAGGCCAGCCCAAGGTGCGTCGCCAGCCGGTAGGAGGCGACGTCCAGCATCGCGCCACTGAGGCCCGAATGCACCATCCACCAGCCAATCGCGCCCTGAAGCCCGCCAAGCGCACCGATGCCCAGCAGGCGACCGGTCCATCCGGTCGGAATTTTCCGCAACGCCAGAAATCCGAAGAACCCGATGGCCCAGACCAACCCGATCACGCGCCCCAGCTGACGATGGCCCCATTCCCACCAGTAGATCGACTTGAAATCCTCAAGCCCCATCCAGGCGTTCTGGACCTTGAATTCGGGGATTTCCTGGTACTTGGCGAATTCCGATTGCCAGTCGGCGTCATTCATCGGGGGCAACGCGCCAGTCAGCGGACGCCATTCGGTGATCGACAACCCGCTGTCGGTCAGCCGGGTCAGGCCGCCCACGGCGATCATGATCACGACGAGCGCGAACAGGATCATAAGCCAGATGCGGATCGCGCCACGGGCGCCGCGGTGGGCACGGTCGATGCCTCCGGTCGCGATTTCAGGGCGTTGGTCCGTCTGGACCTCTTCGAACAGCTTGCGTTTTTCAGCCATCTTCTGCCTCTTGGTCAGTCGCCGGGAAGGTAGTGGTCGGACCCTTCGCCGTCCAGTCGATCAGTCCTTGCGGTTCTTCCAGCGGACCATCTGCCGCATCACCCCATGCAGCGTCTGCACGTCGGCGGTGGTCAGCGGCATCCGGGACCAGAGGTTGCGCAGGTTCAGCTTCATCGTCTCGGCCTTGTGGTCGGGAAAGAAGAAGCCCGCGTCGTCCAGCCGGTCCTCGTAATGTTCGGCCAGCTTTTCGACCTCGATCCCGGTGGCCCAGTCGGTGCCGGCCATGTCGACGCGTTCGGGCTCGACCGCGACCGTCTGGCGGCGCCATTCATAGGCGCACAGCAGCACGCACTGCGCGAGGTTGAGCGACGCGAAATCAGGGTTCACCGGCACGTTGATGATGGTGTTGGCGCGCACGATGTCGTCGTTTTCAAGCCCCGCGCGTTCGGGGCCGAACATGACCGCGACCTTGTCGCCGCGTCCGATCATCTCGGCCGCCATCTGCATGGCGCGTTCGGGGGTGACGACGGGTTTGGTCAGGCCCCGGGGCCGTGCGGTGGTGGCAAAGACATGGGTGCGGTCGTCCAATGCGGCAGCGGTGCTGTCGAACAGCCCGGCCTCGTCCAGCAGGCGTCCGGCGCCGCTGGCCATGGCGACGGCCTTCTGGTTGGGCCAGCCGTCGCGCGGCGTGGTGAGCCGCATCCGGTCAAGGCCAAAATTCCACATGGCGCGGGCCGCGGCGCCGATGTTTTCCCCCATCTGCGGACGGACAAGGACAAAGACGGGCTGGGACATGGAAACTCCTTCTGGCTGCTGCCTGTTAGCGCCGGTGCCCCCCGGGAACAAGTCTTTGCGCCCTACCCCTTTCGCAGGTATACCGCCGCAACTTGACGGAGATTCCCCATGTCGCAGGACGAACAGCCGCAGATCTACCTGATCTCGCCCCCCGATTTCGAGCTGAGCAGCTTTTCGGAGGACCTGGGCCGCGTGCTGGATGCCCGCGACATCGCCTGCGTGCGGCTTGCGCTGGCCTCGCATGACGAGGGCGACATTGCGCGCGCGGCGGATACCCTGCGCGAGGTCTGCCATCAGCGCGACGTGGCGCTGGTGATCGACAACCACATTCTGCTGGCGGAACGTCACGGGCTGGACGGGGTGCACCTGACCGATGGGTCGCGATCGGTCCGCAAGGCGCGCAAGCAGCTGGGCGCGGATGCCATCGTCGGGTCGTTCTGCGGCGTGTCGCGCCACGACGGCATGTCGGCTGGCGAAGCCGGGGCGGATTATGTCAGCTTCGGCCCGGTAGGCGCATCGGCGCTGGTAGACGGCGAACAAGCGGACTTCGAGCTGTTCCAATGGTGGTCGCAGATGATCGAGGTGCCGGTCGTCGCCGAAGGCGCACTGACCGCCGCGCTGACGGCCAAGCTGGGGCCCGTGACCGACTTCTTCGGCATCGGCACCGAAATCTGGAAGTCCGACGACCCGGCGGCCGCGCTGGCCGAATTGCTGGCCCCGCTGGACTAGGTGATCTGCCGCTCGGTCGGCATGGCGCCGCGCACGATGTCTTCGCAGGCCTTCGCCATGACCTTGCGGTTCGGATAATCCGCGACCGCAAGCGGCGTGTGATAGATCACCTCGACACTACCCTGACGGCGCGCGCCCAGCACGCGCACCAGGCTCCAGCCAAAGCCCATGTCGCCCCACCAACCATAGAAACTGTCCTCCATCCCCTCGGGGGCGCGGTAGATGACGGTGACCGGCTGGACCTTCAGCTTATCGTGTAAGTCAGGATGGAAGAAGGCGGCGAAGAGCGTCGTCTTGAAGGGCAGCACGCGCAGCGCGTCGGTCGATGTTCCTTCGGGGAAAAACAACAGCTTATGGCCAATGGTTAACCGATCTCGGATAACCTCCTCCTGAACCTTAGCTTCTGCCCGTACCCTATTGATAAATATGGTTCCCGTGGCTCTGGCCAGCCATCCTATGCCGAACCATCCCCGCACCTCGGCCTTCGAGACGTAATAGATCCGTTTCGCCGCATGCAGGGTGAAGATATCAAGCCAGGAGGAATGGTTGGCGACGATGGCGCCGTGTTCCGGCATGGGCTTGCCGTGGTGCGAAAACCGGATGCCCGAGATCACGAAGAACATGCGACAGACGAACTGGGTCAGGTAGGGCGTGAAGGGCCGCCTTACGCCGTAAATCCAGCGTTCGGGCTGGCGCAGGATCAGCAGGATGGCGAGGGTGCCGAAGCAGATCGTGCCGAAAGGAATGGCCCGCAGCCAGAAGCGGACCCATGTGCCACGGTCCAGCGGGAAGTCCGGGTAAGGCGCGGTATCCGGATCCCAGGTCATTGGCCGCGTCCATAGATGCGGGACTGCGCCGCGCTCATCTGCCGGGTGTCGAGGACAAGGCAGACGTCGGTGGTGTTGAAGGCGTGATCGACAAAGGCACCCTCGCCCACGAAACCGCCCAGCCGCAGGTAGCCCTTGATCAGAGAGGGGACTGCACGCATGGCCGCAGGGCGGTCCAGCTGGCCTTCGGGGATAAGGTCCATCGGCTGGAAGGCGGCGGGCTGGGTGCGCACGCGCAGGTCCTCGGGCGCGAGATGGCGATGGTGCAGCAGCGACAGGGATGGTGCCAGCTGGTCGATGTCAGTACCGTGGAAGGACGCGGTGCCAAACAGGATCTCGATCCCCCGTTCGCTCACATAGTCCGCCAGCGCCTGCCACATGTGGAACATGCCGGTACCGCCGCGATAGTCGGGGTGCAGGCAGGATCGGCCAAGTTCCAACAACTTGCGGCCCGAGCGGCGCAGCACGGTCAGGTCGTATTCATCCTCGGAATAGAACTGGCCGACCTTGGCCGCGCCGTCTTCGTCCAGCAGCCGATAGACGCCCACCACCTGATCGCGGATGTCATCGCCCCGCGTCGCGTCGATCAGCAGAAGGTGGTCGAAGTAGGGATCGAAGCGGTCCTGCTCAAGCTCGGCCTCGTGATCCACCATCTCTCCGTCCGAGCCAAGTTCGCGCACGAAGACCTGATAGCGCAGGTGCTGCGCGGCGCGCAGCTCTGCCTCGGTCCGGGCAAGTCGGGTGGTGAAGTCCGGGGCGGGTGCGGGCATCCGGGCGGGTCTGCTTTCCATGGTGGCGGAGGTGTACGGGATAGGCCGGGCCAAGCGCAATCCCCGGCAGGTGCATGTTTCGTTAACCTTAACGAAAGGTTCTGTGAGGCAGAGTGGCGCCACGCCCCCGCAGGTCAGCCGAACTGCGGGATCAGCGCGACGTACCGGCCGTCGATCACCACCTTGCCCGCCTCGGGAAAGTTGACTGTGATGCGCCCGCCGATGTTGGATTGTACCTGCCCGACGCCCCAGTCGGGCTGATCGGGGTGCGTCACGCGCATCCCCGGTTCGAGAAGAGAGTTAAGGTCGGTCATGCGGGACGCCTGTCTGATCATGAAGAGGATAGCATGAGCCAGTCTAACCAATCACTTGCCACTCTGATAGGGTCGCGCATCTGCCATGATCTGATTTCGCCCGTGGGCGCGATCCAGAACGGCATCGAACTGCTGGCGATGGAGGGGCGCAAGAGCCCGGAGCTGACGCTGATCGAGGAAAGCGTCGCCAATGCCTCGGCCCGGATCCGTTTCATGCGAGTCGCTTTCGGCATGGCGGGCGGCCAGAGCATCGGACGGGCCGAGATCCAGTCGATTCTGGACGACATGGGGCGGGCGGGCCGCGTGCGCTATGACTGGGCCGGGGGCGAAGACTGTCCGCGTCAGTCGTTGCAGGCGGTGTTCCTGGCGTTCCTGTGCCTTGAGGCCGCGATGCCACGGGGCGGCACGATCCGCGCCGAGCGTGACGGCGCAGGCTGGATCATCAGCGGCCCGGCCGACAAGACGCGGCCGGATCCGGCGCTTTGGACGCAGCTGTGCGGCGGGTCCGGGGACGCAGAGGTTCTGCCCGCCCATGTGCAGTTCGTGCTGCTGGCGGCGCTGCTGAACGACCGTGGGACACGGGCGCAGGTGGCGGACGCCGGGGAAACGGTTGAGATCCGATTCCCCGCCTGATCCTGATGGTTACGGGCGCAGCGTGCCCTTGCCCGCGACCAGGTACTTGAAGCTGGTCAGCTGCTCGGCCCCGACGGGGCCGCGCGCGTGCATCTTGCCGGTGGCGATGCCGATTTCCGCGCCCATGCCAAATTCGCCACCATCGGCAAACTGGGTCGAGGCGTTGTGCATCAGGATCGCGCTGTCGAGCCGCTGGAAGAACCGGTCGGCCGTCGGCTGGTCGTTGGTGACGATCGCATCCGTATGGTCGGACCCGTAGGTGCGGATGTGGCTGATCGCCTCGTCCACGCCGTCCACGATCCGCGCGGCGCAGATCATGTCCAGGAACTCCTTGCCGAAGTCGCTGTCTTCGGCCGGGATCACGCCGTCGGTCTGGGCCAGATCGGTATCGCCACGCACCTGAACGCCCGCCTTGACCAGCGCCTCGGTCAGGATGGTGCCATAGGCCTCGTGGAAGGCGCGGTCGATCAGCAGGCATTCCATCGACCCGCAGATGCCGGTGCGGCGGGTTTTGGCGTTCAGCACGATCTCGACCGCCATGGCCGGGTCGGCCTTGGCATCGACGTAGACGTGGCAGATCCCTTCAAGGTGGGCGAAGACCGGCACGCGGGCCTCGCGCTGGACCAGCCCGACCAGACCCTTGCCGCCACGCGGCACGATCACGTCGATATGGTCGGTCATCGTCAGCATGGCCGACACCGCTGCGCGGTCGCGCGTCGGCACCAGCTGGATCGCCGCTTCGGGCAGGCCCGCCTGTTTCAGCCCGTCGACAAGGCAGGCGTGGATCAGGGTCGAGGAGTGGAAGCTTTCCGACCCGCCGCGCAGGATCACCGCGTTGCCGGATTTCAGGCACAGAGCGCCGGCATCCGCGGTCACGTTCGGGCGGCTTTCATAGATCACGCCGACCACGCCAAGCGGCGTGCGGACGCGGCGGATGTTCAGCCCCGAGGGCATGTCCCATTCGGCAATCGTCTTGCCCACGGGATCGGTCTGCGCGGCGACGGACCGCAGCCCCTCGACGATGCCCTTGATGCGGTCTTCGGTCAGCTGAAGCCGGTCCAGCATGGCCGCCGACAGGCCTTTCTCGGCGCCGAACTCCATGTCCTTGGCGTTGGCCTCCAGGATCTCGGCGCGGCGGGCCCAGACGGATTTCGCGGCAGCCTCAAGCGCGGCGGTCTTGGATTTTGGGGTGGCGAAGGCAAGCTCTGCGGCGGCGGCCTTGGCGTTGTCGCCCAGGCTGTGCATGACGGCGGAAATATCGTCCAGGTCTTTCATCGTGCAGTCCTTTCACTCCACATGAGCGAGCATCGCGAGGTCGTCGCGGTGCACCAGAGCCGCCCGGCCGGGATAGCCAAGCAGCGCCTCGATCTCGTCCGACCGGTGGCCGGCGATCAGCAGGGCCTCGTCCGAGGTATAGCGCGTCAGGCCCTGTGCCAGAACCTCGTCACCCGGTCCTGCGATTTCAACCGGGTCGCCCCGGCCAAAGATCCCTTCGACCCGCGCGACACCGGCGGGCAGCAGACTTTTGCCGGCCCGCATCGCCCGCACGGCGCCCGCATCCAGCACCAGCCGCCCCTTGGGCTTCATCGACCCGATCCAGCCCTTGCGCGCGGTGGCCGGATCGCCCTTGGCCACGAACCAGGTGGCGGCGGCGCCGTCTTCCAGACCCTGGATCGGATTGCGGCGGAACCCGTGGGTGATGGCCATGGCGCAGCCCGCCGCGGTCGCGGTCTTGGCCGCCATCACCTTGGTCTTCATGCCGCCCTTCGACAGGCCAGATCCGGCATCGCCCGCCATCGCCTCGATCTCGGGCGTGATCTGGACCACCTGGTCCAGCCGCGTCGCGCTCGGGTCGATTGACGGGTTGGCGGTGTACAGGCCATCGACATCCGACAATAGCACCAGCCGATCCGCGCCCACGGTCACGGCAACCTGCGCGGCCAGGCGGTCGTTGTCGCCATAGCGGATCTCGTCGGTGGCGACGGTGTCGTTTTCATTGACGATCGGCACGACCCCGAAGCCCAGCAGTGTCTCCAGCGTTGCGCGGGAATTGAGGTAGCGGCGACGGTCCGCACTGTCTTCCAGCGTGACAAGCACCTGGCCGACCTTGATCCCGTGACTGCCAAGCGCCTGGGTATAGGCGGCGGCCAGGGCGATCTGGCCCGTGGCGGCGGCGGCCTGTGATTGTTCCAGCGACAGGACGCCAAGGCCCAGCCCCAGCACCCCGCGGCCAAGGGCGATCGACCCCGACGACACCAGGACCACGTCCTGACCGCGCCCGCGCAGCATCGCGACATCGTCCGCAAGGCTTTGCAGCCAGTCGGCGCGCAGCGTGCCGGTGGTGCGGTCCACCAGCAGGGCGGATCCGATCTTGATGACGACGCGCCGGGCGCCGGTCAGACCAGTCAGGGCCGCCAAGGCGCGTCCTCCTCCTGCGACTTGGCCTCGCGCAGCCGGTCGGCGCTGATCTTGTCGCGCAGCGCGCGCAGCACCTCGGTCACGCCTTCGCCCGAGGCCCCGGACATCAGCATCACCGGCCCGCCCACGGCCTCTTCCAGGAATTCGCGCTGCATGTCGCGCAGTTCCGGATCAAGGCTGTCGACCTTGTTGAGAACGGTGACGCGGGGCTTTTCGGCCAGCTCTCCGCCATAGGCCTCGAGCTCGTTGATGATGGTGCGGTAATCGCCCGCAACGTCATCCGCGGTACCGTCGATCAGGTGCAGCAGAACGGCGCAGCGTTCGACATGGCCCAAGAACAGATCGCCCAGTCCCCTGCCCTCGGACGCGCCTTCGATCAGGCCGGGGATGTCGGCGACGACGAATTCGGCCCCGTCCACACCGACAACGCCCAGGTTGGGGTGCAGCGTGGTGAAGGGATAGTCGGCGATCTTGGGCCGCGCATTCGAGGTCGCGGCGAGGAAAGTGGATTTCCCCGCGTTCGGAAGGCCCAGAAGGCCCGCATCCGCGATCAGCTTCAGCCGCAGCCAGATGGTGCGTTCGACACCTTCCAATCCGGGGTTCGCGCGGCGCGGCGCCTGGTTGGTCGAGGTCTTGAAATGCGCGTTGCCGAAGCCGCCGTTGCCGCCACCGGCCAGCACCACGCGCTGGCCCAGTTCGGTCATGTCGGCGATCAGCGTTTCGCCGTCTTCTTCAAGGATCTCGGTACCGACAGGCACGCGCAGCACGATGTCTTCGCCGTCCTTGCCGGTTTTCATGCGGCCCATGCCGCCCTGCCCGTTCTGGGCAAAGAAATGCTGCTGGTAGCGGAAGTCGATCAGGGTGTTCAGCCCGTCCACCGCTTCGGCGATGACATCACCGCCATGGCCGCCGTTGCCGCCATCGGGACCGCCGAATTCGATGTATTTTTCGCGGCGGAAGGAAATCGCGCCGTTACCGCCCGCACCCGAGCGAATGTAGACCTTTGCGAGATCGAGGAATTTCATCTGTCTCTCCTGCCGCAATGGTCGCTTAACTTAGGCGCGCCCGCGGCTCAATTCAGTTTTCGGACGTAGGTCCAGGTGGCCACCTTGGCGTTGCGGGCGACCGAGAAGCTTTCGGCATCGCCAACATAGGCGAAACCGGCGTTGGTGAGGACCCGGGCCGAGGCCGGGTTGTCCTGGAAGACCGACCCGAAGATCGCGTCGTTGCCAAGTGGATTGGCCCCCACAAGACCCTGCACGGCGGCCGAGGCGAGGCCGGTGTTCCACCAGGCCGGGGCGACCCAGTAGCCGATCTCGGACTGGCTGCCGCCTTTCGATCCGGGCTCCATCCGCTTGAGGCTGATCAGCCCCTTGAGTTCGGCGCCACCGACCAGAGACGCATCCATCGCCCAGATCAGTTCGTCGCCATCCGTGGCCATGGCCCGGGTGACGAAGGCTTCGGTCGTGCCCGGTGGCAGCGGATGCGGGATCGAGGTCGTCATGCGGGCGACACGTTCGTCGGATCCGTACAGTTCGATCAGGCCGGCATCGGACCGGCGCAACGGGCGCAGGACAACGTCCTCCAGCGCGATCTCGGGCACCAGGTTCAGGGCGTCTTCCATAGTCTCCTCCCGATATGGGGTCCCCTAACGTCAAGGGGGACCGGCTGTCTGCCGATCCCCCTGATGTCACATCAACCTGAAGGTCGGCTTACTCAGCGGCCTCCGCCGCTGGCAGAACCGAAATAAAGGTGCGGCCCTTGAGGCCCTTGTGGAAGGTCACGTTGCCTTCGACGGTCGCGAAGATGGTGTGGTCCTTGCCCAAGCCAACGCCTTCGCCCGGCCACCACTTGGTGCCGCGCTGACGGCAGATGATGTTGCCGGGGATGACGTTTTCGCCACCGTATTTCTTGATGCCAAGGCGGCGACCAGCTGAGTCGCGACCGTTGCGGGAGGAACCGCCAGCTTTTTTATGTGCCATATCGTTTTCTCCTTACGCTCAGGCGAGGGTTTTCGCCTGTTCGACCCACTCGGGCTTGACCTTGACGGCGTCGAAGGTGTCGACGTCCACGGCCGCCAGCTGGGCGAAGGTGGTGATGCCGGCATCGGCCAGCTTCTTGGCGGCGGCGGGGCCGACACCGGTGATCGCGGTCAGGTCGTCACCGGCCGCGTCAGCGGCGGGTGCAGCCTTGGCTTCGGCTTTCGGAGCCGCGGCCTTCTTTTCTGCCTTGGGGGCAGCAGCGGCGACGGCGGCACCGGAGACGGAGCCCGCACCGATCGCAGCCTTCACGCCGGACTTGCCTGCGCCCTTGGCGAGGATCTCGGTCACGCGGAGCAGGGTCAGCTGCTGGCGGTGGCCACGGGTGCGCTGCGACGAATGCTTACGACGACGCTTGACGTAGTTGATGACCTTGTCGCCCTTCACGATGTCGACGACTTCGGCCTGGACGGCTGCATCATCAACAAGCGGCGCGCCGACGACGAGATCGTCACCGCCAAGCATCAGAACTTCGTTGAATTGAACTTTTTCACCGGCATCAGCTGCCAGCTTTTCCACGCGGAGCAGATCGCCGGACTTCACGCGATACTGCTTGCCACCGGTCTTGAGGACCGCAAACATGGGCATTTTCCTTTTCTACCGCGTCCTCTGGTCCCTTCAGCCCCTTGGCTTTCAGGCGTTTCCGGGTTTCCCCACCTTCGAACGGCGCGCCCTTCCTGGGGCGAATTGAACATGACCCGATCGGGCCGAATGCCCGTCAGGTTGCGGGCGAATACGGCGGATCGGCGGGCAAGTCAAGGGCGCCGGGCCGTGGGGCCTACAATTCCTGCGCCCCCAGTTGCCGCGCCACGGCAAGGCCAAGGGCGTGATACTGCTGGTCATACATCTTGCCAAAGCCCGCGAACAGCGCCCGGTTCAGCCGCTGCCCCTCGGGCAGGCGCGAGAAGTCGATGTAGGCCTGCAACTCGTCATCGCTCAGCGGTTGGTAGGCCATGGTCAGGTAAGCCTGCAGCCATTCGGTGGTGTCGGCGCGGGTGTCTTCTGCATTCTCGTAGACCCGGGCCAGGATTTCGCCTTCGGACATGCGGAAGACCTCGGCCTCGGCCAGCCCGGACAGGAAGGCGAAATTGGTGTTGAGCGCGCCAGACAGGTTGAATTCGATCAGGTCGTTGGCCGCGATGAAGTCGTCGATCATGGCCAGCCGGGCGACAGGGACCGATCCGCCGCGGATCCGGTCGCGGGCCATGTTCTCGGTATCGTCGTCCAGGAAGGCTCGCCGCGCCGACAGTTCCAGCCCGATGATACGGGTGCCGAGGTCACCATCGAAAAAGGCGAAGATGGGCTCGGGGTCGGTCCCCGCGAAATCCTCGGCAAAGGCCGACCGCATCAGGCCGTCCATCGCGGCGGGGTCATAGATGTCGGCCGTATCGGCCTGCCAGCCGCTGCCGGGACGTCCGGGCAGGTAATCCTGCGCCACGCTGTCGGCCATCCCCTGCCCTTCCTCGCGCATGATGGCGAGCGACGCGGGAATATCCAGGACCTGCCACAGGCGGTCGATCACCTGTGGCGCGACTTGAGGACCCTCGGCGGTGTCCTGCGTCTGCGCCTGGGCCGAGAGTGGCGCGATCAGCGCCAGTGCGACGCAGATCGCCTGCAGGATCTTCACAGTTCCTGACCCGGGTTAAGCTCGGCCAGGCGCGACGCGACCTCTTCGAAGCGGTCGGCCATGATTTCGAACTGAACGGCGTTCATCAGCTCATAGACCTCCTGCATCAGCGGGTCTTCCAGCGCTTCGGCATAGGCTTCGAGCTCGGCGTTGCTGAAATCGCGATAGGTCGCGGCCGAAGAGGCCATGCCCGACAGGCGCATTGATTTCTTGGTCTCTTCCGCGGTCTCGGCCTGCGCGGCGCGCAGCCCTTCCTCGTCCACGCGCAGCCGGATCACGCCCGCCTGCTGCGCCGCCATCAGGAACCGGACCTCCAACTCGTTGGCGGCCCGCAGGCTTTGCTCTTCCGACCCGATGGCATCCAGCATCCGCTCGATCAAGGCGAAGCGTTCGGGATCGTCCTGCTGCATCTCGGCCAGGAGCCGCCCGCCCTCGTCCTGCTTGGACGCGCGTTCGCGCATGTGGCTTTCGTTTTCGGCCTGCACCAGCCGCTGGCCCAGGTCCGAGGCGTAGAAATCAGCGCCATGCGCCAGCGCCTCGTCGCTCAGCGTCTGTTCCAGAATCGTCGTCGCGTCTTCCTGCATGCCGTCGACGTCAAAGACATCGCGGCTCAGCAGCGACCAGGTGGCCCCGAAGTCCTGCGCATTCAATCCCAGCATGCGCGGTGCATCTTCCGCCGACAGCTTGATGCTTTCCAGCGATACGTCGAAACCGGTGATGGTCAGGAAGGCCTCGACCTTGTCCCGATCGGCGGCAACAGCCTGGGTCAGGGACAGGACCATCGTGGCAAGGGCGAAAAACAAGGGGCGGACAAGGGCTGCGGGTCGCATCGCGATCGACACCTCCGGGTGTGTCAGGGACAGGTGAGTCTGCGGGCGACGGGCGCCCGATCGAAACGTAGGTCATTTCCTTGGACGTGCAATGCAAAAGGCCCCTTGCGCGCCATCACAAAGGCCGTTAGACGGACCTCCCAGACCCCCGCGGAGAGGTGCCGGAGTGGTCGAACGGGGCGGTCTCGAAAACCGTTGTGGGTGCAAGCCCACCCAGGGTTCGAATCCCTGTCTCTCCGCCACTTTCACCCCTGCGGGTGATGGCAACATCCTGAAAAGCAATGATTCTTCGGGCGACGCCCCTCCTTGGGGCGAGATTTTGCTCCACATTTTGCTACACATTTTTCGTCGAAAACACGGCACCAACGGTGCTGAGGCAGCATTCGCGTCTACCAGATCAGCGTCAGGTTTGGGACGCGTTGGGCTTCGATCGCTACGACCTTGACCGTTATCTTGGAGCCCTCGCATTTGAGCGTCCGAAGTTGCACACCGAAGATCATTCCAGGCCTGTTACTGCGGAGCATGAACACAGGGGCCAGTCATCGTTCACCGTGAGGTTAGCACTACTTTAGGCTCCAGTTCGTGGCCATTCCCATGTAGCAACAATCCCGCGCCCAACAATCGGTCGAATATCACTGATGGTGATTTTTTATTTGACGAGCTACGCCGAATCCGGCACAAGGGTGCCGTGAAGATTGTTCATCCAAGGAGCAGAACCCGTCTTGAGTTGGGGCCTTGAGCCCTGTGGAGACCGATGGTCTCCGATTCAATCCCGTTTACCGGCAGGGACCGCAGCCGCGCGCCGCACCCGCTGGGCACGGGTGCGGCATGTTCGAGGTAAATCGTCGCTGAACTGGCCTTCTTCCCGATGGGCACCGGCACTTCCGCTGGTGGGTATGAAGGAGACTTTCAGGATGAACGAAAGAAATCGACACCAGCGGCGTCGCCGCCGGTCTGGCAGAAACTACGGATGGCTCTGGCGAGTCATTGTCCTGCTGGGTCAGGCAACATACTACGTTGTTCGCTTGTGGTTCTGGTTTATGGACCGGGAGTGAGCGGCGACCTCGAAAATAGCCGAAAGGAGGGCAAGATGGCTGATGTAAAACGACCAATGATCAACGACGCCCTTCGCTTGATCCGCCTATACTATGGGTATTCTCAGGCAGAACTGGCCGAGGAACTCGGGCTTTCCCAGTCCATGATTTCAGAGATCGAACGCAACGCAAAGACGGTTTCGATAGATGTTTTGGAGCGGTATAGTGAGAGGCTCGGCGTAAGAATGTCTCAGCTGATGTTCTTCGCGGAAGAACTCGAAGGCGAACCGGTCCAGAAGCGCGGCAGATTGATCATCGCCAACCGGGTGCTGAAGCTGCTGGAGGCGTTCTCGCCCAAGGAGCACGCTGATGCGGCGCAATAAGAAGCCCGCATACGAACGCTACGATCTGGATCGCTCCCCATTTGCGCAAAGGCCAACGCAGCGAGACGTCGCTGACCTCCTGGGCGAGACGAAGGCCGATCTCGAGCGGCTGATCAACTATAAAGATCAGTTTGTCGTCAGACGACAGGAGCGGATCGCGGGAAAGGACCGCGATCTTGCTTATCCGACCGCCCGCCTGCGAGGCATCCATGAAAGGCTCAAGTTTCACCTGAATAAGGTTCGACAGCCGAGCTATCTATTTAGTCCGCGCAAAAAGCGCAGCCAGCGCGACAACGCGGAGCTGCATCTTGACCAAGACCAATACCTGACCCTGGACATCAAGCAGTTTTACCCTTCCACGACCGACGCCATGGTATTCCGATGGTTCAAAGATGAACTCGGCATGTATGATGACGTGGCGGGGATGCTCACTCACTTGTGCACGATCGACGGAAAAGCCTCCTTCGGCTCGCCGCTGACGCCGGTGCTTTGCACCCTCGTGCACCGGCCGATGTTCGACAGTATTTCCGACATCTGTAGCGCCCGCGGATTGCGACACTCGCTGTGGGTTGATGATCTCACGATCTCTGGAAGGTTCGTTCCGGGCAAGGTTGTCACCAGCATTCGGACAGTCATCCAAGACTGCGGCTTACGTTCTCACAAAATCCGATATCGGTCTGGCAACCGTCCCGTCGTGATCACTGGCATCGGTGTCGTCGGTCGAGACCTGGTTGCTCCCAACTCGCTGAACCTACGGATTAGACGGTATTGGGACGACCTCCACGAGGCCGTCACCGCAGATGAAAAGGCGGCTTGCGCGCAACTTCTGATGAGCCAACTTGGGACTGTCAGGCATATTGTTGGCGCGAAATCCGACGTCGGCCAAAGGGCGGCTGACCAGATGAACATGCTCAAGCAGAAGCGGGCAAAATGGCTTCGGGAGGCTAATGCTGTCACCCCTGCTCGCCAACATGATGCGTCGGTGGATGCGGAAGACATGCCTTTTTAACACGCCGGCCCCTGAGCGGCAGAGTATTAAGCAGAAGGCACGCCACCAGATCACAGGGAATGCTCCAAGACACAAGTTCCTGCGCCCATTCTCATGCTAAGCGACCGACTCCTTTGAAGCTCGAGAGCATATGAGCTTCCGACCATATCAACGGCGCCGGATTGGAAACGCGTTGTGGCGGAGTCGGCAACAACAATCGTTACCAAGTCCTGAACTCCTCTTCACTGCACTATGGAGTTCCCAATGCAGACACCCGCCTACACCCGTGACCAAGTTCTTGCCGCCGCCATGACTCTCATGGCCAAGGGGGAAACCCCTGACCGACTGAACTTGTGGAATGCTCTTGGTCGCCGAGGGCTCGCCACGACGGCCTGGAGCACATTCCTCGCCGTGCGTGAAGAAGGTCTTCCCGACCTGCCTCGGCAGGTCGTGGAAGAAGGGATTTCGCCTGAGGTCGCCAAGGCCACGCAGGCCCATTCGGATACGCTTCGGACCCTGGCCGAGGCTATCAGAGCCGAAGCGGCCCGGCCGCTCGAGCTTCGCGTCCAGGCCCTCGAAAAGATGCTGGTCGAGCGAACCGCATCAGTCACCGACCTCGAAGCTCTTGTGGATGCGATGGAAGAGCAGATGGCAGATCTCGAAGGCCAGCTGTCCCAGATCAAGCGGGGCAATACCCCTCGCCTCATTATCTGAGGCCACCTGGACACGACGATGGTCATCGGCACCGAGGCCGGTTGCAGGCTTTCGCTTGCAGCAAAGGCCTCGGCAGCCCGCCCTTACTGCCCGGCTGGTGGCTGTTTGGGTAACGCCGTCGCGCGAACCAGTTCCCCAAAATGGAACACCTCAACACACGCACCCTCATAGACGCGCTGCCCGTCGCGGCCGATATGGCCACCGCGGACTATGTGCGCCTGCTGCACCCTGACGACGCCATCGGCAAGGTGAACTTTCTGATCGCGGACCGGAAAGATCGGGCCGAGTGCAAGATCTCCGAGATCGCAACCGCTCCGTTCTATGCCACCTGTGCGACCGAACGAACCTCGTTTGTTTCCCTGAACCGGTTTCACGGTCATCGGGAAGATATGCGCCTTGCCGCGCTGAACGCGATGTTCGTCGATCTCGACGCCGATCTCGCTCCAACGGGCCTTGTGGCGGACCCGGCCGCATGGCGCGCCAAGGTCACGGAGATATGCGAGACTGCGGGGTTGCCAATGCCTTCACTGCTGAACGCGACCGGACGCGGCCTCGCCGCTATCTGGCTCATACGACCGTTGCCACCCCATGTGCGGGCACGATGGCGGGCGGCAATCCATGGCCTTATCAGCCTGTTCAGGAGTGCCGGCGCCGATAAGTCTTGTTCGGATACCGCACGCGTTTTCCGCCTCCCTGGCAGCATCAATCCGAAGTCCGGCCGTGTCGTCCGCGTTATTGGCGGAACGCTCCTGCGCTACAATTACGACGCTCTGGAGGACGCCATATACACGGCCCTCGGCCGACCTACACGGCGCCAGCTTCAAGAGCGAAAGCTGCGGCATGTCAAAAAGGCAAGGCGTCGGGTGACCGGCTCGGGGCTTACTCCGGCTGCCAGGTTCCAGCAGATCCTGAACGACCTCGATAAGCTTTGCGTCCTCTGGGGAGGCCAAGTCCCCCAAGGGCGCCGGAACACTTTCCTGCACCTCTATGCGACATGCCTGACGCACTTGCGCGAGCCAGGCGATATTGCGACGGCGATCGACAGGATGGCAGCCGTCGCGACGCCCGGCCTTCCCGCGACAGAAGTCCGGAGTATCGTCCGGAACGCGGAGGACCGTGCAGCGCGGCCTCGGACGGCAAATCCGCTGGATGACGGCAGGTATCATTATTCCGGCGCCCAGGTCGCGCAACTGCTCGACATCACCGATGACGAAGCGCGCTCCCTCAGCCTCCAGCAGGTTTATTCGACCAAGGAACGACGCCGCAGGAAGACCGAACGGGAAAGAGAGCGCCGCGCCGCCGCCGGCGCCGTGCCGCGAGCGGAATACCTCGCAGCGAATGCTATATCGAGAGAGATGCCGTGGAAAGTTCAGGGCATGTCCCGTGCGACTTGGTATCGGAGGGGAAAGCCCGTGATTTCGGAGGTTTCCACTGCACCGTCGGCATTTTTTCAGTGAGACAGGTCCGTGTCCGCTACAGGGGGCAAAGCCTTGCCGAAGGCTGAGGGACCGACATAGCCGAAACAAGGCCGTTTCCCCATTTCCCCAGACCGCGCCAAACCCGCCCACGGACCCAGATTTGACGATCTTTCCATTGATGCGTGCAGCCCCCCGTGAAATCGCTTCGTGGATGCCGCTTCGGGCCAATGTTGGTTTACGCCACCGTGGAAGGATTTACGCATGGATACGCCAGACAGAAAAACGCTGCTCGGTTTCGTAGAGGCAGCCATGAGGTCAGACAATCCGGACCTGCCATCTCTCCGGCTTGCCGCACAGGCCCACTATCGGCCAGGTCCAGGATTTGCATTTATCGAGGTCTACGGCGTTGACGATCAACGCGACCGGCGCCGCGGCATTCGGGCCGAAGCGAGTCGATTGCTCGGATTGTTAGGGTGCAAGGTGGATCTCGAGCCCGGCTACGATGTGTTCACGGTATATCCCACCCGCCCCGAGACGGCGCATCAGCATCTCAGGGCCCTCAAAGTCGTGCGTGAGGCACGATAAATCGGCGAGTCCGACCACAGCGGTGGGTTTGCACCTTTGCCGATGTTAGTGAAGCGCTTGTGACTTGCCACGACACTCGCGCTACCGGATGATGCGAACACGATGAAGAGATACCTGATCGCACTCTTCCTGGCGTTGACCGGGCTGATGATGGTGGCCGCCCCGGTCGCCGTCATGGCCATGTCCGGCTCCATGCTGTGCGAACAGCAGGCGAGCGTCAGTATGCAGCATGCCGCGCAACAGCCTTCGGCTGCTTCGATGGACCATTCCCACCATGGCGCGGACCACGGCATGCATCAGGTGGTTCAGACTTCGGATGAGGCCTCAACGGATTCAGCGCCGATCTGCTGCGATCATGCATGCGTGGCTGAGCTGACGGTGATGCCCGTGGTGCTGGGCGTCGGCCAGATCGCATCGAGTGCGCCGCACGACCTGTCATCGTCCGACCTGACCGAACTGACGCACCCGAACGGGCTGCGACGACCTCCGAAGGCGTGATCGAGCTGTCGTAGGGTGCCGTCCGGCGCCTGCTCTGCCGATCCCTTCCGGAGACCAATCATGAAGTTCCTCTTGGCGGCCGCCGTGCCGCTGGCGCTCGCGGGCTGTGCGCAGCCGTTCGAGCCCCCCTTGGCCGCCCCGCTGACGCGGGCTGCCGATCCAATGACCGCGCGCGCCGCGCCCTCCGGGCCAGCCGTTGCGCACACCTCACGCCCCATCGAGGCGCCCGGCGATTGGCGCCAGCTGAATGACGCGCAGGGGCCGGGAGGGTCGTCATGAAGAGGACCTTCAAAATGAGTGTCGCGCTTCTGCCGCTGGCCCTTGCGGCCTGTGCGGATGCGGGACTGGTCGGTCAGGCCTCGGCCCCGGGCGCGGTGTTTTCGCTGGTGTCCAGCGGGACGAAACAGGCCACCGGCGCGTCGGGCGTCTGGGCGCAATCGGCCGCCGAAGTCGCCGCGAACGAGGCGCGGGCCCGGGCTCTGGTTCATCGCAAGACCATCGGGCCGGACACGGCCGTTCAGGTGGCGCTGATGAACAACCGCGGCCTTCAGGCGGCTTACGCCGATCTGGGGCTTTCGGCGGCGGACCTGTGGGAGGTCGCCATGGGCCCGGTGCCGTCCTTCGGCGTGACGATCTCGGGCATCGGCGAGGTCGGGCTGGCCCGCTCGCTGGAAGCCGTGGTGACGGGCGCGATCCTCGACGCAGCAACCGTGAAACCCCGCCGTGCCATCGCGCAGACAAAGTTCCAGCAGGCGCAGTTTGCCGCCCTTGGGGCGACGATCGCGCTGGCGACAGAGACGCGTCAGGCTTGGATCGACGCGGTTTCAGCCTTCGAGGCCGCCGCGCTGATCGGGCGGGCGCAGGGCACGGCGGATGCGGCATCGGAACTGGCCGCCGAACTCGGTCGCACCGGGGCGATGAACCGGGCCGATCAGGCGCGGGAGCATGTCTTCACCGCCGAGCTCGCCGCCGAACGCGCCGATGCCCGTCTGGAAGCCCAGCTGGCGAAGGAGAAACTGACCCGGCTCATGGGGCTCTGGGGCTCGGATATCGACTTCTATGTTCCGGATCGCCTGCCGGGCCTGCCTGGTCGACGGCCCGGCCGGTCGGATATCGAGAAACTGGCGCTGGAACACCGCACCGACCTCGCCATCGGGCGGCTGGAGCTGGAGGCTATCGCGCAGGAATACCGGCTGGAAGGCCAGACGCGGATGCTCTCGGATATCGAGATCACCGCGGGCGCCGAGGTAGAGCGATCCGACACGCCCACGGGACGCGAGACGGAGACCACTCGTGTGCTGGAAGCGAGCTTCGAGATCCCGCTCTACGACACCGGCAAGCTGACCAGCCGCCGGGGTGAACTGGCCTACATGCGCGCGGCGAACGAGTTGGCGCAGGCGGCGGTCAATGCCCGGTCCGAGGCGCGGTCCGCCCATGCGGCCGTCACCGGCAAATACAACATCGCCCGCCACTGGCGGGACGAGGTGCTGCCGTTGCGCCGCACGATAGATGCGGAGGCGCTAAAGTCCTACAACGGCATGCTCACCTCGACCTTCGACCTGATCACCGATGCCCGCGAGGGCCTTGAAGCCGAACTCAGTTATGCCGAGGCAAAGGCCGACTACTGGCGCGCCGAGGCAGCCATGACCGCCGCCATCTGGGGTGGCGCGACAGGAGGTGCAGAATGAACCGCAGACAACTTCTTGCCGGCGGGGCCGGCCTCGCCATGGCATCCGCCGCGCAGGCGCAGACCCGGTTCCGGGACCTGCCCGAAGCGGCGAGCTATGACAGCCCGAACACGCAGGTCCCGCCGCGCCCCTCAAATGGACCGGACTACAACCCGGTTGTCACGCTCAACGGCTGGTCGCTGCCCTGGCGGATGAACGGCAATGTGAAGGAGTTCCACCTGGTGGCCGAGCCGGTCGAGCGGATCATGGCCAACGGCATGATGGCGCGCCTCTGGGGCTACAACGGCCAGTCCACCGGGCCGACCATCGAAGCCGTCGAAGGCGAGCGTGTGCGCATCTACGTCACCAACCGCCTGCCGGAACACACCACCGTGCACTGGCACGGGCTGATCCTGCCCTCGGGCATGGACGGTGTCGGCGGGTTGTCTCATCCCGCGATCCCGCCGGGCAAGACCTATGTCTACGAGTTCGACCTGACCAAATCCGGCACCTTCATGTATCACCCGCATGCGGACGAGATGGTGCAGATGGCCATGGGCATGATGGGCCTCTTCATCGTGCATCCGCGCGACCCGGCCTTCATGCCGGTGGACCGGGACTTCGCCTTCCTGCTGGCGGCCTACGACATCGACCCGGGCACCTACATTCCGCGCACTGCGACAATGACCGAGTTCAACATGTGGACCTGGAACAGCCGGATCTTCCCCGACATCGACCCGCTGGTGGTGTCCAAGGGCGACCGGGTGCGGGTCCGGGTCGGCAACCTGACGATGACCAACCACCCCATCCACATGCATGGCTACCACTTCGAGGTCACCGGCACCGATGGCGGCTGGGTCCGGCCAGAGGCGCGCTGGCCCGAGGTCAGCATCGACATCCCCGTCGGCGCCATGCGCGCCTACGAGTTTGATGCCGTGCACGAAGGCGACTGGGCCATACATTGCCACAAGGCGCATCACACGATGAACGCCATGGGCCACGGTGTCCCGACCTTCATCGGGGCGGACAAGCGCAAGGTAACCCAGATGATCCGGCGCGAAACCCGGGGCTACATGCCCATGGGCACCGCAGGGATGGCCGACATGGGCGAAATGTCGATGGAACTGCCCGAAAACACCGTGCCGATGATGGCGGGCTGGGGTCCCTACGGCCCGCTGGAAATGGGCGGCATGTTCTCCGTCGTGAAGGTGCGCGACGGCATTGCGGCGGACGACTATACCGACCCCGGCTGGTATGAGAACCCGCCCGGCACACAGGCCTGGGAATGGACCGGCGCGCTTCCCGATGAAGCCCGCAACGACAGCCCCGACACCATCATCTCCCCCCGCGACCACGTGCGTCGCGGCTGATTTCCCGGGCGCGTCCTGCCTCGCAGGGTGCGTCCTCTCACGTCTCGAAAGGACAAAGAAATGAAGAAACTTCTGCCACTCGCCTTCGCTCTCCTCGCAACCGCCGCCGCCGCCTCCGGCGATCATACCGGCTCTCACGACGCCGCGCATGGCGACGCGGGCATGAGCATGGGCACGATCACCAAGATCGACACCCAGTGGCACCGGCTGACCATCGACCACGGGCCGCTTGAGAACCTCGGCATGGAGGGGATGACCATGGTCTTCGAAGTCTCCGATCCGGCGATGCTCGACGGGTTGGCCGAAGGCCAGGAGATCGCCTTCACCGCTGACCGGGTGAAGGGCAAGCTGACCGTGACCGAGATCGCGCCGGAATAAGCCGCAGTTCGGGCCACGGGGGCGCCTCGGGACACCGGGGCGCCCCGCCGGTTCACCAATCCGTGTGGTTGCGCTGGATCAAGGGCACCGGAGCCATTCCGGGTCAGACTGGGCGGGCGTTTTCACCATCCAAGAGGCTGCCATGAAACGTCTCGCACTCCCCCTTGCCCTCTTCGCTCAACCGGCGTTCGCCGATCCGGAGGGCTATGATCACATGATGAACTGGGGCTATGGCTATGGTCCCGGCATGATGTTCGGACCGGTCCTCTGGCTTATCGTCCTTGGTCTGATCGTGGCAGGGGTCATCTGGTTCGTCCGCCGCCTGGACGGGCCAGCGCCGGACGGCAAGGCGTCTGGGGCGCTGGCAGAACTCGACATGCGCCTCGCCCGCGGCGAGATCGACGCCGAGGACTACGCCGCCCGGAAGAAGCTGCTGACCAGCTGACCGACGCCCGTGCGCAGGACGTCAGTCGGCGGCATGTGTCCGCTGGCTCTGCACCTGCTGCGCCTGTTCCGGCCAGGTCGAGCGGATGTAGGCGAGGATATCCAGCACCTGGCCTTCGGTCAGCGCGTCCTCGAACGCGGGCATCCCGCTGTTGAAGCCGGTCACGCCGCGCGCCTCCAGCGCCGCCTGACCGCCTTTCAGCGTATATTCCAGCAGCAGCGGCGTATCGTGGTGCCAGGTGTGGCCGGTTACGTCGTGTGGTGGCGCGGGCAGGACGCCATCCGCGCCGGGGCTGCGCCAGTCGGGCTGCCCCTCCAGCGCCGCGCCGTGGCAAGAGGCGCAGTTTTCCGCATAGAGCGCGGCGCCCGTTTCGACGTCCCGACCGGTGAGGCGGTGGTCAGCCTGCGCGGCGGTGGCCGCGCAGGCGATCAACAGGGCAGCCAGTCTCATTTGGCCCGGAAATCGGCGTGGCAAGCACCGCACGCCTTGCCGATCTGTCCCATCGCCGGGCCGAGGTCCGCCGCCGTCTCGATGGTTCCGGCGAGGCTGCCCGTGACCGCCTCCAGGTCCTTCGCGCGGGCCGTGAAGGTGTCGAACTCGTCCCAGATCACCGGCAGGGCCTCGGACTTGGGGTCGAGCGCCTTCTTCTCGAAAAGCGACGGGATGTAGGAGGCCTCCTTGGACATCTTGGCAAGGGCGGTGTTCACCGCATCGGCGTCGAAATCCATTTGCCCCTTTGCCATGGAACCGATGACCTTCATCTGGTCGGCCAGCGCCGACATGCCCATCATTCGGTTCATCACGTCCGGGTCCTTCACGCCGCTGTGGGCGAAGGCTGCGGTGCCGGTGGCGATCAGCGCGATGGCGATGTATTTCTTCATGGTATGTCCTTCCTGTTTAGGGGGTCAGCTTACATTGATCCAGGCGGTCATGCCCGAGGACGCGTGGCCGAGCATATGGCAGTGGAACAGCCACTTGCCGTGGTTGTCGGCGACGAAGGCGATCTCCAGCGGTTCGTCCGGATAGCTGAGGATCGTGTCGCGCATCGGGCCGAGGGTTCCGTCCTGGGCCACCTGCCGGAAATGCATGCCGTGCAGGTGCATGGCATGGGCAAAGGCCGTATCGTTGGTCAGCTTGACGCGCACCGTCTCGCCCCGGTCGAGGCTGGCGAAGGGCGTCTCGGTCATGCCGACCTGCCCGGACAGGGCCCAGAACTGCCCCTGCCCCGCCATCTGACGAAACCCCATGGAGCGGCCGTTCATCATGGCGCCGGACATGCGCCCCATGGCGCCGCCCTCCATGACCATGTCGAGCCGCCGGGCGCTGTCGATCCCCGGCACCTCCATGCGCGGGTTCGGCGGCAGGGCGGCGGGCGTATCGCGCCGGGTCGCGGATGCTTTGCCGTTGACCGGGAACCGTGCCTGCGGCCGCCATTGGTCGTCGTCGTCGAACCTGACGAGTGCCGCGGTCTCACCGTCATCCGCCGTCACATCTACGATCAGGTCGATGCGCTGAGCGGGGGCGAGGATCAGCTCGGCGGCCACCGGCTCCGGCGTGGGCAGCGGCATGCCATCCAGCGCGACGGTCCAGCCGTCGAGGCCCGCCAGCCGAAGCACGAAGATCCGTGCATTGGAGGCGTTGATCAGACGCAGGCGGAGCCGTTCGTTGGCCTTCACGTCACGCGCGAAGTCAAAGGTCCCGTTGGTGCCCATGAGGTTGCCGAGCCGCCCGCCATGGCTGAGGCTCATCATGTGGCCGAAGGGTTCGGCGAACTGGCCGTCCTCGGGGTTCAGCAGCCAGTCGTCGAGGACCAGCACCTCGTCCCGGTCGACCTCCGGAGCATCCGCTTCCTCGACAATCAGCGCACCGGAAAGGCCACGCGCCACCTGTTCGAAGGAGTTCGTGTGCGCGTGATACCAGTAGGTGCCCGCGTCCGGCACGGCGAAGTCGTAGTCGAAGGTTCCGCCCGGCGGCACCGCCTCCTGCGTCAGGCCGGCGACGCCGTCCATCGCGTTGTCGATGCGGATGCCGTGCCAGTGGATCGAAGTCGGTTCGGCCAGGTCGTTCACCAACCGGCGGGTCACGCGGCCGCCCTGCGTCACGCGCAGGACCGGGCCGGGCAAAGTGCCGTCGTAGCTCCAGACCTCGGTCGGAGCGTATTTCGGCGGTGCGATCTGGGCGGTGGCAACGCGGGCGGTCAGCGTCTGCGGTCCCGCCGCCCGCACCGGAAGCGTGGCAAGGCCTGCGGACCCGGCCAAAGCGCCGCAGAAGCCGCGGCGTGTCATGCGAAGGCTCATGTCACTCGATCCCGTTGGCGCGTTGAAGTTCGCGAACATAGGCGACGATATTGCCGACATCAGCCTTGGTCAGCCCAGACTGGGCGGGCATGTCGCCGAAGGTCCAGTGATGCGACCGGACGCCGTTCTGGACGGCCATCTGAAACGCCATGTCCGCGTGATGGTTCGGCTCGTAGATCTTGTGGACCAGCGGCGGGCCGAAGCCCTGTTTCCCGCTTGCATTGGTGCCATGGCAGGCGGCGCAGGTCGCGTCGAATGCCCGTTGGCCGATCATGGCATCAGCGGACATCGTGTCGGGCACGGTGATCGAGACGATCGGTTCGCCCTCTGCCGGCTGTGCACTTGGCGCCGGGGCACCGGGACGGGTGAGGTAATAGGCTCCGCCTGCAACGGCGACAATGGCCAGAGCGGCGGGAATGATCTTGTTCATGGGTATTGATCCTGAAGGGCTCGGCCGATGAGGCCGAACAAGTCGATGAACTGCGACAGGTGTCGCAGTCGCGGCTTCGATGCCGTCAGGATCGCGGAGGTGGCAGGTCCCGGGAGAGGGAAACGGATCGCAGGCCGACCGTGTCGTGAGGGCGCGTGCTGCGGGACATCTCCGGATCCGCTATGACCGACAGAGAGACCGGCAGCGCGTGGATTGCCGGACCACAGCCGGCCCCGTGATGACAGTCGATGCCCGAGGCGTGTCCGCCCGTGTCGTCCATGTCCAGGCAGTCGGCGCAGTCCCCGTTGGTCTTCGCGTCACCCATTTCGACATGCGGCATGTCATGCGCCTGCGCCGCACCGGGCAGAAACGCCCAGGCGGTTACGATCAACGCTATGATGACGAGGATATGCCGCACGGGACCTCCGGATGAGTGACCGAACTATGACGCGATGCGCGTTTCGAGGTCAACTGTGGCGGGCCATCACACTTCCGTTCATCCGGCAAACACCCGCACGCCCATCCAGATCCCCATGAGCATCATCATCAGGTTCTCAGTCAGCGAGATGAACCCGAGCGGCACGTTGGAATCCCCGCCCACGCAGGCGCACTTGAGTTCGCGTTTGTCGATGTAGACCGCCTTGAACACGCTCACCGCACCGATGGTCCCGATGAAGAGCGCCACGGGGGCCGAGAGCCACGGCAGGATCCCCGCGGTCATAAGGATGCCGGCGAGCGCCTCGCCATAAGGATAGACCTTGCCGTAGGGCACCCATCTTTTCGCCAGCAGGTCGTAGTTGAGGAACATGGTCGAGAACTGTTCGACATCCTGCAACTTCTGGATCGCCAGAACGGTCATCGACAGCGAAATGAACCAGATGAAGCTCTGCCAGGTCAGAACGGTGCCATACTGGTGCCAGGCCAGACCGAGCGCCAGCAGCGCGCAGACCGAAAAGATCGCGATCACGGGCCGGTAGCTTGTGTCGCTCTGCTCCTCCTTCGGCGGGTCGATCCCGAGAAAGATGCGCAGCTCGTCGTGGCCGCCGATCCGCTCGCCATCGACGAAGGTCTGCGGGGTTGTCTTCACATTGTGCTCCCGCATGAAGGCGTCCGTCTCTTCGCGGGTCTTGAGATGGTGGTCCTCCACCTCGTAACCGTGCGTTTCGAGCAGGTGCTTCGACTTCAGGCCATAGGGGCAGGTGTGCTCCGGCATGACCATGCGGTAGAGGGCGGCGGTCTGCTTGGTGTCCTTGGGCATGTCGATCTCCTCAGTTGGCGCAGGTGAACTGGCCGCGGAACCCGGCGGTGTAGTCGGGCCCGGCGGTCACGATCAGGTCGTGCAGGTCGCCGTCGTCCGTTTGGTTGATCTTTGCCGTCAGCGGGTCGGCGGCAAAGCCGTCGCCGGCGGCCTCAAGCCGGACAAGGTCGCCGCTGATCCGTATCAACGCGCTGTCGTCGCCCGTCACAAGCACCGGCGGGCTGGTCTCGGTATAGGTGAAGCGGCAGTCGGCACCATCGGGGAAGACCTTCGCGATGTCGTCCTCCGTCAGGAACTCCGGATCGACGGTCTTGACGACCTCGGTCGACAGCGCCTCGGCAGCATCCTTCAGCTTCGGCGCGGCGGCGGCAGGCCCCGGCTGTGCCTCGCCATTCGCCGCGATGTCGGCGAGCAAGTAGCGCATCTCGGCGATCTCCTTGTCCTGAGCGTAGATGATCCCATCCGCCAGCTCGCGCACGCGCGGGTCGGTCAGATTGGCCCGTGAAGAGGTCATGATGGCGATCGAATGGTGCGGGATCATCGCGCTCATGTAGGACCGGTCCTGCACAGTCGCCTGGCTGCGCACCAGCCAGAGCGCCCCGGCGAATACGACGACGGACCCGGCGAAAATGGCGATATTGGCGGTGCGGTTCTTATACATGCCCAGCATGAAAGCCAGCATCACGAAAGCCATAACGGCCCCCATGACCAGCGCCATGTAGGCGCGCGTTTCCGACCAGAAGACATGGCTGACGAGATAGGTGTTCAGATACATCAGACCGAGCATCAGCAGGGTCGAGGTCGCGATCATGAGGAAAAAACGGGTGTAGGCCATCGGGGTTCTCCTGAAGTGTTCAGGAGAACAACAACCCTCCAGTGGCTGGATGTTCCCGAAAAAGTCATGAAGCCCGCATGAGGACTGACGAAATCACCGGGTCCCATTGGTTAGCCGCCGCGAAGGCGGTAGAGGAGAAAAAGGTGTTTCCGTCTGAAACGGCGCCACCCTATCTCCTTGCCAAGGACCCGGTGTGAGCCGCCGCGTAGGCGGCGGAGAAAGACGCTCTTGATACAAGAGTGCGCCGGGTCCCACCAGTTAGCCGCCGCATAGGCGGCAGAGGAGAAAAAGGTGTTTCCGGCTGAACCGGCGCCACCCTATCTCCTTACCAAGGACCCGGTGTGAGCCGCCGCGTAGGCGGCGGAGAAAGACGCTCTTGATACAAGAGTGCGCCGGGTCCCACCAGTTAGCCGCCGCGAAGGCGGTAGAGGAGAAAAAGGTGTTTCCGTCTGAGTCGGCGCCACCCTATCTCCTTACCAGGGACCCGGTGTGAGCCGCCGCGTAGGCGGCTGAGAAACAACGCTCTTGATACGAGAGTGCGCCGGGTCCCACCAGTTAGCCGCCGCGAAGGCGGTAGAGGAGACCGCGATCTCCAGCCCGAACTTCGTGATCCTTGTGTTGAAGATGCGGATATCGCCCCGGTGGGAGATCGCAGGTCCCCAAGGAAAAACCTTCGGAGACGGCAGTCAGATTGCCAATCTCTCAGGTCACAACCGCTCCGATTCAGTTCTTCATGGAATCATGCGGTAGCTGCTGATCGCGACTATCGGTCGATGCCGGCTATTGCTTCTCTCCGGGCGACGCGGGCAGAGGCTCAAGACCAAGAAACTTCCGATCTGTCGGTCGATTGATGTGTTTGTCGATGAACCGTTCCAACTTCTTGCGATCCTCCGGGCTGGCCTTGGCCATCGCCGCCAGAAACGCACCACCGTGGATGTATTTACGCCGATCGTCTTCCTTGCGCTGACGCTTCTTCTCCTCGCCCTCCGCAGATTTCAAGCGCGCCTGCGCCTGCTCCAGCTTTTCCTTGAGCATCTCTACCCGTTTGCTGCGATCTGTCATGGGACCACCTCCTGATTTCGCATTTCCGAAAGGGAGATGTTGCCCCGCCTTGCTTCGCGCACCCGAAAATCAGAACGGCGACGCGAGAACATCTGTGCACGGCACCAGTCCCCGCCGCCGAGAGGCAAGGGCGCAGTTACGCAAAGTCGAGACTTTGCCGCGCGCTGCCGCGGGCATTGAGGAGCGGATACCCGACCCGGGCCCGATTTCATTTCTATGAAACACTTGCGCCCACATCCAGCCAGCCATTGCCCACTCCTGGTCATTTCCCGATCGGACGGACGGTCATCCGTCGCCGCGGCCGCTTACGCCTCTCGGAGCCGGATGACCGATCATCGGACTGGTCTGATTTTCAACTATCGCAATGTTCCGGGTCTCCTGCACGAGGGCCTCGTGGGCTGGAAATCCTCTGCCGAGGAACTTTGGAACGCCGCCGAGAAATCCGAGGTGCGAAGCAACGCGCGTGTCGCGAGGGAACTGAGGCCGGCCCTGCCCGCTGAGCTGCCGCACAACGAGCAGATCCGTCTGGTTCACGGGTTTGCGTGCTGGCTGCGAGACTCGTTCGGTGTTGCCGTCCATTATGTGACCCACGCCCCCAGATTCTTCGACGAAGAATGGGGGAAGGCGCTCTGGAAAAACCGTGGGACGGAGGTCGGCGAACAGGACTATTTTACCGCTCTAAAAGACCCAACAAAGAGCAATATCAACTTTCATGCGCACATCCGCTTCACGACCCGGGAAGTCGAGCGCGATAGTGGCGTTTTCGGAGAGAAAACGCGTGTGCTCGACGCACGGGACACCGGTGCCGCCTGCGTCCTTCTCATGCGCCAAGAATGGGAAACCCGAACAAACGCCGCGCTCAAACGCTGTGGATCATCCGCTCGTATCGACCTGCGTTCCTACGCCGATCAAGCAGCGGCTGGCGACGCTCCGGAAGGGCTTGAGCCCCAGAGGCACGAGGGACCGAAGACGGCAGCGATCAAAAGAAAACGGCGGCAGGCAAAAGCAGCACCAGCGGGGGCCAGACAACGGGACCGCGCGACCGTGCGCTCAAGGAATGAGGCTCTGTGGCAGGCGTGGGATCTGAAGCGCGCGAGGCAACGGGAAAAAGCTCGGAGATCCGGAGAGTCGCAGCATATCGCGAACAAGCGGGAGGCTGAGCGCCGACAGGAAGCCACGGCTCATGCCGACAGGATCCGTTCAGCCGATACTGATGAAGCAATAAGGGCCGCGGTCGAACAGTCACACTCCGTCGAGAGCACTCGAGCTGGATGCGGCTGGGCCCAGGCTATCAGCGACGCAATGGCCGGACGCGGTCCCTTCGCCGAAGGTTTCGAGAACGACGAAACGATAGATCCCGAGAACTGCAATCTGCCCCATGCTCCGGAACCCGAACCGATCATGCGGCCGGTCGCGGTGAAGCGCCGCTCACCGCGGCAGCGCACACGGGGATAATGGCGTGACACAGGCGACGGTTTGTTGCTGAGGCACTCCGCATTTCTCCTACCGACTGTATGCCCGCCCGCCTCCAATAGCGCCGAAACGAGGTTAAGCGGCGATCCTGCTGCACTTCCACCGAGAGGGATATCTGCACCGGCTGCACGCGCGTTGTGACGCGCATCCGGTGGCCGATACCCGAGAGAGGCAATGTTGGACCGCGTCGATCATCGAAACCAGGAGATATTGATGTTCGATCACACAACCCATGTAGCAGCCAACTGGGCCGAACATGTCCAGCCAGGTCATGTCGTGCTGTTTCGCTTCCCCGTTCGCTATCCGCAAACGAAAGACGGAGTGCCGATGACACGCCCATGCCTCGTCCTGGAAGTCGATGGCGAAGGCGCTTCCCAAAAGGTCGTGCTCGCTTATGGCACGACTGCGACATCGGTCTCGCACACCGGCTACGACATTAGTCTCACGCGCTTGTCCGACCTAAGAAGTGCAGGTTTGAAACGGCCCACCCGCTTCATCGGCGCTCGTCTGTTGTCGGTCAGTCCGAACCATGAGGGCTTCCCTATTGGTATGACCGGCACGCCAATCACAGGTCGTCTGGCAGAAGCCCCTTGGGAACGGATGCAATGCGTGCGTGCTCGTCTCCATGCCGAGCACGACATCGCGGTCGAGCACCAGAGGGAACGCAGCTCAACCTCCGTCGCCGTTGAGCATCGGATGCGACGAACGATGAAAAAGGGACGCCAGTCGGCAGTCTGACAACCGGCAGTATGACCGGCCCCTCCAAGGTGAGGGCCGGTCGCACTCCGGCTCGCAGACCTGGAGAGAAACATGTTTCCGAAACCCACCTCATACGACAACGGCAACAACCATCGCTTGGTGCATTTCTTCGATCAAAAAATACACGGAGATTTCGAGAGGATCGAGGACATCCTCGCTGACGCGTCGCGCCATACCCGAGCAGCGTGCGAGGCCATCAGTCAGCTTCCCTACGAGGCGTTCAAGCCACTCCAGCGATGGTCTGGCGACCTCGGCAAGCATCTCGAAAAGAACTCACTGCTCAGCGAGGGTTTCCTCCACGCTGCTCGTTCGGCACTTTGCGAAATAGCGAAGCTGGAGGTTGAGTTGGCACCCGGTCTGATCGACGATGCCACGCGACATTTGCGCGATGCTCTGGAGGCATCCTACCGTGTCTCCGACTTGCTCGCAGCGGAGCAAGCCATCGCCAAGCACCGCGGAAACCGAAACTGACGCCGAGATCGCCGGGGCTGGATCCCCCGGCGCCAGGGCGCGCTGGCCCCACTCACCTTTCTTTTGCTCAAGCTGGCGCGCCCGTCCTGACACCACCGCCTTTACCGGCAATGCATACCAGGAAGTGATCATCGTTCCCGGAAAGACCGGTCACAGGTCAGAACGAACTGTTTCCTATACAGATGTTTATCCGGCGAAATCTGTCGGCTACTTTCAACCTCAGCACGAATGGAGCAACTTCATGTAGCGATCACCTTCCAGGCCCACGAAACCAGCCGCATCCCTGCGGTGGTCGGGCATGGAGTGCTATGTCGAAACAGACAGCCGCACGGGCCGCGGCGAACGCAAGAGCCCAAGTCTCCCTGACCTCCTCGACCGCGCAGATCCAAAAGGTCAAAAGCGCCCTCAGCGAGGCCGCGAGGCAGATCACTCAGGGCGAAACCTGGGTGCTCCCTTACTTGAAAAGGTTCAAGGACGAACTTGCCCGGCTCGAAGACGACCAAGACCTTCTCCTGCAAGCCCACGAAATCGCCAACGCCGCCCCTCGCAGGGCGGCGTAATGCTTTCACATCTACCGGAAACGGAGTGATCAGCGCGTGCAGCTTAACATGGCGTGCATGTCGTATGGTGCTATCGTCGAGTGAGATATGTCCGACAACACAGAAAACACTGAAAAAAAGGCTGCTATGTCACACTATGCGGTCATCGACTTCGAAGCCAGCAGCCTTTCGTCTGACAGCTGGCCGATCGAGATCGGTTTGTCATGGCTCGACGATGGACAGGTTAGGACCTGGTCATCTCTTATGCGGCCATCCAGATCATGGAGCCTCGATGACTGGTCTGATGAGAGCGCAGCAGTTCACCGGATCCCCATAGAAATCGTCCACGCTGCGCCATGCGTCGATGTAGTCGCGGCCCGTTTCTTCGAAGTCCTCGGAACGCGCCAGTTGGTCTCCGACGCGCCGGTCTTTGAAACACACTGGTTAACCAGAATGACCGAGGCCGCTGACCAGCCGGCCAAAGGACCGGTGCTCGATTTCCACCGGGTTTCATTCGCGAACTTCAGCGGCCTTGCCCTCGATTTGCTATACGAAACGATCGAGAGAAAGGTTGTGCCGCATCGAGCTGGCCCCGACAGCGCCCGATTGGTTGCTGGTTGGCGCAGAGCCCTTGCGCATCATGAGGACCACCTCTCGTAGATTTTGCCGCAGCACCCGGTTTTGCCACGATCATGCGAGATGATCGGGCACCGGCAAGGACAGCTGCTGGGCAATCTCGTGCCGCTTTTCGAGCGTCACATCGTCACCGTAGACCGGCCGCCCCCGGATCTTTTTGATGCTGTGGCCCATCATGTGGCCCTTCTCCGTTTCGCTCACCCGGAACGCCTCCATCCTGCTCTCCCAGGAATGCCGCAGACCTCCGATCGTGTGCTCTGGCGAAGGAAAGAGACCACTTGTCCTGAGACGGCCATTCACATTGCCGGAATATCCGCCTTTTCCGCGATACCTCGGGAACCCATCCGGGTTTCGCCGTGCCGCCGCCAAGGCGACGCCCACCAATGGCACCTTTCGTTTTGAAGCGGTGTTCTTGATTTCGCGTCGGAGCTCGCCGTTGTTATTCGCGACGAGAATATGGGGAATAGCTGCATCCAGCACGATCGCCTCTGGCGGAAGATCATGGATTTCTGATTGCCGACACCCCGTCTCGATGGAGATCAGCAGGATGTCACGCGCCTCCGCATTGAGATTGTCGAACGCCCCGGGTGCAAACCATTTCTCGACGATCCAGTCGGTCGGGATTTCGAGCCTCCGGTTTTCATTATTGTGCCGATCACGCAAACTGACCCTCCGATACGGCTCGGGAGGGTTCGGTCGCGCGATGTTCTCGTAGTAACGCCTAAGCATTCCTGCGAGGTTGGCGAACTCTTTGTTTGCGCTCTCAATCGCAAGGCCTTCGGCAGCCACCCTGCGCTTCCACCACGCTCGATGCCGTAGCGCGACCGCATGGTCGATATCCTCAACGAGGATGTCGGCACCGTCCAACGCCGCCCGTAGGTTGCTGGCAGCCCGGATTTTCGCATTGCGCCAGACCCGCATCTGGTTGGGATTTTTGAACCGATTGTCGAATGCAGCAAGCTGCTCATCAGCAGCCGCGAACTGGGATAGTCGCAGGCCCGTCTGCTCCACGCCGCCAAGCACGGCCTTCGCGACCGTTGGATCGCCTCCATGCCTTTCCACGGCGGCGAACCGACCCAACAACTCATCCAGGGGTGCCGTCACGAGTTCCGCGACTGGGCGATATAGAAATCCTTCATTGGCAGCGATATGCGAGGCAGCGGCCAGTTGATCTATGGAGTCTGACATTTCCAGTGTGAGCGCCCGCATGGCCTCAAGGTCCTTGAGGATCTGAGCTTCAGCGGCGGGCAGCAGCTCGCGCGCGCGTCGCTCGCTGTCCGTCCGAAGACTGCGGTGAATCTCACTGCGACCGGCGACATCGAGATATCTACGCGGGACCCGCATCCGGAGATGCCAAGTGCCGTTTCGCTTATGCAATCCCGCCATGATTTCCCCCGTATCGGACCCGGTCCCGATGCCATAGCTTCAGCCGGGTTTGCTCCACATTTTGCTACACAATGCCCGGCATGTGTCGCATCGTGATGTGTCGCAACTATCTTGAAATCATGGCTTTTTCAGGATGCAGAATGTCGCATTCGAATCCCTGTCTCTCCGCCACTTTCCCTAACGCACGATCTTGCGTCAGGATGTAAAGGCAGACCGTGATATCGGTTGCATCACTAGCAAAAAACTATTTAGCGGTAAGCTGCGCGGATGCCTGACCTGACTTGAGGCGCGCGTTTAATTTTGCCAGCCTGTCTTTTAGCGCCCCTTCCAGACGAGATATATTGTCTGCCATCCAATCAGCAATATCCACCCACTGATCTCTGTCAGAGGTGTCAAAGTTTGCTTCGATTGCAATAGCACTTCGCTTCATGTTCGCCATAGGCTTCCACACCAACGAACCGCCGAAATCGTGTTCAATACTGAGCCTGTCTCTTTTCAACTCCTCAAAAATCCAATCATTTTCAGCTTCATCAGACCTTTGCATGACAAATTCAACCCTAGCGGCAGTCTTCACAACCACCGCACAGTACATACAGCCAGAAACGCCAGTACCAACACTTATCCAATTCTCTTTGGTCGGATTGACATGTTGAAATCTGGGCGATCCATCACTCCTCAGCTTCTCAATGGAGTGTTCCCAAAACGCCAAACGTAACCGGTGAGCCTCCTTAAGGGCACCAGTCGTACTTTTTTCTTCACTATCCTTTTCAGCCATACGGATCATATAATCAGCGGCTTCCGGAGGCGGCACAATCTGAAGCAGATCTATGAATACTTCGCTGCCATAGACATATGGAGATATCTTGACGCATCGCACATCAATGCCATGGCTACCTAACCAAAGTGCGGTCGAAGTGACTTCTTTTCTGAAATTTGCAGCAATAAATACGATTCTTTGCGCTACACCGTCGTTTATCTTTACTTCATCCAAATTCTCCTCGCCCAAAAACTCGCAAATATCCAAAGCTGGGTCTTTTTGGCTGCCTGTTTTTCCTAGATACTGCCGGTATATCGATATAACGTCTGCCTTTTTCAAGGTGGAACAATACGCAGCATATTTCATTGCTTGCCAGACTACATCTCGACCCGAGTCATCAAGTTTGTTTTCAATAATCACCAGCTGGCCACTCCGATCCAAAGCGAGAAGGTCTAACCGCTCTTTTGTTTCAGAGAAACCATCAAACTCTTTTTGGATAATCAATAAACTTCCAGGTTTTTCCCCCATTGCCTCACAGAGAGCGTTGGGCTCCGAAGCCAACCATTCCTGAAGATGCTGACGCTCCTTGAAACCCGCGTGCGAAAATGTAGTTCGCTCCAACTTGCACATCTTGTTGGATTCTCTGTCAATTCTAAACATCTCGTCGCCTCAGTATATGTTATTGCAAGGGTGACGCCTCAGATCAAAGAATGCAAGAAGAGCCGAACAATCATACAAAGCTCTTTGGACCCGTCCGCAAAAAAAGACGCCCGGCCGGGGCCAGGCGTCTCTCCTACTGAAATGCTGCATGCAGTTTGGTCAAATGGACCAGAGGGTTTCAGTATAGTAGTCTTGAAAAAATCTTAAGCCATTTCAAAAGACAAGCGGTTGGATCAGGCGTCGTTCTTGACCAGCAGGCCGGCGTCGGCCGACAGCATCTTGGCGATCACCGGGTCCATCGAGGCGCGGGCCGGTTTGAACGGCGTCGGCAGAAGGCGCAGTTCGGGGTAGATCGCGTACAGTTCTTCGACCGCCTCGACGTCCATGCCGTTCAGGGCGCTCAGACCGGGCAGGAAGCTTTCGGTCCAGGTGCCTTCCGACATGACCAGTTCGTGATCGTCGAACATCAGGTGGTAATAGATGACGGCCTCGACCTTTTCGACGGTAATGCCGTCGCGGCCGACCAGGTACTTGGCGGCGATCAGGGCTTCGTCTTCACCGATCAGTTCGGCGACCTTGTCACCCGACACCATCACACGGTGTTCCGGGGAAACGAGAAGGTCACGCACCGGCATGCCGTTGCCCAGGGCACCCGCGGCAATGCGAATCGGGCGAACGCTGTCGAATTCCTTGATCTCGGAGCCATCGACGTGACGGCAGCCGATCCAGCGCAGGGACTGCAGACCGTGGTCACGGGTCATCACGCGGTCGCCGGGAACCAGTTGTTCGACCGGGCGCTGCCCTTCCATGGTCAGGATCTTGGTTCCGGCCACGAAGCAGGCAATCGCACCACGCTTGCCAACACGGCGCGCTTCCGCACCTTCGATCTGACCGTTACCGCCCTTCGGCTCGTAAGCTTCAAACTTCGACATCTTCTGCCTCTCGTCTTGCTCATGCAATCTTCAAGGCCCCCACAAACTGAATACACGAATTGGGCAGGGGGTGGTGAAAAAAGGCGGAAAAGGGGCTCATTTCCGGTGTTTTACGGATTTGCCCCACCCGATCCGCGAACAGTTCGGCCAACCGGGTAAAACTGTTTACCGACCGGGGCCAAAACGGCCATATTTCGATTCGAATTTGAGGCAGAGCTGCCCCATTTTGGACGAATCTCCGAACCGTCCGTTAAGATTTGTGTCAGGGGTCTGTTTCCCCGCGCCCAAGTCATTTACAGCGTAAGGGGTGACGACACGGGACCCGACCATGATGACCCAGACCCGCCTGCCCCTTTCCCGCGACCGCATCCTGACCGCCGCCCTGGCGCTGGCGGACGACGAAGGCCTGACGGCACTGTCGATGCGCAAGGTGGCCACCCGGCTGAGCGTCGAGGCCATGTCTCTCTATAATCACATCGGCAACAAGGCGGACATCGTGGCCGGGATCACCGACATGGTCGCCGGAGAGATCGACCTGCCGACGCCGGACTTCGACTGGAAGGGCCAGATGAAGACGCGGTCGCAATCGGCGCACCGGGTGCTGATGCGCCACCCCTGGGCGGCGGCGCAGTTCCAGCAGCCGCGCGCGCCGGGGCCGATGATGATGGAATACCTCGACGCGACGCTCGGCTGCCTGATGGCCGTCGGCTTCACCCCGGCGCAGGCCGATCACGCGCGCAACACCATCGACAACCACGTCTACGGCTTCACCCTGCAGCGGCTGGTGCGCCCGACCCGCACCCGCGAAATCGCAAGGGCCGCCAAGAAGGACCTCAAGGAGATCCCGAAGGACCGCTACCCCAGCCTTTATCGCAGGACCGAGGATCTGGCCCGCGCTAGCACGCCCGAGGTGGACGATTTCGACTTCGGCCTCGACCTGATCCTCGACGGGCTCGACGCGATGACGCGGAAGTAGCAGATGTCGGATCCGGTCATCGCGATCCGCAACATCGGTCCGGCCTCGGTCGACCCATACCGGCGCGCCGGGATCACCACGGCTGACGAGGTCCGCGATCTTGGGCCCGACGCCACCTATGCCAGGCTGATCGCCACGGGCACCCGGCCGCACTTCATCGGCTATTACGCGCTGGTTATGGGATTGCAGGGCCGCCCGTGGAACGACTGCAAGGGTGCCGAGAAAGACGCCCTGCGTCAACGCTTCGATCGGATCCGCGCCGCGGGGCCCCCGCCCGAGGTTGCGGGCCTGCCCGCCGAGCTTGCCCGGTTCCTTGATGCCATCGGGGTCCGCGTGGGCTGAGGGAACCGAAGGCGAAATCCCGCCGTTATCCTTTCAACACTGTATTGAAAGGAACAGATCATGGACCTTCTTCGCATCCTCGTCGCGATCTTCATCCCGCCGCTTGGTGTCTTTCTTCAGGTGGGACTTGGCGGTGCCTTCTGGCTGAACCTGCTGCTGACGATCCTGGGCTACATCCCCGGTATCATCCACGCGATCTACATCATCCTGTCCCGTGGACCGGCCCGGGCATGAGTGATCCGCGCCTCTCCCGCGTGGCCAGGGCAGAGCGCATCGCCCGGCTGATGGACCGCGCCGTCCGTCTGCCGGGCACCCGCATCCGGCTGGGCCTCGACAGTATTCTTGGTCTGGTCCCGGGTGTCGGCGACACGCTCGCCCTCGCGCCTGCGCTGTTTATCCTGCAGGAGGCCTACCGCATGGGCCTGCCCCGCCGCGATCTGGCCCGCATGGCCCGGAACCTCGGCATCGACTGGGTGATCGGCCTCGTGCCGCTGATCGGCGACATCTTCGACGTCGGATGGAAGGCCAACCTGCGCAACGCCGCGATCCTGCGCGACCACGTTGAACGTACGCCCCAAAACAAAGGGACCGCACCCTCGCAGGCACGGCCCCTTCAGATCTGACAGTTCGGGCTTAGCCGACCAGTTCGAGACCCGAGAAGAAGTAGGCGATTTCGACAGCTGCGGTTTCCGGTGCGTCGGACCCGTGGACCGAGTTCTCGCCGACCGATTCAGCGAACTCGGCACGGATGGTGCCGGGTGCCGCGTCGGCGGGGTTGGTCGCGCCCATGACTTCACGGTTCTTCGCGATGGCGCCTTCGCCTTCCAGCACCTGCACGACGACCGGCTCGGAAGCCATGAATTCGCACAGCTCGTCATAGAACGGACGCTCGGCGTGCACGGCGTAGAAGACACCGGCCTGTTCCTTCGACAGCTTGATGCGCTTCTGTGCGACGATGCGCAGACCGGCATCTTCGAACTTGGCGTTGATCTTGCCGGTCAGGTTGCGGCGGGTGGCGTCGGGCTTGATGATGGAAAGCGTACGTTCGGTGGCCATGGTCATCTCTCTATATATAATACGGAGCCAATGCTCCGGCTTCGGGATCGGCGCCCGCCTAGCATGGGTCCGGCCCTTTGAAAAGCCGTCACGCGCCGCGACCCTGCCTTTCTCGTTGCTTCAAATATCCCGGGGGGGCCGCCAAGGGCGGCGGGGGCAGCGCCCCCATTCTCCCTCTGGCCCTGTGCCCTGCCCTCTGCTAAGCGCGCGCCATGCTGCGTATCCAAGACATCTCATACTCCATCGCCGGTCGTCCCCTTCTTGAAGGGGCCAGCGCCACGATCCCCGCAGGCCACAAGGTCGGCATCGTCGGGCGCAACGGCGCGGGCAAGTCCACCCTCTTCCGCCTGATCCGGGGCGAGCTGACGCTGGACGGCGGGGCGATCTCGGTCCCCGAAAAGGCGCGCATCGGCGGCGTCGCGCAAGAGGTGCCGGGCAACGAGGTCTCGCTGCTCGATACCGTTCTGGCGGCCGACACCGAACGCGCCAGCCTGATGGCCGAATCCGAGACCGCCACCGATCCCACGCGCATCGCGGACATCCAGACGCGGCTCGCGGACATCGACGCCTGGTCCGCCGAGGGACGCGCCTCGTCGATCCTGCGCGGCCTGGGGTTCACCGAAGCGGAACAGCACATGCCCTGTTCGGCCTTCTCGGGCGGCTGGCGGATGCGCGTCGCGCTGGCGGGGGTGCTGTTTTCGCAGCCCGACCTGCTGCTGCTGGACGAACCGACCAACTACCTTGACCTCGAAGGGGCGCTCTGGCTGGAGAGCTATCTGCAGCGCTACCCCCACACCGTGCTGATCATCAGCCACGACCGTGGTTTGCTGAACCGCGCCGTGGGGGCGATCCTGCATCTCGAGGGCAAGAAACTTACACTATATACCGGTGGCTACGACACCTTTGCCAAGCAACGTGCCGAACAGCGCGCGTTGCAGGCAGCGGCGGCCAAGAAACAGGATGCGAAACGCGCGCACCTGCAAAGCTTTGTCGACCGGTTCAAGGCCAAGGCGTCGAAGGCGAAACAGGCGCAGTCCCGCGTCAAGATGTTGGAAAAGATGGAGAAGATCACCGCGCCCGAAGATGCGGCGCGCACGGTCTTCACCTTCCCCTCGCCCGAGGAACTCTCGCCCCCGATCATCCGCATCGAAGGGGGCGCCGTGGGCTATGGCGACCGGCGCGTGCTGTCGCGGCTGGATCTGCGCATCGACCAGGATGACCGCATCGCGCTTCTGGGTCGCAACGGCGAGGGCAAGTCGACGTTGGCCAAGCTGCTGTCGGACCGCCTGAGCCTCATGGACGGGTCGATCAGCCGATCGTCCAAGCTGCGGATCGGGTTCTTTGCCCAGCACCAGGTCGACGAGCTGCACCTGGACGAGACCCCGATCGACCACATCCGCCGCGAACGCCCGGATGAGGCCCCCGCGCGGTTGCGCGCCCGTCTGGCCGGATTCGGTCTGGGCGCCGATCAGGCGGAAACCGAGGTCGGGCGGCTTTCGGGTGGGCAAAAGGCACGTCTGACACTGCTGCTGGCGACGCTTGATGCGCCGCACCTGCTGATCCTCGACGAACCGACCAACCACCTCGATATCGAAAGCCGCGAGGCGCTGGTTGAGGCCCTTACGGCGTATACCGGCGCCGTGGTGCTGGTGTCGCACGACATGCATCTTCTGTCGCTGGTCGCGGACCGGCTGTGGCTGGTGAAAGACGGGGCCGTCACGCCTTACGAGGATGATCTGGAAGCCTACAGAAACCTCCTTCTGAACGTGAACTCTGGTCCGCAGAAGTCTGATAAGAAAGACAAACCGAAGCGTCCGTCGCGGGATGCCATGCTGGCGCTGAAGGCCGATGTCCGCAAGTGCGAAGAGCGCGTCACCAAGCTGCAGGACATGAGCGACAAGCTGTCGAAGAAGCTGTCCGACCCGGCGCTTTACGAAGACGAACGGGTCGGCGAGCTTGAGGTCTGGAACCGCAAATACGCCGAGTTGCGCGAAGCGATGGCGAAGGCCGAGGCGCTCTGGATGACCGCGCTTGAAAAGCTTGAGAAGGCAGAGGAAGCTGCGTGATGGACAGCGCCTTCTACATCACCGCCTTTGTCACGCTTTTCGTGATCATCGATCCGATCGGCCTGACGCCGGTCTTTACCGCGCTCACCCAGGGCGACAGCCAGGAACGCCGCCGCGCGCTGGCCATCCGGTCGTCGCTGATCGCGCTTGGCCTGCTGACGCTCTTCGCCTTCTTCGGCGAGGCGGTGATGGGGTTCGTCGGCATCACCATGCCCGCCTTCCGGATCGCGGGCGGTGTCCTTCTGTTCCTGACCGCGCTCGAGATGCTGTTTGAACGGCGCACCAAGCGGCGCTCGGATCAGTCCGAGAACCCGCAGGACCAACCCGATCCGTCGGTCTTCCCGCTGGCCATGCCGCTGATTGCCGGGCCGGGGGCGATTGCCACCGTGATCCTGCTGGCCGGTCAGCGGCCCGGGGCCCTTGGCGCGCTGTCCGTCGCCGGGATCGCGGCGCTTGTGCTTCTGGTGGTCTTCGGATTCTTCCTGACCGCGACGTGGCTGGAACGGCTGCTGGGGCGCACCGGCATCAACGTGGTCACGCGGGTGATGGGGATGCTTCTGGCGGCGCTGTCGGTGCAGTTCGTTCTGGACGGTCTTAAGGATTTCGGTTTCGCCGGGTGACGCATCGGGTCAGGGCGCCTATATCCAGTCCATGGATACCAATTCGACCATGCATTTCGCCTATCTCGTCCTGCTGCTGATCGCGGTCGGCGGCTGGATTTTCACGCAGGGCCGCAAGCACTGGGGCCGTCTGGCGCAGAACTTTGCCGCCTGGGTCCTGATCTTCGTCGGCGTGATCGCCGTGGTGGGTCTTTGGGGTGACATCCGCCAGACCATGCTGCCGTCGCAGGCGGTTCTGCAGGGCGGAGAGATCTCGGTCCCGCGTGCACCGGACGGCCACTATTACCTCACGCTCGAAGTGAACGGCGAACCCTTGCGGTTCATGGTCGATACCGGGGCCAGCGACATCGTGCTGACCAAGAAAGACGCACAGACCCTCGGGATCGACCCGGCCGGGCTGGTCTATTCCAGCCGCGCCCTGTCGGCGAACGGAGAGGTCGGGATCGCCCCGGTGGTGCTGGACAGCGTGGCGCTTGGTCCTGTCCGGTCTGAAGGCGTGCGCGCCATGGTCAACGGCGGAGAGATGCGCCAGTCCCTTCTCGGGATGCGCTATCTGCAAGGCTTTTCGAAGCTTGAGATCGGCGACGGGTCGCTGGTTCTTACGCCGTAAGTCAGACGGCCGCCTTTTCGGCCTTCATCTGCCAGCTGCCGGTTTCCTCGGACCAGTATTTTGCGCCGCATCCCGCGTCGGTCAGTGATTTCCATTGGCCGCGCGCATGTTGCACGGCCTGCGGATCGGTGCCGTCGAACAGGATGCAGGTGCGTTGCAGCGCCTTGACCTCTTCTGCCGTGACCTCGGCCCCGTCGACGGTCATCAGGCAGGCCGGATCGTTCGCCGCCGCGCCGGTCGTCAGTAGCACAGGTTGCAGCGCGTCGTGATCGCCCCCCGCAAGGCCATGCGGCAGGAACGCATCCTCGGGGCCCAGCCACAGCTTCTGGTCAAGCCAGTCCATGCGGTCAGGCGACGTGCCCCGAACCGCGATGGCCCAGCCCGCGCCGCGCGCCTTGCCCAGAAGCATGGGCAGGGTCACTTCAAGCGGGGTGTGGGTCAGGTGATAGAAGTAGGCTTCGCCCATATTCCCTGCCTTCACTGGCCTTCGAACTTCTCCTGGACCAATCGGTCCAGTGCGCGCACGCCCCAGCCCGTGGCCCCGGCCGGCGCAAAGGTGGTTTCCGCCTTCACGCTGGCAGTCCCGGCGATGTCGATATGGCACCAGGGGGTGTTGTCCTTGACAAAGCGCTGCAGGAATTCGGCTGCGGTGATCGACCCTGCGGGCCGTCCGCCGACGTTGTTGGTGTCGGCCACGCGCGACTTCAACTGCTTGGCATAGGCCTTGCCCAGGGGCATGCGCCAGGCGCCTTCGCCCACGCTGCTGGCCGCCTTTGTCAGGCTGTTGCACAGGACGTCGTTGTTGGAAAAGACGCCTGCATTGTGGTGGCCGAGCCCGATGATGATTGCGCCGGTCAGCGTCGCCAGATCGATCATGCCCGAGGGCTGGAAGCGGGTCTGCGCGTACCACATCACGTCACACAGCACGAGCCGCCCTTCGGCGTCGGTGTTCGTGACCTCGATGGTGTCGCCCTTCATCGACTTGATCACGTCGCCGGGGCGCATCGCCGTCCCCGAGGGCATGTTTTCGACCAGACCGACCAGTCCAACCACGTTCGCCTTGGCCTTGCGCAGCGCCAGCGCACGCATCGCGCCTGCCACCGTACCCGCGCCACCCATGTCCATGGTCATGTCTTCCATGCCACCGGCGGGTTTCAGCGAAATCCCCCCGGTGTCGAAGACCACGCCCTTGCCGATCAGCGCCAGCGGCGGCTCGTCCCCGCCGCCATTCCACTGCATCACCACGACCTTCGAGGGGCTGGCCGACCCCTGCCCGACCGCCAGCAGCGCGCCCATGCCCAGCTCTTCCAACTGGTCCTCTTCCAGCACCTCGACCTCCAGGCCGTACTGCTCCATCGCCTTCAGCTGGTCGGCGAAGGTCGTCGTCGTCAGCACATTGGCCGGGGCGTTCACCAGGTCCCGCGTGAAGAAGACGCCCTGAGCCGCTGCCAGCAGATCGGCCATCTTGTCGGTCATGCCCGACGGATCGCTGACCTGCGCGGTGATGGTGCCGGGCACCTTGCCGCTTTCGGTCTTCTGATCGCTGTACTCATAGGCGCGCAGGACCGCGGCCTCGATCAGCTCGGGCAGGCGCTGCGACGGGCCGAGGATCAGAAGCGTCTTGTCCTTCAGCGCCTTGCCAAGGGCCGCGCCGGCGGTGCGCACATCTTCAATCTCGGGGCGGCGCGGCAGGATGACGATATCCAGCGCCTCGGCGGCAAGCCCCGTGGGCCAGTTCAGCGTGATGACCGTGCCGGGGTCCGCCTTGGTGAAAGCCTCGCTTTCGATCAGGCGGGCCAGCGCGCCACGGGTCAGCCGGTTCAGCCGCCGCGCCGCGCGACTCAGCGTGCCGTCGGCGTTCAAGATCAGGGCCAGCCGCCCTTCGGTGCCGGCAATCGCGTCAAGGTCATGGTCGGTGAAACTCACGGCGGCGGTCTGGGTCAAGGGCTTCTCCTGGATGGGATTTTGCAGGGCGGCAGGCGCATTGCCGCCGCGTTGGCGGGCAGGCTAGCGCCCGTGCGCCGGTTTGGCCAGATAGCAGTTTTCCCCCCCCGTCGAATCCGCTAGGGTCGGGTCCAGCCCGCTGCCGGGGCGATGAAGTTTGGGGGACCACCTTGTCACGTTTCGACAGATACATCCTGTCGCAATTCATGGTGCTGTTCGGATTCTTTTCGCTCGTGCTGGTGTCGATCTACTGGATCAATCAGGCGGTGAGGCTTTTCGACACCCTGATCGGCGACGGGCAATCCGCCTGGGTCTTCCTTGAATTCACCGCGCTGACCCTGCCGAACGTGATCCGCATCGTGCTGCCGATGGCCAGCTTTGCCGCCGTGGTCTACGTGACCAACCGGCTGTCTTCGGAAAGCGAACTGGTCGTGATGCAGGCCACCGGGTTTTCGCCCTGGCGGCTGGCGCGGCCGGTGCTGTGGTTCGGGCTGTTCGTCGGGCTCTTCATGTCGCTGGTGACCCATTTCCTGGTGCCCGCGTCGATGACGCAGCTGCAGAACCGGCAGGACGACCTCGAACGCAACATCACGGCCCGGCTTCTGACCGAAGGCACCTTCCTGCATCCCGCCGCCGGTGTGACCTTCTATATCCGCAGTATCGAAACCGACGGCACGCTGACGGATGTCTTCCTGTCCGACCGTCGCAACGCCGAAGCACCGCAGACCTTCACCGCCGCCCGCGCATACCTGGTGGCCGATCGCGCGACGGAAAACAGCGGGGCCAAGCTGGTGATGGTGGACGGGCTGGCGCAGACCCTGCGGTCCGACAGCCAGCGTCTGTTCACCACGCATTTCCAGGATTTCACCTATGACATCGGGCGGCTTTTCGGAAAGGCCGAGACGCCCTTCGTGCACGTACGCTACCTGCCGACGTGGCAGCTTTTTACCCGCGAAGAGGCCGTGATGGCCCTGACCGGATCGTCTCGCGGTGACCTGGTGCTGGAACGACACGAGAGGTTTGAACAGCCACTGATGTGCATGGCCGCCGCGCTGATCGGTTTTGCCGCGCTGCTGACGGGCGGGTTTTCGCGCTTCGGGGTGTGGCGGCAGATCGTCTATGCCATCGTGCTGCTGCTGGTGATCAAGGGGATCGAAGGGGCCAGCTTTGCGCCCGTGCGCGCCAATCCGGCGCTTTGGCCGCTGACCTATGCCGCGCCGCTGGCCGGGTTCGCGATCGGGGCGCTGATGCTGGGCTGGACTGCGCGATCCCGACGCCCCCGCCGGGTCGAGGTCGCCGCATGATCCTGAACTTCTACCTCGCGCGGCGCTTCCTGCGCAGCTTCGGCGGCCTTCTGCTGGTCTTCCTGCTGATGTCGATGCTGATCGATCTGGTCGAACACCTGCGCCGCCTGTCATCGACCTCGGCCACCTTCGCGCAGGTGGCCGAGCTTGCGCTGCTCAACGCGCCGCAGGGGATCTACACGATCCTGCCGCTTGTGATGATCCTGTCGACGGTCGCGCTGTTTCTGGGCCTTGCCCGGTCGTCCGAAATGGTGGTGATCCGCGCGGCCGGCCGGTCCGCCCTGCGGGCGCTGGTGTCTCCGACGGTGACGGCGTTGATGATCGGCGTGGTGACCGTGGCGGTGTTCAACCCGATCGTCGCCTCGACCTCGAAACGCTATTCCAGCCTGCTGGAAGACTATCGCGCCGGCGGGCGCGACGTGATCTCGCTCTCGGCCGAGGGGCTTTGGCTGCGTCAGGGCGGTGCCGAGGGGCAGACGGTGATCCGCGCGGCCCGGTCCAATCCGCAGGCCACAGAGCTTTATGACGTGACCATGGTGCAATACGCCCCCGAAGGCGGCCCGACCCGACGCATCGAAGCCGACCGCGCGCGGCTGATCGATGGCGCGTGGGAACTGCGCGACGCCCGGATCTGGCCGTTGGACCAGGGGCAGAACCCGCAGGCCCGGATCGAGAATTACGAACGGATCGAAGTGCCCTCGACCCTGACCGAGGCGCGCATTCGCGACACCTTCGGCGAACCCTCGGCCATTCCGATCTGGGATCTGCCGACCTACATCCAGCTGCTGACCGAGGCGGGGTTCTCGGCCCGGCGCCATGCCGTCTGGTTCCAGATGGAACTGGCCCGGCCGCTGTTCCTTGTTGCGCTGGTTCTGGTGTCGGCGGCCTTCACCATGCGGCACGTGCGCTTCGGCAATACCGGCGTCGCGGTGCTGACGGCGGTGATGCTGGGCTTTGCGCTCTATTACCTGCGCAACTTCGTGCAGATCCTGGGCGAAAACGGCCAGATCCCGGTGGCCCTGGCCGCCTGGGCGCCGCCCGTGGCCTCGGTCCTGCTGGCCGTCGGCCTGTTGCTGCATGCGGAGGATGGCTGATGCGTTGGCTTGTGATCCTCTGCCTGGTCCTTCTGCCCCGTCTGGCGCTGGCGCAGGACGATGACACCGCCATGCTGGTCGCCGACCGCGTGTTCCTGCAGGGCCGGACCCGCGTCGTCGCCGAAGGATCGGTCGAGGTGCTGCAGGGCGATGCGCGGCTGCGGGCCAGCCGGGTCAGCTATGACCGCGACAGCGAACAGCTGCTGATCGAAGGGCCGATCGTGCTGACGCGCGGCGCGGACCAGGTCATCATCGCGGATGCCGCCGATCTGGATCGGGACCTGCGCAACGGCATGATCCGGGGCGCGCGCATGGTGCTGAACCAGCAGCTGCAACTGGCCGCCGCACGACTTGACCGGGTGGACGGGCGCTATTCGCAGCTGACCCGCGCGACCGTGTCGTCGTGCAAGGTCTGCGGCAATCGTCCGCCGCTGTGGCAGATCAAGGCGCGGCGTATCATCCACGACCAGGAAGAGATGCAGCTGTATTTCGATGACGCCCGGATGGAAGTTCTGGGCGCGCGGATCTTCTGGCTGCCCCGCCTGCGTCTGCCCGACCCGAACCAGACCCGCGCGACCGGGTTCCTCATCCCGTCGATACGCCGGAATTCACAGCTGGCGACGGGCATCAAGGTGCCCTACTTCATCAAGATCGGCGATCATCGCGACCTGACACTTACGCCGTATATCTCCTCCAAGACCAAGACGCTCGAATGGCGCTATCGGCAGGCCTATACCAACGGCCGGATCGAGTTCTCCGGCGCCGTGACCAAGGATGAGCTCAAGCCCGCGATCACCCGCGCCTATGTCGAAGGGGCCGGGCAGTTCGACCTGCCGCGCGGCTTCCAGCTGGACTTCAAGATCGCCGCCGTCAGCGACGATGCCTATGTCACCGACTACGGCTATTCCGATGCCGACCGGCTGGAAAGCGAAGTGATCGTGTCGCGGGTGCGACGCGACGAATACGCGGCCATCGGGCTGGCCAACATCCATTCGCTGCGCGTCACCGAAGACAATGCGACCATCCCGTCGATCCTGACGGATGTGTCCTATGAACGCCGCCTCTTTCCCCGCTTCGGAGGCGAGCTGCGCCTGACCGCCGATCAGCACAGCCACCTGCGCTATTCCGACCGGAACACCGACGGGCCGGACGCCGACCTCGTCACTGACGGGCGCGACGTCACCCGCCTTTCGGTCGGGGCCAGCCTGCGCAATTCATGGACCCTGCCCATGGGCATCCGCGCGCAGGGCATGATCGGGATCGACGCCGACAGTTTCCGCACCGCGCAGGACGCCACGCTGCCGCAGGGCGACAGCCAGGTCAGCCCCTCGGTCGCTGTGACGCTGCGCTGGCCCTGGGTCCGCCATGGCCGCGACGGCGTGAGCGAGGTGATCGAACCCGTCGCCATGGTCGCCTGGACCGGTGGCAGCGCCTTGCGCGTGGCCAACGACGAAAGCACCCGGATCGAGTTTGACGAAGGCAACCTGCTGAGCCTGTCGCGCTTCACCGCACCCGATCGTCGCGAACGCGGGCTGCGGGCAGCGGTCGGGGTGAACTGGACCCGGATCGACCCGACGGGCTGGGATGCACGGCTGACCTTCGGGTCGGTGCTGCGGTCGTCCCCGGATCTGAACTTCACCAATTCCTCGGGCCTTGGCGGCACGACCTCGGACCTGCTGATCGCGGGCCAGGCGCGTACGGCGTCGGGCCTGACGGTGACGGCGCGGGGGCTGTTCGATACCTCGTTCACGGTGAACAAGGCCGAGGCCAAGGCGTCGTGGGTGGCGGGGCGTTATGACCTGTCGGCCAGCTATGTCTGGCTGACCGCCGATGCCGCCGAGGATCGCCCCAATTCGGTATCGGAATGGGCCTTCGACACCAGTTTCGATCTGAACCCCAATTGGCGCGGGTCGCTGTTCGGGCGCTATGACATCGTCGCGGACGAACCGATCTCGGCGGGGCTTGGGCTGGTTTATTCCAATGAATGCGTGGATGTGGCGCTTTCGGCCTCGCGCCGCTTCACCTCTTCCACTATCGTCACGCCAGCCACGGACTTCAGCTTCACGATCGGGCTGCGCGGCTTCTCTGCCCAGACCTCGGGCGGGACCGTCGCCCGGACATGCCGCTGAGACCCAAGTGACACGAGTAGACAAACGGACATGACAATGCGCAACCTCTTCCGCCTCTGCCTGACCCTGACCGCGATGATGATCGGCCTGGCCACCGCCGCACAGGCGCAGGGCTTCGGACCGGCGATCAAGGTGAACGATCAGGTCGTCACCCAGTACGAACTGGCACAGCGGATCCGGATGCTGCAGCTGTTCCGCACCCCCGGCGACGTGCGCGAGATCGCGGCGGACCAGCTGATCGACGACCGCCTGCGCCGCCAGGCCGCGCGTGAACTGGGAATCGCCCCCTCGGAAGAGGAAATCATCGGTGGCATGCAGGAATTCGCCGGCCGCGCGAACCTGTCCGCCGACCAGTTCCTGACCGCCCTGCAGGGCGGCGGCGTCGCCCCCGAAACCTTCCGAGATTTCGTCAGCGCCGGCCTGGCCTGGCGGTCGGTCGTGCAGGCCAAGTTCGGCCCCCGCGTCCAGGTCTCGGAACAGGAGATCGATCGCGCGATCTCTTCGGGCGGGGCGTCCGGCGCCACCGTGCAGGTGCTGATGTCCGAGGTCTTCCTGCCCTTCACCGCCGCCAACAAGGACGAGGTCCTGGCCCAGGCCGAGCGTATCCGCCGGATGAGCGCGGACGGCTTTGCCCGTGCCGCGCGCGAAAGCTCTGCCGCGCCGTCGGCGGCACAGGGCGGCCGGGTGAACTGGGTGCCTGCCTCCAACCTCGCGCCGCAGGTGCGCGGCGCCATCCTCGGGCTGCGTCCCGGCCAGATCAGCGCCCCGATCGAGGTGAACGGCCAGATCGCCCTGTTCCTGCTGCGCGCGATCGAGCAATCCGAGAACCGCGCGCCCTCCAATTATTCCGCCATCGAATACGCCGCCTACTACATTCCCGGTGGCCGCAGCGAACAGGCGCTGGCGCAGGCCGCCAAGATCAAGGCCCGTGTCGACACCTGCGACGACCTTTACGGCATCGCCAAGGGACAACCGGCCGAGGTGCTGGATCGCGGCACCAAGATGCCGTCCGAGATCCCCGCCGACATCGCCGCCGAACTGGCCAAGCTGGACGAGGGCGAAGTGTCGACGAACCTGACCCGCGCCAATGGCCAGACGCTGGTCTTCCTGATGATGTGCGGGCGCAGCTTCGATCTGTCGGGCGCCGTGTCGCGCGAAGGCGTGGCCATGGACATCCAGAACCGCCGCCTCGCCTCTTTCGCCGAAGGCTACCTGCAGCAGCTGCGGTCCGAGGCGCGGATCACCCGCTACTGATGGCGGCGATCGACGGGCTTCCCCCGCTGCGCGAGGTCATCGCGCAGCACGGGCTGGCAGCAAAGAAAAGCCTTGGCCAAAACTTCCTGCTGGATCTGAACCTGACTGCCAAGATCGCGCGCCAGGCCGGGGATCTGACCGGCTGTGACGTGCTGGAAATCGGCCCCGGCCCTGGTGGTCTGACCCGCGGTCTGCTGGCCGAAGGCGCGCGGCGGGTGCTGGCGATCGAAAAGGACGCGCGCTGCCTGCCTGCCCTGGCCGAGGTCGCCGCCGCCTATCCCGGCCGGCTCGAGGTGGTGAACGGCGACGCGCTCGACATCGATCCCCTGACCCAGCTGACCCCGCCGATCCGCGTGGCCGCCAACCTGCCCTACAACGTAGGGACCGAACTGCTGGTGCGCTGGCTGACGCCGCCCGAATGGCCGCCCTTCTGGCAGAGCCTGACCTTGATGTTCCAGCGCGAGGTGGCCGACCGCATCGTCGCCACGCCCGGATCCAAGGCCTATGGTCGGCTCGCCCTTCTGGCGTCCTGGCGGGCGGATGCGCGGATTGTCATCAACCTTCCGCCCGAGGCGTTTTCGCCGCCGCCCAAGGTGTCCTCGGCCGTGGTGCACCTGACCGCCCTGCCCGAACCGCGTTATCCGGCCGACCCCAAGGTGCTGGAGCGTGTGGTGGCCATGGCGTTCAACCAGCGCCGCAAGATGCTGCGCGCCGCGCTCAAGGGGTTGGGGCCGGACATCGAGGACCGGTTGGTCGCTGCGGGGATCAAGCCGACGGACCGCGCCGAAACCGTGTCTTTGGAGCAATTCTGCGCGCTCGCCCGTGCCGTGAAGGCGGGCTGAGGCGGCGGGGCCGGATGCCTCCGGCGGGAGTATTTGAGGCAAGATGAATGCGGACTTCATCTTGCCATAAATACTCAATCAACGTCTGGTCAGGCGCAGGTGGATGCCGGCCCGGGATCGGACTGTCAGATGCGCGACCGGCACGGGCGCCGGGCCGACAGGTTCGATCCGGAATGCGCGCAGGATCATTGACAGGATCAGCGGGCCCTCGACCATCGCGAAGCCCGCGCCGGGGCAGACCCGGGGGCCTGACGAAAACGGGATGAACGCCTCGCGCATGCAGGTCTTGCCGTTTTCGCTGTGCCAGCGCGTCGGGTCGAAGCCGTCGGGATTGTCCCAGAGCCGCGTCTGGCGGTGCAGGTGCCAGGGACTGAGCACGACCTGCGCGCCGGGTTTCACGGCGCGGTCACGGAAGGTTTCGGGACAGGTGGTTTCGCGCACCATCATGGGCACGGGCGGGTAAAGGCGCAGCGCCTCGCGGAAGGTATCGCGGGAGAGTTTGAGCTGCGCGAGCACCGCGAAATCGGCGGTGGTGTCGAGCGCGCGGGCTTCCTCGGCCAGCTTATCCTGCCAGTCGGGGTGCGTCGCGACGAGGTAGAGCGCCCAGGCGAGCGCGGAGGCCGAGGTTTCGTGTCCGGCGAGGAAGAAGATCGCGACCTGGTCGACCATCTCGTCCGTGCCGAAGATGTCGCCCGTGGCAGGATCCGCCGTGGTCATGATCTTGGCGGCCAGGTCGTCGGGTGCCGTGCCGTCGGTAATCGCCGCCTGCCGGTCTGCGGTGAGACGGGTGATCAGCGAACGGATGTCACGGGCGGCGCGACGGGTGCGCCGGTTGTGAAACCGCGGAACCCAGTTCGGCAGCGGGACGAAGGCCGCGAGGTTCAGGATCGGGGCGCTGCGTTGGTAGTCGCGAAAGCGGGAGAAGACCTGCGCCGCGATCTGGTGGTCGATCGGGATCGAAAACAGCGTGCGAAAGATCACGTCAGCGGCAGCGTGGGAGGTTTCGGCTTCGATCTCTACCGTCTGGTCTGTCTTTTCTGACAGGCGTGACACGCAGGCCTCGGCGGCGGCACGCATGGCCGGAAAGGTGTCTTTGATCCGACCGCCTTCGAAGGCCGGATCGATGATGCGACGCTGGCGTTTCCATGCCTCGCCGTTCGTCAGGAAGACCGAGTTGCCGAGCAGCGGACGCAGACCTTCGGAGATGCGGTTGGATTTCGGGAAGTCGTCGGGCCGATCCCTGAGCACGGTCCTGATCAGGTCTGGCTGGTTGACGAGGTAGGACCGGAAAAACGGCGTGCGGAATTCGGCCATCCAGGCGCGGTAGAGACGCGCGGGCTGGGCCGAGAGGATGTCGTCGCGAAAGAGCCGGATGTAGCGGCGGAGGGAGACCTTGTCGGGGCGGGCCGCGGGTTTGGGCGGAAGGGTCATGCCACGCTCCGGTAGCGGTTGACCGGGGTTGTGATCGTGGATTTTGACGCGGGCTTGCCGTGGTAGCGGGCTGACAGTGTAAGGTGGCCTGCGGTGATGCGGAAATAATCGTAGTGGTCGGGCCGGTCGAAGGCGCACAAGTACTGGAAATGCAGGCGGAAAAAGCGCCAGCGGAGTTCTTTCCAGCGCTCCGGCGACAGGGTCTGGGTGAAGGCGGCGGAGAGGATCAGCGGCCAGCGTTGATCGGCGGGCGCGACGCCGGAGACCGCCACCGGATCGCAAAGCGCAAAGGCGCAGCCGTCGCCGGGGGCGGTGACATCGACCCAGGTCAGTTCGGGGCGGGTGGAGAGATAGGCGAGGTCGGCGCGCAGGCGGGTTGCGCGCGGCAGGAAGGACACCATGGGCACGACCTGGCCGAGCGACAGGAAGGACAATACGGGGCCGTCCGGTGGCACGCGGCCTGTGCGCAGCAGGTCCGACAGGATCGACACGGCGAGGTGCGCGCCAGAGGAGTGACCGACGATCAGCACCTCGTCCGCATCTGTGTTCAACGCATCCGCGATGGTGTCGGCAAAGGATGCGATGCGCTCCTCCAGAGCTTCAGGATTGGATCCCAAGTATCTGGCCGAAAATGAATAATCGTGCATGAGGTAATAGGCGAAGAACTTGGCATCCTTGGCCTTGAACCAGCGCAGCAGCAGGACGGCCACGATAACGCCGGTCAGCGCGCTGACGACGGCGACGGGGGCGTTGGCCGGCGGAAATGCCAGGCCCGCAAGCCATTGCAGGGTCGCAGCGACCGCCCAGCCCAGCCCCACGGCGATGGCAAGCTGCACCAGCAGGAAGAGCACCGGATAGAGGGCCGCGATGACCGGCCCCTTGCGCAGGCGCATCAGGCGGAAGAGAGCTCCGGTGAAGATGTAGACTGACGCTGTACGTAACAAGGCGAGGTAGGTCGCGGGGATTGATCCGTCCATACTGTCGCGTACGATGTCGGACCAGTAGAGCACCTCGATATCCGTTTCGACCGCTGCGCCGTCCTGTGTCGAGGTCACGTGCCAGCCGTAGGGCCCCGTGGTCGTCTTGGGACGCAGGTCGATGTCATAGCCCGAGATCCCCGCCTGTGCCGCGCCTTCCTTGCGGTAAAGCTCGCGGTAGCGGCGCGGGTGAATCGGGTCGTAGCCGGGGATGTAGAACACCCGGCGGGTCTGGACGTGGGGCGGGCTGCTCATATCTGCCTCGGTTTATCTTGAGGCAATATAAACCATGTTCGGGGCGAAAGTGTGAACAAAGCGTTCGGTGGTCCGGACGCCCTGTTTGGTGTTTCTTTACCTGCGTTTAGCCGAGGGTGGCGAGGCCGGGGAAGGTTTCGAGCAGCCAGAAGGACATGGCCGAAAATCCGCCCGTCAGCATCAGCAGCCCGATGGTCCAGAGCAGCAGGCCCATGATCCGTTCGATCCGCTCCATGTTGCGTTTCATCCAGTTCAGCGTTCCGGTGAGACGCGGCAGGAAGGCGGCGACCAGAAGGAACGGGATGCCGAGGCCTGCAGCGTAGACGGCCAGCAGTGCGGTGCCCTTGGCGATTGAGGCCTCGGAGGCGGCGAGCGACAGGATCGCGCCCAGTTGCGGACCGATGCAGGGGGTCCAGCCGAAGGCGAAGGCCAGGCCCAGGACATAGGCCCCGAAGGCCGAGCCGCCGCGGTCGCCCGCATCAAGCCGGGCCTCGCGGTCGAGGAAGCCGATGCGGTAGATGCCGAGGAAATGCGCGCCGAAGATCATCACGAGGATGCCTGCGACGGTGTTGAAGTACTCCTGATACCGCAGGAAGACCGAACCGACGACGGAGGCCGCGAAACCAAGCAGCAGAAAGACGGTCGACAGGCCAAGCACGAACATGAAGGCGGTGGCGAGCGCCCTGCCCCTGCGGCTGCCCTGCCCGAGGTCGTTCAACGTGACGCCGGACATATAGGCGATATAGGGCGGCACGATCGGCAGCACGCAGGGGCTGAGGAAGGAAATCCCCCCGGCGATCAGCGCCACGATCATGGCCGGCAGCAGGCCAGCGTCGATGATGTCTATTCCGAACATGTGTTTCGGATTAACGGGTTCCGCGCGTGGCGTCACGCCCTTCGCGAGCGACCAGTTGTCACAAAGGCGTGGAGGGGGTAGCGGTGTGGCCATGGATGACGTCGACATAGATGCCCGCGGCCTGATCTGCCCCCTGCCCGTGCTGCGCCTGCGCAAGCGGCTGATGGGTGTGTCTGCGGGCGCAGAGCTGACGATGCTGTCGGACGATCCGGTCGCCGCCATCGACATCCCGCATTTCTGCGCCAGCGAAGGGCACGAGGTGATCGAGAACCGCGACATGGGCGCGGCGCGGTTCTTCCGCGTCAGGCGGGGACAGTAGCCGCGCGCGGGACGTCCCGCGTTTGCCGATATCGAGACGTGAAAAAGCCGCCCCGGTGTGGGGCGGCTTTTCCGTTTTCATCAATCCTTGGCCCTTAGCCTTTGCCGAGCGACCACCAGCCGCGACGCTTGGGCTTGTCCGAGTCCTCGGCGGCCTCGGCTGGCTCAAGCTCTTTCTCGGGCTCGGGCGCGGGGTCCGCTGCCGGGGCTTCGGCCTGTTCCGGCTCTGCTGCGGGCTCGGGCTCGGGTTCTGCCTGGGCGGCAGGCTCGGGCTCGGCCGGGGCTTCGGGTTCCGGTGCGGCCTCGGCTACAGGTTCGGCCGGTGCCTCGGGTTCGGGTGTCACGTCCGGTTCGGGCGTGGCGTCGGCTGCGGGCTCCGGCGTGGCCGGGGTTTCCACTGCGGCCTCGGCTGCAGGCTCTGCCGGCGTGTCCTCGACCTTCTTCTTGCGGCTGCGGGACCGGGTGCGCTTTTTCGGCTTTTCCTCGGCCTCGGGGGCTTCAGCTTCAGCCTCGGCCGGGGTGTCTTCGGACTTGGCGTCCTCGGTCACTTCGGCGGGCGTATCGCCATCGGCGTCATCCGCGTCGGACTGATCGTCACCCGAGCCATTGTCCCCGTTTTCGCCATTGCCGCTGCCGCGCCGCCGACGACGCCGACGACGCCGCTTCTTGGGCTTCTGATCCTCTTCCTCGGCCTCGGGGGCCTCGGCGGTTTCTTCTTCGACCTCGTCCACGATGTCGTCATCGACCTCGTCCATCAGCGATGCGCTGGCCGAAACGAAGGCGACGGGTTCGGGGATCACGCGGGTCGCGGTCTTGAACTTTTCAAGCGTGAAGTCGGGGCTGACGAGGTGCGGGTCGCCCTCGATCCGGACCGACAGGCCATAGCGGGCTTCGACGGCGGCCACATGTTCGCGCTTCTGGTTCATCAGGTAGTTGGCGATGTCCACGGGACATTTCACCAGAACCTCGCGCGAGCGGCGGCGGGTGCCTTCCTCTTCGATCTGACGCAGGATGTTCAGCGCCATGGAGTCGTCCGAACGGATCAGGCCGGTGCCGTGGCAGGCGTGGCAGGGCTGGGTCGTCGCCTCGAGCATGCCGGGCCGCAGACGCTGGCGCGACATTTCCAGCAGGCCGAAGCCCGAGATGCGGCCGACCTGGATGCGGGCGCGGTCGGTTTTCAGCTTGTCCTTCAGGCGCTTTTCGACGGCGAGGTTGTTCTTGCGCTCGTCCATGTCGATGAAGTCGATGACGATCAGACCGGCCAGGTCGCGCAGGCGCAGCTGGCGGGCGACCTCTTCGGCGGCCTCGAGGTTGGTCTTGGTCGCGGTTTCCTCGATCGAGCCTTCCTTGGTGGCCCGGCCAGAGTTCACGTCGATGGCGACCAGCGCCTCGGTCACGCCGATCACGATGTAGCCGCCGGATTTCAGCTGAACGGTCGGGTTGAACATCCCGCCGAGGTAGCTTTCCACCTGGTAGCGCGCAAAAAGCGGCATCTGTTCGCCGTAGTGCTTCACGTTCTTGGCGTGGGACGGCATGATCATCTTCATGAAGTCCTTGGCGTTGCGGTAGCCGCGTTCGCCTTCGACCAGGACCTCGTCGATGTCGCGCGAATAGAGATCGCGGATCGAGCGTTTGATCAGGTCGCCTTCTTCATAGATCTTGGCCGGCGCGATGGATTTCAGCGTCAGTTCGCGGATCTGTTCCCAGGTCCGCTGAAGGTATTCGTAGTCGCGCTTGATCTCGGTCTTCGTACGCTTGGCGCCGGCGGTGCGGACGATCAGGCCCGCGCCCTGCGGCAGATCGATTTCCGACGCGGTTTCCTTGAGCTTCTTGCGGTCCGCCGCATTGGTGATCTTGCGCGAGATGCCGCCGCCACGGGCGGTGTTCGGCATCAGCACGCAGTAGCGACCGGCCAGCGAAAGATAGGTGGTCAGGGCAGCGCCCTTGTTGCCGCGTTCTTCCTTGACGACCTGCACCAGCATGATCTGGCGGACCTTGACGACTTCCTGGATCTTGTAGCGGCGCGGACGCGGCTTGCGGACCGGGCGGATGTCTTCCTGATCGTCCTCGTCAGCGACGGATTCGATCTCGTCGTCGTGGGCGGCGGCGTCGCGCACGGTGTCTTCCGCGTCGTCATCGCCATCGTCGGTGTCGGCGTCATCCGCGTCGACCGCGTCTGCGCTGGTGTCTTCGGCGCCGTCCTGCGGTTCTTCAACCGGGGTTTCGTTGACCGTTTCCATCGGGGACAGGCCTTCGATGCCGTCCTCGGTTTCCAGGTCGATCGTCTCCATCCCGGAGATTTCGCCTTCGAGCACGGCATCCTCGGCCCCGCCTTCGACCTTGGCGGCCTTGGCAGAGGACCGGCGGCGCGGACGGCGCTTGGGCTTTTCGTCTTCTTCCTCGCGCGCCTTCATGGCCTCGGCATAGGCGCGCTCTTCCTCCATCAGGGCCTCACGGTCCGCGACGGGGATCTGGTAGTAGTCGGGATGAATTTCCGAGAACGCCAGGAAACCGTGCCGGTTCCCGCCGTAGTCGATGAAGGCCGCCTGAAGCGACGGCTCTACCCGCGTGACCTTGGCGAGGTAGATGTTGCCGGCTAGCTGGCGCTTGTTTTCCGATTCAAAGTCGAACTCTTCGACCTTGTTTCCGTCAACCACCACGACGCGGGTCTCTTCCGCGTGGGTGGCATCGATGAGCATTTTCTTTGCCATTTTATCCAATTGCACGGCGACAACCCCTGTGATCCCGGGGGACCCAGAGGGAAATCGGCGTGTCTGTCAGGGGCGATAGTGCGGGCGTCCCGGGCCATGGGTGCGGGACGGCGCGTCTGCGCCCTGCCCCTGCTCTCACTTGTCCCGTCGCGCCTCATCGCGGTTCTTCTCCGGCGGTTGGACCACGTTTTTGGCGTGGCGTCCGCCCGTTCAATGCCTTGTCAGTCCTTCGGGACAGCTTGGCGTTTGGGTGACCCCTTGCGGGGGTCCATTCGGTCTGTCCAACCACCCGGGGCCAGTCATTCGGACGGTCACAGCAGCGGTGGAACAGAGAAACTCATGTTCGGGGTGCCATCAGGCACCGAACCATCTTTCACAATAAGACTGCAAAGGATGAAAAGACAATGGATAAAATGGTCACCACTATCCTTCAGATACCCCGCCACCCGCCCGGATCGGGGCGGATGGCGGTGATCGGCGGTCAGTTCAGGTAGTCGGACCGTTGCAGGCCGTACTTCGCCATCTTCTCGTTCAGGGTGCGGCGCGGCAGGCAAAGCTCCTCCATCACCGAGGCGATGGACCCCTTGTGGCGGCGCATGGTGTTGTCGATCAGCATGCGTTCGAACGCCTCGACGTATTCCTTGAGCGGCTTGCCTTCGGTGGTCACGACCGACTGCATGTCGTCGTGTTCGGTCATCAGCAGCGATGCGATCGTGCCGGACCCACGGCGAGACTGCAGGACGGCGCGTTCGGCGACGTTGATCAGCTGGCGCACGTTGCCCGGCCAGGGCGCCTGCAGAAGCTGCGCGGCTTCCTGCGCGGCAACCTTGGGGGCGTCGCAGCCGTATTCGTCGGAAAACTGTTCCGAGAAGGTGGTGAACAGCGTCAGCACGTCTTCGCCCCGCTGGCGCAGCGGCGGCACGGTGATGCGCAGCGCGGCCAGCCTATAAAACAGATCCGAGCGAAGGGCGTCTTCGCAGGTGCGGTCGGCCTCCTGCATGTTGCAGATGCCGACGATGCGGGTTTCGGCCGGGGTGCCCTGTTCGTTGATCGCGTTCAGCAGCTTGCCCTGCACCGCGTCGGTCATCGCCTCGATGTCTTCCAGAACCAGCGTGCCGCCCCGGGCTTCCTCGATCGCCGGCAGGCGGCTGTCCTCGGGGTTCATCGGGCCGAACAGCCGCTTGGAGAGCGCGGGTTCGTCCATCGCGGCGCAGCTGACCAGCACGAACTTCTTGCCCGCCCGCGCGCCCACGGCGTGCAGCGCATGGGCCACCAGCGTCTTGCCGGTGCCGGTTTCGCCGTCGATCAGCACGTGACCGTCGGCCTGCCCCAGATCGAGGATATCCTCGCGAAGCCGTTCGACCGCCGGGGAGGACCCGATCAGTTTCTTCATGATCTGCCCGCCGTCCGACAGTTCGCGGCGCAGCTGGCGGTTGTCCATGACCAGGCGGCGCGCATTGGCGGCCTTCTTGGCCAGCTGGTTCATCCGGTCGGGATCGAAGGGCTTTTCCAGGAAGTCGAAAGCACCAAGGCGCATCGCTTCGACCGCCATGGGCACGTCGCCATGGCCGGTGATCATGATGACCGGCAGCGCGCTGTCGGACCCCATGAGCTTGCGCAGGAACTGCATGCCGTCCATGCCGGGCATCTTGATGTCCGAAATCACGATGCCCGGATAATCGGGCCCCAGCTTCTTGAGCGCGTCTTCCGCGCTGGCGAAGGTTTCGGTGTCGTAGCCAGACAGCGCAAGCCACTGGCTGATGGATTGGCGCATGTCCTGTTCGTCGTCGACGATCGCGATCTTCATGGCCTTCTGCATTCGTTTTCTCCGGTCTTATTCGGCGGCTTCGATCCCTGCCTCATCGGATAAGATAGGCAGCTGTATTTCAAAAACAGCCCCGCCCCCTTCGGCGTTCCGTGCGGTGAGCCGCCCGCCGAGGTCGTTCACGATCCCTGAGGAGATGGCAAGCCCCAGCCCCACCCCATCACCGGGTTGTTTGGTGGTGTAGAACGGCTCGAACAGATCATCGAGATTCTCGATGCCGGTGCCATTGTCGCGCACGGTGATCGTCGCGGTTTCACCGGCCGACAGGATCACGTCGATGGACGGATGATCGACGGTCGAGGTGGCGTCCACGGCGTTGCGCAGCAGGTTGATCAGAACCTGTTCCAGCCGCACCCGGTCGGCCATCACTCGGACGGGTCGTTCGGGGATCGCGCGGGTGATCCGGATCTGCCGCTGACGCAGCTGCGGCTCCATCATCGACAGCGCGGAATTGAGGGCATCGCCAACGTTTACTGGGGCAAACTGTTCGCCCCCCTTGCGGGCATAGGATTTCAGCTGGCGGGTGATCGACCCCATCCGGCCGATCAGATCGTCGATCCGCTGGAAGCTTGCCAGCGCCTCGTCGGGGCGGTTGCGGCGCAGCAGCAGGGCCGCTCCGGCCAGGTAGGTCTTCATCGCGGCCAGGGGCTGGTTCAGCTCGTGACTGACGGCGGCCGACATCTCGCCCAGGGCGGCCAGTTTCGAGGACTGCGCCAGGGTCTGTTCGGCCACGTCCAGTGACTTTTGCATGCGTTCGCGTTCGGCGATTTCCCGCTGCAGCCTTTCGTTCAATGCGCGAAGGTCCGCCGACTCGTTCTGGAAGAAGGCCATGCGCAGCGCGTTCTTGCGGGACAGCGCATAGAAGGCCAGCGCCAGCAGGATCGCAAAGCCCATGATCTCGAGCGCGAGGAAGCCGTTCACCTTCTCGCGGACGCTGGCATAGGTGGTGAAGCTGGCGATCTGCCATCCCCGGAACGGCAGGCGCGAGGACACGCGCATCACCGCCTCGCCCTTCACATAGGCATCGGCCGGCAGCGCGGACCAGTCGGCGGTGGCCTGGATGGCGCGCTGGATCGCGGTTTCGGGCGGTTCGCGCTGCAGGGCAACGCCTTCGGTCAGGCTGCGCCAGCGCGGTTCGGTCGCCAGGATGATCTTGCCGGTGCTGTCGGTGACCAGCACCGCGTCCGAGATCCCGGCCCAGGCACGTTCGAACTTCTGCAGGTCGACCTCGACCACGATCACGCCGATGGCGGTGCCCGAACTTTCCATCTTGCGCGAATAGGTGAACCGATAACCGACCCCGTCCCGTTCGGCGACGGTGAAGACGGTGCCGGCACTGTCCAGCGCTTCGGTGAAATGCTGGGTGCCCGCATGCAATTCGCCCAGGCGATTGCGGTCGGTCGCCGCCACGGTGCGCCCGTCCTGGTCCAACAGCATCAGCGACGCCGCGCCGATCTCGTCCACGAAGGAAATCAGGCGCTGCGTCGATTGCGAATAGTCCGAGGAATTCAACGCCCCGATCAGCGTCGGGTCGCGGGCCAGCAACTGCGGCACGATCGAATTGCGGCGCAGCTCGGACACCAGGTTGCCGCCGTAAAGCGCCAGGCGCAGTTCGGCCCGGTTGCGGGTGTTCTGGGTGAAGCGGTCTGTCAGCGCAGAATTGGTGATCCAGACCGTCAGCACCGCGATCGCCACGAAAAGCCCAAGCGCGATGCGGCTTTGCCATGAAAACGCCGTGCCCCCGGTCTTGCGGGTGCGCGAGGTCTCAAGGAATTGCGGCGTTCCGGTCATGCCACACGATACGTCAGGCGCGGGGTCCGCTCAAGCGCGGCGCCCGGCCCGGCTACGGGATCAGGCGGAAACCAGCGCGGTCATCAGAGAGGTGAACATCGCGCGCCCGTCGGACCCGCCAAGCGCCTCGTCCGCCGCGCGTTCGGGGTGGGGCATCATGCCCAGCACCCGGCGGTTCGCGCTCAGCACGCCCGCGACGTCGCCCGAGGACCCGTTGGGATTGTCGTTGTAGGTAAAGGCGATACGGTCCTCGCCTTCAAGTTCGCGCAGCAGCTCTGCATCGGCCTGGTAGTTGCCATCATGATGCGCGATCGGGATCTGCAACTCGGTCCCCGCAGCCCAGCCCCGGGTGAAATCGCTGTCCGAGGTGCGCACGTTCAGCGGCACGGTGCGGCAGATGTATTTCAGTCCGGCATTGCGCAGCAGCGCGCCCGGCAGGATCCGGGTCTCGGTCAGGATCTGGAACCCGTTGCAGATGCCAAGGGCATAACCGCCACGTTCCACATGCGTCTTCAGCGACCGGGTGATCGGCGAATTCGCCGCAATCGCGCCGCAGCGCAGGTAATCCCCGTAGGAAAAGCCGCCCGGCACGCCGACGATATCCGTGCCCGCGGGCAGGGCGTCGTCCTTGTGCCAAACCATGGTCACATCGGCCCCGGCCCGTTCGAAGGCGACCTGCAGGTCGCGGTCACAGTTGGATCCGGGAAAGACGAGGATGGCAGCCTTCATGGCGGGACTCCGATCTGGGATGTTGCCTGCTGTTACGCCGCAGGGCCGCAAATCTCAAGGGGCAGCCGCGCCTCAGGCGTACTGGATATGATCCGACAGCGCCATGTCCTGAAAATGCTTCCAGCTGACCACGTCATAGAGCGCCTGCGGGGACATCCGCTGTGCGTTTGGAATGCCCAGGGCGGCAGCGCAGATCTCGGAACAGAACCACTTGTCGGGGTCGTGGCGGGCCAGCGCGAAGATCTGGCTCAGCAGGATGCCGCGATAATCGTACCGCTTGCCGAACCGGTCGCGGATGAAGTCGGCGACCGCCTCGGGCTCGTCCTCCAGCGCCACAAGATCCCAGTGATCGGGATTGAGCACGAACCGGGCCAGCCGCACGCCGCCGTCCCGCCCGGACGACGACAGACAAACCGCCTCCTGCCCCAGCTCGGCCAGGCCCGCGATCAGTTCGACGTGGCTGTAGATCGACCGGGTCGCAAAGCGGATGCCCCAGTCCTGCAGGCGCTGCCAGATGCCGTCGCCGCGCCCCTTGTAGAATGCCAGTGTGATCATCGCGCTGCCTCCTGTCGGTTCAGGCTAGCGCGGCCCGCCACGGGACGACAGGCCGGAATACCCTACCCGGGTCCGGTCTTCCTCTGGTCAGATATCCCGGGGGAGTGCGAGGGGGCAGCGCCCCCTCGTGTCGGAGCGCCCGCCACGGGGCGCGCCGGTCAGATCAGTTCGACCGAATAGCTTTCGATCACCGTGTTGGCGAGAAGCTTCTCGCACATCTCGCGCACGGTCTCTTCGCTGGTGCCCTCGGCCAGGTCGAGGTCGATGACCTTGCCCTGGCGCACGCCCGACACACCTTCGAACCCAAGCGAGCCGAGCGCATGGCGCACGGCTTCGCCCTGCGGGTCCAGAACACCGTTTTTCAGCATGACATGAACACGGGCTTTCATCGGCGGTATCCTCAGTTGATCAGGGTCGGCTTCGTGTGGCCGTTGGATTTCGGCATGACGCCCAGGCGGCGCGCCACTTCGGTGTAGGCGTCGGTCAGGTTGCCCAGGTCACGGCGGAACACGTCCTTGTCCAGCTTCTGGCCGGTCTCGATGTCCCACAGGCGGCAGCTGTCGGGGCTGATCTCGTCCGCGACGATCAGGCGCTGGAAGTCGCCGTCGTAGACGCGGCCGATCTCGATCTTGAAGTCGATCAGCTTGATGCCGACGCCGTACATCAGCCCGGCCATGTAGTCGTTCACCCGCAGCGCAAGGCTCAGGATGTCGTCCATGTCCTGCTGGCTGGCCCAACCGAAGGCCGCGATATGTTCCTCGGTGACCAGCGGGTCGCCCAGCTTGTCATCCTTGTAGCAGTATTCGACGATCGGACGCGGCAGCGCGGTGCCTTCCTCGATCCCCAGCCGCTTGGACAGCGACCCGGCGGCAAAGTTGCGCACGATGATTTCCAGCGGGATGATCTCGCAGCTGCGGACCAGCTGTTCGCGCATGTTCAGCCGCTTGAGGAAATGAGTCGGCACGCCGATGTTGTTCAGCCCGGTCATGAAGAATTCGGACAGGCGGTTGTTCAGCACGCCCTTGCCATCGATCGTGGCCTTCTTCTCGGCGTTGAAGGCAGTGGCATCGTCCTTGAAATACTGGACGATCGTGCCCGGTTCGGGGCCTTCGTACAGGATCTTCGCCTTGCCTTCGTAGATTTTCTTGCGCCGTGCCATGGATGACCTTTCGTTCGGGCCGGGGTGCGGCCCCGTCGGGTGATGCGCCCTCTTAGAACATGGGCGGGTTTGCCGCAAGCGCGGGTCCGGCCACCGCGCCGCCCGGACGCCATGACGCGGTCCGGCGGGCCTTCGGGGCTTGCACGGTGCTGTCTGGATGGGCATATCGGAACAGAGGGAATTTCACGCAAGGAACTGGCCATGACCACCTTCGACGATCGCGAAAACGCATTCGAAAACAAATATGCCCATGACCAGGAGATGCAGTTCCGTGCCGAAGCGCGCCGGAACAAGCTTCTGGGTCTGTGGGCGGCCGAGCTGCTTGGCAAGACCGGCGATGACGCCGCCGCCTATGCCCGCGAGGTCGTGAAGGCCGATTTCGAGGAAGCCGGCCACGAGGATGTCGTGCGCAAGGTTGCGGGCGATCTGGGCGACAAGGCCACCGAGGCCGAGATCCGCACCAAGATCGACCAGCTTCTCAAGGTCGCCAAGGCGCAACTTCTGGAAGAGTGATCCGACCACAAGGCTGATCCAGGCGCGGTCTTCGGACCGCGCCTTTTTCTTGCCCGGTTGCCACTGTACACAGGCTAACCAGTGGTGTCGCGGCAAAGGCGACACAGTGTTTGAGTTCAGGTTAAGGATGTGCGCCGTGGTCAAGATTTCGATTCCCAAATTTGGGCTCAGCGTTTAAATTGTCTGAAATTCCGGCGCAGACCGGCCCGAGCAGTCCTTCCTTTCCGTGACTTCCTTAAGTTGCTGGTAGGACTTCCTGCCTATCCCCCCTGGGGAGTGAGTGGAGAGACCTATGACCGACAAGTCCCGCCAGAGGGCCGCCGTGCGTGCGGCTGCCTCCCGAAAGATAATGCGCTCGGGCCTGCCGCTGCTGATCGGCGCGGCCTGCGTCTGGCTGCTGCGGGATCGTCTCGAGGGGCTTGATTTCCATGCCGTGGCGGATGTGGTCCGTACGACATCAGCGCTGCAGTGGATCGCGGCGGCGGCGGCGACTGCGCTGTCGTTCTGGGCCATCGGCACCTATGACATGGTGATGCACCGCCATCTGCGCACCGGGGTCGACCCGAAGGTCGCGCGGATCACCGGCGCCGGGTCGATCGCCCTGGCGCAGGTGCTGGGGCTGGGCATGGTCACGGGCGCCCTGGCGCGCTGGCGGATGCTGTCGGGCGCCCGTCCAGGCATGGCCGCAGCGGTGACCGGGGCCGTCGCGCTTAGCTTCATGGCCGCCTGGGCACCGATCGCGGTGCTGATGGCTGCGGTCTTTCCCGGGGCCTCCCTGCCCCTTTGGATGACGCTGGCTACGGCGGTGGCGACGATCAGCGTCGCGGGCCTGGCGTTCTTCCGCCCGACCCTGCAGGTTGGCCGGTTCACCCTGCGCCTGCCAAGCCTGCGGGCGCTCGCGGCCATCGCCATGCTGACCATGCTTGACGTGGTCGCGGCGGCGGCGGCGCTTTACGTCCTGCTGCCCCCGGATGTCACGATCAGCTTCGCGGTCCTGCTGCCGGTCTTTGCGTTGGCGCTTGGGGCGGGTCTATTCAGCTCCACCCCCGGCGGCGCGGGGCCGTTCGAACTGACGCTTCTGGCGCTGCTGCCCATGGTAGCCGAAGCGCCACTGCTGGGCGCGGTCCTGGCATGGCGGGTGATCTACTATGCCGTGCCCGCGCTTCTGGCGCTGATCCCGCTGGCTGTCCCCTTCAAGGTGGCCGACAGCACGCCCGCCCGGTCTGCGGCGACGACCAAGGCCTTGTCCCGGGCGCCGCGCGCCGAATGCGGCGTGGCGCGGCAGAACGGGGCCGAGGTGCTGGACACCTGCACCGGCGAGGCCATGGTGGTCGAGACAGGCCAGACGCTGACCCTGCTGTTCGATCCCATGTCCGGCAAGCCCCAGGGCGTGGTCCCGGCCCTGACCGCCGCCGCGCGGGACAGGATGCTGGTGCCCGTGATCTACAAGTGTTCCGCCCGGCTGGCCTCAGAAGCCAAGCGCGCGGGCTGGTGGGTTCTGCGGGTCGCGGACGACGCCGTGATCGACCCGGCGGCGTTCTGCACCGAGGGTGCCGAGTTTCGTCAATTACGGCGTAAGCTGCGCCAGGCCGAAAAGGCCGGGGTGACCGTCGAACGCGAAGAGCTTGGCCCGGATCTGATCAGCGAACTGGTGCGCATCGATGCCGCATGGGTGATCGAACATCGCGGCGCGCGCGGGTTCTCCATGGGGCAGTTCTGCCCCAAGTACATGGACGCCCAACAGATTTTCGTGGCCCGCCAGGGTGGAGAGGCCATCGCCTTTATCACCCTGCACCAGACGGATCGCGACCTGGCCCTGGACCTTATGCGCCATGGGTGCACCCTGCCCGACGGCACGATGCACCTGCTGGTGGCGCGCGCGATCGAGGCCGCCCGCGACGCGAAACGTCGCCGCCTGACACTGGCGGCCATGCCGGCCCGGCCGTGTCGTGAAAGCCGCCTGGCCACGCGCCTCCGCGACCGGATCGCCAGCGGTTCGGGCGGTGCAGGGCTGACCCGGTTCAAGGAAAGCTTCGGCATCCGTCGCCAACCGCTTTACATGGCCGCGCCCGATCCGGTGACCATGGCGCTGGCGGTGGCCGATATCGCCCGCGTGATCCGACGTCCGCAGGGATAGGCGGGGTTCCCTCGGACCCTTGGCCGCGCTATGTGGGGCGAACATGCGTCGACCGACCGGAGAAGCCGATGACTGATGCTCTGACCAAGCTTTTGGAAACCCGCGACTGGCTGATGGCCGATGGTGCGACGGGAACGAACCTGTTCAACATGGGGCTGTCGTCGGGCGACGCGCCCGAGCTGTGGAACGTGGACGAACCCGAGAAGATCCGGACGCTGTATTCCTACGCGGTCAATTCCGGCAGCGACATCTTCCTGACGAACACCTTCGGCGGCAATGCCTCGCGGCTGAAGCTGCACCAGGCCGAGGGCCGGGTGCGCGAGCTGAACCGCGTCGGCGCCGAACTTGGCCGCGAGGTCGCGGATGCCTCGGGGCGCACCGTGGTCGTGGCGGGATCGGTCGGGCCGACGGGCGACATCATGGTGCCCATGGGATCGCTGACCCACGAACTGGCGGTCGAGATGTTCCACGAACAGGCCGAGGGCCTGAAAGAGGGCGGCGCGGACGTGCTCTGGCTTGAAACCATCTCGGCGCCCGAAGAATACAAGGCCGCGGCCGAGGCCTTTGCCCTTGCCGGCATGCCCTGGTGCGGAACCATGTCGTTCGACACCGCAGGGCGCACGATGATGGGCGTGACCTCGGAAGCGATGGTGTCGATGGTCGAAAAGCTGCCGAACCCGCCGATCGCCTATGGCGCCAACTGCGGTGTCGGTGCATCGGACCTGCTGCGCACCGTGCTGGGCCTTGCCGCGCAGGGTGTCGAACGGCCGATCATCGCCAAGGGCAACGCCGGCATCCCCAAGTACCACGACGGCCATATCCATTATGACGGCACGCCCGAGCTGATGGGCGAATATGCCGTGATGGCGCGCGACTGCGGCGCCACGATCATCGGCGGCTGCTGCGGCACGATGCCCGAACATCTTGAAAAGATGCACGAAGCCCTGTCGACCCGTCCGCGCGGCGATCGCCCCACGTTGGAACAGATCACGGCGAGACTCGGCGGGTTCTCCTCCGTATCGGACGGCACGGGCGATGACAACGGGCCGACCCGCAGCCGGACCAGCAAACGCCGGCGCGGCTGACGTCTTCACACATACGAAAGACCCGCTCTATGGCGGGTCTTTTTTTGAATGCAGGACTTTAACTTACGTCATAAGTTCGTCGGTCGACTGGTGAAAGCGCGTCTCGCGAAACATAAACTTCGACCCTCAAGCATCTGATTACTTGACGATTCTATAGATCGACCCGTTACCCTCTGAGATAAACCACAACCCGCCGTCCGGCCCGGTCCGCACGTCGCGTACGCGGGCGGTTTCCGGCGCTTCGGTGCGCTCGACCTCGGCCATGTCGTCCCCCGACAGCCGCGCGATGTAGTCGAATTTCAGAGATCCGACGAAGGCATCCCCGTCCCAGTCAGCGATGGTGCCGTCATAGAAGGTCATCCCCGAGGGCGCGATCGAGGGGTCCCAGTAGGACACGGGCTGTTCCATGCCGGGTTTCTCGGTGCCCTCGCCGATCTTCATGCCCGAATAATGCCGACCGTAGGAAATGACGGGCCAACCATAGTTCGCGCCGGGCTTGATCCGGTTGACCTCGTCCCCGCCGCGCGCGCCGTGTTCGTTGACCCACAACTGGCCCGTGCTGTCGAGGGCCGCGCCCTGCGGGTTTCGGTGGCCGTAGGACCAGATCTCGGGCCGGGCGCCGTCCTGCCCGACAAACGGGTTGTCGGCGGGCACGGATCCGTCGCGGTTCAGCCGGATCACCGACCCGTTATGGCGCGACAGGTCCTGCGCCGCCGGACGGTCGCCGCGTTCGCCGATCGTCATGAAGATGTGCCCGTCGGCCCCTTCGACGATGCGCGATCCGAAATGCCGCCCGCCGCTGCTGCCCGGCGCCATCTGGAACAGTTGCCGCACCTCTGTCAGCTGGGTGGCGTCGTCGGACAGGATGGCGCGGGTCAGGGCGGTGCCGCTGCCCGATCCCTGTGGCGCGGCGTGGCTGAGAAAGATCTCTCGCGTCCGGGCGAAATCGCGGGGGACCATCACGTCCAGCAGACCGCCCTGCCCGTCGACCTCGATTTCGGGCAGGCCCGCGATCTGGGTCGCCGCACCGTCCCGCAGCAGCCAGAGCCGCCCGTCCAACTCGGTGACGAGGATCCCGCCGTCCGGAAGAAACCCCATGGCCCAGGGAGAGGTGAACCCCCCGGCGACCTTCTCGATCCTGACCTCTCCGGCCGAGGTATCCAGCGCGAGGGCCGCACCGGTGGTTGAGGTCAAAGCCAGCGTGGCGGCGATCAGAAGGGGTTTCATCGGCAATCTCCTTTTGGCTGCACCTAGGGTCAATTGACGTAAAGCCAACCTCATCTCACGGAGACTTTCCTTTTCGTCGGCGCAGGCATAGGCTCGGCCCCGGAGCATTGTTCCAAATAGGGAGAACAACAATGAAAAAGCTTTTGCTGGCAACTGCCGCGCTGACCGCAATGTCCGTGAGCGCGCAGGCCGAAGAGATCAAGCTGGGCGTGATTCTGGGCTTCACCGGCCCGATTGAATCGCTGACCCCCGACATGGCCGCAGGCGCCGAGCTTGCGATGAGCGAAGTTTCGGAAAGCGGCAAGTTCCTGGATGGCACGACCGTCGCCTCCGTTCGCGCCGATTCGACCTGCGTCGACGCGGGTGCCGCGACGGCCGCAGCCGAACGCCTGATCACCGCCGAAGGCGTGAAGGGCATCATGGGTGCAGACTGTTCCGGCGTGACCGGCGCGATCCTGACCAACGTGGCCGTTCCGAACGGCATGGTCATGATTTCCCCCTCCGCGACCTCGCCGGGTCTGTCGGAAACCGAAGACAACGGCCTGTTCTTCCGCACCGCCCCGTCGGATGCGCGTCAGGGTGCCGTGATGACCGAGGCGCTGATCGACATGGGCGTCAAGTCTGTGGCGCTGACCTACACCAACAACGACTATGGCAAGGGTCTGGCCGACAGCTTCCAGCAGGCGTTCGAAGCCGCTGGCGGGTCGGTGACGATCTCGGCTGCACATGAGGACGGCAAGGCCGACTACTCCTCCGAAGTCGCGGCGCTGGCTTCGGCCGGTGGCGACCTGCTGGTTGTTGCGGGCTACGTCGACCAGGGTGGCGCGGGCATCGTGCGCGGGTCGCTCGACACCGGTGCGTTTGACAAGTTCCACTTCCCCGACGGCATGATCGGTGCCGCGCTGGAAGAGAACTTCGGCAGCGACCTTGATGGCTCGACCGGGCAGATCCCCGGCACCGACAGCGAAGGCGCGGGCATGTTCGCGGAAGTTGTCGGCGACAAGTTCAACGCGTCGGGCAGCTATGCTGGTGAAAGCTATGACGCCGCTGCGCTGATCCTGCTGGCCATGCAGGCCGCTGGCTCTGCCGAACCGGCAGACTACAAGGGCAAGATCATGGACGTGGCCAACGCGCCCGGCGAAAAGATCTATCCCGGTGAGCTGGCCAAGGCGCTTGAACTGATCGCCGCTGGCACGGACATCGATTATGTCGGTGCAACCGCTGTCGAAATGATCGAACCGGGCGAAGCCGCAGGCTCCTACCGCGAGATCAAGTTCGAAGGCGGCAAGATGACGACGACCGGCTACCGTTAAGTCTAGGTTGACCTTTGAAGCGGCCCGGCGCAGACCCGGGCCGCTTTGACATTTGCACTCAAGACAGGGCACAGAGGCGGCAAACGCCCGGGCCACAGGGGACTGAAGATGATCGTCGTCGAGGACATCCACAAGCATTTCGGCGGCTTCCACGCGGTGGACGGCGCCAGCCTGACGATCCGGGACGGGTCGATCACCGGGCTGATCGGGCCGAACGGCGCGGGCAAGACCACCCTTTTCAACGTGATCGCAGGGCTGCTGCCGCCGACCTCGGGTCGGGTGACCATGGGCGGCGAAGACATCACCGGCCTGCCCCCGCACGAACTGTTCCACAAGGGCCTGCTGCGGACCTTCCAGATCGCGCATGAATTTCATTCGATGACCGTGCGTGAGAACCTGATGATGGTGCCGGGCAACCAGTCGGGCGAAACGCTGTGGAACACCTGGTTTCATCGCGGACGCATCGCATCGGAAGAGGCTGAATTACGGCGCAAGGCTGATGAAGTCCTTGAATTCCTGACGATTTCCCATCTCGCGGATGAGAAGGCCGGGAACCTCTCGGGCGGGCAGAAGAAGCTGCTTGAGCTGGGCCGCACGATGATGGTCGACGCCAAGATCGTCTTCCTGGACGAGGTCGGCGCGGGTGTGAACCGGACGCTTCTGATGACCATCGCGGACGCCATCCTGCGGCTGAACAAGGAACGCGGCTATACCTTCGTCGTGATCGAACATGACATGGACTTCATCGGCAAGCTCTGTGATCCGGTGATCTGCATGGCCGAAGGCAAGGTTCTGGCCGAAGGCACGCTGGACGAGATCAAGGCGAACGAGCAGGTGATCGAGGCCTACCTTGGCACCGGGCTTAAGAACAAGGATGCGGTGGCGTGATGCGCCACCTTCAGTATCCGGAGGCAAGCATCTGACATGAAATATGTTTTCGCCTTTCTTCTGATGTTCATCGCGCCCGCGGCCATGGCGTGCGACCAGATCGGGTCGCGGTTCCAGTACTGCTTTGACGGATCAAGCTGGGCCACGGCCGAGATCGAGACCTTCGGCGATGGCGCGACCTATCACCTGCCCGACATGCAGCTGGACCAGACAGAGCCCTATCCCGGCCGGTCCGACGGGCCGATCGAGGATGATCTGGCCAGTTACAACGATTTCTTCGACATCACCGCCGACACCGGCCTGACTGTCGAAGCCTTTGATATCGAAGGCAGACGCGGACTGATGCAATATGGTCCGAACGCGGACCTCGGCGCTTTCGTCGCGCAGGCCTTCGTCACGCTGGATGATGCCCGCGTGCTGATCTGGGTGACGGCGCCCGACGCCACCGACCCCGACCTCGTGCTGAGCCGCCTGAGAGAGGCGATTTCGGCCCTGACCCTGATGTGACCGGACAGACCATGACCCAACCTTTCCTCATCGGTGACACCATGACCGGCGGCTATGGCCGTGGCCCCGATATCCTGCATGGCTGCACCATCGCCGTGAACCCCGGCGAAATCGCCGTGATCGTGGGCCCGAACGGTGCCGGCAAAAGCACGGCGATGAAGGCGCTTTTCGGAATGCTCGACGTGCGGTCGGGGGCGGTCAAGCTGGACGGCGAAGACATCACCACGCTCAGCCCGCAGGACCGCGTCCGCAAGGGCATGGGCTTTGTCCCGCAGGTGAACAACATCTTCCCGTCGATGAGCGTGGAAGAGAACCTCGAGATGGGGGCCTTTATCCGGGATGACGATATTTCTGGAACGATGGCAACGGTTTACGACCTGTTCCCCATCCTGAAGGAAAAGCGTCATCAGGCGGCGGGCGAACTGTCCGGTGGCCAGCGTCAACAGGTGGCCGTGGGGCGCGCGCTGATGACCCAGCCCAAGGTGCTGATGCTGGATGAACCGACCGCCGGGGTCAGCCCGATCGTGATGGATGAACTGTTTGATCGGATTATCGAAATTGCCCGCACCGGCCTGCCCGTCCTGATGGTCGAACAAAACGCGCGCCAGGCGCTCGAGATCGCGGACAAGGGCTATGTGCTGGTTCAGGGCGCCAATGCGCACACCGGCACGGGCAAGGATCTGCTGGCCGACGACGACGTGCGCCGCAGCTTCCTGGGGGGATGAGGATGGCTTGCGCTGTAAATGTACTGGGGCTGACGGGCGCGCTGATGCTGCCTGTTGCGGCCTTGGCGTCGGATTATTCGTGCAATTTCAATACCGAATGCTACGAAAGCGAGCCCTGTGGTGAAAGCGACTTCACCGTCGAGATCAGGAGTGGTGAAGACAAGTTCGTCACCGACTTCGGCACCTTTCCGATCCTCGCAAAACGCGAAACCGCCCAGATCCTGACAACCTTCGTGCACACCGACGGCGCCGTTTACCTGATGAGCGCGGGGGCACGGACGGCGCGGCTGACGGTTCACATCACCGATGGCCCGCAAACGATCACCTACCTGGGACAATGTGAGAAGACAGGCTGATGGATTGGCTTAACGCACTGGTCGCGCTGACCAATTTTGTTTTCGTCCCGGCGCTTTCCTACGGCGCGCAGCTGGCGCTTGGCGCGCTTGGGGTGACGCTGATCTACAGCATCCTGCGGTTCTCGAACTTTGCGCACGGCGACACCATGGCCTTCGGGACCATGTGCGTGGTGCTGATCACCTGGCTCTTCCAGGGATGGGGGATCAGCCTCGGCCCGCTGCCGACCGCCCTGCTGGCGCTGCCCTTCGGGATCGTGCTGTGCATGGGGCTGGTGCTGGCGACGGACCGAGTTGTCTATCGGTTCTATCGCGAACAACGGGTCAAGCCGGTGGTGCTGGTCATCGTGTCCATGGGCGTGATGTTCGTGACCAACGGCATCGTCCGCCTGATCATCGGCCCGGATGACCAACGTTTTGCCGATGGCGAACGATTCCTGATTTCCGCGCGTGATTTCAAAGAGATGACGGGGCTTGAGGAAGGTCTGGCGATCAAGACCGGGCAGGCGTTGACCGTGGTGATCGCCGTGATCGCGGTGATCTGGCTTTTCTGGTTTCTGAACCGGACGCGCACCGGCAAGTCCATGCGCGCCTATTCCGACAACGAGGATCTCGCGCTGCTGTCGGGCATCAATCCTGAACGCGTCGTCATGGTGACCTGGCTGATCGTGGCCGGGCTGGCGACGCTGGCCGGGACGCTCTATGGTCTCGACAAGTCGTTCAAACCCTTCACGTATTTCCAGCTTCTGCTGCCCTTCTTCGCCGCGGCCATCGTCGGCGGGCTTGGCAGCCCGATCGGCGCCATCGTCGGTGGCTTTGTCATCGCGTTTTCCGAAGTGCTGGTGACCTATGCCTGGAAAAAGGTGCTGGTCTATACGCTGCCAGACAGCTGGGCTCCGGACGGGCTCGTCCAGCTGCTGTCCACCGACTATAAACTGGCGGTGTCTTTCGTCATCCTGATCGCGGTGCTGCTGTTCCGCCCGACCGGGCTCTTCAAGGGGAAATCCGTATGACCCTGCGCGACGCGTCTCTCTTCCTTCTGGTTGCTTTCCTCATCGTGCTCACCGGCGTGATGCAAAGTTGGAACCTTGCCCTGCAAGTCCTTAATATGGGGCTGATTTCCGCGATCATGGCGCTTGGCGTGAACCTGCAGTGGGGCTTTGCGGGGCTGTTCAATGTCGGGGTGCTGGGGTTCGTCGCGCTTGGCGGGCTGGCCGTGGCGCTGACCTCCATGCCGCCCGTGGCCGAGGCCTGGGCGGTTGGCGGCGGGCGCATCTTGCTGGCGCTCGCAGTCGGGGCCGGGACAATCGCACTTGCGGTGACGCTCTGGGCCCGGCGGGTGGCGAAACGCGGCTGGGTCGTGGCGGCGGTCGTGCTGATCGGGCTGGTGATCTTCCGGACGCTCTTTGATCCGGCGCGCGACGCGATCGAGGCCGTGAACCCTGCGCTTCAGGGCAATCTGGGCGGGCTGGGCCTGCCGGTGCTGATCGCCTGGCCGATCGGCGGTCTGCTGGCGGCCGGCGCGGCCTGGGCCATCGGCAAGACCGCGCTTGGGCTGCGGTCGGATTACCTGGCCATCGCGACGCTCGGCATCGCCGAGATCATCCTGGCGGTGATGAAGAACGAAGACTGGATGGCGCGGGGCGTGAAGAACGTGATCGGCATCCCCTCGCCGCTTCCGACGGCCTATGAGCTTCAGCAAAGCGCTGATTTCGTGTCCCGTTTCGCAGATCCGGTCACCGCCTCGACGATCACGGTCAAGCTGGGATATGCCATTCTGTTCGCGATCGTGCTGGTGATCATCCTGGTTCTGATGCAGCTGGCGCTGCATTCGCCCTGGGGCCGGATGATGCGGGCGATCCGCGACAATGAAACCGCCGCCGCCGCCATGGGCAAGAACATCACCAAGAGGCATCTGCAAATCTTCATCCTTGGATCGGCCATCTGTGGCATCGCGGGCGCGATGATGACCACGCTTGATGGTCAGCTTGTGCCCGGCACCTACCAGCCGCTGCGTTTCACCTTCCTGATCTGGGTGATGGTGATCGTCGGCGGGTCGGGCAACAACTATGGCGCCGTGCTGGGCGGGTTCCTGATCTGGTTCCTCTGGGTTCAGGTCGAACCTGTCGGCCAATTCCTGATCGGCCTGCTGACGGCCGGTCTGCCGGACGGGGCGTTCAAATCGCACCTGCTGGACAGTGCGGCCTACATGCGGCTGTTCACCATGGGCGTGCTGATGCTGGTCGTCCTGCGCTTCTCGCCCCGTGGTCTGATCCCGGAGCGGTGAGCATGGCCCTGCCCCGTACCGCCACGACCTTCCTGCCGCCGGTGATGGAGGCGCGCCGCTGGCTGAACGAAGCGACGCTGCCCGAGGGCCTTGAGCTGATCAACGTCAGCCAGGCCGCCCCGGTCGACCCGCCGCCCGAACCGATGCGCCGCGAAATCGCGCGCATCGCGATGGAGGAACCGCAGGCGCATCTGTATGGTCCGGTGCTGGGGCTTCCGGCGCTGCGCGAGGAGGTCGCGCAGCAGTGGCTTACGGCGTATGGCGGGGCGATCACGGCGGACCATGTCGGCATAACCTCCGGATGTAACGAAGCTTTTTGCGCCGCCATCGCCACGCTCGTGGCCGAGGGCGACGAGGTGCTTCTGCCGGTGCCGTGGTACTTCAACCACAAGATGGCACTGGACATGATGGGCGCCCGGGCGGTGGCCCTGCCGACGGATGCGGGCCTTTTTCCGGATGTCGAGGCCGCGGCGGCGCGGATCACCGACCGCACGCGCGCCATCGCGCTGGTCAGTCCGAACAACCCGTCGGGCGTCGAATACCCGCCCGAACTGATCGGCGCTTTTTTCGATCTGTGCCAGGCGCGCGGCATCGCCCTGATCCTTGACGAGACCTACCGCGATTTCCATTCCTCGCAGGCCGCGCCGCATGATCTTTTCACCCGGCCCGATTGGGACCGGACCCTGATCCAGCTGTATTCCTTCTCGAAGGCCTACCGGCTGACCGGGCACCGGGTGGGTGCGATACTGACCGGGACCGCGCGATTGTCAGAGGTCGAGAAATATCTTGATACGGTGACGATCTGCCCGGCGCAGCTGGGGCAATATGCGGCGCTGTGGGGGATGCGGAACCTGCAGGACTGGCTGGCCGGAGAACGCGAGGAGATCCTGTCGCGCGGCGCGGCGATCCGCGACGGCTTTGCCCCGCTGGCCGACCGCGGGTGGATCCTGCGCGGCGCGGGGGCCTATTTCGCCTATGCCGACCATCCCTTCGACGCGCCCTCGGACCGGATCGCGCAGCGGCTGGTCGCCGAGGCCGGGATCCTCATGCTGCCGGGCACCATGTTCACGCCCGAGGGCGATGCGGCAGGCAAGCGGCAGATGCGGATCGCCTTCGCCAACCTCGACACGGCCGGCATCGGACGGCTGATCGATCGACTGGCGGGCTTTCAGGGCTAGGCTCACGCGATTGCGGGGCCCGGGTCACGCGGTCCCCCTTGCCCCCTTACCCGACGCACACTAGACAGGGCCGACACCGCATCCGCGACCGCAAAGGGAGGCCAGCAGGCATGGCGAAGAAGAAGACCGGCGCAAAGACCGCAGTCTGGATCTTGATGGGTCTTCTGATCCTCGGTCTTGGCGGTTTCGGGGCAACCAGTTTCACCGGCAACGTGCGCTCGGTCGGGTCGGTCGGCGACCGCGACATCGGCGTCAACGAATATGGCCGGGCCATGCAGAACGAGATGCGCGCGCTTGAGGCGCAGACCGGTCAGGCGCTGTCTTTTGACCAGGCGCAGTCCTTCGGGCTGGACCGGCAGGTGCTGAGCCGCCTGATCTCGGACGCGGCCATCGACAACGAAGCCATGCGGATCGGCCTGTCTGTCGGCGACGCGACGCTGGCCAAGCAGTTGCAGGGCATCCAGGCGTTCCAGGGCATCGACGGCAAGTTCGACCGTGACAGCTACAAGTTCGCTTTGGATCGCGCCGGACTGAGCGAGGCCGAGTTCGAACGCGGCATCCGTCGCGAAACCGCCCGCGCGCTGCTTCAGGGCGCGGTCATTGCCGGATCCGCCCTGCCCGATCCCTATATCGACACGGTGCTGAGCTATTTCGCCGAACGCCGCCGGGTAACCTGGGCGCGGGTCGACTCCGGCCTGCTGGAAGACGTCGCGCTTGAGCCGTCGGAAGAGGATCTTCAGGCGCTCTACGAAGAGCAGATCGAGGATTTCACCCGCCCCGAGATGAAACGGATCACCTACGCCTGGCTCACGCCCGAGATGATCCTGGACCAGGTCGAGGTTGATGAGACCCTGCTGCGGCAGACCTATGACGCGCGTCAGGCCGACTTCAACCGGCCCGAGCGCCGCCTGGTCGAACGCCTGATCTATTCCGACGAAGGCCGTGCTGCCGATGCGCGGGCGGCGCTGGACGACGGGTCGTCGACCTTCGACGATCTGGTCGAGGCCCGTGGGCTGTCCCTGAATGACGTCGACATGGGCGACGTCGCGCAGGGCGAGTTGGACGAGGCAGGCGAGGCCGTCTTTGCCGCGCAGTCCGGCGACGTGGTCGGCCCCCTGCCGACCGCGCTTGGACCGGCGTTCTTCCGCGTGAACGGCATCCTGGCCGCCGAGGAGACCACATTCGAAGAGGCCCTGCCCGAGCTGCGCGACGAACTGGCCACCGACCGGGCGCGCCGTCAGGTTCAGGGCGAAGCGGAACCGGCCGAGGACATGCTGGCCTCGGGTGCGACGCTGGAAGAACTGGCCGCCGACACCGACCTGCAGCTGGGCACCATCGACTGGGCGCAGGGTCAGGCCGAAGGCATCGCCGCCTACGCGGGCTTCGACGCCGCCGCCGAGGCGCTGACCGAAGACGCCTATCCCGAGATCATGTACCTTGACGACGGCGGCATCTTTGCCATGCGTCTTGAAGAGATCGTCCCGCCCGAACCCGCGCCTTTTGACGAGGTCCGCGATCGCGTCCGGGGTATCTGGGACACGCGCCAGCAGATGGACCGTCTGCGCGCGCTGGCCGGTGACTATGTCGCCAAGCTGGGCGAGGCGGCCGATTTCTCGACCCTCGGGCTCGAGGTCGAAACCGAAGAGGCGCTGACCCGCCAGGGATCGGTTCTGGGCACCCCCGACAGCTTCGTGACCCGCGCGTTCGAATTGGAACCGGGCGAGATCGCGACCGTCGATGGCTTTGGCGCGGTGATCATTCTCAAGCTCGAGGAAGTGCTGCCGCCGAACCTGGAAGACCCGGATGTCGCCGCGATGCGTGACGGGTTGGAACAGCAGCTTCAGGGATCCGTCGCGACCGACCTCTACCGGGCCTTCTCGGAAGATGCGCGGCAGCGGGCCGGGGTTACGATCGATCAGCAGGCGATTTCCGCCGTGAACGCCAACTTCCAGTAAATCCTGCCGTTTCTGCGCCGGATAATGCCGCCCCCGCTGTATGCGGCGGGCGGCTTGCGGCGTAGGTTCCCCCTGTCAGCGCGACAATGAGGCCCCGATGTCCGACCAGCCCCTGGTGATCTTCACGCCCTCCGGCAAACGTGGCCGGGTGGCCCCCGGCACCTCGGTTCTTGCAGCCGCCCGCCAGCTTGGCGTGGATCTGGATTCGGTCTGCGGCGGACGCGGCATCTGTTCCAAGTGCCAGGTCACGCCGTCCTATGGCGAATTCGCCAAGCATGGCGTGACGGTGCGCGACGGCGCCCTGTCCGAGTGGAATTCGGTCGAACAGCGGTACGACGACAAGCGCGGCCTGCCCAAGGGGCGACGGCTGGGCTGTCAGGCCTGCATCCAGGGCGACGTGGTCCTGGATGTGCCGCCCGAAAGCCAGGTGCACCGGCAGGTCATCCGCAAGTCCGCCGACGCACGGCCCATGGTGATGGATCCCGCCGTCCGGCTTTACTATGTCGAGGTGGCAGAGCCTGACATGCACGTCCCCACGGGCGATTTCGAACGGCTGACGCAGGCCCTGAAAGACCAGTGGGAGGTCACCGACCTGATCGCCATGCCGTCGCTGCTGGCCAAGCTGCAGGGCGTTCTGCGCAAGGGCGCGTGGAAGGTCACCGTCGCGGTGCACGACGATCACACCGGCGCGCGGCCCCAGGTGATCGAGGTTTGGCCGGGCCTGCACGAAGCGGGGCTGTTTGGGCTGGCGATCGACCTTGGATCGACCACCATCGCCGCGCATCTGACCGACCTGCTGACCGGTGAGGTTCGGGCGTCCTCGGGCCTGATGAACCCGCAGATCCGGTTCGGCGAAGACCTGATGTCGCGCGTGTCCTACGTGATGATGAACCCGGGCGGCGAGGCCGAGCTGACCTCGGTCGTGCGCGCGGCGCTGTCGGATCTTGCGCGCGCGCTGGCCGATGAGGCCCAGATCGATTCTGCGCTGATCGTCGAGGCGGCGATCGTCTGCAACCCGGTGATGCACCACCTGCTGCTTGGCATCGACCCAACCGAACTGGGCCAGGCACCCTTTGCCCTGGCGGTGAGCGAGTCGTTGTCCCTGCCCGCCTCGGATCTTGAAATCACGACGATCAACCCGCGCGCGCGCGCCTACATGCTGCCCTGCATCGCGGGCCACGTCGGCGCCGATGCCGCCGCCGTGTCGATCGCCACCGCGCCCGAGATGTCGGACGAGCTGATGCTGGTCATCGACGTGGGCACCAACGCCGAGATCCTGCTGGGCGACAAGACGCGGGTCCTGGCCTGTTCATCACCCACGGGGCCTGCTTTCGAGGGGGCGCAGATCTCCTCGGGTCAGCGCGCGGCGCCGGGCGCCATCGAACGGGTCGAGATCGATCCTGCAACCAAGGAGCCCCGGTTCCGCGTGATCGGCGTCGATCTGTGGTCGAATGATCCGGGCTTTGCGGTGGCCGTGGCGCAGACCGGCGTGACCGGCATCTGCGGGTCGGGGATCATCGAAGCGGTGGCCGAGATGCGCATGGCGGGCCTTCTGGACGCGCGCGGGTTGATCGGATCAGCCGAGCAGACCGGCACCATCCGCTGCGAACCCGAAGGGCGGACGCATTCCTACCTGATCCATGACGGCACCGCCGAGGGCGGGCCGCGCATCAGCGTGACCCAGGGCGACATCCGTGCGATCCAGCTGGCCAAGTCTGCCCTTTATGCAGGGGCCCGGCTGCTGATGGACGAACGCGGCGTCGACCGGGTGGACCGTGTTGTGCTGGCCGGGGCCTTTGGCGCCCATATCTCGGCCAAGCACGCGATGGTGCTGGGCATGATCCCCGACGTCGCGTTGGACAAGGTGACCTCGGCCGGGAATGCGGCGGGCACCGGGGCGCGCATGGCGCTGTGTTCCATCGCGGTGCGCCGTCAGGTCGAACAGGGCGTGCGCCGAATTTCCAAGATCGAAACCGCGATCGCGCCGAAGTTCCAGGAACACTTCGTCAATGCCAATGCGATCCCCCACGCCACGGATCCCTTCCCCGAACTGGGCCGGATCGTGACCCTGCCCGACGTGTCGTTCAACACCAATGGCGGCGAGGACGGCGGGCGCAGACGGCGGCGGCGTGGCTAATGGTGAAAACCCGCCTTTGAAATCGCACCGGCCGGGGCGCAGCCCCTTGCCCCGGTTCGGAATGGGCGCTAATCAGAACGCCACGCGGGTGTAGCTCAATGGTAGAGCAGGAGCTTCCCAAGCTTAAGACGAGGGTTCGATTCCCTTCACCCGCTCCATTCCTCTGATCCGGACCCGATCTCGCGTGATCTCTAGACCGACCTTCAATCCGCGCCTGATCCTCCTTCATCTTGGTCTTGTCTTCGTCGGTGCCCTTGGCGGGCTGGCCGCGCAGGCTGCGGGCCTGCCCCTGCCGTACATTCTGGGAAGCCTGCTGTCCGTCGCGATCCTGGCGCAGGGGTCGGAAATCCTGGCGAAGACCCCCGACACCGCCCTTCTGCCGCCGGACTTCCGGTTCAACGATCCGGCCCGCGCCGTGTTCATCGGGGTCATCGGCATGGCGATCGGCACCAGCATCACGATGGAGGTCCTGCTGACGCTGCCCAAGGCCGCGTTCTCTTTCCTTGCGTTGACGCTGTTCGTGCCACTGACCTTCTGGGCGAACTACGTGATCTTCCGGCGGGTCGGAGGCTATGACCGGCCGACCGCGATCTTCTCGGCCTCGCCCGGGGGGCTGTATGAGTCGATCATGTTCGGCGAACAGGCGGGCGCGGACATGCGGCAGCTGATGCTGGCGCAGTTCCTGCGGATCATCCTGGTCGTGACGCTGCTGCCCGTGGGCATGTCGATCTACGTGGGCCACCCGGTCGGGTCGTCAGCGGGGCTGGGGCTGGCCCCGAAGGACACCGGGCTTGAACACCTGCCAGTCGCGGCGCTGGTCGTGGTCCTGGGGCTTTACGTCGGACGACTTATCCATGTGCCCGCGCCGCAGCTGCTGGGGCCCTTGCTGCTGGCCGGGATCGTGACGCTTTCCGGACTGGCCGTTCTGGATCTGCCGAACTGGATGCTGTCGGTCAGCCAGATCGTGATCGGCACAACGCTTGGCACGCGCTTTGCAGGGATGCGACCTGCCATGCTGATCCGGGGCACCTGGCTGGCCTTCCTGACCGTCGGGATGATGCTGCTGATCGGCACCGGCATGGCGCTGATCCTGCGGCCGCTGACGGGCGAACATTTCGACGTGCTGCTGATTTCCTTCGCGCCCGGTGGCGTGACCGAAATGGCGCTGATCGCCCTGTCCCTGAACGCCAATCCGGCCTTCGTGACGCTGCACCACATCTACCGGATCGTGTTGACCGTGTTCATGATCACCCACGTCGCAAAGCGGTTCGGCTGGCGGACCTGACAGGGGTCAGCCGCCCGCCTTTTCTTCCAGCGTCAACCACTCTTCCTCGGCTTCGGACAGGGCCTGCTGCCGTTCGACCAGCGCCTCGGTGCCCTTTTTGAACTTCAGCGGTTCCTTGGCATACAGGTCCGGCTGGGCAAGGAAGTCTTCCAGTTTTGCGATCTCCGCCATCAGCTTGTCGATCACACCGGGCAAGGCCTCCAACCGATGTCTTTCGGTAAAGGTAAGCCCGTCGGCTTTCTGTTTTTGGGCCTGCGGCTTGGGTGCCTCGGCCTTGGGCGCGGCGGTTTTGGCAGGGGCCGCAGCGGAGGCGGACTCGCCCTTCTGCGCCTGGTAGTCCGTCCAGCCCCCGGCATAGGCGGTCACCCGACCGCCGCCGTCAAAGGCCAGTGTCGTCGTCGCGACGCGGTCGATGAAATCCCGGTCGTGGCTGACCAGAAGGACCGTTCCGTCATAGCCGTCAAGCAATTCCTGCAGCAGGTCCAGCGTTTCGACGTCCAGATCGTTGGTCGGTTCGTCAAGGACCAGCAGGTTGCTTTCCTTCGCCATCAGCTTGGCCAGCAGCAACCGTGCCTTTTCCCCGCCCGACAGCGACCGCACGGCGGCGCGGGCCTGGCGTTCGTCGAACAGGAATTCCTTGAGGTAGCCGACCACGTGCTTGGGCGTCCCGCGCACCAGCACCTGATCCGCCTGCCCCGACACGCGCATGTCCTTGTCGCCGACAAGGTTTTCCCACAGCGATTGATCGGGGTCGAGCGCGGCACGGCTTTGATCAAAGATCGCGGGCACCAGCGCATTTCCCTGGGTCACGGTACCTTCGTCGGGCGCGATCTCTCCGGTCAGCAGCTTGATGAGGGTCGTCTTGCCCACACCGTTCGGGCCGACAAATGCGACGCGATCGCCGCGCATGATCCGCAGGTCCAGCCCCTTGACGATCGGACGGTCGCCGAAGACCTTGGTCAGCCCCTTGGCTTCGATCACCCGGCGCGAGGACTGCGGGCCCGAGGAGAACTCCATCGCGGCGGTGCCCTGACGGCGGATCTGGCTGGCGCGCTCGGCGCGCATGTCCTGCAGGGCGCGGACCCGGCCCTGGTTGCGCTTGCGCCGGGCCGAGATGCCTTCGACCGCCCATTTCGCCTCGTGCTTGATCTTGCGATCCAGCTTGTGGCGGGCGATGTCTTCTTCTTCCCAGATCTTGTCGCGCCAGGCCTCGAAGGCGGCAAAGCCTTCCTCCTGCCGCCGCACGGCGCCCCGGTCGATCCACAGCGTGCCCTTGGTCAACGCGCGCAGGAAGGCGCGGTCGTGCGAGATCAGCACATAGGCCGCGCGGGTCTGCTTCAGTTCCTCTTCCAGCCAGGCGATCGCTTCGATGTCCAGGTGGTTGGTCGGTTCGTCCAGCAGCATCAGGTCGGGCGCTTCGGCCATCAGCTTGGCCAGCGCGGCGCGGCGGCGTTCCCCGCCCGATGCCGTGGCGACCGGTCGTTCCGGATCGAACTTCAACCCTTCCGAGGCCATTTCGACCTTGTAGTGTTCGGCCGGATCCAGCGCCGAGGTCGCATAGTCGCCAAGCGTGGCAAAGCCCGCCATCTCGGGCTCCTGCTCCATGTAGCCGACGGATGTGCCGGGGGTAACGACGCGGTCGCCCGCATCCGCCTCGACCAGCCCCGCCATGACCTTCATCAGGGTGGACTTGCCAGACCCGTTGCGCCCGACCAGCGCCAGGCGGTCGCCGGGCTGGATGACAAGCGACAGGTCATCAAAGACAGGATCCCCGCCGAAGGTCAGGGAAATCGAAGACAGTTGGAGAAGAGGTGCACGGGCCATGGGCGTTCCGCTACGCTGGCCCCGACGCGTCGTCAAGGGGCCGAATATTGGACTTTTCGATTGCGTGAAATGGCCTGCGACGGCAGACCGTTACCCCATTAGTGTCGCCGGACCATCTGCACGAGGCCCCATGTCGGAACATCAGATCATCACCACGGACGTGGTCGTCGTCGGCGCCGGATCAGCGGGCTGCGTCATCGCGGGTCGGCTGTCCGAAAAACCGGGGATCCAGGTGACATTGGTCGAGGCCGGCGGGTCCGATGCCTCGCCCTGGGTCTGGATGCCGATCGGCTATGGCGCGGCCTTCTACCACCCCCGGCTGAACTGGCGCTACTATACCGAACCCGAGGCCGAGCTTGGCAATCGCCCGGCCTATTGGCCACGCGGCAAGGTAATGGGGGGGTCGTCGGCGATCAACGCCATGGTCTTCATCCGGGGGCAGGCCCGGGATTTCGACAGCTGGGCCGAGGCGGGCTGTACCGGCTGGGGCTATGGCGACGTCCTGCCCTATTTCCGACGGATGGAAAGCTACGAGGGGGAGCCCAACCAGTGGCGCGGCTCCGAAGGGCCGATCACCGTGCGCGATCTGGCCGAAGAAGCACACCCGCTGACACAGGCCTACCTGGCCTCGGCGCAGGCGGCGGGCCATGCCTACAACCCCGATTTCAACGTCGGCGACCAAGAGGGCGTCGGATACTACCAGACCAACATCCGGGGCGGGTTCCGCTGTTCGGCGGCGCGGGGCTATCTGCATCCCGCGATGAAACGCCCCAACCTGCGGGTGCTGCGCGATGCGACCGTGGGGCGTGTCCTGTTCGACGGGCGGCGCGCCGTGGGGGTCGAACTGACCCGTCACGGTCATGTCACGCGTGTCATGGCGCGCGAGGTCGTGGTGTCGGCCGGTGCCATCGGGTCGCCTGCGATCCTGCAACGCTCGGGCATCGGCGATCCGGCGCGTCTGGCCGACCTGGGGATCCAGACCGTCCATTCTGCCCCAGCCGTCGGAGGCAATCTGCAGGATCACATCGGCTATGACATCGCCCATGTGTCGCGGACGCCATCGCTCAACCGGGTGTTCGGCACCTGGATGGGGCGCGGGCTGGCCGGGGCGCATTACGTGATGACGCGCAAGGGGCCGCTGTCGCTGTCGGTCAACCAGGGCGGAGGCTTCATCCGAAGCGCGCCCGACCGGGACCGCCCGAACATCCAGGTCTATTTCTCGCCCATGAGCTATACCCGCGCCAAGCCAGGCAAGCGCGCCCTGATGAAGCCGGACCCGTTCCAGGGCTTCATGCTGGGCGCGTCGAACTGTTATCCGAAAAGCCGAGGCACGGTGCACATCCGGTCGGCCAACCCGGATGAGGCGCCCGAGATGCGCGGCAACTACCTGTCGGCGCCCGAAGACCTGGCCGAACTGGTCGAAAGCTTTCCGGTGATCCGCGCCATCGCGCAGCAGCGGCCGTTGTCGGATCATGTCGCCGAAGAACTGCGGCCAGGCCGCGACGTGCAGGACCCCGAGGCGATCGCGCAGTATATCCGCGACACCACCGGGTCGATCTTTCACCAGTGCGGCACCTGCGCCATGGGGACCGACCCCGCCAAGGGGGCCGTTGTCGCGCCGGATCTGCGGGTGCACGGGCTGGAGGGGATCAGCGTCGCGGATGCCTCGGTCATGCCGACGATCACCTCGGGCAATATCAACGCGCCGGTCATGATGATCGGGGAAAAGGCGGCCGAGCTTATCGCGGCACGGATCTGAGCGCGCGTGCCAGCCGTTCGACGCCGCGCGTGATCTCGACCGGCGGGGTCGCCGAAAAGCCCAAGGTCAGGCCGTTGGCGGCAATCGGCGACAGCGCAAAGCGCGACAGCGGCGCGGTGGCCAGGTTTTCGCGCGATGCCGCCTCGGCCGCCTGTCGGTCATCCAGTCCCGGCGGCAGAAGGCCGATGGTGTGAAAGCCGGTTTCGGTGTTCTGCACCTCGACCAGGCCCTGCAGGTGGCGGGACCCGGCCTCCATCAGCGCATCGCGGCGGTCGCGGTACAGGCTGCGCATGCGGCGGATGTGGGCGCTGAACTTTCCCTCGTCGATGAACTGCGCGACGATCGACTGGATCGCGTGCGACACCCCATGAGCCGATGCGCCGAGGATGCGTTCGAAGGTGTCCGTCAGCGCCTCGGGCACAACGGCGTAGCCAAGCCTGACCGCCGGGAAGAGCGCCTTGGAAAAGGTGCCGACGTAGATCACCCGCCCCGAGGTATCGAGCGCCTTGAGCGGCGGCAGCGACGCACGACCATAGTGGAATTCACCAACGTAGTCGTCCTCGATGATCCAGGCATCGGCGCGGTCGGCCTCGGCCAGAAGATCGAAGCGCCGGTCGCGGGACATGGGCATGCCAAGCGGATGCTGGTGCGCGGGGGTGACAAAGGCCGCGCGGAACGCGGGTTCTGCATCCCTCCCCGCCGCGACGTCGATGCCGTGGGCGTCGACCGGCACCGGCACCAGCCGGACGCCGCGCGCCAGCAGCGCGTTGCGGGCACCGATGGCCCCGGGGTTTTCCATCCAGACCGGATCGCCGGGCTCAAGCAGGATCTGCGCGATCTGCAGGAAGGCATCCTGGGCGCCGGCAAAGATGAAGACCTCTTCGGGGCGGCACAGCAATCCCCGGTTCGCACCAAGGTGGCGCGCGATGGCCTCGCGCAGGACCGGCAGGCCGGTCGCCTCGGGGTAGGACATGATCTCGGCCCGGGGGCTGCGCCAGTAGCGGGCCGACATATGGGCCCAGAGCGCCATGGGAAAGGCGTCGAAGGCGGGCATGCCGGTGACGAAGGGGCGCGGCGTGCGGGGATGTTCGAGGCGCGGAAAGAACTGGTCGGCGGCATCGCGGCTTAGGTCAGCAATCGGCGGCGGCGTGGTGGGGGCCTTGGGTTCGGGCGGTGGCGCCAGGGGCTTCACCTCATCCGAAACGAACGTTCCGGCACCGACCCGGCTGACGATCATACCCTCGGAGACCAGCTGTTCATAGACCGTCACGGCCGTGGTCCGCGACACGCCGTGTTCGCGCGCCAGGATCCGGGTCGCGGGCAGCCGCGTTCCCGGCGGCAGCTGGCCCGACAGGATCAGGTCGCGCAGCTTGGTGGCCAGTTGCATCGACAGGCTGGCGGGCTGGTCCCGTTCGACCCGCAATGACGGGATCAGGGCTCCTCCGGCATATTTCGTCATGATCGCCCCTCCAATGGTCCCGCAGAGGGCGGGAAATGGACCTTATCACCAGACCGCTTTGACCGTGATAACGCGAGGACCACTGCTAGGACAATGCTCATGCGCCTCACCCGTCTTGAAACCTTTTCCACGCCGGACGTCGGGTTCGTCCGCGTGACGGATGACACGGGCGCCCAGGGCTGGGGCCAGGTGTCGACCTATCAGTCCGACATCACCGCGCAGGTGCTGCACCGCCAGATCGCGCCGCATGTGCTGGGCAAGACATTCACCGACGCGGATGACCTGTTCGACCGCGCGCAGGAGAAGGAACACAAGTTCCCCGGCAGCTACATCGCGCGGGCGATTGCCGGCGTCGATACGGCGCTGTGGGATCTGAAGGGCAAGCGCGCGGGCAAGCCAGTGGCGGAACTGCTGGGCGGATCGGCCGGGCCGCTGCGCTGCTATGCGTCGTCGATGAAACGCGACATCACCCCCAAGGACGAAGCACGCCGGTTCCGGCAGTTGCGCGACGCCCATGGGTTCGATGCCTTCAAGTTCCGGATCGGTGCCGAATGCGGGCGCGGGCGCGATGAATGGGAAGGCCGCACCGAAGAGATCATCCCGACCATCGCCCGCACCTTTGAAGGCGAGGACGTGACCCTTCTGGCCGATGCGAATTCCTGCTACGGCCCTGCTGCAGCGATCCACTATGGCCGGATGCTGCAGGACAACGGCATCACGCATTACGAGGAACCCTGCCCCTATTGGGAGCTTGAGCAGACTGCCGAGGTCACCGCCGCGCTCGACATCGACGTGACGGGGGGCGAACAGGACTGCTGGCTTCCGACCTGGCGGCAGATGATCGACATGCGCGCGGTCAACGTCGTGCAACCGGACGTTCTGTATGTCGGCGGGATCGGTCGGATGTTCCGCGTCGCCGAAATGGCCGAAGCGGCCGGGATGGTGGTGACGCCGCATGCCGCGAACCTCGGACTGGTGACGCTGTTCACCATGCACTTCCTGCGGGCGGTGCCAAACGCCGGACCCTATCTTGAGTTCTCGATCGAGGAGGCGGACTATTATCCTTGGCAATACGGACTTTACCGCAATGACCCCTACAAGGTCGTCGACGGCAAGGTTACCGTGACCGAGGAACCGGGCTGGGGTGTGGAGATTTCGGACGAATGGCTGGCAAAATCGGACTACCGCGTGAGCGAAGCCGCCTAGGCGCAGAAACGACAGGCAGGGGCTGGGCATGAAGACAACACCCTACTGGTGGGAAAACGCGCCGCTGACCGTGATCCCCCGGACCGATTTGCCCGCAAAGGCGGATTGCGTCGTGATCGGGTCGGGCTACACCGGCCTGCAGGCCGCGCTGCGCGTGGCGCGGGCCGGTCGCAGCGTCGTCATCCTTGAAAAGGGCCAACCCGGCGAAGGCTGTTCCACCCGTAACGGCGGACAGATCAGTCATTCGATCAAGCCGTCGATCAAGGAACTGACCCGCCGCCACGGGGCCGAGGTCGCGAAGGGCATCGTCGCGGAAGGCTATGCCTCGATGGCCTACCTGAAGGACTTCATCGCCGAGGAAGGGCTCGAGTGCGCCTATCGTGCCTGTGGCCGTTTCGACGGCGCCGCGACCCCGGCCGCCTTCAAGGAGATGCAGGCGCAGGCCGATGGCGATCTCAGAAGGATCATTCCGAAAGATCGCCAGCACGAGGAACTGGGCACCGACAGCTACCATGGCGGCATCCTGCATACGCATTATGCCAGCCTAGACCCGGGGGCCTATCACAAGGCGCTTCTGGCCAAGGTGCGCGACGTCGGGGCCGTGGTGCACCCCGAAACCCCGGCCCTCACGATGGACGACGGCCCCGACGGCGTGCGCATCACCACGCCCCACGGTACGATCACCGCGCGTGACGTGGTGCTGGCGACCAACGGCTATACCCCCGGCGCGGCACCCTGGCACCGTCGGCGGGTCATTCCGATCGGCAGCTACATCATCGCGACCGAGGAACAGGATCCGGCGCTGATCAAACGGCTGTTTCCGACGGACCGGATGGTCTGCGACAGCCGCCGCGTGATCTACTACTACCGGGCGTCACCTGATGGACGCAGGGTCATCTTCGGCGGACGCACGAGCGCGGGCGAAACCGGGGCCAGCCTTGCCGCCGCGCGTCTGCGCACCGAAATGTGCAAGCTTTTTCCGGACCTTGAGGGCGCCGGGATCAGCCACAGCTGGATGGGCTATGTCGCGTTCACCTTCGACAAGCTGGCCCATACCGGCCAGCGCGGCGCCATTCACCATGCCATGGGCTATTGCGGATCGGGCGTCGGTATGGCCTCCTACCTTGGTATGAAGATGGGGCTGCGTGTCCTGGGCGATCCGGCCGGTGAAACGGCCATGTCCGCCCCGGGATTTGCGACCCGCCCATTTTACAAGGGTGACCCCTGGTTCCTGCCCGCCGCCGTGACGGCCTATCGCGTCATGGATCGGATGGGGGTGTAACAAAGGTGTCATGAAGAGTGCTTAACGGTTTGCCAGGATGCGCGAAATGGACCTTTCGGGCCAGACCATTCTGGAGTTCAAATTGATCCAAGTCCGCGCAGACGGACCCTGAATTCAACTTTCCAACGGAGGAAATAACATGAAACCATCGCTTCGCGCCCTGCTTGCCGGGACCGCAATGGCCCTGATCGCAGGCACCGCCAGCGCCGAGACGCTGCGCCTGCTGACCTGGGGCTCCTATGCGCCCGACGAGGTCGTCAAGCTGTTCGAAGAGGAATACCCGGACATCGACGTCGAGGTGACCTTTTCCAACAACGAGGAAATGATCGCCAAGCTGCGCGCCACCGGCGGCACGGGCTTTGACCTGGCGCAGCCCAGCCATGACCGCATCTACGCGGCGCAGCTGGAATACAACATCTACAAGCCCATGGATCTGTCCAAGATCAACATGGACGCGCTGACCCCGAACCTGGTCGAAGGCGTCAAGGCCAACACCACCATCGACGGCGAGGTCTATTCGGTCCCGCACCAGTGGGGCACCTCGGGCATCATGGCCAACATGAAGGAAGCCCCCGACGCCAAGGGCTGGGGTGACCTGTGCAGCGAACAGTACCAGGGCCGCACCTCGATGCGCCTGCGCCGCACGATCCTTCTGGGCACCGCCTTCGGCATGGGCATGGATCCCTTCGCGCTTTACGCCGACCCGGCCGCCTATCAGGACATGCTGGACAAGGTCACCGAGAAGCTGATCGACTGTAAGTCAGTCATCAAGACCTACTGGACCGGCGGTGACGACCTGTCCGCGCTGATGCTGTCGGGCGAAGTCGTGGTCTCCGAGACCTGGGATTCGACCGCGTTCAAGCTGTACGGCGAAAACCCCGACATCGTCTTCGTGCCGCCTGAAACCGGTGCCCTGGCCTGGATCGACACCTTCACCATCCCGCGCGGTGGCGAGGCTGACGATGCCGCCTACAAGTGGATCAACTTCGTCCTGCGTCCGGAGATCACCAAGATGATGTCCGCGTCGACCGGTGCCATTGCCGCCGTGCCGAACGGGATCGACCTGATGCCGGAAGACAAGCGCGCCGCGATCTCGGCCGCGTTCGACCAGTCGGACATCGACAACCTGAAGTTCTTCGCCAACATTCCTCCGGGGATCGAGGACATGGAAGGCCTGGCGCTCGAGCGTATCAAGGCCGCGAACTAAAGGCATCGGGCCGGGGCGCTGTGGCGTCCCGGCCCTTTCTGTATGTGCCGGTCGGGGACCGGGCCTTGGCCCGATGTATGACTCCCTCCGCGCGCCCTGGTCAGGGATCTCTGACCATCTGAACGACATCGACCACCCGTTCCGGCGTCCCCATGGGCCATGCGTGCCCGTCGGTGCCGACGCCGACCCAGGAAAGACCCGCCCATGTATGACCTCAGCTGTGCAGACGTGACCAAGAGCTTCGGCAATTTCACCGCCGTGCGGAACGTCTCGCTCGATATTCCCTCCGGTTCATTCTTCTCCATCCTGGGGCCGTCGGGCTGTGGCAAGACCACGCTGATGCGCATGATCGCGGGGTTCGAAACCCCCACCTCCGGCGACATCCGGATCAAGGGCGACAGCGTGCTGACCCTGCCGCCCAACAAGCGCAACGTGAAGATGGTATTCCAGCACCTGGCGCTGTTTCCGATGATGACCGTCGGCGAAAACATCGCCTACGGGCTGCGCTGCCGTGGCGAGTCCAAGTCCGACATCGGGCCCAAGGTCGCGCGCGTTCTGGACCGCGTCGGCCTGCCGGGATCCGAGGACAAGCAGATCGACCAGCTGTCTGGCGGTCAGAAACAGCGGATCGCGATTGCCCGCTGCATGGTTCTGGAACCGGACGTTCTGCTTCTGGACGAACCGCTTGGTGCGCTGGATCTGAAGCTGCGCGAGCATATGAAAATCGAACTCAAGCAGCTGCAGCACCAGTTCGAGACGACGTTCCTCTACATCACCCACGACCAGTCCGAGGCGTTGGTGATGTCCGACAACGTCGCGGTCATGAACGCCGGACGGTTCGAACAGATAGGAAGCCCCAAGGCTTTGTATGACGATCCGTCCTCGGGCTTCGTGGCCGGTTTCGTCGGTGATTCCAACGTCCTGTCCGGCACCCTGACAGAGGTTCGCGGGGATGAGGCGCAGGTCATGCTGGACGGTGGCGGGCTGATCCTGGGCCGTGTCTGCGATGCCAGCAAAGCCGGCGACAAGGTCGAGGTCTTCCTGCGCCCCGAAAGCCTACGGCTGGGCGCCGGGGCCGAGGGCACGATGATGGCCGGGAAGGTGGAGAGCCTGCTCTTCAACGGCGCGTCCTCACGCGTGCTGATCCGGGTTGATGACCAGCTGATCGAGGTCGCGGACCCCGAACAATCCTCATCCCTGGTCAAGGGCGCCGATGCACAGGTCCGCTGGAGCGCCGACCGCGCCCGCATCTTCGCCCGGAGGTCCGCATGAGCCGTGATGCCTCCCGACTGTCGCTGATCCTGCTGTTCGCACCCTTCGTGCTGTGGATCGGCCTGCTGATCATCCTGCCGCAGGTCGGCATCGGCTATACCTCGCTGCGCGAGAAGATCAGCTGGAACGAATATTCCTTCGGCCTCAAGAACTACGTCGATTTCCTGGGCGAACCGGTCTACCGCAACACGCTTCTGCGCACCGCATGGATGTCCATCCTGGTCACCGCGCTGGCGCTGGTGATGGGGTTTCCGATCGCCTACTACATCGCCAAGATCGCGCGGGAACGCTCGCGCGCCGCGCTCTTCCTGATGTGTCTCATCCCGCTGTGGGTATCGGACCTTGTCCGCGCTTACGGATGGATCGTTCTGCTGCGCGAGACCGGGGTGATTTCCACGGCGCTGGTCAAATGGGGGATCATCAACCAGCCGATCGAGATGCTGTACAACGACATGACCGTCATCATCGGGCTCGTCTACACGGTGATCCTGTTCATGATCGTGCCGCTGGTGTCGACGCTTCAGGGCATGGACGACGCGCTGTTGGAGGCCGGCTACAACCTGGGCGGATCGCGCCTGACCGTGCTGCGCCGGATCATCATCCCCTATGCCATGCCGGGGATCGTGTCGGGCTGCATCATCACCTTCATGTTGACGGCGGGCAGCTACCTGACGCCGATCCTTCTGGGCGGCAAGAACTCCAGCTGGTTCACCGAACAGATCTACAACCAGTTCATCACGCGATATAACTGGGAAAGCGGATCGGCCTTCGGCGTCGCGCTTCTTGTCTTCACCTCCTTCGTGGTCTGGGCCGGGTTGCGCCTGACGGGGCAAAGCCTCGCCACCACCGTGGCAAAGGACTGACGTCATGCAGAAATCCGGTCCTCTTCTTTTCGTCTACCGCGCCTACATGGTGATCTTCTTCATCTTCCTCGTCTCGCCGCTGGTGGCGGCCGGCGTCTTTGCCTTCAACGACTCGATGTTCCCGTCGCTGCCCTGGCAGGGGTTCACGTGGGATTGGTTCTTCTCTCCGGTGGAACCAAAGCTGGGGCTTTTCCACGACGATCGCCTGCTGCAGGGCATGGGCAATTCGCTTTACATCGGGTTGATCGTGGCGACGCTGTCGGTGGCGGCGGGCACCTGCAACGCCTTCCTGTTCGAACGCAAGCAGTTCCCCTTCAAGAACGCGCTCTACGTGCTGATGGTGGTGCCACTGGTGATCCCGGGCGTCATCCTGGGCATCTCGATCCTGGTCTTTGCTTCGATGGTGGCGAACTTTGCCGATGCGCAGTTCGGGCTCTTCCTGACCTGGCTGCGTCCCGGCATCCCGCTGGTGGTCATGGGACAGTTCTCGTTCCTGACCACGATCACCTCACTGGTGATCGCGGCGCGGCTGCAGAAGTTCGACATCTCGCTGGAAGAGGCGGCGCTGAACCTCGGGGCCTCGCGTCTGCGGGTACTGCTGACGGTCACCCTGCCCTTCCTCTTCCCGGCGATGTTCTCGGCCTTCGTGGTGGCCTTCCTCGTCTCGTTCGAGAACTTCAACACCACGCTGATGCTGGTGGGATCGGACGCGCCGCTGACGATCACGATGTACGACCGCATGGTGAAGGTGGGATCGACCCCGGTGCTGAACGCCGTGTCGGTGGTGCTCATGCTGGGATCCGGCCTGCTGGCGCTTCTGTCGGTGGTGGCGCAGAGACCCAAGAAATCGGCCTGAGGGGCGTTGCCCCTCGGCGCTGGCGCGCCTCACCCCAAGGTATTTGGGACCAGAAGAAGCTGGGCGCGCGTCCTGGCTTCTTCTGGTTCAAAATAACTCCGCCGGAGGCTTGCCCCGTAGGGGCAATCAGATCGCGCGCAGCAGGCGCTTGCGGGCCGGGGGGATCGCCTTGATCTCGAGCCCGGTGAAGACGTGCAGCGTGTTCATGTGGCTGTCGACGACCGCGTGGTCGCTGACCCAGCCGCCCATCAGCAGATAGGTCCGCAGAAGCGGCGGCATCCGCAGCATCGCCAGTTTCGCGTCCGGCTTGCGGCGCAGCTTCTGGGCGAAGCGGAAGACCTTGGGTGCCTTGACCTTGGGCAGCCAGCGTTTCGGTGCCAGGTGCCGCGCCTTGAGCATGGCGAAGGCATCGAGGTACTGGTCCGCGTCGGTGCCATGAAAGGACGAACATCCGAACAGCAGTTCGACGGCGTTGTCGTCGACGTATGTGGTCATCGCGCCCCAGGCGACGCGCAGGATATCGGCGTCCTTCACGTCGGGGTCGATGCAGAAGCGGCCCATTTCGACCATGCGGCCCTCGAATCCTTCAAGAGCCGACAGTTCGTAGTACTGGGCGGAATAGCTCTTCGCGATCTCCGCGCCGCCCAGAAGCGGCAGGAACCGGAAGCAGCAGACCAGAGCGCCCGTCTTCTGATCCTCGACCAGCACATGTTCGCACAGGCTGTCGAAATCATCGGCGTCGAGCGCGGCCTCGTCCGTGCCGCGAAAGGCCCGGGTACGCAGGCGCTGCGCGGCGTGGACGTCTTCGGGCGTTTCGGCGAACCGGGCGCGATACCGCCCCTTCCTGAGTGACACCATCCCAAGCACCTCCTCAGCGCCTGTTGCGCCGTTCAAGCTAAGATGCCGATGTCATGCCCGCAAGATGTGTCGTCTTGATGAAGCTTCGTCTCAGCTGCCGAAAGAGGCCGGATCGAACTGGCCGAGGTTGCGCAACAGCTGACGCAGGAAGCCGTTGTTGCCTGCCTGGCTGTCAGTGACGCGGCGGGAGAGAACAACCGTGCGGCCGTCTTCCAGCCCGTAGCGTTCGACATTGGTCACCACGCCCGCTGTGTCGAACGAGATCGCGACGATCTCGCGTTCGACGACGCGCGGTTCGGTCGGGCCGAAGTGGCGGAAGGTCGAGCGGACGTAGTAATAGCCGCTGTCATCCACGATGCCGGATGTCGACGGGGCCCCCAGGACATCGCTGACCGTGTCGCGCGTGTCGACACCGACGGTGATCTGGGTCAGGTCTTCCTCGTCGGGAACGTAGCCGTGGTTGCGGGTGCGTTCGGCGCAGGCTGCAACACCCACGACCAGAAGGCCCAGAAGCGTCATCCGGACCACCCGCGCCATCCGGCGCGCTGCTGCGTCAATCGCTACGGTCATTCCTGCCCCCTCGACGTCACCCCGCGTGGTTCCTCTTGAAAGGAGTTGCTGCGGCTTTTACTCCGCTTACATCAACTTCTTGTCCCGGTTCAAGGAAGGATCAGCACCATGGCGGAAAGCCCGCAGCAACAAACGGTCTTCAGGCTGGCCGATCTGAACGACCGCGAAGGGCGCACGTTCGACCTTCGACCCGAGGATCTGGCAGGCCTGATCGCCCGGCTGGAGCTGCTGGATCTGCGCAAGGTCCGGCTGGACGGCGCGTTGAAACCCGAAGGCCGGCGTGGCTGGCGGCTTGAGGCACGGCTGGGGGCCACGGTGGTGCAGCCCTGTGTCGTGACGCTGGCCCCGGTGACTACGCGGGTCGAGGAAGACGTGGTGCGGCGCTATACGCCGGACTACGACAAGATCTCGGCCACGGATGCGGAAAAGGACGGCGAAGGTGTCCCCATGCCCGAAGACGACACGCTGGAGCCCCTGCCCGCCGCCGTCGACCTGATGGAGGTTCTGGAGGAGGCCCTGGCGCTGTCGCTGCCGATGTATCCGCGTGCGGACGGCGCCGACCTGGGCGAAGCGCAGTTCACCGAAAAGGGCGTCGCGCCGTTGAAGGACGAGGACCTCAAGCCCTTTGCGGGACTGGCGGCCTTGCGTGACAAGATGGGTGCAAAGGACGGCGAAGAGGAGTAAACGTCCCCTCTGCAGGCGGGTCAAAGAATCGCTTGCTATTGCGCGACTTCGGAGTATTTTCGCGCGCTCATCCGATTTCCCTTGAATGCGTGGCGCATGAGCGATTATGAGCCTCGCATCCGACGAAACTCGGCCCCTGACGATGCGGCGGCGCGGCCTCCGCGCCCCGGCCAAGGGCCCCAGATATGAAGGTTGCGACATGGCTGTCCAACAGAACAAAGTCTCGAAGTCCCGGCGCAACAACCGTCGTGCGCACGACGCTCTCGTGGCTGCAAACCCGAACGAATGCCCCTCCTGCGGTGAACTGAAGCGCCCGCATCACGTGTGCCCGTCCTGTGGCCAGTATGCGGATCGTGAAGTTATCGCCATGGCCGACGAAGTCGACCTGGACGAAGACGCAGCTTAAATTCTGCCCTAGGCTGGACTGACCCGCATGAGCGACGGAACAGACCAGACGCCGGCGGGACCTTTGAACGGCGGGGCCGTCCCCGTTGCGGAACCGGGCCGCATCGTCATCTCCGTGGATGCCATGGGGGGCGATCGTGGCCCGGGTGCCGTTGTGGCGGGCATTGCCAAGGCCGCAAAGGCCAATCCCGACATCGCCTTCCTGCTGCATGGCCCGGCCGATCAGCTGACCCGCGCGGTCAGCCGCCGCAAGATGCTGCGCGACCGGTGCGAGATTCGCGACTGCGGCGGCGTGGTCACGATGGAGGACAAGCCGAGCCAGGTGATGCGCCATGGCAAGGGCACCTCGATGTGGTCCTGCCTGGAATCAGTGCGGGACGGCGAGGCCAAGGTGGCCGTGTCCTGCGGCAACACCGGCGCGCTGATGGCGCTGTCGATGGTGCGCCTGCGCAAGATCCCCGGTGTGAACAGGCCCGCGATCGCGGTGCTCTGGCCGTCGCGCAACCCCTCGGGGTTCAACGTGATGCTCGACGTCGGCGCCGATGTGCGCGCGGACGAGGAAGACCTGCTGCAATATGCGCTGATGGGGGCATCCTATGCCCGCAACGGCATGCACATCGACCGGCCACGGATCGGCCTGCTGAACGTCGGCACCGAGGAAAACAAGGGCCGGGCCGAGCTTAAGGCCGCGCATGACCTGATCGAGGCCGAAGCCCCCGGCGGCAAGTTCGATTTCGTCGGCTTCGTCGAGGGGGGCGACATCCCCGGCGACCGCTGCGACGTGATCGTGACCGACGGCTTTACCGGCAACGTCGCGCTGAAGACCGGCGAAGGCACGGCCAAGCTGATCGGCGACCTGCTGAAGGAAGCCTTCAAGTTCTCTCCCCTCTCGCGGATCGCGGCGCTGCTGGCGCTGACCTCGATGCGGCGTCTGCAAAAGCGGATCGATCCGCGGCGCGTCAATGGCGGGGTGTTCCTGGGCCTGAACGGCACGGTGGTGAAATCCCACGGCTCGGCCGATGCGACCGGGGTCGAGGCGGCGGTGAACCTGGCGTTCCAGCTGGCCCGACAGGATCTGACCAGCAAGATCAAGGCGCGGGTTGCATCCGCGGGCGCGGCGGAACAGGATGCGCCGGAAGAAACCAAGGTGGCTGAATGACTGTACGCGCCGTGCCGACCGGAATCGGGCACTACCTGCCTGAACGGGTCGTCGAAAACAGCGAATTCGAAAAGACCCTCGAGACGTCGGACGAATGGATCAAGACCCGCTCGGGGATCGAGCGGCGCCATTTCGCCGCCGAGGGCGAAACGACGAGCCAGATGGCCGTGAAGGCCGCCGAACGCGCGCTCGCCATGGCCGAGCTGAAGCCCGACGACATCGACGCGGTGATCGTCGCGACCTCGACCCCCGACCTGACCTTCCCCTCTGTCGCGACGATGGTTCAGGAAGGCCTGGGGATGACGCGCGGCTTCGGCTACGACGTGCAGGCGGTCTGCGCGGGCTTCATCTTCGCGCTGGCCAATGCCAACGGGATGATCCTGTCGGGCCAGGCCGAGCGGGTGCTGGTCATCGGGGCCGAAACGTTTTCGCGCATCATGGACTGGGACGACCGTGCCACCTGCGTTCTGTTCGGCGACGGTGCCGGCGCGCTGGTGCTTGAGGCGCGGACCGGGTCGGGCAACAGTTCCGACCGGGGGATCCTGTCGGTCGATCTGAATTCAGACGGGCGCTATCGCGACATGCTTTACGTCGACGGCGGCGTGTCGACCTCCGGCACCAGCGGCAAGCTGCGGATGCAGGGCAACCCGCTGTTCCGGCAGGCGGTCGAGAAGCTGGCCGAGACGGCGCATCGTGCGCTCGACAAGGCCAAACTGGCCGCGGACGACGTGGCCTGGATCGTGCCGCACCAGGCCAATATCCGGATTATCCAGGGCACAGCCAAGAAGATGGGCGTGCCGATGGAGAAGGTGATCGTCACCGTCCACAACCACGGCAACACCTCTGCCGCCTCGATCCCGCTGGCCCTGTCGGTCGGCGTGAGCGAAGGCAAGATCAAGACCGGCGACCTTCTGGTGGCCGAGGCGATCGGCGGCGGTCTGGCCTGGGGCGCGGTCGCGCTGCGCTGGTAATCCTGCCGTCGCGTCGCTCCGCGCCGCGTGTCCTCTGCAAGCCGTTGATATTGACTCGGAAATGTCCTCGACGCAGGATGGCCGGAACGCATTGTTAACTAAGCATTGGTTTGCGCACGGCGAGGAGACCGGATCATGAGTGAGAAAACACTAACGCGACTGGACCTGAGCGAGGCGGTGTTCCGCGAAGTCGGGCTGTCGCGAAATGATTCCGCCCAGCTGGTCGAATCGGTTCTCACCCACATGTCCGACGCGCTGGTCGATGGCGAACAGGTCAAGATTTCCTCGTTCGGGACCTTCTCGGTCCGGGACAAGGCCGCCCGGGTCGGGCGCAATCCCAAGACCGGCGAAGAGGTTCCGATCAGCCCGCGCCGCGTGCTGACCTTCCGCCCGTCTCACCTGATGAAAGACCGCGTCGCCGACGGCAACCGCAAGTAAGGGATGCCCCCCGGCATGGCCAAATCCGCCGACGCCTTCCGCACGATCTCTGAGGTTTCAGAGTGGCTTGATACGCCTGCGCATGTCCTGCGATTCTGGGAAAGCAAGTTTTCCCAGGTGAAGCCGGTCAAGCGCGCGGGCGGTCGCCGGTATTACCGCCCCTCGGACATGGAGCTCTTGGGCGGCATCAAGCGGCTGCTGCATGAAGACGGGATGACCATCAAGGGCGCGCAGAAACTGTTGCGCGAAAAGGGCGTGGCCCATGTCGCGGCGCTGTCGCAGCCGCTGGACGACGTCACCGCCGCCGTGCGCGATGCGATGGACAGCAAGGCCCTGAAGGCCAAGCAGGACGCGGCGCGTGCCGAGAAGGCCGACGAGCCCGGCATGATCGGGCATGAACCGGCCGTGACCGTCGAACCGCAGGCCGAGTCGGTCGTCTTCCAGAATCCCGATCCGGTCGACGCAGACCCGGGCGACGCCACAGCGGAGCCTGCGCCGATCGCGACGCCATCCGTCGCAACCGAGACCGTCGAAGCTGACGCGTCGGCCAATGCGCCCGAGGGCGAAACACCTGCCCCGCCGCCCAGTGTCGCCGATGTGAAACCGTTTCGCGCGCCGCCCCCCGCCGGGCCCGTGGCCCGCGCGGCAACGACCCCGCAGGCACAGCCCCACGCGGTTGCGCCCCCGGCCCTTCTGGCCGCGATCTACGCACGCAAGGACGCCCTGCCCGCGCCTGCTGCGGGCCAAGTCACGGCACTGCGCGGCAAGCTGCAGCTGTGGCTGGCAAAAGACCTTAGCTGATTTTGAATTCGGGGCAGATTGCCCCTTGCCCCCCGCGCCAGATGCAGTATTTAGGCCGGACCGTCGGGCTATAGCGCAGCCTGGTAGCGCGTCCGTCTGGGGGACGGAAGGTCGCAGGTTCGAGTCCTGCTAGCCCGACCACTTCAATCCGTACGGTATCATCTGAAACGCCCGGCCATTTGGCTGGGCCTGTGCCGCCTGTACAATCGTCCGCCGGTGGCATCGGTCAGCTGCCTCCGGCGGGAGTATTTCCGGCAAGATGAAGCCTCAGCCCGCCTGCGGGACCGGTTCACCGACCCAGGCCCAGGCGGCCTCTTCCTCGGCCAGGGGGAAGAGGCGGATATCGACCTGCGTGACCAGCCGCGCCATGCCCGCAAAGGGGCGTACCCACTGCTGATCGGTCACGATGGCATAGCGGTGCATGGCGCGGATCGCGTCCCACTTCATGCCCAGAACGGCCTTGTCGACCAGGATCTCGGGATCGAACCCGGCAAACCGCCTGATCCGGGCCAGGGCGTTGAACTTGCGGCCCCTGTCGATGCGGTCGCGGAAGGGTTTGACGACGTCATCCATGTCGTCATCGTCCATGTAGCCGTCGACCTCGAAGGCCAGCACATCGGCAAGGCGACTGTCGATCATGCGAACGCCGGGGGCGTCCCTGCGTTTCTCGGGCAGGTCCCGGGCCCAGGCGGCGGCGTCTTCAGCCTCGTCGGGCAGGAAGGTCCGCATTTCCATCCGCGGGATCACGGGGTTGAGGTAGCGGATCGTGCCCGCCATGAAGCGGTTGCCGGTGATCAGCGCGGCGCGGGGCATCTTCCCCAGGTCATCAAGCAGGCCCAGCTCCTCCATCATGTCTTCCAGCATCGCCCCGGCCGAGATGTCGCCGAAGCCGGTCATGTCGACAAGGATGCCGACGCGATCGGCCGCATCGAGGGCGGGCTTGAAGTCGCGGTAAAAGGCGCGGATCTGGTCCCGGTCGACATCGCCGGTGACGGTGATACGGAACAGCGGGGCCTGGCTGCGGTCAAAGTGGATCATGGTCGTCCTCCTGTACGCAGGGCGGACGAAACGCCGCCCGGTCCCCAATCACATGGGGCGGGCGGCGTGGGTGTGCAATGATCTGGGACAAGGTGCCCCGGTCGCGTGTCAGATAAGTTTGGCGAACATCATCGGCTGCCCGTCCTGGACGGGATGGAACATGATCTGCGCCCGTTTGCCGATCGCCAGATCGTCGTTGTCCTCGGGGCGGAACTGGACATAGACGCGGGGGCCTTCGTCCAGCTCTAGATACGCCAGGGCAAAGGCGCCGCGGGGCGATTTGCGCATGACCGTCCAGGTGTAGATCGTGCCGGTGCCGGGGCTTTCCTCCCATTCCGTATCCGCCTTGTGACACAGCGGGCAGATGGTGCGGGGATAGAAATGCGCCTCACCGCAGGCGGGACAGCGGCGGATCAGGAACCGGCCTTCGGCGGCGGCATCCCAGAAAGGCTGGCTTTCCGGCGTCGGGACGGGGGCGGGGATCTTGTCATAGCTCATGCGATACGCTCCAGTACGGCCGAGGCGGCGCCGTGACGCACGGCCAGCGTGCCGCCGATGCCAGTGACGAAGGCCAGGTCGCAGTTGGGGACCTGCACCGCCGGGTGCGCCTCTCCGCGCAGCTGGCGGACGGCTTCCAACACCTTGGTCAGGCCACCGCGATTGACGGGGTGGTTGTTGCACAGGCCGCCGCCGTCGGTATTGAAGGGCAGCTTGCCCTGCCCCGAGATCAGGTTGCCATCGGCGACAAAGGCCCCGCCCTTGCCCTTTTCGCAGAACCCGCAGTCTTCAAGCTGCATCAGCACGGTGATGGTAAAGCTGTCGTAGATCGAGGCGTACTTGATGTCCGTCGGTTTGACGCCCGCCTCCTCCATCGCCTTGGGGCCGGTGTGGACCGCGCCGGAATAGGTCAGGTCGATCCTGCCGCCGTCCTGGCCCTTGATCGCCTGCGCCGCACCCTGCAGGCGGACGTCGGCCTTGCCGAGGGACCTGGCGATCTCGGGCGTGGTGATGATGAAAGCTCCGCCGCCTTCTGATACGACACAGCAGTCCATGCGGTGCAGCGGGTCGGCGATCATCGGCGAATTCAGCACGTCGTCCACCGTCACCACGTCGCGCAGCATGGCGTGTTCGTTGTGCTGCGCGTGGTGCGAGGCCGCGACCTTGATCCAGGCCAGCTGTTCCGAGGTCGTGCCGTATTCATGCATGTGCCGGTGCGCCGCCATGGCGTAGATGTTGGGCGGAGAGCCCCCATAGGGCGTTTCCCATCCGGCCTCGGCCCCGGCGGGGCGCGGCATTGGCTTGTCGTTCTTCGGCCGACCGGCCAGCGTCACCAGCGCGATCTTGCAGCGCCCCATGGCGATTGCCGTCGCCGCGTCGTTCAGGTGCGCGATGTAGGAGGATCCGCCGATGTCGGTCGCATCGAAATAGGTCAGGTTGCGAAGGCCCATGTAATCGACCATCGACAGGAACCAGCCCGCGTCGCCCGCGCAGAAATAGCCATCCACGTCGTCGAAGGTCAGCCCGGCATCGGCCAGCGCCCCCTGCGCGCATTCGTAATGCAGCTGAGCGGTCGATTTGTCCGGCGCCTTGCGCAGGGGATGTTCATAGATGCCGACGATGCTGGCAACGCCCTTGATGGTCACGGATGGTCCTCCTCTTTGGCGCTATTCTACCGGTCGGTTAGTTCCTGTCCAGACGGGCGGGCGCATATTGCGTGAAATCTTCATGCTTTCGCTGCCGGTGATGCATCTGGCGGCGCTGCCCGCCTTTTCTTTGCCATTCCCGCGCAGTAACGTGACCCCCAATTCGAGGGAGACACCATGTCCGGCATCATTCCCAGCCAGCACCTGCGCCAGATGATCCAACGCGGCGACATCGCGGCCGATCCGGCCATCACCGACGCGCAGATCCAGCCCGCCAGCGTCGATCTGCGGCTGGGCCAGGTGGCCTACCGGGTGCGGGCATCCTTTCTGGCGGGCGAAGGGCGCACGGTTGCCGAGCGCATCGAGGAATTCAAGATGCACGAGATCCGGCTGGATGGCGGGGCCGTGCTGGAAAAGGGCTGCGTCTACCTTGTGCCGCTGATGGAATCGCTCGACCTGCCTGGCGGGGTGCAGGCGGTGGCGAATGCCAAGTCCTCGACCGGGCGGCTGGATCTTCTGACCCGGACAGTGGTCGACGGCGGGACCGAATTCGACCGCATTCCCCCGGGCTACAAGGGCCCCCTGTTTGCCGAGATCTGCCCGCGCAGCTTTTCCGTCCTTGTCCGCCCCGGCATGCGGCTGAACCAGATCCGGTTCCGCGCTGGCGGGGCGCGGCTGGACGATGCCCAGCTGCGCGACCTGCACCGGCGCGAACGGCTGGTCGACGGCCACCCGGTGATCGAGGACGGGCTGGGCTTTTCGGTCGATCTGACGGGCGGTGAGGACGACGTCGTCGGCTATCGTGCCAAGCCCCATGCCGGGGTGATCGACCTGGACCTGATCGACCATTACGACCCGGCCGACTACTGGGACCGCGTGCGCACCGACAAGGGACGCATCATCCTTGATCCCGGCGCCTTCTACATCCTCGTCAGCCGCGAGGCCGTGACGATTCCGCCCGATCATGCCGCCGAAATGGCGCCCTACCTTGCCATGGTGGGCGAATTCCGGGTGCATTACGCAGGCTTCTTCGACCCGGGATTCGGGCATGACGGATCGGGCGGGGCCGGGTCGCGCGGCGTGCTTGAGGTGCGCTGTCACGAGGCGCCCTTCGTGCTGGAACACGGGCAGGTCGTCGGCCGGCTGGTCTACGAACGCATGGCGGCCGTGCCGGAAACCCTGTATGGCGCCGATATCGCGTCGAATTACCAGGGTCAGGGGCTGAAGCTGGCGAAGCACTTCAAAAGCGCCTGATCCCTTTCGGAAAGACCCCAAGATGATGTCCCCCCCGATTGCCCTGCTGACGGCCGCCATTGCGGTTGTCGGGGCGAATTCCATGGTTCTTGCGCCGATCACCGGCGCCGTGGCCCGCGACCTTGGCGGAGACCCCGCGGAAATCGTGCAGGCCGCCGCAGCCTATGGGCTGACCACCGCGGCCTCGGCCATCCTGCTGGCGCCGCGCGCCGATGTGATCGGGCCGCACAGGGCGCTGTATCAGGCGGTGATCGTGATCCTGATCTCGATGGTCGCCTCGGTCCTGGCGCCGACGAAATGGGCGCTGATCCTGGCGCAGGGGCTGGGCGGCATCGGCGCGGGCGTGGCGATCCCGTCGATCTATGCGCTGGCACCGCAGCTGGCCCCCAAGGGGCAGGAAAAACGCACCATGGGCCTGGTCCTGTCAGGCTGGACGCTGGCGCTGGTCGGCGGCGTTGCCGGATCGGGGTTCCTGGCGGAATGGGCGGGCTGGCGCGCGGTCTACATGGTGCTGTCCCTGGCCATCATCGGCGTCTTCATCGCGATGCACCGGATCGACCTGACCGTCGACATGAGCCGGGCGCGCGCGACCTCCCCTCTCACCGCGCTGCGGGTGCCGGGGATCTGGCGGGGGCTTTTCGCGGCCGGCGCGCTGATGCTGGGGTTCTATGGCACCTATGCCTTCATCGGCGCGCATGTCCACGATGCGCTCGGGCGCGGGACCGACGGCGCGGGTGTGGTGACGCTGTTCTATGGCACGGGCTTCGGGCTGGCGGCGCTGATCGACAAGTACGTCGACCGACTGCCACAGCGGATGGCGGGCATGGTGTCCTTCACCGGGCTGACGGTGATCTACCTGGCCATGGCCGGGTTCGGTGGCACCTTTGCCGTGCTGGCGGGCATCGCGCTGGTCTGGGGGATCGTGCAGCACCTGGGCCTGAACTTCGTCGTATCGCGCCTGGCCGAGCTTGATGCTTCGCAACGCGGTGCGGTGCTGGGGCTGAATTCGGCCGTCACCTATCTGGCCGTGACCGGGGGCGCGCTGGCCTTCCGGCCGGCGTACGAGGGCGGCGGGTTCCTGCTGTGCAACCTGCTGTCGGCGATCTGCGTCGCCGCCGCGGTGATCGAGAGCCTGACCGCGCCCAAGCCGGTGGCCCAGGCCTAGAACCAGGCCTAGAACCGGCGGAACATCCGCATGACCTGACGCACCCGGCGCACCGCCTGTTTCGATTGGCGCGCCTGCGCACGGTCCCCGCGCGAGGCCCGGTCAATCCCGGCGTTGATGCCCTTGGCCATCAGCCGGTTCAGCAATCGACGGCCGAACATCCGGAACAGTTGGTCTGCGTTCATTGGTTGTCCTCGAACATGTCGCTCTGGCCTTCGTCGTCCGCAACTTCGTCTTCGTCCATCGGCGCTTCGAACCCCGGCGGCGGGCGGTTGTCGAGAAGCCCGGCGGCACGAAGCTCCTTCAGCCCCGGCAGGTCGCGGGCGGTTTCCAGGCCGAAGTGATCCAGGAAGGTCGGTGTCACCACGAAGGTCACCGGACGGCCGGGAGTCATCCGGCGACGGCCAAAGCGGATCCACTCCATCTCGAGCAGCAGATCGATCGTTCCGCGAGAGACCGAGACACCCCGGATCTCCTCGATCTCGGCGCGGGTCACCGGCTGGTGGTAGGCGATGATGGCCAGGGTTTCGATCGCGGCGCGCGACAGCTTGCGCGTCTCGACCGTTTCCTTCTGCAGCAGGTGCCCCAGTTCGGGCGCGGTGCGGATGGCCCAGGCATCGCCGACCTGCACGACGCGCACGCCCCGGTCGGCATAGCGGTCGCGCAACAGGCCGACCGCTAGCGCCGCGTCGGAACCGTGAGGCATGCGGGAATTCATGTCGGCCACCGTCACGGGTTCGGTCGAGGCAAAGAGGATGGCTTCGACCATGCGCTCCTGTTCCTCGATCGCGGGGGCATCGAACAGGACGTCGGTGTCGTCGACCTGCGGCGGGGTCTGGTCAGTCATCGGTCTGGTCCCGGTGGCGCAGGTGGATGGGTTCGAAGGTGCCGGACTGGCGCAGTTCGGCATGCCCCTCCTTAACCAATTGCAGCGACGCCGCAAAGGTGGCGGCGGTGGCAGATCGCCTGCGCGCGGGGTCGCTGTCCCAGCCCTGCGGCAGGTAGGACAGGATATCGGTCCAGGTGCCCGCAAAGCCGATCATCTTGCGCATCCGGTCCAGCGCCTGTTCCATCGTGAAGACATTGTCGCGGTCCATCACGAAGGGGCGGAATTCGTCGTGGGTGCGGATGCGGGCATAGGCCTGCATCAGGTCCAGCAGGTTGGCGGAATAATCGATCCGCTTCACCCGCTGCACCCCTTCGGGCACGCCGCGGGCAAAGAAGTTGCGGCCCAGCTGATCACGGGCCATCAGGCGCGCGGCCATGTCCCGCATCGCCGCCAGCCGTTCCAGCTGAAACGCCAGGTGCGCGGCCAGGTCTTCGCCAGACGGGCCCTCTTCGTCCGGGTCGGGGGGCAGCAGCAGGCGGCTTTTCAGAAAGGCCAGCCAGGCGGCCATGACAAGGTAATCGGCGGCCAGTTCGATCCGCAGTTCCTTGGCCTTCTCGACGAAGACAAGATACTGTTCCGCCAAGTGCAGGACCGAGATCTTGAGCAGGTCGACCTTTTGGGTCCGCGCCAGTGTCAGCAGGATATCCAGCGGCCCTTCAAAGCCTTCCACGTCCACGATCAGCGCCTCGGCGGCAAGCCGCTCGGATACGCTGATACGGGTGTCGTTCAGGTCAAGTTCGGGGTCAGACATCGCCCTGGCCGTGCAAGAGAGCCTCAAGCTTCTCTTCCGCGACCCGAATGTCAACCTCCTGCCCGGTCCGCATGGCAAGCGCGCGCTCGGCACGCTCCTGCGCGGCGGCGCTCATCCGGCCTGCCGCCTCGGCCACGGTGCGGCGATCGTCGAGCGTGGCGTTGCACAGCAGGACCACGTCACAGCCCGCATCGATCGAGGTGGTGGTGATATCGGTCAGGGACCCGCTGAGCGCCTTCATCGAGATGTCGTCGGTCATCAGCAGGCCGTCGAAGCCGATGTCGTTGCGGATCACCTGGATCATGCGCGGCGACAGGGTCGCGGGTTCGCTGTCGAAGGCCTCGTAGACGACATGGGCTGTCATTGCCATTGGCAGGTCGTTCAGCACCTTGAAGGGCGCGAAATCGACCGTGTCGAGCTCCTGCACCGGGGCAGAGACATGCGGCAGGTCGAAATGGCTGTCGGCGGTGGCCAGACCGTGTCCGGGGATATGCTTGACCACGGGCAGGACGCCGCCCGCCATCAGCCCCATGGCAACGGCCCGGCCCAAGCCTGCGGCTTCGGCCGGCGACATGCCATAGCAGCGGTTGGTCAGGAAATCATGCGTGGTGGCTCGCGGCACATCGACCATCGGCGCGCAGTTCACGTCGATGCCGTAGCGGCGCAGTTCCAGCGCGGTGATCAGATAACGCAGGTACATCGCCTGGGTCGCGTGGACCCCGGCGGCGCGGGCAAAATCCAGAGGCGGTGTCCAGTCGCGGGCCAGCGGTTCGCGCAGACGCTGAACCCGGCCGCCCTCCTGGTCGATCAGGATCGGGGCGTCGCGGCCCACGGCCTCGCGCATCTCGGTTGTCAGGGCGCGCAGCTGGTCGGCATGTTCGATGTTACGGGCGAACAGGATGAAGCCAAAGGGATCGGCATCGCGGAAAAAGGCCTTTTCCTCACCGCTCAGGCGCAGCCCCTCGGCATCGAGGATCGTCGCCCCGAAGGTCATTTCGCCACCACGGGGATACAGTCGGCCTGTTCGGCAACAAGCGCGGCGCAGAAATAGCGCGCGGCGGCCAGGTCGTCGAAGCCCATGACACGCAGGCGATAGAAGGTACGGCCGCCGGTCGAGGCCTCCTGGATGACGCGCTGCTTGCCGTTCATGTAGTCCGAGAACCGCCCCGAGAAGCGATCCCATTCCTGGCGCGCGATATCGACGCTGTCATAGGCACCCAGCTGCGCCAGGCGGGTGCCGGGCATGATGGAGCGTGGATCGACATCGACGGAGGTCATGCCGGGTGATGGTGCGGCGATCATCGCGGCGGGGCCCGAAGAGCTGCCCGCGCCCGGCCGCATGCGGGGCCGCACGACCGTGGTCGGCACGGCATCGTTGGTCGGGCTGAAGGCGACGGGTTCGGGCCGGGCTTCTTCGACCGCGGGGCCCGTGGGTTCGTCGGCGCTTAGATCGGCCTGCTGCTGCGCGCGCATCAGCGCGGCGGCAATCGGGCCTTCGGCGGAGACTTGCTGCACCGTTTCGCCCGAGAGCGGTTTAGCGTCGCGGGTCAGCATGTCGGTCAGTCTTGCGAGCGTGCCGTCATCCGCCTCGGACTGGTCGCCTGACACGGTATCGGGCGCGGCATCGGGTGTGGCTTCGGCGCTTTGCACGGCGGCGCGGGCCAGGTCGGCGGCGCGGTTTTCGGCCGCGATCATCTCGGCCAGGGCCTTGGACGATTCGTCTTCGCTGGTCAGCTGGATCGGTTCGGGGGCCAGGATCAGGCGGTCGGCCGGCTTTTCGGCGACGCCTTCGGCGGCGACCTGGTTCACGGCCAGCCCGGTGTTGCCCGCCAGCGTGCCGCCGGGGTCTTCGGGGGCGATGCGCATCGGGTCTTTCGCGGCGCGCACGACCGGCACGTCGGACACGTCGCGGACCATGGTTTTATAGCCCCAGACGCCCACGCCGATCACCAGGGCAATGGACACAAGCCCACCCGTCAGATTGATCAGGGTACTCGTGGATAGCGGAAATTCTTCCTGCCCGGACTCCACCTGTATCTCTGCCATTTCGCCTCACATTCCGGACGCTTCTGCGCCTCGGTTTCCTGGACTGCTCGTCCCCGGAAGCGGCGGTGCGTTAACGCATCTCTTCCGCAGGGGTTACACCAAGAATAGCAAGACCTGCGGAAATGACAACGGCAGTCGCCCGCGCCAGCGCCAGTTTCGACTGGGTTTCCGCCGGTTTGCCCTCTTGCAGGAAGCGCAGTTCGGGCTTGTCGTTGCCGCGGTTCCACAGCGAATGCAGGTCAGAGGCGAGTTCATAGAGGTAGAAGGCCACCCGGTGCGGTTCGTTCGACCGCGCGGCGATTTCCACAAGGCGCGGCCATTCCGACAGCTTCTTGGCCAGCGCCAGTTCGGCCTCGTCGGTCATCCCGGCAAGGTCCGCGTCGGCCAGCGTGGCGTCGTCATGGGCGATGCCAGCCGCATTCGCCTTGCGCAGCACCGAACAGACACGGGCATGGGCGTATTGCACGTAGAACACCGGGTTCTCGCGCGATTGTTCCAGCACCTTGTCGAAATCGAAATCAAGCGGCGCGTCGTTCTTGCGGGTCAGCATGACAAAGCGGGTCACGTCCGGCCCGACCTCGTCGACGACATCACGCAGGGTGATGAAGGTCCCTGCCCGCTTGGACATCTTGAAGGGCTCGCCGTCCTTGAAGAGCTTCACCAGCTGGCACAGCTTGATGTCGACGGGCACGCGACCGTCCGACAGCGCGCTGACGGCGGCCTTCATCCGTTTGACATAGCCGCCGTGGTCGGCCCCGAAGACGTCGATCAGCAGGTCATAGCCGCGGCTGATCTTGTCGTAGTGATAGGCGATGTCGGGGGCAAAGTAGGTCCAGGCGCCGTCGGACTTCATGATCGGCCGGTCGACGTCATCGCCGTGGTCAGTCGATTTGAACAGGGTCTGTTCGCGCGGCTCCCAATCCTCGGGGACCTTGCCCTTCGGCGGTTCAAGCACGCCCTTGTAGATGAGGCCCTTCGCCTTGAGGCTGTCGATCGCGGCCTCGATCTTGCCAGTGCCGTACAGCGACTTTTCCGAGAAGAAGCGATCCATCTGCACGCCCAGCATGCCCAGATCGACGCGGATCAGTTCCATCATCGCTTCGGTCGCCATGTTGCGCACGTCTTCCAGCCAGACCTCTTCGGGCTGGTCGACATAGGCGTCTCCGACGCGGTCCTTCAGGGCCTCGCCGACCTCGATCAGGTAATCGCCGGGATAGGTGCCGCCCTCGAAGGTGACCTCCTGCCCGTGGGCTTCGAGGTAACGGAGGTAGACCGACCGGGCCAGCACATCGACCTGCGCGCCGCCGTCGTTGATGTAGTATTCGCGGGTGACGTCATAGCCCGCGTAATCCAGCAGCGAGGCCAGCGCATCGCCGAAGACCGCGCCCCGGGTATGGCCGACATGCAGCGGACCGGTCGGGTTGGCCGAGACGTATTCGACGTTGACCTTCTGCCCCTGCCCCATGTCGGACTTGCCGAAATCGGCGCCATTGACCAGCACCGCGCGCACGATGCCCGCCCAGGCGGCGGCGTCGAGGCGCAGGTTCAGGAACCCCGGGCCCGCGACCTCGGCGCTCTGGATGCGCGGATCGTCGGCCAGTTTCGCGGCCAGCGCGTCGGCGATGTCGCGCGGCTTCATCTTCGCCGGTTTCGCCAGCACCATGGCGGCGTTGGTGGCCATGTCGCCATGCCCGGCATCGCGCGGAGGTTCGACCGCCACATTGGCGTAATCGAGCCCCTCGGGCAGCGTGCCGTCCGCTTGCAGCGCGTTCAGCGCCTCGAGCACGGCATTGCGGATGTCGGCGAATAGGTTCATGGCCCGTCCTTTCAATCTGGCGCGGGTTTATCATGGGGATGCGGCGCGTCAACATGACCTTGCGCGCGATGGTCCAGGCCGGATCAGGCACCCGAGGGCGTGTCGTCCTCGCTTCCGTCCTTCAGCGCCTGTTGCGCATTGCGCCGTGCCTCGGCCTCGTCCTCGGGCGGGGCAAGGTGGATCAGGCGCATGTCCTCGGCGCCCTTCAGGTTCTCTCCGGTGCGCAGCAGCCGCATGGTCTGGCCCTTGCGCTGCGCCGCGACAAGAAGGCTGTCCGGGTTTTCCGCACGCCAGTCGTCCAGCGTGAACTTGTCGGTCAGGCGGGTCTGCCGGAAACGCCAGCCCGCAATCATACGTTCTTCAAGCGCCTCGTGGGTCATGTCCTTCAGCACCGGCTTGCCGCCCAGGGTCACCGGCAGGGCGTGGCGGGTGTTCGCCTCCTTGTCGCGGGCGATCTGGTAGACGGCGTCGCGGCCGAAGTGATGCGCCAGGTCGGTGGCGACCAGCGTGTTGTAGGCGTCGTTGTCGGTCGCCGTCAGCAAGCTCGTGTAGCTGACCATGTCCAGCCGGTGTTCCGCCGCCTCGGCCAGGATGTCACCATAGTATGTCTGCACCCCTTCGCGCCGCGCGCCGCGCAGCTTGCTGTGGTTGGGGTCGGATACCAGAACGGGTATTTCGTTTTCATGCAGCAGCCGCGCCAGCCCGGTGGTAAAGCGCGACCCGCCGACGATCAGCAGGCCCGGCGTCTCGGCCCCCGTCAGCCCGAGGGCCCGGGCCATGGGACGCAGGCCGAAGCCGTGGACCACAACCGTGACGGCGACCAGCACGAAGGCCAGCGGGCCGATCAGCGCCGCGTCCTCGACCCCCAGCCCGACCAGCCGTTCGCCGAAAAGTCCGGCAACCGCCACCAGCACCACGCCGCGCGGGCCGGTAAAGGCCACCAGCAGCTGTTCGCGCCACGGCAGGTTCGTCCCGATCAGCGACACCAGCACGGTCACAGGCCGCGCCACCAGCATAACGGCCGCCACGAAGAAGGCCGCGCGCCAGTTCAGAGTGGACAGTTCCGACAGATCGAGGCTGGCCGCCAGGATGATGAAGACGCCCGAGACCAGCAGGATCGTCGCATGTTCCTTGAAGCGGCGCAGTTCCTCGAACGACGGCAGGTCCGAATTGGCAATGACGATCCCCATGACGGTGACCGCCAGCAGCCCGCTTTCATGCAACACCCAGTCGCAGCCCGCGAAGACCGCCAGCAACAGCGTGAACAGCACCGGCACCTTCATGTATTCCGGCACCCGCCCCTTGCGGAACGCCCAGACCAGCCCAAAGCCGCCCGCGATGCCGACGGCGATGGCCAGCACGATGCCCAGTGCGGTCTCTCCGATGGCGGTGGACATGGCGTGCGAGGCGCGGAAGACGCCCACGACCTCGTAGGCCAGCACGGCCGCTAGGGCGCCTATGGGGTCGTTGACGATGGCCTCCCACTGCAGCACCTGCGCCGGGCGACGATTGAGCCGGGCCGACCGCAGCAGGGGCGCGATCACCGTGGGGCCGGTCACGATCATGATGCCGCCGAAGACGGCCGAGGATTCCCAGCCCAGCCCCGCCACGTAGTGCAGCGTCAGCGCCGACATGAGCCATCCAAGCGGCGCGCCGACGATCACCAGCCGCCTGACCCCCTTGGCCGCGTCCTGCAACGACTTGAGGTTCAGCGTCAGCCCGCCCTCGAACAGGATGATCGCCACGGCCACGGCGATCATCGGTTCGCGCAGGGCGCCGAATTCGCGTTCGGGGTCGAAGATCCCGGTGATCGGCCCGGCGATGATCCCGGCAACCAGCATCAGCACGATGGCCGGCATCTTGAGCCGCCAGGCCAGCAATTGCGCCCCCACGCCCAGCACGCCGACAAGGGCAAAGGCGGCAACGGGCGGCAGGGTGTCAACGGGTACGGCCATGGGGTCTCCGGGTCGGGGTGTCAGACGAGAGACCTTAGATCGTTTGCGCCGGATTGGTAGCCAGCGTTGACTGGCCGTTACAGATTACCCGTTCTTCAACCGCTCTTCATAGCGGATGTGACCCGGACCGGAGGCGCGCAGGCCGGGTTCGGGCTCTTCCCCCGTCAGGCGGGCGTATTCGACGATCGCGAACCGGTCGGTCATGCCCGAGATGTAATCGCACACGATCCGCGCCAGCGCGGTGCGATCGCCTTCGATGGCTTCAACATCCTTGCGCCACTGCTTGGGCAGAAGGTCCGGTTGATCCATGAACATCGGGAACAGTTCCTGCACGATGCGGGTGACCTTGGCGCGGGTTTCGACCACCTCGGGCGCGCGGTACATGCGGTGGAACAGGAATTCGCGGATGACCTTCAGATCGCCCCACATCCCCCCCGAGAACCGCGCCATCATCTGCCCGGCTTCACGAACGTCAGTGACGTCGGCGGGATCGAGCTTGGCGATATTGGCGCGGGTGACGTTGATCACGTCCTCGACCAGAACACCGAAGAACCGGCGCAGCGCCTCGTGACGGCGGCGATAGTAGTTGAGACCGGGATAGCGGCGGTCGACCTCGGCAAAGCAGTCGCGCAGAATGGGCAGTTCGGCCAGTTCGTCGGTCGAGAACAGCTCGGCCCGCAGGCCGTCGTGCAGATCGTGGTTGTTGTAGGCGATGTCGTCCGACAGGGCCGCCACCTGCGCCTCGGCCGAGGCATGGGTGTGCAGCTCAAGATCATGATGCGCGTTGTAGTCGGCCAGGGCGATCGGGATGTTGCCGGTCACGGGGCCATTGTGTTTCGCGATACCTTCAAGACAGTCCCAGGTCAGGTTCAGACCGTCCCATTCGGCATAGGTCCGTTCCAGGTTCGTCACGATGCGGATAGCCTGCGCGTTGTGATCGAAGCCGCCGTAGGGCGCCATCAGGTCATGCAGCGCATCTTCGCCGGTGTGGCCAAAGGGCGGATGGCCCAGGTCATGGGCCAGCGCGACGGCTTCGGTCAGCTCGGGGTTCAGCTTCAATGCCCCGGCGATGGTCCGGGCCACCTGCGCGACCTCGATCGAATGGGTCAGGCGGGTGCGGAAATAATCGCCCTCGTGTTCGATGAAGACCTGCGTCTTGTGCTTGAGCCTGCGAAAGGCCGAGGCGTGGATGATCCGGTCGCGGTCCCGCTGGAAGCAGGAGCGGAATGTGCTTTCCTCTTCCGGGTAAAGCCGCCCGCGCGACTGATCCGGATGCGAGGCATAGGGCGCGAGCATGGCGCCTCCTTGGTCTTGTGCCGAAATCCGGCGGTTCTTGTCCCGTGGTCCCGGTGTTGATCACCGGTGATCCTTGTAGCCTAGTCTGGCCCTGCATATATTGCAGATCAATGACGGGCAAACCGGCTTTTTGCCCGCAACGGAGTTGAGAGATGCAGATCCCGCCCAAAGTGACCGACCGCGCTTTCGAACGCCTTGCCGAGATCGGCGCAGGCGAACAGGGTCAGGCCCTGCGCGTGGCCGTCGAGGGCGGCGGCTGTTCGGGGTTCCAGTACGAGATCAAGCTGGACGACGTCGCCGAGGGCGACCTGGTTCTGGAAGGCAACGGGGAAAAGGTCGTCGTCGACGACGTGTCCCTGCCCTTCCTGACCGGCGCGGTGATCGATTTTTCCGAAGAACTGATCGGCGCGCGGTTCGTCATCGAAAATCCGAACGCCACCAGTTCCTGCGGGTGCGGGACGTCGTTTTCGATCTGATGTCAGTTGGGTGCGCGGCGGGTTATTCCGCCGGCGGCATCATCGCGGCACGGCGCGCGGCGCGATTGGGCGCGAACTGGTCATAGACCAGATACAGACCCGAGGCGACGACGATCAGTGCGCCGAGGTAGATGTTCGATCCCGGCACTTCGCCGAAGATCACCGCGCCGATGATCACCATCCAGATAAACTGCAGGTTCATCAGCGGTGTCGCCGTGTAGGCCGGCAGCAGCCGCAGGGCGATGACAAGCAGCCAGCGCGCCCCGAAAAGCAGCGCCGCATAGGCCACGGCAAGACCGAAGTCCGACAGCGGCATCGGCTTGTAGACCAGCGGCAGCACGGCCGCCATCACCAGCATGTTCAGAAGGTTCGGATAGAAGACCAGCGCCAGCGAATTGCTTTCGGTCCGGCCGACATAGCGCGCCATGACCATCGAGAACGTCCCGGACACACAGGCCAGCAGCGCCACGCCGTGGCCCAGGGTCACCGCATGCACGCCTTCGGGAAACAGGCAGATGACCCCCAGGAAGCCGGTGCCGAGGGCGATCCAGACACGCAGGGCGACGGCCTCTTTCAGGATGGGGCCGGACATCAGTCCTGCCACCAGCGGCATCAGGCCGATGAAGACGAAGACCTCGGCGAAGGGCAGCAGACGGAAGGCATAGAAGAAGGATACGCCCGCAATCACCGTCGCGACCGACCGCAGGGCCATCGCGACAGGTTGTGTGGTGCGCAGCCCCCCCTGTGCCGGTTTGATCGCATTGGCGATGAAACAGAAAAACGCCACCAGCCCGCCGGACACGGCATAAAGCTGGGGCGCGGCATAGCCGCCCGCCAGAAGCTTGGTGATCCCGTCGGCCGATGAGATCAGGCCGGTGTAGATCACGACAAGGATCGCCCCCGTAAGGGCCATGGCGGGCGCTGGCGTCATGCGGTCATCGCCCCCTGGGCCATGCCCCGCATTCCGGTCCGGGCGAAGCCCGAGAAGAAGTCCTGGAAGCAGTCGCTGGCCTCTTCCGCCGACAGCAGGAGGTCGGCGTTTTCGGGGCTGACACAGTCGCACAGGTAGTCGCGCATCCCGACCCAGTCGGACGACCGGCGGACGCTGAGCCCATGCATCACCTCGGAGAGTTCGCGCAGCGGCGTTGCCTGGCGCGGGGCGGCGTGGAAGCTGACGGGACCCGGGCGCAGGGCAGCCTGGAACGGCTTGTGGCCCAATTCGCTCAACGCCCAGTTGCAGACGAGGTATTCGTGATAGTCGTCTTGCCGCACTGCGTCGTCACCTTCCGAAACCGAGAAAAGGGCCGTGGAATTGGTGACGGCATCTTTCCAGAGCTGCGGCGCCTCGGCTCCGCAATACCCAATTGCCACCAAGACTTCCGCAAGGAGATCAAAATTGCAATCCAGAAAAGCCAGTATGCCCGTGTAATTAAGGCTTTGCAGGACTTGCGCATCCAGTTCGGGATCGCGCCGACCGTACTCGGATAGGTAAAAAGCGATATGTGTCAATTCGTAAGCGGCTTTTTTATTCGGAACCGCGAACGTTTTCGAACGTGCCGCAAATTGATTCAACCTGACATTGATTAGCGTCATGTCCATATCAATATTGACGCCACTTCGCGTCAGCAGGCGCATGGCCTCCCCGCGCTGCAGGTCCGACAGCTCGGCCTCGACCAGTCCTTCGGCGGCAATCCAGCGCGCCAGACCGGCCGATTTGCCCCCCTCCATCCCGAGGGATTCGAGGTCCTGGCAGATCGACAGAAGGAACCGGTAGTACTGTGGGAAGAACTCCAGACGCTCCTCGATGGTGTCGTAGAACCCGGCGTAGGCCTCAAGCGCCTCGCGCGGGACCGACTGACCGGTGCATTCGAGGATGTTCAGGATCTCGGCATTCTCCTTCATCCAGAACACGTCGCTTTCGTCGCGGCGGTGCAGGGCGAAGGTCTCCAGCAGGGCCGCGATCGACGCGGCCCGCTGCTCCTGGCGGGAGGGGAAGGAAAGGCGGATGACATTGGACATTGTAGGTCTCCTTTGGTCACCGGGGCTATTCCTGCCCCGCCCGTCAGTGGTGTCGGCTTAGCTGCCGGAGGCGAAGGACTGCACCGCGTCGCCTGCGGAGACTTCGGACGTCACCGGAGCCGAACCCGAAGCGAAGGCTTCAACCGCGTCGCCGGTGGAGGCGTCGGAGGTCACCGGGGCCGAACCCGAGGCGAACATCTCGACCGCGTCGCCGGTGGAGGCGTCGGAGGTCACCGGGGCCGAACCCGAGGCGAACATCTCAACCGCGTCGCCGGTGGTGGCGTCGGAGGTCACCGGGGCCGAACCCGAAGCGAACATCTCGACCGCGTCACCGGTGGAAGCGTCGGAGGTCACCGGGGCGGAACCCGAGGCGAACATCTCAACCGCGTCGCCGGTGGAGGCGTCGGAGGTCACAGGAGCGGAGCCCGAAGCGAACATTTCGACCGCGTCGCCGGTGCTCATTTTCGTGGCAGTCGGCGCGGAACCCGAGGCGAACATCTCGACCGCGTCGCCGGAGAAGGTGCGGCCAGCTGTCGGAGCGGAGCCGGAGGCGAACATTTCGACCGCATCACCGGCCTTGACATCTGAAGAAGCGGTCGGCGCGGAGCCGGACGCGAAGAGCGAAACCGCGTCGCCAACCAGGGCGCGGGTGGCGGTCGCCGGGGCGGAACCGGAGGCGAACATCTCGACCGCGTCGCCGGTCAGGCCGGAGGATGCGGAGGGTGCGGAACCGGAAGCAAACATCTCGACACCCTCGCCCATAAGGGAGGTGTTTTCACGAGCTTTGTCAGATGCTTGGGCGATGAAGTTTTTGCGAATTGCGGTCATTGGTTTGTTCCCCATGTTGGCAGTTGATGTACATGAGCTTTGCCCTCTAACCGGTTTTCGCCAAGACATTTTTCAACCTATACGTGTGCTGATTTCTGTGGCACGCGAGGCGATTCGCGTTAAGTCTCTGAAACGATTGAAACCCGACAGGTCTGAAAATTTTCTCAACATCGCCACAAAATTGCCCTTATCCGTCACGGAGCGATTCACGACCCACATGATGCGTTCGAATCGCCTGACTCGGGCGTGCGATTTTGCGGCAGATTTGCGGAACAGGTGACGCGAGGCCGCACCCGCGTGACGCTCAGGTGCGTCGCTTGCCCCGCCCGAATGAATCGCTAAGACTGCCGAAAAACAGGAGGCCGGGCCGATGCGTATCGCCACGTTCAACATCAATGGCATCAAGGCGCGCCATGAAGCGCTGACCACCTGGCTCGACGAAGCCAGCCCCGACGTCGTGGTGCTGCAAGAGATCAAGTCGGTCGACGAAGGCTTCCCGCGCGAGCTGTTCGAAGATCGCGGGTACAATGTGCACACCCACGGCCAGAAAAGCTTTAACGGGGTCGCGATCCTGTCGAAGATCCCGCTTGAAGACGTGACGACGGGCCTGCCCGGCGATGACGAGGATGAACAGGCCCGCTGGATCGAGGCGACCGTGGTCGGTGACAAGGCCGCCGTGCGGGTCTGCGGGCTGTACCTGCCGAACGGAAATCCGGTGCCGGGGCCCAAGTACGACTATAAACTGTCATGGATGGAGCGGCTTCGCGCACGGGCCGAGGCGCTGATGGCGGCGGAAGAACCGGCGCTGATGGCTGGCGACTACAACATCATCCAGCAGGCCGAGGATGCCGCCAAGCCGGATGCATGGCGCGAAGATGCGTTGTTCCGGCTGGAAAGCCGTGCGGCATTCCGCAAGATCCAGCACCTTGGCTTCACCGACGCCTTCCGCGCCCGCACCTCCGGACCCGGGCACTATTCCTTCTGGGATTACCAGGCCGGAGCATGGCAGCGGAACAATGGCATCCTGATCGACCACATCCTGATGACACCGCAATGCGCCGACCTGATGGTGGATGCGGGGATCGAGAAGGATCTGCGCGGGCGCGACAAGCCGTCGGACCACGTGCCGGTCTGGGTCGAGCTTGACGCCTAGGCCAACCGGTCGCCCTGCGTGACGTCGTGATCGTATAGCCAGGCATAGCCCCGCGTGATGGCGTGGGGCGTCATGACACCGGCGGCCCGCATGGCCATCTGGGCCCCCACGACCAGCGGCCCGCGCAGGTGGAAGCGCCAGGCATTGCCCGTCGCCGACCTGACCGTCCGCGTGACCCGCGCGTGGCGGGCGGATTGATAGGCGGCAAGCGCGTCGTGACTGTCGGGCGTGCTATCCAGGCAGCGGGCCAGGACCCAAGCGTCTTCGATCGCCATGCAGGCGCCCTGCGCCAGAAACGGCAGGGTCGGATGGACCGCGTCGCCCAGGATTGCCACGTGATCGCGGTGCCAAAACGGCGCGACCTCGTGACGAAAGAGGCCCCAGAGGTGGGTGGTCGTGACCTGCGCCAGCATCGCCTGCACCTGCGGCCCCATCCCGGCAAAGGCGTGGCGCAGGGTGTCGGGATCATCACGATGCGACCAGCCTTCGGCGGTCCAGCTGTCGCGTTCCTCGACCGCCACGATGTTGCGCAGGCTGCCGCCGCGCAAGGGATAGGTCACAAGATGCCGCCCGGGCGCCATGTACAGCTGCGCCTCGGCAGGTCCGTTGTCACCGGGAACCAGGGCGCGCCAGGCGACCTGCCCGGTGAAGAATGGTTCGGGGCGCGGCTGGATCGCGGGGGCAATGACCGAACGCAGACCATCGGCCCCGATGACCAGATCAGCCGTGAGAGAGGTGCCATTTGCCAGGTCGACCCGTGGTGCTTCCCCGGGCGCGACACCCAGCACGGTCTGGCCAAGGCGGATGTCGACGCCAGCATCGCGTGCGGCCGTGGCCAGCACGCCGACCAGGTCGGCACGATGAACAAAGAGGTAATCGTCGGGGCGGTTCAGCCCGGCATAGGGAAAGCGGGCCAGCAACGCGCCGCGCGCGTTTCGCAGAACCAGACCACGAGAGACCGGCGCGCCGGTGTCCCTGACCGCCTGTTCAAGCCCAAGCGCGCGCAGCACGGCCATCCCGTTCGGGCTGATCTGCAGGCCCGCGCCGACCTCGGTGATCGCGGGGGCCTGTTCAAGCAGGGTGACGGTCGCGCCGCGTAGCGCCAGGGCGCGCGCCGCCGTCAGACCACCGATCCCGGCCCCGACGACGATGATTTCCCGATCACTCAAGGACATGCGAACCGGCCCGGGCAACAGCCCCGGTGCTGACCCCGGAGCCGTGCATCTTCAATCATTCAAGCGCGATCAGTCGTCGCGGTGCACCTTCTCGCGGCGCTCGTGGCGCTCCTGCGCCTCGAGGCTCATGGTGGCGATCGGACGGGCATCGAGACGCTTCAGCGAAATCGGCTCACCGGTCACTTCGCAATAGCCGTATTCCCCTTCGTCGATCCGGCGCAGGGCGCTGTCGATCTTGGCCACCAGTTTGCGCTGACGGTCCCGGGTGCGCAGTTCCAGCGCACGGTCGGTTTCCTCGGAGGCGCGGTCGGCGACGTCGGGAATGTTGCGGGTGTTTTCCTGCAGCCCTTCGACGGTGTCGCGGCTGTCTTCCAGAAGGTCGTCTTTCCAGGCAATCAATTTACGTCTGAAATATTCCGTTTGCCGCTCGTTCATGAAGGGCTCGTCCTCGGCGGGACGATAGTCTTCGGGCAGAAACGTTTCTGCTTTCATTTTTTTGGCTCCCTAGCAATGCCCCGGCTGACGGGTAATGTTGCCAGCCAAAGGCCCCCTTACGCGCTCGCTCTACTCCCTTTGGACAGGGATGTCACTACACATTTCCATACGGAAACGTCCCTAGTTTACCTGCATTGCACGCCCCTGCGGAAGATATTATCGTCCTGCGGAAACGAATGGGAAGAGGCCGAGATTACATGAAATTCCAGGGTACCGAGAGCTATGTCGCCACGGACGACCTGAAAGTTGCCGTCAATGCCGCCGTCACCCTGGAGCGCCCGCTGCTGGTCAAGGGCGAACCCGGCACCGGCAAGACGGAACTGGCGCGGCAGGTGGCCGAAAGCCTTGGGCTGCGGATGATCGAGTGGAACATCAAGTCCACCACCAAGGCGCAGCAGGGCCTTTATGAATACGACGCCGTATCGCGGCTGCGCGATTCCCAGCTGGGCGAGGAAAAGGTCCACGACGTCAAGAACTATATCCGCAAAGGCAAGCTGTGGCAGGCCTTCGAGTCCGACGAAAAGGTCGTGCTGCTGATCGACGAGGTCGACAAGGCCGACATCGAGTTTCCGAACGACCTGCTTCAGGAACTCGACAAGATGGAGTTCCACGTCTACGAGACAGGCGAGACGATCAAGGCCAAGGTGCGCCCGATCGTCATCATCACCTCGAACAACGAAAAAGAGCTGCCCGACGCCTTTCTGCGCCGCTGCTTCTTCCACTACATCCGCTTTCCGGACATGGACACGATGCGCCGGATCGTCGAGGTGCATCACCCCGGCATCAAGGGCGAGCTGCTGACAATGGCGCTGACCCAGTTCTTCGAGGTGCGCGAGACCTCGGGCCTGAAGAAGAAGCCCTCGACGTCGGAAGTCCTGGACTGGCTCAAGCTGCTGCTGGCCGAGGATCTGGATCCCGCGGACCTCAAGCGCGACGGGGCCAACGCCCTGCCCAAGCTGCATGGCGCGCTGCTGAAGAACGAACAGGATGTGCATCTGTTCGAACGGCTGGCGTTTCTGGCGCGCGGACAGCGGTAAGTGGCGGGGCGTGCCAGCACGCATCCGACCGGATAAATTGAAACGGGCGCGTGGCAACACGCGCCCGTTTCACGTGCCAGTACCGTTAACCATGCCACCGCACGTACAGTTCTTAACGAAACCTTACCAAAACCTGCAAAACCAAGAACAGACACGACTCTTTGCTTGGCCATACACCCGCGCTTGGGCATAGTGACATCAGGCCAGACAACGATCCGGCCCGGACCTCGGACAAACCGGGGCCATCAATAAAGGTCAGACGGGGGAAACATTCCGCTGACCGCGAGTTGGAGCAGTGTTCATGGCAGGACCGGCGGCGGCCGAGTCCCTGTCCATTCGCCCTATCACAGGGGCGGACCGTGCCGAATGGGGCCGGTTGTGGCAGGGGTATCTCGAATTCTACAAGACGACCCTACCGGACGAGATCTATGATCTTGCGTTCGAAAGGATGCTGTCCGGGGCGGACGGCGAATTCAACGGGCTGATCGCCCTTGTCGGGGACCGGCCGGTCGGGCTGGTCCATTACCTTTTCCATCGCCACGGCTGGAAGCGCGAACAGGTCTGCTACCTGCAGGATCTCTACGCCGATCCCGATGTGCGCGGCAAAGGCATCGGCGCGGCGCTGATCAACGCGGTCTACGCGGCGGCGGACAAGGCGGGCGCGCCGACGGTCTACTGGATGACCCAGGACGACAACGCCACCGCCCGCAAGCTTTATGACCAGATCGGGGTGCTGACCGACTTCATCAAGTACCAGAGGCCGGCATGAGGGTGCGCAAGGCCCTCCGACTGATCCCCATGACGCTGGCCCTGACGGCCTGTATCGGCCCGGTCGACAATGCCAAACCCCGCCTGCCCGTTTCGGACGAAGTGCCCACCCGGATGGCGCAGCCGGACCTGATGCCGCTGCCGCCGATGAAGGTCTTTGCCCGCCCCCTGCCCGCCGCGCCGCTGCGCGCGAACAGCGAGATCGCGCAGGATTTCATGGATCTGTCGTTCCGCCTGGAATCCGGGCGCAACCTGCCGGTCTTTACCCGCTTCGAAGGCCCGATCCGGGTCGCCGTGTCCGGCCAGCCCGACCGCGACATGATCGAAGACCTGCGCCGCCTGCTGACCCGGCTGCGGACCGAAGCGGGCATCGACATCGATTTCGGCACCGGCCCGAACCAGCTGACGGTCGAAGCCGTGCCAAGCCGCAAGATCCGCCAGTACCTGCCTCAGGCCGCCTGCTTTGTCGTGCCGGGGATCACCACGCTGGATCAGTACAATAGCGCCCGCAACACCGGCGCGACCGACTGGGCACGGCTGGAGCGCCGCGAGAAAATCGCGATCTTCGTGCCCAATGACGTCAGCCCGCAGGAAACGCGCGACTGCCTGCACGAGGAACTGGCGCAGGCCATCGGCCCGCTCAATGACCTCTACCGGCTGCCGGACAGCACCTTCAACGATGACAACATGAATTCGGTCCTGACCGGGTTCGACATGTTGATCCTGCGCGCGACCTACGCGCCCGAATTGCACTCGGGCATGAGCCGCGATCAGGTGCAGCGCCTGATCCCCGGGATCCTCGGCCGCCTCAACCCGGCCGGGAACGGGCAGATCAGCACGCTGGCGGGTCCGACGCCCTATGACTGGATCGAAGCCGTGCAGACCGCGCTTGGCACCAAGGGCAACGCCCGCACCCGCACCGCCGCCGCCTATCGCGCGCTGGCGATCGCACAGGACAACGGCTGGACGGATCACCGCATCGCCTTTGCGCATTACGTCGTGGCGCGGCAGATCCAGACCACCGACCGGATGCGGGCGCGGGCCCACCTGACGCAGGCCTACCAGATCTATCGCCGCAGCCCGGTGACCGAGGTGCACACCGCCCAGATCGCCACGCAACTGGCCGCGCACGCCATCTATGAAGGGGACGGCGCGCTGGCGCTGTCGCTTTTGCAGGGACAGGCCGATGTGGCCCGCCGGGCCGAGAACGCGGCGCTTCTGGCGTCGATCCAGATGATGCGTGCCGAGGCGCTTGAGCTGACAGGCCACGGCCCCGAAGCCGCCCCCGTCCGGCTGGACAGTCTGGGCTGGGCGCGCTACGGCTTTGGCCCGGACTGGGCCGTGCGGGCGAAGCTGAACGAAATCGCCTCTTTGCGCCCGGCCGAGATCCGGGGCTGACACGACAGCCCCGGCGCACAGGCGGAGGCATAGCATGGTCATCATTCTCAGCACCCTGATCGGGGCGGTCGTCGGCGCACTGCGGGCAAAGCGGCGCAAAGGCAAGACGGCGGACATTTTGCAATACGCCGTGGTCCATGCCATCTTCTTCGCATTGATCGGGCTGTTCCTGGCCCTGTTCCTGGATCGCGTTGTGCTCTGATGTTCATTCCCTTCTTCGAAACCCTCCGCAATCATGCTGTTCCGGTCTCCCTTCGGGAGTACCTGAGTTTCCTGGAGGCGCTGAAGGCGGACCTGATCACCTATGATCCCGAGGGGTTCTATTACCTTGCCCGCGCGGCGATGGTGAAAGACGAACGCAACCTCGACAAATTCGACGTGGCCTTCGCCAAGACCTTCGAGGGGCTGGACCAGATCACCTTCGACCAGGTGCTGGAAAAGGTCGATCTGCCCGCCGACTGGCTGCGGTCGATGGCGGAAAAGCACCTGAGCGAGGAAGAGAAGGCCGAGATCGAGGCGCTTGGCGGCTTCGAGAAGCTGATGGAGACGCTGAAGAAGCGGCTCGAGGAACAGAAAGGCCGGCACCAGGGCGGCAACAAGTGGGTCGGCACCGGGGGCACCTCGCCCTTCGGGGCCGATGGCTACAATCCCGAAGGCGTCCGCATCGGGCAGGAGAAATCCCGCCACCAGCGCGCGGTGAAGGTCTGGGACAAGCGCGAATTCAAGAACTTCGACGACACCGTCGAACTGGGCACACGCAACATCAAGGTCGCGCTGAAGCGGCTGCGCAAATGGGCGCGCACCGGCGCGCATGACGAGCTGGACCTGGATGGCACGATCCGCGCCACCGCCGAACACGGCTATCTGGACGTGAAGGTCCGGCCCGAACGGCGCAACGCGGTGAAGGTGCTGCTGTTTCTCGACGTGGGCGGATCGATGGACCCGCACATCAAGGTGGTCGAGGAACTGTTTTCCGCCGCCAAGTCAGAATTCAAGCACATGGAATACTTCTACTTCCACAATTGCCTCTACGAGGGCGTTTGGAAGGACAACAAGCGGCGCTGGACCGAACAGACCCCGACCTGGGACGTGCTGCGGACCTATGGGCCGGACTACAAGGCGATCTTCGTCGGGGATGCGTCGATGTCGCCCTATGAAATCGCCTATCCCGGCGGGGCCAACGAACACTGGAACGAGGAATCCGGCCAGGCCTGGCTGGAACGCTGCCGCAACCAGTGGACGTCGACCCTGTGGATCAATCCGGTGCCCGAGAAATACTGGAGCTACACGCAGTCCATCAAGATGATCAAGGACATCTTCGAGGACCAGATGGTGCCGATGACGCTGGCCGGGCTGGAACAGGGCATGAAGGACCTTACGCGGTAAGGCACCTGCGATTTGCCCTGTTCATTCGGCGCCCGCGCGCGCAGTCTTGATGACATGACGGGCAAGCTTCGACATCTGTGGCGACACCACCCCATTGCGCTGACACTTTTCGGCGCGGCGACGGTTCTGGCACTGGTCTTCTTGGTGCGGCTGGCGGTCTTTTCGCTATACTGGGCCAATCCCGCGCATCGCCAGCAGCTGCCCGAACCCTGGATGACGCCGGGCTATGTCGCCTTTTCATGGCACATGCAGATCGAACGGGTGTTTCACCACCTGGGCCTGCCCGACCACCCCAAGAAACGCCTGACGCTGGACCAGATCGCCGAGGCACGTGGCCAGCCGGTCGAGGCGCTGATCGCCGAACTCACGGTCTTCCTGCAGACGCAGGCCGATGCCGAATGAACGAGACGCTGCTCAGCGCTCTGACCATCGGCGGGGTTCCCGTTCTGATGCTGGTGACCTTCCTGTCCTGCCTCGCCATGCCGGTGCCCAGTTCGTTGCTGATGCTGGCGGCGGGGGCATTGACCGCGTCGGGCGACCTGAGCCTGGGCTGGGTCTTTGCGGGGGCCTATGTCGGGGCGGTGGCGGGCGATCAGGTCGGCTATCGTATCGGCCGGTCGGGTGGATCCTGGGCCAAGGCGCGGATGAAGCCGGGATCGAAGCCCGCGCTGGCGATGCAACGTGCCGAGAGGATGATGGAAGGCCGCGCGGGTCCGGCTGTCTTCCTGTCGCGCTGGCTGTTCTCTCCGCTTGGGCCTTACGTGAATTTCGCCGCCGGGGGCGCCCGGATCGACCGGCGCGTCTTCACGATCTGGGGAGCGGCGGGCGAACTGGTCTGGGTCGCGATCTACGTCGGGTTGGGCTACGCCTTCGGCGAACAGATCGACATGGTGGCCGAACTGTCGTCCGACGTGGCCGGGCTTCTGGCGGCGCTGGCGGTCATGGTCGGGGCGGGGTTCTGGATGCGCCGCGCCCTGCGCCGTGCGCACCGGGCCGGCGACCGCGATGCTGGCGGGGACGTGGTGCGCACCGACCCGCGCCCTTGAAACCGGGGCCGATCGCCCTCTCCTTTTCCCCAACAGAAAAGGAGAGACATCATGATCAAGAAACACGGCTCTGCCATCTGGAACGGCACCATCAAGGGCGGCTCCGGCATCGTATCCACCCAATCCGGCGTGCTGGACAAGGCGCAGTACGGCTTCAACAAGCGCTTCGGCGATGAGCCGGGCACCAACCCCGAAGAACTGATCGGCGCGGCCCATGCGTCTTGCTTTGCCATGGCGCTGTCCCTGCAGCTTGAGGAACACGGCATGGTCGCGTATGAACTGTCGGCGAAATCCACCGTCTTCCTCGACAAGGACGATGACGGGTTTTCGGTCAAGAAGGTGCACCTGGACCTGACCGCCAAGATCCCCGACGCGGACGAGGCCAAGTTCCAGGAGGCCGCCAAGGCCGCGAAGGAAGGCTGCCCGATCTCGAAACTGCTGGCCGGGGCCGAGATCACGCTGGACGCGAAACTCGCCTGACCCAAGGACAGGGCGCTTGTCCCGGCAGGCGCCCTGCCCCATATCGGTGTCATGCTGCGTCTGACCCCGATCCTTCTGGCCATCCTGTACGGCGTCATCGCCTGGCACTTCTCGTCCTGGCGGCTGAAGAAGGAGATGGACCAGAAATCCACTGAGCTGGCCGATCCCAAGCTCGAGGCGTTGACGCGGCGGATGGCGCAGGCACTGGATCTGCCGCGCATCCGGGTGAACGTCTACGAGGTCGAGCCGGTGAACGGCATGGCCGTCCCCGATGGCCGGATCTTCCTGACGCGCGGGTTCCTCAACAGGTACCACGCGGGCGAGGTCACGGCAGAGGAGCTTGCCTCGGTCATCGCGCACGAACTGGGCCATGTCGCCCTGGGTCACACGCGCCGTCGGCTGATCGATTTCTCGGGCCAGAACGCGATGCGCACGGCGCTTGGCATGATCCTGTCGCGGATCGTGCCCGGCATCGGCGGCTGGATCGCGGGGCTGATCACCTCGCTTCTGGCGGCGCGGCTGTCGCGGTCGGATGAATACGAGGCCGATGCCTATGCCGCCGCCCTGCTGACCAAGTCCGGCATCGGCGTCGAACACCAGGTTCGGCTGTTCGAAAAGCTGGCCGCGCTGACCCAGTCGAACCACGACGCCGCCCCGGCCTGGCTCCTGTCCCACCCCAAGCCGGAGGAGCGCATCGCCGCCATCCGCAGGCTGTCGGACGGCTGGTCCGACGCCTGATCCCCCTGATTTCAAGACTTCAAAGACAAGGTGCCGTCATGCGCTATTCCCTCCTCGACCTAGCCCCCATTCCCGAAGGCTCCACCGCTGGTGAGGCCATCGCAAATTCGGTCGCGGTGTCGCAGTTCGCCGAAAGCCAGGGCTATCACCGCCACTGGCTGGCCGAACATCACAACATGCCGGGCATCGCGTCCTCGGCCACGGCCGTGCTGATCGGGCGCATCGCGGTGGCGACCTCGCGGATCCGCGTCGGGTCGGGCGGGATCATGCTTCCGAACCATTCGCCGCTGGTGATCGCCGAACAGTTCGGCACCCTGGCCGAGATGTTCGGCGACCGCATCGACCTGGGCCTGGGCCGTGCCCCGGGGACGGACATGGAAACCGCCCGCGCCCTGCGTCGGCACATGTCACAGCAGGACACCTTCCCGCAGGACGTGCTGGAACTGATGGCCTACCTCGGCCCGGTCGAGGACGGCCAGCGGTTGCGCGCCATTCCGGGCGTCAACACCCGCGTGCCGATCTGGATCCTGGGGTCATCGCTTTATGGTGCGCAGCTGGCGGCGCATCTGGGTCTGCCCTACGCCTTTGCCTCGCATTTCGCGCCCGAGATGCTTGAGGAAGCGGGCGAGGTCTATCGCCGGACCTTCCGCCCGTCCGACGTGCTGCAGAAGCCGCATTTCATGGTGGCGATGAACGTCTTTGCCGCCGAGACCGAGGAAGAGGCGCTGTATCACCAGTCCTCGGCCGTGCTGGGCTTTGCCGCGCTGCGCGCGGGCAATCCCGGCCCGCTGCCCCGTCCGGTGGAGAGACTGGAAGACCATCTGGACCCCGCCTGGATCGCCGCCGCCCAGTCACGCTTCACGGTCAGCGCGATCGGGTCGGAAGAGATGGTCAAGCGTCAGGTGGCTGACATTCTTGAGAAATACCAGCCGGACGAGGTGATGGTGAACGCCCAGATCTGGGGGCATGAGGCACGGTTGAAAAGCCTTGAGATCGGGGCCCGGGTGTTGCGGGATCTGGGGGCGGAAGGGTCGTTCTGACGACGGAGCCACGCTTGCCGGGTGGCATGGGACCTGCGGTCGGATGCCTCCGGCGGGGATATTTTCAGCAAAAAGAAAGCCCGGTCAGGCCTGTTCCAGTGCCTTGCCCAGCCGTGGCAGGCGCGCCTTCTTCATCAGGGATCGCAGCGTCCAGTCTTCGCCGGACAGGCGGCGCGCCTCGGCCAGAACGGTTTCGGCGGCGTGGCGCATGGCATCGGGCTGTGCCTCGAAGAACCCAAGCAGAAGTGTGTCGGGGTCAGCGCGGGTCAGCCCTTCCTCGGCTAGGATATTGCGGGGAAAGTCCTTGGCATTCATCGTGACGATGCCATCGGCGCTGCCCGCGACGGCGGCCGCCAACACGTGGATGTCCGCCGGGTCGGGCAGCCAGAGCCGGTTCATCAGGCCATCGGTCGCCTGTACCCGCGCGCGCGGCCAGTGGGCCGACAGCATCGCGATCTCGCCCCGCGCCTGCGCCTCTTGCGCCGGGTCGATGCGGGCGGCGGCGCGGGCCCATTCCTCGAGAATGCGGTCCGACCAGAGCGGCGTGTAGATCCCCGCCCGCGCGGCGGCCAGCAGCATCTCGCGCATCACCGTCGGGTAAAGCACGCAGGCGTCGAGGATCAGTTTCATAGGCGGAAGAAGAGCGCCTTGAGGTACCCGCTTTCGGCCAGCTGGGGATGCATCGGGTGGTCCGGCCCGGCAAAGCCGGTGTGCAGCAGTTGCGAGGAGCGGCCCGTGCCATGCAGCCCGCGCCCGATGCCGCGAATGCAGGCGGTGCGGAACGCGTCCAGATCGGCGGCATGCGAGCAGGAACAGAGGCCAAGGTAGCCGCCGGGGGCGACCAGCGGCGCGGCAAGGCGGGCGATGCGTTCGTAGGCGCGCAACCCCTTGTCGAGCGCAGGTTTATTGGGCGCGAAGGCCGGCGGGTCGCAGATGACGACGTCGAAGGTCGCGCCCTCTTCGCCCAGCGCGGTCAGCGCATCGAAGGCATCGCCCTTGCGGGTGCTGAACCGCTCGGCGACGCCGGTGCGCGCGGCGCCTTCGGTCGCGAGATCCAGCGCGGGCTGGGATCCGTCGACCGCCAGGGCGCTGTCGGCCCCCGCGACAAGCGCAGCCAGCGCAAACCCGCCGACGTGCGAGAAGACATCAAGCACACGGGCGCCCTTGGCCAGACCTGCCGCAAAGGCGTGGTTCGGGCGCTGGTCGAAGAAAAGGCCGGTCTTCTGCCCGCCCATCAGGTCGGCCATGTAGGTGGCGCCGTTCATCGGGACCGGCACGGCGGCCGTCGGGGCGGTGCCGGTCAGCACCGCGTCGACATCATCCAGACCTTCCAGCCCGCGCGCCCGGCCGCCGGCGGATTTCAGGATCGTGGTCACACCGGTGACGCGGGCCAATGCGGCGGTCAGCTGATCCAGGTGCACCTCGGCCCAGGCGGCGTTCGGCTGGACCACCGCCGTATCGCCAAAGCGGTCGATGATGACGCCCGGAAAGCCATCGGCCTCGGCATGGACGAGGCGATAGAAAGGCTGGTCATACAGGCGGTCGCGCAGGGCCAGCGCGCGGGACAGGCGTTCGGCAAACCAGTCTTCGGTCAGCTCGGTCACATCCGCGCGGTCCAGCACCCGGCCGACGATGCGCGAGGCGGTGTTGACAGCGACCAGGCCAAGCGGTTCGCGCCCCGCGTCTTCAAGAACCGCAAGCGTTCCCGGCGCGATCGCCTTGGTCCGGCGGTCAAGCACGAGTTCGTTGTCGTAGACCCAAGGGTAGCCGAAACGAATGCGGCGCGGGTCCATCTTGGGTTTGAGGCGGAGCACGGGAAGGTCTGTCATGGACCTCCTCTAGCTGCAAATCCCGGGCACGGGAAGAGGTGCCCTTGTGACCCGTTGGCGGCGGGTCTAGCCTTGGTGTCGACCGGCACCCGGGGACCAGCGCCCGCAGGTGTGACCATGACAGAGGCGCGGCGCCGCATGGCAAGGATTGTTACCGCTAACATTGCTTGATATGGTGCCCGCAGCAACAGGAGACGCCCATGCCGCTGAACCCGACGATCGAAAAGGTCACGCAACGGATCATCGAACGCTCTGCCGACACGCGGGGTCGCTACCTCGACCGGTTGGAGGCTGCGGCCGAGGCCGGGCCGGTGCGGGCGCATCTGACCTGTGGCAACCAGGCGCATGCCTATGCGGGCGTTCCCGCTGACCAGGACGCGTTGGCCAAGGGCAAGGCCGCGAACCTGGGGATTGTCACCGCCTACAACGACATGCTGTCGGCGCACCAACCGTTTGAGACCTTCCCCGGGCTGATCCGCGCCACGGCGCGCGCCAAGGGGGCGACGGCGCAGGTGGCGGGCGGCGTGCCTGCCATGTGCGACGGGGTCACGCAGGGACAGCCGGGCATGGAACTTTCGCTTTTTTCCCGTGATGTCATAGCCTTGTCGGCCGGAGTTGCGCTGTCTCACAACTGTTTTGATGCAGCACTTTACCTTGGTGTATGTGACAAGATCGTCCCGGGTCTGGTGATGGCGGCGGCGACCTTTGGCCATATTCCGGCGGTCTTCCTGCCTGCGGGGCCGATGCCCTCGGGTCTGCCGAACGACGAAAAGGCCAAGGTGCGCCAGCAGTTCGCCGCCGGAGAGATCGGACGGGACGAGTTGATGGCGGCGGAAATGGCGTCCTACCATTCCCCCGGCACCTGCACCTTCTATGGGACCGCCAATTCCAACCAGATGTTGATGGAATTCATGGGCTTGCACCTGCCGGGATCGTCCTTTGTGAACCCGAACACGCCGCTGCGCGATGCGCTGACGGCCGCCGGGGTCGAGCGCGCGATGGAGATCACGGCGCTTGGCAACGACTACCGCCCCGCCGGGCGCGTTCTGGACGAAAAGGCCTTCGTCAACGGCATCGTCGGGCTGATGGCGACGGGCGGGTCGACCAACCTCGTGCTGCATATGCCCGCCATGGCGCGGGCTGCGGGTGTCTTGCTTGAGACCGAGGACTTCGACGAGATCTCGGGCGCTACGCCTTTGATGGCAAAGGTTTATCCGAACGGTCTGGCGGATGTGAACCACTTCCACGCGGCCGGCGGACTGGGCTACATGATCGGCGAACTACTGTCGGCCGGGCTGTTGCACGACGACACGCTGACCATCGCGGAGGGCGGACTTACGGCGTACGCCAAGGAGCCGAAGCTGACCGACGGCAAGCTGACCTACAGCGACGGCGCGCGCACGTCCGAGAACGACAAGATCCTGCGCCCGCCCTCGGACCCGTTCCAGAAGACCGGCGGTTTGAAGCTGTTGCAGGGCAACCTTGGCGCGGGGATCATGAAGGTTTCGGCCGTCGCGTCCGAGCGTCACGTGATCGAGGCCCCGTGCCGCATCTTCGAGGACCAGGAGTCGGTCAAGACGGCGTTCAAGGCGGGCGAGTTCACCAGCGACACCGTCGTCATCGTCCGCTTTCAGGGTCCCAAGGCCAATGGCATGCCGGAACTGCATTCGCTGACGCCAACGCTGTCGGTGCTTCAGGATCGCGGGCTGAAGGTCGCGCTGCTGACCGATGGCCGCATGTCGGGCGCTTCGGGCAAGGTGCCGGCCGCGATCCACGTGTCGCCCGAGGCTGCCGATGGCGGACCGCTGGCGCGGTTGATCGATGGCGACCTGATCCGGGTGGATGCGGTCGCGGGCACGATCGAAGTGCTGACGCCCGGCGCGCTGGACCGTGCGCCCGTATCGCGCGACCTGTCGGCCAACAAGTTCGGCATCGGGCGTGAAATGTTCGAAGTCTTCCGTCAGAACGCAGGCCCGGCCACGACCGGCGCCGCCAGCATCGTGTAAGGAGCCATCATGCCAGTCACCCCCGAGGAAGCCAGCGTTTCCAGCGAAAAGCTTTGCCGTACCGCGCCGGTGATCCCGGTGCTTGTGGTCGACGACGTGGCCCATGCCAAACCGCTGGCCACCGCGCTTGTCGCGGGCGGCCTGCCGGTGCTTGAGGTGACGCTGCGCACCCCCGCTGCGCTGGATGTGATCCGCGAGATGGCCACGGTGCCGGGCGGCATGGTGGGCGCGGGCACGATCCTGACGCCCGCCGATGTCGAACGCGCGCTGAAGGCCGGGGCGACCTTTGGCGTCTCGCCGGGCGCGACCGACACCCTTCTGGACGCGGCCGAGGACATGGGGCTGCCGATGCTGCCCGGCGCCGCCACCGCGTCCGAGGCGATGCGGCTGCTGGAACGCGGCTACCGGGTGCAGAAGTTTTTCCCGGCCGAAGCCGCGGGCGGCGCCAAGGCGCTGAAATCGCTGGCCTCACCGATTCCGCAGATCCTGTTCTGCCCGACCGGGGGCGTGACGCCCGGCAATGCGCCCGACTACCTGGCCCTGCCCAATACCGCCTGCGTCGGCGGATCCTGGGTCGCGCCGAAGGACAAGGTCGAAGCGGGCGACTGGGCGGGGATCGAGGCCCTGGCGCGCGAGGCGTCGGCTCTCTGATCGCCTGGGTCCGCCGCGCCACGAGGTGCACGGAAGTCGCGCCCTGCGCGGCATTTTCCCTCGCCCGCGGCTTTCGCTTGGCCCCCGCGCGCCCGCGCCCTATACAGCCCCCGAAACCATCGGAGGCCCCATGCGCAGCGCCAAGATCAGCCGCAAGACCGCAGAAACGGACATCGACGTCAGCCTGACCCTCGACGGGACCGGGTCCTATGACATGCAGACCGGCGTCGGCTTCTTCGATCACATGCTGGACCAGCTGGCCCGCCATTCGCTGATCGACATGGACGTACGCTGTAAGGGTGACCTGCATATCGACGATCACCACACCGTCGAGGACGTGGGCATCGCCATCGGCCAGGCCCTGAGCCAGGCTCTTGGCGACAAACGCGGAATCCGGCGGTACGGCAGCTGCCTGCTGCCGATGGACGACGCGCTGGTGCGCTGCGCGCTGGACCTGTCGGGGCGGCCCTTCCTTGTGTGGAACGTCGACCTGCCGACCCCGAAGATCGGCACCTTCGACACCGAACTTGTGCGCGAATTCTTCCAGGCGCTGTCGACACACGGCGGGATCACCCTGCATGTCGACATGCTGCATGGCATCAATTCGCACCACATCGCCGAGGCCGCCTTCAAGGCCGTCGCCCGCGCCCTGCGCGAGGCGGTCGAGACGGACCCGCGCAAGTCGGATGCCGTGCCCTCGACCAAGGGAATGCTCTGACCGTCGGGTCGCCTGCGGCGTCCCGAGCCTCCGGCGGAGGTATTTTTGACCAGAAGAAGACCGCAGGGGCCTGACCCGGCGGGGAGAGACCATGCTGACCGTTCTGATCGACTATGAAAGCGGCAACCTGCATTCGGCCGAAAAGGCCTTTCAGCGCATGGCGCGCGAGGTCGGGGGCGGCGAGGTGATCGTCAGCGACCGGGCCGAGGACGTGCTGCGCGCGGACCGCGTGGTCCTGCCCGGCGACGGCGCCTTTCCGGCCTGTGCCAAGGCGTTGAAGGGTCGCGAGAACCTGTTTGATGCGCTGCGTGAAGTTGTCGAGGTCAAGGCCCGGCCCTTCATGGGCATCTGCGTCGGGATGCAGCTGATGGCGCGGGTCGGCCATGAATACGAGGAAACGGCGGGCCTTGGCTGGATCGACGGAGAGGTCGGGCGGATCCAGGCCGAGGGGCTGAAGGTGCCGCACATGGGGTGGAACGATCTGGTGATCGACCATCCGCATCCCGTGCTGGATGGGATCGACAGCGGACGGCACGCCTATTTCGTGCACTCCTATCACATGCGGGTGGATGCGCCGGAGCAGCTGTTGGCCCATGTCGACTATGGCCAGCCGGTCACCGCCATCGTCGGGCGGGACACCATGATCGGCACGCAGTTCCATCCCGAGAAAAGCCAGGAGACCGGTCTGCGGATGATCGCAAACTTCCTGAGCTGGGCGCCATGACGCCCAGCCCTTCGCGATAGGTTCAGTTCAGGCGCGACCAGGTCTGGCCGGAACAGATCAGACCGCCCGCCACACAGCCCTTCATCGTCAGCGCATTGCCGTTAAGTTCCAGCTTGCCGACGTAGATCTTGTTGTTCGACGGCCGCCAGACCTTGCCCTCGTACTTGCCGCTGCCCGCAGGCGTCATGCCGCGCACCAGCTGCTTGCCGAGGTTGGGTGACTTGTATTCGCCGCTGCTGTTGAAGGTCTTGACGATCGTGCCGCAGAACGCCGGGCCGCAGGGCGCGATCTGGACGTGGGCATAGGCCCCGTCGTCGACCTGCGTCTTCCAGGTGCCTTCGACCGGATCGGCCAGCGCCGTGGTGGCCCCCAGCATGAGTGTGGCGAGTGTGAGTAGTGCCTTGCGCATATTGCTCCTCCCTATGCTTGGTGGGATGGTGCCGCTGCACTGGCGCCATCGCAAGTGAAGGTTGCATGTCCCGTAGCGTCATGCATAACCGCGCCGAACCACAGAAAGGGCCCGTGATGATCCTCTATCCCGCGATCGACCTGAAAGATGGCCAGGCGGTGCGCCTGCTCAAGGGCGACATGGAGAAGGCCACGGTCTTCAACGACGATCCGGCAGCGCAGGCCATGGCCTTTGTCGAGGCCGGGTGTGAATGGCTCCATCTCGTTGATCTCAATGGCGCTTTCGCGGGTGAGCCGGTGAACGCCGCGCCGGTCGAGGCGATCCTGACGCGCACCAAGGTGCCGGCCCAGCTGGGTGGCGGCATCCGTGACATGGCGACGATCGAGGCCTGGCTCGACAAGGGGCTGGCGCGGGTGATCCTGGGCACGGTCGCGGTCGAGAACCCGGATCTGGTGCGCGAGGCCGCAAAGGCCTTTCCCGGGCATGTCGCCGTCGGCATCGATGCGCGCAACGGGCGTGTCGCCACCAAGGGCTGGGCGACCGAAACGAACGTGATGGTCACCGACCTCGCCAAGTCCTTCGAGGACGCGGGCGTTGCGGCGATCATCTATACCGACATCAACCGCGATGGTGCCATGCAGGGGCCGAACATCGAGGCCACCGCCGATCTGGCCCGCGCGGTCAGTATCCCGGTCATCGCCTCGGGTGGCGTCTCCTCGCTCGCCGACCTGATCGCCCTGCGCGACTGCGGCGCGTCGCTGAACGGCGCGATTTCCGGCCGGGCGCTTTATGACGGGGCGCTGGACCTGGCGCAGGCGCTGACCGCGCTGAAAGGCTGATCCATGGGCAAGACCGAGATCATCCAGCTGGTGCTGATCCTGATCCCCTTCGCCTGTTTCCTGTCGGCGGGCCGGGCGCGCAGCCGGGTGGCCTACTGGATCCTGCGGGTCGGCGGGTTGCTGTTTGCGCTGGCGATGGCGCTGTCGGTGCTGGCGCAGAACCTGTGTTCCGGATCGCTTGGGGCCGGGCTGGGGGATTGCGCCGCGGGCTTGACCGGCCTGTTCCAGCTGCTGGGGCCGATGATCCTGACTGGCGTCACGGCGATGCTGTCGGTCGGGCCGATCCTGCTGATCGCGGCGCTGCTGATCGAAGCCGTGCATCGCCACCGTCACGGCTGATGTACCGCGCGTTCGTGATCACCTGTATCGCACTGATCATTCTGTGCCTTGTGCCGGTCATGGGTGTGCTCTGGTCGACCTGGGTGGCGGATGCCCACGACTGCGTTCTGAACGAAGCCGGGCGTCACGCTTGCGTCGTGGATGGCGAGGACATGGGCGGGCTGCTTGGCGGGGCGTTCCTGCTGGGATGGCTGGGCATCGTGACCCTTCCGCTGGCCGCGATCGTCCTGCTGGTTCTGATCGTGGTCAGCGTGATCCGGGCCCTGCGGCGGCGCAGGCAGTGATTGCGCCCCGCTGCGCCGCAGCCTAGAAGGCGGCTATGTTGAAGACCCGCATCATTCCCTGCCTCGACGTGGCCGACGGCCGCGTGGTCAAAGGCGTGAACTTCGTCGACCTGCGCGATGCCGGCGATCCCGTGGATGCCGCCCGCGCCTATGACGCGGCCGGCGCGGACGAGCTTTGCTTTCTCGATATCCATGCGACCCATGAAAACCGGGGCACCATGTTCGATGTCGTCACCCGGACGGCCGAACAGTGCTACATCCCGCTGACCGTGGGCGGTGGCGTCCGCACGGTGCTGGATGTCCGGAACCTGCTGCTGGCGGGGGCCGACAAGGTGTCGTTCAACTCTGCCGCCGTGGCGAACCCGGACGTCGTGGCCGAGGCCGCCGATCACTTCGGATCGCAGTGCATCGTCGTCGCCATCGACGCCAAGACCGTCGCGCCCGGCCGGTGGGAGATCTTTACCCACGGCGGGCGCAAGCCCACGGGGATCGACGCGGTGGAGTTCGCGCGCCTGGTCGCCGACAAGGGGGCCGGAGAAATCCTGCTGACCTCGATGGATCGCGACGGCACCCGCGCAGGGTTCAACCTGCCGCTGACCCGCGCGATTTCCGATGCGGTCGACGTGCCGGTCATCGCCTCGGGCGGCGTCGGCACGCTGGATCACCTGGTCGAGGGCGTGACCAAGGGCGGCGCATCTGCCGTGCTGGCCGCCTCGATCTTCCACTTCGGCGATCATACCATCCGCGAGGCCAAGGATCACATGGCCGCCGCGGGCATCCCGATGAGGATCGAATGACCGTTCTGGACCAGCTTGCCGCCACGATTGCCTCTCGCAAGGGGGCCGATCCCGACACTTCATGGACCGCGAAACTGCTGTCCAAGGGCCCGGAGAAATGCGCCGAGAAATTCGGTGAAGAGGCCGTCGAGGCCATCATCGAAGCGGTCAAGGGCGACCGCGCGGGCCTGACATCCGAGGCCGCAGATGTGCTCTATCACCTGCTGGTCATGCTGGCGGCCCGCGACGTTCCGCTTTCGGACGTGCTGGCGGAACTGGAACGGCGCGAAGGCACCTCGGGCATCGCCGAAAAGGCCGCGCGTCCCGGCGCCTGATCGCTTCTTCTGGTCGAAAATACCTTGGGGGAGTCGCGGCACGCGACGGGGGCAAAGCCCCCTCTGCGCCCTCGGCCCGCGCTGTCACAGCTTTGACGAGATCACGCCGGTATTGAACCCACCCATCCGCAGTTCACCGAACAGCCGCTGGTATTCGATCTTGGGGCAGCGGTTCATCACCACGTCCACGCCGCGCGCCTGCGCCTTTTCCGCCGCTTCAGTGTGCGACACGCCGATCTGCATCCAGATGGTCTTGAGGTCCGGGAAGGCCTCAAGCGCCTCGTCGACGATCGGCGGCACGGCTTCGGACCGGCGAAAGATGTCGACCATGTCGACCGGTTCGGTGATCTCGGACAGGGATGCGCGCACGGTCTGGCCGAACAGGCGTTCGCCCGCGTGGCCGGGATTGACGGGGATCACTGTGAACCCCTTCAGCCCCAGGTAGCGCGCGACATAATAGCTGGGCCGGACCGGGTTCATCGACACGCCGACCACGGCGATCACCTTGGTGCGCTTGAGGATCCGGGTCAGGAAGGCGTCGGTGTAGGTGTCTGTCATGCCCCTACCCTAGGCGAAGCGCGGGCCGCCGCAATGGCAAAGCGCGGCGGCGCAAAAGAACGCCCGGGACAAGCCCGGGCGCAGTACGGAACGAGGGACAGTGAAATGAAATGCCAGAGTTCCGGTCCGACATCTCTGAACCTCAGATAAGAGGTCCGGGACAGTGTAGGGAGAGGCTGTAATACGAATGTGAACGAAAGGTTAACCGCTCGGGCTTATCCACAGGAAATTGCGGGCCGCTTACCTGGGGCGTACCGCATATAGCGCGACCGCCGCGGCGTTCGACACGTTCAACGATCCGAAATCTCCGGCGAAATCAATGCGCACCAGGTGATCGCAGGTGTCCTTCGTCTTGGGTCGCAACCCCGGCCCTTCGGCCCCGAGGACCAGCGCGATCGGCCGGTCCAGAAGTCCCTCGCTGGCGGCCTCAAGCGTCTGCTCGGCTTCGCCATCCAGACCGAGGACGAGGTAGCCCATGGACTTCAGCTCCTCCATCGTGTCGGCGAGGTTGCGCACCCGCAGATAGGGCTGACGCTCCAGCGCGCCCGAGGCCGTCTTGGCCAGGGCCCCGGTTTCGGGTGCCGCGTGGTGGCGCATCCCGATGACGGCCACCGCGCCGAAGACCTCGGCCGAGCGCAGGATCGCGCCGACGTTGTGCGGATCGGTCACCCGGTCCAGCAGGACGACACGGGGCGGCCGTCCATCGCCCAGGCAGCGGTCCGCGACCGATCCCCAGTCCAGCGGCTTGACCTCAAGCGCGGCCCCCTGGTGCACCGACTGCGGATCGATCGGCGCGGTGAACCGGCGCGGGTCGGCCATCTCGGGCTCGACGCCAGAGTCGGCAATCGCATCCGCCAGCTTGTCGGCGGCGTTCTTCGTCACGATCAGCCGCAGTTTCTCGCGCGCGGGGTTCACCAGCGCATCGCGCACCGCGTGCAGACCAAAGAGCCACACGGTTTCCTCGCCCGCGGCCTTCTGCGCCCGTTCCTTTTCCACCACCCACTTCGGCTTTTTCATGCGCGTTCCCCACGGTCCTGACCGGTCATTTCGCCGCCTGCCCTATCACCCCGGCGCAGATGATGCGAGAGGGGACGGATTTCCTGTTGACGCCCTTGGCGGGCCTTAGTAATCACCCCCTCACGACACGCGCCGGAGTTGCTTCGGGGCCTGTTCGGGCGACGAGCTGCAAGGTGCGGCAGCGGACTGTAACTCCGCCGGGGAGACCCATGCCTGGTTCGATTCCAGGGTCGCCCACCACTCTCTTACAGATTTGGTGGATGACACGCTCAGGGCATCAGAACCTGCGCGCGGGCGAACTGTGCCGTGTCGGTTGTCAGATCGTCGTAGGTCAGCGTCACCGTGATCGACTGCACCGCGCCAAGCGGATAGGCGCGAAACGGCAGACCGTCCTCGGGGGTCAGCGCGTTTGGCGCGGCGGTGTCGATATGGCAGGGCGGCAGGTCCCAGATCTCGGGCGGGGCGCCGTTGATCGACAGGGTCATCCCCGCAAGACCACAGCGCCACGACAGGATCTGGGTGACATAGACAAGATCCCGCCCTTCGTATTCCCGCACCGCGACCCAGGACGACTTGGTGGCCGTCAGGATCGGCTTGACCTCGGTTGCCGTGGTGAATCGGCCCGTCGGCTGCTGCGGCTCGGCCACCGGCGCGGGCGTCGAAGGGCTGGCCGGGGCTGACGGCGCGGCGGGCGCGGCCGGGGACGCGGTACTGGTGATCTTGCGCGGCGCCACTGGCGCGGCGGGCTTTTCGGGTCGTGCGACGGCAGGTGGCGTCGGGGCGGACCCGCCTTGCAGGGAAATCGCAAGCATCATCCAGAACCAGAAAAGCATCGGCAAATATCCATCAATTCCCGGCACCCCGTGGTGGCGCCTTCAATTCCGCATTATCTTTGCTACTGTCCCCGCGACCAAGTGTTGTTTTTCCTAGCGGCTTCAAGGGCCTGAGCTGACATGACCAAACCCGGCGGGTCGATTGCCGACCTGAACATCCTGATCGTCGGCCAATCGGGGCGCCTGCAGTACGAGGCGCTGGTCTTTGCCGCCTCGCTTGTGGCCAACAGCCCCGAGACGCCGCGCCTGTGGGTGGCAGAGCCGCAGGATGGGCCGCTGTGGTCCCGGTCGCCGCGAATGTCAGACGAGGTCCGTGGCGCGTTGCAAGACCTCGGCGCGCAGATCCTGCCCTTCGACAGCCGCCACTTTGGCGAGTCCTATCCCTACGGCAACAAGATCGAGGCGCTGATGGCCCTGCCCGAGGGAGAGCCCTTCGTTTTCTTCGACACCGACACGCTGATCCTTGATACGCTGACCCGCGTGCCCTTCGACTTCGACCGCCCCGGCGCATCGCTGCGGGTCGAGGGCACCTGGCCGAAGCTGGAACTTTACGGGCCGGGATATGGCGCGATCTGGAGGTCTCTCTACGACAAGTTCGGGCTGGATTATGAAGGAACGCTCGATCTGTCACAGCCGGACGAATACTGGCGGCGGTACCTTTATTTCAATGCGGGCTATTTCTTCTATCGCTGTCCCCGCGTTTTCGGTCAGCGGTTTCTCGACTACGCGCTGGCCCTCCGCGACGACCCGCCGGACGCGTTGATCGGTCAGCAGATGGATCCCTGGCTGGACCAGGTCGCCCTGCCGCTGGTCATCGCATCTTTCGGCGGGGGGCGCGATGCCTTGCCGCCGGGCCTTCTGGACGGAGAGGTCAGCTGTCACTATCGCGTGCTGCCGCTGCTCTATGCGCGGGAAGGCGACCGCGTCGTCGAGGTGCTGGAGGCCGTGACCGCCCCGCAGAAGATCAAGCGGGTGCTCAAGGGCTACGACCCGATCAAGCGCATGGTCTACCAGGGACGCGGACAGAAGGTGCGCGCGATGTTCGACCGGGACAACCTGCCCCGGAAAGAACAGGCGATCCGCAACCGGATCAAGCGCGAAGGCTTCTGGATGCGCTAGGCCTCGATAGGGGTCGCATCCAGCTCGGCGCACCAATGGGCGCGGCGATCCTTGATCGCGTCCTGCCGGGCCAACGGGCCAAGCGCCGGGTCCAGGATTTCAAGCTCTTCGATGGTGAGCGTGCCGTCATAGGCCGCCTGCATCCCCTTCGTCCGGCAATCGCCAAGGCGCAGGGTAAAGCCCAGCCGGTTCTGGATGGCCGCGACGTTAGTGCTGACGCCGACCCAGGCCTGGCCACCGGTACGGGCGACATAGACCGTCCATTCTGTGTCGCGATCCTTCCAGGCGGTGCGGGCGGCGCGTCTGTCGATGGTCATGGCGGGGCTCCTTTCCCCATGCTTGACCATATTTTTACCCGGGTGTAAATAGGCGACATGAGTGAGACCTACACAGCCTTTTCCAATGGCCTGATCGTGGCGCGCGGCACCCGGGCCCAGGTGGCACGCCGTCTGGCCGAAGATGGCGAAACATCCGTTCTGATCTTCTCGGACGAGACGGGGCGCGAAATCGACCTGGACCTGTCGGGCGGGGCTGTGGCGGTGGCCACGCGCTATCCCGACGCCCCGGCGCGCGGGCGGCCGAAGCTGGGCGTCGTGGCCCGGGAAGTCACGCTGCTGCCGCGCCACTGGGATTGGCTGGCCACGCAGCGCGGCGGGGCCTCGGCGGCGCTGCGGCGTCTGGTCGAGGAGGCGAGCCGGGGCGACGAGGCGGTGCTGCGCCGCGACGCGGCCTATCGCTTCTGTTCGGCGATCGCGGGGGATCTGCCGGGGTTCGAGGAGGCGATGCGGGATCTTTACGCCGGACGGGCCAAGGACTTCCGCGCGCGGATGGCCGACTGGCCGGACGACATCCGGACCCACGCGGTGCGCCTGGCCGGCCTGTAGGGTGCGTGCTGGCACGCACCACTTGGCGACCATAGGTCCCGGATCACCCCTCAGGTTTTCGCGAAGATCCCGGCGAAGTCCTTGAACCCCTTGATCTCGATCGGGTTTCCAGACGGGTCGCGGAAGAACATCGTCCATTGCTCGCCCGGCTCGCCCTCAAACCGGACCGACGGCGGCAGAACGAACTCTACCCCCGCCGCGGTCAGCCGATCGGCCATGGCGCGCCAGTCGTCCAGTGGCAGGACCATGCCGAGGTGCGGCATGGGCACCATGTGATCGCCGACCTTGCCGGTGTTGGTGGTCTTGAACGGCTCGCCCAGATGCAGCGACAGCTGGTGGCCGAAGAAATCGAAATCCACCCATGTCTCGGTGCTGCGCCCCTCAACGGCGGCCAGAACCCCGCCATAGAAGGCGCGGGCCTCGTCAAGGTCGGTGACATGATAGGCAAGGTGGAAGGGGGGGATCATGGGGCGCTCCGGCAGGTTTGTCTGGCGCGACTGTTGATCCTTCGCGGCCCCGGATGCAAGGGGCCGCCCGGCAGGCAACCGTCCTGCCCGGCCATCGCACCGCAAAGGACAATTGCAGGCTTGTCACGATTGGCCTACCGATACGGGCACAGGAGGAGGACAGTTCATGACCTATGGCTTTGACACGTTGCAAATTCACGCAGGCGCCCGGCCCGATCCGGCGACCGGCGCCCGGCAGACCCCGATCTACCAGAGCACGGCCTATGTGTTCCGCGATGCGGACCACGCGGCGGCGCTCTTCAACCTGCAGGAAGTGGGGTATATCTATTCCCGCCTGACCAACCCGACCGTCGCCGTTCTGCAGGAACGCATTGCGACGCTGGAAGGCGGCCAGGGGGCGGTCTGCTGTTCGTCGGGGCACGCGGCGCAGATCATGGCGCTGTTCCCACTGATGGGCCCGGGCAAGAACGTCGTGGCCTCGACCCGGCTTTACGGCGGCACGATCACGCAGTTTTCCCAGACAATCAAACGCTTCGGCTGGTCGGCCAAGTTCGTCGATTTCGACGATCTGGACGCGGTCAAGGCCGCCATCGACGACGACACCAGGGCGGTCTTCTGCGAATCCGTGGCGAACCCCGGCGGCTATATCACCGATCTGGGCGCGATCTCTGCGATCTCGGACGCGGCGGGCGTGCCGCTGATCGTCGACAACACCTCGGCCACGCCGTACCTGTGTCGGCCGATCGAACATGGCGCAACGCTCGTGGTGCATTCGACCACGAAATACCTGACGGGCAATGGCACCGTCACCGGCGGCTGCATCGTGGATTCGGGCAAGTTCGACTGGTCCGCGTCAGACAAGTTCCCGTCGCTGTCGCAACCCGAACCCGCCTATCACGGCCTGAAGTTCCACGAGACCTTCGGCCCGCTGGCCTTCACCTTCCACGGCATTGCGATCGGTCTGCGTGATCTGGGTATGACGATGAACCCGCAGGCGGCGCATTACACGCTGATGGGGATCGAAACCCTGTCGCTGCGCATGGAACGGCATGTCGAAAATGCGGTGAAGGTTGCCAAGTGGCTCGAATCCGATCCGCGCGTCGATTACGTGACCTATGCCGGGCTTGAAAGCTCACCCTACCATGGCCGCGTCTCCCAGATCTGCCCCAAGGGCGCCGGGGGGCTGTTCACCTTTGCGCTCAAGGACGGCTACGAGGCCTGCGTCAAGCTGGTCGATGCGGTCGAGATCTTCAGCCATGTCGCGAACCTGGGCGATACCCGGTCGCTGATCATCCATTCGGCCTCGACCACGCACCGGCAGCTGACGCCCGACCAGCAGAAGGCCGCCGGCGCCGCGCCCGAGGTCGTGCGCGTGTCGATCGGCATCGAAAACGCGGATGACCTGATCGCGGATCTGGATCAGGCGCTCACGAAGGCGTGCGGTTAACCGCTACAGTGCGTTTCGAGGGCGGGTTATCCTTTTCCTCGTTTTAACCGTGATATAGCATCCTGCACACTCAGGGGGAGGCGTCCGCGCCTTCCCGTCCCCAAGATGTCAGGTCCATGAAACCGAATTTTGCGCTTATTCTGTCGATGGACGGCATTGCCTTGCTGCAACGCGCGTCTCCCGGCTGGGCTATCGTCGGTGAAGCCTATCCGGACGGTGATAATCTTGCCGACGATATGGCCCGACTGCGTGCGGCCGCCGACAGGCTGGCCCCGGGCGAGGCCACCTTCAAGGTCGTGATCCCGAACGACCAGATCCGATATGTCTCGATCCCCGCAGGCGCGCCCGATCCGATGGCGCGGCAGCGTGCGGTCGAAACCGCGCTGGACGGGGCGACGCCCTATGCGCTGGACGAACTGGCGGTCGATCACGCGGTATCGGGCGGATCGCTGAACATCGCGGCCGTGGCGCTGGAAACCCTTCAGGAAGCCGACGAATTCGCGCGCAGCTTCGGGTTCGATCCGCTGTGCTTCGTCGCCATGCCCGAAGACCGCGACTATATCGGCGAGCCGTTCTTCGGCACGGCCCATGACGTGCCCGACGATGTCGCCGTCGTGCCCGATTCAACCGCGATCCGGGTCACGGGCCATGTCCGGCCCGCGGATCTGGAAGACAAGCCCGCGCCCAAGCTGGTCGAGGTTCCCAAGACCGAGATCGCGGATCCCCTGGCCGATGACGGCGCGGCGGTTGCCGGCCCGTCCGATCCCGACGCGACGACCGATGCCGCAGGCCCCGTGTCCTTCAGCACCCGCCGGGCGCGGTCCGGCGAAGACGCGGGCGACGTGCCCCCGGCCCCCAAGGCCGACAGGTCTGCCGCACCGCGCGGGGATGCGCCCCGGATCACCTTTGCCGAACCCGAGGCCGGGACCTCACCCGCGCCGGTCGTCGTGCCGCCGCGCGATCTGCAGCCCGAGGAAATGTCGGCCTCTCTCAAGGCGGACAGCGACGATGGCGTGATGCCGAAGCCCTCGCCGATGGCCGGGATCATCGCTGCGGCCGGTGCGTTCTCAGGCCGTGTCGGGGCAGCCATGGCCGCGCGCCGTGCAGCGCGGACCGAGGCACGAGAGGCCGCCCGGGCCGAGGCCGCCCGCAAGGCCGAAGAGGCCGCCCAGATCACGCCCGAAGCGCCGACAAAGGCGCTTGGCATCGCCAACCCGACCGCGCCCGCCGCGGTGCCCGCGCCGCAGGACGCGCCCGGGGACACCCAGCAGGATGCGCCCAAGCCCAAGGGACGCAAGGGAAAATCCAAGGCCAACGCGGCCGTCGCGGCGGCTGCGGCCCCTGCCCCCGCAGCGTCTGAGCCGGTCGCGCCGACCCCAACCTTCGAAAAGGTTGTCGCCAATCTGCACAGCGCCGAGGATCGCATTCCCGGCGCCCTGACCGCCGAGGAACGGCGCGCGGAAGAAGAACGGATGACCGTCTTCGGGGCGCGCGGCGGCAGCTATGAATCCAGTGGCGGCGGATCGGCCGGAGTGGTGACGGCCGTGATCATCGCGGTCTTCGTGCTGGGCACGGCTGCCTGGGCGATGCTGTTCAGCGACGGGTCGCTGAGCGCGCTGGTCGGCGGCGACAGCCCACAAGAGGAGACCGTCGCAGCGGTGGAGCCGCGCGTGATCGAGGACAGCTTCGTGCCTCCGGCGCCCGGCGACCCCGAGGACGCGGCAGAGGCCGAGGACAACGCCCCCGATGCGACCCCCGATACGGCCCCCGAGTCTCAGGCCGAGGCGCCCGCGCCGACGGCCGAAGATGCAGCCGTGGCCCAGGCCCTTGCTGCCGAGGAGACGACCGAGGCGCCGCCAGAGGCCCCGACGGATGCACCGGCCACCGAAGACGCTGCGCCGAGCGAAGAGCCTGTCTCGCCGTTGATCGTGACCGAGGCCGCCGAGGCCGAGCCGGAGCCCGAACCGACTGCGGATGCGACCGACGGCACCCTGACGCCCGAGGAAGAGGCGCGCTATGCCGCGTCGGGCATCTGGCAGGAATCGCCCGATGGCATCGCTGCAACCGGCGACGCGGCAACCGGGACGGGCACCGACGGATCGGCCGATCCCGATGCCCCGCCAGACCGCAGCCCGAGCGTCGACCTGGCCGCCCTGACCCCTGACCTGCGCCCCGCGCCGCCCGCGCCGCCGCCGGTGTTCGGACAGCGGTTCGACATGGACGCACGCGGTCTGGTCATCGCAACACCCGAGGGGGCCGAGACACCGTCGGGCGTTCTGGCCTTTTCCGGGCCGCCGCCGGTAGAGCCGCCGGCGCGTCCGGGTGACCCGGAACCGACCGCCGCGCCCGAGCCCGAGGCCTCGCCGCAGGATGACGCGGCGGCGACCCCCGACACCATCGAAGAGCCGCAACCGGATGCGGCACAAGAGAACAGCGGCGAGACTTTCGCCGCTGTTCGTCCACGTCAGCGCCCGGTCACCGAACCCGAGGTGGCTGCGGACGGCACGGCAGGCGATCGGGCGGACGACGACGTGACCACGGCGGCCGGCGCCTCGCTGGCGGGGGCGGCCATCGGATCGCGCACCGAGACCACGGCCCTGATCCCGGACGAAAACCGGGCCTCGATCGCGGCAGGGCTGGCCGGCGACGACCCGACCGCAGCCGAGGGCGAGGAAGCCGAGATCGAAGAGGCTTCGGCCGCGCTGGTGCCCGAGTTCCCGGCCCTGCGGCCGTTGCAGCGCCCCGGCAATATCGGCGAACTGGCCGCCGCCGCCCGCGCCACGCCGATCCCGACCCCGTCGATCGCACCGTCCGGTCCCACGGCCGTGTCCGTCGCGCGTCAGGCCACGGTGCGCAGCGCCATCGATCTGACCGAGGTCAACCTGATCGGCGTCTACGGGCAACCCTCGGACCGGCGCGCGCTGGTGCGGCTGTCGAACGGGCGGTATCGCAAGGTGAAGGTCGGTGATCGCATCGACGGCGGGCGGGTCCTGGCCATCGGCGATGACACGCTGCGCTATCAGAAGAACGGCCGGAACATGACGCTGGCCATGCCAAGCGGCTGACCGGGGATGCCTCCGGCGGGAGTATTTCTGGCAGGATGAAGGGCGCGGCTGCGCCTTTTTTGTTGGCCGGGGACAGGCTGCCCCCGGCCCTGCGGCTTATTCGGCCGCGATTTCCCCGTTGGCGATCTGCTCGGCCTCGATGGATTCGAAGAGCGCCTTGAAGTTGCCTTCGCCAAAACCGTCGTCCCCCTTGCGCTGGATGAATTCGAAGAAGATCGGGCCGATCACGGTCTTCGAGAAGATCTGCAGCAGGATGCGGGTTTCGCCGCCGTCGACCACGCCTTCGCCGTCGATCAGGATGCCGTGTTTCTTCATCCTGTCGATCGGCTCTTCGTGGTCCTTAACGCGGTTCTTGGACATGTCGTAGTAGGTGTCCGGCGGGCCGGGCATGTACTTGATGCCCTTGTCGGCGATCTGGTCGGTGGCGTCATAGATGTCGCGGGCGCCGACCGCGATGTGCTGGATGCCTTCGCCGTTGTATTTTTTGAGATAGGCAACGATCTGGCCGGTTTCGCCGCGATCCTCGTTGATCGGGATCCGGATGCGGCCACAGGGCGACGTCAGGGCGCGGGAATAGAGACCGGTGAATTTGCCCTGGATGTCGAAGAAGCGGATTTCGCGGAAGTTGAACAGATCACCGTAGAAGCGGAACCAGGTGTCCATGTTGCCCTTGTGGACGTTGTGGGTCAGGTGATCGAGGTAATAGAAGCCCACGCCGCGCGGCTTGGACTGGGCGAGCCAGGTGAATTCCTCGTTGTAAGGCGAGGTGTCGTAGTACTGGTCGATGAAATAGATCAGCGATCCGCCGATGCCGACGATGGCAGGGACGTCCATGGTCTTGCCGTCGCCTTCGTAAGGCGTGGCGCCCTTGGCGACCGCGTGATCGAACGCCTGCTGCGCGTCGACGACCCGCCAGCCCATGGAGGGGGCGCAGGGTCCGTGTTCCTCGATGAACTGCGCGGCGTGGGTGCCGGGTTCGGCGTTCACGATGTAGGTGATGTCGCCCTGCTGCCAGAGTTCGATGTCCTTGGACTTGTGACGGCCGACCAGTTCATAGCCCATCCTGGCAAAGAGCGTCCGAAGCTCTTCGGGATCCGGGTGGGCGAATTCGACAAATTCGAACCCGTCCGTGCCGGCCGGGTTTTCAGGCGTGATGGTGGATTTCGGGGCGTCGTGGGGGAAAGGGCCCATTGTGACCTCCTCTGTTGCGCGGTGTTTTGGCAATCATACGGCATGAATGACGGTAAATCTGCGCATTCTGGCAGTTAGGTTGCCGTCGCGGTGCGGGTGTTTTACGCTGATCCGGAAATTCATGCGAGAAATCCGCACATGCTTGATTCGACTGATCTGCGCCTGCTGACCGTCCTGCAAAAGGATGCGCATCTGACCGCGCAGGAGCTGGGAGAGGTGTTGAACCTGTCGTCCTCGCAGGCTGGTCGGCGGCGGCAGCGGCTTGAGGCCGAAGGGTATATCGAGGCCTACGTCGCGCGCCTTGCCCCGCTGCGGCTGGGGCTGGCGATCCAGGCTTTCGTGCAGGTGCAGATGGCCACCCACGGGCCCGAACAGTCGCGCGATTTCGCCGCCCTGGTCGACGCGCGCGCCGAGATCACCAGCGCCTGGACCCTGACCGGAGAGGCCGATTACCTGCTGCGGGTCTATTGCGCTGACCTCGGGGAATTGCACAGATTGATTCACGAGGTTCTGCTGCCGCATCCGGCCGTCATGCGGGTGCAAAGCCAGATCGTCATGGACCAGTTCAAACAGGACGGCCCCCTGCCGACCCGCCCGCTATAAAAGATCACGCCAGCCACCGCGCCAGCACTGCCAGGAAAGACGACACATGGAAGGTTTCCTTTATCAGGCCACGATCTACCTTGCCGCCGCCGTGATCGCCGTGCCGATCGCCGCGCGGCTCGGGCTGGGGTCGGTGCTGGGGTATCTGGCCGCCGGGATCGTGATCGGGCCGGTGCTGGGGCTGGTCGGGCATGAAACCCATGACCTGCAGCATTTCGCCGAATTCGGCGTGGTCATGATGCTGTTTCTCATCGGGCTGGAGCTTGAGCCGAAGGCGCTGTGGGACATGCGGCACCGGCTTCTGGGACTGGGCGGGCTGCAGGTCGTGCTGACGACGCTGGCGGTCTTCTTCGGGTTCCGGATGCTGGGCTATGGCTGGTCCGTGTCGCTGGCGACGGGGATGATCCTGGCGCTGTCCTCGACGGCCATCGTGTTGCAGACCCTGTCGGAAAAGGGGCTGATCCAGACACCAGGCGGGCGATCGGCCTTTTCGGTGCTGTTGACGCAGGACATCGCGGTGATCCCGATGCTGGCATTCCTGCCGCTGCTGGCCCTGCCGTCGCTCGGGCTGACGGCGAACCCCGACGGATCCCTGGCCCGCGTCGCCCCCGAAGAGGCGGCGGAACATACCATGTCGCTTGTCGAAGGGCTGCCCGGCTGGGGGGTCACTCTGGTCACGCTTGGCGCGGTGGCGGCGGTGATCCTGACGGGCGTCTACCTGACCACGCCGGTCTTCCGGTTCATCCACGCCGCCAAGCTGCGCGAGATGTACACCGCGCTGGCCCTGGGCATCGTGGTCGGGATCGCCTTCCTGATGAACATGGTGGGCCTGTCGCCCGCGCTTGGCACCTTCCTGGCGGGGGTGGTGCTGGCAAACTCGGAATTCCGGCACGAGCTGGAATCGGACATCGAACCCTTCAAGGGGCTGCTCTTGGGCCTGTTCTTCATCACCGTGGGGGCGGGCATCAACTTCCAGGTGCTGGTGGGCGAACCGGTGGTGATCCTGTCGATGGCCTTCGGGCTGATCCTGGTGAAGGGCGTGATCCTGTTCCTGATCGGGCGCGCGTTCAAGCTGCGGCGGCGGCGGTTGATGCTGTTCACCCTGTCGCTGAGCCAGGCGGGGGAATTCGGCTTCGTGCTGCTGTCGTTCTCGCAACAGCAGAACGTGCTGCCGCCCGTGCTGACCGAACAGCTGCTTCTGGTCATCGCGCTGACCATGCTGATCACGCCCCTGCTGTTCCTGCTTTATGACTGGCTGTCGAAGAAGATCGGCGACCCGGTGACCGAGGCGCAGGAGGCTGACGACATCGACGACGAAGGCCCCGTCATCATCGCCGGGATCGGACGGTTCGGGCAGATCGTGAACCGGCTGGTGCAAAGTTCTGGTGTGCGGACGGTCGTTCTGGATCACGACATGCGCACGATCGAGGTCATGCGGCGCTTTGGCTTCAAAGGCTACTTTGGCGACCCGACCCGCCCCGACATCCTGCGGGCGGCCGGGTTGGGCAAGGCACGGGTGCTGGTCGCGGCGATGGACAACCCGAAATCCGTCACGCAGCTGGTCGAATATGCCCGCAAGTTCCGCCCGGACCTGCACATCATCGCCCGCGCCCATGACCGGCGCCACACCTACGAGCTTTATCAGGCCGGGGCCGACGACATCGTCCGGGAGACATTCGATTCCAGCCTGCGGGCCGGGCGCTATGTGCTGGAAAACGTGGGCTTTACCGAATACGAGGCGTCAAAGCTGGAAGATGCCTTCTATCACCATGACCGCGACACCATCCGCGATCTGGCCGAGCTGTGGGATCCGGACGTCCCGGCAGACAAGAACCCCGAATATGTCGCGCGCTCGAAAGAGCTGGAACGGGATCTGGAAACCGCGCTTCAGGGGCTCTTGTCGGAAAAGGACAGCGCGGCCTGATTGGCGCGTCTGTGACCATCGCCCCGGCCAAGGGACCGGGGCGATGTCATGGTATGGTGTGGATCAGGCGCCTTCGCTGACCCCGGCCTCGGCAAAGGTCGCCATGCCCGAATGGCAGGCGACGGCCCCCTTCAGAACACCGATTGCCAGCGCGGCGCCGGATCCTTCGCCTAGGCGCAGGCCAAGCGACAGCAGCGGGTCCTTGCCCAGACGCGTCAGCAGTGCGGGATGCGCGGATTCGGCGCTGACATGGCCCGCGACGCAGTGATCCAGCGCGGTGTCGTTCAGCGCCTGAAGGCAGGCGGCGGCCGAACAGCAGATGAACCCGTCGAGGATCACGGGGATGTTTTCGACCCGCGCGCGCAGGATGGCCCCGGCCATCGCCGCGATCTCGCGCCCGCCCAGACGGGCCAGGGTGTCGATGCCGTCGCCGCCCGCGTGGCGCGCCACGCCCTCGGCCACGACCTGGGCCTTCAGCGTCAGGCCCGCGTCATCGACGCCCGTGCCGCGTCCGACCCAATCCGCGGCCTCACCGCCATAAAGCGCATGGGCGATGGCGGCGGCGGCGGTGGTGTTGCCGATCCCCATTTCGCCGGTGACCAGCAGGTCAGCCCGCGGATCGACAGCGTTCCAGCCGGTGGTGAGCGCCGACAGGATCTCGTCTTCGGACATCGCGGGGGCGGCGGTGAAATCGGCGGTCGGGCGATCAAGATCCAGCGCATGCACATCCATCCGAGCGCCGAAGGCCTTGGACAGCTGGTTGATCGCCGCGCCGCCATGTTCGAAATTCGCCACCATCTGCACGGTCACCTCGGGCGGAAAGGCCGACACGCCGCGCGCCGCGATACCGTGGTTGCCGGCAAAGATCACCACCTGCGGCGCGCTCAGCTCGGGCCGCCCGGTGCCGCGCCAGCCCGCATACCAGCGCGCCAGATCCTCAAGCCGACCAAGGGCCGCGGGCGGCTTGGTCAGTTGCGCGTTGCGATCCTCGGCCGCGCTGATGGCGGCGGCGTCGGGTCCGTCCAGACCGGCGATGACAGAGCGGAACTCGGCAAGGGTGACGGGGGCCTGGGACATGATTTTCCTCGTTGATCAGTCGTCTTCAGGCGTGTCTAAAGCATGGCGCACCCTGAGCAACCCATGGAAACCGCCCATATGCGTCTGACCGACGACATCCTCACCGGCTTCGGTCTGCTGACCCGCCTGCCCCTGCCCGATCACACCGGCACCGGCGCCCGCGCCGCCTGGAGCTGGCCGCTGACAGGCCTTGTGGTCGGCGGGCTGGCCGTCGCGGTCGGAGCGGTGGCGATGTGGGCGGGGCTGTCGGCTGGGGCGGCGGCAGTGCTGATGCTGGTGACGCAGGTGATGGCCACGGGCGGGCTGCATGAGGACGGGTTGGCGGATACCGCCGACGGGCTTTGGGGCGGCTGGACGCGCGACCGGCGGCTGGAGATCATGCGGGATTCGCGCATCGGGTCCTACGGGGTCATCGCGCTGGTTCTGGCCCTGCTGCTGCGCTGGACGGCGGTGGTCCAGCTGATCGCCGTGGGGCACTGGGGCGTGGTCGTCGCGGCGGCAGTGGTGTCGCGCGGGGTGTTGCCCGGCGTCATGGCGCTTGTCCCGAACGCGCGGCAGGACGGGTTGTCGCGGGGCGTGGGTCGGCCCACGCCGGTTCGTGCCTGTGTCGCGCTGGTGCTGGCCCTTGCGCTGGCGCTGCTGCTGACAGGCGACGGGATCGTGGCGATCGTGGTCGCGGTCGTGCTGGCCTGGGTGCTGGTGCGGATCGCGGTGGCGCGGATCGGCGGGCAGACGGGCGACATCCTGGGCGCCATCCAGGTGGTGGCCGAGATCGGGGTGCTGCTGGCGCTGTAACGGCGCCCGCCTACATCTTTCCAGTAAAGCTGCGCCTACGGAAAAGGCCGCCCCGGACATCCGGCGCGGCCTTTCGATCATTCAGGTGTGTTCAGGTAGCGTCGCTCAGGCGGCGCGCGACACCAGCACTTCGTCCACTTTGCGGGCGGCATCCACTTCGTCCGCGCCGGACACGGCGGCGACTTCGCGGGTCAGTCGTTCCAGCGCGGCTTCGTACAGCTGACGCTCGGAATAGGACTGTTCGCGCTGATCGTCGTTGCGGTGCAGGTCGCGCACGACCTCGGCGATCGAGATCAGGTCGCCCGAGTTGATCTTCTGTTCGTACTCTTGGGCACGGCGCGACCACATGGCGCGCTTTACCTTCGCCTTGCCCTTCAGCGTGGTCATCGCTTTGGACACGACGTCGGGGGTCGACAGGGACCGCATGCCCACCTCGGTTGCCTTGTTGGTCGGCACACGAAGGGTCATCTTGTCCTTCTCGAAGGAAATCACGAAAAGCTCGAGAGAGATGCCTGCGATTTCCTGGCTCTCGATCGACACGATCTGACCGACGCCATGGGCGGGGTAGACGACGTAATCGTTCGGGCTGAATTCGGCTTTTTTCGCTTTGGTCATTGCATATTCCTCACAAGGCCCCGGCACCAGGCGACACAGATACGGGCGAGGCAAACGGGGGCCTCGTCCGGCGCTGTATTGAGTGTGGTTACATCAAGGTGCGGAGGGCAGTATCCGCACGTCTGGGGCTGGCAGTCTTCTTCATACAGCGTAGATCATAACACGAATCACGCCATTTCGGAAGTGTCATGTTGCAGCGCGGCGTCAACCGCCCGTTTCCGGATCAGCCGCCTTCGCCGGGCGCTTCGGAAAAGTACTTTTCCAGTTTGCCGGATTCACCGTCGCGTTCCTCGGCCTCGGGAAGCGGATCCTTGCGGGTCACGATCACCGGCCACAATTCGGAATACTTGCGGTTGAATTCGACCCACTTCTCCATGTCCGGTTCGGTATCCGGGCGGATCGCGTCGGCAGGGCATTCGGGTTCGCAGACACCGCAGTCGATGCATTCGTCGGGATGGATGACAAGCATGTTCTCGCCTTCGTAGAAGCAGTCCACAGGGCAGACTTCCACGCAGTCGGTGTATTTGCAGGCGATACAGGCGTCGTTGACGATGTAGGTCATGGATTGGCTCCGCTCGGGCCTTTGCGGCGTTTCGGGTTAGCTAGCCTCACCGGGCCGATCATTCAAGCGGGTCTTCGCCCATGCCGCCGCGATAAAGATCGAGTTTCCGTCGATCCCGCTTTGTCGGGCGAGAATTGCCTTCAATTCGCGCGCCTTGTGGGATTTCCGCCTTCTGAGGCGGGGGCGACATATCGTCGTAAAGCGTCTGGGCCTCGGTCGCAGGGCCGCGCCGGGTCGCGGGCGACAGGATTTTGACCACCCGGATGCGGTCGCCCTGCGGAAAGGTCAGCACATCGCCCGGCTGCACGGCATGCGACGGTTTGGCGGCCCGGTTGGAATTCACCCGGACGTGCCCGCCGGTGACAAGGGCGGCGGCAAGGCTGCGTGATTTCACGAAGCGCGCCTGCCACAGCCACTTGTCGAGCCGGAACTTGTCAGCCTTGTCGGACATCCCTGCCCCCGGCGATCAGTCGGTCTTCAGACCCTTGAGAGCCGCGGCAAAGGGGTTGTCGGGGTCGATGGCCTTTTCCTTGCGCGGCGGGCGCGACTGGAAGGATTTCGGCCCGTCGTCCCGGCGGGGCTTGCCGCCCTTGCCACGCGGCTTGCCGCCCTTGGGCTTGCCCTGCCCCTGCGGCTTGCCATCGTCGCGACGACCGCGTCCGCCCTTGCCGTGCTGTTCGCCTTCGCGACGCGACCGGTTGCCGCCCCAAGTGAAGGTGTAGAAGACCTCCATCTCGGGCGCGGTGTCCGCGGCCGGCTGGTCGGGAATGTCGGCGGCGGGCGGTTCCTGACCGGCCTCGGCTTCGGCGACCGGAGAGGTTTCCTCGGGCGCGTGTTCGGCCAGCACCTCTTCGGTCGACAGACCGGCGGTGGTCTCTTCGCTTTCCAGCTTCTGCGGCGCGCCATCCACGGTCGCGCCTTCGACGGCGGGCTCGGACGGATCAGCCGTCACGGCGCTGTCGTCGACGACCTTGGGGGCTTCGGGGGCGTGGCGGACCTTTTCGCGTTCGCCCTTCTCGGCCTTGTAGCCCAGGCCCTGCATCAGGTCGGAAAACTGATCAAGGGTCATGCCGGTGATCGACAGCATGTCGGCCTTGGCCTCGAACCCGGACCGGCTGTCTTCGCCGCGCAGCATGTCGGCCAGACGTTCAAGCATGTCGATGCGGATCGCCCGGTCGCCGGCCACGCGGTAGCCGGACATGGTGTCATAGCCCTCGGGCGCGGATTTGTCGGTCGGCACGGTCACAAGACCCGGCGGCGGCGCTTCGGGAAATTCCTGCAGGCCCTTGGACAGCGACCACAGCACAAGCCGCAGGCGGGTCGGCGCGGGCTTCAGCAGCGCGGGCATGAAGATGGTGAACTGACCAAAGCGGATGCCATGCTTGCGCAGCGCGCCCCGGGCGTCCTGATCCAGCTGTTTCACGTCGTTGGCGACCTGCTGGCGCGGCATGATGCCAAGGGATTCGACCATCTGGAAGGCAAAGCCACGGGCCAGACCGGTCAGCGCCTCGTCGCGCGACATCGCCAGAAGCGGTTCGAACAGCGCGGCGATCTTGCGATCGATGAAGTGCTGCAGGCGGCGCTGCACCTTCTGCGCCACGTCCGCGCCTGCTTCGTCATCGACAAAGACGGCGACCTGCGGCTTGAGGGGTTCGGGACCCGCCACCAGCTTGCCGACCGCCTGCTCGCCCCACATGAGGCCGCCCTGTTCGGTAAAGTCGATCTCGGTATCGGGTGCGTTGTAGAACTTGTCCGCGCGCAGGTGGAAATGCGGCGCAAGCGCCTGCATGGCCGCCTTGGCAAGCGTCTTGGCTTCCTCGCCCGTTGCCTGCGCATCCTGACGGAAACGGAACCCCTCAAGTCGACCGACGAATTCGCCTTCGACTGTCACTTCACCGGTATCACTGACTTCGGCCAAGAGGGCCTCCTTCTGCTTGAGCCGCCGCAAGAGCACGCTGGTGCGCCGGTCCACAAATCTTTGCGTCAGCCGCGCGTGCAGCGCATCCGACAGGCGGTCTTCTACCGCGCGAGTCTCCCCGCGCCAATGGCTTTCGTCATCGACCCAGCCCTTCCGCTGAGCCACGTAGGTCCATGTGCGGATAAATGCCAGCCGTTTGGACAGGGTGTCGATATCCCCGTCGACCCTGTCGATACGACGGATATGGGTCGCGATCCAGTCGTTCGGCACCCGGCCCGACTGGTGCAGGTAAGCATAGATCTGCATCAGCAGCGATGCATGTTCGGCATGGCTGATGCCCCGGAAGTCCGGCACACGGCAGACATCCCACAGCAGACGCACCGCTTCGGTGCTGCTGGCGCGGGCGCGGGTTTCGGCGTCGGCCGAAAGGTTGCGCAGCGCGATCAGGTCGTCGGCGTCGCGGGCGCGGTGCAGGCCAGGCTGGTTCGGCGTCTCCTCGAGCGAGGCGATCAGCGTCTCGGGCGTCGCGAAGGTCAGCGCGCTGTTGCGCCATTGCAGGTGACGGACGGGCGCGAAGCGATGGTCCATGATCGCCTCGGCGACCTCGTCGTCCAGCGGCGGTGCTTCGCCGGTGACGCCGAAGGTGCCGTTCGCCATGCCCCGCCCGGCGCGTCCGGCGATCTGGGCCAGTTCGTTCGGAGCCAGCATCCGCATCCGCCGCCCGTCGAACTTGGTCAGCGACGAAAAGGCGACGTGGTTGATATCGAGGTTCAGGCCCATGCCGATGGCATCGGTGGCCACCAGGTAATCGACGTCGCCGTTCTGATATAGATCGACCTGCGCATTGCGCGTGCGCGGGGACAGCGCCCCCATGACCACCGCCGCGCCGCCCTTCTGCCGCCGGATCAGTTCGGCAATTGCATAGACATTATCAACCGAAAACCCGACGATTGCAGATCTGGGCGGCATCCGGCTTATCTTTTTCGAACCTGCATAGGTCAGCTCGGACATCCGCTCGCGGTGCATGAAATCGACGCCGGGCACGAGGTTGGCGATCATCGACCGCATCGTGTCGGAGCCGAGGAACAGCGTCTCGTGCAGGCCGCGCGCGCGCAGCAGCCGGTCCGTGAAGACATGGCCGCGTTCGGGATCGGCGCAAAGCTGAATCTCGTCGATGGCCAGGAAATCGGTGCCCATGCCTTCCGGCATCGCCTCGACCGTGCAGACCCAGTACTGAGTGCGCGGCGGCACGATGCGTTCCTCTCCGGTGACCAGCGCGACGACCGAAGGACCGCGCACGGCGACGATCTTGTCATAGACCTCGCGCGCCAGAAGGCGCAGCGGCAGGCCGATGATGCCGGTGCGATAGCCCAGCATCCGGTCAATGGCGTAATGCGTCTTGCCCGTGTTCGTCGGGCCGAGAACGGCCGTGATCCTGCCCTGACGGGTCATGTGCTTGGATTTTCCGTAAGTTCAGAGGCTCTGGCCCGACACGCGGGTGCGCAGGCGTTCGACCGCTTCAAGCGCGCGTTCGTGGGTCGGATATGTGTCAAGCACGCGGGAATAGGCGTCAAAGGCTTCGTCCGTCCGGTCAAGCGTTTCCATCACCACGCCCAGCCCGTAGGTCGCTTCGAAATGGTCGGGATTCAGCGTCAGCACCTGCGCCAGGTCCGACAGCGCAAGGCCCAGTTCCTCTTGCCGGAAGAAGGCGGTGGCGCGGCGATGGTAGGCTTCGGCGAAATCCGGCGCATGGTCGATCAGCGCCGAGAAGTGGCCAATCGCGTCCTCGACCTCTCCGGCCTCGAGCGCATCCTGGCCCCGCGTCATCAGCAGGTCCATCGACGGCGATCCCGAGCGTGCCCAGACAAGATCAAGTTCCCGCTCGATCTTCTTGGCGTCTGCCGGATCGGCATCATGCAGTTGTTGCAATAGGTCCCGACTATGGTCACTCTGCACCTGAGCGGAGGACATCGCGGGCGCGAGGACCAGAATTGCCGCTACGACATATTTGAGATGATGCATTGCGAGGCCCATATCACTTGCGGGTATGACCCAGTATCGGGAAATCTTGATCCCGATGTAACCCCCAAGGGCGAATAATCCAGGAAAGGTGAACCATGAGTGAAGTGATTGACGTGGCCGTTGCGGCCCTGCGCGAAAAAATGGACGGTGGTTTCGACGGCACCGCCAAGTTCGTGATCGAAGGCGAAGGCGCCATCATGATCGAAGGCAACGACGTGCGCGCAGGTGACGAGGACGCCGACGTGACCCTCACCGCGGATGCAGAGACCTTCAAGGAAATCCTGTCAGGCGATCTGAACCCGACATCGGCCTTCATGACCGGCAAGCTCACCGTCGATGGCGACATGGGCAAAGCCATGCAGCTTGGGTCGGTCCTGGCCTGATCCCATGCAGTCAGCACCGTTCTTTTCCGACGTGGCCCAGGGCCCCGACGGCGGGCAGGCCGTCTGGGCCGACACCGCCGATGGCATCCGCATCCGCGTCGGCTGGTGGCAGCCCGACGGCGCGACCAAGGGAACGGTGCTGATCTTTCCGGGCCGCACCGAATACATCGAAAAATACGGCCGCGACGCCCAGACCCTTACCGACGCGGGTTATGCCGTGCTGGCGATCGACTGGCGCGGTCAGGGGCTGGCGGGCCGCATGGTCGCCAACGCCCGGGTCGGCCATGTCGGCCAGTTCGCGGACTACCAGCTAGATGTGGCCGCCGCCTTGAAGGTGGCCGAAGAGATCGGGCTGCCCAAGCCCTGGCACCTGCTGGGCCATTCCATGGGCGGCTGCATCGGGTTGCGGTCGCTGCACGAAGGTTTGCCGGTCAATTCGGCCGTCTTCTCGGCCCCGATGTGGGGCATCCGCATCATGCCCTCGGTCCGTCCGGCCGCCTGGGTTCTCAGCTGGGGCGGATCGCGCCTTGGGCTGGGGCACCTGATGTCGCCGGGCATGAAGGAAATCCCCTATCCGCTGGACGCGGATTTCCCCGACAACAAGCTGACGTCGGACAAGGACATGTACGACTACATGCGCAACCAGCTGATCGCGCATCCGGACCTGAGCCTTGGCGGCGCGTCCCTGCACTGGCTGAACCAGGCCCTGGGCGAAACGCTTGCCCTGGCGCGGCGTCCCGCGCCCGCGGTCCCCTGCCTGACGTTCCTTGGCTCGGACGAGGCCATCGTCGATCCGCTGCGCGTGCATCAGCGCATGGACAGCTGGTCGAACGGGGAGCTGGTGATGCTGCCCGGCGCCCGTCACGAAGTCCTGATGGAGACGCCCGAGACCCGCAAGGTGCTGTTCGACAAGCTGCTGCCGTTCCTCGCGGATCACGCGCGGCCCAATGGCGCTTCGGCACAATCTGCCTGAAGTCCGGGCCGCCTAGGCTACAGGCGATCCTGGCCGGGGGCCGCGAACCGGCCCCGGCCCTTGCCCCTTGTGCCCCCCCGTCATATCTCTGGCCCAAAGCCGTGAAGGAGGTTTCATGTTCATTCATCCCCGCCCCGTCTACGATGCCAACCCGAGCTCCGGCGGAAAGGACCTTGGCAAGCTGCCGGACTGGGACCTGACGGACCTCTACTCCGCCGATGACGCGCCCGAGGTGCAGCGCGATCTCGATTGGCTCAAGACAGAATGCGCGGCCTTTGCGGCGGATTACGAAGGCAAGCTGGATACGCTTGACGCGCCGGGGATGCTGCACTGCATCCAGCGTGACGAGACCCTGACCAATATCTCGGGCCGGATCATGTCCTATGCCGGGCTGCGCTATTACCAGCAGACCACGGACGCGAGCCGCGCCAAGTTCATGTCCGACATGCAGGACAAGATCACCACCTACACCACGCCGCTGGTGTTCTTCACGCTCGAGATCAACCGCCTGCCCGAGGACCGGCTGGACACGCTTTTCGCGCAAAGCGAAGACCTGGCGCGCTACAAGCCGATCTTCGACCGCATCCGCACGATGAAGCCCTACCAGCTGTCGGACGAGATGGAGAAGTTCCTGCACGACATGGGCGTCGTGGGCGATGCCTGGGAAAAGCTGTTCGACGAAACCGTTGCCGGGCTGACCTTCTGCGTGAACGGGGACGAGCTGGGGCTCGAGGCGACCACCACCCTGCTGACCGAACCCGACCGCGAGGTCCGCGAAGCCGCCGCGCGTGAAATCGCCGCCGTGCTGGGTGACAACATCAAGACCTTCGCCCGGGTGCACAATACCCAGGCCAAGGAAAAAGAGGTCATGGACCGCTGGCGCGGCATGCCCACGGCCCAGACCGGCCGCCACCTGTCGAACCACGTCGAACCCGAGGTGGTCGAGGCGCTGCGCGACGCGGTCGTCGCCGCCTACCCGCGCCTGTCGCACCGGTATTACGAGCTGAAACGGAAATGGCTTGGCCTCGACGTCATGCAGGTCTGGGACCGCAACGCGCCGCTGCCGATCGAACCGGCAAAGACCGTCGACTGGCCGACCGCGCAGGAGATGGTGATGTCCGCCTATGGTGGTTTCGACACCCGCATGGCCGACATTGCCGAGCCGTTCTTTACCAAGGGCTGGATCGACGCGGGCGTGAAGCCCGGCAAGGCGCCCGGTGCCTTCGCACATCCGACCGTGACGACCGTGCATCCTTACGTGATGCTGAACTACCTCGGCAAACCGCGTGACGTGATGACCCTGGCGCACGAACTGGGCCACGGCGTGCACCAGGTTCTGGCGGCGGAACAGGGGGAACTGCTGTCGTCGACCCCGCTGACCCTGGCCGAAACGGCCTCCGTCTTTGGTGAGATGCTGACCTTCCGCAAGCTGCTGGACGAAGCGAAGACCAAGGGCGAACGCAAGACCCTGCTGGCGGGCAAGGTCGAGGACATGATCAACACCGTCGTGCGCCAGATCGCGTTCTATGACTTCGAATGCAAACTGCACGCCGCGCGGCGCGAAGGCGAACTGACGCCCGAGGACATCAACGCCATCTGGATGTCCGTGCAGGCGGAATCCCTCGGGCCGGCGTTCGAATTCATGGACGGGTACGAGGTCTTCTGGTCCTACATCCCACACTTCGTCCATTCGCCCTTCTACGTCTACGCCTATGCCTTCGGCGACGGGCTGGTGAACGCGCTCTACGCCGCCTATCAGGAGGCGCCCGAGGGCTTCCAGGACAAGTATTTCGACATGCTGCGCGCCGGCGGGTCGAAGCACCACTCCGAACTTCTTGCGCCCTTCGGTCTCGACGCGTCGGATCCGGCGTTCTGGGACAAGGGCCTGTCGATGATCGAAGGCTTCATCGACGAGCTGGAGGCGATGGAGGACTGATCCTTCGGGACTTTACGAAAATCGCCCGCGTCCTCACCGAAGGGCGCGGGCCTTTTGCTGCCCGAAACCGGGCGTCAGGTCAGGTGTCAGATCAGGCGACGGCGAAATGCGCGGCGGTCGCGACGATGGCCATGGCCATGATCAGGACGTAGGTCTTCATCTAACAATTCCTCCAAATACTTACTTACACTTAGTTTAATGCTGTCAGCATACATCAAAAGCTGCCCTGGGGGAAGGTAAGGTTTTCCCTACGGCAATCCTCCGCCCGCCCGGTCCTGCGCGCGCGGACCAAAGTGACGCCACGTCGCACCAGACCCGGGCGCCCCCGGCCCGTTAGCATCGCGGCAAAGAGGAGAGCCCCATGTATCGCACCCTTGTCTGGATCGCCCGGATCATCCTTGGCCTTGTCGCCCTTGCCGTGATCGGTGTCATCGCCTTCTGGACCTTTGCCCCGGCCTACGTCGGCGCGGCCCGCAACAACGTGGTCGACCATGCGCCCTACCCCGTCGGCGACGCCGCACAGGCGCTGCACGACCGGCTGGTGATCGGCGACTGGCACGCCGACCCGCTGCTGTGGAACCGCGACCTGACCAAACGCGGCGACTGGGGCCAGGTCGATTTTCCCCGCCTGCGCGACGGCAATGTGGCGCTGCAGGTCTTCACGGCGGTCACGAAAAGCCCGGCGGGCCAGAACTACGAGGAAAACTCGGCCGAGGCCTTCGACAACATCACGCTGCTGGCCTTCGGGCAACGCTGGCCGATGCGCACCTGGTCCAGCCTTTACGAACGTGCCCGCTATCAGGCGGAAAAGTTGCATGATTTCGCGGCGACGGATGGCAGGGTGACGATTATCCAAAGCGGCGCGGATCTGGACGCCGTGCTGGCTGCGCGGGCCGCGGGCGAGGATCGGATCGGCGCGATCCTCGGCATCGAAGGCGCCCATGCGCTGGAAGGCCAGATGGCGCATCTGGATGGCCTGGTCGAGGCGGGATACCGGCTGATCGGGTTGCACCACTTCTTCGACAATGCGCTTGGCGGGTCGTTGCACGGGCAGGACAACGGCGGTCTGACCGACTTTGGCCGGGACATCGTGGCGGCCGTCGCTGCGCGCCCGCTGATCCTTGATCTGGCGCATTCCGGGCCGCAGGTGGTCGAGGACGTGCTGGCCATGACCGACATCCCGCTGGTGGTCAGTCACACCGGGGTCAGCGCCTTTTGCGAAACGCAGCGCAACCTGCCGGACGACCTGATGGTGCGCGTGGCCGAAACCGGCGGCGTGATCGGGTTGGGCTACTGGGACGAGGTGACTTGCAACCAGATCACGCCCGAAGGGATCGCGGCCATGGCCGTGGCGGCGGTGGACCTGCTGGGCGAAGATCACATATCGCTCGGGTCCGACTTTGACGGATCGGTTGAGACGGCCTTCGACACCTCGGAACTGGCGGCGCTGACGCAGGCGATGCTGGAGGCCGGGCTGACCGAAGCGCAGATCGAAAAGATCATGGGCGGCAACATGGTCCGGGTTCTCAAGGCGCGGCTGGGGGGCTGACACGCCGCCAGACGCGAACGGCCCGGCGCGATCGCTCGCACCGGGCCGTTTGCCTGCAGGTCTGCGCGATCAGTGCGCCGCCAGCAGGCCTTTTTCCTGGGCCAGATCCTTCATCCGACCCTGCAGCTTTTCAAACGCCCGCACCTCGATCTGGCGGATGCGTTCGCGGCTGACACCGTATTGCGCCGACAGATCCTCAAGCGTGATCGTCTCGTCCGACAGGCGGCGCTGCGTGAGGATATCCTTCTCGCGGTCGTTGAGCACCTCAAGCGCCTCGGCCAGCATCTCGCGCCGGGTCTGCATCTCGTCCTTCTCGGCGTAATCGCCGGCCTGATCGGCGTCTTCGTCCTCAAGCCAATCCTGCCACTGCATGGAGGACTCGCCCTCGGATCCGACCGTCGCGTTCAGCGAGGCATCGCTGCCCGCCATCCGCCGGTTCATCGAGATCACCTCGTCCTCGGTCACGCCCAGATCGTTGGCGATCTGCTTGACGTTGTCGGGGTGCATGTCGCCGTCTTCCAGCGCACCAATGCGGGCCTTGGCCTTGCGCAGGTTGAAGAACAGCTTCTTCTGGGCGCTGGTGGTGCCAAGTTTCACAAGGCTCCAGGACCGCAGGATATATTCCTGGATCGAGGCACGGATCCACCACATGGCATAGGTCGCAAGACGGAAGCCCTTTTCGGGATCGAACCGCTTGACCGCCTGCATCAGGCCGACGTTCGCTTCGGAAATCACCTCGGCCTGCGGCAGGCCGTAGCCGCGATAGCCCATGGCGATCTTGGCTGCGAGGCGCAGATGCGATGTCACCATCCGGTGCGCGGCTTCGGTGTCTTCCTGCTCCACCCACCTTTTGGCAAGCATGTATTCCTCTTCCGGCTCCAGAAGCGGGAACTTCCGGATTTCCTGAAGATAGCGGTTCAGTCCGCCTTCCGGCGACGGTGCGGGGAGATTTGCGTAGTTACCCATGTTCACCCTGTCTCTCGTTTCTGGCCCCATGTTTATGGGATTAACATTGCAGATAGGGACGCGCCGAAGCCATTACAAGATCCGTACGTCATAACTCTTAACGCATGATGACGATGATCCGGTCGGAGGCACCATAAGATTTCGTCGTTGTCACGCGGTCGTGCACCAAGGTGAGGGCTTGTGCGGTCAGGCGCAACTGCGTGCCCGTGCACAGATCGCGGTGAACTGGTGCACCAATCATCATGCATATCCGCATGGGACATCTGCCAGATCAGCGAATTCTCATGCGGCAGCGCATGGGCTACCCCGGGGTCATCAAACCGAAAGGACACCCCATGCCTGTCACCTTGCCCCGCCTCGCCGGTCTTGCCTATCTCGGGATCATCGCCCTTGGCCTCGGGGCCGAGGTCGGCCTTCGCATGCCCGTGACCACCGCCGCCGATCCCGCCGCCGCGCTGGCGGACGCGCTGAAGTCGTGGCGGCTGGCGATCGGGGCCGACATCGTGATGGCCACGCTGGACGTCGCGCTGGCGCTGATGCTTTTCCGGCTTTTCCGCCCGCTCGGCCCAGACCTGGCCCTGTCGGCCCTTGTTCTGCGGCTGGTCCAGATGGCCGTCATCGCGGCGCACCTGCCGCTGCTTGTCTCGGCCATCACCGCCACCGACCCGATGCCGCTGATCGACCGCCACGGGGCGGGATATGATCTGGGCCTGTGGTTCTTCGGGTTGAATGCGCTGGCCATGTCCGTGCTGCTGGCCCGCGCCGGGGCGGGATGGCTGGCCGGTCTGATCGGGGCGGCCGGGGTCGTCTACCTGACAGGCAGCCTGACCCGCTTTGTCGCGCCCGAGATCAACGCGCTGATCCAGCCCGCCTACCTGATCCCGGTGGTGGCCGAGCTGAGCTTTGCCCTTTGGCTTCTGATCTCAGCCCGCGCCCGGACCCTCGCCGCGTAGCGCCGCAAGCAGGGTTTCCATGTCCTGAGGCAAGGCCGCCTCGAACCGAAGCGGTCTGCGATCCTCGGGGTGATCGAAGCCCAGCACAGCCGCATGCAGCGCCTGCCGGGGGAAGCCGTTCACCGCCTCGATCGCCGCCGGGTTCAGCGCCTTGCCGGCCTTGCGCCGCCCGCCGTAGACCGGATCGCCGACAAGGGCGTGGCCCGCGTGGGCCATGTGCACACGGATCTGATGCGTGCGCCCGGTTTCCAGGCGGCATTCGATCAGCGCCGCGCCGCCGAAGCCTTCAAGCACCCGCGCCCGCGTCACCGCATGCCGCCCGCCCTCGAAGGTCACCGCCTGCTTCTGCCGGTCAGTCCGGTGGCGCGCCAGCTGGGTCGACAGCTTCAGCACGCCGCCCGGCTCGAAACTCGCCCCCTTCACGCCGCGCAGGCGCGGATCGCCGGGATCGGGCTCTCCGTGGCAGACCGCAAGATAGGCCCGTTCGGCAGAATGCTTTTCGAACTGCTTGGCCAGCGCGTGATGCGCCTTGTCGGATTTCGCCACGACCAGAAGCCCCGAGGTTTCCTTGTCGATGCGGTGCACGATGCCGGGGCGCTTTTCGCCGCCAATGCCCGACAGGCTGTCACCGCAATGATGCAGCAGCGCGTTCACCAGCGTTCCGTCCGGCGATCCCGGCGCCGGGTGCACCACCATGCCCGCGGGCTTGTTGATGACGATCAGCGCGTCGTCCTCGTAGACCACGTCCAGAGCGATCTTCTGGGCGACCGTTTCGATCTCGGCTGCCTCTTCGACCGTGATCTCGAGGATATCGCCTTCTTCGACCTTCGCCTTGGGGTCGGTCACCGGATCGCCCCCGCGCCGCACCGCGCCCTCGGCGATCAGACGCGCAAGACGGGTGCGCGACAGCGCGGCTTCCTCTGGCACATCCCGCGCCAGCGCCTTATCAAGACGGGCGGGCGGATTGGCCCCGATACGGATGGACAGGCTCTTGGACACGAATACTCCGACCGAAGAGGAACAGGATTTCCCGCAGCTGCGATTTTTGCGCGTGCTGGTCAGCACTTTGGCGGGGGTGATGATTCTCGGGCTTCTAGTCCTCATCACGCTCATTGTCATCCGTTTCCGCACGCCCCCGGCCGCCGCCGTGCCGACCCTGCCCGCCGCGATCACCCTGCCCGAGGGCGCGGTGCCGCAGGCGATCACCGCCGGACCCGGCTGGTTCCTGATCGTGACGCAGGACGGCCGCGCACTGGTTTACGGGCCGGACGGCGCGCAGGTTTCGGAAAGCACACTGACGCTGCCCTGATCTTCATCTTTCTAGAGATACTTTGTGGCACCGCTCGCGCAGTTGATGGCGCAGGGGCAGCGCCCTTAGGCGCCGCGTACAGCCGCACAGGCTAAAACCGTCTGAGACGGCTCAAACAAGATTTGTATGTAGGGGGGGATGGTACCACCTCCCCGGCTCGAACGGGGGACCTCCTGATCCACAATCAGGCGCTCTAACCAACTGAGCTAAGGCGGCACGTGGGGTGCATTACCCCCCTCGCCTCGCGATTGCAAGCGTCTCGCGACGGAAAATGGCACCTCAGTGAAGAGAGACCCGGTCGGTGGCCACCATCGCCTCCACCCCCAGGCACAGCCCGACCAGATCGGCCAGCGATACCGTGGTCGACAGGCCAAGGTTGGCAGCCAGCGACACCGGAGATTCGGCTTCGGCGCCGATCAACAGGTCGAGGACCGGCAGCGCGGCGCGGACATCGGCCGAGGCGAAAAGGTACAGGCGCGCGCCGTCCCCGGGCAGGCAGTGGCCGTCGTCGATCAGCTCGGCATCACTGGTGATTCCACGCAGATCCCCGGTCGGGTGCAGGGCCTTGAGGTTGGTCAGGATCAGGCTGGCCCGGACACTGACATCCGGATCGAAGCGTACCGGGCATTCGGAAAACAGGGCCACGCCCTCAAGCACCAGCGGTCCCCGCAACGACAGCACGCCGCTGTCCGGGCAAGAGACCCGCAGGCTGACACCGGAATGAAGATCGTCCAGATCGAAGGTCTCGCCCCGCACGGGACGGGCCGTGCGGATCAGGTCGGTCAGGTCGTTGTCGCGGCGCAGCAGGCTGACGAAGGTCAGCGCGTCGGGACGGACGATGGCATCCAGCAAGCCGCCCAGGAACTCTTCGGCCTGTTCGGTCAGCCAGGGCGGCGGCGCCGAGGTCAGCTCGACCCCGCCATCAACGCAGATCCCGGCAAATACATTGTCGCGGGCCAGCCGGACGCGGGCCTGCAGCGACAGCAGCGGATCGGGACAGGGCAAGGTTTCGATCGTCTGCACCCGTGCGATGGATTCGACGCGGATGTCCCAGAACCTCACGCCGATCAGGCGCAGCAGCAGGGTCGGTTCGCCGTTGTCCCATTCGGGCGACCGGACAAGGGTGACCTTGACGGCATCGGCGTCCTCTTCGTCGGTGGCGTTCAGGAATTCGCCGCGATCCTCGTCGAACTGACCCAGGCGGAAGCTGCCGTCGACCCAGGCGTCGCGCATGTTCGTGCGGCCAAGCGTGCCACGGAAGGTTCGCCATGCCTCGTCCCGAGGAGAGCCAAGGGCCACCCGTTCACCCAGCACGATCGCCCCGCTGGTGGCGGCCAGGTCCGCGGCGGTCTGCAGGGCGGCTTCGGCCCGGTACCGGTTGGCCACGTCCAGCGCCAGCCCGCCGACCAGCAGCAGGATGCCGATCACGAACAACATGGCAAAGGTCGCAGCGCCCCGCTCTTCACGGATATAGCGCGTCCAGAGGGCGGCCATCAGACCGGTTCCTGCAGGACGGTGACCCGGGCCACCCAGTCGCCGTTCAGCCGCGCGGTGGCAAAATCGACAAGCCCCGAGGTCTTCATAGGCGTGCGGATGGTCACATAGACACGTGTCCGGTCACGCTGGATATCGACGGCATAGTCTGCATCGCTCCACGACAGGGCATCTGCGATATGCGCGCGGGCGCTGCTTTCCGACATGGCGTGCATGGACAGCCCGCGCGCGGCCGTGCGGGCTTCGTGCCACATGGTGCTGTTCACGGTCAGCGCATGGGCAAAATCAAGGAGGGTGACGAGGATGCCGAAGACAAGCGGGATCCAGATCATGAATTCGAAGGAGACGGTGCCGGAGGTTTCACGACGGAAACGGTCCAGAACCCTGAGAGAGGGAGCCATAGTTAACAAGCCCAGTACTATTTAACACACAAGGTAATAGATGCGCTGGAAACACGACTTTTTTGGGGCATCACTAAAGTTCTTTCAATTTTTAGGTGTTACGCCGGGCTTCGCCCACAACCACCGCGTCAGTTCAGTCGGCGGCGGCAACCACCGTCAGTGCATCGAAGACGGACTGGATGCCCGTGGCCTCGGTCTCCATCATCTCGCGGGCCGATCCGATCGACCCGATCGTCAGCATGAAGACAAGCGGCAGACCGTACACAAGCTCTTGCGACATGCTGCCCGAGGTCCCGCGGAGGAAGGTGATGAGGTGTGTCACGAGGTGTGTCATGGCTTCGGCCTTTTCGTAAAATCTTCACGAATGTCTTGGCGCCAAAGTCCTTAACAAATAGTAAATATAGAATGTTTAACGGGTGGATTACCCTAAGTTGTATTCTTACTTTTCAGATACTTACTTGACCCGCGCCGTTAACCTATACCTTTGCACCACCCCCCGCACCGTGGCTTGAACATTTCTGGCAGGTGCGATAGCCACCTGCATCCCGCTACGGAGACAGTGATGAGCATCGACACCGAACGCGACATCGAAGCCAACCTGCAGATCGGCCCGACCGACCAGGGCATGGTCCGCCTTTTCATCGAGGCGGGAAAGACCGAGATCCCGATGGATTTCGAACCTGACGAGGCCCGGGAGATCGCGGAAGAGATCCTGGCAGCCGCGCAGGCCGCCGAAGGTATGGGCCGAAAAAAGAAACGCTAGATCATGCCTGCCGGTCCGGTCGGATCGCGCATCCACGACAGCCGCCGCGCCGTGTCGCGTGCGAACTTCAGCGTCATCGCCTTGCGCCGCGCGCCGGAGAGTTTCGATTCGTCCGGCCAGCGCACGACCTCACCGCCCCAGGCATCGGCCAGGATCAGGCCGCTCTCCTCGGGCAGCAGCTCGACCGGGAAATCCGGGCCGACGGCCCAGAAGAACCGGTCGCAATACTCCAGGTATCCCTGCCACTTGCTGTCGGACGCATAGTCTGCCCGGCTGGATTTGCACTCGACGCACCACAGCTCGCCTTTCGGGCCTATCGCCATGACATCCATACGTAATCCCCGGGCGGGCACGAATTCTTCAAGCGGCCAGAAGTCATGGCTGGCCAGAAGGCGACAGACCCCGCGTGCGATCAGCTGACCGGGCTGCAGGGCGGTGATATCGAAGGCGGTGTCGGACATGACGACATCATGAACATTCCGTGAACAAACGCAAGTCCGCGTTGCGAAGGCTGGCATAAGCCCCCATGCCACCTTACCTTTTCAAGGTCGAACCTCGGGGGGCACATGACAGAACGATCGGATCGCGGCGCGCGCATGGCGCGCGAGCTTGAGGGGCACCTTGCCTGGCTGGACAGTTTCACCGGGGCCGCGCTTGGCATCCTGTCGGTGGCCTCGGGCATCTACACCTATCTCGGCGTGTCGACCCTGCTGGACGGCGACGGCGCGATGAAGGCCTTTGCGGCCATCGCCTATTCCATCGCCGTCTCGACCGCGATCTTCGTTTTCTGGTCCTACATGATGCGGCTCTTCCCGGCGATGCGCACGGCCCGATCCAGAATGGGCCTTCTGGGCGCCATGGGCCTCGGGTCGCTGGCCATTGTCGCCATGTCGTCCTGGCTGAACGCGGCGGCGCTGGCAGGTGCGGCGGCGGTCGAACAGCACCTTGCTGTGACCGTGCAGGATTACCAGACCTCGCTTGAGCGCGCGAACGAGATCGCGGTCTCTGCCCAGGGGTTGGAGCGGGACGTGGCCCGCGTGCGCCAGTCGTTCGAAGACCTGTCAGAGCAGGAGGCGCAGGGCACCCTGTCGGGCCTGGCCGGACGTGGCGCGGTCTTCCGGGTTCTGCGCCAGAAATCGGCGGAACTTTCGGGGCTTGAGGATCAGATCGGCACGCAGGCGCCGCTGGTGACCGCCGCCTTCGCCGAAGGCAACGCGATCCTGTCGCGGATGCGCGCGCTGACGGTCGAACCCGGCCCGGTCGAGCCGCGCTCGGTCGAATTTTCCGAACAGGCGGTACAACTGGCCGGGCTGATCACGCAGCTGCGGCAGCTGTCGGTCGCGCCCCTGGTGCAGCGCGCGGCGCAGGATCTGGCGGCCTCCGTGGTCCTGCCGGAACTGGACGGGCGCACGGAATCAAATCGAAACGACCAGTCTGCGACAATCTCCTCGGTGCTCGAGGTGCTGCAGCAGCGGGCCCAGACGCTGGAACGCGCGGCGGCCGAGGTCATCGCCATGCCGCCGCCGCCAGAGACAACCTATACCCCCATCTCCGCCGCCGACGCGGTCATCCTTTATGCGCGCAACTTCGTGCCCTCCTGGGCCGGGGCCATCGCGATCGACCTTCTGCCTGCGGTTCTCGTGCTGATCGTGTCGATCACGCAAGGGCTGATCCGCCACGGCCACGAAGGCGCGCCAATCGAGGACACGATGACCATCGCGGAACTGCGCGCGGCCCTGCACGCGGCGCGCGACGTCGACATGGCCTTCGCGCCCGGCCCGGCGTCGGCCACGCCGCCCATGGAAGGCCCGCCCGCGCAGCCCTGGAACGCGCCGTTGCAAGAGGACCGCGACAGATGATGAACGACCAGGAAAAGCTGCGCCCGATCCGGCGGATGCTGACCGGCGTGCTGGCGTTCCAGCTGGTGCTGGCGGGGTTCCTGTTTTTGGGCGACATGGGGCGCGATTTTTCCTGGCCGTCGCGCGATCCTTCTGCGCCCGGCTTCGATCAGCCCGTCCGGCCCGGCGACCAGCGGCGCGAATACGACCCGCGGCTGCCGACCGCGCCCGGCACGCAGATCGACGGGCCGATGCCCGAAAGGCTTGTTCTGCAACCTCTCGATGATGGCCGCGCGCTGCTGACTGGCAAGATCGGCGCGGGCGACGCGGACCGCATCGTCACCCAGATCACCGCCAGCGAGGCCGAAGAGATCGTGCTGCATTCGCCCGGCGGCAATGTCGCCGACGCGCTTGAGGTCGGCCGCGCGATCCGGACGGCAGGCAAGCGGACTGCTTTGCGGGCCAGCGACGTCTGCCTGTCGGCCTGCCCCTACATGCTGGCCGGGGGCACCGAACGCACCGTGGCCGAAGGCGGCCGCGTCGGGGTGCACCAGCACTATTTCGGAGAGAACACCTTCCTGCCTGCCTTCATGGCCGTGCGCGACATCCAGCGCGGCCAGGCCGAGGTCATGCGGCACTTGGACGAGATGGGCGTGGACCCGATGGTGCTGGTCCCGGGCCTGTCGACCCCGCCCGAGGCGATCTACATCCTGACCCCCGAGGAACTTAGCGAAACACGGCTGGCCAACGGTTGAAAACAAGGAGCACTGGCCCACCCGACACTTAGCCGTTGAGGTGAACAACCACCCCGGATAGAAAGCCCCATGGCTAAGAAAGACCCTGCCCTCGATTTGCTGTTCCAGGCGCTTGCCGATCCGACGCGGCGGGCGGTGCTGGACGCCTTGCGTGCGGGGCCCGTGGCCATCACGGACCTGGCCGCGCCGCATGCCATGGCGCTGCCGTCCTTCACCAAGCACATCGCCATGCTTGAGAAATCCGGGCTTATCCGGACGTCCAAGAAGGGACGTTCCCGCATCTGCACTCTGCGGCCCGGTCAGTTGAAGCTGATCGACGGCTGGCTGGGTGCACATCGTGGTGAGACCGCGGGGCGTGATGCCGAGCTGATCGCGATTGCCCGGCAGCTTTACGCGGACTGACCGAACGTTCTGTCACCGGCACCCCGCAACACACCGCCCTGCCCGTGCGCTGGACAGGCGGACATGACGCAATTCGCGGTCATGCCCCTTGCCCAGATCAGGGCAAAGCCCTATCTCGGCCTGAGGCGGGTTCTGCCCTTCTCGTGAACGGGTACATTCCGGTGGCCTTAAGCAAATCCGAGGGAGCTGGCTCTGTCCGAGCCCTGGTTCGGTTACCTGGCGCCCACCTGTAGATACAGGTCCTCGGGAATGCGTCACCCAAACGGTTGCGTGCGGGCCCGCCGCCTCACGCCCTTTTCGTCAGTGTCGGCGTTTCGCCACGACGCGCACCGGCGCGGGTGTCAGCCCGACCGGCGTGCCACCCCGTGGTCCGGGGCGTTCCCGCAGCGCCATGACCGCCAGCGCGAACTGGACCCCGGCAAAGACGATGCCGTTGGCGAACCACAGCATCCCGATGGCAAGGTATCCTGACGAAGATCCGGTCAGCAGGTGGCGCAGCCCGCCCACGTCGAAGGCCATCAGCAGCGCCACGAAAATCGCGGCGATCACGAACCCCAGAAGGACGTTGCGGATATACAGGCGAACAAGCTTGGGCATGGCGCTCTCCTTGCGACTCGGCCCATCATATCTCATTTTCAAGATATCTTGTAGCGCCGCCCGCGACCCTAGTGTCGCAGCCGCCCCGCGCGCCCGCCCCGGCGCCCGGTCACCGAGGGGCCCTGCATCCCGTCGCGCAGCAGCTGGGTCATGGGATGATCCGGCGCCGTCGCACCATAGCTGTCGATCAGCGCGGACAGGGCGGTGGTCTGGGTGACCCCGTCCGGCAGGCTCAGCGCCCAGTCGATCAGGATCGACCGGCATTCGGCCTCGGTTATGCCGTCGATCCGGTAGGATTCGCGGATCAGCCCCTTGGGGTCATTGGGATTTCGCGCCTCAGCCATCGGCCTTGCCCTTCACTGTGTCATCCAGGATCGCCGCCGCATCGTCCCGCAGGGCCGCAAGGGCATCCAGCAGGTCGGCCCAGGTGGTCGCGCCGGATTCGCGCAGAAGCAGCGCGCAACCGCCACTGCCCAGGGCGTCGGGATCCAATGGCTGATCGGTTAGCAGCTTTTGCGTCATGTTGATGGACCAGAAACGGCGCCAGGCGTCAGAGAGCGTCCTTGCCTGATCATCGGTCATCCAGCCGGCCGCCACGCCGCCCGCCAGACCTTCAGCCACCTGCGCCGTCGGATGGCCCGCCGCCAGCGCCCCGGCCTGGGCCAGCAACTCGATCTCTTGCGTGCGGCCGCGGCCGACCTTCATGTCCCAATCCCCGCTGGCGCCCTTGGCGGCGGCGATGCGGGCGCGCATCTCGGCCACCTCGTGCAGGATCTTCGCCGGATCGCCGGGCGTCGACAGAAGATCGTGGCGGAAGGCGGCGATGTCGGACTGCAGGTCCTCGGGCCCGGCGACGGGGCGGGCCGAGGTCAGGGCCATGTGTTCCCAGGTCCAGGCCTCGGACTGCTGGTAATTGCGGAAGGCGTCCCACGAAGTCGCGACCGGCCCCTGGTTGCCCGAAGGGCGCAGGCGCATGTCGACCTCGTAAAGCCGCCCTTCGGCGGTCGGCGCAGACAGCGCGGTGACCAGAGCCTGCGTCAGCCGGGCATAATAGGCGCGCGAGGCCAGAGGGCGGCGCCCGTCCGAGGTCTCGACCCCCTCGGGGTCGTAGATCACGATCAGGTCCAGATCGGACCGCGCATTCAGGCGCCGCGCCCCAAGCGATCCCATGCCAAGGATCACAGCACCCCGCCCCGGTGCCGCGCCATGACGGGTGGCAAAGTTCGCCTGCACCACGGGCCAGAGCGCCCGCAGAACCGCGTCGGCCAGATCGGTGTACTGGGCGGCGGCAGCGTCGGGGCCGATCAACCCGCGCAGGTGATGCACGCCGATGCGGAAATGCCATTCCTTCTGCCAGCGACGCGCGGTGTCGAGCTTGGCCTCGTAATCCTCTTCCGCCTTCAGCTGCGCACCAAGCCGCTTGGTCAGCACGTCGGCGCCCGGCCAGTCGGCAAAGAACGACCCGCCGATCACCCCGTCAAAGACCGAGGCATGACGCGACAGATAGCGCGCAAGGTCCGGCGCGGTCCCGGCGATATCGCCCAGAAGGTCGATCAGCTGCGGGTTGGCCTCGAACAGCGAAAAAAGCTGCACACCGGCGGGCAGCCCCGCGAGGAAGCCGTCGAAGGCAGACAGCGCCTCTTCGGGCTTGCCGGCACGGGCAAGCGCCGCCAGCAGGCGGGGGCGCAGGCGGGCGAAGATCTCCTGCGCGCGGGCGGACCGCAGGGCGGGATAGCTGCGCCAGCGCGCGATCAGGGCGGCATCGACCTCGGGCGCGTCCTCGGGCGGGGGGCGATGGCCCTGCTTTTCACGCGCAAAGAAGGTTTCACAGGTGGAATGCACGTCCTCAAGCCGGTCGCGCAATTCGCGGCGAAAGGCAGCCGGGTCCATGTCCGACAGGGCGGCGATGCGGTCGATTCCGTCGTCGCTGGTCGGCAGGGCGTGGGTCTGGGCGTCGTTGACCATCTGGATGCGGTGTTCGACGTCGCGCAGCACCCGGTAATGATCGGCCAGCCGCGCCGTGATCTCGGTCGGGGCCCAGTTGCGATCGCCGATCAGGGACAGCGCCTCGACCGTGCGGCGCACGCGCAGGTCGGGATCGCGGCCGCCGGCGATGATCTGGTGGAACTGGGCGAAGAATTCGATCTCGCGGATGCCGCCGCGCCCCAGCTTCATGTCGTGGCCGGGCAGGCTGATCGCGCCGTGGTGTCCCTTGTGGTCGCGAATGGCCAGCCGCATGTCATGCGCATCCTGGATTGCCGCGAAATCCAGATGTCGCCGCCAGACAAAGGGCTTGAGGTCGGTCAGGAACCGCTCGCCCGCCTCCAGATCGCCGGCGCAGGGACGCGCCTTGATATAGGCCGCGCGTTCCCACGTTCGGCCCAGGCTTTCGTAATAGCGTTCGGCCGCCTCCATCGACAGCGACACCGGCGTCACCGACGGATCGGGGCGCAGCCGCAGGTCGGTGCGGAAGACATAGCCGTCCTCGGTGATGTCCGACAGGGTGGCGGCCAGTGTCCGGGTGGCGCGGATGAAGGCGGGCCGCGCCTCGAGATAGCCGTCCTCGTCGAACCGCGCCTCGTCGAACAGGCTGATCAGGTCGATGTCCGAGGAGTAGTTGAGCTCTCCTGCCCCCATCTTGCCCATGGCCAGCAGGAACAGCCCCGCGCCGCTCTCCAGGTCATCCTCGGTCATGCCGGGGATCTTGCCGCGCCGGATCAGCGGGGCCAGCGCATCGGTCATCGCCAGCTGGCAGGCAAGATCGGCAAAATCGGTCAGCGTGCCGGTGACCCTTTCCAAAGGCCAGACGCCGCCCAGATCGGCCAGCGCGATCAGCAGCGCAACCCGCCGCTTGCCCTGACGCAACGCGGGCTTCAGCGGGGTGTCCACACCGCGCAACCGGTCGAATTCGGCAGCCAGCGCGGCCTCGGGGTCGTCCAGCGCCGCGCCGATCCAATCGCCCTCCTTCTGGATCAGCGACAGAAGGTAGGGGCTGGATCCCCCTGCCCCTTCGATCAGTGCCCCGACCGGCCCGGGCAGGTCCAGCGCCGCGCGAGCGTCGGCGGCGCGGTCGGGATCATGCGGGCGGGGGGTGCGGGTCAGGCGATCGGCAAAGCTCATGGCCCGACATTCACCGTGATCGGGGGGCTGGTCAATGGCCCCCGCGCGGGGCAGATTGCGCGCCATGAGCAAGAGCATGAAACGGGTGATCCGCGCGCTTGAGGCGGCGGGGATCGAGACAGAGATCGTCGAACTTGGCCAGGCCAAGACGGCGCAACAGGCGGCGGATGGCGTGGGCTGCGAGATCGACCAGATCGCCAAGTCCATCATCTTTGCGGGGGTCGACAGCGGCGCGGCGCTGCTGTTCCTGACGGCGGGTGGCAACATGGTGGACGCCGACAAGGCCAGTGCCGTCGCGGGCGAGGCCCTGACCAAGGCCGATGCCGCGCTGATCCGCGCCCAGACCGGGTTTGCGATCGGCGGCGTCGCCCCGGTCGGTCACCTGAACCCGATCCGCGCCTGGATCGACCCGAGGCTGCTTGAGTTCGATGTGATCTGGGCCGCCGCAGGCACACCGCACCACGTCTTTTCGCTGAAATCCGCCGTACTTCCGGAAATTTCCGGCGCGCAAGCTGCTGACTTCACTACCTAATATCGAAAAATGTAAAAATCGTTCACATCACCCCTTGCGGGGGGCTTCCGTCGTGCCAATCTATTCAATGTGAAAAGCATTCACATTCAGACACAAACACGGAGTACCGACATGACCCCCGCCGCCGCCACTGCCTACGAAGGACAGGATACCCGCCATATGGGCTGGCTGTCCAAATCCGAGGCCTGGCTCGACCGCAAGGGCAAAGGTGCGTGGATCGCCGCGATGGTCCTCGGCTTTGTCTTCTTCTGGCCCGCCGGTCTCGCCCTTCTTGCCTACATGATCTGGAGTAAACGCATGTTCTCGAAATCCTGCCGCCGTGCCGGTCGCCAGCACGAAATGCGCCGTTCGGGCTTTGCCGCGATGAAGACCTCGGGCAACTCGGCCTTCGACGCCTACAAAGCGGAAACCCTGCGCCGCCTGGAAGACGAACAGGAACAGTTCGAAAGCTTCCTTGAACGTCTGCGGGAAGCCAAGGACAAGACCGAGTTCGACCAGTTCATGGACGAACGGGCCCGCAAGGCACGTGAAGAAACCCGCGAAGACGAAGACGCCTGATCTTCGGCCCGATCTTCACACTGACGACCCCGGGGGGCCATGCCGGCCCCCTTTCCCCATCCTCGACGGAGACACCGATGACCGACACCTGGTCCCTTCCCGATCCCTACCACCAGCCGGAGTTCTATGCCGACGTCCCGGTCAAGCGCCTGCTGGCCTGGGTCGTGGACGCGGTGCTGATCGGGCTGCTGGTCGCCGTCATCATTCCCTTCACCGCCTTCATCGGCCTGTTCTTCCTGCCGGTGCTGTTCCTGATCCTTGGTTTTCTTTACCGCTGGACGACCATCGCCAACGGATCGGCCACCTGGGGCATGCGCCTGATGGCGATCGAATTGCGCGACGGCTACGGCCGGAGGCTGGATGCCGGAATGGCCTTCATGCATACGCTTGGCTACACGATCTCGCTGGCCTTCCCGATCCTTCAGGTGATCTCGATCGGGCTGATGCTGACCGGCGCCCGCAAGCAGGGGCTGACCGACAATGTTTTCGGAACCGTGGCAATCAATCGCCGCGCCGGGTTATAACCGCGAATCCGGAAACAATCCGTCCAAGAATACACCCGGAGATTGTCCGGGTGTATTTACCTTCCGCACAGCGGGCGGTAAGCCAGCAGGACAACGCGATACAATCGTCTGAGAAGTCGCAACTTTTTTACCTTGGTCGGCGTAACTCTCCAACTACCTTTGACATGTCGCCTGACCTATGTATCGTTTCGAACCTGTAAGCTGCTGCCAAACTTGACCTCATGCGCCACTCTCTTCCGCTGACGCCGCAATTCTATGTGACGGCCCCACAGCCCTGCCCCTACCTTGAGGGCCGGATGGAGAGGAAGTTGTTCACGTCCCTGACGGGCGAAGGGGCCTCGCGGCTGAACGATACCTTGTCAAAACAGGGGTTCCGCCGGTCGCAGAACGTGCTGTACCGCCCGTCCTGTGCCGATTGCGCCGCCTGCCTGTCGGCCCGCATCGACGTCGAGGCCTTCGCGCCCACCAAGAGCCAGAAGCGCACCTGGAAGAAGAATGCGGGCCTGAGTCGCCGTGCGACCTCGCCCTGGGCGACCGAGGAACAGTATGACCTGTTCCGCGACTACCTCGAGGCGCGCCATGCCACGGGCGGTATGGCCGACATGGATGTCTTCGAATTTGCCGCGATGATCGAGGAAACGCCGATCCGGTCGCGCGTCATCGAATACGTGGACGGCCGCAACGGTCTGACGGCCGCGGCGCTGACGGATGTGCTCGATGACGGGCTGTCGATGGTCTATTCCTTCTACGATCCCGCCCGCCAGGCTGACTCCTTGGGCACCTACATGATCCTCGATCACATCGAAATCGCGCGTGAGGCCGGGCTGCCCTATGTCTACCTGGGCTACTGGGTGCCGGGATCGCCCAAGATGGGCTACAAGGCCAAGTTCAAGGGGCTTGAGCTGTACGTTGGCGGGCGCTGGAACAAGATGCGCGACCCGGCGGATTACGACAGCGAACGCCACCCCCTCAAGACCGATCCGATCGCGGAACAGGTCGCGAATATCTCGCTTCCCGATCTGCGGTCGCCGCGCGGCTGACACGACACCCCGTGTGAAAACGAAAACGCCTGATCCGGGGATCAGGCGTTTCGCGTTTTCAGGATCTCAGCGATCGGCGAGAAGCTTCAGAAGCGTGGGTTGATCCGGGATGCCGGTGACCGGCAGATCCTGTGCCTGCTGGTACAGCTTCAGCGCGGCCTCAAGATCCTCGGCATCGGGGCCAAGGTCCTGCCCGGCCTCGCGCAGCGCGTCGCGGATATCTTCCACGATCGGCGCATAGACGACGGTCACGCTGCCGCCACTGCGCAGCACGACGCCTGGCGCTTCTTCGGTCACGCGCCGGGATGCCATGTAACCCACCAGTTCGGCCGCCGCGTCGTTCAGCTGCGCCTCGGGGTGGGCGCGGCAGTATTGCGCCGCCAGCGCCAGGACCGTGCCCGGGGTCTGCCAGGGCAGCAGGTCATAGGTCTCACGCAGCAGGCGGTTGTGCGCGGTGAAGTACCCGGTCAGCCAGACGCCCGCGTCGCGCACGTGTTCGTGGGTGGGATCAAGCGCGGCGAAGGTGCCGCACTTGAGCTTGCCGGGGCCCTTGACCGCGTAGCGGTCGTTCTGGTCCACAGCCCCGGCATGGGTCGCCAGGGCACAGAAGGCCAGCGTGACGAGGCTGCGGATCATCTCAGGCCGCTTTCCGCAGGCGACGCGCAAAGCCAAGGCCCGCCACGCCCGAGGCCAGAAGGACGATCCCGGCAGGCAGCGGAACCGCCGGGGTGTCGGTGTCGATCACGATGGCCGTCTGCGTCAGGAAGGCATCGCCCTGCCCGCTCAGCTGCATCCCAAGGACAAAGGTCGTCTGGTCCAGCGGATCAAGACCGAGCAGCGGATCGATGTCCGACAGCGTGAACGAGGTCACCGGGGCATCCAGCACCTTGATCTCGCCGGGTTGGATGCGGAAGGTCGTGCCGTTCGGCAGCGTCACCAGATAGCCGTCTGCGTCATCGACAGCCGCCAGGGTCGGAGCCTGGATCGCCGAGATCTCCTTGCCGCCGTCGAGTGTGTAGGTGTAGCCCACGGCGATTTCGGGATCGATGAAGACCATCTGGCTGTCGGTGTCGACGTCGGACAGGTCAAAGCTGAAGGACGGCGCGCCGTCTTCGTTGCTTTCGATCACCTCGGGCAGCAGCGGCGCGTCTTCGGAGGATCCGTCTGCGGCGCCGAAGTTGCGGTACTTCATCTGGTCACGGCCGACTTCGCCGTTGATCTCGACGGAATAGAGCACGTAGTCATCCGCGCGATCCTCGAAATGCTGCAGCTCGTACATCACGGCCGCGCGCTCAAGGGTCGTCAGGTCAAGCTTCTCCCCGGAGGTCGCCGCGTCCTCGAACCAGTTGGACCCGCCGCTGAGCATCAGCAGCACGCCGAAATTGTCTTCGTCCGGATTGGTCGGGGGCAGCAGTGCCTGGATGCCGATCACGTCAAGCATCTGGCCGTCGCCGACGTCCATGTTGTTGACGGCCAGCACGTTGACGCCGTTCGACACGGTGCTGTCCTTGTCGCCAAGCTGGGTGGTGATCTGGAAGGTCGAATTCAGGTCATACGACCCGATGACCGTGCCGTCCTGATCGGTATAGCCCGTCAGATCCTGCGCCAGTGCGACGTCGTCGAAGGTCCAGATCGCCTCAAGCCGACCAAAGCTGGTGATTTCCTGCGGAGCGTAGTCGAGGCTCAGGTTCAGCTCGCTTTCGGTCCACAGACCCGCCTCGTAGACCGACTCTACGTACTGCTGGAAAAACGGATAGTCCGTGACCTCGTTCGGGTGGGTGTAAGCTTCGTTCGGCGTCGGGCCATTGTAGAAGAAGGTCTGGGCGACATCGGTGTTGACGCCAAGCTGGATGACATCCGCCTGTGCGGTGGTGCCCATCAACGCGACAAGAGCAAGAGATCCGAATTTATACATCAAGCATCCATAATTTAAGTCATTAATAACTATGGCAATAAAGAGGCAGGCCGCCCGGGGCAATCCCCGGGCGGCCTGCCGCCACGTAAACAGTCTGTTGATCTACCTTAACGGCCGATCAGATCCGGCACGATCGTCACGATCCCCGGTGCGAACCACAGCAGGGCAAGGCCCGCCACCTGGATCAGCACGAAGGGAATGATCCCGCGATAGATATGTCCCGTGGTGACAGACGCCGGTGCCACGCCGCGCAGATAGAACAGCGCGAAGCCGAACGGCGGGGTCAGGAAGGACGTCTGCAGGTTCACCGCGATCATGATCGTCACCCACTTGGGGTCGAAGGATCCGCCATAGATGACGGGACCGACGATCGGCACGACGATGTAGATGATTTCCAGGAAGTCGAGCACGAAGCCCAGCAGGAACAGCACCAGCATCACCAGCAGGAAGACCGTGAATTCGTTGTCGAACGAGCGCAGGAACTGCTGGATGTAGTGCTCGCCCCCGAAGGAGATCACCACGAGGTTGAGAAGCTGCGAGCCGATCAGGATGGTGAAGACCATCGAGGTCACCTTGGCCGTCTCACGCACGATCGGCTGCAGAACGCCGTTCCGGAACAGCACGATACAGGCGTAGATCAGGCCGATGCCCGCCACCATGTAGGCGGCATAGGCGACGACAAAGCCCACGACGTTGCCGGCTGTGACGACGGACTGGTTCATCCGCAGGTCGAAGTTGATCCCGATCAGGATCAGCGCCGCCAGCGCCAGCGTCGCCCAGATGATGAACTGGCCCGAGCCACCTTCATCCTTCAGCTTGCGATAGGCCGCCAGCATGATCGCACCACCGGCCCCAAGCGCCGCGGCAGGCGTCGGGTTGGTGATGCCGCCCAGGATGGACCCCAGCACGGCGATGATCAGGACCAGCGGCGGGAAGACCACGCGGATCAGGTCGTTTTCCGCCATCCGGACCGAGGCATGCTTGAGCGACCACAGCGTGATCAGCAGCGGCACGATCAGGATCGCGACCTTGGATGCGCCAGTCATGCCCGGATGGATCCAAAGCGCGTCGAGCGCAAAGGCCAGCGCAACGCCCGCGACACCGACCAGAAGCGGTCCGGCCGAGGCCGAGGGCTTCACGCCGCGTGCGATCGCCAGCGTCAGCAGGACCAGACCAAAGAGCGTTGCCACGCCGGAGCCCACAGGCGCCGCGTTGGCGATCTTTTCGGCCCGGGCCGCGGTGATCTCCTCGGCGGTCAGTTCCCGCGACTCCTCGGTTCCACCCGACTCCTTCAGGGCCTCACGGGCTGCGACGGATTCATCCCAACGGGACTGGCCGTGCAGTTCGATCATGGCCGCCTTACACTCGGGGCTGACGTTGGTGCGCAGGGCATCCAGACGTTCGACCTGGGTGTAGTTCGACACGGTCGCATCCTGTCCGCCGATCAGGCCACCTTCGGCCGCCAGCATCAGGCCCCCGATGATGAGGACCGGCATGGCGAGGAACCAGGTCAGGCCCTCTGTGCGGGTGATGACCTCTCCGTCCGGGTTGTCGATATGGACGGCCGGCGCCTTGGAGGGGTTCAGCATGGCGTAGACGAAGGCATAGCCGGCATAGAGAACCGCCAGCAGGATGCCCGGCAGCAACGCCGCCTGGAACAGCGTCCCGACCGAAACGACCGCCGGGCGTCCCAGATAGGTCAGCGCGTCGGTGCAGCCATAGAGCTGCGCACGCGTTTCCTGGGCAGAGGAGTAAAGATCCCCGGCCAGCGTGCCCAGCAGGACGATCACGATCGACGGCGGGATGATCTGCCCAAGCGTACCCGAGGCCGCGATGACCCCGGTCGACAGTTCCGGCGAATAGCCGTTGCGAAGCATGGTGGGCAGCGACAGCAGACCCATGGTCACCACGGTCGCACCGACGATACCGGTCGACGCGGCAAGGAAGGCGCCCACGACAACCACGGACACGGCCAGACCGCCGGGCAGCGGACCGAAGACGCGCGCCATGGTGGTCAGCAGATCGTTCGCGATCTTGGACCGTTCCAGCGTAATGCCCATCATGACGAACATCAGCACCGCCAGCAGCGTCTCGATGGACTGGCCAGCAAAGACGCGTTCGTTCATGCGGTTCACGATGAACGACAGGTTGCGGTCCATCGCGGTTTCCCAGCCCCGGTCGAAGACCGGCTGTGCGATGGTCGGCAGATCCGGGTACCGGAAGTGCGAGATCGCGTCGCGATTGACCCCCGAATTGACCAGATCCCGGAAGGCCTGCGACCCTTGGTCGATGGCCTCGTGGATAAGAAGCCCCTGAGTGTCGAGCCATGCGATCACCGCGAAGGAGATCAGGCCCGCCCCCGGGATGGCGAAGGCCACCGGGAAGCCAGAGAGAATTCCCGAGAACAGGCTCAGGAACACGATGATCAGGCCGATTTCGACCCCGTCTAGACCGAACAACATGCCCCTGCCCCCTAGTGCGTGCCTTCGTACATTTCTTCACCTTCACCGAGCGAATCCCGGTCGAGGTATCTGTCCTGTGCCTCTTCGCCTTCCAGGAACTCCAGCAGGGAGCGGTAGAAGAACGCCACGGCCTGGATCATGACCAGGACGAGGAAACTGAGGATCAGGATCTTGAACAGGAAGTAGAAATCGAAGCCATCGGGGCTGAACCCGGTGCGTTCGACGTTCCACTTCACGATCTTGGACTTGCGGAGCATCATCTCCAGCTGGTCCGACGCCGACACCTTCGGCGTGATCAGGTGCCGCCACAGGAAGTACCAGGAATACATCCAGGCCAGGACGGCAAAGGGGATCATGAAGAACAGCGATCCGAACATGTCGATCGCCTTCTTGGCGCGGTGGCTGACACCGGCATAGACCAGATCGACGCGGACGTGGCTGCCCTGAACGAAGGCGTAGCTGACGCAAAGCGCAACCACGGCGGCGTTCCAGAACTTCAGCCCCTCGGCGTACCAGGTGATCGAATGCGAGAACCCGATGCCAAGCGGCGACATGGTGATCTCGCCCAGACGGAAGACCGACTGCAGGAAGATGATGATGATCTGCTGTCCGACCATGATGAGCCCGGCCCAGGCGGCCGCACGGCCGATCCAGTTGGCCAGCCCTTCGAACGCCCGCACCATGCCCCACATGAACGGACGCCAGATCAGGCCCGCGATGGTGAACACGATGAAGATGTCGAACATCGCAAAGAAGAATTCCACCGAGCCGCCGTAGTAGACGAACCGCAGCAGGGCCTCTTTGTCAGACCAGTCCAGCCAGAGCCCAGGATGGCTCACGGCATATGCGATATTATAGAAGCCAAGGCCGATCTGCGTCACCAGCCAGGTCAGTCCGCCAAGCATGTCCCTTCCCCCCGAACGAAAGATGCGCGCGGATACCGCGCGCACCTAGGTTTTTCAAGCTTTCACGATCACGCGCCGGTCACACGGGCCCGCTGCGCGGTGTAGGTGCCGTCGGACTGGGACACCCAGCCGGCCGTCGCCGCCATGGACTTGTCGACCGAGTTGCGGATCTTGGCGAAGATCTCGTCATCCATGAAGCCGTCGAGGACCTTCTTGGAGGCCGCGCCGAAGGCGTCCCACACGTCGTCGGTGAAGGCGTGGACCTGGGTGCCGCCGTCCTTCAGACGCTGCAGCGCCGGGCCGTTGTTGGCGATGAACACCGCGTAGTTGTGCTGGTGCGCATCGGCTGCCGCGACCCGGATGATCTCCTGGTGCTCGGGCGACAGGCCGTTGAAGACGTCCAGGTTGCAGCCGACGGACAGCGCCGCGCCCGGCTCGTGGAAACCGGCAGGGTAGTAGTGGTCGCAGACTTCCTGCAGGCCCAGCTTTTCGTCCGACCAGGGGCCGATCCATTCGGTGCCGTCCAGCGCGCCGGTGGACAGCGCCTGGTAGATTTCGCCGCCGGGGATGTTCTGGACCGATGCGCCCAGTTCCGCCAGCGCCTGACCACCAAGGCCCGGCATCCGGAACTTGAGACCCTTGAAGTCATCGGCCGACTTGATCTCGTTGCGGTACCAGCCGCCACCCTGTGCGGCGGTCTGACCGGCGATGAAGGCCTTGATGCCGAAGACTTCGCCCAGTTCGTGGTGCAGCGCCATGCCGTCCTGGCCGTAGTACCAGACCATGATTTCAGGCGCGGTCATGCCGAAGGGCACAGCGGTGAAGAAGGCCCACGCCGGGTGCTGGCCAACCCAGTAGTAGTCGGCGCCGTGGTACATGTCGGCCTGACCCGAGGTCACGGCGTCGAAGCTTTCCAGCGCGCCCACCAGTTCACCGGCACCCTTGGGGTCGATGGTCAGCGAACCGCCGGACATGGTGTTGACGTTATTGGTGAAACGCTCGACCGAGTCCCACACACCTGCAAGGCCGCGGGGCCAGGTGGTGACCATGGTCAGCGTGGTGCCGCCCTGTGCGATGGCCGGTGCGGCAAGCGACGTTGCTGCAACTGCGGACCCACCAAGGGCAGAAGTTTTCAGAAATGAGCGGCGATCCATATGTTGTCCTCCCAACAGATCAGCATGTACCGGTGAGTTTTCTGTTTTTCCCGGCGTCATAAGTGGGGACAAACTAGCGATGCCGCCGGAGAGCGCAAACACTTTTTGCATTCAGGGCGTTACGTGACTTTTACATGTAAATTCGGCCCTACTTTCCGGCCTCCGCCCCCGGATGCATCCGGACATGTCGACCGGCGTGCCTGTGGTTGCGGTGAAACCGCGCGGCCGGTGGATGGCGTGGCGCCTTCGACCTGCGGCCCGGCGGTTCGCCGGTGACTTCGGGTCAGGTCGGGGGCTCCGAAAACCCCGTGACGGCGTGATCGAAAAGAAAATCGACGCCAAACGCAACAATCGGAAAGAAATCGCCGGATCCGCGACACTTTTATCGCAGAATAGCGGTTGACCTTGCCGCATCCCGGCCTTATCCCTCGAAATCACCAATGAAGGAGCCCTTGGGCATGTCCGCACTAATCGTAATTGTAGGAGTTTGGCGCATGGGCCGGTAATACCGGAACCTGATCAGGACCCCATGCGCCCCCGGATAACACCGGGGGTTTTTTGTTGGTAAGGACTTGTTGGCAAGGACCGGCGCAGACGCGCAGCAGGACGGAGAGAGAACATGGCACGTCAGATGACAGGTGCGAAAATGGTGGTTCAGGCGCTGAAGGATCAGGGCGTCGATACCGTATTCGGCTATCCCGGCGGGGCCGTCCTGCCGATTTATGACGAAGTCTTCCAGCAGAACGACATCAAGCACGTGCTGGTGCGCCACGAACAGGGTGCCGTGCACGCCGCCGAAGGCTATGCCCGGTCGACCGGCAAGCCCGGTGTGGTCCTCGTGACCTCGGGCCCCGGCGCGACGAATGCCGTGACCGGCCTGGCCGATGCGCTTCTCGACAGTATCCCGCTGGTGGTTCTGACCGGCCAGGTGCCGACCTTCATGATCGGCTCGGACGGGTTCCAGGAGGCCGACACGGTCGGCATCACCCGCCCCTGCACCAAGCACAACTGGCTGGTGAAAGAGACGAACGCCCTGTCGCCCACCCTGCACGAAGCCTTCCATGTCGCTACCACCGGCCGCCCCGGCCCGGTGCTGATCGACATTCCTAAGGACGTGCAGTTCGCCACAGGCACCTACACGGCCCCCGTCAAGGGCGGATCCAAGCGGTACCAGCCGCAGGTGAAGGGCGACATGCAGGCGATCACCGCCCTTGTCGACGCGCTGGAGACCGCCAAGAAGCCGATCTTCTACACCGGCGGCGGCGTCATCAATTCGGGGGATGCCGCCAGCCAGCTGCTGCGTGAACTGGTGGACGCCACCGGGTTTCCCATCACCTCGACCCTCATGGGGCTGGGCGCCTATCCGGCGTCGGGCAAGAATTGGCTCGGGATGCTGGGGATGCACGGCCTTTACGAGGCCAACATGGCGATGCACGGCTGCGACCTGATGATCAACATCGGCGCGCGTTTCGACGACCGGATCACCGGCCGCACCGATGCCTTCAGCCCCCATTCCATCAAGGCGCATATCGACATCGATCCCTCGTCCATCAACAAGGTGATCCACGTCGACATCCCGATCGTGGGCGACGTGGCGCACGTGCTGGAAGACATGCTCAAGGTCTGGAAATCGCGCGGCCGCAAGACCAACGCGGACGGCCTGGCCAAGTGGTGGAAGCAGATCGAGGAATGGAAGGCCGTCAACTGCCTGACCTACAAGAACTCGGACAAGATCATCAAACCGCAGTACGCGCTGCAGCGGCTTGAGGCGCTGACGAAGCGTCATGACCGTTACATCACGACCGAGGTCGGCCAGCACCAGATGTGGGCCGCGCAGTTCCTGCACTTCGATGATCCGAACCGCTGGATGACGAGCGGAGGGCTGGGTACCATGGGCTACGGCTTCCCGGCATCGATCGGCGTGCAGATGGCCCATCCGGACGCGCTGGTCATCAACGTCGCGGGCGAGGCGTCGTGGCTGATGAACATGCAGGAAATGGGCACGGCGATGCAGTATCGCCTGCCGGTCAAGCAGTTCATCCTGAACAACGAACGCCTTGGCATGGTGCGCCAGTGGCAGCAGCTGCTGCACGGCGAACGCTATTCCTCCAGCTGGTCCGAGGCCCTGCCCGATTTCGTCAAGCTGGCCGAAGCCTTCGGGGCCAAGGGCATCCAATGCAAGGATCCCGCCGATCTGGAAGACGCGATCATGGAAATGATCAACTACGACGGTCCGGTGATCTTCGACTGCCTGGTCGAGAAGCACGAGAACTGCTTCCCGATGATCCCGTCGGGCGAGCCGCACAACAAGATGCTGCTGGGCGACGCGTCGACCAAGGATGCCATCAAGGAAGGGGGCGCGGTTCTGGTGTGAACGTGTCGGCGTTCCGGCGCCGCCGTCGTTCCCCGTATGGTGCGTGCATGCACGCACCGTCCCGCCCGACCAAAAAGGACAAGATCATGAGCGCACTGCAGATCAAGAAGGGCTCGACCAAACATTCGGCCTACAACCTTCGCCCCACGTTTTCCGACGTGATCGAAACCCACACCCTTGCTGTCCTCGTCGACAACGAAGCGGGGGTTCTAGCCCGCGTCATCGGATTGTTTTCGGGGCGTGGCTACAACATCGACAGCCTGACCGTGGCCGAAGTGGACCATACCGGGCACCTCAGCCGGATCACCATCGTGACGCGCGGCACGCCGCAGGTCATCGAACAGATCAAGGCACAGCTGGGTCGCATCGTGCCGGTGCACCGGGTCCACGACCTGACCGTCGAAGGACCGTCGGTGGAACGGGAACTGGCGCTGCTGAAGGTGTCGGGCGCCGGGGACAAGCGGGTCGAGGCGCTGCGTCTGGCGGATATCTTCCGTGCGAACGTGGTCGACAGCACGCTGGACAGCTTCGTGTTCGAAATCACCGGCGCGCCCGAGAAGATCGATGCCTTCGCCGATCTGATGCGGCCGCTTGGGCTGATCGAAATGGCGCGGACCGGCGTCGCCGCCCTGTCGCGCGGCAGCAACAGCTAAGATCAGGCCCCGGGGTTGCGGCCCCGGGGCGGTCTCTCAGGCCATCATGCCCGCCTGGGCCAGATCGTCGCGCTCAGCCTCTGCCAGGCGGCGCGCAGGCCTGCCCGGAAAGGGCACCACGGTGCTGTCCGAGACGCGATTGCGCGTCGAATAGGCACTCTGGCGCGATGCAGCGACTTCCGTTGCGGCACCCTTGATCGCGGTCGGAAGGCCGACGGCATGCCCCGCTTCGATGATAACGGCGGACCGCACCTGGCGGAGGCCGTTTTTCTCTTTCATCTCAACGCGCACAAGGTCGCCCTCGCCCAAAAGGCTGGTGCAGGGGAAAATGGCCTCGGCTTCGTTGTAGATCGCCAGATCGCCGTGGTCCTCACACCAGATAACGGCGGTGCGCTCTTTCGTATTGCTCCACAGTACGACACCGAACATGCTGATCTCCGTACGTTTTTCGCAGTTGACCCCAGTCTGTGGAAAACTTTGGCGTCGGGAAATTACCTATCCTGTACCGCGTTTTGGCAAAATGTGTCGTGCAATGTAAGGCACGACGCTATAGAGTGCAGATATTGACGCCAATTAACGTCAGTCAACGCTAAAAATGTTGCGACTTGGCGTCATACAGGAAGGTAATAATAAGATAGAAAGCGGAGTCTCGACATTTGTCCCGATCTGCCAAGAAACCGAGTCAGAACCCAACTGACCCTGCGGAAATCAGAAACATCTTCGGCGCAAACCTGCGTCAGTTGAGTGCGCAATACCCCTCGATCGCCGGCCTGTGCCGCGAACTTGGGATCAATCGGACCCAATACAACCGCTACCTATCGGGAGAGAGCTTCCCCCGCCCGGACGTGCTGCATCGGATCTGTGAATTCTTCGGCAAGGATGCCCGCATCCTTCTGGAACCCGTCGACACGATCCCGGACGGCAACAGCGAACTGCTGAACCACCCGGCGATCCGCGACTTCATGGGGAAGAATTCGACCAACGTGCCGGAAAAGGACGTGCCGTCGGGGCTCTACCGGTTCTCGCGCCGGTCGTTCGTCGATGACAGCATGGGCGTCCTGGGGATGCTGCTGGTGTTCCGCGAGGACGGCTATACCTTCCTGCGCGGCTACGAGGCCAAGGAAGCGATGGAACAGCAGGGCTTGCCGACCAGCGGCCCCGCACGCGAATTCCGCGGCATCTTCCTGCTGCAGGAGGAAGGCGTGGCCAATATCGCGGCGCGGCGCGGGTCGATCACGTGCTCGTACCAGTTCCTGTCGCGGTATCCGTCGATGGACGGTCACTTCCTTGAAGGGTACTCGGCCCGGTCGGTGCGCGAAACCATGCGCAGCCGTCGGATCGAACGCACGGTCTATGAGCATCTGGGCGACAACCGCGAGACCATCCGGCACACCGCGCAGAACCAGGGCCTTCTGTCCTTCGACAAGCTGCCCAAGTTCCACCAGCGGCTTCTGCGGCTGGACGAACCCTTCCGCTAAGATCGGCCCGGTTCAGCGCCTGCGGGCGGTGAACCGCGCGATCCGCGCCATGCCTTCGACGATGTCAGCCGTGGCCGAGGCGTAAGAGAACCGCCAGGTCTGCCCGCCACGCTGCGGATCGAAGTCGTGACCGGGCGTCACGGCCACCCCCTCTTCCTCAAGCAGCGCCTTGGCAAGATCCAGGCTGTCGCCGCCCAGGTGGCTGATGTCGGCATAGACGTAAAAGCCACCGTCAGGCGGGGCGATATCGGTGAAACCCGCGCGCGTCAGCCCGTCGATCATCACCTCGCGGTTCGTCGCATAGGTCGCGCGGTTGGCCTCAAGCTCGTCGCCCGCATCCAGCGCGGCCAGCGCGGCCACCTGGCTGACATGGGGCGCGCAGATGAACATGTGCTGGCTCAGCTTGTCGACACGTTCGGCGATGGCCTCGGGCACGATCATCCAGCCGATCCGCCAGCCCGTCATCGAAAAATACTTCGAGAACGAATTGATCACGACCACGTCGTCCGAGATCTCAAGCGCAGAGACGGCGGGCTGCGTGTAATGAAGCCCGTGATAGATCTCGTCCGAGATGAAGGTGGTGCCGGTGGCCTGTGCGGCCTCGATCAGGCCGGTCAGGCCCGCGCGGTCCATCATCGTGCCGGTCGGATTGGCCGGAGAGGCCACCAGAACGCCGTCCAGCCCGGCCTCGGTGATCTGGTCGGGGCGCAGGCGATAGCCATCCTCGGGTGTGGTTTCCAGCAGTACCGGCTCAAGGCCCTGCGCCTTGAGGATCTGGCGATAGGCCGGGTAGCCCGGATTGGCGATGCCGACCCGCTGACCGGCATCGAAAAGCGACGCGAAGCTCAGGACAAATCCGCCCGACGACCCGGGCGTCACCAGCACGCGGGCCGGGTCGATGGTCACGCCGTACCAGTCCCGGTAGAGCCGGGCGATCCGGTCCCGCAACGCCGGCAGTCCGCGCGACTGGGTATAGCCAAGCGACCGGGCGTTCATGCTGTTTTCAACGGCGGCGCGCGCTGCGGCAGGGGCCGGCGTGCCCGGCTGGCCGATTTCCAGGTGGATGACATGATGGCCCTTCGCCTCGGCCTCTTCGGCCAGTTGCAGAATGACCATCACAATGAAGGGATCGACATCCCCTCGGCTTGAAACCCTCATTGGCATCTCCGACAGTGTTGCCACCTTGTCGACGGAGTCCCCCTTGAGGTCAATCATCCGCCTGATCTTCTGCGCGCTGATCCTTGCGCTGTCCCTGGCGCCGCGTGCAGGACTGGCGGCGACGCTTGTGCGGGATCCAGACATCGAACACGCGCTGAAACAGTTGGGCGCGCCGATCCTGCGGGCGGCCGGGCTCAGCACCTCACGCGTGGGGATTTACGTGATCCAGGACGGGTCGATGAACGCCTTCGTGCTGGATCCGACGGCGATCTACATCCATTCGGGCCTGATCCTGCGGCTGTCTAAGGCGTCGGAACTGCAATCCGTGATCGCGCACGAGGCCGCGCATATCGCGAACGGCCATCTGGTGCGCCGTGCCGCCAATGCCCAAAGCGCGAAGAACGTGATGATGCTGGGCATGGCCCTGTCCGCCGCCGCCGGAGCCGCCGGTGCGGGGGGCGCGGCAGGCGGGCTGGCCGTGGGCATCGCGTCGTCGGCGCAGCGCGTCTTCTATGGCCACACCCGCGCCGAGGAAGCCGCCGCCGACCAGTCCGGCATGCGCTACCTTGCGGCGGCGGGCGTCGAGACCTCGGGCGCGGTGTCGCTGATGGAGCTTTTCGCCGGCCAGGAGGCCCTGCCCGCCCGCCGTCAGGACGTCTATGCCCAGTCGCACCCGTTGTCGCGCGACCGGCTTCGGCAGATCAAGGCGCTGGCGCAAAGCTACGGTGCCTCGGGCAAGCCGAATGCCGAGGCCGACTATTGGTTCGACCGCGCCAAGGGCAAGCTGTCGGCCTTCGTGCGCAATCCCAAGTGGACGTTCCAGCGATCGAAGGACAGCCCTTATCCGGACGTGCGCGCCATGCGCGAGGCAGTGGCCCATCACCGGCTGAACCAGACCGGCAAGGCGCTGGCCAAGCTGGATCAGGCCCGGCAGACGCGGGGGTCCGATCCCTTCTACGACGAATTGCGCGGCCAGATCCTGATGGAAAGCCGCAACTTCGGCGGTGCGGCCAATGCTTACGGCGCGGCGCTGCAGCGCGCGCCGAAGGATCCCCTGATCATGGCCAGCTACGCACGGGCGCTGGTGGCGCTTGGGGGAACCGACCGGCTGCGCAAGGCGGTGCCGCTTCTGGAACGATCGACAGCCCAGGACTGGCGCAATTCGCAGGCGCTGCGTGACCTGGGGGCGGCCTATGCCAAGCTGGGCAACCCCGGCATGGCGGCGCTTGTCACTGCCGAAGCCCATGCGATGCATGGCCGCACCAAGGAAGCCCGCGTGCTTGCGCAAAGGGCCGCCGACCTGCTGCCGCGCGGCGCGCCCGGTTGGCAACGCGCGCAGGATGTGTTGAATGCCGTCAAGACCGAGAATTAACCCTGTGACCAGATCCGGAGTATGCCGATGACCCGCCTTGCCCCCCTTGCCCTTCTGGGCCTGCTTGCGACCCCGGCCGCGGCGCTGGACCTGACCGACATGACCGATGCCGAACGCAAGGCCTTCCGCGACGAGGTGCGGGCCTACCTTCTGGACAACCCCGAGGTCATCATGGAGGCCGTCGCGGTCCTGGAACAGCGCAACGCCGCCGATCAGGTGACCAACGACCTGGACCTTGTGAAGGGCAATGCCGCCGAGATCTTCGAGGACGGCTATTCCTGGGTCGGCGGCAACCCCGAGGGGGACGTGACGGTCGTCGAATTCCTGGACTATCGCTGCGGCTACTGCCGCAAGGCCTTCCAGGAGGTGCAGCAGCTGATCGAAGCGGACGGCAACATCCGGTTCATCGTCAAGGAACTGCCGATCCTCGGGCCGGAATCGCTGGCCATGTCGCGCTTTGCGGTGGCGACCAAGCAGGTTGCCGGGGACGAGGCCTACGGCATGCTTCACGACGCGCTGATGGAATACAAGGGGCCGACGGACGAAGCCGGACTGTCGCGGCTGGCCGACAGCCTTGGCATCGACGCCGCGCCGATCGTCGCCCATATCGAAGACCCGGCCGTCGATGCCGAGATCCGCAAGACCCACGACCTGGCCTCCAAGCTGAAGATCAACGGCACGCCGACCTTCGTGTTTGGCGACCAGATGATCCGGGGCTATGTGCCGCTGCAGAACATGCAAGAGATCGTGACGGACCAGCGCGAAGGGTGATCCGCCCGCTTGTCCTGTCGCTTTTGCTGGCCGGTCCCGCTCTGTCCGAGGGGCTGGACCTGTCGGCTGCAGACCGTGCGGCGTTCCGCGCCGAGGTGCGGGCCGCGCTGCTGGACGATCCTTCCGTGATCATGCGGGCCCTGAGCCCCGACCTCTATGACGAATACGCCGCGCAGGACCGCGCACGACTGGACGATCAGGCGGCGCTGTTTGCCCCGACCGACCGGGGCTATGGCGCAGAGGATCCCCGCCTGACGGTCCTGTTTTTCGAGGCCTACCCCTGCGCTACCTGCGCCGAGGCCTGGGTGCAGGTCGACGCCCTTCTGGCCCGCCACGACGATATCCGGGTCGAGCCACGTTTCGCCGCCGACAGCGGCGCCGCGCAATTGCTGCTGTCGGTGCTGGATCGTGAAGGCATCGCCGCCTACCGCGCGCTCAGGGCCGATCTGATGGCGGCCGGAACGCAGGCAGAGCTGGACGCGGCCCTTGATACATCGCCGCGAGTCCAGGACCGGATGCTGCGCCCTGCCCCATCAATCGAGGCCGCGTCTTTTGCGGCGCTCGAGTTGCAGACCGCGCCGTCCTTCGTCTTTCCGACGATGATGGTCCAGGGTGCGGTGCCCGTTGTCGTGCTGGAAAAATACGCGACCCGCTAGGCGGGTCTATTCCGCCGCCTCGACCTGCGTCGCCTCGATCTCGGCCGCGCGTTTTTCGACCTGTTCGACGATGTGGTCGACCATCTGGTCGTTCGACATCTTGTGGCTTTGCTTGCCCGCCAGATAGACCATGCCCGACCCGGCGCCACCGCCGGTAAAGCCCACGTCGGTCATCAGCGCCTCACCGGGGCCGTTGACCACGCAGCCGATGATCGACAGGGACATGGGCGTCTTGATGTGCTCAAGCCGCCGTTCCAGCTTTTCGACCGTCTTGATGACGTCGAAACCCTGACGCGCGCAGGACGGGCACGAGATGATGTTGACGCCCCGGTGCCGCAGGCCAAGGGATTTGAGGATCTCGAACCCCATCTTGACCTCTTCCACCGGGTCGGCCGACAGGGACACGCGCAGGGTGTCACCGATGCCCATCCACAGCAGGTTGCCCAGCCCGATGGCGGATTTGACCGTGCCGGACATCAGCCCCCCGGCCTCGGTGATCCCGAGGTGGATGGGCGCATCCGTCGCATCGGCCAGCTGCTGATAGGCGGCGGCAGCCATGAAGACGTCCGAGGCCTTCACGCTGATCTTGAATTCGTGGAAGTCGTGGTCCTGCAGGATGCGGATGTGATCCAGCCCGGACTCGACCATCGCGTCAGGACACGGCTCTCCGTATTTCTCAAGCAGGTGCTTTTCCAGCGACCCGGCATTGACGCCGATGCGGATGGAACAGCCGTGGTCCTTGGCGGCGCGCACAACCTCGGCCACGCGCTTTGCGTCGCCGATGTTGCCGGGATTGATCCGCAGGCAGGCGGCGCCGGCCTCGGCCGCTTCGATGGCGCGCTTGTAGTGGAAATGGATGTCCGCGACGATCGGCACCGGGCTTTCGCGCACGATGTCCTTCAGCGCACGGGTCGAGGATTCGTCGGGCGTGGACACCCGCACGATGTCGGCGCCCACATCCGCTGCTGCCTGGATCTGCGCCACGGTCGCCGCCACGTCCGATGTGTCGGTGTTGGTCATGGTCTGCACCGAAATAGGCGCATCGCCCCCCACGGGGACAGTGCCGACCATGATCCGGCGACTCTTGCGGCGGTCGATGTTGCGCCAGGGGCGGACGGGGTTATGGGACATGAGGGCCTCGCGGGGTCGCGGTGAGGGTTGGCGAAGGCTTACAACGCGAAACGGCCCGCCGCAATGCGTCGGGCCGGTCTGCGTGTCCAAGGGGCGATCACCTGTGCGGGATCACTCGGTCGGGGTTTCCAGCTGGCGCGCCTTGGCCAGCATGATGTCCTGCGCGACCGGGTCCGAAGACAGGTCCGCGACCGAATAGGTGTCGGCCATCTGATCGGCCGCCAGCGCCACGTTGCGGATCGTCGCGGTGCCCGGGCCAAGCGGTCCGCGCAACTCGCCGTTGACCGAGGCATAGAGCGATCCGGACATGCCCGCGCGCAGCAGCGGCGGCTCTTCCATCATCGGGACGGCATATTCTTCGCCCGCATCGAGGATCTTTTCAAAGACCACCGTGCCGTCGGCGGCGCTGACGCGCACCCATGCGGGGCGGACGGCGACGATGGTGACGCCCGGGCGCAGCGTTTCGGTGACCTGCGGCGTGGTCGGTGTCGGTTCGGTGCCGGCCGTTGCGCCGGCCAGGGCCAGGGCAACCGCGCGGTCTTCGGCCGAACCGGGAACCACGGCCTCGGCCTGCTGCGTCTCATCGACGAAGGCACCGTTTTCCGACGGGTTCAGGGTCGAGATCGGCGCATCGCGTGCAACCAGAACGGGTACGTCCAGCGCCTCGGGCCGGTACAGACGGTCAAGACCCTCGGCGGCACGTCCGGTGGTCGAGACACTCGCGGGGCCTGCAGGCAGGCTGGATCCCGGCACGGCCTGGATCGGATCCAGATCCGACAGGACCTCGGGCGCCTGTTCGACGGGTGCGAACTTGACCCGCTGCACTTCGGTCAGGATCGACCAGCCGCCATATCCAAGCGCCCCGATCAGGGCGACCAGAACCGCGACAGAGCCAAGGGCACCGGGTTCGATCTGCGAGAAAAAGCTTTCCTTTTCAGGAAGAAACGCCGTGGAGGAGCCAAGCGCGTCGACACCTTTCGGCTTCACCGGTTCAACCTTCTGACGCTTCACGCCAGAGGCGGCTTCGGACATGCCATGGGCGATCTCGAACCCGCTTTCGGCGCAGAACTGCGCAAAGGCCCGGTCGGGATCGAGGTCGAGATAACGGGCATAGGACCGCACGTAGCCAGCAATGAAACCGGGGGTCTCAAAGGCGTCGGGATCGCTGTTTTCGATCGCGGCGATATAGGACGCCTTGATCCTCAGCTCGCGCTGAACGTCGAGCAGGGATTTACCCATGGTTGCGCGTTCACCGCGCATCATGTCGCCGAGCTTCAGCTCGTAGTCGTCAAATCCCTTAGGCTGGACCGTCTCCTGCTCCAGCTTGAGCTTCCTGCGCCGCATCATGCTGCTGCCCCGTCCGCGAATGTGCTGAGACCCGTTATCACCCCGATTCGAGTCTCGGTCTTTGTTGCTAAGACCCTATCACGATTCAAGGAGTTTTAAAGGAAAACGAAACCAATGGGCGGGTTTCAGCCCCCCGTCGTGCACAAAATCGTTAATTGAAAGGCAACTAGGGGTGGTAGAAAGTTCGGCGAGAGGCACTAGATGCCCCCCGCCGGACCCCAAAGTCAGCCTGCCAGTTCCTGGCGGTTCAGGGCGCAATGCGACCAGAGCGAATCCATCGCGCGAACCAGCTTGTCGATCTCGTCCGGACCATGGACAGGCGACGGCGTGAACCGCAGCCGTTCCGTGCCGCGCGGCACTGTCGGAAAATTGATCGGCTGAACATAGATGCCGAAGTCCTCAAGCAGCATGTCCGACAGCATCTTGGTGTGGACCGGATTGCCGACGATCACCGGCACGATGTGGCTGCCGTGGTCGATCAGCGGCATGCCCAGACCCTTCAGCCGCAGCTTGAGCACCTTGGCCTGCTGCTGGTGCAGGTCGCGCAGCGCCTGATCCGTCTTCAGATGCTTGACCGAGGCCGCCGCCCCCGCCGCGACCGACGGCGGCAGCGAGGTGGTGAAGATGAAGCCCGGCGCATAGGACCGGATCGCGTCGCACATCTTTTCCGACGCGGCGATATAGCCGCCCATCACGCCATAGGCCTTGGCCAGCGTGCCGTTGATGATGTCGATCCGGTGCGCAAGGTTGTCCCGTTCGGTCACGCCGCCACCGCGGGGGCCGTACATGCCGACCGCGTGCACCTCGTCGATGTAGGTCAGCGCGTTGAATTCGTCGGCCAGGTCGCACAGCGCCTCGATCGGGCCAAAATCGCCGTCCATCGAATAGACCGATTCGAAGGCGATCAGCTTGGGCGCGGCAGGATCGTCGGCCTGCAGCAGTTCGCGCAGATGCTCGACATCGTTGTGACGGAAGATCCGCTTGGCGCCACCGTTGCGGCGCACGCCCTCGATCATGGAGGCGTGGTTCAGTTCGTCCGAATAGATGATGAGGCCCGGGAAAAGCTTGGGCAGGGTCGACAGCGTCGCGTCATTGGCGATGTAGGCCGAGGTGAACAGCAGGGCGCTTTCCTTGCCGTGCAGGTCGGCCAATTCGGCCTCGAGCGCCTTGTGATAAAGCGTCGTGCCCGAGATGTTGCGCGTGCCGCCCGATCCTGCGCCGACGTTGTCGAGCGCATCGTGCATCGCGGACAGAACCACCGGATGCTGGCCCATGCCAAGATAGTCGTTGCCGCACCACACGGTGACCGGCTGTTCGGATCCATCGGGCCTGCGGCGCGTCGCATGGGGAAACTGACCCTTGTGCCGCACGATATCGATGAAGGTCCGGTAGCGGCCTTCTTCGTGGAGCTGGTTCAGCGCCTGGTCCAGATGAGCCTCGTAGGTCACGGGCAGTCCTCCTTGGTCTTCGCCTGTCCGCGCGCGGGCGGGCGGTCCGGTGCTAGCACCGTCAGTTCCGAATTGGAATGGTTTTAAGTCGCGCATCCATTCAAGGGCAGGTTACAAATTGCCGCCCCCCCGGCCTTGACCCAGATCAAAGGCTCATCCGAAAGTGACCTAAAACCAGCCTCCCCTCATTCATAAGGGCTTTTGGCCCTTTTTGCTGTGCGACTTTGGCCGCGATACCGACAATTTGAATTATCATATGCGAATGTGTCAAGGAATTCGAGACCGGGCCGCGACATCTGGACACCCCCGCGCGCGCTGCTAGGGTCGCGCGGTTCCAAGATCCGAATCCGAATGACCCAGCCGATAGCCCCTGCCACACCCCTGCCCTCGCCCAACCTGCGCGCCGCGATCTGGATGCTGGGGGCGATTGCATCCTTCATGACGATGGCCGTGGCGGGCCGCGTTCTTGCCGCCGAACTTGATACCTTCGAGATCATGACATGGCGCAGCCTGACGGGTGTCGTCATCGTCGTGGCGGTGGTGGCGATGCGCGGGGCGTGGGACCAGGTGTCGACCCGGCGGTTCGGACTGCACCTGATCCGCAACGTGGCGCATTTCACCGGCCAGAATCTTTGGTTCTACGCAATCACCGTGATCCCGCTGGCGCAGGTCTTCGCGCTGGAATTCACCGCGCCGCTGTGGGTTCTGGTGCTGTCGCCGCTGCTGCTGGGGGAAAAGATGACCTCGCGCCGGGCGATTGCGGGGGTGGTGGGCTTTGCCGGTATCCTGCTGATCACCCGGCCCGGCGCGCAGGCGATCACGCCGGGGCTGATGGCGGCCGCGGCCTGTGCGCTCGGCTTTGCGGGCACCATCCTGACGACCAAGCTGCTGACCCGCGACGTGTCGACCATCGGCATCCTCTTCTGGCTGACGGTGATGCAGGCGGTCTTCGGGCTGGTCTGCGGCGGCTATGATATGGACTTCGCGGTGCCTTCTGCCGCGCTCTGGCCCTGGGCGGTGCTGGTGGGCTGCGCGGGTCTTTTCGCCCATTTCTGCGTGACATCCGCGCTGTCGATCGCCCCGGCCTCGGTCGTGTCGCCGATGGATTTCCTGCGCCTGCCGACGGCCGCCGTGGTCGGGCTGCTTCTGTATAACGAGGCGCTGGATCCCTTCGTGCTGATCGGCGCCGCGATCATCTTCGGTGCCAATTACTATAACATCCGGGGCGGTGCCCGCGGCTGAGCCCGCGACCCGCCCGCATATACCCCGCATGCAGCACAGGCGTGATTGCACAGGATCCGGGTTGCCCGCCCCCGGCCCGCTGCGCCAAATGCCGCCATGACATCACAGAAATCCATGTCCGGCCTGGCCTGGACGCAGCTTCTTGTCCTGTCGCTGATCTGGGGCGGCAGTTTCCTTGCCACGCGCTTTGTCCTGGACGAGGTCGGCCCCTTCACCGCCGTGCTGCACCGCTGCGGCTGGGCGATGATCGTGCTTTGGGCGGTGGTGCTGCTGCGCCGGATGCCGCTGCCGCGCGATCCGCGCGTCTGGCTGGCCTTCCTGATGATGGGCGTGCTGAACAACGTGCTGCCCTTCTATTTCCTTGCCTGGGGGCAGCTGCATATCGAAACCGGGCTGACCGCGATCTTCAATTCCTTCACCGCCGTCTTCGGCGTGGTGGTCGCGGCCATCGTCTTTGCCGATGAACAGCTGACCCGGCGCAAGGCCATGGGCGTGGCCTTCGGGGTCGTGGGCGTGGCCGTGGCCATGGGGCTCGAGACGCTCAGCCATATCGATCTGCGGTCGCTGGCGCAGTTGTCGGTCCTGACGGCGACGCTGTGCTATGCGCTGGCCGGGTCCTTTGCCCGCATCCGCCTGTCGCACCTGCCGCCCGTGGTCGCGGCAGCGGGCATGCTGACCGGATCGACGCTGGTGCTGTTGCCGCTGGCCTGGTGGATGGAGGGCGCGCCGACGCTGGCCCTACAGCCCGTCACATGGGTCGCCATCGGGTATTATAGCCTGATCGCCACCGCGACGGCCTATCTTCTCTATTACTCGATCCTCGCCAAGGCGGGCAGCGGCAACCTGATGCTGGTGACGCTGCTGCTGGTGCCGGTCGCGATCCTGCTGGGTCACTTCGTGCTGGGCGAAGTGCTGTTGCACCGCCATATCGCGGGCTTCGTCATCGTCGCGCTTGGTCTGGTGGTGCTGGACGGGCGGCTTTACGGGCTGGTGCGGCGGCGCAGAATTGGGGTTTGACCGTCCCGCGTCCGCCGCTTAGCAAAGGCGGACCACAAGGGGCCCGAGCGCACATGATCTACAAGACCGCAGAAGACTGGCTGAACGCGCCGCAGAAACGCGTGGTGCTGTTCGGGATGTCGGGGCTGGGCAAGACCTACCTGTCGAACATGCTGCGCGACACGGGTCAGTGGTTCCATTACTCGGTCGATTACCGCATCGGCACCCGCTACATGGGCGAACTGATCGCCGACAACGCCAAGGCGCACGCCATGCAGGTGCCGTTCCTGCGCGAACTGCTGATGACCGACTCGATCTACATCGGGTCCAACATCACCTTCGACAACCTGGCGCCGCTGTCGACCTACCTGGGCAAGCCCGGCGATCCGGCCAAGGGTGGCCTGCCCTTCGATGCCTATCGCCAGCGCCAGACCGAACATCGCGGCGCCGAAATCGCGGCAATGCTGGACACCGAACGCTTTGCAGAACGCGCGGTCTCTCTCTACGGCTACCCGCATTTCGTCTGCGACACGAGCGGGTCGATCTGCGAGGTCGTGGATCCCGAGGACGCGGACGATCCGGTTCTCGGCACGCTCGAGGACATGGCGCTGCTGGTCTGGCTCAAGGGCGACGAGGCGCATCGCGACGAACTGGTCCGCCGCTTCGACCGCGCGCCCAAGCCCATGTATTACCAACCGGACTTCCTGTCTGCCGCCTGGGACGCCTATCAGGCCGAGACCGGCGCGACCGAGGAATCCGTCGATCCCGATGCCTTCGTGCGCTGGACCTATGCCCGCGCGCTCGACCATCGCCAGCCCCGCTATGAGGCCATGGCGCGGCGCGGCGTGACCGTTACCGCAGACGAGGTGGCGAAGGTGACCGATGCGCAATCCTTCGATGCCATGATCGCCAAGGCCCTTGAGGCGCGCTGAGCCGCGCCTTATCTGACCCGAACCGCAACCGCAAAGGCCCCAAGATGCCCATCAAGCTGCCCTCCGACCTGCCCGCCTACGATGTCCTCTCTCGCGAGGGCGTCATGGTCATGGGCGACGATCAGGCAGCCCGTCAGGATATCCGGCCGCTGCGGATCGCGTTGCTGAACCTCATGCCGAAGAAGATCCAGACGGAAAACCAGTTCGCCCGGCTGATCGGCGCGACGCCGTTGCAGATCGAACTGTCCCTCATCCGGATGAGCGAACACCAGACGCGCAACACCGCGGCGGAACACATGGAAAGCTTCTACCGCCCATTCTCGGACGTGAGGGCGAGCGGCGAGAAATTCGACGGGCTGATCATCACCGGCGCCCCGATCGAGCATCTGGAGTTCGAAGAGGTCACCTATTGGGACGAGATGGTCGAAGTCATGGAATGGACCCAGACGAACGTGCATTCGACCTTCGGCGTCTGCTGGGGCGCGATGGCGATGATCCATCATTTCCACAATGTTCCCAAGTACATCCTGCCGCACAAACTGTTCGGCTGCTACCCGCAGAAGAACATGTCCAAGTCCTCGCCCTACCTGCGGGGGTTTTCGGACGGCTGCGTGGTGCCGGTGTCGCGCTGGACCGAGAACAAGCAGTCTGAAATCGACGCAGCAGGTGGCCTAACCACCCTGCTGGGCGACGAGACCACCGGGCCCTGCCTGATCGAGGACGCAGCGCACCGAGCGCTCTATGTGTTCAACCATTTCGAATACGACAGCGACACGCTCAAGCAGGAATACGATCGCGACGTCGCCGCCGGGACCGAGATCAACGTGCCCATGAACTACTATCCCGATGACGATCCCTCGCGTCCGCCGCTGAACCGCTGGCGCAGCCATGCGCATCTGCTCTACGGCAACTGGATCAACGAGATCTACCAGACCACGCCCTTCGACATCCAAACGATCGGTGACTAAGCCCTTGGTCTTGCTGGCGGTTCTGATCCTTGCCCTCGCGGCGGCCACCTGGTGGCGCGCCTCGTCCCGGGTGGCCGAGGCGGTCAGGGCCTACCCGCCCGAGGGGCAGTTCGTCGAGGTTGGCGGTCATCCCGTGCATTACGTCCAGAAGGGCACCGGCCCCGACCTGGTGCTCATCCACGGGGCGTCCGGCAACACGCGGGATTTCACCTTCGCGCTGGTCGACCAGCTGACCGACCGCTACCGCGTCACCGTCTTCGACCGGCCCGGTCTGGGGCATACGCCGCGGCTGGCGGCGCGGGGGGTGACGCTGGCCGATCAGGCGGACCTGCTGGTCCGGGCGTCTCGGGCGCTTAGGCTGGATAGACCGATCGTTCTGGGTCAAAGCTTCGGCGGGGCCGTCGCCATGACCTGGGCGGTGGATCACCCCGACGACATCTCGGCGGTCGTCGATGTCTCGGGCGCGACCTATCCCTGGCCCGGAGATCTGGACCGGCTCTATGCCACCATGGCCAAACCGGTCATCGGCCCGGCCCTTGCCTGGACCATCGGCGCCTGGGTCAGCCGGGGCTACATCGACCGGGCCATCGCGGGGGTCTTCGCACCCCAGAACGAACCTTCCGGATATGCCAGTTATATCGGTGCGCCGCTGGTGATCCGTCCGCACAGCCTGATCGCCAACGCGCAGCAGCGCACCGAGCTGAGAGAGGAGCTGCGCGCGCTAGCCCCCCGCTATGGCACCCTGACCCTGCCGATCGAGATCGTGCATGGAGATGCGGACGATACGGTGTCGCTGCGCATCCATTCCGAGGCCCTGGCCAATGACGTGCCATCGGCCCGCCTGACCGTCCTGCCGGGCATCGGCCACATGCCCCATCACGTCGCGCAGGCCGAGGTGATCGCCGCCATCGACCGCGCCCGCACCCGGATCGCCCCGCGCTAGATCGTTGCGCCCCCCGCGCCCTGCCCCCATATTGTCCAAAAAGGACCGATGCCCATGGACTTGCCCTTCGACGGCGCGATCAGCGCCTTTCACGACAAGGACGCCCCGAAAGAGATCCGCGAGGCGATCGCGCGGGCCGACAAGGATGACATCCTCGACACCTCCTACCCCTATTCGGAGGAGATGAGCCGCAAGACCTATGAAAAGGAGCTGAAGAAGCTTCAGACCGAACTGGCCAAGCTTCAGGCCGCCGCCAAGGAAACCGGCGCCCGTGTCGTCGTGGTTTTCGAAGGGCGTGACGCGGCCGGAAAAGGTGGCACGATCAAGCGGTTCCGCGAATACCTCAATCCCAGGTGGGCCCGCGTGGTGGCCCTTTCGAAACCGTCCGAGGCGGAACAGGGCCAGTGGTATTTCCAGCGCTACATCGATCATCTGCCCTCGGCCGGGGAAATGGTCTTCTTCGACCGGTCCTGGTACAACCGCGGCGTCGTGGAAAAGGTCTTTGGCTTCTGCACCGATGCGCAGCGCGAACACTTCTTTTCGCAGGTGCCCGAGTTCGAGAAGATGCTGGTCGACGAAGGCATCCACCTGTTCAAGTTCTGGCTGAACGTCGGGCGCGCCGAACAGCTGCGACGGTTCATGGAACGTGAACAGGATCCGCTGAAGCAATGGAAGCTAAGCTGGATCGACGTCGAGGGACTGAAAAAATGGGATGCCTACAGCGACGCGATCCGCGAAACGCTTGACCGGACGCATACCGATCATGCCCCCTGGACCGTGATCCGGTCCGACGACAAGAAACGCGCACGGCTGGAAGCGATCCGGCATGTGCTGTGCAACGTCGACTATGACCGCAAGATCAAGAAGGCCGTCGGCACGCCCGATCCCAAGGTGATCGGGGGTCCGGACCTCTGGAATGCATAAGAAGCGCGGCTATCATCACGGCAACCTGCGACAGGCTCTGGTCGACGCCGCCCTCAACCTGATCGAGGCGAAGGGCCCGACGGGGTTCACCCTGTCGGAGGCCGCGAAAGAGGCCGGGGTGACGCCTGCGGCTGTCTATCGCCATTTCGAGGGCCGCGAAGACCTGATCGCCGAGGCCGCGCGGCAGGGGTACGAGATCTTTGCCGACGTGATGCAATACGCCTACGACAAGGGCCAGCCCTCGGCGCTGGCGGCCTTCGAGGCGACGGGCCGCGCCTATCTGGCCTTCGCGCGCAAATATCCCGGGCACTACATCGCGATGTTCGAAAGCGGCGTGTCCGTCAACAGCACGCCCGAACTGGCCGCGGTGGCCAACCGCGCGAGTGGCGTTCTGGAAAAGGCCGCCGCCGACCTGTCGCAGCACATCCCGCCGGAAAAACGCCCGCCGGCCTCGATGTTCTCGGCCCATATCTGGGCTCTGTCACACGGTGTTGTCGAGCTTTTCGCACGGAATTCACCGGGCCGGGCCAGCCCCTTTCCGCCCGAAGATCTGCTGGAAAGCGCGATCGGCGTCTACCTGCGCGGCCTGGGCCTGATCCCGGCGGACGACTAGGGTGCGTACGGTGCATTAAGGCACGGGAAACTTCTGTCTGCGACAAGGGGGCAACGCCTGTCAGCGAAAGCAGAAATGTTGCCCCAAGACCCTTCGGAAAAGCCCACGTGGACCTCTGCCTTCACGCCCCGGATGCTGGGGCCACGGTTCGAAGGCCACCGGCGCACCGCCTTGAAAGTGAATGCCTATATCGCCATGGGCTCTCCGGTCGTGGTGGCTGGCGGCGCGCTTGTCGGGGACCCGTCGCTGTTCTGGGCCGTGCTGGTCCTGTCGCTGATCGCGGGCGCGGTGGCCTTGTCGGGGTTGCGCGCCCCGGACCGCAGCGGCCGGATAATCGTGGCGCTGATGCTGGTGGTGCAGGTCATCCTGCTGACGGCAGCCTTGCGGGGCAGCCCACTGCAGGCGGACATGCACATGGTCTTCTTCGCGGCGCTGGCCAGTACCGCAACGCTCACCTCGCGCTCCGCGCTGATGGCCGCCGTCGGGTTGATCGCGCTGCACCACCTGACCGCCACCTTCATCGCGCCGGAATTCGTTTTCCTGACCACCGACATGTCACTGAACCTGGCCCGCAGCGCGTTTCACGCGGTGATCGTGGTCATGGCGACCAGCTGCCTGGTGCAGATCGTCTATGTCCGTCTGGCGCAGACGGCCTCTGCACAGCGACACGCCGCCAAGCTGGAAGACGCGATGAAAGACGCCCAGGCCGCCCTGACCCAGGCCGAGGCGCAGCGGAAGGAGGCCGAGGTCGCCCGGGCCGAGGCGCAACAGGCCGTGGCAGAGGCCGCAGAAGCCCGCGCGCGCGCCGAGGCCGCGTTGCACGAGGCCGAGGAAAAGTCGGAAGAGGCGCGCTGGGCCGAGGCTGAAAATGCCGCAATGCGCGAAAACAATGCCCGCAGCGTGGCGCAGGTGCTGGACCTCATCGGCGGCAAGCTGGCAACGCTGGCCTCGGGTGATCTGCGCGTGCGGATCAATGAAGGCCTGCCAGAGGATTACCAGCGTCTGGGCGCGGTGTTCAATTCCGCCGTCGACAGTCTTGAGGTCACGATGCGCGATGTCCTGGCCGAGGCCGAGTCGATCCAGTCCCATTCGCAAGAGATCTCGAACACCTCGGACAACCTGGCGCGGCGGATCGAACAACAGTCCGGCACCCTGACCGAAATCTCGTCGTCGCTGGAACAGCTGACGGGGTTGATCCGGGGGGTGGCCGGCGACACGAACGGGGCCCGCAGCCAGGCGGAAGACACGCGGGAACAGGCGGAAAGCGGGACGCAGATCATGGGCCGCACGGTCACCGCCATGGATGCGATCGAAAGCTCTTCGGCCGAGATCCGCAAGATCATTGAAGTGATTGAGACCATAGCCTTCCAGACCAACCTTCTGGCGCTGAATGCCGGCGTCGAAGCGGCCCGCGCGGGTGAGGCCGGCCGGGGCTTTGCGGTGGTCGCGACCGAAGTGCGGGCCCTGGCGCAGCGGTCCTCGGACGCGGCCCGAGAGATCAACGGTCTCATCAACACGTCGGTCAGTCAGATCAGCGACGGTGTCCGACTGGTCAAGGAAACCGGGGCGGCGCTGGACTGCATCCGCACCTCGGTCAACGGGATCGCTGAACGGATGGAGACGGTCGCCACCGCGACCGGCGAACAGTCCAACGGGCTGAGCATGGTGCACGAATCCGTGTCAGAGCTGGACGGCGTCACGCAGGAATTCGCCTCTCGCTTCGAGGAAACGACGGCGGCGAACTCCGTCCTGTCGGAAAACGCCCGGCGCCTGGGAGAGCTGGTCAGCCAGTTCCGCGTCGGCGGCGCACCCCGACCGGTCGAGGTGTCGCGCGGGGATGGCCCGGCCGCGCTCAGGTCGGTCGGTTAAGGGTGGCGCTCGGGTCCGTCGGTCAGGGTGGCGCTCGGGTCCGTAGGCTAGGTCGGCACACAGGACTGTTGGTCAGGTCGACACTCAGGCCCGTAGTACAGGCTGCCGCTCGGATCTTTTGGTTAGGGCGACGGTCGGAACTGTTGGTCATGCCGACGTTCGGGGCGGTAAGGCCAAGTGCCGATCTATTTGGATCGCATAGCGATGATGTCGTGGTGTGTCTCTGGCCAAGCGACGGTCAAACGAACCCGCAAGATCGATGCGATGCCGGGCGGCGTTCCGGCGGATTTGCCGGTCACGGCCAACGATCACGTCGTACGGCTTCGCCCATCCAAAGGATGAGTCGGATCATCCTCCGATTGGCCGGTCGCGCGCATCAGGCAGTCAGGCGATTAGTCGCAAAATCGCGGGGGCGACTGCAATGTCTCGGCGGCGACCAGCATCAAGGCCCAGTGCGGGCCACCCAGGCTTGGATCAACCGCCAGCGCCAACGGAAAAAGGCCGCCCCGAGGGCGGCCTTTCCAATCTTGTCGGCAGATGCCAGCGATATCAGCGCTTGGAGAACTGGAAGCTCCGGCGAGCCTTGCGGCGGCCGTACTTCTTACGCTCAACAACGCGGCTGTCGCGGGTCAGGAAGCCTGCGGCCTTCAGGGCACCGCGCAGCGACGGATCGTACAGCTGCAGCGCCTTGGAGATGCCGTGCTTGACCGCGCCGGCCTGACCGGACAGGCCACCGCCGGTCACGGTTGCCATGACGTCGAACTGGTCTTCGACACCGGCAACGGTGAAGGGCTGGCGCAGGATCATCTGCAGAACCGGACGCGCGAAGTAGGCGTTCATTTCCTTGCCGTTCACGGTGACCTTGCCGGAGCCCGGCTTGATCCACACGCGGGCGGTCGCGTCTTTCCGCTTGCCGGTCGCGTAGGAACGGCCCAGCTCGTCACGGACGGGCTCACGCGGGGTTTCGGGTTCGGCTGCAGCCGCAACGCCGCCGATGTCATCGGACACGGCGTCCTTCAGCTCTTCGAGCGAATTGATCTGGTCGGCCATTTATCAGCTCCGCGTGTTCTTGGAGTTCATGGATTTGACATCCAGCACGTCCGGCGCCTGCGCCTCGTGCGGATGGTCGGACCCGGCGTAGACGCGCAGGTTGGTCATGATCTTGCGGGACAGGCGGTTGCCCGGCAGCATCCGCTTGACGGCGGCGGTCACGACACGCTCGGGGTGTTCGCCTTCCAGCAGCTGGCCCGCGGTGCGGTGCTTGATGCCGCCCGGGTGGCCGGTGTGCCAGTAGTATTTCTTGTCAGCGCGCTTGTTGCCGGTCATCTGCACCTTGTCGGCGTTGATGACGATGACGTTGTCGCCCATGTCCATGTGAGGAGTGAAGGTCGCCTTGTGCTTGCCGCGCAGGCGCATGGCAACGATCGAGGCGAGACGGCCGAGAACAACGCCTTCCGCGTCGATCACGATCCACTTCTTCTCGATGTCTGCCGGAGTCGCAGAGAAGGTTTTCATAACGGGTGCCCTTTGGAAAATGGCAGCCCGGACAGCGGTGAAGCCGACCGGGCGGATTGATGGGCGGGTTATACAGGGCGGAAGAATGCAGTCAAGCAGGACATCTTCTGAAAATCATATCAAAATCAATGCCTTGCAATATAGGTATCATTATACCCCACGCTTTTCCGACCCCTCGCACGGCGAAGCCCCCGATCCGACCGAGTCTCCTGAGTCACACTTGGGGTAAATCAGTACACCCCGCGGTCGGCCCTCTGGCCGGAACGGGCGCTGCGGTCTACATCGCACAGGCGTATTCCACCAAGGGTATTCAGGGTCTTTCATGTTGCAGCGCGTCATTTCCGGCATCGCCCTTGTGGGCGTCGCGCTGACCTTGGGCGGCTGCGTCCATGTCTCGGCCCCGCCACCGACCCGCGCTGCCGCCGTGCCGCATCCGGGCGACGAAACCCGCGTCTACGGTGTGACCCGGGCCGAGGTGCGCACGACCTCTGGCGGGATGCCTCTGACCGGCGCGTCCTGTCGCTTGATCGCCCAGACCATGAGCCTGGAGTTTCACACGCCCGCAGTGATCGAAATGCCGATCCTGCACCGCCCCCTCGCCCCGGCCACGCTGAATTGCCGGTTCGCCGGGCGCGAGGTTCAGACGGTGCTGCATGCCACGCGCCTGATGGAGCTGCGCGACGACGACCCGGACCGGCCCTTCGGCTATGCCCTGGGCCAGGTGGCGCGCATCGCCTCAGGCGTGACGAACATGTGGAGCTATATGCCGACCGGCACGGTGATGACGATCGACATGGGGTCCTGACCAAATGTGGTCCTGACCGTCGCCGGGCTTACCGGTCGGGCGGGATCGAATAGGTCAGTGTTGCCCGGGCCACGGGGCTTTCCATGCCGTCGGACCACATCAGGATGTCACCGACCGCCAGGACCTTGCCCAGCTTGAGCAGCGTGCAGTCGGCGATCAGGTCTGTCCTGGCCGCCGGTTTGCGCATGAAGTCGATCGAGCAGTTGGTGGTGACGGCCAGCGCCTTGGGGCCGATCTGCGCCAGGATCGCCAGGTAGACACCCACATCGGCCAAGCTGAACATCGCGGGTCCGGACACCGTGCCGCCGGGGCGCAGGTGCTTGTCCGTGACCTTCAGGCGGACACGCAGGCCCATGTCGCGGACCTCCTCGACCTGGAAGTCCTCGTGAACCTGCGGAAAGGCCTCCTCCATGAAACTGGTCAGATCTTCGGCCGTCATGACTGGCATGTGCTTTCCTCCTCCAAGCGCAGGGCATAGACTTCCCCGGAAAGCGAGGGGGGACAAGATGGGAATTCTGGAACGTCGCGACACCGGGGCCGTGGCCCATCTGGTGATGAACACGCCGGAAAAGCTGAACGCGCTCAGCGACGCCATGCTGGCCGAGCTTCAGGCCGCCTTTGACGCGCTGCGCGAGGATCGGGACATCCGGGTGGTCACGCTGGCGGGCGCGGGCAAGGCCTTCTGCGCCGGGCACGATCTGAAAGAGATGCAGGCGGGGCGGCAGGCCGAAGACGGCGGCGCGGCCTATTTCGGGGATCTCTTCACCCGCTGCGCCCGGGTGATGGAGGCGATCCGCACCCTGCCCCAGCCCGTGATCGCGCGGCCCCATGGCATCGCCACCGCCGCCGGCTGTCAGCTGGTCGCCACCTGCGATCTGGCCATCGCGGCCGAGGGCACGCGGTTCGGGGTCAACGGGGTGAACATCGGGCTGTTCTGTTCGACCCCCATGGTCGCCCTGTCCCGCAACATCCCCCGCAAGCAGGCGTTCGAGATGCTGACGACCGGAGAGTTCATCGACACGGCCCGTGCGATCGAGCTGGGGTTGATCAACCGTGCGGTGCCTGCCGATCAGCTGGACGCCGCGGTCGAGGATCTGGCGGGAACGCTGGCCTCCAAGTTGTCGGCGGCAGTCCGGATCGGGAAAGAGGCCTTCTATCGCCAGATCGAAATGCCCGTGGCCGAAGCCTATGCCTATACCGGAGAGGTCATGGTGCGGAACATGATGCTGCGCGACACCGACGAAGGCATGGCGGCCTTCATCGAGAAGCGACCGCCGGACTGGGCGGACTGACCCCCGCCTGTGTACAGGTTGTTTCCGGAGCTTGACCACATTATTGCCCGATTTGGCATTTCGCCCGCGTGATCCGATGGGTTAGACTGAATTTAATTTCAGGATTGTCTGATGCGAATTTGGGTCACTGTCGGCATTCTGTCTCTCCAGGCCACGCTCTCTCTGGCCGACGTGCTTCCATCGGCGGTGACCCCCGCAGACTTCCCCGCCACCGATCCGCTTCTGGTCGAGATCGGGCGCGACCTGTTCTTCGATCCCATCCTGTCCGGTAACCGCAATATCGCCTGCGCCACCTGTCACCACCCGACGCTGGCCTCGGCCGACGGGGTGTCGCTTGGGCTGGGCGAAGGGGCCGTGGCGCTTGGGGCGCGGCGGCATGTGCAGGACGGCAATGCGCCGCACAATCGCATCCCCCGCAATGCGCCCGCCCTGTTCAATCTCGGGGCGCATGAATTCACCGTGCTGTTCCATGACGGGCGCGTTCAGGTGGATCCGGATGGCGCGCTTGGTTTCCGGATGCCCGCAAACGCGGAATTGGAGCGGCCGGTGCCAAGCGTTCTGGCCGCACAGGCCCTGATGCCGGTCACCAGTGCCGACGAAATGGCCGGACAGGAGGGCGAGAACCCGGTGTCCCGGGCGGCGCGCGAAGGCCGGTTCGCGGGGGCGGGCGGTGTGTGGGACTTACTGTGTAAGCGGATCGAGGCCCTGCCCGGCTATACCGAGCGTTTCAAGGCCGTGATCGGCGAGCGAAAGCTGCATTTCACCGATATCGCCCGCGCCATCGCCGAGTTCGAGACCTTCGAATTCCAGTCCGTCGACAGCCCCTTTGACCGCCACCTGCGCGGCGAGGCCACGCTGGACGCGGCCCAATCCGCCGGGATGGACCTGTTCTACGGCAAGGCGCGATGCAGCACCTGCCATGCCGGCGCCTTTCAGACCGACCATCGGTTCCACGCGATCGGCCTGCCGCAGTTCGGCCCAGGCAAGGACGCCGGGGGCTATGCCGACCGCGGGCGGCTGGCTGTGACCGGCAACGAAGACGACCGCTACCGGTTCCGCACACCGTCGCTGCGCAATGTCGCGGTGACGGCACCCTATGGGCACAACGGGGCCTATGCCGATCTTGAGGCGATGGTGCGCCACCACCTGGATCCCATCACGTCGCTGACCCGCTACGACCGCAGCCAGGCGCAGCTGCCACAGGCACAGGTCGAAACCGATGACTGGGCGGCCATGGACGACATGGAGGAGGTGATCCGCATCGCCGAGGCGACCGAGATCGCGCCGATCGCCCTGTCGGATGAAGAGGTTGCGCAGATCCTGGCCTTCCTCGGCGCGCTGACGGACCCGCGGGCGCGTACCGGGCGGCTGGGGCCTCCGGCCTCGGTCCCGTCGGGGCTGCCGCTTGATACGGCGAACTGACCCTTCCCAAAGGCGCGGCGATACCCTATCTGGCGCGCATGTCTGATACACCTGAACTCCACATCGTTGGCGGCGGCATGGCCGGGTCGGAAGCGGCCTGGCAGGCCGTGAACATGGGCGTGCGCGTCGTGATCCACGAAATGCGCCCCAAGGTCGAAACCTTTGCCCACAAGACCGGCGACCTGGCGGAAATGGTCTGTTCCAATTCCTTCCGCTCGGACGATGACGAACAGAACGCCGTGGGCCTGCTGCATTGGGAAATGCGCAAGGCCGGCGGGCTGATCATGGAAATGGCCGATACCCATGCGCTGCCTGCGGGCGGTGCGCTGGCCGTCGACCGCGACGCCTTTTCCGCCGGTGTCACCGAACGGCTGCGCGCCCATCCGCTGGTGCGGGTCGAGGACGGCGAAGTGTCAGAGCTGCCCGCAGATGGCCACTGGATCTTTGCCACCGGCCCGCTGACCTCGGAAGGGCTGGGGCGCGCGATCCAGGCCGAAACCGGCGCCGAGGCGCTGGCCTTCTTCGACGCCATCGCGCCGATCGTCTATGCCGACAGCATCGACATGGACGTGGTCTGGGCGCAGTCGCGCTATGACAAGGGCGAGACGGAGGCAGAGCAGAAGGCCTACCTCAACTGCCCGATGACCAAGCCGCAGTACGAGGCCTTCATCGACGCGCTTCTGGCCGCCGACAAGACCGAGTTCCACGAGGGCGAGACGGCGGGCTATTTCGACGGCTGCCTGCCGATCGAGGTCATGGCCGAACGCGGCCGCGAGACGCTGCGCCACGGGCCGATGAAGCCCATTGGCCTGACGAACGCGCACAAGCCGGAAGAGAAGGCTTACGCTGTAGTGCAGCTGCGCCGCGACAATGCGCTTGGCACGCTGTTCAACATCGTGGGCTTCCAGACCAAGATGAAATACGGCGCGCAGACCGAGGTATTCAAGACGATCCCGGGGCTTGAGAATGCCTCTTTCGCGCGGCTTGGCGGGATCCACAGAAACACCTTCCTGAATTCGCCGACGCTGCTGGACAACCGGATGCGGCTGAAGTCGCGCCCGCATGTGCGGTTCGCCGGCCAGATCACCGGGGTCGAGGGATACGTCGAGTCGGCTGCCATGGGGCTTCTGGCGGGCCGCATGGCCGCGTCCGAGATCCTGGGCCGCGACCTGCCCCCGCCCCCGCCCGAGACGGCCATGGGCGCGCTGGTGAACCACATCACCGGCGGCGCCGTGGCCAAGACCTTTCAGCCGATGAATGTGAACTTTGGGCTCTTCCCGCCGCTGGACGGCGTACGTGGGGGACGCAAGGGCCGCAAAGAACGCTACAAGGGCTATACCGACCGCGCGAAAGAGCTGTGGGCGGAGTGGCTGGAGACGACGGTCGGCTGACCCTTGGACGTGATAAGGTCCGGGAGGGGCGCGGCTGCGAAGTCGCGCCCTTTTCGGTTCATGACGCGGGGCGTGAGCGGCGGATGCCTCCGGCGGGAGCATTTTCGGCAAGATGAAGACTGAACGCGCAGGGGCGAGATCAGTCCATTTGTTTCAGAGACTTAAGGTGCTAAGGTGAGGTTGCGCGTCAGCAGGGATGACAGGCATGCATCACGGGTTGGACTTCCGATCGTTATTAAAGTTTTAACTCAAGCCATCGAAAGCGTCGCCTGAGCCCACATGACCTTCACCACCCGTTTCGCCCCCTCTCCGACCGGTCCGCTGCACCTGGGCCACGCTTATTCGGCGATGCTGGCGCATGACATGGCGCGGGCGGCGGGCGGGCGGTTTCTGCTGCGGATCGAAGATATCGACCAGTCCCGCGCACGGCCCGAATGGGAGGCGCAGATCCATGACGATCTGCACTGGCTGGGGCTGAGCTGGGAGGAGCCGGTGATGCGCCAGTCCGACCGTCTGCCCGCCTATCGCGCGGTGCTGGAGCGGCTTTGGCAGGAGGAAGCGGTCTTTGCCTGCACCTGCAGCCGGAGGGACATCGAGGCCGCCGCCAGCGCCCCGCAGGAAGGCGCGCGGATGGGACCGGACGGGGTTGTCTATCCCGGGACCTGCCGGGCCTGTCGCAGCGCGGGGGGGCTGCACCCGATCCCGTCCGGCGCGGCGCTGCGGCTGGACATGGAAAAGGCGGCGACTGACGGCGTAAGTTTTGTTGAAGGCGGGGCCGGACCCGAGGGTGAAACAGGCAGAATCGCGGTCAGCTCAACCGCGCTGGTGCGGGACATCGGCGACGTCGTGCTGGCGCGCCGCGAGATGGGGACCTCCTATCACCTGTCGGTCGTGCTGGATGATGCGGCGCAGGGGGTGACCCATGTGGTGCGCGGACAGGACCTGTTCGAGGCGACGGCGATCCACGTGGTGCTGCAGACCCTGCTGGGTCTGCCGACGCCGGTCTATCACCATCATCGGTTGATCCGCGACGATCAGGGCAAGCGGCTGGCCAAGCGCGATGACGCACGGGCCATTCTGACCTACCGGCAGGAGGGCGCGACGCCTGCGGACATTCGCAGACTGGTCGGTCTTACACCATAGGTGCCATCAGCTCGGCCTCGTCTCCATCCAGAACGGACGTGTAGAAACAGCTGCGGCGGTTGGTGTGGCAGGCGGGGCCGGTCTGACGCACGATCATAAGGATGCAGTCACGGTCGCAGTCGATGCGGAAATCCACCAGTTCCTGCACGTGGCCTGAGGTTTCGCCCTTGATCCAGAAGCTTTGCCGGGACCGCGACCAATAGGTGACACGGCGGGTGTCCAGCGTCCTGACCACGGCCTCGGCATTCATCCAGGCCATCATCAGCACCGCACCCTCTTCGTCCTGGGCGATCGCCGGGATCAGGCCGTTGGCATCATATTTCAGCGTCGCGGGGTCGAAGGGCATCGGGCGGTCCTTTGCAAACGGGGTCACCGGGGCTATCTAAGGGGGAACGGCCCAAGGCGCCACCATCGAAAGGACCGACGATGAGCGCGGAGACTGACCTCGTCAAACTCTATTCCGACAAGATCCTGGCGCTGGCCACGAACATCCCGCACCAGACCCGGCTGGATGCCCCCGACGCGTCCGTCAAGCGGCGCGCGCCGCTGTGCGGGTCGACGGTGACGGTGGATGTGGTGATGCAGGACGGGCGCGTGGCGGGCTATGGGCAGGACGTGAAGGCCTGCGCGCTTGGCCAGGCGGCGGCGGCGATCGTCGGGCAGGCCGTGATCGGTGCGACGGCAGATCAGATCATCGCCGGGCGCGACGGGTTGAAGGCGATGCTGAAAGAGGACGGGCCGACGCCCCCTGCCCCCTTCGACGGTCTCGAGGTGCTGCGCCCGGCCAAGGACTACAAGAACCGCCATGCCTCGATCCTGCTGACGCTGGACGCGCTGAGCGAGGCGATGGAGAAGATCGGCCAGTCCAGCTGCGCTTAACGCCTTGTTCGGGCTTTTGATCTATCCAGTCCGAAGGACAACGGACTGGATACGATGCATCACGATCAGACCGGCTTTGACGCCAAACGCCATGCCGAAACCCTGAACCGGGTCGCGGAAAATTCTGCGGCACTCGGGGCCGAGATCGTGGATGTGAACGGGTTCCTTGACGAGCTTGAGGCGCAGTCGGGCGAACAGCTGCGCACGCTGAAGAAATTGCGCGACGGCGCGGGCCACGTGGTGCAGGTCAATGCCTCGGTGATGGAGACGCTGACCTCCATGTCCGAAGCGATCACCGCCACGCTCAACCAGCTGAACGGGGCCTATGACCTGGTGTCGGACACGCAGTCACAGGCGGGCAAGCTGGTGTCCTGGATCGAAAGCATCGACAGGCGGTCGCAGGACGTGCAGGGCACGCTGGATGCCGTTCAGACCTCGAACAACCAGATCGCGGTGATTGCGGCGCAGGTCAACATGCTGGCGATCAACGCGAAAATCGAAGCCGCCCGGGCGGGCGAGACCGGCAAGGGCTTTGCCGTCGTGGCCGATGCGATCAACGAACTGTCGCATCGCACCGGCAAGGCGGCCGAGGACATCACCGACCATGTCTCGGCCCTGATCGACTGGATCACCGAGCTGCAGAGCGAGGCCGGCACGATCAACGCGCAGGGCACGCAGATGTTCGCATCTGGCACGAAAAGCCAGACGGCGCTGGCCGAAGGGCTGGAACAGATGAAGACGGCGCATCACCGGACCGAGCTGATCACGCGGGACGCCGAAGCCGCGGATACCGAACTGCGTGACTTCCTGCCCCGGATCTCGGCCATCGATTCCTCGGTCCAATCAGGCGCTGAAGGGGTGCGCGTGGCGCATGACCGCGTGTCGCGGCTGGTCGATACCTCGGAACGCATGGTGCAGGACAGCGTGGCCTTGGGCGGGGCACATGACGATTCACCCTTCATTCGCGAAGTGACGCGCCGTGCCGCCGCCGTGCGCGAGGCCTTCGAAGACGCGGTGCGGTCCGGCCAGCTGACGATGGACGACTTGTTCGACACCGCCTATCGCCCCGTGCCCGGTTCGGATCCCGTCCAGGTGATCACGCGGTTCACGCGCTTTACCGACCACGTCCTGCCAGAGATCCAGGAACCCGCGCTGGACTTCGATCCGCGCGTCGTGTTCTGCGCCGCGGTCGATCGGAACGGATATCTTCCGACGCACAACCTGAAATTTTCCCACCCCCAGGGGGATGATCCGGTGTGGAACGCGGCCAACAGCCGGAACCGGCGGGTCTTTGACGATCGCGTCGGCTTCAAGGCCGGGCAGAACACGGACCCCTTCCTGCTGCAGGTCTACCGCCGCGACATGGGCGGTGGCACCTTTGCCATGATGAAGGATCTTTCGGCCCCGATCTTTGTCGAAGGGCGGCATTGGGGTGGATTGCGGCTGGCCTACCACCTGTAAAAAAAACCGCCGCACGTCGGGGTGGACGGCGGCGGAAAGAAGCGTTTTCGCGTGGGACACCGTGCTGACCGGCCGGGGAATGGGGCTTCCCGGCAATCTGGGACAGGCAATCGCAGAACCGCATCGGGGAACGCGGGGGTCAGGACGGACGCGAAATCGCAGGCAGAATGGGATGGGTCAGGTCAGACCCGGCAGATGCAGTGCGCCCAGAAGCAGGACGGTCAGGGCGGCGACACCAACAAGGTCTTCGACCAGGGTGCCACGAGAGTCGCGGATGATGTCGGCGATTTGGCGGATCATGATGGTGTTCCTCGTGGCGTTAACTCTGTTGCCACTTTGTTCTCATATTCACACCCCATCTGTAAAGAACTTTTTGAGAACATTCGTGAACAAAAAGATTTATCCGACTGAAATCAGTCGGATAGCTTCGTCCTGCCCCATCAGCCAAAGCAGGTGGCGGGCGGCTGTTCCCCTATCGCCTTCCAGGGTCGGGTCGCGGGTCAGCAAGGCCCGGGCATCGCTTTGGGCCAAGGCCATAAGGCCCGTGTCGCGTTCCAGGTCCGCGATTCGGAACCGGGGCACGCCCGATTGCGCCGTGCCGATCACATCGCCCGCACCGCGCATCTCAAGATCGACCTCGGCAATCCGGAACCCGTCTTCGGTCTGGCGCATCAGGGTCAGCCGTTTCTCTGCCGTTTCGCTCAACGGGGCCTGGTACATCATCAGGCAGGTCGCCTGCGCCTCGCCCCGCCCCACGCGCCCCCGCAACTGGTGAAGTTGCGCCAACCCAAAGGTCTCTGCCCGCTCGATAACCATGATCGAGGCGTTCGGCACGTTGACGCCAACCTCGATCACCGTCGTGGCCACCAGGACCTGCCGCTCTCCGGCGACAAACTGCGCCATGGCCCGGTCCTTGTCAGACGGGGGCATCTGGCCATGGACCAACGCGACCACGTCATCACCAAGCGCGGCGCGCAAGTGCTTGAACCGGTCTTCCGCCGCGGTCAGATCCAGAACCTCGCTTTCCTCGACCAGCGGACAGACCCAATAGGCCTGCCGCCCTTCTGCGATGGCCCGGCGCAGGTGGCCGACGACCTCTTCCATCCGGCCAGTGGTGACCAGCGCGGTGGTGATCGGCTTCCGGCCCGGCGGCTTTTCGTCCAGGATCGACACGTCCATGTCGCCGTATTGCGCAAGGGCAAGCGAGCGCGGGATCGGCGTCGCGGTCATCACCAGAACGTCGGCAAGCGCGCCTTTCTTGCCAAGTTCAAGCCGTTGGCGCACGCCGAACCGGTGCTGTTCGTCAATGATCGCCAGGCGCAGGTCGTTGAACTGGACGTCGGCCTGAAAGACCGCGTGGGTGCCCACCAGGATGTGGATGCGCCCTTGGGCCAGGTCGGTCAGCTTGGCCGCCCGATCCTTTCCCTTGTCGCGCCCGGTCAGGATCTCGACCCGGACACCAGCGGCTTCAGCCAGGGGGCCAAGCCCCTCAAGATGCTGACGCGCAAGGATTTCCGTCGGCGCCATCATGACGCCCTGCCCGCCGGCCTCGACCGCGACCAGCAGCGCCATGAAGGCCACAAGCGTCTTGCCCGCGCCCACGTCCCCCTGCAGCAACCGCGACATCCGCGCCGCGCCGCCCATGTCCTTTGCGATCTCGTCGACCGCGCGGACCTGCGCGGCGGTCGGCGCATAGGGCAGCGAGGCCAGCACCTTTTGCCGCAACGCGCCATCCCCGGCCGTGCTGCGCCCTTTGCCCCGCCGCGTGCGGCTGCGCGCAAGTGCCAGCGTCAGTTGGTGGGCGAAAAGCTCATCATAGGCGAGCCGTTGCCGCGCCGGGTCCAGACTGACGGGATCACCCTCGGGGGCATGGGCATCCAGAAGCGCCTGGTCCCAATCCGGCCAGCCGCGTTCGGTCTTCAGCGGTCCGTCGATCCATTCGGCCATGGTCGGCACCCGCGTCAGGGCGGCCGTCACCGCCTTGGTCATCACGCGTTGCGTCACCCCCTGGGTCAGCGGATAGACTGGTTCGAAATCAGGCAGGTCGCCCGCGTCCGATGGCGCCAGCACGTGATCGGGATGCACCATCTGCGCGATGCCGTCGAACAGTTCGACCTTCCCCGAAACCAGCCGGGTTTCCCCCACGGGCAGCAACTTGGTCAGGTAATCGCCCCGCGCGTGGAAGAAGACGATCGGAAAGTCCTCTTCGGCATCGCGCACATAGACCCGGGTGGCGCCGCCCCGCCGGGCGGCCGGACGATGCGACACGACCTGAACCTCGACCGTGATCGTCGCTGGAAGGGGCACACCCTTGATCGTCGGTTTGCGCCGCCGGTCGATAACGCCATGCGGCAGAAGGAAAATCAGGTCGCGCGGTGTCGCGACGTTCAGATGCTCAAGGTTCTTGGCGACCTTCGGCCCGACGCCCGGCAGGGTCTGCACATCGGCAAACAACGGGAACAGGATCTCGGGCCGGCCTGCCATGTCAGCCGCCGATCAGGGCCAGCCAGCCGTCTTCGTCAAGCGTTTCGATCCCAAGATCAGCGGCCTTCTTGGCTTTCGACCCTGCCCCCGGTCCAGCGACCAGAAGGTCTGTCTTGGCCGAAACCGATCCGGCGACCTTGGCGCCAAGCGCCTCGGCCCGGGCCTTGGCTTCGGCGCGGGTCATCTTTTCCAAAGTCCCTGTAAAGACGACCGTTTTCCCGGCAACGGGGCTGTCGCTTGTCGCAGGCGCGGCAACGTCCTGCACGTCCAGCTCGGCCACCAGCCGGTCGATCGAGGCGCGTTCGGCGGGCTGTTGCAGCGTCGTGACCAGCGATACCGCAACGGCGGCGCCGATGCCGTCGATGCCCACAAGATCATCCCAGGCGGCCTTCGCACCCTGGGGAAGCACCTCGGCCTCCCACGCGGCCTTGGTGACCGCTGAAATCGAGGCCCGGCGTCCTTCCTGGGCGGCGCGACGGCGTTCCTGAACGATCGCCTCTTCCGCCCGAAGATGGCGTTTCGCGGCCGGCGCCGCCGCATCGACAGCCGCGACAAAGGCGTCCCAACTGGTGAAATGCCGCGCCAGATCGGCGGCGGCCACTTCGCCGACATGCCGGATCCCGAGCGCAAAGATCAGCCGGTTCAACGGGATACGGCGCTTTTCGTCGATGGCGGCAAACAGGTTTGTCGCGCTCTTGTCCCCGAATCCGTCACGGTTCTTCAGCTTGGCCAGCTGGGCCGCATCACGGTTCGCCAGGGTGAAGATCTCGGCCGGTTCGCGGATCGGCAAGGTTTCATCGCCGTAGAACATCTCGACCTGTTTGGCGCCAAGCCCCTCGATGTCGAAGGCCGCGCGAGAGACGAAATGCTTCAGCTTTTCGACAGCCTGAGCCGGGCAGATCAGGCCACCGGTGCACCGGCGGACCGAATCGCCTTCTTCGCGGACGGCGGCGCTGCCACATTCGGGGCATTCGTCCGGAAAGACGTAAGGAGCTGCGTCATCCGGGCGCTTGGCCAAATCGACATCGGCCACCTTCGGGATCACGTCGCCCGCCCGGTACACCTGAACCCAATCGCCCACGCGGATGTCCTTGCCGCCCCGGATCTCTTCGCCGCGATTGTCGCGACCGGCGATGTAGTCCTCGTTATGCAGCGTCGCATTGGACACCACGACGCCGCCGACGGTCACCGGCGTCAACCGGGCGACGGGGCTCAGCGCGCCGGTCCGGCCGACCTGGATGTCGATCGCTTCAAGCCGCGTCCAGGCCAGTTCCGCCGGGAACTTGTGCGCCATGGCCCACCTAGGCGTGGTCGACCGGCTGCCAAGGCGGGTCTGCAGAGCCAGGTCGTCGACCTTGTAGACGACGCCGTCGATGTCATAGCCAAGGGTCGCGCGCTGGTCCTCGATCAGGCGGTAGTGATCCAGCATCTCGGCGACCGAGGTGCAGCGGCGGGTCAGCGGGTTGGTCTGAAAGCCCATGTCAGCCATGCGGTCGATCGCGCCGGACTGCGAGTCGGCAAGCGGCTCGGTCAGCTCTCCCCAGGAATAGGCGAAGAATTTCAGAGGCCTGGAGCGCGTGATCTCGGCATCCAGCTGGCGCAGGGACCCGGCCGCGGCATTGCGCGGGTTGGCGAAGGTCTTGCCGCCCCGTTCTGCCTGACGCTCATTCAGAGCCGCGAAATCAGCGTGGGACATGTAGACCTCGCCCCGGATTTCGACGACCTCGGGCGCGCCTGCGATCTCCTCGGGGATGTCGTCGATGGTGCGGGCGTTGGCGGTGACGTTCTCACCAACCTCGCCATCGCCCCGGGTGGCGGCCTGCACCAGCCTGCCCTGTTCGTACCGCAGCGACAGCGACAGGCCATCGATCTTCGGTTCCGCCGTGAAGGCCAGCGGCGCGTCGGGGGTGAGGTTGAGGTAGGATCGGACGCGATTGGCAAAATCCCGGACATCCCCGTCCTCGAAGGCGTTGGCCAGCGACATCATCCGGACGGCATGACGCACCTTGCCGAATCCCTCGGCCGGGGCGGCGCCGACCTGGTCTGACGGGCTGTCGGCGCGCTTGAGATCGGGGAAGCGGGCTTCGATGTCGGCGTTCCGCCGCTTGGCGGCGTCATAGTCCGCATCCGACAGGTCGGGGGAATCCTCGGTATGATAGGCGGTGTTGGCGGCATCCAGCAGCTTGGCCAGCCTGGCCAGCTCGGCCTCTGCCTCATCCACCGTCAGCCTGTCTACGGCCTTGTCGGCCATGTGTCCGGACATGCCTGCGCCCCCTTCTTCACAACCACCGGCGGACCGGCTGTGCGAAGTGATAGGGGGCGCTTGGACCGGGGTCCAGTGGTGAGTGGTGGCCTTCGGTCTTTATTCAGGCGCCAACGGCAAGCCGCTGATCATCCATTTCTTCGGGCTGCGGGTCACGCAGAACGTAGCCCCGGCCCCAGACGGTTTCGATGTAATTCTCGCCGCCTGTCGCAGTCGACAGTTTCTTCCGCAATTTGCAGATGAAGACGTCGATGATTTTCAATTCCGGCTCGTCCATTCCGCCGTAGAGATGATTGAGGAACATCTCTTTTGTCAGCGTCGTTCCCTTGCGCAGGGAAAGAAGCTCAAGCATTTGATATTCCTTGCCGGTCAGATGAACGGCCTTGCTTCCGACCTCGACCGTTTTTGCGTCCAGATTGACTGAAACCTTGCCGGTATTGATGACGGATTGCGAATGCCCCTTGGACCGGCGGATGATGGCGTGGATCCGGGCAACCAGTTCTTCGCGGTGGAAGGGTTTGGTCATGTAGTCATCGGCACCGAAGCCGAAGCCCTTTATCTTGTTTTCCGTGTCGTCGGCCCCGGACAGGATCAGGATCGGCGTGTCGATACGGGCCATGCGCAGTTGGCGCAGAACTTCGTGGCCGTTCATGTCCGGCAGTCCAAGGTCAAGGAGGATCAGGTCGTAATCGTAGAGCTTCGCCAGATCGATCCCTTCTTCCCCGAGATCCGTCGTATAGACGTTAAGATTGGCATGGGTCAGCATCAGTTCGATGCTTTTCGAGGTAGTCGGATCATCTTCGACGAGCAGCACACGCATTACCGGACTCCGTTAAGTTTTATTTACACAACCCACTCTGCCCCTAAATGGTTAATGACCAATTACCGTATATCAAGAAAGTTCTCAACAACTCAAAGTTGTCATTACCGTGTCAGGGTTGCCTGAATTTCTGCACAGTTGTGGCTTTCAGCGCCTCTTCCCCATGGCGCGACACGGCCCAGACCCATTCGCGAAATTCCTCTTCGCTCAGCCTGTAAAGCTCAAGCGCCTCGTCCTGCGTGATCAATCCATGGACCACGCCGCGCACCACGGCCGCCTTGCGAGAGGCGACCCACCTGGTGGTCTCCGCGGCCGGAAGATCCGCCCGTGTCATGATAGAGCCATCGGGCAGGTTCACGGCCCTTGGCCCGGGGATTTTCTTAAGATACATCGCACACGTACCCTTTTCCGTTCCGATGGTATCCTTGCCGCTCGGGTTTAACGGGAGGTGAAATCGCGGCCTATTATTTGTTCGCATTTTCGCTTATTGCTTCATGCTTCGTTCAACATCCGTCCCGGAGGGCCCCATGCCGCTGGATCAGAACACCGGACTCAACTCGCTCGGATTCGCCAAACCGCCGTCCGAAACGCGCGTCGTCGTGGCCATGTCGGGCGGCGTCGACAGCTCGGTCGTGGCGGCACAGCTGGCCGAGGAAGGCTATGACGTCGTGGGCGTGACGCTGCAGCTTTACGACCACGGGGCGGCGCTGGCCAAGAAGGGCGCCTGCTGTGCCGGTCTTGATATCCACGACGCGCGCCGCGTGGCCGAGGAAATGGGCTTTCCGCATTATGTCCTCGACTATGAAAACATCTTCAAGGACGCGGTGATAGACGAATTCGCCGACAGCTACCTTGCAGGTGCGACCCCGGTGCCCTGCATCCGCTGCAACGAACGGGTCAAGTTCAAGGACCTGCTGGAAACCGCGCGCGACCTGGACGCCGACTGCATGGCGACGGGCCATTACATCCAGCGCAAGATGGGTGCGCAGGGGGCCGAACTGCACTGCGCCGCCGATGCCAACCGCGATCAAAGCTATTTCCTCTTCTCGACGACCCAGGAACAGCTCGACTACCTGCGCTTCCCGCTTGGCCACCTGCCGTCCAAGAACGAAACCCGCGCGCTGGCGGCCAAGTACGGCCTGCCCGTGGCCGACAAGCCCGACAGCCAGGACATCTGCTTCGTGCCGAACGGCAACTATGCCTCGGTGATCGAAAAACTGCGCCCCGGCGCCGCCGAACCCGGAGAGATCGTGGACGTGCAAGGCCGCGTGCTGGGCAAGCATGAGGGCGTGATCCATTACACCATCGGCCAGCGGCGCGGTCTGGGCATCGGCGGCCTCACCGAACCGCTCTATGTCGTCAAGCTTGACGTCGACACCCGCCGCGTGGTCGTCGGCCCGAAAGAGATGCTGGCCACCCGCCAGGTCCCCGTACGCGAGATCAACTGGCTGGGCGACGGCAAGCTGACCGACCAGGCCGAGCGCCACATTTCGGTCAAGGTACGGTCGACCCGGCCGCCGCGCGATGCGATCCTGCGCCCGATTTCCGACACCGAAGCGGTGGTCGAACTGCTGACCGCAGAAGAAGGCGTATCGCCCGGGCAGGCCTGCGTCTTCTACGAGACCGGCGGCACGCGCATCCTGGGCGGTGGCTGGATCTGGAAGGGCTGATCCCCTTCATCTTGCCCGAAATACTCCCGCCGGAGGCGCGTGGGATCAGAGCCGTTCCACCACGGCCCGGGCAGCGCGCAGCCCCGGCGGCTCGCCCCCTTCGCCCAGACGCTCCATTGTCAGGGCCATGGCCGCGTCCTGCGCGCTCGGGTCCGTCAGGATCTTGAGAGCGGCGGGCGCGATCAGCTCGGCCCGGCAGTCGGGCCCTAGGTATTCGGGTACGGTGCGGCTGTCGGCGACAAGGTTCACCAGCGTCACCGTATCCGTCACCACCATGCGCTGCATGATCGCGAAGGTCAGCGGGTTCATCTTGTAGGCGATGACCATGGGCGTGCGGGCGGCGGCCAGTTCCAGCGACACCGTGCCCGAGGCCGCGATGGCCACGTCCGCCGCCCTGAAGGCCGCGCGCTTGGTGGCATCATCGGTGGCGGCGGGATCCAGAAGGATCGGTTTGACCGGCCAGTCGGCCATCATGTCCGTCAACCGCGCCGCAACGGGCGTGGCGGCGGGCAGCACGGCGCGCAGCTCGGGCCGCCGGTCGGTCATGCGCCGCAGCGCCTCGGCCAGCACGGGGGCGATGCGCGTAACCTCGCCGTGGCGCGACCCGGGTAACAGAAGGGCCAGCGGTGCCTCTCCGATGTCGTGGGCGGCACGGAAGGCGCGCGCGTCGGCGTCGGTTGCGCGGGGCTGGGTGGCGATCGGGTGGCCGACAAAGTCACACTCCATCCCGGCGGCCTGCATGTAGGGCGGCTCGAACGGGAAGAGCGCCAGGACCTGGTCGATCATCTGCGCCATCTTCGCCGCCCGCCCCGGACGCCAGGCCCAGACCGTGGGCGCGACGTAGTGCACCGTGCGGATGGTACTGGCGGCCTTCACCAGCTTCGCCACACGCAGGCAGAAGTCGGGGCTGTCGATGGTGATCAGAACGTCCGGTTTGCTGGCCAGAGCAGCCTCGGCGCTTTCGCGGATGCGGCGCTTGAGGTGAAAGTACTTCGGCAGGATCTCGGCCAGCCCCATGACCGACAGCTCGTCCATGGGAAAGAGGCTCTGCATCCCCTCACCGCACATGCGTGGGCCGCCGATGCCTTCGAAGGCCACATCGGGCACAAGCGTCTTCAACCCCTGCATCAGCGCCTGTCCAAGCGCATCGCCCGAAGGCTCTCCGGCGATCAGGAAGACGCGCATCAGGGCTCTGCCAGCAGGAAAAGACCATGCTCGGCACAGGCCGAGAGAAGCGATGGCCGGTCGATCAGCACGGTGGCGCGGGCGGCGATGGCGATGCCTTCAAGCCCTGCGTCCACGGCGGCGCGGATGGTATCCGGCCCGATGGCCGGCATGTCGACGCGCAGGTCCTGCCCCGCCTTGGGCCGCTTGACCAACACGCCGCGCCGATCACCACGCAAAGCCGCCGGGGTGTTGCCCACGAACCGCAAAAGCGCATCGGTGCCCTGCAGTGTCTCGACCCCGAGGCATAGTCCCCCGGCCACCACGCAGCCCTGCCCGACGTCGAGCGGCGAGAGAGCGTCAAGAATCGCGCGCGCCTGCGCCACGTCGCCCCGGGCCGAGGCCCCGGGTTCCGGCCCCGCCAGAAGGCCCGGCGCGGCGGTGAGGTCAGGCAGCAGATCGGCGGCGCCGACGACCTCGAATCCCTGATCTTCAAACAGGGTGATCACGAAGCGCAGCAGCTGGTCGTCGCCCTGCTGCATCGCCGCCGTCAGACGGGGCAACAGCGCTGTCGTGACGGGATCCAGCGCGGCGGGATCGAAGGCGGGGCGCGACATGGCCCCGGCCATGACCACCCGGGTCACGCCCGCACCGCGCAGCGCATCGAACAGGGCGCCAAGCCGTTCGAACCGGTGCATCTGCAACCGATCGGACGGCAGGTCGGTGGCAATGCCCTCGAACCCCACACACTGCGCCCCGGGATCGGCAGCCGCCAGGGCGACGGGCAGGCCCCCGCCCCCGGCAATGATCCCGAGCCGCGCCATTCAGCCCTTGCCCGGCGTCAGGAAGGACCGGTCGCTGGCGCCGGTGACGAAATCGACGATCTCTCGGACGTAATCGCTTTCGGTTTCCTCGCCCAGGCGGCGGGCACGATCCTGGAAGGCGCCTTCGCCCTGCGCCAGCATCTGGAAGGCCGCGCGCAGTGCCGTGATGTCGGACCGCGCCACGCCGCGGCGTTTCAGCCCGACAAGGTTCAGCCCGTCCAGGTGCCCGCGCGGCGCCTGCACAAGGCCATGCGGAATCACGTCGTTGGTGACCATGGTGACGGCACCGATGATGGCCCCGCGCCCGATGCGGACGAACTGGTGCACGCCCGAGAGACCACCGATGATGACCTCGTCGTCGATGATGCAATGCCCGGCCAGCGCGGCGTTGTTCACCACGATCACGTTGTTGCCAAGGATGCAGTCATGCGCGATGTGGCAGCCGGCCATGAACAGCCCGTCGTCGCCCACGCGGGTGACGCCGCCACCGCCTTCGGTGCCGGTGTTCATGGTGACATGTTCGCGGATCCGGTTGCGCTTGCCGACGGTAAGCGTGGTTTCCTCGCCCTTGAACTTCTTGTCCTGCGGGATGCCACCCAGAACCGCAAAGGGATGGACCAGCGTGTCCTCTCCGATCTCGGTGATGCCCTGCACGACGACATGGCTCATCAGCCGTACGCCCCGCCGCAGCACGACCTTGGGGCCGATGTGGCAGAAGGGGCCGATGGTGACGCCGGCCTCGATCACCGCGCCGTCTTCGATGATGGCAGAGGCGTGGACCTCTGCGCCCGGATCTACGGCCATGGGTTACTCCTTCGGCAGGTCCATCATCGCGGTGAATTCGGCCTCGCAGGCCAGTTCACCCTCGACCTCGGCCACGCCCTTGAACTTCCAGACCTTGGCGCCGGGCTTGCCGCGCACCGTGGTCAGCCGCATCTTCAGCACATCCCCGGGCACGACCATGCGCCGGAACTTGCAGTTGTCGATGGCCATGAAATAGACCAGCAGCTCCTTGTCGGCCATGTCCATGTCGACACCCACCATGACGGCGGCGGTCTGGGCCATGGCTTCGACGATGGTGACGCCGGGCATGATCGGCTTGCCGGGGAAATGGCCCTGGAAGTGCGGCTCGTTCATCGTGACGTTCTTGATGCCAAGCGCGGACTGGTAGCCGTTGATTTCCTCGACCCGGTCGACCAGCAGGAAGGGATAGCGGTGCGGGATGATCCGCTGGATAAGCCCGATATCGGCGGATTTCAGGGTGTCGCTCATGGGCTGTCCTTTCGTCTTTGGGGGTGCCTAGCAAGTCGCCCGCATCCGGGCAAGCGCCGTGCGGTCAGTCGGCCGGGGCCGTGGGCGCGTCGACGCCGGGCGCGGCGGGATCTTGTGACGGGCTGTCATCATCCGTGATCAGCCCCAGGCCGCCATCGGCCATCGCCGCGTCCAGCCGCTGGATCGCCAGGGCGGTGATGTCGACCGACTGCAGGGCGACGATCACGGTATTCTTTTCCAGGATCGCGACGGCGCCGGTGTCCTGCATCAGCGAGGCCAGTACGGGGTTGGCCGCCTGAAGGATGCGACGGCGGGCCGCTTCGGCGCGGGCCTGCAGGTCGCGCAGCTTGGCGTCCTGTTCCTCGCGCACGTCGTTGACCTTGGCGTCGAACGCGGCGGCCTCGGCGCGGAAGGCTTCCGCGGTCAGTGAGGACCGGCGCACGGACAGGTCTTTCTCCTCTTCCGTCAGCTCGGCCTCGATCCGGCGGTTTTCGGCGGCGAGAACGGCACTGGTTTCGGCCAGTTCCTCGTCAATCGCACGCCCGGCGGCGCTTTCGGTCAGCAGGCGATCAGTGTCCAGCGTCAGGATGGCGCTGAATTCCGTGCCCTCGGTCCGGCCGGGTTCAAACCCGGATTGCGCCGCCACTGGACCGGCAGCGAAAAGGGCGGCCGAGACACCGACCGCCCTTATCGTGGATGTGAACCAGCGCGGATGCACCTGTGTCCTCAGAATTCCGAGCGGATCGTCAGGTTGAAGAACTGCTCTTCATCGCGGGCTTCCTTCTTGAGGGCCTTGGCGAAGTTGAAGCGCAGCGGGCCAATGGGGGTGTCCCAGAAGACCGACAGACCGACGACATGACGGAACGAGCCGTTGTTGTAGAGCAGGTCACCCGCAGCGGCGTTGGCCCCCGAGGCACCGACATCCCAGACATTCGAGATGTCATAGAAGGCCCCGCCGGAGATCCCGTATTCTTCGGGCAGGCCAATGGGGAAGTCCGCCTCGAGGCTGCCGACGACGAACATGTTGCCGCCAAGCGCGTCATTGAAGGTACCGCCACCGGCGTCGTATTCACGCGGGCCCACCCCGTCGGGAGTGAAGCCACGCAGGTATTCGCCCATCAGGTTGACCCGGTCGAGCGTGCGGCTAGAGCCCTTGGTATAGCTCAGCATGCCGCCGCGCAGGCTGGCGCGCAGTGTGACTTCTTCGTTCAGAACGCGGGTCTGCGCCACGGCGCGGGCCTTGGTGCGCACGAACTGCGTGTCCCCGCCGATGCCCGAATAGTCCTGGCCGAATTCGAACAGGAAGCCCTTGTTCGGATCGATGCCGGTGGTCCGGGTGTCGTAGGTGTAGGTATAGCCGAGCGAGCTGGACAGTACGTCGTTCTTGAGGATTTCCTGGGCAATGACATTGCCAGTGACGGTACCCGCCGAGGCAGTCATGGCCGAATTGTCCAGCTGGTAACGCAGGCCCAGACGGGACTTCTCACCAAGCGGGAAGGTGAAGCCGAACCCGAAGTTCGTGGCTTCGGTGTTGTAGGGCGCGTTGTAGCTTTCGGTTTCGACGTAGCCGATGTTGAAATCGAACGCGACGTCGCGGCCCAGGAAGTAGGGTTCGACGAAGCCGATGCTGTAGTTCTTGTTCGAATCCGCACCGGTGGCCGACAGGTTCAGCGTCTGACCACGGCCCAGGAAGTTGCGTTCGCTGAACGACACGGCCAGGCCGAAGCCCGAGTTGGTCGAGAAGGTACCACCGAAGGTCAGCGACCCGGTCGGTTTCTCTTCGACGTCGACATCCACGACAACCTGATCGGGGGCCGACCCTTCGCGGGCGTTGACCTGCGCGGTCTCGAAGTAGCCAAGCGCGCGGATGCGTTCCGCCGCCTGCCGGATCTGGCGCGGGTTGAACGGATCGCCTTCGACGATCTTGAACTGCTGACGCACGACGCGGTCCAGCGTGGTCGTGTTGCCTTCGACGTCGATTCGTTCGACGAAGACGCGCGGTCCACGGGTCAGGACAAATTCGATATCCAGCGTCAGGTCACGGTCGTTGCGGGTGACACGCGGTTCGACCCGCAGGAAATCCAGCCCTTCGCGAACGGCCTGTGCCTCCATCCGGGCGATGGCGTTTTCCACGTCCAGCGGCGAATAGACCGATCCCGAGCGGATGCGGACCACGCCGTCATACACCTCGGCATCGGCCTTGGGGTAGTCGGAGACGACGGTGATCGTGCCGAACTTGAACTGCTGGCCTTCCTGCACGTTGAACGTCACGAAGTAGGCATCGCGTTCGCGGGCCAGTTCGGCGTTCACGGCGGTGGTCCGGAAGTCGATGTAGCCGCGCGACAGGTAGAAATCACGCAGAAGCTGCTGGTCGTACTGCAGCCGGTCCTCGACCAGCGTGTCGCGGCGGATCAGCTGGCGCAGCAGGCCGGCCTGCTTGGTTTCCAGCACGCGCCGCAGACGGCGGTCGGAATAGACGCGGTTGCCGACGAAGGTCAGGCGGTTGACCTCGGTGTTCTTGCCTTCGAAGACCTCGAAGACCAGGTCGACGCGGTTGTCGGACCGGCGGATGATCTTGGGCGTCACGCGGGCCGAGATGCGGCCCTGTTCGGCATAGGCCTCGGCGATCTTTTCGGCGTCGGCTTCGGCCTTGCTGGGCGAGAAGACGAGACGCGGCTGCGACGAAACGATTTCCGTCAGCGCATCGTCCTTGAGGCGGCGGTTGCCTTCGAACCGGACGCGGTTGACCGTCGGGTATTCCTTGACCTGGATCACCAGCGTGCCGCCACGCGGCGTGATCTGCACGCTTTCAAACAGACCCGAGGCGACAAGCCGTTGATAGGCGTCGTTCAGCTGGGCCGCAGACACCGTCTGCCCGCGCGCGATCCCGGCATAGGTCAGGACCGTGCCGGATTCGATGCGTGCGTTGCCGTCCACCTGGACCGCGTTGAAACGATAGCTTTGTGCGAGGGTCATGTCCGGGGTGGCAATGACCGCCCCGCCCAACATCAGTGCCGCAACGGCAGCGCGGCCAAGTGGCCGACGGTGCGTCGGGCTGGCAGACCCGTTCCGCTTTGTTCTTTTCATAATCCAGACCTGGTCAGATATCCCCTGTCAGACCGTGACTAACCCGTCCCTCCGGCCTTGTCAAAATGCATCGGGCACAAAATGAAAATGGTGCGCTTTCCGTGTGGAAAGCGCACCGTCAAGTTTCGAACGGACTGTCAGTTGCTGCCAAAGTCCGATCGTGAGGTCGGCCGCTGCCACGGCCTGGGGGAAACTTGTGTCAGCTCATGAAAGAGCCCAGCCATCCGCCTGCGCCCAGGGCGACTGCGATCATGGCGATGGTGAAAAGGCGGTCACGGTTCAGGTCGACCAGCAGCGACACACCGGAATAGCCATTCTGAATGATTTGCATCGTTTCGATCCTGTAGAAGCTCGTGCAGGCGTTATACCCGCTGTTCGTTAAGAACTTCGTGCCAGAATGGGGCGAAAATCCGGTGCCAATTGTGACCTTTTGGGGGCAGCGCGGGCGACCTCGAGTCAATGCCGCGCGTCGTCAGTCCGTCAGGGGCAGAACACGTCGTTCGACAGCGCGAACAGCATCACGCCCAGGATCAGCGTCAGCCCTGCCCCCATCAGCACGCGCAAGGCATTGTCCGAAGGCGGTTTTCCCACGATCGCCTCGTAGCCGAAGAACACCAGGTGTCCGCCGTCCAGCACCGGGATCGGGAAGAGGTTCAGCAACCCGACGGCCGTCGACAGCGCCGCCACGAACCAGATGAAGCTGACCGCGCCCTGGCTTGCCATCGCGCCCGAGGTCTGCGCGATGCCGATCGGGCCGGTCATGTTGCATGTCGAAATCGCGCCGGTGATCATGTGATAGAGGCCCGAGATCGACGAGGACGCGATGCGCCAGGTCTGGGTCACACCGTCCCCGACCGCGGTGACGAAGCCGGTGCTTTCGGTGGCCGGTTCAAACGCCAGCCCCCCGGCGATGCCGATACGCCATTCGGTGCGGAAGCCGCCCTCGGGCTTGGGTTCGTCCACCCGGCGCGGCGCAAGCGAGAAGCCAAGCAGATCGGGTTCGCCCTGCCGCCAGACCTCGATCGCCAGAACGCGCCCGTCCGAGGTTTCGACCGCATCCTTCAGCTGCGAAAAGGCGAAGATCGGGGCGCCGTCGACGCTGGTGATCACGTCGCCGGCCTGCAGGCCGATGTCATAGGCGGCCGAGTTTGGCGCCAGCTGCGTGACCAGCGCGGGATAGGGGTACGGTCCGGGCACGACCATCTCGGATCCGTCGCGGCTGACGCGATAGTCCAGCGTCTGCGTCATGGGCAGGTTGTCACCCAGCCCGGCAAAGTCGCCGGTGTCGGTCTGGGGCAGGTCGATGCCACCGATGGACAGGATGCGATCGCCGGGCTCAAGCGCGGCATAGGACGGCGGCAGCGGACGCATCTCCGCCACGGCAAGCGGGTGCGACACCTGCCCCTGCACCATGAAGAGCCCCGCAAAGACGATGATCGACAGGATGAAGTTGAAGATCGGGCCGGCCGCCACGGTGGCCGAACGCGCCCAAAGCGGCGCGCCGTGCATGGTCATGCGCCGGTCGGTGTCGGACAGGTGCTGCATCCCCGCCGCGTCCTTGCCCGACGCCGCATCACTGTCGCCCAGGAACTTGACGTAGCCGCCGAAGGGCAGCGCGGCGAATTGCCAGCGCGTGCCGTGCTTGTCGACCCGCGAAAACAGCACAGGCCCGAAGCCAAGCGAAAAGACCTCGGCCCGGATGCCGGACAGACGCCCGATGATGTAATGGCCGTATTCATGGATCGCCACGATGATCGACAGCGCCACGACAAAGGCGATGAGCGTCTGGAACAGGCTGCCGAACTGCGGGAGGAAATCCATCAGGGGTCCTTACTGCTACTGCCTCTCGGCCATCACATTATCGGCCTCATACCGGGCGAGATGGTCCATTTGAAGGACGTTATCAAGGGTAAAGGGGGCGTCAATGTGACCGGGGCGCGCCTCGATCCGGTCCAGGACCCGGCCGACGACGTCTGCCATGTCCGTGAACGAGATATGCCCGGCGATGAACCCGTCAAGTGCGCGTTCCTTGGCGGCGTTGAACGCGGCACCGGCCAGACCGCCCCGTTCCATCACCTGCCGTGCCAGATCAAGCGCGGGATAACGTGCCATGTCGGGGGCACGGAAGGTCAGCTGGCCCAGCTTGGCCAGATCCAGCCGTTCGACCGGCAGAGGTGCGCGTTCGGGCCAATGCAGCGCATAGCCGATGGCGTGGCGCATGTCGGGCGCGCCAAGATGCGCAAGGATGCCGCCGTCGACGTGGCCGACCAGCGCGTGAACCATGCTTTCGGGGTGGATCAGCACTTCGATCTGGTCGGGGGCAAGGCCGAAGAATTCGCGGGCCTCGATCACCTCCAGCGCCTTGTTGAACATCGAGGCGCTGTCGATGGTGATGCGCTGGCCCATGTCCCAGTTGGGATGGGTTGCGGCCTGTTCCGGCGTGGCAGAACGAAGCTTCTCGATCGGCCAGTCGCGGAAGGCGCCACCGCTGGCCGTCAGGATCACCCGTTCGACCGAGGCCATGTCTTCGCCGCCCAGGGCCTGGAAGACGGCCGAATGCTCGCTGTCAACCGGAATGATCGTTCCGCCCTTGGACCGCGCGGTCTGCATGACCAGCGCGCCCGCGGCGACCAGCGTTTCCTTGTTGGCCAGCGCCAGGGTCGTCCCCTGCTCCAACGCCGCCAGACCGGGCCGCAGCCCCGCTGCCCCGATGATGGCGGACATGACCCAGTCGGCGGGCCGGGCGGCGGCTTCGGTCAGCGCCTCTGCCCCGGCGGCGGCCGCGACGCCAGACTGGCCAAGCGCAGCACGCAGGTCGTCCAGCAGGTCGTCATGTGCCGTCACCGCGACCTCGGCCCCAAGTCGGATGGCATCGCGGGCAAGGCGTTCGATATTCCGACCGCCCGTCAGCGCGACCACCTGATAGGCGTCGCGGTTGCGGTCGATCAGGTCGATGGTGTTCTGCCCGATGGATCCGGTCGCCCCCAGGATGGTGACACGCCGCATCAGTTCACGCCCACAGGCAGCCCCGCCCAGGGGCCGATCAGCAGCAGGAAGACCGCGCCGCCCAGCATGCCGTCGAACCGGTCCAGCAACCCGCCGTGGCCGGGGATCAGCGACGAACTGTCCTTGGCGCCGACACGTCGCTTCATCGCGCTTTCCGCCATATCCCCCATCTGGGACGCCATGGCGACGGCGACCGACAGGCCGATCAGGCCCGGCCCGACCTCGGCCATGAAGACCACGCCGACCAGCGCCGCCGCGACCCAGCCAGCCACGGTGCCGGACCATGTCTTCTTGGGCGACACGCGCGGCCAGAACTTCGGCCCGCCGATGGCACGTCCGGCGAAATATCCCGCCACGTCGGTTGCCACCACGACCAGAACCAGCCACAGCATCCAGCCCATGCCCGAGACCTCGCGCAGCTGGACCATGCCGAAGGCCGCGACGATGATCAACGCGGTATAGCTGAGGTACAGGACCCGGTGGCGCGGCACCCAGGCGATACCCGCCATGGCCGGGGCCAGCAGAAGCGGCAACGCCAGCATCACCGGCAGATAAAGCGCGCCCAGAAGGGCCAGGCCCGCCGCTCCGGCCATGGCCAACGCGGATTTATGGGCCTCGGGCGCCAGCAGGCGGACCAGTTCCCAGACCATTCCGGCGGCGACCAGCGCAAAGGCCAACCGCAGCACGTGCCCGCCCGCCCAGATCACCGCAAGGCCGATGGCGACCATCGCAAGGCCAGAGATCACCCGGGCCGACAGATCTTCCCACGACCGGGCCATATCAGGCCTTCACCCCGCCGAACCGCCTGTCGCGGTTGGTGTAATTGTCGATCACCTCGGCAAAGACCTTGGGGGTGAAATCGGGCCAGAGGGTGTCGATGAATTCATATTCCGCATAGGCCGACTGCCACAGCAGGAAGTTCGAAATCCGCGCCTCGCCGCTGGTGCGGATCACCAGATCCGGGTCGGGCAGCACGCGGGTATCAAGGTAGCGCGGCAGGGTTTCCTCGTCCACCGCCGCCGGGTCGAGCTTTCCGGCCGCGACGTCTTCGGCCAGCCGCCGGGTCGCGCGGGCCACTTCGTCGCGGCCGCCGTAGTTCAGCGCGATGGTCAGATTGGTGCCGTCACAGCCTTGGGTGGTCTCTTCCAGCTCGTCCATGAGGCTCTGCAGCTTCTCGTCCAGCCCCGGACGGTCGCCGATGAAGCGCACCCGCACGTTGTTGGCCCTCAGCGCGCGCGCCTCTTTCTGAATGTACCGCTTGAACAGCGACATCAGGCCCGCGACCTCGATCTGCGTGCGCTTCCAGTTCTCGGTCGAAAAGCCGAATATCGTCAGGTACTTGACACCCATGTCCGGGCAGGCTTCGACGATCTCGCGCACCCGTTTGGCGCCGGCATGGTGGCCGAACAGACGCGGGCGGCCCCGCATGGTCGCCCACCTGCCGTTGCCGTCCATGATGATGGCGACATGTCGCGGCCCGGGCCGGATATGATCCTGCTGTGTCACGTCTCCCTCCCGGGATCAGACCTGCATGATCTCGCCCTGCTTGGTCTCGAGCGCCTCGTCCACCTTCTTGATGTAGGTGTTGGTCAGGTCCTGGACCTCGGATTCCCAAAGCTTCTGGTCGTCTTCCGACATGCCGTCGCCCTTGGCCTTCTTGATCTGGTCCATGCCGTCGCGGCGCACGTTGCGGATCGCGACGCGCGCATGTTCGGCATAGTTGCCCGCGACCTTGGTCAGCTCGCGGCGGCGTTCCTCGTTCAGCTCGGGGATCGGCAGCATGATGATGGTGCCGTTCATCTGGGGGTTGATACCCAGCCCGGATTCGCGGATCGCCTTTTCGACCTTGTTCACAAGGCCCTTGTCCCAGACGTTGATGGTGACCATGCGCGGTTCCGGGACGTTCACGGTGCCGACCTGGTTGATCGGGGTCAGCTGGCCATAGGCATCGACCATCACGGGTTCGAGCATCGAGGCCGAGGCCCGGCCCGTCCGCAGAGAGGCGAATTCGGTGCGCAGCGCGCCCATGGCGCCGTCCATGCGCCGTTTCAGGTCATCTGTATCCAGCTCGAAGTCTTCGGACATGGGTGCCTCCCAGTTCTGAAATTTGTCGAAAGGCGTAATACGGCACGCGCCCCGGCTTGTATAGGCGTCGCTTGCCTGCCCCCGGATCAAATCAGGTCGTGCCGCCCCTTGGGAACGTCCCGAAGCCTCCGGCGGAGGTATTTGGACCCAGAAGAAGAGACGGGCCCTGCCCCCTTCTTCTGGTCGGAAATACCTCGGGGGAGGTCCGCAGGACCGGGGGCAGAGCCCCTAGTCCTTGACGATGGTATAGGTCCCCTCGCCCGCCAGGATGCCACGGAAACCGCCCGGCTCGTCCAGCGAAAAGACGATGATCGGCTTCTTGTTGTCCCGCGCCAGCGCGATGGCCGAGGCATCCATGACATTGAGATGCTGCGCCAGCACCTCGTCATAGCTGACCTTGTCGAAGCGTTTCGCATCCGCGTGCTTCATCGGGTCCTTGTCATAGACGCCGTCGACCTTGGTGCCTTTGAAGATCGCCTCGCAGGCCATTTCGTTGGCGCGCAGCGTCGCGGCGGTGTCGGTCGTGAAATAGGGGTTGCCGGTGCCGGCCGCGAAGATGCAGACGCGCTTCTTCTCAAGGTGGCGCACGGCGCGGCGGCGGATGTAGGGTTCGCAGACCTGGTCCATCGGGATGGCCGAGATCACCCGGGTGTGGATCTTGAGCGCCTCGAGCGCGGCCTGCATCGCCAGTGCGTTCATCACCGTCGCCAGCATGCCCATGTAGTCGGCGGTGGTCCGCTCCATCCCCTGCGCGCTGCCCGCGAGGCCGCGGAAGATGTTGCCGCCACCGATGACCATGCAGATCTCGACACCCATGTCGTGGACGGTCTTGACCTCCTTGGCGATGCGATCGACGGTCGGCGGGTTCAGGCCGTACCCCTGATCGCCCATCAGCGCTTCCCCCGATATCTTGAGCAGCACGCGCTTGTAGGTGGTCTTGGGCTGGTCTTCGGCCATGTTGCGCTCCGTCTTTTCCGGGGGGTAGGTTGGCGGCAAAATGGTCCAAAACGAGACGCAGTTCAATGCACCATTCCCGCCATGACACCGGTCTATACGGATGATCCCCGCAGGCCTTTCAAAAGAACGGCCCGTGCTGATCGCCGGGCCGACCGCATCGGGCAAATCGGCGCTGGCGATGGAGATCGCGGCGCGTGACGGGCGGGTCGTGGTGAACGCCGATGCGAGTCAGGTCTATGACAACTGGCGGGTGCTGACCGCGCGACCCTCGGAGCAAGACGAAGCGCGGGTGCCGCACCGTCTTTACGGGCACATCGCGCGGGATCACGCCTATTCGGTCGGGGAATGGCTGCGCGAAGTGACGCCGTTGCTGGAGGCTGCGCCGGTGATCGTCGGGGGCACGGGGCTGTATTTCACCGCGCTGACCGAAGGGCTGGCCGAGATCCCCGCAACCCCGCCAGAGATCCGGGCCGAAGGCGACCAACTGCGCGAGGCGGAAGGCATCGCGGCCCTGCTGGCAGACCTGGATGCCGAAACGCTGTCGCGGATCGATCAGCGCAACCCCATGCGCGTGCAGCGCGCCTGGGAGGTCTGGCGCGCCACCGGGCGTGCGCTGTCTGCGTGGCAGGACGACACGCCGCAGGCGGCCCTACCCCCGGACCAGGCGGACTGCCTTGTCTTCGACGCCCCGAAAGACTGGCTGACACCCCGCATCGACCGGCGGTTCGACCTGATGCTGAAACAGGGCGCGTTGGACGAGGCCGCCGCGAACCTTGACGGGTGGGAACCGTCCCTGCCGTCTTCGAAAGCCATCGGCGCGCCCGAACTGATTGCCCATCTGCAGGGCGCCCTGACGCTCGACGCGGCGACAGAGGCCGCGACCATCGCGACCCGCCAGTTCGCGAAACGGCAGCGCACCTGGTTTCGGGCACGCATGTCCGCATGGCGGAAGATTTCCCCCAATGGTTGATTCGTGGATAACTTTCGCCGCCTCAGGGTAATAATCCCCAAACTGTCCCCAGTTTGCCCTCTTGACGGCGGATTTCTGTGGAGAAGCTGTGGATAACTCACAGAGGACTTTACGATATGCGACATCCCGGCCAAGGTTGGCGCAAACAGAGAGGTTCGGACATGCAGATACAGAACATCCTCGCCCAATCCCCCCACGAACATTCGGTGGCCTCTCCGAGGCTGCGCAGCCTGGGTCAGCTGACCATGGGCGCGCCGTGGCGGCTTGAGGTTCAGCATGCCCGCGCCTCGCATCTTTTCCTCTGGATCACCAAGGGCCAGGGCCGCGCGACCATCCTGGGCAAGCGGCGCGGCGTGGGGGCGCACAACGCCTTCTACATCCCGGCGGGCACGCTGATGTCGATGGACCTGGGCAAGCAGACCTACGGCGTTGCGGTCGATCTGCCCGCCCATGAATCCGGGATCATGCCGGACGACGTGCAGCACCTGAGGGTCCGCGACGTGATGGCGCAGAACGAGGTGACCGCGATCCTCGACAACATGCAGCGCGAACAATCCACGCACCGCGCCTTCGGCGACGAGGCCGCGAAGGCCCACGCCGGGCTGCTGGCGGTCTGGATGCGCCGGATGCTGGCGATGCCCGAAAACCAGCCCGCCCCGCGCGTGCCGGCCGCCGAACGGCTGATCGCGTCGTTCTGCGAGCGGGTCGAGAAGAACTATCGCTCGGGCCAGCCGATGGCCGATTACGCCGAGGCCCTGGGCGTCACGCCGACGCACCTGAGCCGCGCGTGTCGCCAGATCTCGGGCATGACGGCGGCGGACATCATCACCGAACGCGTGCTCTATGCCGCGCGCGACATGCTGGAGAGCGGAGAGCTTCCGATCCGGCTGATCGCCGACATGCTTGGCTTCAGCTCGGCCGCCTATTTCACCCGCTTCATCCAGAACCAGACCGGCCAGACGCCCTCGGCCCTGAGGACCGCGGCGCGGGGGTAAGTGGTGCCGAAGCGCGGATCACACCGATCCTATCGGGGCGTCGCAGGACAGCGGCGCCCCTTTTTCATTCCGCGCCTAAATCCCCGATTTTCGGTTGCAAAACCTAGGGATGTCGTCTTTGACTAGTGCAGATGTCGCAAACAGACCATAATATGTCGATGACGCCCCTAGCCGGGACACAATTTTTGCTTCGCTATTGGGAATGTTGATGTTTCCGCCGACCGCGCCACATCAAGCGGCAGCCCGACGCGGGCACAACCAATCAAACGGGGCCACAAAGGCCCGCATTTCGTCATACGTCACAGGGAGACAAACATGACTCGTATGGACAAGATCACGGAGGCCGTCCATCCGGCCGCCGAGATGTGGGCGCAGGAATTCAAGGCGGGCCAGCTGAGCCGTCGTGAATTCATCACCCGTGCCTCTGCCCTTGGTGTCGCCACCGCCACGATCTATGGCCTGGGCGGCCTGGAACCGGCGCAGGCCGAAAGCCACATGCAGCCCCAGATGGGCGGCACGCTGCGCGTCCAGATGGAGACCAAGGCGCTGAAGGACCCGCGCAATTTCGACTGGTCGCAGATGGCGAACTTCAGCCGCGGCTGGCTGGAATACCTGGTCGAATACCAGCGAGACGGGTCGTTCAAGGGCATGCTGCTGGAAAGCTGGGAAGCCAACGACGACGCGACCGAATACACGCTGAAGGTCCGCCAGGGTGTCACCTGGAACAATGGCGATGCCTTCACAGCCGACGACGTCATCTTCAACATCACCCGCTGGTGCGAAAAGAACGTCGAAGGCAATTCCATGGCCTCGCGCATGGCATCGCTGATCGACGACGACAGCGGCATGGTCAAGGACGGCGCGCTGACCAAGGTCGACGACCACACGGTCGTGCTCAAGACCTCCTCGCCCGACATCACGATCATCGCGGGCTTCGCCGACTACCCGGCGGCCATCGTGCATTCGTCCTACGACGGCGGCGATCCGGCGGCGAACCCGATCGGCACCGGCCCGTTCATCCCGACCGAAAACGAAGTCGGCGTGCGCCAGGTTCTTGAAAAGAACACCGATCACCAGTGGTGGGGCGAAGGCGCCTATCTGGACCGGATCGAATTCATCGACTTCGGCACCGACATGGCGTCCTGGGTCGCGGCGGCCGATGCCGACGAGATCGACATGACCTACCAGTCGACCGGCGAATTCATCGAAGTCCTTGACGCGATGGAATGGACCAAGTCCGAAGCGGTCACGGCCGCCACGCTGTGCGTGCGGTTCAACCAGAACCAGGCGCCCTATGACGACGTCAACGTGCGCAAGGCGCTGCAGATGGCCGTCGATCCGGCGGTGATTTTGGAGCTGGGCTATGCCGGTTATGGCACCACGGCCGAACACCACCACGTCTGCCCGATCCACCCCGAATATGCCGAAGTGCCGAAGGTTCCGGTTGATCCGGCGGCGGCGAAACAGGCGATCGCGGATGCAGGCCATGCCGACACGGTGTTCGAACTGATCTCGATCGACGACCAGTGGCAGACCGAAAGCTGCGATGCGGTCGCGGCGCAGGTTCGCGACGCGGGCATCAACATCGAACGCAAGATCCTGCCCGGCTCGACCTTCTGGAACGACTGGCTGACCTACCCCTGGTCCGCGACCGAATGGAACATGCGCCCGCTTGGCGTTCAGGTCCTGGCGCTGGCCTACAAGTCGGGCGTCGCCTGGAACGAGACCGCCATGGCGAACGAGGAGTTCGACAGCCTGCTGGACGAGGCGATGTCCATCGCCGACGCCGACAAGCGCCGCGATGTGATGGCCAAGATCGAACAGATCATGCTGGATGACGGCGTGATGATCCAGCCGTACTGGCGGTCGCTCTTCCGCCACTACAAGGCCAACGTTCATGGCACCGAAATGCATCCGACCTTCGAGATGCACCACTACAAGTGGTGGGTCGAAGCCTGATCCATCGCGGGGGTGCGCCTGACGGGCGCGCCCCTTTTCGCGGGACAGAAGGCCCACGACGGCCCGCCCGCTTCCCAGGTCCGCCAAGCCGGGCCCAGGTCAACAGGGATTAGGGATGCTGTTCTTCCTCCTGAAAAGGATCGGAACCATGGTGCTGACAGCCCTCGTGCTGAGCTTCATGGTGTTCTTCCTTACCAACCAGCCGCCGATGTTGGAAAAGGTTGCCAAGTTCGAAGGCAACTCGCGCATGTCCGACGAAGAGGTCGCGCGCTATCTTGAAAACAACGGCTTCGGGCAACCCATGCTGGTGCGCTACGGCGAATGGCTGGGTGTGCTGCCCGGCTGGACGACCGACCGGGGCGACACGGTGTCGGGGCGCTGCATCGATCCGGGCCAGGACGCCGCGACGGCGCCTGCGTTCTGCGGCGTGCTGCAGGGCAACTGGGGGGACAGCCGGGTGTTTCGCGACGACGTGTCGTCGATCGTGGGCACGCGGCTTTACATGACGGGCAAGCTGATGCTCTGGGTCATGCTGCTGATGGTGCCCGCCGCGCTGATCATCGGCGTGCTGGCCGGTATGCGCGAAGGGTCGAAGCTGGACCGGACCCTGTCGACCTTTTCCATCGCGACAACCGCAACGCCCGAATATGTCTCGGGCGTCATATTGATCACGGTCTTCGCGTCCTCGGCCGTGGGGCTGAAATGGTTCAAGGGCACCGCGACAGCGGCGATGGAGAACGCGACCTTCGAGAATTTCTTCCTGCCCGTCCTGACCATCGCCCTTTACGGCATGGGCTATATCGCCCGGATGACCCGCGCCTCGATGGCCGAGGTCATGACCGCGCAATACATCCGCACCGCAAGGCTCAAGGGCGTATCGTTCCACAACATCGTGCTGAAGCACGCGCTTCGGAATGCCCTGATCGCGCCGTTCACGGTGATCATGCTGCAATTCCCCTGGCTCTTGAACGGCGTGGTGATCGTCGAGACGCTCTTCAACTACAAGGGCCTGGGGTGGGCGCTGGTGCAGGCGGCGGGCAACAATGACATCGACCTGCTCATGGGCATCTCGGTCGTCTCGGTCTTCGTGGTTCTGGTGACGCAGCTGATTTCCGACATCGGCTATGTCTACCTCAACCCGCGCATCCGCATTTCGTAAGGGAGGCACCCATGGAACCGCTGTCCTGGGGGGAAATCCTCCTCCGCCTCGCCTATCAGTTCATGCCGGTCTGGATCGCGCTCGCGCTGACCTTCGGCCTGTCGATCGCCTACAAGCGCCGCCTAGGTCTTTACGGCAAGCTCTTCGACAACATGATCGGCATGGTGGGTTTCGCCATCGTGATGTTCTGGGTCTACACCGCGCTCTTCGTCGGGCTGTTCGACTGGATCATCACACACGACCCGCTGTCGGCGGTGTCGGGCATGAAGAACAAGGTCCCCGGCACGCCCCTGCGCGGCGCCGAGGATGGCGACTACCCCTATTACCTCCTGGGCGGGGATACGCTGGCGCGCGACGTCTTCTCGCGCATGGTGCAGGGCAGCTGGGTCGTGATCCGGATCGCGCCACTGGCCACGCTGTTCGCCTTCATGGCCGGGATCACGCTTGGCCTGCCCGCAGGCTATTTCGGCGGGCGGCTCGATACCGTGCTGTCGTTCCTGGCCAACCTGATCCTCGCCTTCCCGGTGATCCTGCTTTTCTACCTGCTGGTCACGCCCGAGATGGTGGAAAGCGGCATCCCGTCCTACATGGCCGTGGTCCTTTTCGTCCTGCCGATCCTCTTCATGATCGTGCTGATCAATTCGCGGTTCCACACGCAGCCGACGCGACGCAACGTGCTGGTCGCGCTTGTGGTGGTGGTCTTCGGATGGCTCTACCTGTCGCTGATCAACGACCCTGGCACGCCGGTGAACTTCCTGCCCGTGGACCTCGACCTCTTCGACATCCCCGGCGGCATCCTCGTCGTCTTCGTGTCGGTCGTCTTCGTCAACGCCCCCACGGTCTTCCGGATCGTGCGGGGCCTCGCGCTCGACATCCAGACCCGCGACTACGTGGCGGCGGCGCAGACCCGGGGCGAAGGCCCGTGGTACATCATGCTGTGGGAGATCCTGCCAAACGCCCGTGGCCCGCTGATCGTCGATTTCTGCCTGCGCATCGGCTACACGACCATCCTGCTGGGCACGCTCGGGTTCTTCGGCCTCGGCCTGCCCTCGGACAGCCCGGACTGGGGGACCACGATCAACCAGGGCCGCAAGCTGCTGTCGATCTACCCGCATCCGGCCATCGTTCCGGCCTTCTCCCTCCTCTCGCTCGTCCTCGGCCTGAACCTGCTGGCCGACGGGTTGCGCGAAGAAAGCCTGAAGGATTGATGATGCGCCCTGCCCGCCCCTTCTTCTGGTCGAAAATACCTCGGGGAGCGCGAGGGGCAGCGCCCCTCGTCCCCGCCCCCAGCCACGGAGCCCGACATGAAATCTCCTGACTACGACGGCCCCATCCTTGAAATCGACCAGCTGTCGATCTCGTTCTTCACGCGGCTGCGGGAAATTCCCGCGGTCATGGATTTCTCGGTCCGGGTGATGCCCGGTGAGGCCGTGGGCCTTGTCGGCGAATCGGGCTGCGGCAAGTCCACCGTGGCGCTTGGGGTGATGCAGGATCTGGGCGTGAACGGCCGCGTCGTGGGCGGGTCGATCAAGTTCAAGGGCCGTGATCTGGCCCAGATGTCGGCGGAAGAGCTGCGCGACGTGCGCGGCAACGAAATCGCGATGATCTACCAGGAGCCGATGGCCTCGCTCAACCCGGCGATGAAGATCGGCAAGCAGCTGATGGAAGTCCCGATGATCCACGAAGGGATCAGCCGGGACGAGGCCTACCAGCGCGCGCTTCAGGTGGTGACGGACGTCAAGTTGCCCGACCCCAAGCGGATGCTCGACAGCTTTCCCCACCAGCTTTCGGGCGGGCAGCAGCAGCGCATCGTGATCGCCATGGCGTTGATGTCCAAGCCCGCGCTTCTGATCCTGGACGAACCGACCACCGCGCTGGACGTGACGGTCGAAGCGGCCATCGTCGAGCTGGTCCGCGACCTGGGCAAGAAATACGGCACCTCGATGCTGTTCATTTCCCACAACCTCGGGCTGGTGCTGGAAACCTGCGACCGGCTGTGCGTGATGTATTCGGGCGAAGCCGTCGAACGCGGCTCCATCGAGGACGTGTTCGACAAGATGCAGCACCCCTATACGCAGGCGCTTTTCCGGTCGATCCCGCTGCCCGGGGCCGACAAGACCTCGCGCCCGCTGGTGGCGATCCCCGGCAACTTCCCCCTGCCCCATGAACGGCCCAAGGGCTGCAACTTTGGACCGCGTTGCGACTATTTCGTCGCGGGGCGCTGCGACGCCAAGGACATCCCGATGTTCAATATCGCGGGTGACGATCGGCACACCACGCGATGCCTGCGCTTTGACGAAATCGACTGGAACGCCCCGGTGGTCGGCGTCGCGGACAAGGGCCGGACCGAGGTGGGCGATGTCGTGCTCAAGATGGACGAGCTGAAGAAATACTACGAAGTCAGCGCCAACGCGCTTTTCGGCGGCGGTGCGACCAAGGTGGTCAAGGCCAACGAAACGCTCAGCTTCGAGGCGCGCGAAGGCGAAACGCTGGCCATCGTAGGCGAATCGGGCTGCGGGAAGTCGACCTTTGCCAAGGTGCTTATGGGGCTTGAGACTGCGACGGACGGCAAGATCCTGCTGCGGAACAAGGAAATTCAGGACACGCCGATCGAGAAACGCGGCGCGGCGACGATTGCCGACGTGCAGATGGTGTTCCAGAACCCCTTCGATACGCTCAACCCGTCGATGACCGTGGGCCGCCAGATCATCCGCGCGCTCGAGGTCTTCGGCATCGGGGCCAATGACTCTGAACGGCGCGAACGGATGCTGACCTTGCTCGATCTGGTCAAGCTGCCCCGCGCCTTTGCCGACCGGATGCCGCGACAGCTGTCTGGCGGGCAGAAACAGCGGGTCGGCATAGCACGCGCCTTTGCCGGCGGGGCCAAGATCGTGGTGGCGGACGAACCCGTCTCGGCGCTCGACGTCAGCGTGCAGGCGGCGGTGACGGACCTGCTGATGGACATCCAGCGCGAAGAGAAGACGACGCTTCTGTTCATCTCGCACGACCTCAGCATCGTGCGCTACCTCAGCGACCGCGTGATGGTGATGTACCTTGGACACGTGGTCGAGATGGGCACGACCGACCAGGTCTTCGCGCCGCCCTACCATCCCTATACCGAGGCGCTTCTGTCGGCCGTGCCGATCGCCGATACCTCGGTCGAGAAGAAGCATATCGTGCTGGAAGGCGACATCCCCTCGGCTATGAACCCGCCGCCGGGCTGCCCGTTCCAGACGCGCTGCCGCTGGAAATCCGAAGTGCCGGGCAACCTGTGCGAGACGGACATGCCGCCCATGCGGATGCAGAACGGCCACCAGATCAAGTGTCACCTGACCGAAGACCAGCTGGCCACGATGGAGCCGGTCATCAAGGTCGCCGCCGAGTGACGGCATGACAAAACCCCCGCGCGATAAGCACGGGGGCTGTCGGGGTCAGGGAGGGAACCCCGGGGGACTGGCTGACTGTTACTTCTGAACCTGCTCGAGGTCCGGCAGTTCGTCGACGCTGTTCGCGATTTCGACGGCGCGGTCGGCGAAGGCCAGAACCATGGCGTTGTAGAAGTCGCGATTTTCGGGCGACACGCTCAGGTAGGGCACTTCCATTTCCTCGGCGTTCAGCAGGATCGGCTGGCTGATGACAGTCTTGCCGTTGGCGCTGTCTTCGACCGTGACCAGACCTTCCAGCATGTTGAAGGCACCGTCACCGGTCAAAACCGGGTCGTCGTTCAGGCGCATCGACAGGATACGGACCTCAAGGTCGACGGGGCGTTCGCCCATGCCGGGATCGACCTTGGCGCGTTCGGAGATGGCCGCGTTGATGTCGGCCGCGACCTCGGGATAGTAATCCAGCGCGTTCGGGTTCTTCATCGAGTCGAAGTTCGTCTCGGTCGCGATCTCACCCACGGGGAACGGGCCTTCGACGGCCAGAACGGGGGTGGCGGCGATCAGGGCGATGCCGGCGGCGGTCAGTGTTTTCTTGAACATATCATGTCCTTTCGGGCCGACCCCAGTGCTGCGCACCTAGTCGGCCATCGCGTCAGTTGCGTTGTGGAGAGATAACACCAACCGCACAGAAAGGTTCCGCACCGGGGCGGCCTGTCGTCGTGACGCTACGGCACAGCCTTAGCTGCCCCAGATGATCCGGACGTAGTTCTTGGTTTCCGTGTAGGGCGGGATGCCGTCGTACTTTTCGACCGCCTTGGGACCGGCATTATAAGCCGCCAACGCCAGCTTCCACGATTTGAAGGTGCGATACTGCTGCGCCAGATAGCGCGCACCGCCCTCAAGGTTCTGCTGCGGATTATGCGGATCCACGCCAAGCGCGCGCGCCGTGCCCGGCATCAGTTGCGCAAGGCCGATCGCGCCCTTGTGCGACCGGGCCTGATCGTTCCAGCCACTTTCCTGCTGCACCAGCCGCAGGAACAGGTCTTCGGGAATGCCATGCTTGCGCGCCGCAGCCCGGGCCGTCGCAAGATGCGGGCCCTTGTAGCGGCCGCGAAACGCCGGGACTGTTCCATCGCCCCATTTCGAGGGCGTGACCACCCGGGTCGGCTGCAGCCGCACGGAATTGTTGTACTGTTGCGAGGCGCGGCTATCCAGAACCTTGGTCTGGCTGGAAAAAACCCGCGACCGGCTGGAGGAGGAGACGGACTGCGCCGCCACGATTTCCGGCATGGAAAGCGCGACAACCAACGTTGCCGTGACGCATGCGGTTCTGACGAATGCCAAAAGCCCTGTCCCCGTGTCCTGTCCCTTGGCCGGTTTTTTTTCATAAAATTCGATCGAATGCCACCCGAAATGGCCCTACCTCCCCTGTCCTGGGGGGTGTCGGCAAGGCTTCGCGCATGCGCGTCGTGGCGTGTTCGGCTTCAGGTGACAGGGTTTTCGATCCCCTGCACGTGACGCACGGGCATGGGTCGTTCGAATTTTCCACAATCTTTACTCTTTGCCCCCACTCTGATGTAACCGTCGGAACTTGAGGAATCTGCGAAGGGGGCCGTCATGGCAGGATCGGTGAACAAGGTCATTCTCGTCGGAAATCTGGGCCGCGACCCCGAAGTCCGGTCTTTCCAGAACGGGGGCAAGGTCTGCAATCTGCGCATCGCGACCTCGGAGAACTGGAAGGATCGCAACACCGGCGAACGGCGCGAACGCACCGAATGGCATTCGGTTGCGATCTTCTCGGAACCCTTGGCGCGCATCGCGGAACAGTATCTGCGCAAGGGCTCCAAGGTGTATATCGAAGGCCAGCTGGAAACCCGCAAATGGCAGGACCAGTCCGGCCAGGATCGCTATTCGACGGAAATCGTGCTGCGGCCCTACCGTGGCGAACTGACCCTGCTGGACGGTCGCGGTGAAGGCGGCGGCGGTGGCGGCGGCAACTACGGCGGCGGATCGTCGGGTGGCGGCTATGACGATCGCGGCGGCAGCTATGGCGGCGGATACGACAGCGGCCCGTCCGGTGGTGGCGGCGGTGGCGGTGGTGGCCGCAGCGATCTGGACGACGAAATCCCGTTCTGATCTGCGCCGCTGATCTGGAAGATGATGTCTTGGGAAGGTCCGGTTCGTCCGGGCCTTCTGTCTTTTTGGCCCCCTGCGATGGCCCTGGGGCGGCCGACGCGACAGGCTCAGGTCACGGCCAGCATCAGGCGCACCACGACAACCGCAACCGTCCAGATCAGGGCGGCGGTGACAGCGATGGTCATGGCCCCCTGCCAGGTCAGGCGCGGTGCAGGCAGGTCAAGCAAGTGGATGGCGTATCTTGGCTTCATGGGACCAGTGAAGCACAGGAAGTTTAAGCAGATGCTAAGCACCCGGCCGGATTTCCGGGGACGGCGAGCCCCGGCAACCGTCGTCAGGTCGCGCGCCATCGGTTGCCAATTTCAACGCCGCCGGCCCTTTGATCGGCCCACATGTGCCCCTTCCCGATCCTTATTTTTACAGATGCCGACATCGTTTACCCGGCTTTAACATCGCGCTCATGACAGCAAACACCTCTCGCCGGCGCAATGTGGCACCTTCCACGCCCCTCGTGGCACACGAAGTCTTAACCATCGCCGCTGCAAAGTATGCGCAAGATGGACCGGCCTGACTTGATACCCCTGCAGCAATCGGATCGCTACGCCGCCACGCTTCGTCTGCTTGGGCGGCGGGTGACCCGGCACCTCGTAGATGACGGCGCCCCGGTGCAGGCGATCACGCGCCGGTTCGGCCCCGTGTCCGTCAGCTATCTTCCACGTGCCGATCTGTCCGGCGGCCGTGCCCGTGTGCTGTCCGAACTGCCCGCAAGTACGGCCCGGCTGGTGATCCCCGAGGCGCCCGAGGTGTTCGAAGGCGGCTGCTGGCCGATCCTCACGCCGCAGCACATCGCAGAAATCAACGTGCCGCATAGTCCGGTGCACGACACGCTCTGGGCCAACATGCATCAGAAGTGGCGCAACCGCCTGCGCCGTGCCCTCGACGGTCCGCTGACCCTGAGGGAAAGCTATTTCGACCTTGCCCGCCACCGCACACTGCTTGCGCTGGAACAGGCGCAGCGAAAACGGCGGGGGTACCGATCCTACCCGCCGGACTTCCTGGCCGCCTGGAGCCGGGCGAACCCCCACCACGGGCTTGTCCTTGAAGCGATGCACCAGGACGAAACCGTCGCCTTCATGCTGTTCCTGATGCACGGACCCGTGGCCACCTACGTCGTGGGCTGGACCGGCCCCGAGGGGCGCCGCCTCCACGCCCACAACCGCCTCATGTGGGAGGCCATGCGCAGCTTTTTCGCCAAGGGCCTCTGCCGGATCGATCTGGGCACGGTCGACACCGAAGACGGCGCGGCGCTGGCACGGTTCAAGCTGGGGTGTGGCGCGCGGGTTCGCACTTTGGGCCCGACATTGCTTGCGCCGCCGGGTTTCCGCGTTTCCCCCTAGCCTTTTCTGCAGATGCAGTATACGCGGGCGCCAAGCTTGAAAAGGACGCCCCATGGACCTGCGCAACATCGCCATCATCGCCCACGTCGACCACGGCAAGACGACCCTCGTGGACGAGCTGCTGAAGCAATCCGGCGCATTCCGCGAAAACCAGGCGGTGGCCGAACGCGCGATGGACAGCAACGATCTGGAACGCGAACGCGGGATCACCATCTTCGCCAAGCCGACGAGCGTCGAATGGAAGGGCACGCGGATCAACATCGTGGACACCCCCGGCCACGCCGATTTTGGCGGTGAGGTCGAGCGGATCCTGAGCATGGTCGACGGCGTGGTCCTGCTGGTCGATGCTGCCGAAGGCCCGATGCCGCAGACGAAGTTCGTGACCTCCAAGGCGCTGGCGCTTGGACTGCGTCCGATCGTGGTGCTGAACAAGGTCGACAAGCCCGACGCCGAACCCGACCGCGCGCTGGACGAATGCTTTGACCTGTTTGCCAACCTCGGCGCCGATGACGACCAGCTGGACTTCCCGCACATGTATGCCTCGGGCCGGAATGGCTGGGCGGATGCGGAACTGGACGGGCCGCGCAAGGATCTGTCCGCGCTCTTCAACCTGGTCGTCAACCACGTCCCCGCGCCCAAGCAGATCAAGCGTCAGGACGATGATTTCCGGATGCTGGCCACGACGCTTGGATCGGATCCCTTCATGGGCCGCCTGCTGACCGGCCGGGTTGAAACTGGCAGGGTCAAGGTCGGCCAGACGGTGCAGGCGATTTCCCGCATCGGCCAGAAGATCGAACAGTTTCGCGTCACCCGCGTTCAGGCCTTCCGCGGCCTGGCCCAGGCCGACATCGAAGAAGGCCTGGCCGGTGACATCGTCACCCTGGCCGGCATGACCAAGGCGACCGTGGCCGACACGATCTGTGCGCTGGCCGTCGAAGACGCGCTTGAGGCGCAGCCGATCGACCCGCCGACCATCACCGTGACCTTCGGCATCAACGACAGCCCGCTGGCCGGTCGCGACGGCAAGAAGGTGCAGTCGCGCGTGATCCGCGAACGCCTGATGAAGGAAGCCGAAGGCAACGTCGCGATCAAGATCAAGGACACCCCCGGCGGCGAGGCCTTCGAGGTCTCGGGTCGTGGCGAACTTCAGATGGGCGTGCTGATCGAGAACATGCGCCGCGAAGGGTTCGAACTGTCGATCTCGCGCCCGCAGGTGATCATGCGTGACGGTGAATCGGGTCGTGAAGAGCCGGTCGAGGAAGTCACGATCGACGTGGATGACGAATACACCGGCGCCGTGATCGAAAAGATCACCGGCCCCCGCAAGGGCGAGCTGGTTGAAATGAAACCCGCAGGCGCCGGCAAGACCCGCATCGTGGCCCACGTGCCGTCGCGCGGTCTGATCGGCTATCACGGCGAATTCCTGACCGACACGCGTGGCACCGGGGTTCTGAACCGCGTGTTCCACGGCTGGACCGCCTACAAGGGCACTATCGAAGGCCGCCGCGCGGGCGTCCTGATCTCGATGGAGAACGGCGAGGCCGTGGCCTATGCGCTGTGGAACCTGGAAGATCGCGGCAAGATGTTCCTGGGCGCGCAGGCCCCCGTCTATACCGGCATGATCATCGGCGAACACTCGCGCGAGAACGATCTCGAGGTGAACCCGCTCAAGGGCAAGAAGCTGACCAACGTGCGGGCCTCGGGCACCGACGAAGCGGTCCGCCTGACCACCCCGGTCACGCTGTCGCTGGAAGAGGCGATCGCCTATATCAACGACGACGAACTGGTCGAAGTGACGCCGAACGCGATCCGGCTGCGCAAGCGCTACCTTGACCCTCACGAACGCAAGCGGATGTCGAAATCGGCGTAAGGATCAAAGGGCGGGGCATCACCCCGCCCTTTTCATTTGCCGGGTTCGATCCGGCCCTGGTGCTGCAATCGCCGGGCCAGCAACCAGACGCACAGCGCCCAGAAGGCGCCAAGCGACCAGCCCGCCAGAACATCTGACGGCCAGTGCACCCCAAGATACACGCGGCTGGTTCCGACCAGCAATGACAGCACAACGGCGACACCAAGGTAGAAAGCCTTGAGAGGGTTCGATTTCTCGGCCCGAGTCAGGATCACGGCAAGCGTCAGGTAGGCCACGGTCGCCATCATCGAATGCCCCGATGGGAAGGACGCCGTCGACACCTCGACACCGTGCGGCACCAGATCCGGGCGCGGCCGCGAAAAGCCCAGCTTGGTCACGTTCGAGATGATCTGCCCGCCGACCATGGCCGCCACGAGGAACCCGGCCGTCGCACGCTGGCGCTTGAGGATCAGCCAGACCAGAACCGCCACCGTGATCAGTGTCAGAATGGTCACCCCGCCCAGGGCGGTCAGGTCGCGCATGGCGATTTCGACCTGATGCGGGCCGATCGGATCGGACGGGTCGCCGGGTGTCCGCAGGGCCAGCAGGACGGCCTCGTCAAAGGCGTGCAGGTCCCCTTCCAGCATCTCGGCCGCCAGGGCAACGAACGCCCAAAGCGCCCCGGCGCCAAGGACGATCACCATCAGCGTCGCAATTTCGAACCGCTGCAGCAAAGCAGTCAGCCGTGCCAGGTGTCGGGAAGGATCGGTGGTCAACATGCCAAGGAGTATGGGGCTGCGACGGCTTCGGGCAAGGCACGCTTATGTGCGTCTGCGTTGCAAACATCCCGGATACCGGCCCTCAGTTCACAGACGCACAAACCCCGTGCGCGCCACGACGATAGCCTTTTTCGCCCCACAGGCTAACTTGGACCCAAGCGAAGGAGGATCCCATGCGCAAGCTTCAGACCCAAGGCGTTCACCACATCACCCTGACCGGCGCCGATCGGCAGACCAGCATCGATTTCTGGGAAGGGGTGCTGGGGATGCCCTTCATCTTCGACCAGCCCAACCTCGACAACCCGGACGAAGGGCATCTCTATTTCGATCCGGGCGACGGACGGCTGATCACGATCTTCACAAACGAAACCCGCAAGCCTGACCCGCGCCGCACCCCGACCGACCCCGGCTGCGTGCATCACCTGGCGTTCAACGTGTCAAAGGCGACCTGGGACCAGGCGGTCAAGCGGCTGGACGAACGCGGGATCACCCATTCCGGCCCCAAGGACCGGGGCTTCATGGATTCGATCTACTTCAAGGATCCCATGGGCCTGCTGATCGAACTGGCCAGCTATCGGTTCGAACCGCCCGTGGGCTGCACCCATGCTGACGTGATGATCGAAGCACACCGCATCCGCGTCGACCGGGGTGATTACAACATCGCCGAAGAACACCTGGCGGATGCGATCGAACTGCTGGTGACGCGCCGCCAGCAGACCCTGTCGTCAGATCGGGGCCCGAAGAACCCCTACTGACTTCATCTTGCCGAAAGTACTCCGGGGTGAGGCGGCAGCGCCGCCGAGGGGCAGCGCCCCTCCCCCGGATCATGCCTCATTCCGAGGTTTCGACCACCATCAATTCCCGCTCGCTCGCGCCGCGCGCGTGATCGAGCGCTTCCTGGTATTCGGGCGAATTGTAGCAGTCCACCGCCGCCTCGACACTCGGGAACCTGGCCACGACATTGCGCGGGCGCTCCTTGCCTTCCAGCTGCACGAACTTGCCGCCGCGCGCGACAAAGGTGCCGCCGTGCTTGGCGATGGCCGGTCCGGCCAGTTCGGCGTATTTCCCATAGGCCTCGGCGTCGGTCACCGTGACATGTGCGATCCAGAGTGCAGGCATCTTATCCTCCCAATACGGCTTCTGCGGCCTTGATGGCGGCCTCGGCGTTGGACGCATCTGCGCCGCCGCCCTGGGCCATGTCCGGACGGCCACCGCCGCCCTTGCCGCCCAGTTCCGGCACCGCTGCACGCACCAGATCGACCGCCGAAAGCTTGTCGGTCAGGTCGTCCGTCACGCCCGCGGCCACGGCAGCCTTGCCGCCGGTATCGGCGATCAGCAGGACAGCGCCCGATCCGATCTGCGCCTTGAACTGGTCGATCAGCGCGGGCAGGTCCTTGCCGGACACGCCGGTCATCGCCTGGGCCAGGAACTTGACCCCGTTGATCTCCTTGGCTTCCGCGCCACCGCCCGAGGATCCGCCGGACATCGCCAGATCACGTCGCAGCTGCGCCACCTCGTTCTGCAGCGCGCGGCGTTCGTCCATCAGGGCTTTCACGCGGGTCACGGCCTCGTCGCCCGTGGCTTTCAGCATGCCTTCGATCTGGCTCAGCGCCTTGTCGCGGCCGCGCAGTTCCTGCAGGGCCGCCTGGCCGGTCAGGGCCTCGATCCGGCGGACACCGGCCGAAGACGCGGTTTCCGAGGTCAGGGCAAAGGCCCCGATGTCGCCCGTGCGGGTGACATGGGTACCGCCGCAGAGTTCCAGCGAATAGGTCTGGCCGTCCGCGCCCTTGCCGGTGTTCTTGCGCCCCATGGACACGACACGCACCTCGTCACCGTATTTCTCGCCAAAGAGCGCCTGCGCGCCCAGACCCCGGGCGTCGTCCGGCGTCATGATCCGCGTTTCGACGGTCGTGTTCTGACGAATGAAGGCGTTCACCTCGGCCTCGACCGAGGCGATCTGTTCGGGCGTCAGCGCCTGCGTGTGGCTGAAGTCGAACCGCAGCCGGTCCGGCGCGTTGAGCGAGCCACGCTGCGCGACGTGATCTCCAAGCGCCTCGCGCAGGGCCTCGTGCAGCAGGTGCGTGGCCGAATGGTTGGCTCGGATCGTGCTGCGTCGGGCGTGATCGACCTCGAGCGCGATGGCATCGCCGACCTTGAAGGCGCCCTGCCCGGTCTTGACCATGTGGGCGGAAATCTTGCCCCCGCCCATCTTCTGGGTGTCGGTGACGGTCGCGATCTCGTCCTCGTTGTCCAAACGACGCAGCAGGCCGGTGTCGCCGACCTGACCGCCCGACTCGCCGTAGAACGGCGTCTGGTTGGTGATGATCCAGCCCTCTTCGCCCGGGGCCAGCGCGTCGACCGCCGCGCTATCCTTGACGATGGCGATGATCTGCCCTTCGGAGATCTCGGTGTCGTAGCCCAGGAAATCCGTCGCACCATGTTCGTCCGCGATGTCGAACCAGATGGCAAGGTCGGCGGATTCGCCCGTCCCGGCCCAGGCGGCGCGGGCCTTGGCCTTCTGTTCGGCCATCGCGCTGTCGAAACCGTCGGTGTCGACCGTGCGGCCCTTTTCGCGCAGCGCATCCTGCGTCAGGTCCAGCGGGAAACCGTAGGTGTCATAGAGCTTGAACGCCGCCTCGCCGGGCAACGCGGCGCCGTCGTCCAGCCCGGACAATTCGTCGTCCAGCAGCTTCAGACCGCGGTCAAGCGTCTGACGGAACCGGGTTTCTTCCAGCTTCAGCGTTTCCTCGATCAGCGCCTTGGCCTGACGCAGTTCGGGATAGGCCTCACCCATCTGGCGGACAAGTTCCGGCACCAGCTGGTGCATCAGCGGATCCTTGGCGCCCAGCAGGTGCGCGTGGCGCATGGCGCGGCGCATGATCCGGCGCAGCACATAGCCGCGCCCGTCGTTCGAGGGCATCACCCCATCCGCGATCAGGAAGGAGGTCGAGCGCAGGTGGTCGGCGATCACGCGGTGATGCGTCTTGCCCGGCCCGTCGGGATCGGTCGAGGTCTTGTGCGCGCTGTCCTCGATCAGGGCGCGCATCAGGTCGGTGGCATAGTTGTCGTTGGTCCCCTGCAGCAGCGCGGCGACCCGTTCGATGCCCATGCCGGTGTCAATCGACTGCGCAGCAAGGTCACGGCGCGAGCCGTCCTCGAACTGTTCGAACTGCATGAAGACGAGGTTCCAGATCTCGATGAACCGGTCGCCGTCTTCCTCGGGTGATCCCGGAGGGCCACCCCAGAACTTTTCGCCGTGATCAAAGAAGATCTCGGTGCAGGGGCCGCAGGGACCAGTCGGCCCCATCTGCCAGAAGTTGTCGGACCCGCCGTCAGGCTTGTCGCCGATGCGGATGATACGGTCGTCGGACAGGCCCGCGACCTTTTTCCAGATCTCGGCAGCCTCGTCATCGGATTTGTAGACCGTGACCAGCAGCTTGTCCTTGGGGATGCCCAATTCTTTGGTCACCAACTCCCACGCAAAGGGGATCGCGTCGGTTTTGAAATAGTCGCCGAAGCTGAAATTCCCCAGCATTTCAAAGAACGTGTGGTGCCGCGCCGTGTAGCCGACGTTGTCGAGGTCATTGTGCTTGCCCCCGGCGCGCACGCATTTCTGCGCGGTGGTGGCGCGGGTGTAATCGCGGGTTTCGACGCCCGTGAACAGGTTCTTGAACTGCACCATGCCCGAGTTGGCGAACATCAGCGTCGCGTCATTGCGCGGCACCAGCGGGCTTGAGGACACGACCTCGTGCCCCTGCTTGGCGAAGTAGTTGAGGAAGGTCGAGCGGATATCGGCGAGGCCAGTCATGATCTCTGCGGTCTTTCGGTCAGAATTCCGGTTAGAGCGGGGATAAACCCTGTGCGTCAGGGGGTAAAGGCAAATGACGCGCAGAAAGCGACGCCCGCGGGGCTCTGCCCCGCACCCCGAGGTATTTTGGACCAGAAGAAGGGGCTCAGGTCGCGGGTCTTGACGGGGGCATGGCCTCTGACAGCCAAGGAACCTCGGCCAGTGCGGCGGCGCGGGCGGCGGCTTCGGTCGGGAAGCTTCGGTCGCCGTGATAGCCGATGGAATACCAGCCGCGCCCGTCCTCGGGGTCACGGCGGAATTCGTCAAAGCCGAAACTGCCGTCGGGGCGGCGGAAGATGTCGACGCAGATCGCCTCGCCGCTCAGGTTGATCGACTGGATGACGTGGTTTTGGTGTGCCATGCCCTGCCCCGAATGAAGATCGCCCGCCGGGACGCGGCGGGCGATGGTCAGTCAGTCTGATCGGGGATCACGCGTCAAGCACGTCGTCGTCTTCGACCTTGTCGATATCCGCCATGTCGAATTCCAGGCCATGGGCGGCGCGGATCTTGTCTTCGATCGCGAGGGCGATTTCGCTGTTGTCCTTCAGGAACTGCTTGGCGTTTTCACGACCTTGACCGATGCGTTCGTCGCCGTAGGAATACCAGGAGCCCGATTTCTCGACCACGCCGGCCTTGACGCCGAGGTCCAGCAGTTCGCCGGTCTTGGAAATGCCCTCGCCATACATGATGTCGAACTCGACCTGCTTGAACGGCGGCGCGACCTTGTTCTTCACGACCTTCACGCGGGTCTGGTTGCCCACGACCTCGTCACGTTCCTTGATCGCGCCAATGCGGCGGATGTCGAGGCGGACGGAGGAGTAGAATTTCAGCGCGTTGCCGCCGGTGGTCGTTTCGGGCGAGCCGAACATGACGCCGATCTTCATCCGGATCTGGTTGATGAAGATGACCATGCAGTTCGACCGCGCGATCGACCCGGTCAGCTTGCGCATGGCCTGGGACATCAGGCGGGCGTGTACGCCGACGCTGGAATCGCCCATGTCGCCTTCAAGTTCGGATTTCGGCGTCAGGGCCGCGACCGAGTCGACGATGACCATCGACACCGCGCCCGAGCGGACCAGCGTATCGGTGATCTCAAGCGCCTGTTCGCCGGTGTCGGGCTGCGAGATCAGCAGTTCGTCGAGGTCGACGCCCAGCTTTTTCGCATACCCGGGATCAAGCGCATGTTCGGCGTCGACGAAGGCGCAGACGCCGCCCTTTTTCTGTTCCTCGGCCACGCAGTGCAGGGTCAGCGTGGTTTTGCCCGAAGATTCGGGCCCGTAGATTTCGATGATGCGGCCCTTGGGCAGGCCGCCGATCCCGAGCGCGATGTCGAGCCCGAGAGAGCCGGTGGAGGTCGCCTCGATCTGCTGGATGGCGTCCTTGCCGCCCAGTTTCATGATTGATCCCTTGCCGAACTGCCGTTCGATCTGGGCCAGGGCACTGTCCAGCGCCTTTTGTTTGTTCGCGTCGCGCTTGCTATCCATGGAGAGAAGATCTGCCGTTGCCATCTGGTTCAGCCCCTTATTTCATACCCGATAAATGGCGGCAATGACCGCCTTTGTTCGCCTCTTGTTCCATATGAGACCAAAAAGAGAACATTTCAACAAAAATCTTTACTGCTCGCCAGTGAACGTGAGTCTGGTTAAGGAAGTATTGACGCGGGCGACGGCAAGGAATTTGGGACAATGATGGTCTTCGGCAAGGCGAAACTGGTGTTCCTGTCGGTGCCGAAAACCGGGACGACCGCCTGGGAAAAGGCGCTTGGACCCTCGGCCGATATCCTGGTGAACGACCCGCCGGATCTGAAGCATGCCCCGGTCTTCCGTTACAACCGTTTCTTCCGGCCGATGCTTGAGAAATTCGTGGGCGAAGACCTTGAAATCATTGCCGTCATCCGTGAACCGGTGTCCTGGCTGGGCAGCTGGTATCGATACCGCCGCAGGCCATTCATGGAGGGGCGGCCGAACAATACATACGATGTAAGCTTCGACGACTTCGTCGAGGGCTATTGCCGGGGCGAACAGCCTGGTTATGCCAACGTCGGCAGCCAGGCGAAGTTCGTCGAACCGGCGGGCAATGGCACTGCGGTCACGCGCCTGTTCCGGTACGAGGACCAGGCCTCCCTGCACATGTTCCTGGAAGACCGCCTGAACCGCGAGATCACGCTGACGCGCGAAAACGTGTCCCCCGAGATGACGCTGAGCCTGTCACCCGAGATGGAGGCGAAGCTGCGGCGCAAATGCGCGGCTGAGTTCGCGCTGTACAACAGCCTTCAGCCGACGTCGACGCCCTGAACCGTCTGCGTCAGCTCGCTGAGCGAGAAGGGCTTGGGCAGGAAGACCGAATTCGGGATGCGTGACTGTTCGTCGCCGAAGTTTTCCTCGGCATAGCCCGACACGAAGATCACGCGGACATCCTTTCGTGTTTCCAAGGCCTTGCGCACCCAGGTGGGGCCATCCATGCCCGGCATGACCACATCCGACACGAAGATGTCGACCTTCACCGCCGGGTCCGACAGGATCTCAAGCGCCTCTTCGCCGCTTTCCGCCTCGAGCACCTTGTAGCCCCGCAACCGCAGCGCCCGGGATGCAAAGGCCCGCACCGGTGCCTCGTCCTCGACCAGAAGCACCACACCATCGCCGTGGCGGACCGACGCCTTGCTGCTTTCCTTCACCTCTTTCTTCACCTTCTGATCGTCCTTGTAGGCCCGGAACAGCAGCGTGAAACAGGTGCCCTGCCCCAGGGTGCTGTCCACGAAGATGTAGCCGCCGGATTGCTTGATAATGCCATAGGCCGTCGACAAGCCAAGCCCCGTGCCCTCGCCTATACGTTTGGTCGTATAGAAGGGTTCGAAGACCTTGTTCAGCCGTTCGGGCGGGATGCCGCAGCCGGTGTCGATGACCTTGACGCTGACATAATCGCCCGGCGGTACGGTCGCGCGGTCGCGCGTCACCGGGGTGTCGTGGGTGACGCTTTCGGTGACGATCCTGATTTCTCCGTTGCCGGGGATCGCGTCGCGGGCATTGACCACGAGGTTCATAAGCACCTGTTCCAATTGCCGTTTGTCCGCCCGGATCGATTGCAGCACCGGGTCGTGGCTGAACGAGAGCGTGATCTTTTCGCCCACCAGGCGGTTCAGCAGATGGGTCAGGTCCGACACGGTTTCGCGCAGGTCGACCTCCTCGGGGCGGAGGGTCTGCTTGCGGGAATAGGCCAGCAGCTGATTGACAAGAGACGCGGCGCGGTTGGCATTCTGGTTGATCTGCATGAGATCGGCGTAGTCGGGATCCCCCTGGTCATGGCGCAGCAGCAACAGGTCGCAATGGCCCGAGATCGCGGTCAGCAGGTTGTTGAAGTCATGCGCCACGCCCCCCGCCAACTGCCCGATGGCCTGCATCTTCTGGCTTTGCACGAACTGCGCCTCGAGCGTCTTGAGCTCGGTCGCGTCCGACAGAACCGCAAGCAACGATATCTCATCGCCGTCCTGCACGGGTTTCAGCGACATCTGCACGAAAACTTCGGTATCGCTGCTGGTCACCCGCAGGAATTCCGGGCTTTGCATCCGTTGACCCTGCAGGGATTCGTCCAGCCAGTCGGCGATCGGACGCCCCAGACCTTCGGTCAGATCCCCCAGATAGGTGCCGGGCGTGCACTGCGGGCCAATCAGGGACAAGGCGCTGCGGTTGGCCCGTTGGACGTGGCCTTCGGGGCTGAGCCAGAGCAGCGGCACGGGAAGATTTTCGAAACGGTCCCAATCGCGGACCGGCGCCTCGACCACATCGGCCAGAGGTGCGGCACCGGTCGTGACCGGGACAAGGGCCACCCGGCGCTGATCCAGCGGCGCGGGCAGGTCGGTGACCAGAACGGTCCGCTTGCCCTTGACCGTGGTCAGCGTGACCACATGGCCCGAGGCAGGAAGCGGAGCATCGGTCACATCAGAGGCCCGCGCAGGCACCCCGCCGAGGAACCCGCGGGCGCAGTCGTTCAGCTGCGAAATGGTGCCGTCCCGATCAAGGGTCAGGATCGGCACCATGTTCAACGCCTGATCGGCCTGGTCCGCCTGGGACACCGACCACAGGATGCGGTCGCCGGGTACGTGCCGACTGGTCAGGGTCCAATGTCGGCCATCGGCGAAGGTCACCGCGCCGTCCGGATCCGGCCCCTCTTCGATCTGGCGCAGGGCGGTCGTCAGAAATTCCGGCAGCCGGGGGGCATCGGGCCCGTGGCGCGCCAGGGGCAGTCGCAGCAGGTCGCGCGCTGCGGCATTGATGGCCAGCGCGGAACAGTGCTTGTCGGTCAGGATGGCGGCAGATGGCATCTGGTCAAGCAGCGCGGTCATCGCTGCCGCTTCGTCCCTGCCGTATCGCCGCATCACCGTGCGCAGGCTGAGGCCGCCCGCGATGATCGACAGCGTCACTGCAACGGAAAGAAGCACGAGGCCCGTGGTGGTGAAGCGCCCCATCTCGGCCACGACCAGCGCCAGCACGAAAAGGGCGATCGACAATAGCAGAAGGCCCGCGGACACGCGCAGGCTTGATTGACCGGGGCCCAGGACGGACTGGGCACCGGAGATCGGCGACGAGGCGGAGGTGAGCGGGCGCGGCATCACGGATGGCCCCTCAATACGTTGCGACTGGTACACTCGTGGCGTCCTTCTGCAGCCTGGCCGGTCCCCGCCGACATTACCGCAGAAGGTCGTTAATCAATGGTTAACACGGATCCAGGATCAGGTCAGTCTCGTCATTTTTTCGCAAATCGCGCCAGAAAGAACCCGTCTCCGTCCGGTCCCGGATGCCAGCGGCGCTGATCCAGCAATGTCCATTCCGGGTGGCGGTCGATGAAAGACTGCGCCCGGTCTTCGTTTTCCGAGCGTAGCAGCGAACAGGTCGCATAGGCCAGCGTCCCGCCCTCGGCGACAAGCGGCGCGGTTTGGTCAAGGATGTCGTCCTGCGTCGTGTTCAACCGCTCAAGCGCCTCGGGCGTCAGGATCCACTTGCCCTCGGGCGCGCGACGCCAGGACCCACTGCCGGAACAGGGCACATCGCACAGAACGAGGTCGAAGGGGCCCTTCGGCGCCGAGGTCAGCTGGACCCGCACCCCGGCCCGCGCGGCACGATCCGTCAGATCGCGCAGCCGTGCCGGATTGGCATCATGGGCCACGAAGGTCGCCTTCGCCCGCCCGGCCATCGCCAGCGTCTTGCCGCCGCCCCCGGCACAATAATCCAGAACCCTCATTCCGTCGCGCAGATCAAGGGCATCGGTCACCGCTTGGGAGGCCGCGTCCTGAAGTTCGACCAGCCCGTCGATATAGGCGTCGCTGCGGGCAATCTGCCGGGCGCCGTCGGTCACCTCAAGGGCTGTATCGACGCATGCATGGGGGCGGGTCGCGATCCCCTGCGCCGCCAGCAGCGCACTCGCATCATCGCGAGAGATCTTGCGCAGGTTCACGCGCAGGAAGACCGGCGCGCGGTGGCGCAGCTGGGCGCAGACTGATGCCACCTGATCCCCGAGCGCGTCTTCAAGCTGCGGCCAGATCCAATCGGGCATGTCGCCGGCGATCGGGCCGGGCAAGTCATTGAGGTCGATCGGCTTTTCAACCCGCGACCGCTCTGCCTCCGACAGGCTGGCCGGGCCGTGGCCTTCGCCGGTAAAGACCTCCGAAGGCGGAACGTCATTCGCCAGGCACCAGCCCAGCATCAATCCGCGCCCGGTTTCGGACCCGCCGAGGGCAGCGTAGCTGCGACGGCACCGCAGAGCGTCGAAAACGTGATCGCGAATGGCCGCCCTGTCCTTCGATCCGGCGAACCGCGACCGCCGCGCCCAGGTCGTCAGCGCCTTTTCCGCCGGTTCCCCGGCAAGGATCAGGTCGGTCAGTTCAGCGGCTGTGGCGATGCGGGCGGCGGGTGTCATGGCGGGCTCCTTCCGGGACCGGATAGCGGCAGGACCCGGCGGGGGAAAGCCGTTTTGTCGCGCGACCTAGGCCGAGCGGATGCCAGCAAGCACCGGCCGCAGGTATTCCAGGAACATCTTAGGGTTCTCGGACATCGGGAAATGCCCCATTTCGGGCATGACGGTCAGGTCGACGCCAAGGGTGCGCGCCAGAACGGCGCTGTCGGCCGGGGTGCAGGAATAGTCATATTCGCCGGTCAACAGATGGATCGGCACACGACCCGGATCGATCTGCGCCACCTTGTCGGTCATGTCGCCATCGACCTTGTAGAACCACATGTCGCCTTTGAAGACCCCGGGACCACCCTGCATGTAGTGCCAGCGCGTCTCGTCGCGGTCGGCCTCGGGGCTTTGCGGCGCCATCAGGCCATAGGCGATCGCACCACAGATCCGTCCGCCGTGGACATCGGCCCGGTCCAGCCAGGACGTGTCGTAATAGGGCGCCACACGGGCCGAGCTTTGCAATCCGATCAGGGCCCGGAACCGGTCAGGATGGCGCAGCGCCAGATGCAGAACGATCCGTCCGCCGATCGAACAACCCATGACGACCGGGGCCGCGAGCTCCATCGCGTCGCAAAACGCGAGGATCTGCGCGACATAGGCATCCGAGGTCAGCGCATAGTCCTCATCCACCGTACCGGCAGGCGGCGAGGATTTCCCGTGGCGGGGCATGTCGAAGACCATCACGCGGAAATGTCTCGTGATTTCAGCATCATTCAGGACAGCACGGTATTGTCGGCCGTCGCTGCCGGCGGTGTGCAGACAGATCAGCGGGATGCCTGCCCCGGCCTCTTCCCAGTAGATGCGATGCGGCGTGCCGTCGATCTCGATATGGGCATAGCGGCCCGTGATGGGCTCGATGAAAACAGTCATTCTGCCACCCTCAGGGTCTCGAACATCCGTTTGACATACATCAGGTGCGCCATGAGCGGATGAAGATCGCCGTCGAACTGCACCGCCCCGCGTCGCAGCAGCGCGATGATGTCATGATGGCCGGGCTTGGGCACCGGCACCAGGAAGGCCCGCCATTCCTCGACCGAGGCGCTGATGCGGGTGTGCCACGAAGGCATCACGAACGGTCCTTGGGTGACCTGCATCACGGCACCGTCCCGGATGGTGACGGCGTGGTCCTCGGGCCCGGTGCGCAAGACAAGCTGCCAGTCGAGCCCGGGCGCCATGGCGGCCACGGGACTGCCGGGCGCGACGGTGTGCGTCAGCGTTTGGAACATTGGTGATCCTCCCCCGGATGATCGTAGGCGACAGCCCGGGTGACGCAAGCCCCATTATGGTATACCGTTTGGAAATTGGTCGGGGTAAACGCATACGTACAGGGGCGTATGCGCCCCAATACGGTATGACATTCATCACGGAGTCCGCAGTGACATCGCATCTACAGGCATTGATCGCCCCGAAACGCGTCGCGCTGATCGGGGCGTCCGACACGGTGACACGGCTGACGGCGCGGCCTCAGCGGTTCATGATGGCACAGGGTTTCGCCGGAGAGATCCTGCCGATCAACCCGTCGCGCGATACGGTTCTGGGCCTGCCCGCCCTGCCCTCCATCGACAAGGCCGGTCCGGTCGATCACGCCTACATCCTGCTGAACGCGGATCCGGCGATCACCGCGTTCGAGGGGTGCGCGGCCGCAGGGGTGAAGGTGGTGTCGATGCTGGCAGACGGCTTTGCCGAGGCAGGGGCAGAAGGCGTCGCGCGTCAGGACCGGATCGCGGCCATCGCGCGCGAAGCCGGGATCACGTTGATCGGCCCCAATTCGACCGGCGTCGTGCATGTGCCAGGCGGGTTCTACTGCACCGCCAACGCGGCCTTCGCGGCCACGGACATCCCCTCAGGCGGATTGAGCGTTCTGTCACAGTCCGGATCGATGATTGGCACGCTGGCGTCGCGTGGGGCAGCACGGGGCGCGGGGTTCTCCACGCTGGTTTCGGTCGGGAACGAGGCGGTCACGGACGTTGGGACACTTGGGTCTGTGCTTCTGGACGACCCGGCCACGGAGTGCTTTGCGCTGTTCCTGGAAACCCTGCGAAACCCGTCCGCGCTGGAAACCTTCGCGAGGGCCGCGCAGGCACGCGGAAAGCCCGTGGTCGCCTATGTCGTCGGACAGTCCGATGACGGGCAGCACCTTGCCGTGTCGCACACCGGGGCACTGTCCGGGGCGCGCGGGGCAATATCCTGCTTCCTCAGGGATATTGGCATAGCCGAGGTGACGGTTCTTGACGCGCTTCTGGATACGCCCCGCACCCTGGCGCAGGCCCGACCCTCGTCGGCGCGGCCCCGAAGCGTCACCGTACTGACGACCACAGGGGGCGGCGGCGGCATGGTTCTGGACCAGATCAGCGCCCGAGGTGTCCCCGTGACGGGCTGCGGCGCCGCGACCCGGGCCGAGCTGGAGCCAGAGGGCATCAAGCTGGGGACCGGCAAGCTGGTCGACGTGACACTGGCAGGGGCGCGGGCGGACGTGATGAGCCGCGTGATCCGCGCGTTGCGGTCCGATCCCGAAACGGGCGTTCTGGTGATCGCGCCCGGGTCGTCGGCGCAGTTCAACCCCGATCTTGCCGTGGATCCGATCCTGTCAGCCATCGGATCGGGGCGGGAGGGCGACGCGCCGATTGTCGTCATGCCCTTGCCCCACGCGCCGGACGTGTTGAAACGGTTGGCCGACGCGCGCGTCCCGGCCCTCGTGACACCGGAAAGCTGCGCGGAAAGCCTTGCCGCGCTGTTCACGCCGCCCGCGAGGATGGATCGCCCTCTGCCCGACCTGCCTCAGGCCGCATTGACCTTGCTGGACGCCGCACCCGAGGGGATCCTGGACGAGGTCACATCAGGCGCAGTGTTCGACGCCCTGACCATTCCCGCACCCCGCCAGGTGGTGTTGATCCCGGATGGATCGGGGGAGGTCAACCTGCGCTATCCCGTTGTCGCCAAACTGGTATCCCCGGATCTGCCGCACAAGACCGACGCCGGGGCGATCCGGTTGAACATTGCAGGCAGGCCCGCGCTTGCCGATGCGATCCGGGACATGTGCGAAACCGTTTCCGCGCCGGTCACCGGAATCCTCGTGCAGGAGATGGCATCGGGCCTTGGCGAGGCGTTGATCGGAGTGACCCGTGATCCGTTGGTCGGGCCACTGGTCACGCTGGCTGCGGGCGGCGTCCTGGCCGAAGTGCTGGGCGATGCGACGATGCGGCCCGCCCCGGTATCAATGGAAACTGCGCGTGACATGATCCGCGACATCCGCACGTTCGCGCCCCTGCGGGGGTATCGCGGCCATCCGACCGGCGATCTTGAGGCGCTGGCCCAGGTGATCGTCGCCGTCAGCCAGATCTGCACCCATCCCCGCGTCGAGGAGGCCGAGATCAACCCGATCCTCATCGGCGGAACGGGCGTGATGCGGCTGGATGCGCTGATCCGTATGGGGCCACGGACAACGTAGCGGAACGAACAGTTTGCAACTCCGTCACCGCATCCCCTGCGGCACGGCTGCCACCGCGCATGTCCTGCGACAATTTCGATGCACACTGACTGGATCAGAACGCTTGACCTTCCGGCAAAAATGTCAATCGTTTGGCTAAATTACGTCAATTCCCAGGATCATTTGCATGACCAAGACCCCGCTTCTTCTGTCGACCGCGCTGGTGATCGCCGCCCCCATGATGGGCCATGCGGCAAGCTATTTCGAAGGCTACGAAGGCACCGCGTCGATCTTCGAATTCACGCAAGGCGGATTTTCTGACGGCGGCACGTTCTCGGGCGCTTTCCTGGCGGAAGATCTGAATGGCAACGGCCAGATTTCGTCGTTCGAAGGCGAGGTTCTGGATCTGACCGCGACGTACCAAAGCGACTCGGTGACGACGTCGTTCGACATCTTCTCTCTGAACTTCCCCGTCGTGGCCATGGCGACAACCGTGGTCACCCCGAGCGACGAGACGCCGATTGCCGCGCCGATCCTGGGCGGGGCGCGCGGGCTGGTCTTCACGCTGGATGGCAAAGGCACGATCGGCGACGACGGCAGCCGCGACATCGAAGGGTTCGGTCTGGACAACGGGAGCTATTATTATGCCGCGGGCCCCGGCCCCTTCCAGTTCTGCGACGGGGTGAATGACTGCGGATACCTGGCGACCTTCGAACCCGGCGGCACGCAGATCGTCTATATCGACGACGTCCAGATGGAAGTCGAAGCCCCCGGCGGCCCGGTGATCCATTCGGACACGGCCGAGCTTGTCATGGTCACCACCGGGCCGATCGGCCATGCGGGCGGAACCGACGAAAGCGATCCCTTCCTGCCCGACACCGACGGCACGTCCGAGCCCGGCGATCCCTTCGTCTTCACCATCCCGGTCGATGTCGTGCCCGGTCAGCTGATCTTCATCGACCCGGTCATTTCGGTCGGCTACACCTACGAGGTCGAGGGATCGACTTTCGCCTCGGTCAAGGCGCCGACCTTCGACGCGGTGGCCGATCCGGACGGCTACATCCTGACCATCGATGGACTGGAGCAGTCGATCGCCAGCGGTCAGGAGATCTTTTTCGGCCCCGGCGTGACCTCGTTCACGCTGACCGGGATCGATCCGACCCTCGGGCTGGATCCGGACGACATCATGGCTTTCGTCACCGGCATCTCGCTTGGTCAGAACGCGGGCGGTGCGACCGTGACCCAGACACCGATCACGATCGACACCGACACGCCCGCCGTGCCGCTGCCCGCGTCGCTGGTCTTTGTGCTGTCCGGTCTGGGCGGCCTGGGCCTGATGCGTCGCCGCAAGGCGGCGTGCTGAGATGGCCGTGATCCGAAACATTGCATCGCTCCTCCTGATCGGGGGGGCGATGTCGCTGTCGGCCCCGGCCATGGCGCAAACCGCAGCGGTGGAAGGGGCCGGTGCGATGATGTGCGCCGACCTGATCAAGGCGCGCGATACGCAGGACCAGGACCGTTACAGCGCCGCCGCGCATTGGGTGCTGGGCTATCTGACCGCCGCGTCGGGCTATTCCGAAGACACCTTCGACCTGACGCCCTGGCAGACACCCGACATCATCATGGCGCAGATTTCGCAGTTCTGCGGCCAGAACCCCGACAAGCCGCTGGTGCAGGCGACGGTCACCTACGTGAACTACCTCAAGCCGCAGCGCCTGACCGAACCAGAGCAGCTGGTCGAACTGCGTCAGGGCACGGCGGCGCTGACCGTCTATGCCTCGGTTCTGACGCAGGTGCAGGAAAAGCTTGTGGCGCTTGGCCGGTTGGAGGCCGTCCCCGAGGGCTTCGACCAGCCGACAGCCGAGGCGATCCGGACCTTGCAGGGCGAGGCCAAGCTGCCCGAAACCGGGCTGCCCGACGGGCGCACCATCCTTCATCTGTTCAACATGTGATCCGGGCCGGGGCGTCGCACAGGCGCCCTGCCCGCGCTATACCGGATAGCCGCGATCCTTGATCAGCGCCCAGAAGCGCGCGTTCAGGTCCGCGATATGGGTGATGTTGTCCTCGATCTCGGCAATCGCCTCGGAATCGATGGATCGCGTCTTGCCGATGCGGATGTCCTGCTTGCGATCGGCGATGCGCATCATGATGGTCCGGACCTCTCCCTTCTCTTCGTCGAAGGAATAGATCGAGTGGGCATAATGGTTGCGCACCGCCGACAGGCGCGTGACATCATGGGTCAGGGCCAGCACCCGCTTGCGATCCGACGCAGGCGTCCGGTCGAGCTTGGCCAGCCGTTCGACCAGATCGACCCGCGCCCGGGTGGTGTTGAGCGTCAGGAAGATCACGGTCGCGGTTTCCTTGTCGGTGCCCGACAGACCGGCGATGAGGTGGATGAGGAGGCTTTCGGTGTTCGTCCAGACATATGTCAGCCGACCGATAAGCTGCAGCAGCGTATCGAAAGATCCCGATGTCGCCCCCCCGGCCGTCACCCCTCGGCCGCCCAGCCGGGCGCGGGATCGCCGCCCCGGTTCTGCAGGTACCAATGCGTCGCGCCGGTACGGTTGCGCACGTTGAGCTTGGACAGCACGTGATGGATGTGCAGTTTCACCGTGTGTTCCGACAGGCCCAGTTCATCCGCGATGGACTTGTTCTGCTTGCCCGAGGACACGAGCTCCAGCACCTGCATTTCCCGATCGGTCAGGTTTGCCGCAACCCCGGGCCGCGGCTGGGTTGTCCCGGGTTTGGCATTGCGCGGTTCGGTCGGGCGCTGATGTCCGGGATCGAGCGCATCCAGCAGCTCTCCGGGAACATAGCGTTCGCCACATAGCTGCAGGCGCAGGGCCGACAGCCAGACATCCATCTGCCCGCCAAGCGGCACGAAGCCAAAGCCCTGCCCCGCCGAATTGACCCGCCCCATAAGGGCCAGGGCCAGGTCGGGCTTGTAGTAGGCGACCGAGATCAGCGCATCACCCGCCGCCGCGACAACGCGGTCCAGGTCGTCTTCCGGCGCTTCAGCGAAGGATTCCTCAAGCACGCAGACCTGCGGTGACTTGTCGACGGTGGTCAGTTCTTTCAGGGCACGGGCGTCAGGGACCCGGATGATGTCCACCGAACCCAGTTCGGACCGGACGAAACGCAACAAACTGTCGGCGAAGAACATCGGGGTTCCGACGAAAACAACCACCCCTCCACTCTCACCCACACCGACGTCCGATCGCATCGAACCCCGCGAAATAAAATGAGTCATGCCATAACCCCCGGCTAACACATTGGTAACAATAACAGAACCGACAACATGCCGGTTTCTCATACTTCAATACGCCTAACGTTAACCCAATCGATCTAACCGATCCACAAGAATATTAAAAAAGGTATAAATCATTCTATTTTTTCATTATGAATCAATGTCTTAAAGAGTCAATGCGCCGCATCTGCCACCTTGCCCCCCGGCGGATCCCTGCCCGAAAGGTGTAGGTAAATCTGCCCCTGTACATCTCTCGATCCTGCCGCCGCCCCTGAAATGCCGTAATTTTATTGCGTTTGTGCAGGGTCTTAGCGAAATGCGCCACATTTTAGCCGAATTGGCAGGATGCTCCGGATGGACGTTACGGCAAGTATGAAGCTGCAGATACGGCTGCCCGTGTCTGTTTTGTGAAACTGCCGACCGTATTGAACCAGGCGGAACTACCTGACTGACCCCATGCCGGAGATTGATTGCCGGGCGGGTCCTTTCAAAAACCTGATTTGGTCGGACTGAACATTGGAAGGGGGGCATTCGTCAAAGGGATTTGACGCATTTGGAACGTGCGGCCAGTTGAAATTTATTGCCGCACATCAATCACATCCATGCAAGCACCAGACAGTAACCGCTTTTTAGATGAGTGGCGGTGTGCCCGGTGCTTTCACTACAGCAAAGAGAGTGAAAGATGGCTAAGGATATTAGAAACAACCTGATGGGTTTCGGCGACCACGAGAAAGAGGTCGAAATCGAAAAGGAAGTGGAACTTGAGCTGGATGCCAACCTGAACGGCAACGGCAACCACAATTCGAACGAGAATTCCTCGTCAAACGACACGGAAACGACCTCGTCCAACGACACCACGTCGACCAACGAAAACTACAACACCAACACGACGGACTCGAACGCTTCGGCGAACGGAGACAACCAGAACTCCAACACCAACACGAGCAACCAGTCCGCGAACAACACCAACACCAACACCGGCACCACGTCGGCGACGGCAAACGGTGAAACCTCCTCGGACAGCGACAGCGACAGTGACAGCACCTCCGAAAGCACTTCGGACGCGACCAACACCGTCGAAAACACCAGCGACGTCGACGTTGACGTGGACCTGTCCCTGGAAGGCTACGACCCGAGCGACGACGACTTCGGCGACTTCGATCTCGAGTCCTCTGAAATGTCCGATTTCATCATGGCCGACGGCAACGTCGATTATGATCCGGGCAACGACTTCAACGTCGACAACCTGCTGAACGGCTCTCTCACCGGCGAAGGCAACGACGCTGGTTTCGTCATTCCGCAGAACATCCACCTGGAAGACAACGACACGCTGGAAGAAGCGTCCGTGTCCAACTCCGGCGACTTCACCCAGTCGGGCGACGCGCACGGGGGCCATGCTGAATCCGGCGACGGCATCAGCGTCAGCGCAGACGGCGCGGCAGGCGGCAGCTTTGCCAAGTCCGAAGGCGGCAACGCGGAAACCGACGAAGTGGAAGGCGGCGACGCCTATGCCAAGGGCGGCGAAAGCGGTGACACCGGCGAAGCCGAAGCCGACGCAGGGTCGGGCGGCGACAGCGGTGAAGTTGATGCATCCGGCAACGACGCTGAAGGCGCCGAAGTCGACGCTTCTGCTGATGGCGAAGCCGGCAACGGTGGCGACAACGACTCCGACAACAGCGGTGACTCCTCGGCCGAAACCGACAGCGATGTCGAAGGCCGTGGCGGCAACGGCGGTGACGCGGACAGCGAAAACACCGTTGATACCGAAAGCGACTCCGAAGTCGACAGCGACGTTGACGGTGGTGACACCGGGTCTGCCGACGCGCAATCCGACCAGGAAGTCGAAGCGGAAGCCGACACCGAAACCGACGCCGACGGCGGCGACTCGGGCGATGCGACCAGCGGTGGCAACGGCCTTGGCCTTGGTCTGAGCGACTCGGATGCCGATGCCGAATCCGGCAATGGCGGCGACACCGACGGCGACGTCGACGTCGACACCACTTCGGAAACCGACAGCGACGTTGACGGCGAAGCCGGCAACGGCGGCGACATCGACCAGACGGCCGAAACGGACGTCGACTCCGACGTCGAAGCCGAAGCCGAAGGCGACACCGGCGACACCGGTGACATCGATACCGACGTCGATGCCTCGGCCGATGCGGACGCCGACGGCGACAGCGAAGGTGGTGACGGTGGCGATGTCGACGGAACCGTCGATGGCCGCGCCGATGCCGCAACCGACAGCGATGCCGAAAGCGAAGGTGGCGACACCGGCGAAGTCGGTCAGCTGGCCGGATCGCTTGCCCAGGGTGAAGCAGAGACCGAAAACGACATCGAAGCCGGCAACTCGGGCGACGCGGAAGCCGAGCACGAATCCGACATGGATGCCGACACTGCAGGTGATGCAGACGGTGGCGACACCGGGGACATCGACGGCGACGTCGACGGAACCGTAGACGCACGGTCCGACAGCGATGCCGATGCCGATGGTGGCAACGGTGGCGATGTCGACACCAACGCCGAAGGCGACGCCTCGGGTGACGCGGAAAGCGAGAACGAGATCGAAGCCGGCAACTCCGGTGATGCGGACTCCGACTCGGACGCGGATGCAACGGCCGATGGCAACGTTGATGGCATGGGTGGCGACACCGGCAATGCCGACAGCGCGTTCGACGCCCGTTCCGACGCGGCGACCGACAGCGATGCCGATGCCGATGGCGGTGACGGTGGCGACGCCGAAAACGAAGCCGAAGGCGAAAACGACGTCGAAGCCGAGTCCGACTCGGACGCCGACGGCGGCGACTCGGGTGACGTTGACGGCACGGCCGAAGGCAACGCGGCAACGCTTGGCCTGGCAGGTGTCGAAGGCGGGAACGCCGGGGACATCGACGGCAACGTGGATGGCTCGGTCGACTCCGAAGCTGAAGGCGATGTTGACGCGACCAGCGGTGACGCAGGCGACGCTGAAAACGAAGCCGAGGGCGATGCCGACACCGACTTCGAATCCTCGGCCGATGCCGATGGTGGCGAAACCGGTGACGTGTCCGGCGATGCAACCGGCGATGCCGACGCCGACGCGACCTCTGACGCCGACGGCGGCACGGGTGGCGACGTCGAAGGTGACGTGACCAGCGACTTCGAAGTCGAAGCCGAGGGTGAAGCCGAAGGTGACGGTGGTTCGGGCGGCGACGCCGAGAACGGTGCCGGTGCCCTGGGCCTGACCGGTGCGGAATCCGATGCGGATGCCGACGCAGGCGACAGCGAAGAAGTCGACGCCGACGTTGAAGGCTACAGCGGGGCCCTCGGGGCGACCGGTGCAGACGCAGACGGCGGTGCAGGCGGCGAAGCTGAAAGCGAAGCCGAAGTCGAAGGCGGCGGCGCGGGCGAAGGTGCCCTGCTGGACGTCGACGTGGCCGTTGCGGGTGACGCAACCGGTGGCGACGGCGGCAATGGCAATGCGACCTCGGGCGATGCGTCCGGTGCAAGCAACGCCAACGGCACCGCAACCGGCACCGGCGGCACGGGTGGCGCAGCCACCGGTACGACCGGCACGATCGACCAGGACACCATGACCGATGCTGCGGCAAGCGGGAATGGCGGTGCTGGCGGATCCGGTGACGCGACCAATACCGACACGGCAACCGGGACCGGCACGACGACCGTCGACTCCGATGCCACGGGCGGTACGGGTGGTGCATCCACCATCGACGCCGACACCAGCGGCGATGCCACCAACTCCGGCACCTCGGGTGCAGGCGGAGCAGGCAGCGCAACCGGTGGCACCGGCACGCAGAACGCCTCGGGCGACGCGATGGCGTCGGGCAACGGCGGTGCGTCCGGCATGGGCGATGCGGATGGCTCGAACACCAGCACGGGAACGGGGACGGCGTCGACCGACTCTGAATCCGGTGCCGGCGGTGCGGGCATGGCCGATATCGACGGCACGACGGACGGTGATGCAGCCAACACCAGCACTGGTGCGGCAGGCGGAGCCTCCAACGCAGCCGGCGGCATGGCCGACATCGACCTGACCGGTGATGTTGCCAGCAGCGGTGACGGCGGCATGGGTGCGGCAGGTGATGCCTCCACCGATGACGACGCGACCTCTTCGGCCGATGGGACCAGCAACACCGGTTCCGGTGCTGGCGGTGCCTCGACCGGTGCGGCGGACAATGACGCCACGGGCACCAGCTCGTCGACGGCAGGGTCCGGTGCAGGTGGTGCAGCGACCGGATCGTCGGGCATGGCCGACAACGACGTGTCGGGTGATGCGCTTGCGGACGGAACCGGCGGTGCCGGTGCGGCCGGATCGGCATCCACCGATGACGACGCGACCGGAACGGCAACCGGATCCACCGACTCCGAATCCGGAGCAGGCGGTGCCGGCATGGCCGACAACGATGCCACGCAGACGTCCGACATCATGGGCGATGCAGCATCGGGTGCCGGTGGTGCGGCGTCCGGCAACGGCGGCATGGCCGACAGCGATGTGACCTCGGCAGCGTCGGCAGACGCCATGACCGGAGATGCATCGGGCGGCGCGGCCTCCACGGACGACGATGCGTCGGCTTCGGCTGATGGCATGGTCTCCGGCACCAGCGGTGCAGGTGCAGCCGGTATGTCGGACAACGACGCCAACGCCAATGGGTCTGCGAACTCGGACAACCAGTCCGGCGCAAGCGGAACCAACAACGTGGCAACCGGCATGCTCGACACCGATGTGACGGGCGACGCCGGCAACACCGGGACCACCGGTGAAGGCGGGACGCAGACCTCTTCGTCCGACGACGACTCGTCGGCGACCGGGTCGGGCTCGCTTACCGGGACCGGCGGTGCCAGCGGTGCTGCCGATGCCATGAACGATGCCGATGCCTCGGGCACCGGTACCGGCTACGCTGACTCCTCGACCGGCAGCGCGGATGCGGATGCATCCTCGACCACCGATCAGGACGCCACGGGCACGTCGACCACGTCGGCCGCCAGCGGTGCAAGCGGAGCCACTTCGTCGGATGTCGACGGTTCGTCCACTGCAACCGGGTCGGGTTATGCCGATGGTGACGGTGGTTACGGCGGCCTGTCCGATATCGCAGCCGAAGCCCTGGCCGACTCCATGACCGACAACGACACCACCGTGACCACCGGAATGGGTGGCGGTGTCGACAACGACGTCATGGCCGGTTCGGACACCAGCGCATCCGGGGATGTCTCCGCGATGTCGGGTGACGCCGGAATGGGCGGCGACGCAGCTGCTGCAAGCGGTGCGTCGGGCTACGCCGAAGGTGGCATGGCCACGTCCGGTGACGTCATGGGCGGAACGGCCAACGGCGGTGCCGGTGGTTCGGCCACCAATGGCGACGGCGGAATGGGCGGCAACAATGGCGGCTCGTTCGGGTCGGGCAACGGGGATGATGGCTATATCCAGGGCGAGGCATACGCTTCGGCCGCGGCACAAGTCACCACCTCGGCGTTCAACCAGGACATCGTCATGGGCGCCAACGTCCTCGGCAACTCCGTCGACATGACGGTCGTGGGTGGTGCCTTCAGCACCAGCTACATCGGCGAAGACGACGACGGCGTATAAGTCGCCGCACCCTGATCACGACCGGGGCCGCACGTGGCGGCCCCGGTTCACCCCTCCGGAAGGACCATTACGGGTCCGCATCCGTTCCGGGCCGGGACTGAAGTTTGTTTTAGGCAGGTTGGTTGAGCCATGAGAGACGATGCAGTCACCGAGTCCATTTCCCATTTCATCGGATTTTTCTCGCTTGCGGACGAAAGCGCGCGCATGCGGCTCGATTACGAGAGGTTCAAGGCGCAGAAGTCGGCCGAAGAGGAACAGGCCCGGCTCGAGGCGCAGAGCGAAAGCCGCGACGCCCCGCTGACCCCCAAGGATTACGACCCCAAGCTCAGCTTCAAGCCCACGCCGGAAGACGCGCCCTCCAAGGCGGCCCCGGCCAAGCTGGCCCAGATGCCCGACATCCAGGCCCAGGTGCTTTCGGTCAGCCTTCCGCTTCAGTTCACCCCGGTCACCCCCCCGCCCCTGATGGCGCCCGCGGGATCGATGACCTTCGTCCTGTCGCCGCCCAGTTCGATGGCGGCCGTCGTGGTTCAGCAGAACACGCTGTCGGACAACGACGTGATCGGCGGCACGTCCGCCCAGGGCCTGCTGGCCCGCGCCGAATCCGAGGCCGCGATGACCGCGATGGAAGCGCTGGCCGAGACGTTGACGCCGATCCACCTCGGCCTCGAGACGGTCGATGGCGACTGGACCGAGATCACCGAGACCATCGTTCAGGCGACCACCGCCCTGTCGGCTGCCGTGCAGTCGCTTGAGGGCGCGGTCACAACCGTGGCCGAAGGCGGAGAGGTCACCACGACCGTCGATTTCGGACCTGGCACGCTTGAGATGACATTTGCCTCGGCCGAGGCCGCGCAGGGCGTGCACCTGGATGGCGTGCTGGTCGAGGAACTGCCGGAATGGCAGGACTACCTGCCGCAGTTTCTCAAGGAAGACGAGGGAGAGACCACGGCCGAGGAAGACGACGACACCGGCGCGCCCGGCACCGACGAAGAGACAGAGCTGGCCGCAGGGGACGGCGACGGCAGCCTGACCGGCGGCGAAGCGACCGACGGCGTGGCCGAGACCGGCGAAGGCGCGGTCGGCGTCGAGGAAACCGAAGACGAGACCGATGGCGACCCCGTTGACGCCGCCGACCTGTCCCACGACTTTTCGCAGGATTTCCAGGATGGCAACCCGGGCGTGGACCCGGATTACGAACCCGGCCATGACCTTGTCACGGGTGGCAACCAGCTGGTCAACGAAGCCGCGATCTATTCCACCTGGCTGGACGCCAAAGTCTTCGTGGTTGGCGGCGACAGCATCAAGCTGGATGCGATTTCCCAGACCAACGTCCTGGTCGAAACCGACAGCCTGACCAAGACGATCGGCGGCACCTCGGTCACCACCAAGGTGAACGAAGCGGGTGGCGGTTCGGCCTCCCAGTCGCACAACATCGCCAAGATCGAAACGATCTCGCGCAAGGAGTATGACCAGCAGAAGGCCGAAGAAGCCGCCGCCAAGGCCGCGGAAGAGGCCGATGCCCTGAGTGTCGAGGAAGACACAGCCCCGTCCGACACCAACACGGATGCGGTGGACTCTGACGCGCCCACGACCGAAGTGGACGACACGCTTGCGGCTGAACCCGAGACCACCGACGACACGGTCGCGGCCAGCGAAGACACCGCAGCCGGGGACGAGCCTGAAGAAGAGGCCGTCGTCGAATACACCGGCTACCCGTCGAACTGGGCCGTCACCACGATCGAAGGCGACCTGATCCAGACCAACTGGACCCAGCAGACCAACTTCGTGTCCGACAGCGACACCGTCAGCTTCACCGCCACCGGCCACAGCTTCTCGATCGGGACGGGCGAAAACCTGACGCTGAACGACTTTTTCGCCTGGGAACTGGGATTCCAGTTCGACCTGATCATCATCGGCGGCAACATGATCGACGTGACGGTGATCAAGCAGATGAACATCCTGCTCGACAGCGACAGCCTCACCATCGGCGTGCCGGTGGTGGAGAGCGAGGTGACGGGCGCGGCAGAAGAGACCGACGCGGCGGAGGTCGGCGCGGCGATCGAGCACACGGACACGGCGATCGAGGCCGATGACGATGCGCCCGAAGACGTCACGGAGCCGGTCGTGGATGTGACCGTTCAGACAGTGGTTGCCGACAGTTCGGAGGATGACACCGCCGAAGTCGTGGAAGAGGTCGATGAGGCCTCGGCCTCCGATGACACCGCCGCCGCGGGCGAAGACGGCGACAGTGCTGCAGACGCGGTCGTGACCCAGGTTACGGCGGAGGCCAGCGAGAGCGTGGAAGCCGACGGCGAAGACGGCACCTCCGACGTGGTTTCCGAGACCGCATCGATCGAGGTGCATGTCGACGAAGACGTCTCTGACAGCTCCGACGCGGGCGACGCGGCCAGTGAGGTGGTGGCGCAGACGGTGAACGTCGAGGCCTCTGAAGACAGCGCCTCCACCCCCGGCGAAGACGGTGAAAGCGAAGCCGTCGTGATCGCCTCCGAGGAGGTGGCGGAGGCCAGCGAAAGCGCGACCTCGGACGGAGAGGACGGATCATCGGCACAGGCCTCCGAGACGTCGTCGGTGCATGTGAAATCTGATGTCTCCAGCGATCAATCCTCGGACGACGGGGCGTCGGCAGAGAGCGTCGTGGTCGCGGTGTCGCAGTCTGAGACCTCGGACAGCAGCGCGTCCGAGCCGGGCGCTGAGGGCGCCAGCGTCGCGACCGAGGAGGTCGAGGACAGCACGGTGGATGTGGTCGACACAGAGGTGTCCGATGGCGAAGACGGCACGGGCGAAACCCAGTCCGTCTCGGTTGTGGCCGAGGCCGAGGATAACGCCGAGCCGACGCCAGATCTCGCTGCAAGCGAACCTGAAGTCGCCGTCGAGAACACCCCTGCCCCGGCCCAACCGCAGAAAAGCGCCGAAGGGGCCGCCGTTGCCGCGACGGGGGCTGCGGTCGTGGCTACCGAGCTGGCCGAAGACGAGGCGGGCGCAGATGTGGCGAGAGAAGACGAGGCGGGCGAGGTTGACCAGATCATCGACGCCGCCATCGCGACCCTGGCCGCGGCGCAGGATGACGCACCGGGTGAAGACCTTGGCGATTATGAAGAAATCATCGACGCCGCCGCCGAAACCCTGACTACCCTGGGCGCGACGGCCGAAGAAGACACGGCCGGGGAGGACACGGGCGACACCGACCTGGCGCTGTCCGACCCCGAACCGGCGGCACCCGCCCTGCCCGACCCTGAGGTAATGAAGGCGCAGATGGCCGACAACCTTCTGGTCAACCAGGCCGAGATCGTCACCATCGGCGAAGACATCCAGACCGAGATGACCGACGCCTATGCCGCGACGCTCGACAGCCTGCAGAACGACAAGCAGGTGATTTCGGACGAGATCCTGCAGCAGAAAGAGTTCATGGGCACCGAGATGTTGCGGGTGCTGCACATCAAGAACGACTTCAAGACCGTCAATGTCGTTCAACAGACCAACATCCTGGGCGATGACGACCAGGTCCAGCTGGCGATCGACGAATTCGCCGCCGGGCTCGAGGAAGAGATGCAGGTCACCATGGGCTCCAACGCCCTGGCCAACCTTGCGCTGGTCAAGGACACCGGCCTCGATTCAACCGTCATGACGCAGGGCGAAGTCTATTCCGACGCGCTGCTGCACCAGGCCGAACTGGTGATGCCAGAGATGCCCGACATGCCGGACATGTCCGCGATGAAAGCCTCGCTCGCGACCGAGGCGGTCGCTTTCTTGTCCGACGACATGATGACCAAACCCAATATGGAGACAATGAAGGCCGATATGGCGGCACAGATGGAAATGTCTTTGCCGAACGCGGACATTATGCAAACAATGTTGGCGTAATTGTGTGATGCGGGTTTTTTAAGTGAAAGATTATTCCGATACCAAAGGGGGCAATTCCCGCCCCGGGGGGAAGGATCCGTCGGCCAGTGGCCGAGGTCCGTCAAATCGTCTGCCGCTGTATCTGCCCTATGATCAGCGCGTCGATCTTCCCCAACAGACCACCATCTTCAGATCGCAGCGGGAGCTGGCCGTGGCCGCCGCTGCTTCAAAGTTGCCTGCTTCGAAGGACCGTCCTGACCGGGAACTGGCGGTTGTTCGACTCTCTCGCGACGGCACGCCAACAGTTCGGCGGGGTTCACGATTCACACTCACGGAACCGAAAATGTCCGGGGACGCGCCTTTAGAAGCGACCGGGACAGCCATAGAGGGCGCGTCGCAGAAGCGACAAGCGGCAGGAGCGGACGCGGTCAGCAAGTCCGCCCATCATAATCAACCTGACGTAGAGCACGATGCGATTGCGGATGCGGTCGCGACGGGGGATGCGGCCGAGGCAACCGGGGCGGTGAACGCGCCGGTCGCGGCTGCGTCGGCGGAGGGGGAAGCAACGGTCGCGGAAACCACGCCACAGCCTGCCTCTGATGCGTCCCCGGCGGCTCAGGCCGTGCCGAACGCTGGCGCGACAGAGGAATCAGCAGACGACGCGAAAGCTTCGGCCACCAAGGACACGGCTGTAATCGCCGATGCGTCGACGACCGAAAAACCGTCTGACCTCAGTGATGTAGACAGCAAAACTGAAGTCGCGACCACGGTCACGGATGCCCCTGATTTGACCGTGCCAACGCAGGCCGGCGTGCAGAAACCGGTCGTGGCCGCACAGGTCAAATCTCCACCCGCCGCGCCCCAAGTTGCCACGGCGACGGCCCCGACGACCGATGCATCGGCATCAAGCCAACAGAAGGCCGACGCAGCCGCGGTCCAGGCGACCGACGCAGCACGCAAGCCCGATCCGGTGGAGGCGAAAGCGTCGACCACACCCGATCCGGCAACGGGCGATGCGGTTGCAGCCCCGACACCGCCCAAGTCCAACGCGGCAACCGCAGCCGAAAAACCTGCGCCCGCGACGCCCAGCCAGACGAAGGTCGGCGGCACCGCCACGGCCGGGCAAGCCGCATCCGGCGCGCCGGTCCAGCCCAAGGCTGATGCCGCCAAACCGACGCAGCCAACCGCGCAGGCAACACCCTCGCAGGCCAAGAGCCCGGCCGAGGCTCCGACCGAAGCCAAAGGCCCTGCCCCGGCAGAGGCCCCTGTCGGCGCCGACAAGGTCGAGGCGCGGTCGACCGGCGGCGGGATGGGCGAGACGATCGAAGGCTCAAGCGGGCCGGTGATGCGGCGCAACGACGGGCCACCCCCTGCGGGAGGGGGCGGAGGCAAACCGCCACCGCCGAAATTCCACAAGCGCAAGGGCCCGCAGGATTTCGAGGAAAGCCTGCGCGTCGGATCCGTCGCGGTACGGCGGAACCTCTTCATCGTCATGATCATGACGCTGGCGACGAACCTGCTGATCCTGTCGATCCCGATCTACCTGTTCCAGATCTCGGACCGGGTGCTGACCAGCCGGTCGACCGATACGCTGATCATGCTGACCGTCATCATCGTCGGCGCCGTGATCCTTCAGACCTGCTTTGACGCGCTGCGCCGGTTCATCCTGATGCGCACGGCGGTCGAGGTCGCGGTGCGGCTGGGCGCGCCGATCCTGAGTGCGGCGGCCCATGCGTCGCTGCATGGCACGGGGCGGGAATACCAGACGCTTGGCGATCTGCAGCAGCTGCGGGGGTTCCTGACCTCGGGCACGCTTCTGGCCTTCCTCGACGTGCCCTTCGCGCCGCTTTTCGTGCTGGCGATCTTCATGGTGCACCCGCATCTCGGGTCGATCGTGGTGGTCAGCGCCCTGCTGCTGGCGGTGGTCGCCTATGTCAACCAGCGCCTGACCCACAAGCCGTTTTCCGAAGCCAACAAGACGCAGTCGCGGGCCAACGGCCACCTGGAATCGATGGCGCGGAACAGCCAGATCATCAACGCGCTGGCCATGATCCCCGAGGCCGTGACGATCTGGGGTCGCGACACGGCGGCGTCGCTGACCGCGCAGGTCAGGGCGCAGGACCGCAACATCGTCATGTCGGCGGTGTCGCGGGCCGTGCGCCTGCTGACCCAGGTCGGCATGCTGGGCTGGGGGGCCCACCTTGCGATCGACGGCCAGATCACCGGCGGCATGGTCATCGCGGCCTCGATCATCGCGGGGCGCGCGCTGGCGCCGATCGAAGGCGCGATCGAGGGGTGGAACGGCTTTATCCTCGCGCGGCAGGCCTATGACCGGATCCGCAACCTGCTGGTGAATTCGAAACTACAGTTCGAAAAGCTGAACCTGCCGCAGCCCGAAGGCCGGCTGGACGTGGAACGGCTGCTCTATGTTCCGACCGGCACCAAGCATGTCGTGCTCAACGGTGTCAGCTTCAGCCTGAACCCCGGGGAGTCCCTGGCGGTGATCGGCAATTCGGGCGCGGGCAAGACGACCCTTGGCAAGATGCTGGTGGGGTCGGTCCTGCCGACCTCGGGCAACGTGCGCCTGGACCTGATGGACCTGCGCAACTGGGATCCGCGGCAGTTCGGCGAAAACATCGGCTACCTGCCGCAGGACGTGCAGCTGTTCCCCGGCACGATCAAGGACAACATCGGGCGGATGCGCAGGGACGCGACGGACGAACAGATCTACCGCGCCGCCAAGCTGGCCGACGTGCACGAGATGATCGCCAACCTGCCGCATGGCTACGAGACCTATGTGCAGGCCGACGGCTTCCCGCTGTCGGGCGGGCAGAAGCAGCGGATCGCCCTGGCCCGCGCCTTCTATGGCGACCCGCGTTTCGTTGTGCTGGACGAGCCGAACTCGAACCTCGACACCAAGGGCGACAAGGCGCTGGCGCAGGCGCTGCAGCACGCCCAGAAAAGCGGGATCACCGTGGTCGTGATCACCCAGAAGCCGTCGCTTCTGTCGGTGGTCGACAAGATCATGCTGCTGGCGGACGGGTCGGTGCAGATGTTCGGCGAACGCACCCCGATCCTGCAAGAGCTTGCCGGGCGCAAGGCCCCGCAGCAGCAGACCCGGATGCAGGGCCCCGCAGGCGGCCCCGCCCCCCTGCCAAACGGAGGCGGCAATGGCTGATCAAGCGGCGTTCGTGCAATTCGACGACTGGTATGACAGCGTTCCCCGCTCGATTGCCAAGCAGGCCCGCATCGGGCTGCTCTTGATGGCGCTGACCTTCGGCGGCTTCGGCGCCTGGGCCTTCTTTGCGCCGCTTGCGGCGGCGGTGATCGCGCAGGGCAGTTTCGTCGCCATCGGCCAGAACAAGATCGTCCAGCACCTTGAGGGCGGGATCATCAAGGACATCCTTGTCGAGGAAGGCGACCAGGTCAGCGAAGGTCAGCTGCTGTTGCGGCTGGACGAGACCAAGGCGCGCGCCAATGAGCGTGAACTGGTGCTGCGGCTAAGCCGTCTCGAGGCGATCGAGGCGCGTCTGCTGGCGCTTTATGACGGTCGCGCCGACCTGCGGTTCCCCGACCACCTGCTGGAAGAGACGAAGAACAGCGACATCCTGCAGATCCTTGCAGGCCAGCAGACCGCCTTCGACAGCGCCACCCAGAGCCTGCAGAACGAAATCGCCCTGCTGGAACGCAACAAGGCCGCGCTGACCGTCCGTCAGGCCGGCTATGCGGCGCAACTGGCCTCGCACCACCAGCAGGTCGAACTGCTGGAGGAAGAATTCGAAGCCCGCAGCGAGCTGAAGGAAAAGGGGCTGATCCGGCGATCCGAGATGACGGCCTTGAAACGGACGCTGGTCGAGGCGGCGGGCCAGATCGGCCGGATCGAAGCCGAGATCAACGAGATCGCCGAATTGATGCAGAAGTACGATATGCAGATCGGCCAGACCGTCCGCCAGCATCAGCAATCGGCGCTCGACGACCTGCAACCCATCCAGGGTGAACTCGACTCGATCCGCGAACAGCTGGCTGCGGCGCGCAACGTGCGCGAACGGACGGATGTGATCGCGCCGGTCTCGGGCACCGTGGTGCGGTTGCACTATCACACCGCCGGCGGCGTCATCGAAAGCGGCAAGGCCATTGCCGAGATCCTGCCCTCGGAACAGCCGCTGATCATCGAGATGCAGGTGCCGCGCGTGGATATCGATAGCGTCCGCAAGGGCCAGCCCGCCAAGATCCGGCTGACCGCGCTGAACCGCCGGACGACGCCGATCCTGGACGGAGAGGTCATCTATGTCTCGGCGGACTCGGTCATCGACACCTACAACGGCGCCCCGCAAGAGGTCTACATCGCCCGGATCTCGATGCCCGTGGCCGAAGTGCGCCGCGTCGCGAACTTCACCCCCACCCCGGGGATGCCGGCCGAGATCATGATCCAGACCGCCGAACGCACCTTTGCGCAGTACCTGGTCAAGCCGATCAAGGACAGTTTCGGCCGCGCCTTCCGCGAACAGTAAGCTCCGCGGCACGACGAAAAAGGGCAGCACCCCGGTGCTGCCCTTCGTCTTTTCGCGTCCTCCCGGCGGGGGACCGGATCAATCGCTGATCGACCCTTCTTCGTCCCGGCGGGCGTGCATCTTGGCCTTGACCCGTGCGCCCACGATCAGCGGCAGGATGAAGCCGATGATCGCCACGGCCCAGAGGCCAAGCGCCAACGGGCTGTCGAACAAGGTCCACCAGTTGCCGTTGTCGATGGTCACGGCGCGGCGCAGGTTGTTCTCCATCGCGTTGCCCAGAAGCGTGCCCAGGATGATCGGCACCAGCGGCACGTCGAACTTGCGCAGGCCCCAGCCCATCACACCGAATCCGATCATGACCAGCAGGTCGAAGGTCGATCCGGAGATGCCGTAGATGCCCACAAAGCTGACCATGGCCACGATCGGCATCAGGATCCGCGAGGGGATCATCAGCACGCGGGTGAACAGGCCCACCATCGGGATGTTCATCGCCAGCAGCATGAAGTTCGCGATGAAGAGCGCGGCGATCAGGCCCCAGACCACATCGGGGTTCTGCGTGAACAGCAGCGGTCCCGGCGTGATGTTGAGCGCCAGCAGAACGGCCAGCAGAACCGCCGTCGTGCCGGATCCCGGCACCCCAAGCGCCAGCATCGGCACCAGCGCACCGCCGGCGGCGGCGTTGTTGCCGGCTTCTGGCGCGGCGACGCCACGGGGGTCGCCCGTCCCGAAAGTGCCTTCCTTGTCGACCAGGCGTTTCTCCATCGAGTAGGAAATGAACGAGCCAAGCGAGGCGCCCGCGCCGGGCAGAACCCCTGCAAGGAAGCCCAGGAAGGACGTCCGCAGCATCGTGGGCGCGGTTTCCTTCAGCATCGACACCGGCGGATACAGCTTGCCGACCTTGATCTTGTTGGCATCTGCATCCGCACCGCCGTGGCGGTTTTCGAGGAAGATGAAGACCTCGGACAGGGCGAAGAGCCCCACGATGGCAACCAGGAAGTCGAGACCGTCGTAAAGGTGCACCTCACCGAAGGTGAAGCGCGGCACGCCGGTCTGGGTGTCGACACCGATGGTGGCGAGGCCCAGACCCAGGGCTGCGGCGAAGGCCGATTTCGCCTGGTTGGTCGAGGACACGCCGCCCAGGGTCATGAAGGCCAGCGCGAAGAGGGCGAAGTATTCGGCCGGGCCGAACAGAAGCGCGATCTTGACCAGCTGCGGGGCCAGCAGGATCAGCCCCCAGGTCGCGATGAAGGCCCCCACGAAGGAGGCCACGCCGGACAGCGAAAGCGCCTCGCCGGCGAGGCCCTTCTTGGCCATGGGATGCCCGTCGAGACAGGTCATCATGGCCGGTTCATCGCCCGGAATGTTCAGCAGGATCGACGAGATCCGGCCGCCGTACATCGCCCCGTAGTAGACCGAGGTCAGCAGGATCAGCGACGGCGTCGCCCCCAGCCCCATGGTGAAGGCCAGCGGGATCAGGATCGCCACGCCGTTCGACGGGCCAAGGCCCGGCAGGGCGCCCATGATGGTGCCCAGGAAGCAGCCCAGAAGGGCCAGCAGAAGGTTCTGCCAGGTCAGGGCGATGGCAAAGCCGTCGCCGAGGTTTGCAAGCGTTTCCATGGTGCCCCCTCAGAAACCGAACGGTCCGCGGGCCAGCGACAGGCCGAGGACAAGGTGGAAGATGACGTAGATCCCGACCGAGGTGCCGATGCCGACCAGTACGGCCTCGAGGATCGACGAGCCGAGGCGCCAGGCCAGGTAGGCCGAGACAAAGGCGGTGGCGATCACGAAGCCCGCGACGGGCAGCATCTCGGCATAGAGGACCAGCACGATGACGGCGGCGGCGATTTCGACCAGGCGGCCAAGGGCCGGCCACTGCGGTTCGGCGTCGGGGCGCAGCGCGATGGCCAGGCTCGACAGGCCAAGGATGGCGGCGATGATCAGGGGGAAGGCTTTGGGTCCGACGGCATCCGAAAGAAAGCTTTCCTCGATCGCGAAGGCCGCGAAGACATAGCCGATCGAGAGGAGAATGCCGACGACACCGAAGATGCGATCGCTCATGGTCGATCTCCTCTGCTGGGTGTCGGAAAAGCCGGGGGCCGGCATATCGGCCCCCGGCAGGTGATCCGTGAGTTGGATTACTTGATGATGCCGATTTCTTTGGAGATCGACTGGATCTGCGCCACCGAGTCCTCAACGAAGGACTGGAACGCTTCGCCCTGCAGGTCCAGCGGGGCGAGCCCGTTTGCCGCCATCACCTCTTTCCAGGCGTCGGAAGCATAGAGGTCGGAGATCTTGGAGACCCAGCTGTCGTAGGCTTCGTCGCTCATGCCGCCGGGGGCGTAGAAGCCACGCCAGTTTGCACCGATCGCATCGACGCCCTGTTCCTTCGCGGTCGGCATGTCGGCGAATTCGCCTTCAAGACGCTCGGGTGCCAGCACCGCGATGACCTTGATGTCGCCCGAGTCGACGAAACCCTTGGCTTCGGAAATGTCGCCGGTGAAGCCCTGGACCGATCCGGCCAGCAACTGGGTCACGGCCTCGCCGCCGCCGTCGAAGGCGATGTACTTGACCGAACGGACGTCTTCGATGCCATAGGCGTTGGCGGCGATCAGGACCTTCAGGTGATCCCAGCCACCCACGGCCGAACCACCGGCGATCGACACGGAGGTCGGGTCGGCCTTGATGGCGTCCAGCAGCTCGGGCAGCGTGTTGATCTCGCTGTCGGCGGCCACGGCGATCACGCCATAGTCAGCGCCGATCGAAGCCAGCCAGCGGACCTGGTCCATGGTGTTGCCGGGGTATGCCCCCTGCGCCAGGCGGGTCGCGGTCGCCGAGGATGCGGCGACGATCAGGTCATTGCTGTCGTTGCGCTTGTTGACGACTTCGGCGAAGGCCACGCCACCGCCGCCACCGGCGAGGTTGACGACCTGCATGGTCTTGTCGATGAGGCCTTCGTCCTGCAGGGACTTGCCGACCTGACGGCAGGTGAAGTCCCAGCCGCCGCCCGGGTTGGCGGGCGCGATGCATTCGGGGTTCTCCTGCGCGGCGGCCGCGAAGGCGGACAGCGACAGGGCGACGGCGGCAATCGCGCCGCGGGTTGCGGTAAGTTTCATGTGGTCCTCCTCAGGTCCGTCACGGGGCCCTCCCAGGCCCCGGGGTCAGTGCCCGCATGGCCGGGTCCTTGCGACCACTTTCCCCGCGGGTTGCGGATGTGTAACCGTTGTTCCTGTCACGAAGCTGTCACCGCGACAGTTTTCGGTCGGACAAGGAAAGTGGACCGCCGCCATGCGCATTCTGATGGTCGAAGACGCCAGGGACCTGGCCGAGGGGGTGATTGCCCACCTCGCCCGGTCGGGGCTGGCCTGCGATCTGGCGGAAACCCTTGAAGAAGCGCAGGATTTCCGGGCTGTTCAGCGCTATGACGCGATCGTGCTGGACATCAACCTGCCGGACGGATCGGGCCTGTCGTTCCTGCGCGCCCTGCGCGCGGCGGCGGATCGGACCCCGGTTCTGATGCTGACGGCGCTGTCGGCGATCGACGACAGGGTCGAGGCGCTGGACCAGGGCGCGGACGATTACCTGTCGAAACCCTTCGACCAGCGCGAGCTCGAGGCGCGGCTGCGCGCCCTGGTCCGGCGCGAGGCCGACCGGAAGGAAGAGCAGATCACCCTTGGGTCGCTGGTCTATGCCCCCAAGGACCGCAGCGCGCAGCTGGGCGGCCGGCAGCTGGACCTGACCCGGCGCGAGGCCGCGCTGCTGGATACGCTGGTGCGGCACCGCGGGCAGTTCCTGTCGAAGACGCGGCTTTACGATTCCCTCTATGGCTTCGACGATGCGGACGTCGGCGTGAACGCGATCGAGCTGTACATCGCCCGCCTGCGCAAAAAATTCGCCGGATCGGACGTGGCGATCACCACGCAGCGCGGCGTCGGCTACCGGATCGGGCTGGATGACTGACCGCCCTCCCCTCGATCTGCCGGGCCGCAGCCTTGTCAGCCGGGTGCTGGGCACGGTGCTGGCGCTGCTTCTGGTCGGCGGCGTGCTGGTCGCGGCCTCGTCGTGGTGGAACGGTCGGCAGGCGGCGCGGCAGGCCTATGACCGGATCCTTGTCGGGGCGGCCAGCGACATCGCGGAATCGATCCGGGTGCTGGATGGCGCGCCCGTGGTCGACCTGCCCGTCTCGGCCTTCCAGCTTCTGGCGCAGGCCCCGGACGACCGGATCTACTATGCCGTCATCGGTCCGGACGGGGCGCTGGTCACCGGGGTCGATCCCGACCACATCGTCACCCCGCCCGCCCGCGGCGGCGGGGCGGTGCGGTACTTTGACGACGCGCTGGACGGCGAACCGGCGCGCTTCGTCCAGCTGACCCGGCGGTTTGTCGAACGCGACTTCTCGGGCCCTGTCGACGTGATCGTCGGACAAACTCTGCGGGCGCGGCAGGCGATGACCCGCGATCTGGTGCTGGATGCGCTGCTGCCCATGGTCGCCGCCGGGGTGGTGATGATGATCCTCGCCTTTCTGGTGATCCGGTCGGCCCTGCGCCCGCTTGGCGCGCTGGTCGACGATCTGGCGGGGCGCGATCCCTATGACCTCACGCCGATGCCGACCGACCGCCTGCCCGGAGAGCTGCAGGTGATGCTGGGGGCGATGAACCGGTTCATGCAGCGACTGGACGGTCAGGTCGATGCCATGCGCAACCTGATCTCGGACACCGCACACCAGCTGCGCACCCCCGTGGCCGCGATCCGCGTGCACACCGAAACCGCCGCCGCCGAGCCCGAGGGCGAGACCCGCGCCCGCGCCATGGATCGCCTGCTGGCGCGCACCCGGTCGCTTGGCACGCTGCTGGACCAGTTGCTGAGCCGCGCGCTGGTGATCCACCGCACCGACAGCGTGCCGCGCACCCCCGTGGACCTGCGCGAGATCGCGCTTGAGATCATGGAGCGGGACGACCACATCGCGCTGATGCCGGACGCCGAACTGCGGCTCGAGATCGGCGAGACGCCGGTCATGGTCCGCGCCGACGCCTTTTCGCTGTCCGAGGCCGGGCGCAACCTGCTGAACAATGCGCTGGCGCACGGACAGCAGCCTGTGTCCGTGGGTGCGGATCTACAGGAGGGCGAGGCCGTGCTCTGGGTGCAGGACAGCGGTCCGGGGCCCGAGGCCCGGGTGCTTGATCGCATGGGCGAGCGGTTCAACCGTGACAGCGGCACCCGCGAACAAAGCACCGGCATCGGGCTGAGCATCGTGCATTCAGTCGCCTCGGCCTTCGGCGGTCGGGTCGAGATGACACCGACCCCTGACGGGTTCCGCGCCGCCCTGATCCTGCCCGCCGAGCCGGAGACCCCATGACCATGTTGCGCCGACTGCTTGCCCTCGCGGCCCTTGCCCTGCCCCTGCCGCTTGTCGCGCAGGAGGCGACCGCCACCTTCGGCAACGGCCCCGTGCCCGTCGTGGTGCGCTCGACCACGGATATCGGCATCATCCGACCGGTGATCGACCGTTTCGTCGCTCTCAACCCTGGCCTGTCGATCACCTATGAGCAATGGGGGTCGAACGCGCTGTTCGAACGCAGCCGGGACGACTGCCGGGGTGACGGGCCACCGGCGGATGCCGTGCTGTCCTCGGCGGTGCAGCAGATGGTCTGGCTGGTCAACGCCGCCTGCGCCCTGCCCTACCGGTCCGCCGCGACACTGGCCCTGCCCAGCACCCGGCGCTGGCGGGACGAGCTGTGGGGGGTGACGACCGAACCGGCCGTGATAGCCTACAACCGCCGACTGCTGGCCGCCCAAGACGTGCCGCGCAGCCGCTTTGCGCTGCTGGATGCGCTGCGCGAACGCCCCGAGGTCTTCCAGGACCGCATTGCCACCTACGACATCGCCGAGTCGGGGCTCGGGTTCCTGTTCGCCTATGCCGACAGTCTCGAGGCGACGACCTTCGGCGCGCTCCTGGAAGGCTTTGCGCGGGTCGACGCCGTGGCGACCTGCTGTTCGGCGGAAATCATCGCCGGCGTCGCGTCGGGCCGGTACCTGATCGCCTATAACGTGCTGGGGTCGTACGTGGTGAACAAGGCGCTGCCGGATGTCGGGCTGATCCTGCCCGAGGACTACACGCTGGTGCTGTCGCGTGGCTACATGATCCCGAAGGGGGCCGCGCGGGCCGATGCCTCGGCCCGGTTGCTGGATTTCCTGCTGACGGCCGAGGCGCAGGCGCTTCTGGCGCGCGCCGGGCTGGTGACGCAGATCGACGCGACCGACACGGCGCTGGCGGTCAGTGCACGGCGCTACATCCCGCTGTCGCCCGCCCTGCTGGTCGCGCGCGATCCCAACCGGCGCGACCTGCTGCTGCAGTTCTGGTCCGACACCTTCCGCCGGGCCGAACTGCCCTAGGCCGGTGCCCGCATCCCGATCGCAAGATCGGGGCGGTCGGTTGTCAGGTGGCCGATGCCGGTGCCCAGCCAGTGGCGGATCGCCTCGGGGTCATTGACCGTCCAGACGCAGAGCCGGTCCAGCGGCCAGCGCGCGGTCACGGCATCGAAGGCCCCGGCAAGGTAGTCGTGACGCAGCGCGACGATGTCGACCAGATCGATCACCTCGGCGATGAACCCGTCCAGCCCGCCGCGCCGGTCGATCCAGCCCACATCGGCGGAGACAAGGCGCGGCACCTCGGGCGCGGCGTCGCGGCAGGCGCGCAGAACGTCCAGATCGAAGGACGTCAGGTGTACCCGCCCCTGCACCCCATGCGCCGCGATCCGGTCCGCGACCCGACCGGGCAGGCCCGGATAGGGCGTGCCTGTCGCGTCGACCTTGATTTCGACATGCAGGTTCACGCCGAAGGGTGCCAGCGCCTCAAGCGCCTCGTCCAGCGTCGGCAGGTGTTCGTCACTGCCCGTCAGACCCACGTCGCGGCGGGTGGTGGCGGTCAGGTCTGCCACGGGCCCGCTGGCCCCGGTCGTGCGGTCCAGCGTCGGGTCGTGGATGACAAGGATCTCTGCGTCGGCGGCAAGGTGCACGTCCAGTTCGATGGCGTCACACCCCAGGGCGGCGGCCCGGCGGAATCCGTCCAGCGAGTTCTCGGGCCAGAGGTTGCGGGCGCCGCGGTGTCCGGTGATGGCGGTCATGGTGCAGTCCTTCCTTCAGCGGATGGTGGGATCAAGACGGTCGCGCAGCCAGTCCCCGACCAGCGAAATCGACAGCGTCGTCAGCATGATGACCACGGCCGGGCCCAGCATGATCCAGGGTGCGTTGGTCAGGTATTCGCGGCCAAAGCCGACCATGTTGCCAAGGCTGGTGTCGGGCGGCTGCACGCCAAGACCCAGGAAGGACAGGCCGGATTCCATCAAGATGATCTCGGGGAATGTCAGGGTCATCGACACGATCAGGGTCGAGGCCACATTGGGCAGGATGTGGTGCAGGTAGACCCGGCGCGGCGTCGCGCCCAGCTGGACCACCGCCGCCGCATAGCCCTGCGCGCCTGCGGAAATCGCCAGCCCCCGCGCGATCCGGGCATAGCGTTCCCAGCCATAAAAGCCCATCAGGCAGACCAGCAGCACCATCGAGGATCCGAAAAAGGCCAGCACGGCCAGCGACATGATCAGGAAGGGCAGCGCCGCCTGGAAGTCCGCCAGCATGACCACGACATGTTCGACCACGCCCCGGAACTGCGCCGCCAGAAAGCCAAGCGTGGTGCCGAACACGGCCGAGATCAGCGTCGCCCCGAAGGCGATGACCAGCGACACCCGCACCGACTGGATCAGCCGCGACAGCACGTCCCGGCCCAGTTCGTCCGTGCCCAGCCAATGGCCCGGCGTGCCCGGTGGCGACAGGCGCGCCGACAGGTCCATCTGCGTGATGTCGTAGGGCCGGATCAGGTCGGCAAAGATGGCGCACAGGATCATCAGGCCCAGCCAGGTCAGTCCGAAGGTGACGGCGGGCGGCGGCAGCCTGCGGGCCCGGGGCGCGCGCTCCGGCGTGGTCGTGTCGGAGGGAGAGGTGGCAAGCGTCATGGCGGCCTCTTTCTGCTGGGCTTAATGGGCGGGCTGGGCACGCAGACGCGGGTCCAGCCAGCCGTAAAGAAGATCGACGATCAGGTTCGACACGACCATCACGGCGGCGATCAGCAGCAGGATGCACTGCACCACCGCAAGATCGCGGTTCGACACCGACACGATCAGAAGCCGCCCGATGCCGGGCCAGGAGAAGATCGTCTCGACCACCACGGCGCCGGCGATCAGCGACCCGACCATGAAGCCCACGATGGTCACGATCGGCACGGCGGCATTCGGCAGGGCATGGCCCCGCACCACGTCACGCCAGCTGACCCCCTTGGCCGAGGCGGTGCGGATATAGGGCTGGCCCAGCACCTCGATCATGGCCGAACGGGAAAAGCGGGCCAGGATGCCGATCCCGCCGATCGAGATGGTGATCGCAGGCAGGATCGCATGCTGCCAGGTGCCCATCCCGCCCGAGGGCAGCACGCCCAGGGTGACGGCAAAGATCAGCACCAGCACAAGGCCCAGCACGAAGGACGGGATCGTGAAGCCGAGGATGGCCAGAAGGATCACCCCCCGGTCGACCGCGCTGTCGCGGTGCAGCGCCGCGTAGACGCCCGCCGGAATGCCGATGCCCAGTTTCAGCAGCAGCGCCGGGATCGTCAGCATCAGCGTGGCAGGCACACGTTCAAGCACCAGCTCAAGCGCGGGGGACCGGTCGCGCATCGACACGCCGAAATCACCGGTGAAGATCGCGCCGAGGTAGGACAGGTACTGCTGCCAGAGCGGCGCATCGAGGCCCCATTCGGCGCGGAAGGCATCGATCACCGATTGCGGCACGTCGGGGCCCAGCAGCACCTCGGCCGGATCGCCCGACATGCGCAGCACCACGAAGGCAAAGGTCATCACGGCCAGCACGGTGATCAGCGCGCGCAGCAGACGGATTGAAACGAAACGGATCATTGAGGGACCTCAGGCGGCGCGGACGTCGGGGGTGACGGGGCAATGGTGGCAGGCGGCGGTCTGGCCGGGCGCGACACGGGCCAGCTGCGGCACCTGATCGCGGCAGACATCAGTCGCCAACGAACAGCGGGGGTGGAAGGCGCAGCCACGCGGACGGCGCGCGGGGTTCGGCGGCTCTCCCTGCAGGATGACGCGACTGTCCAGCGCGCGGCCCGGCTCGGGCACCGACGAGATCAGCGCGCGGGTGTAGGGATGCTGCGGATCGGCGAACAGGCGTTCCGACGGACCCTCTTCGACGATGCGGCCCAGGTACATGACGGCGACACGGTCGCACAGGTTGCGCACCACCTTGAGGTCATGGCTGATGAAGACCATGCCCAGCCCTTCGCGCGCCTGCAGGTCGCGCAGCAGGTTCACTACCTGCGCCTGGATCGACACGTCAAGCGCCGAGACAGGTTCGTCGCAGACCAGCAGGTCGGGCGAGGTCGCCAAGGCCCGCGCGATCACGACCCGCTGACGCTGGCCGCCCGACAGCTCGTGCGGATAGCGGTCGGCCTGATCGGCGCGCAGGCCGACCGACTCCATCAGCTGCGCGACCCTTGCGGTGCGGTCGGCGGCGGTGCCGGTGCGGTGGATTTCAAGCGGTTCGCGGATCTGGGCGGCGATGGTCAGGCGCCGGTCCAGCGCGGCCAGCGGATCCTGGTAGACCATCTGCATGTCGGCCCGCAGCGCCCGCCATTCGGGCGTGGCGGCGGCGGGCATGGGCTGGCCCTTGAACAGCACCTGCCCCCCCTGCGCCGGGTCGACCCCCAGCAGCATCCGGCCAAGCGTGGACTTGCCCGACCCGCTTTCGCCCACGATCCCAAGGGTTTCGCCAGCGTTCACAGTCAGGCTGATGCCGTCGACCGCGCGGACGGGCGCGGCGGCCCCAAAGAGGCCCTTGCGGCCCTGGTAGACGCGGACAAGGTCACGGGCTTCGAGAAGCGCGGTCATGTGGGGCATCCTTCCTGGTGGGCGGTCATCCGGGGGGCGGTGGCATCCGGCGCGGCGTCGTCCTCGGGCAGCGGATAGGCACAGGCCAACGCCCGGCCATCACGCTGCCGCAGCAGGTCAGGACGGTTGCGCTGGCAGAACCCCTGCGCCCGGTTGCAGCGTGGGGCAAAGGCGCAGCCCGCAGGCAGGTTGCGCGGATCGGGCACGGTGCCGGGGATCGGGGTCAGCGCGCCGCGCGGGCCATGCAGCCGGGGCAGCGCGTCAAAGAGGCCCCGGGTGTAGGGATGGCGCGGGCGGTCGAACAGGGTGGAGACGGTGCCCTCTTCGACGATGCGCCCGGCGTACATGACACAAACCCGTTCGCAGACCTGCGCGACCGCGCCCAGGTCGTGGCTGATAAAGACCATGGCCATGTTCATCTCGCGGCGCAGGCGCGCCAGCAGGTCCAGGATCTGCGCCTGGATGGTGGCATCAAGCGCGGTGGTCGGTTCATCCGCGATCAGCAGATCCGGCTCGCCTGCCAGCGCCATGGCAATCATGATCCGCTGGCACTGACCGCCAGAGAATTCGTGCGGGTATAGCGTGAAGCGTCCGCGCGCGTCCGGAATGCCGACCAGGTCCATCAGGCGCAGGGCCTCGGCCTTGGCGGCGGCTCCGGTCAGGCCACGATGCAGGCGCAGCGCCTCGACCAGCTGGCGGCCGACCTTCAGGACCGGGTTCAGCGCGCTCGACGGGTCCTGGAAGATCATCGCGATCCGGCCACCGCGCACGCGTTCCAGCCTGTCCCGGGGGGCACCGGACAGGTCCGTCTGTTCCAGCGTCACCCGCCCCGATACGCTGGCCTTGCCCGGCAACAGGCCCAGGGCCGCAAGCCAGGTCACGGATTTGCCGCAGCCGGATTCCCCGACAAGGCCCAGGGCCTCGCCCCTTGCGACGTCCAGATCGATGCCATGCAGGACGGGAACACCGTCGAACGCGACCCGAAGATCCCGGATCTCGACCAGGTTGGTCATGCGCTGTCCTTTCGGTTCAGATCAGATGCGCCGGGATGCGTGGCCCGGCGACGGAAATCCCCGGCGACACAGGGCCGCCGGGGATGGTCGTTCAGGACAGGTCAGCCGTTGCTGCCGGGCCAGTTGGCGGCGCGGAAGTCCATGGCGAAGGCCGGGGCGGCCTTCCAGCCCAGGTCGGACCGCATGCCGGTGAAGACGGCGTTCTGGTGCAGCACCTGGTAGGCCGGATCTTCGCGTTCGGCGATTTCCAGCATCCGGGCGATGGCCTGCTTGCGCTTGGCGCGGTCGGTCGAGGTCTCCATCACCAGCGACAGGTCATTGAGCTCGGCGTTGGACCAGTCCTTCTTCTGCTGGACCTCGCCGTTCGGACCGAACTGGACGACCATCGGGGTGATCGGATCGTTGATGGTGTTCGAAGCCGACCAGTCGCGGACGCCCTTCACACCGGCGGGATCATGGATCTGGCCCCAGTTTTCCTTCATCTCGATCTCGACGTTCAGGCCGACCTGCTTCCACATCTCGACCATGATCTGACCGTTGGCCGTCTGGTTGGTGTAGTAGTTGTTCAGCAGGCGATAGGGGATCGCATCGCCCTTGTAGCCCGCCTGCTTGAGCAGATCGCGCGCCAGTTCGGGATTGTACTCGGGTGCGGCCCAGCCTTCGACGAACATGTCGGACGACCGGAAGCTTTCGAACTGCAGACCGGCGGGGATGTTGGTCATCCCGCCCCAAAGCGCCTGGACAATGGCGTTGCGGTCGATCGAATGGGTCATCGCGCGGCGGACCAGCGGGTCGGCCAGGATGTCATTCTGGGTGTTGAAGACCGAAATGCGGTGGTTCCAGATGGTGGAGTTCTGGACCTCGAAGCCGCTGGTGCCGGTGACGTTGCCGATCTGGTCCGGCGGCAGGTCGCAGGCAAAGTCGTATTCGCCGGACAGCAGGCCGTTGACGCGGCTCGACACCTCGGGGACCTCGACGAAGGTGATGGTTTCCAGCGGCGGACGGCCACCCCAGTAGTCATCGAAGGCGCGCAGGGTCAGCGACACGTCGGGGCGATAGTTGTCGACGAAGTACGGACCGGTGGTGATCGGCTTGGCGGCCCATTCGGCATAGGTCGCGGCTTCGTCCCAGGCGCGGCGGTTCAGGATCTGGGTCCCGCCGGAATAAAGACGCCCTTCCAGCGTGACGTCGGGCGTCGCGTTGTGGAAGCGGACGGTGTACTTGTCGACGATTTCCACACCGGCAAGCGACGGCAGCTTGCGGCGGCCGATGCCCGGCACGTTGGCGGGGATGTCCTTGGCGGTCTCGGGCTTGTAGTCCTCGGCGAAGACGGTCTTGCCGCCTGCGGGTTCGGTGTCGCCGAACACACGTTCCTTCGAGAACGAGAAGGCCACGTCTTCGGCCGTCAGTTCGTCGCCGTTGTGGAACTTGACGCCTTCGCGCAGCTTCAGCTCAAGCGTCTTGTCGTCGATGCGCTTCCATTCGGTGGCCAGACCGGGCACCGGACCCTGATCGCCCATCCAGTCCCGCAGGATCAGGCCTTCCCAGAGGTTGGGATAGAGCACGCGCTCGCCGACGTTGGACTGTTCGTTCCACGGGTCGAGCGTGTTGTTGTTGGTGATCTTCTGCACCGCGATGGTGATCGAAGGACGGGCGCCCTGGGCGCGGACATAGGCAGGCAGCATCAGCCCGCCGGCGGTTGCGCCCATCAGGCCCAGCGCATGGCGTCGGTTAAGTCGGATCATCTCTGTCTCTCCTGGATGCACGGCCTGCGCAGCGTGCGCACGGGGCCGGGAGTATCTGCTGGATATCGGCCGACAGTTGCCTGTCCGCGATGCCCCCCTACTGACCCTGCGGATGTGACAGCGGGACGACGCTTTCGTTACCGTTCCGCGAAATCCGGAGTGATGCTCCATTTTCCCACAAGAAAGTGGAGTGTCGTTATCAAAGCGTCACAAAGCCGCCCTAGCCGGAGGAGGCCTGCGGCGGGTCCTGTCCCTCCGCCCTTCGCCTGCCCGCCCCCGGGCCGCACATCACATGACGGAGCTTCCAGATGACCACCCTTCCCCTGCTTGGCGCGGCCATGCCGCTTGACGCGCTCGAGACACACCGCGACTGGCTGATTGCCGACCAGCGCGATCTGGAGCTGCAGGACTTCATCAAGGCCGACGTGCTGAACGGCGACTGGCAGCCGCTGGTCGACCGGGCCCGGGCGCTGCTGGACGGCTATGCCGGGCGGCTTGGCATACATGGGCCGTTCTGGGGCCTGTCGCTGGCCAACCCCGACCCCGACCTGCGCGCGTTGGTCACCCGGCGGATGGAACAGGGCCTGGCGGTCTGCGAGGCGCTTGGCGCGACGCAGATGGTGATCCACAGCCCCTATTCCACCTGGATGTACAACAACCTCGACAACCTGCCCTCGGCACGGCAGGACGTGGTCGACCTGGTCCACGCCACGCTTGATCCGGTGGTCGGCCGGGCCGAGGATCTGGGCGTGCAGATGGTGCTGGAGAATATCGAGGACAAGGACCCCGACGCCCGCTGCGATCTGGCGCGCAGCTTCGACAGCCCCGCCGTGCAGGTTTCGATCGACACCGGTCATGCGCATTATGCCCATGGCTCCACCGGGGCGGCGCCGGTCGACTACTATGTCCACCGGGCGGGAAACCTGCTGCGCCATGTCCACCTGCAGGATGCGGATGGATATGCCGACAGGCACTGGGCCATCGGCAAGGGCACGGTCAACTGGCACGCGGTCTTCGCCGCGCTGGCCCCCCTGACCAGCGAACCCCGCCTGATCTTGGAGCTGCGCGACAAGGCGGGTATCCTGCCCTCGGCCGCCTATCTTGCCGACCTTGGCCTTGCCCGCTGAGACAGGCGCGGGCATGGCTCCGCTGGTCTGTTTCGACTGTGACGGCGTGCTGGTCGACAGCGAACCGCTGTCGGCGCAGTGCATGGCAGACCTTCTGTCCGGGTTCGGCATCCGCCTGACCTGGCAGGAGGCCAACGCCATCTTCGTCGGCAAGACCACGGCGGATGCGCTGGCCCTGATCGAAGCGCGGTACGGCGTTCACATGACCCCGGCCGACATGGCGCCCTTCGACGCGATGCTGTTCCCCCGGTTCCGGGCCGCGTTGCAGCCTGTGCCGGGCATCGCCCATGCCATCGCATCGCTGGACCTGCCGGTCTGCGTGACCTCGAACAGCGGTCATGACCGGCTGGCCCTGTCGCTGGCGCTGACCGGGCTGGACGGATTGTTCGGGCCGCATGTCTTCAGCGCGCAGGACGTGGCGCGCGGCAAGCCCGCGCCGGACCTGTTCCATTTCGCCGCCACCCGGATGGGCACCCATGCCGCCCGGTGCATCGTGATCGACGACAGCGTGACCGGGATCACCGGGGCCATCGCCGCAGGTGCCCGGGCCATCGGATTTACCGGCGGCGGTCACTGCGGCCCCGATCACGCCCGGACCCTCCAAGCGGCCGGGGCGCAGGTTGTCGTGGGTCACGCCGCCGATCTGCCTCGGGCGATCGCGGCATTGACGGCCCCCGCCTGAGCGGAGAGGTTCATCGCGACCCAGGCGCAGACGGAGGAGACCGCGAGGATGACCGAACAGGCCCCCCTGACCCCGCACGTCCTGCGCGTGATCGAGGCCAGCCGCGACGACCTGCCCGAGGCGATGGCGCGGATCGCCGACTTCATCCTGAAGGAACCCGAGACGGCGGTGCGGGCCTCCATGTCGTCGCTGGCCGAGCTGTCGGGCAGCGGCGACGCCAGCATCGTGCGGTTCTGCCGACGGTTGGGGTTCGACGGCTTTCACGCCTTCAAGCTCTCGCTCGCCTCGGACATCGCCTATCGCAGCAGTGCGGACCCGCGCGGCGCCGATCTGGTGACGCGGGTGTCGGATGCCGCGCGCGCCACCGTCGACGGCACCGATCCGCAAGAGCTGGGCGAAGTTGCCCGCCGTCTGACCGAGGCGCGGACCATCGACATCTTCGGCGCGGGCGTGTCGGGCATGGTGGCGCAGCTGTATGCCTATCGCTTTTCACGCATCGGACTGGTCGCACGTGCGCTGACCGATCCGGTGATCGCGGAAGAGGTCATGGACGGCGTCGATGCCCGTTCGGTCTACATGACCATATCGGAGACCGGGCTGACCCCGCAGACCGAAAAACTTCTGCGCCTCTCCGGGACGCGCGGGGCCTACCGTGTCGCGATATCGGGGCGGCGCATCGCGGATCTGCGCCACCTGTGCGAAACGCTGCTGATCGCCACGCCCCTGTCGCCCCTGCCCGAACGCGGAGAGATCACCCCAACCGTGGCCAAGGTGGTCCTGTGTGAACTGCTGGCCGAAGAGGTCAAGGCGCTTCGGTCGGACGTCTAGGTCAGGTCAGGTGACGCGTGACCGGACCTGATATCTGGGGTCGCGCCACAGCTCATCCCCGATCACCGTCTCGATCTTCTCGGCGGCGGCGCGGATGTCGTCGTCGTCCAGGTAAAGCGGCGTGAAGCCGAAACGCATGATATCCGGCGCGCGGAAATCCCCGATGACGCCCAGCGCGATCAGCGCCTGCATGGCGGCATAGCCTTCGTCGAAAGCGAAAGACACCTGGCTGCCGCGCCGCAAGGGATCGCGCGGCGAGGCGAGCGTGAGCGTCGGGCAGCGGCGTTCGACCTCGGCAATGAACAGCTCGGACAGGTGGATCGAGGCCTCTCGGATCTCGTCCAGCGTCACGCCGTCCCAGGCATCCAGCGCGGTATCCAGCACCGACAGCTGGATGATCGGCGGCGTACCGACCCGCAGGCGTTCCGTGGCCATCGCCGGACGATAGTCCAGATCCATGGCAAAGGGCGCATCATGGCCCATCCAGCCGCTCAGCGCGGGCGCGACCGCGTCGATGATATCGGGGCGGGCATAGATGAAGGCGGGCGCGCCGGGGCCACCGTTGAGGTACTTGTAGGTGCAACCGACGGCGAATTCCGCGCCGCTGCCTGCCAGGTCCAGCGGCACCGCCCCGGCGCTATGGGCCAGATCCCAGATCATCACCGCCCCGGCCGCGTGCGCGGCACGGGTGATGGCCTGCATGTCGTGCATCCGGCCGCTGCGGTAATCGACATGGGTCAGCATGACCACCGCCACGCTGTCGTCGATCGCGGCCAGGACATCTTCGGCGGCGGGGGTGCGGATCACGTGCCCCTTGTCGATCAGCCGGGTCAGGCCCTGCGCCATGTAAAGGTCGGTCGGGAAGTTGCCGTCGTCCGACAGGATCACCTTGCGGTCGGGCCGCATCTCAAGCGCGGCGGCCAAAGCCTGATAGACCTTGATCGACAGGGTGTCGCCCGTGGCCACCGACCCGTCGGGCGCGCCGATAAGGCCCGCAATGCGATCCCCGACCTTCTTGGGCAGGGCCATCCAGTCGGCCGAATTCCACGCCCGGATCAGCTGGTTGCCCCATTCCTCGCCGATCACCTGCGCGGCGCGGGCCTGGGCGGCGACAGGCAGCATGCCCAGCGAATTGCCATCGAGATAGATCACCCCGTCGGGGATATGAAACAGGTCCTTGCGGGGCAGCATCACAGCTCTCCTCTCACGTGCCAGAGTTCGGGAAAGAGTTCGACGTCCAGCATCCGGCGCAGGTAACCGACGCCCGAGGTGCCGCCGGTGCCGCGCTTGAACCCGATCACCCGTTCGACCGTGGTGACATGGTTGAAGCGCCAGCGGCGGAAGTAGTCCTCAAGATCCACCAGCTTCTCGCCCAGTTCATACAGCGTCCAGTAACGGTCAATGTCCTCGTAGACGATTTTCCAGCGCGCCTGGATCTCTGGGTCGGCCTGGTGCGGCGTGTCCAGCTGCGGCGCAGGCATCCGGCTTTCGTCGCCGTCGATGGTGCGGAACAGCAACCGCACGGTTTCGTCGTAGATGCTGGGCCGCGCCAGTTCGTCCGTCAGGATCTTCTGCACCTCGGGCGCATGGGCGTGCGGTTTCAGCATGTTGGTGTTGCGGTTGCCCAGCAGGTATTCCACCAGCCGATACTGGTAGGACTGGAACCCCGAGGACGGGCCGAGCGATTCCCGGAAGGTCGAGTAATCGGCGGGCGTCATGGTGCGCAGTACTTCCCACTGCTGGTTGAGCTGTTCGAAGATGCGGCTGACCCGGGCCAGCATCTTGAACATCTCGGTCGTCTTGCCCGCGATCAACCCGTTGCGCGCCGCCGACATCTCGTGAATGACCAGCTTCAGCCACAGCTCGCTCGTGTGGTGCTGGATGATGAACAGCATCTCGTCGTGCGCATCGCTCAGCGGATGCTGCTGGTCAAGAAGCGTGTCGAGGTGCAGGTAATCGCCATAGGACATCGCCTTGCGGAAATCCGTCCTGGCGCCGTCCGTTTCGGGGTTATAGGCCTCTGAGCTCATGGTCTGATCCTCGACATGTGGTGGCACGCGGGTCGCGGTGCCGGGCGTGGCGATGCCCCTGGGGCGACATTCTCAGGAAGCGCCATTTGCTTCAAGTATAAAATTTATACACCCAAAGCTTTTCCCCTGCCCCGCCCTCAGCGCTCGAGCGCGGCGCTCAGGTCCCTCAGGGTGCGGATGAATTCGGTCAGTCGTTCCGGCCCGATGGCATCGTTCAGCGCCTTCAGGTGGGCCTTGGTCTTTTCCTCCATCCGCGCCTGCATGGCGATGCCGTCGGGCGTGGCGACGCACATGTGGGTGCGGCGGTCGCGGCTGGACATGTGGCGATGGATAAGCCCGTGGTCCTCCATCCAGCGCAGGCTCGAGGTCACGTTGGTCTTGTCGCGGGCCGAGGCCAGCCCGATCTGGGTCTGGGTGATCCGGGGGTTGCGCACGATCAGCGTGAGGATGGTGAAATACCCGGGCTTCAACGCCTCGTCCCCCAGCCGTCGCTTGAAGTCGCCATAGGCGGCCTCGTAGGCGACGCGCAGGTACATGCCGACGAAATCCTGCAGGATGCCGTGGTCAAGCTCTTCAAAGGCCGGCGGGCTCTGGTCGCTGATCTGCATCATCGGGGGCAACGGATCGGACATGCGCGCCTCCTACCGGGCCAGATCCGGCAGGATCGTGGCGATGGCCGGGATGGCGATGATGATCGCGATGCGCAGGATGTCGGCCACCACGAAGGGGATGATCCCGCGATAGATCGCGCCCGAGGACAGGTCGTCGATCGCCGACTTGATCACGAACAGGTTCAGCCCGACCGGCGGGGTGATCATCGACAGCTCGGTCACCATGACCGCGAAGATGCCGAACCAGACCGGATCAAACCCCAGATCGGACACGATCGGAAAGAAGATCGGAATGGTCAGCAGGACCATCGACAGGCTCTCCATGAACATCCCCAGCACGAGGTAAATGCCGAGGATGACGAAGATCACCGCGGTCGGGCCAAGTCCCATGTCCCGGATCAGCCCCGACAGCGCGGCGGGCAGGCCCAGCAGGTTCATGAAGTTGGAAAAGACCATCGCGCCGATCAGAACCATGAAGAGGCTTGCGGTGGTCGTCACTGTCTCGATCAGCGAGTCGAGGAAGACGCGCGGGGTCATGGTGCGCCGCCAGATCGCGAAGATCAGCGCGCCGGTTGCGCCGACGCCGCCGGCCTCGGTCGGGGTGATGACACCCAGGTAGAGCCCGCCGATGATCGCCACGAAAAGCGCCAGGATCGGCCCGACATTGCGCAGGTTGGCCAGCCGTTCCGACCATTCAGCCCGTGGCGCGGCCGGGGCGCAGGTGGGATCCAGCTGCGCCGTCACCCGGATCGCGACGAGGTAGAGCACCACCGCCAGCACACCCGGCAGGATCCCCGCGATGAAGAGCGCGCCGATGTCGGTGCCCGTGGTGATGCCGTAGAGCACAAGGATCACCGACGGCGGGATCAGGATGCCAAGCGTGCCGCCCGCAGCCACGGTCGCGGCGGCAAAGCCATCGGCATAGCCATAACGGCGCATTTCCGGGATGGCGACCTTGGCCATGGTGGCGGCGGTGGCGATGGACGACCCCGAAAGTGCGGAAAAGCCGCCACAGGCCAGGATCGTCGCGGCGGCCAGGCCGCCCCTGCGGTGGCCGACGAACCCGTGGCTCAGCCGGTAGAGGTCGCCCGACATGCGTGCGCGGGTCACGAAGACGCCCATCAGCACGAACATCGGCAGGACCGACAGTTCATAGGACATGGTGGCATTGATCGGCAGCTGTCCGATCATCCCCATGGCGGCGCCTTCGGAAATCGTCAGGGCGATGCCCGCAAGGCCGACGACCAGCATGGCAAAGGCGATCGGGATGCCAAGGATCATCAGGCCCAGGATCAGCCCGAAGCTCAGCGCGGCGGTTTCCCAGACACCCATCACAGGCCCCCCGTCTGCAGGGTGGTATCCGGCGCGCGGCGGCGCAGCGCCTCGACCGCGCAGATCAGGAAGGCCAGCGCGGCGATGACCAGCATCACCGACATGCCCTGCGCGATCAGCCCCTTGGGCACCCGCAGTTCCATCGTTACCTCGTTGTAGCGCAGCAGGCGATTGCCCTGCAGCCAGACGCGCCAGGCGATGAAGCCCATCAGGGCGGCCCCGAGACACTGGCCGATGACATCCATCAGGCGGGCAAAGGCGGGCGGGAAGCGTTCGGACAGGATCGTCACCCGGATATTGCCGCCCTTGCGGATCATCCAGGGCAGCGCGGTAAAGACCATCAGGCCCATGCCGATCTCGATCATCTCGAACCCGCCCATCAGCGGATTGCGGAAGACATAGCGCATGACCACGCCGACGAAGGTCACGGTCATGACCCCGGCCGCGATCAGCCCCGACAGCCAGACCAACGCAAGGCACAGCCGGTCAAACAGGGTCAGCAGAAAAGGTCCGGACGGCGAATGACCGGCCGGAGACTGCTCCGGCCGGTCGGGACGGATCCCTGTCATTTGGCGTCGAGTCCGGGCTGGCTGGCCAGGTAGTTCTGCACCATGTCGCGGGCGTAGCCCAGGATGGCCTCCCCGTCGAAGCCCTTGTCGGACGCCTGCTGCAGCCATTCGGTTTCCAGCGGCTTCAGCTTTTCATGCGCTGCGGCGAGGTCTTCGTCGGACAGCGTGATGAACTCGGCCCCGTTGTCCATCAGGTTCTTTTCGCCCTTGATGTCGGCATTGGTCCAGGCAAAGCCCGCGTTCATGGCAATCGCCATGCCCGAATGCTTTTCCACGGCCGCCTTCTGGTCGTCGGTCAGGCCGTTCCAGCTTTCCTCGTTGAACGCGACCCAGAAGGTATCGGTGTAAAGACCGCCCGGGATCCGCGTGATCGAGGTGATGACCGGCGTGATCCCGAAGAAGTCGATGGATTCCGACGGGAAGGTGATGCCGTCCGCCACGCCGCGCGACATGGCGGTCTGCGCTTCGGTCGGCGGCAGCTGCACGGGCGATGCGCCCAGTTCCGACATCATCCGGCCGGTGACGTTACCGCCCACGCGGATCGTCTTGCCTTCCAGATCGGACAGGGTTTCGACCTTGCCGCCCGCCATGTTGATGTTGGGGTTGGAATGGGTGAACAGCCCGACGACATGCGCGCCCTCGTGTTCGCCGTAATCGGCGCCGAACTTTTCATAGGTCAGCCAGGCGGCGGCAGAGCCCGCCCAGGGATCGGGCGACATGAAGGGCAGATCCATCACCTGGGTCATGGTGAACCGGCCCGCGTTGTGGCCACTTACGCCGTAACCTACGTCAAACGACCGGTCGAGCAACAGGTCGAACTGCGCCGGGGGCGGCCCGAGCGCCGAGGTCATGATCTCGAACTTGAGCGATCCTTCCGTCTCGTCCTCGATCGCGGCGGCCCAGGGCTGCAGGATCTCGGTCACGATGAGGTGGTGCGGCGGCAGCCAGTTGCCGATGCGCAGGGTCGTGACATCCTGCGCCAGGGCAGGCAGGCCGACAAGGCCGATGGCGGTCGATAAGACCAGGGAGGTCCAGTGTTTCATCGCGTTCTCTCCGTGTTGGTTTGGTTTGTCTTTCTTTTCTTATAGTTGGGTGGGTGCGCTTAGCTTGAAGATTTCAAGCGCATCCGCCGTGGCGCCGCCGCGGACGGTCAGCAGCCGGAACTGTTCCGCCGCCATGGCGGTGAAGGGCACGGGCGAGGTCGAGGCCCGCGCCAGATCGCAGACCGAGTCGAGGTCCTTGAGCATCGTGTAGACATGTCCAAGCGGTGGTTCGTGCTGGGCATTGACCATGCGCGGCACGAACAGCTGCAGCGGCTTGCTGTCGGCGAACCCACCCGCCAGCGCCTCGGGCAGGCGCGCGGCGTCGACGCCCGCGTTGGTGGCCAGTCGCGCGGCTTCGGCCAGCACGGCCATGGTGCAGCCGACGATCACCTGGTTGCAAAGCTTGGTGGTCTGCCCTGCCCCGCTTGGCCCCATCAGCGTGAAGCGCGACGCCATCTGCATCACGAAGGGTTCGACCCGGTCGAAGGCCGCCTGATCGCCGCCCGCCATGATCGCAAGCGTCCCGGCCTCGGCGCCGGGCACGCCGCCCGACACCGGGGCGTCGATCCACTCCATCCCCGTCTCGGCCTTCAGCTTCGCCGCCATCTCGCGCGTGGCCTCGGGCTGGATCGACGAGAAATCGACCAGCACCGATCCCGCCCGCGCGCCCTTGGCCACGCCATTGTCGCCAAAGACCGCATCGCGCATCGCCGCCGTGTCGGTGAGGCAGAGGAAGACGATATCCGACTTGGCCGCCACATCCGCCGGGCTGTCGCCCAGGGACGCGCCGCGCGCGACCAGCGGTTCGGCCTTGTGGGCGCTGCGGTTCCAGACAGTGACGGGATTGCCCGCATCGATCAGCCGACCCGCCATGGGCGCGCCCATCAGGCCGGTTCCGATATAGCCAAGCGTGGTGGTCATGCGCGTGCTCCCTTGATCTTGCCGCGGGGTTGTTCCGGCCACTGGGCGTTGCCCGGATGGGTCACGGCGCCTTCATGGGCCTGACCGACGGTCGCGGCGTACTTGTGCAGAAGGCCCGCACGGTGGCGCGATACCGGCGGCGTCCAGGTCTCGCGGCGGGCGGCCATTTCCTCGTCGCTCAGATCGACGCTGATGGTCGCGGCCTTGCCGTCGATGGTGATTTGGTCGCCGTTGCGCACCAGCCCAAGCGGTCCGCCGGTCGCGGCTTCGGGTGCGGCGTGGCCGATGCACATGCCGCGCGTCGCCCCCGAGAACCGGCCATCGGTCAGCAGCGCGACCTTCTCGCCCATGCCCTGGCCATAGATCAGCGCGGTGAGGCCCAGCATCTCGCGCATGCCGGGGCCGCCGACGGGGCCTTCGTTGCGCACGATCAGAACCTGCCCCTCGGAATAGTCGCGCGAATGCACGGCCTCGACCGCATCGTCTTCGGATTCGAAGACCCGCGCCGTCCCGGTGAAGGTCAGCGAGGCCAGGCCCGCCACCTTCAGCAGCGCGCCATCCGGGCACAGGTTGCCCTTCAGCACCACCACCCCGCCCGAGGCCATGATGGCATCCGGCACGGTGCGGATGACCTCTCCGTCCGGAGCAGGCGCGTGTTCGACCTCTTCCCAGAGCGTACGGCCGGTGACGGTCATCGTGTCGCCGTGCATGAAGCCATGGGTGATCAGCTCCTTGATGACGACATGCGCGCCGCCGATCTCGTAGACGTCCTTGGCGTGGTACTTGCCGCCCGGGCGCAGGTTGCCGATGAAGGGGGTGCGTTGCAGCACCTCGGCCACGTCGTCGGCGGTGAACCGGATGCCCGCTTCGTTCGCGATGGCAGGGATGTGCAGCGCCGTGTTGGTCGACCCGCCGGTGGCCGCAACGATGGCACAGGCGTTTTCCAGCGCCTTGCGGGTGACGATGTCGCGCGGCAGCGGGCCGCCGCGTTCGACCATCTCCATCACCAGCTGGCCCGCCCGCTGGCCGACACCGCGCCGCTTGGAATAGACCCCCGGGATCATGGCCGAATTCGGCACCGTGATGCCAAGCGCCTCGGACACCATGGCCATTGTGTTGGCGGTGAACTGGCCCGCGCAGGCGCCGATGGTGGGTTTGCAGGCGTCTTCCAGCTGGGTCAGCTCGTCCTCGGTCATGGTGCCCGCCTGAACGGCGCCGACGGCCTCGTAGGTGTTCAGGACCGACACGTCCTCGCCCTTGAACCGCCCCGGCAGGGCCGATCCGCCGTAGACGAAGACCGAGGGCACGTTGCAGCGCACCATGCCCATGATGACGCCCGGCAGGGTCTTGTCACAGCCGCCGTAGCCGACCAGCCCGTCGTAGGCATGGCCATGGACCACGGCTTCGATGCTGTCGGCGATGATCTCGCGGCTGACGAGGCTGAACTTCATGCCCTCGTGGTTCATCCCCACCCCGTCCGAGACCGAGATGGTGGTGAATTCGCGCGGGGTGCCCCCGGCCATGGTCACGCCTTCCTTGGCATAGTCGACCTGATCGTAGTGTGTCATGTTGCAGGGGGTCACTTCGCCCTTCTGGCTGACCACACCGATCATCGGCTTGGCGATGGCGGCATCGTCCAGGCCCATGGCCCGCATGAAGGCGCGGTGCGGTGTCCGGTCGATCCCGTCAGTGGTGATCCGCGACCGCAGTTCGGCGGTGCGGGAGGTGGGGTCTGGCTGCTTCCGATCAGTCGGCGCGGACATGGCATTCCCTTCCAAGAAAGTTTTATTCAAGAATATTCATGGTTGAAACAAACACGCGAATCTTCTTTCCTGTCAATGTTCATTTCCGGAAAGAGGCCGATGCGACTGATCTCCAATATCTCGATGCTGTTTCCCGAGCATCCGCTGGCCGACCGCATCGCCGCGTCGCAGGCCGCGGGCTTCGACGGGGTTGAAATCCAGTTTCCCGAGACCGCCGACCTGGCCCCCCTGCGCGCCGCGATCGACGCCACCGGCCTGCCCGTCGTGCTGATCAACGTACCGCGTGGTACGGGCGACGAGGTCGGCCTGGCCTGCCTGCCCGACCGTGTCGAGGACTTCCGCGCCGCCGTGGCGGTCTGCGCCGAACAGGCCCGCGTGCTTGGAGTGCAGAAGGTCAACGTGCTGTCCGGGCGTCCCCTTGCGGGGTCGGATCCCGCGGAGTGTCGGCGGGTGCTGATCGACAACCTGCGTCATGCGGCCGATGTTATGGGCGGGATCGGGGTGAAGGTAATGGTCGAACCGGTCAATCCGGTGGATGTGCCCGGTTTTTACCTCACCGGGCTGGCCCCGGCGCTTCAGCTGCTGAAAGACGCGGCACATCCGAACCTGTTCCTGCAGTTCGATTTCTATCACATGGCGATCACCGAACCGGACCTCAGTGCCGCCATCGCCGAGGCCGCCCCGATGATCGGCCACGTGCAGTTCGCCGACACCCAGGGCCGACACGAACCGGGGCATGGCGACATCGATTTCGGCGCCGCCCTGCGGGCCCTGCGGGCGACCGGCTATGACGACGTGATTTCAGCAGAATATCGGCCCGCCGGCACGACGCTTGCGGGTCTGGGCTGGATGGACAGCTTCAGAAAGGCTCTTTCATGACCGACACGCGCGACCTGATCCTGCAGGATATCCGCACCGCTGCCGCCTTCGACACGCGCTCGACCACACCGCCGCGTTCGATCGCGCAGGCCTACGCGCTGCAGGATGCCGTGGCGGACGGTCTGACGTCCGACCCGCGCTACGGCCCGGTGGCCGGGTGGAAGATCGCCGCGAACTCTCCGGCGCTGCTGGAACGGTTCGGCATCGGAGAGCCCGCAAGCGGCCGCGTCTTCGTCGCGCAGCGCCGCGACAGCCCTGCCACGCTGGACGCCGGGGCCTATCGCCAGTTCGCGCTCGAACCCGAGATCGCCGCCGTCATCGGCACCACCCTGGCCGCGCAGGACGCGCCCTACGATGCCGCCACAGTGCAGGCAGCCATCGCCCGGTTCGTCCCGGCGATGGAGCTTCTGGACATGCGCGGTGCCGACATGGGGGCGATCCACCTGCCAGACGCGATCGCGCAGAACATCTCGAACGTGGGTGCGGTGATCGGCGGCCCGGGCGTCGCGCCGGATGCGCTGGATGTGTCCACCATCCGCACGACCCTGACCATCGACGGAGAGCTGCGCCACGACGTCACCGGGGCCGCGCCGCAGCATCCTCTCGAGGCGGTGACCTGGCTGGCGAACCACCTGTCGGCGCGGGGCCTGACGTTGGAGGCCGGGCAGATCGTGCTGTGCGGAACCCACAGCCCGATCTGGTATCACGAGGGCACGGGCCGGATCGATCTGGCCATGTCCGGTCTGGGCGAGGCGGTTCTGACGCTTGGCTGACACCCCGGGCCGGAGGTTTTCACCCCGGCCCGTCCCTGCCCGTCGCGGATCCCTCAGCGGCCGAAGCCGGACGCCGTGGGAAGCCAGGTCGCCAGTTCCGGCACCGCGATCAGCAGGGCCAGACCGGCCATCATGATCAGCACGAACGGCGCCGCGCCGCGGACGATGGTGCCAAGCGGGGCGTCGGTGATGCCCTTGATCACAAACAGGTTCATCCCGACCGGAGGCGTGATCATCGCCAGTTCCAGGTTGATCATCAGCAGGACTCCGTACCAGATCGGGTCGATGCCCAGGCTGATCATCGTTGGCAGCAGGATCGGCGTGGTGATCAGGATGATCGCGATGGATTCCAGGAACATCCCCAGCACGAAGATCAGCGCCATGACCACGAGGATGAAGCCGATCTGCCCCAGGCCAAGCGCCGCGACGGCCTCGGTCACGCCGACGGGCAGCCGCGCCAGGGTGATCGCATGGGCGAACATGGCCGCACCCGCGATGATCATGAACACCATCATCGAGGTCCGCATGGTCGCATAGGCACAGTCCCACAGGTCCCGCAGGCCGAAATTGCGATAGACCAGCACGGCGACCAGCAGGGCATAGAGCGAACCTGCGGCGGCGGCCTCGGACGCGGTGAAGATGCCGAAATAGATGCCGCCCATGACGACAGGCGGCGCCAGGATCGCCCAGACCGACCGGCGCAGCGCTGCGGTGGCGGCCTGCCAGCCGGCCCAGTCCGGCGCGTCCATGCCCTGACGCCCGCGCGCCTGGATCATGCACCAGGCCGAAAACATCAGCGCCAGCAGAAGCCCCGGGACGATGCCCGCCAGGAACAGCGCCCCGATCGAGGCCTCTGACACGATGGCATAAAGGATCATCGGCCCCGACGGCGGAATGAGGATGCCAAGCGTGCCGCCGGCCGCCACCACGCCAAGCGCGTCCCGTTCGGCATAGCCGAAGCGCTTCATCTGCGGGATGGCGCTGGACCCGATCGACAGGGCCGTGGCGACCGAGGATCCTGAAATCGCGGCAAAGATCGTGCAGGCCAGCACCGTCGCGACCCCCAGCCCGCCCTTGACGTGGCCGATCACCGTGTGGGCGAAGGAATACAGATCGTCGATCACCCGCGCGCGGATCATCACCTGCGCCATGAAGACGAACAGCGGGATCGTGGCCAGGATGGGCTTGTTGAGGTGGACATAGACCGCATCGCCCAGCCCGTCGATGTCGCCTTCGATCAGCAGAAGGATCGAACTGGCGGTCAGGCCAAGGGCGGCGAAGATCGGAATGCCTGTGAGCAAAAGCAGGATCAGGCCGATGAAGACGCTGGCAAGGATCACTGTGTGGCCTTCCGAAGTGTGCGGTACAGGCCCAGCAGCGCGCATAGCGCCATCAGGACCATGCCAAGGACGATCGGCACCTGCGGGATCCATGTCTGGATCTCGATATAGCCGATGGAATAGGACCCGAAGCTGCGGGCGAAGGCGATGCTGTCCCACATCGACAGGCCGACGATGGCCGCGAAGGCCAGCACCGACAGATGCGCCAGCGCGCGCTGTGCCCGTCCAAGGCGCGGGCCGACCCGGGCCGAGACCAGGTCGATCGCGATATGGTCACCGCGCCGCAGCGCCTCGGCCGCGCCAAGCATGACGATCAGGACAAGCAGGTAACCCAGCATCTCGTCATTCCACTGCAGGGGACGGTCCAGCAGATAGCGGCGCGTCACGGCGACGACGATCTGCACGAAGATCACGAGGATCAGCGCGGTGCTGAGCGCGCCACACAGGCGGATCAGCCCGGACACGATCCGGTCGGGGAAGAAGGGAGCGGTCGCCGCTCCCTCCGTCTGGTCAGGCTGCATGGCGGCGGATCACATCTTGCCCAGAAGATCGAGCAGCCGCTGGCTGTCCGCATCGCCTTCGCCGAAGGCCTTGTCGAAGGCCGGACGCATGACCGCCTCGAGCGCCGCGTTCTCTTCCGGCGTCGCGATGTGGACCTTCACGCCCTTGGCTTCCAGTTCCGCCGGGCCTGCGTCGCCCGCTGCCGTCGAGGCCTCGATCGCCCATTCCGAGGCTTTCAGACCGGCCTCGCGCAGCGCCTCTTTCGACTTGTCCGACAGGCCGTCATAGAATTCGGGGTTCAGATAGCCGTGCAGGTAGGCCGACAGCACCGGCACCACCGTGAAGGCGTCCTGCACTTCGTAGTACTTGCGCGACACTGCGGCTGCGACATCGGTGATGGCCCCGTCGATCACGCCGGTGGCCAGCGCCTGGTACACCTCGGAGCCCGGCATCGCGGTCGGCGTCGCGCCAAGCGCCTTGAAGGCCGCATCGAAGGGCGGTGTCAGGCCGCGGAACTTGAGGCCTTCGAAATCCTCGGGCGCAACCAGCGGCTCGCCGTTGGTGGTGAAGACGCTGGTGTTGGTCTGGAACATCCAGACGACGTTCTTCACACCCTTCTCAAGCAGCTTTTCTTCAAGGAAGGCCGCCGCTTCCGAGGTCGGCCACTTTTTCCAGATCTCGATGTCGCCGAAGGCAAAAGGCGCCACGGTGACGTTCATGATCGGCAGGGTCTTGCCCCACTGGAAGTTCAGCGAGAAGGCGCATTCGATGTCGCCCTTGGCCGTGGCGACGATGTTTTCGCGCGCGCCCACAAGGCTGTCGGCGCCAAAGACCTGCACGTCGATCTCCCCCTCCGAAAGGGTCTCGACCTCGGCCGCCCAACGGTCGACGACCTTGGCGATGTGATGCGCCGGCGGCAGCTGGTGGCTGCAGCGCATTTCGGTGGCGGCCATGGCCGCAGGGGCCGTGGTGGCCAGAAGGGCCGCACCGATGGCGGCGGATGCGAACTGTTTCATTTGGGTCTCCTCCCTAGTGTCCGGTCAGGCGGCGGGGGCCGCCTGCCAGGTTGCATTCACCGGCGGGCCTGCGCGATGCAGGGCGCCGTGAAAGGCCTCTCCGGGCATCGCCTCCTCTGCGATGCGCCGTACGTCCGTCAGTTTCTCAAGATCGATCCCGGTGCGGAAACCCATGGATTCCGCCAGGAACACGACGTCTTCGAATACAACGTTGCCGGTGGCGCCCGGGGCGAAGGGGCATCCGCCCAACCCGCCAAGCGACGCGTCGATCACCCGCGCGCCGTTGTCCAGCGCGGCGGCGACATTGGCCACCCCCATCCCCCGCGTGTCATGCAGGTGGATGATGAAGGGCCGGTCACCGCACAGCTTTTCCATGCCCGCACACAGCGCCCCCACGGCGCGCGGCCCGGCATAGCCGACGGTATCGGCCAGCCCGACGATATCGGCTCCGGCCTCCAGGCAGGCCTCGGCCAGGCGCAGCACCTCGGCCGGGTCGACGTCCCCGGACAGCGAACAGCCCAGGGCCATCGCGATCCCGGCATTCACCAGCTTGTCCGGCGCTTGCGCGTCGCGCATCGCCACGATATCCGCCACCAGGTCGACCGCAGCCGCGCGGGACCGGCGCATGTTGGCCCGGCTGTGGTCTTCCGTGGCCGAGACGACGCAGACCATTTCCCGGACACCGGACGCCAGCGCCGCCTCGGCGCCGCGTTCGTTCAGGGTCAGGGCCGCTGAATGCAGATCCAGCGCCTGCGCCGTCTCGATCATCTGCCGGACATCCGCGAATTGCGGAAAGCGCCCGGCAGGGAGGAACGAGCCAACTTCGTAATGACGCACCCCGGCGGCGGCCTCTTGTGTCAGCCAGTCGATCTTGGCGTCGGTCGATGGCAGGGCCTTGGCCAGCTGCAGGCCGTCGCGCAGCCCAACCTCGCGCAGGGTCACGCGGTCGGCGGGGTAGATATCGGTGCGCAGGGTCACGCCTGCACCGCCCGGCCCGAGGCGCGTGCGATATCGCGTGCATCGAGACCTGCGGCCGACAGCACCGCCTGCGTGTCCGCCCCGATATCGCGGATATCAAGCGTGCCGCCAGTGAGCGGCCGGTCGTCGATTTCGAACGGCATGGCGGGCGCGCGGTAGGTCTGGCCCTCGGGCAGGGTCGAGGCAAAGAGCCCCCCCGGCCGGTTCACATGCGGATCGTCGTACATCTCGGCCGGACGGTGGATCGGCGAAAACGGAATACCCGCCGGCTCAAACGCCGCGATCAGATCGGCGAAATCGCGGGTCCGCACGGCCTCGGCCACCACGGGGATGGTCCGGTCGCGGTCGTTGATCTGATCCATACGTGTCTGCAGCGCCGGGTCGTCCAGGAGGTCCTGCAGGCCCAGGATCCGGCACAGCGTCACCCACTGGCCTTCGGTCACGGCGCCGACGAAGATCTGCCGGGCGTCGCGGGTTTCAAAGATATCATACACCGGCCAGGAGAATTCACGCTCGGGCATCGGCGGCGCCTCGCGCCCCTCGATGTCGAACTGGACCATGTGCTGCGCGACAAGGAAAAGGCAGTTTTCAAACAGGCCCGTGCGCAGGACGTGTCCCCTGCCATCCTTCTGGCGTTCCAGCAGCGCGGCCAGTACGGCAAAGGCCCCGAACAGCCCCCCCATGATGTCGTTGGCCGACGACCCGATCCGCAGCGGCCGCCCGGTCGGGCCGGTCATGTAGGCCATGCCGGTCATCATCTGCACCACCTCGTCCATGGCCGTCCGGTTCTCGTAGGGGCCCTTCAGAAACCCCTTGAGAGACGAGACGATCAGCGATGGATAACGCGCCTTCAGCACATCGGGGGCAAAGCCCATCCTGGCCAGGGACTGATCGCGGAAGTTTTCGACAAAGACATCGGCGGTCGCAAGCAGGGTGTGCAGCGCGGCCTTGCCGGCGTCTGACTTCAGATCCAGCGTCACCGATTTCTTGCCGCGATTGAACGTCGGATAGAACCCGCGCCCCATGCCGGTCAGGTTGCGGGTCTTGTCGCCCTCGGGCGGTTCGACCTTGATCACCTCGGCGCCCAGCATCCCAAGGAACATCGCACAGGACGGCCCCATGATCATATGGGTCATCTCGACGACGCGGATACCGTCCAGGGGCCTGATGTCTGTGGTCATGTGCGTTCCTCCCGACTCGGACCATAGCCAAAGCGGAATATGCGGAATATTATAATGTTTTGACGCTACCCTTCTGGAAACCAGAATGCTTGATACACGCCAGCTGCAGTACTTCACCGCGATCTACGAAAAGGGGTCGCTGGCCCAGGCGTCGGTGCAGCTGCGCATCGCCTCGTCGGCGCTCAGCCACCACCTGGCCCAGCTTGAGGCGCGGTTTGGCGCGCCGTTGTTCACCCGAAAGCCCCGGGGGATGGAGCCGACGGCTTCGGGGCACCGGCTTTATGATCACGCGCGATCCATCCTGCGGCTGATCGAGGTCGCCGAGACGGACATGACCGACACATCGGCCCTGATCTCGGGCCCGGTGTCGGTCGGCATGTCCTTCTCGGCGGTCAAGGCGGTCGGCGTGGCCTTCGTCACCAAGGTCGTGCGTGATTTTCCCAACGTGCAGCTGGCCCTGACCGAAAGCCTGTCCGGCGCCGCCCTGCCCCATCTGCTGGCGTCGGACGTGGATCTGGCGCTGGTCTACAACCCGCCAAGCGATCCGATCTTTCACACCGAGCCAGTGCTGGAAGAAAAGATGGTCTGCATCGGCCGCAGCGACGTCGTCGGCGACACAGAAGACCCGATCGACTTCGACGCCCTGCAGGACCTGCCGATCATCCTGCTGCGCCAGGGTCTTTCGGCGCGGGCGATCATGGACGACGTAACGCTGCTGAAGAAGATCGAGACGCGGGCGATCCTGCAGATGAATTCCGTACAGGCGATCGCCGGGTCGATCGAGGCCGGGCTGGGCTGCGTCATCGGCACAAGGCTGTTCATGCAGGATCAGCTGGCCCGTGGCACCGTCCGCGCCCGCCCCATCCGCAACCCGGAACTGTCGCGGACCCTGCATCTGTGCCGCCTCGCCTCGCGCCCACCGACCTTTGCCTCGGAAGCCATGCGCGAGACGCTGCTGACCCTCGTGCGGGACGCGGTGGAGAGCGGCGCCTGGGAGGCGCAGCTGGTGGACGCGGGTTAGGCGCAGATCAGTCGCAGCGCGCGGTCATCCCGCCATCGACCACGATCTCGGTCGCCGTGATGAACCGTGCCTCATCCGACGCAAGGAACAGCGCGGCATTGGCCGTATCGCGCCCGTCGCCCATGAAGCCAAGCGGGATGCGCGCCAGCCGCGACTGCAACAGCGCGTCGACGTCGCCGCCCGCGCGCTGCCCGGCCAGCCGGGCCTCGACCATCGGCGTATGCAGCTGGCCGGGCACGACGGTGTTCACCCGCACGCCCCTGGCGGCGTATTCGACGCCGACCACCTTGGAAAACTGGATGACCCCCGCCTTGGTCGCCGCATAGGCGGACTGCGCCGCGCCGGTCCAGCGCATCCCCGAGGTCGACGAGGTGTTGACGATCGCGCCACCGCCCTGTGCTTCCATCACCGGCAACACCGCGCGGCAGGTCAGGTAGACGGACTTGAGGTTGAAGTCGATCTGGCGGTCCCAGGTGTCTTCGTCCATCTGCGCCGGACCGCCCTTGGCCGAGCCTCCGACATTGTTCACCAGGATGTCGACCCGGCCGAACCGGGCGATGCAGGCGGCCACCATTGCCTCGACCGCCGCGCGGTCGGTGACGTCGCAAAGATGGGTCTCGATCTCGCCGCCCGCCGCTTTGGTTCGGGTGATGGTTTCCGCAAGGGTGTCGGCCCGCAGGTCGACGGCAAAGATCTTTGCCCCCTCTTCGGCAAAGCGCACGCAGGCGGCGCGTCCGTTGCCCCAGCCCGGCCCGACGCAGCCCGCGCCGGTGATGATCGCGACCTTGCCGTCAAGACGTCCCACCATCACAGGTCCTCCGCAAAGTCGTAAAGACGGGCGGGGTTGGTGACGAGAAGCCGTTCAAGCGCCTCATCGTCCGGGCAGATGTCCGACAGCAGATCGACAAGGATCCCGTCGTCGGGCGGGGCGGCGCGGAAATTGGGGTGCGGCCAGTCGGTGCCCCAGATCGTGCGATCGGGGTAAAGTTCGACCAGCCGCCGCGCAAATGGGGTGGCGTCCGCATAGGGCGGATCGGTCCGCGAACAGCGTTCCGAGCCCGAGACTTTTATCCAGATATGGTCATTCTCGCCCAGTGCGATCAGCCTGTTGAACGGGTCCTGGTCCATCCCGGCCGAGGCATCGACCCGCCCCATGTGATCAACGACCACCGGGATCGGCAGGTCGGCCAGAACCGGCGCCAGGTCGGCGATCAGCGTGTCTTCCATGTGAACCAGCAGGTGCATGTCCAGATCGGCCAGCCGGGGCGCGAGCGCGCGCAGCTGGTCATGGGTGGCCCCGGGGGCCAGGTGCGACATGTAGTTGAACCGCACCGCGCGGAAGCCCTGCGTACGCAGATCCTTCAGCGCGTCCGAGGACACATCCGGCGGCGTCAGTGCCACGCCAAGGTAACGGCCGGGACGCGCCGCCATGGCATCGGCCACCACGCGATTGTCATGCCCGTGACAGCCCGACTGGACGATCACGCAGCGGTCGATCCCCAGCATGTCGTGCAGCGCGAACAGCTGTTCCTTCGGCGCGTCCCCGGGCTTGAACCCCGAGCTTTCGGCATAGGGGAAGACCGCGGTCGGACCGAAGACATGGACGTGACAGTCCGTGGCGCCTTTCGGCAGCGTCAGCTTAGGTGTCGACGGGGTGGCGTTCCAGGTGATGGGCGCGTCGTTCATGCCGGGTCCTTCTTGGCGAACTCCATGGGCGCGTCGGCCGGGGGCGAGACGCGGAAGATGTTGAGGGTCAGGGAAATCAGCGAATAGTAGCCAAGCACGCCGACCAGATCGACAAGTCGGTCGCGCCCCAGTGTGGCCTCGGCCTCGGCATAGAGATCGTCGGGCACCTGTCGAGTGTCCAGCGCGGCGCGCGCCACGCGGTAGACCACCGATTCCTCGGGGTCGGGCAGATCGGGGATGCCGCCGGTGCGGATCGTCTCGACCGCCGCTTCGGAAATGCCGGCCGCGATCGCGATCGGCTTGTGCGCGTACCATTCGAATTCGGCCGCATAGGTCCGGGCCATGACCAGGATGGCCAGTTCGGACAGGCGCGGTTCAAGCGAACTGTCATAGCGGCAGTACTGCCCCAGCTCCTGCGCCTTTTCGGCCAGCCCGGGGCGGTTCAGCCAGACAGCCAGCGGGCCGCGCACGCTGCCCCTGGGGCCTGCGGCGATGGCTTCGGCCACCTCGCGCTGATGGTCATCGTAAGTGGCCGGGTCGGGTGCGGGCATCCGCTGCTTGGGCCAGTCGGTCATGCGGGTATCCTTGTTGCGTCAAAGGCGGGTTCGTGGGCGGCGAAGCGATCCAGCCAGTCGACCAGCGCGGGCCAGTCGCCGCGCCATTCGACCGGGCGGCGCCAGTCGAGGTATCCCAGCATGCAGGCCACGGAGATCGCGGCGGCATCGGTCGTGTCGGGATCGGGCAGATCGGCCTGCAACGCCGTCAGCCCGCGCGTGACCTTGCCCTTCTGGTGATCCAGCCAGCGCGCCGACATCTGCGCGGCGTCGCGAAACCGGCCTTCGTAGACCATCAGCAGCGCCGCATCGGCGATGCCGTCGGCCAGGGCCACGCGGGTCAGACAGTGAAAGCGGTCGACACCTCCGGCCGGGATCAGCCGCCCGCCCCCCGCCAGCGCATCCAGATATTCGACGATCACCCGGCTGTCGAACATCGTCATGCCATCGGCCATCAGGCAGGGCATCTTGCCCAGGGGGTTCTGATCGCGCAGGTCGTCGCCGGCATCCAGCGTGTCGGCCGGGCGGATCTCGATCCGGTCGTCCAGGCCCAGCACCTGCGCCGCCATGCGGACCTTGCGGCCATAGGGCGAAGTCAGGGTGGTGCGCAGGACGGCGCGGGCCTCTCCGGGGATTGCGGCTAGGTTCAGCTGGCTCATTGCATCGTCTCCGGCAGGAACAGTGCGATCTGCGGGAAAAGACACAGCAGGATCAGCATCGCGAAGCCCGCCAGCACGAAGGGCACGAGGCCCGCGAAGATCTGTTCCAGCTTCACCCTGCCTTCAGAGGCGGATTGCACCACGAAGCAGTTGATGCCCACGGGCGGCGTCACGGCGCCGATTTCGACCAGCAGCACAACGAAGATGCCGAACCAGATCGGATCGAAGCCAAGCGACATCATCACCGGGTGGGTGATCGGCAGGGTGATCGCCAGCAGCGCAGGCGCGTCCATCATCATGCCAAGCGCCAGGTAGATCAGCGACACCAGCGCCACGATGACCCAACGGTTCACGTCCAGCCCGGTCAGGTAGCCGCCCACGGCATTGGCCACGCCCGACAGCGCCAGGAACTTGGAAAAGACCAGTGCGCAGATCAGGATGGCAAAGATCATGGCCGAGGTGCGGATGGTCTCGAGCAGGGTCTTCTTCAGCTCGACCCCCGCCAGGCTGCGATGCCGGATCAGCGCCAGCAGCAACGTGGCGAAGGCGCCGATGCCACCGGCCTCGGTCGGGGTGAAGACGCCCAGGTACAGGCCCGCGACGATCAGGATGATGATCAGCACCAGGGGCCCGGCCAGCCGCAGCGAGGCAAGCTTTTCGCGCAGCGTGAAGCTTTGCCGTTCCAGCGGCGCGAGCGCCGGGTTGCGCAGAACCGTCAGCCAGATCGCCAGGCACAAGACCAGGGCAAAGACGATCCCGGGGATGAACCCGGCGATCAGCAGCGATCCGATCGAACTGTCGGTGAGGATGCCATAGACCACGACCAGGGCCGAGGGCGGGATCATCACCGCCAGCGTGCCCGCGATGGCGATCGAGGCCGAGGCAAGCCGCTTGTCATAGCCGCGGTCCAGCATCTGCGGCAGCGCCAGCTTGGTGAAGACCGTGGCGGTCCCGACCGACGACCCCGAGGCCGCGCCGAAGGCCGCCGCGCCGAGCGTGGTGGAAATCGCCAGCCCGCCGCGCAGGTTGCCCAGCCACTTGGTGGTGGCCTCGAACAGGTCTTCGCCCAGCCCGGCCCGCATGGCGAAGAAGCCCATCAGCAGGAACAGTGGGATGACCGAGAAGTGGAAGGAATGCGTGGTGTCGAAGAAGACGGTGCCAAGGATCGAGGTCGCCGCCCCGAAGCCGACCAGCGCGGCCAGGCCAAGCGCGCCGACCATGCCAAGCGCCACCATCACGTTCACACCCATCAGGATTAGGGCAAACAGCGCCCCGGTGCCGATCAGGCCAATCGCAAGAGAGCTCATTCCGTGGCCTCCCCTTCTTCCAGCCGACCGCCAAGGGCCGCGTATATCGCGTCGATCAGGAACTGGATCGACAACAGGGCCAGGCCGAAGCAGATCGCGCCTTTCACCGGCCAGATCGGGAAGCGGATCGATCCGCGCTCAAGCTCTCCGATGCGAAAGCTTTTCTCGGCCATCAGCCACCCGGCATAGGCCGCCCAGGCAAACAGCCCCGCCCCCATCAGCATGGCCAGAACGGTCAGCACCCGTTGGCCACCCTGCCCCAGGTGCTGCGTCAGCAGGACCACCTTGATGTGGCCGCCGTGAAACTGGGTCAGCGCAAGCGACAGGAAGATCATCAGCGGCAGCGAGGCCTCGGTCAGTTCAAGCGTGCCCTTGACCGGCTGGTTGAAGCCGTAGCGCATCAGCGCGTTGGTCACGACAAGGCACATGACGGCGAAGGTGATGGCCCCGGCGATCAGGCCGCACAGGGACAGGAACCTGCCGAAGGCCTGCCGCAGGCTTTCGAAAGTCTGCATGGGGATGTCCTTTGGGGAATAACGTGGGCCCCGGCATTGCGGCCGGGGCCCGAGGTTTTGGATCAGAACTGGAAGTTCTTGACGATCTCGTCCGCCGGAAGGCCGGCCGCCGTCGCCTTGTCGATCCATTCCTGGCGCACGGCCTGCACGCCTTCGTCCTCGATCGCGCCCATCAGTTCCTCGGTCGGGAAGGACACGACCTCGACGCCCAGATCGCCGGTCCACATCTCGCGCACGCGGGCGGCGTCTTCGTCCAGAACGCGCGAATATTCGACCAGGTAGTCCTTGCCCAGCTGATCCACGACGGCCTTGGTTTCGTCATCCATGCCGTTGTAGGTATCCAGGTTCATCGCCAGCAGGTGCCCGAACGAGGCGCCAAGCGGGATCTCGATGTAGTACTTGGCGACCTCGTCGTATTTCCAGCCGCGGGCCAGCGCCGGGCCGATCGGGGTGCAGTCGATGATCGACCGCTGCAGCGCCTCGTAGGCTTCCGAGGTCGCGATGGACACCGGGGTCGCGCCAAGCGCCTCGATCAGGCGGGGATAGGCAAAGCCATAGGACCGGATGCGCAGGCCCTTCATGTCCGCGGCGGACGTGACCGGCTTGGTGCAGAGCATCCCGTAGCTTTCCAGCGGGCGGAACCCGAAGGCGTGCAGGTTGTTCTCGGCCAGTTCCTGAGAGAACTCGGGATAGGTGGCGTGCATCTTCTCCATGAACTGCCCGACCTCGAGCGCGCCCATCGGCTGCGGGATGAAGAAGCCCACGGCATTGTTCATGGGCATCAGGTCGGGGAAGTAGGGCGTGATCACATCGCCGAAGTCCCCCACGCCCGCGGCAAGCGCCTCGGGGATCTCGCGGGTCTTGGCGACCGAACCGCCCCAGAAGACCTCGATCTCGTGCTTGCCGTCGGTGCGCTTGGCGAATTCATCGACAAGCCACTGCGTGGTGATCGCCTGCGCGTCCCCTGCGCCCTGCGGCTTGAACGTGATCCATTTGTAGGTTTCGGCCTGGGCTACGCCCGCCGTTGCCAGAGAGGCGGCAAGCGCAATGCCCGCCGCGCGAAGTGTCGTCTTGGTCATGGTTCCTCCCAGTCTTCATGCCGACCCGCTCCTCGTGGTCGTCCGCGACAAGCTGACCCAGGGCGCGATATACTTCAAATACTATAAAATCATACCTTCGATACCTTTTAGGAATACCGATAGGTCATGCTGGGGCCGCGTCAGTGCCAGATGCCACGCGCCACCAGGTCGTTGACGATGTCTTGCGTCACCTGTCGCACGGCCTGAACGGCGGGCTTGTCCTTCTGGTCGGACTTGCTGGCCACGCACAGCGTCCAGTCGATCTGCGGGTCGGTGATCGGGCGGGCATCCAACGTCCCCGCTTCGACCTCGGTCAGCACGCCGCCGAAGGTCAGGATGGTGAAGCCATGGCCATGCCGCACCAGCGATTTCAGGTGCCAGACCCCGTCGACCCGCTGCGTCACGTTCAGCGCGATGCCGATGCTGTCGCAGTGCTGGTCGATCAGGATCCGCAGGTAATTCTGGCGGCTGGGCATCACCAGCGGCAGCGCAGCGGCTTCGGCCAGGGGATAGCTGTCGCGGGTCAGCGACCCGCAGGGGCCGATGACATACAGATGTTCGACCAGCAGATCGGTCACCACGATATCTTCGCGTTTGGGGGCGTCGTGCATGACCGCCAGCCCGATCTCGCCCCGCGTCAGCTTGGTTTCCAGATCGCGCGAAAACCCTTCGACAAACCGCAGTTCGATCTCGGGGTAGTCCCGTTTGATCCGTGCCAGCAGCGGCGGCACGATGAATTCCCCGGGCGTCGGCGGCATGCCCACGACCACCACGCCGCGCGGCGTTTCCGACCGCGAGGTGACATCGTGATGGGCCTGGGCAATCTGGGCCATGATGGCATAGGCGCGGGTCGACAGGATCTCACCGGCTTCGGTCAGATCGACCCCGCGCGAGGTGCGGCGGAACACCGGCAGGCCCAGGTCTTCCTCAAGCCGCGCGATCTGGCGGCTCAGCGCAGGCTGCGCGATCCGCAACCGTTCAGCCGCGCGGGTCATGTTCTTTTCCTCGGCCACGCAAAGGAAATAGCGAAGCGTCCGCAGCTCTGGCTGCCAGTCGCCCATGTCAAATCGCCGGTCTATGGCCATGGCCTGCGGTTGCACCCCCGATGTGGAAAGATCCCGCTCCGGTAAAGCAGACCGGCGGCACGGCGGTCAATCTGGTGCGGGGCGTGCGGCGGCTGGCCTGTCGCTGGCGGCTGGCCTGTCGCTGGCGGCTGTCCGCCCCGGGGGCGAACAGGCCGTATCACGGGGGATCACCCGATCCGGTAGTTCGGGCTTTCCCGCGTGATCTGTACGTCGTGGACGTGGCTTTCCTTCAACCCCGCGCCGGTGATCTTGACGAACTGGCAGTTGGTCCGCATTTCCTCGACCGTGGCGCAGCCGGTATAGCCCATGGCCGCGCGAAGGCCGCCGACCAGCTGATGCACCACCGCGCCCGCGCCGCCCTTGTAGGGGACCTGGCCTTCGATGCCCTCGGGCACCAGCTTGTCCGAGGCCGCGTCCTTCTGGAAATACCGATCGGCCGAGCCGCGCGCCATGGCGCCAAGCGAGCCCATGCCACGGTAGGATTTGAACGACCGGCCCTGGTAGAGGATCACCTCGCCCGGGGATTCATCGGTGCCCGCGATCATGGATCCGACCATGGCGCAGGAGGCGCCGGCCGCGATGGCCTTGGCAAAATCGCCCGAAAACTTGATGCCGCCGTCGGCGATGATTGGGGTGCCATCGGCCGCGCCCGCGCAGTCCATGATCGCCGTCAGCTGCGGCACGCCCACACCGGCGACCATCCGCGTGGTGCAGATCGATCCCGGGCCGATGCCGACCTTGACGGCGTCCGCACCGGCGGCGATCAGCGCGCGGGTGGCTTCGGCGGTGGCGACATTGCCCGCGATGACCTGCACATGGTTCGACAGTTTCTTGACGCGGGTGACGGCCTCGATCACGCCGGCGGAATGGCCGTGCGCGGTGTCGATCACCACGATGTCGACGCCGGCATCCACCAGCGCCTCGGACCGTTCAAAGCCCGCATCGCCGACGCCCGAGGCCGCCGCGACGCGCAGGCGGCCCAGTTCGTCCTTGCAGGCCGTGGGGTTGAGCACCGACTTCTCGGTGTCCTTCAGCGTCAGCAGGCCGGTCAGCTTGCCCGCGCCGTCGGTCACCAGCAGCTTTTCGATCCGGCGTTCGCGCATCATCTCGATCGCCTTCTGCCGGTCGGCGGGTTCGACCAGCACGGCCAGGTTGTCGCGGCTCATCATGACCGAAACCGGTGTCTCGTCCTTCTGGGCAAAGCGCATGTCGCGGTTGGTCACGATGCCCACCACGCGGCGCTGGTCGTCCACCACCGGGAAGCCGGTAAAGCCATAGCGTTCGGTCAGCGCCTTGGCGTCGGCCAGCGTCTGGTCGGGGCGCAGGGTCACCGGATTGTAGACGATGCCGGATTCGAACCGTTTGACCCGGCGGACCTCGGCGGCCTGCTTGTCGGTATCCAGGTTCTTGTGGATCACCCCCATTCCACCGGCCTGCGCCATGCAGATCGCCATGCGCGCCTCGGTCACCGTATCCATGGCCGAGCTGAGCAGCGGGATGTTCAGAGAGATCGACTTCGTGACCTTCGTGCGGGTGTCCGCGGTCGAGGGCAGCACCGAAGAGGCTGCGGGTACGAGTAGGACATCATCGAAGGTCAGCGCCTCGCGAATCTCCATGGGACATCTCCTGCGGATGGGTTCACTTGGCGCTTCCCTATTACACGGATGCGGGATGGGGAAAAGGGATAAATATGGTAGGGGCGGGTGTGTCGCGGGATAGATCGTGCGAAGACGGCACCGCCCCGCCGTCACAGGCGTCGGGCAACCCGGATCAGGGCCGCGGCGCCCCGGCCTATTCGGTCGGGCGGCCTGCCAGTCGGGCCAGCACGGGGAAGTAGTCCTCGGAATATCCCGCCGCCTGCGCCATCCGCATCCGGGCCTGGGCCAGGTCCGCGCCCGGCGCTGCCAGGCCCGCCTCCTCGGCCAGCTCCAGCGCATAGGAGATATCCTTGAGCGCATAGTCCGTCGGGAAGGCCTGCCGCGGGAAGACATCGGGGATCATCGCCTTCATTCCGTGATTGCGCAGCGCGAAACTGTCGCCGGACCCCTGCGAGATGATCTGGAACAGCCGTTCGCCGTCCATGCCCGCCGCCGTGCCAAGGGCCAGCGCCTCGGACAGGGCGACGACGTTCTGGAACAGCACCATGTTGTTCAGGATCTTGGCCACCTGCCCGCAGCCGACCGGTCCGCAATGCAGGATCGTGTCGCCCGCGCAGGCCAAGACCGGCTCAACCCGCGCGAAAACCGGATCGGAGGCGCCCACCATGATCGCCAGCGTGCCCGCCTCGGCCGCCGCCCGGGTGCGGGCCACGGGGGCGTCGGCATAGTCGAGCCCGCGCGCCGCCGCCTGATCGGCCAGGTGCCGGGTCAGCCCGACCGGGGCCGTCGACATGTCGACCAGGGTCGCGCCGGGGCGCATCAGCGGGATCACCACGCCGGCGACGGCCTGCACCTGCGGCCCGCCGGGAAGCGACAGGAAGACGATGTCGGCCTCGGCCGCGATATCCTCGGGCGAGGCCGCGACGGCCCCAAGCCCGACAAGCCGCGCCACCGGGTCGGGCGCCAGGTCCGACACCAGCATCCGTGCGCCGGTCTTCACCAGCATGTTGCGGCAGATGGGTTCGCCCATCACGCCCAGTCCGACAAACCCCAGCACCGGTTGATCCGCCATCACACCCCTCCGCAGCACCTATGCAAAGGTGTAGGGCCGACGGGCCGGCGGCGCAATATGGCTCAGGGTGTGGCGGCCTTCAGCGCGTGGGACACGGGGGCCAGGGCCACCCGGTTGGCACGGTCGGCCAGGCCCCAGACAAGCAGCGCCGCCAGCGTTTCGGGGCGCAGGCGGGTCACCAGGATGACCGACCCTTCGACGCCCGCCTTGAAGGCCGAATGGTCGAGAAACCGGCGCACCACGGCCTCGTCCTGCCCGGCCCCGTCGAGATCGCGAAAGACCGTGGCGGCGGGCACGCCCCGGCGCGAGGCCAGCTTGCGCGTGGTGTCGAGCCCGTCGGGGAACAGCAGCAGCCCGTGACCGCTGTCGGCCAGCGCATCGGCCAAAGCCTCGCCCGCCGCGCGGGTGGATTGCAGGGCATGGGGCGGGCGTTCCATGACGGCGACCGCTTCGGGAAGGGCCGTGGCCCAGCTGACTGCGGCCTGCCGGACCACTTCGGGGGCCGCGTTCTCGGGCAGCGTCGCAAGGGCCAGCACCTCGTAGCCCGCCGCGCGATAGCGGCGCATCCGCGCTGTGGCGTCGGGCGCGTCGATCGGCACGGCGACCGAGACCGGATAGGGGAAGCGAGAGGGCATGTCGGTGGTGGATCCGTCCTCTGCGCTGTCGATCAGCACGATGGACACGATTGGCTTGCCCTCGGGGTTCTCGAAGGGGACGGCATAGCGGTCGATCGGCGGCAGATCCGTCAGCACCGGGTCGCCAGCGGGCTCCGGCGCGGCGGGGGCCGGATCGGGCTGGTCCTGGGTCAGGCGGATGCCGGGCTGGCCGGGCATCGCGACGGTCGGCGGCGCGGTCACGGTCGGCACAGGGTCGGTTGCAGGGTCGGTCATTGGATCGGTTGCGGGCTGGGCGTCAGCGACAGGATCGGCGGTCGGCGCGGCCGTGGCGACTTCCGCGTCCGGCTCAGAGGTCTGGGCCTCCTCCACCGGGGCCTCGGCAGAACTGTCTGGCGCGTCGGTCGCACGATCAGCCGACGCGTCAGCGACCGCTTCCGAGGCGACCTCGGCCAGATCTTCCGTATCGTCGGTCGGCGCCTCGGGGGCCTCGGTGATCGTGACGGGGCTGTCGGTCGGTGATGCGCCGGACTGAGCCGATGGCTTGGCCGCGCCTGCGCCGGGCTGTGCGGGCGCACCGGCCTGATCTCTCGGCGCGACCTCTTCGACGATGACCAGTTCGGGCGCGGTGTCTGGCGCGGCCTCGGCGATCTGCGCGGGTTCACTCGCTTCGGGCACAGTCACACCGGGCACAGTCACATCGGGCGCGGTCACATCGGGCGCGGTCACCTCGGCTTCCGGCGTCTCGACCAGATCGGTCGGGGCCAGATCGGTCGGGGCCGGTTCGGGCGCCTGCGCGGTCTCGCTCAGATCGCCCATGGGGAAGCCCGTCACTTCCTCGCCATCCTCCGCGCGGGGCGGCGTGGCGGGCGTGGTCACGATCACCGGCTCGGCTTCGGCCATCGGCGCGGCGGGGGCCATGGATTGCGGGCTGGGCAGCACGGCCACCTCGGGCCCGGGCTGCGGCAGGTCGTCGGTCGGCGTGGCGTCGGGCCCCTGCCCCAGCACCGCTTCGGGCGGCGACAGTTCGGGCGCGGCCCCGGGGTCGCGCCCCTCGGTGCCGATCGCGGCCAGCGTGTCGCCGTCGGGCCGGGTGATCTGCGACACGTCGTGGCGTTCGGGCTGGGTCAGCGGCCTGGGCAGATCCGAGGGCGCGTCATCGCCAACGGCCTCGGCCCGGGGTTCGGGGGTGGCCAGTTCGCTTTCGGTCTGCGGCGGTGGCAGGACGGTGGCCGGAAAGCTCAGCGACATGATCGCCAGGAACCCGCCCCCCAGGACAACGCCCCAAGCCGATCCGAGGAGGATACCACGTAGCACTCTGCTCACTCCTATCGCCGGGATTGGCCCCGGTCTTGTCCTGTCGTCACATGCCCGCCCTTGACGCCGGTTCCGGGCGCGGCTCATTTAGGGCCCGAATGGCCTGACGGCAATCCCGCAGGTTCGCACCGGCAGGCAAGGGTCGGGCATGATGATACCACACCACCCGCCCCGCACCAGTGGGTGGACGACCCAAGTGTCGGAAAGGGAGCAGAAATGAGCGATGCGCTGAAACCGATGATCGCTGCGGCGGCAGAGCGGCCCCTTTCGCGACAGGAGGCCGAGACGGCCTTCCAGATCCTGTTCGAAGGCGAAGCGACCCCGGCCCAGATGGGCGGTCTGCTGATGGCGCTGCGCACGCGGGGCGAGACCGTGGACGAATATGCCGCAGCCGCCGCCGTCATGCGGTCCAAGTGCAACCCGGTCAAGGCGCCCGCGGGCGCCATCGACATCGTCGGCACCGGCGGCGACGGCAAGGGGACGCTGAACATCTCGACCGCGACGGCCTTTGTCGTGGCGGGCGCCGGTGTGCCGGTGGCCAAGCACGGCAACCGCAACCTGTCGTCGAAATCCGGCGCGGCGGATGCCCTGGGCCAGATGGGGATCGAGGTCATGGTCGAGGCCAACGTGGTCGAAGAGGCCCTGCGCGAGGTCGGCATCGGCTTCATGATGGCGCCCATGCACCACCCCGCGATCCGCCATGTCATGCCCGCCCGGCAGGAACTTGCGACGCGCACGATCTTCAACATCCTCGGGCCGCTGACCAACCCCGCGGGCGTCACCCGGCAGCTGACCGGCGCCTTCACCCGCGACCTGATCCGCCCGATGGCCGAGACGCTGCAACGGCTCGGGTCGGACCGCGCCTGGCTGGTGCACGGCTCGGACGGCACGGACGAGCTGACGATCACCGGGGTCAGCTGGGTCGCCGCGCTGGAAGAGGACGGCACCATCCGCGAGGTCGAACTGCACCCCGAAGACGCGGGCCTGCCCGTGCACCCGTTCGAGGCAATCCTCGGCGGCACCCCGGCCGAAAACGGTCAGGCCTTCCGGGCGCTTCTGGCGGGCGAACCCTCGGCCTATCGCGACGCGGTGCTGCTGAATTCGGCGGCGGCGCTGGTGGTGGCGGGCAAGGTCGACGACCTGCGCGCGGGCGTGGCCCAGGCGGCCGAGAGCATCGACAGCGGTGCGGCGCTGGCCAAGGTCGAAGGGCTGGCCCGGATCACCTCGGCCGCCGCGTGAGCCTGCCTGCAATCCCCGCCGCCTGGGCCGATCTGCCCTTCTTTGCAACGGATTACCCGGCGATTGCCGAAGCGACGGCGGGCGATGACGTGCTGCCGCCTGCCGCGCAGCGCTTTGCCGCGCTGGAGCTGACCCCGCCCGAGGACACCCGCGTGGTCATCCTGGGCCAGGATCCCTATCCGACCCCGGGCCATGCTCACGGGCTGGCCTTTTCGGTCGAACCCGATGTCCGCCCCCTGCCCCGGTCGCTGACCAATATCTACAAGGAGATGGTCGAAGATCTGGGCCACGCCCCCCAGACCGGCGACCTGCGGTTCTGGGCCCGGCAGGGGGTGCTTTTGCTGAACACCGCGCTGTCGGTGCCTGCGGGCAATGCGGGCGGCCACGCCAAGCTGGGCTGGTCGCGCCTGACGCGGCAGGTGCTGGATCGGCTGTCGGACCGGCCGCGCGCCTTCGTCCTCTGGGGCGGTCATGCGCAGGGGTTTCGCGATGCGATCCGGGGCCAAGATCACCTGATCCTGGCGTCGGCCCATCCTTCGCCCCTGTCCGCGCGGCGGGGGTTTTTCGGGTCGCGGCCATTTTCATCGGTGAACAACTGGCTTACATCACGGGGGGATACCCCGATCAACTGGACCGACCCGACATGAGCGACACCGTTCTCGACCGCATCAAGGCCTACAAGCTGGAGGAAGTCGCCGCCGACAAGGCCGCGAAGCCCATGGCCGACGTGGAGGCCGAGGCCCGCAACGCCTCTCCGGTCCGACCCTTCGCCGCCGCGCTGCACGAAGCTGCCCGCGAAGGCTATGGTCTGATCGCAGAGGTCAAGAAGGCCAGCCCCTCCAAGGGGTTGATCCGCGAAGACTTCGACCCCGCGACGATCGCCGCCGCCTATGCCGCGGGGGGCGCGGCCTGTCTTTCGGTGCTCACCGACACGCCGTCTTTCCAGGGCGCGAAGGAATTCCTCGTCCAGGCGCGCGAGGCCTGCGAGCTGCCGGTGCTGCGCAAGGATTTCATGTACGACCCCTACCAGGTGGCCGAGGCCCGGGCGCTTGGCGCGGACTGCATCCTGCTGATCATGGCCTCGCTCGAAGACGGGCAGGCCGCCGAACTGGAAGCCGCCGCCTTCGACTGGGGCATGGACGTGCTGATCGAGGTCCACAACCGCGAGGAACTGGACCGCGCGACACGGCTGAAATCGCCGCTGATGGGCATCAACAACCGAAATCTCAAGACCTTCGAGACCTCGCTCGACACCACGCGCACGCTGGCCCGGCTGACGCCGGAGGATCGCATGGTGATCTCGGAAAGCGGGCTCTTCACGCCCGAGGATCTGGCCGACATGGCGCAATACGGCGCGCGCTGCTTCCTAATCGGCGAAAGCCTGATGCGGCAGGACGACGTACAGACCGCCACGCGCGACCTGCTGTCCAACCCCGTCGGGGGCGTCGGTATGGGGCCGGGGCTATGAGCCTGACGCATTTCGACCCGTCCGGGCAGGCCCACATGGTCGACGTGTCCGACAAGGCCGACACCGACCGCATTGCCGTCGCCCGGTGCCATATCAAGATGCTGCCCGAAACGCTGGCGCTGATCCGGTCGGGCGACGCCAAGAAGGGCGATGTGCTGGGCGTGGCGCGGCTGGCGGGCATCATGGGCGCCAAGAAGACCGCCGACCTGATCCCGCTGTGCCATCCCTTGCCGATCACAAAGGTGACGGTCGATCTGACCCCAGACGCGGACCTGCCCGGCGTGCGGATCGAGGCGACGGTCAAGACCACCGGCAAGACCGGGGTCGAGATGGAGGCCCTGACCGCCGCCTCCACCGCCGCGCTGACGGTGTACGATATGTGCAAGGCCGTGGACCGCGGGATGGAGATCGGAGGGCTGCACGTCGCGCTCAAGGATGGCGGCAAGTCGGGGCGTTACGAGGCGAAGCCGTGATTTCAGTCACCGAGGCCCTGGACCGGCTTTTCGCCCTGACCTCGCCTCTTTCGGTTGAAAATGTGAAACTGACGGCAGCACGCGGCCGGGTGCTGGCCACCCCCGTGACCGCCCGCCGCAACCAGCCGCCCTTCGCCGGATCGGCCATGGACGGATATGCCGTGGCAGGCACAGCCGACACCGGCGCGACATTCGACGTGATCGGAGAGGCCGCCGCCGGCCGGGGCTTCGGCGGCACCGTCGGCGCAGGCCAGGCCACCCGGATCTTCACCGGCGCGCCCCTGCCCCAGGGTACCGATACCGTGGTGATCCAGGAAGACGTCACCCGCGACGGCGACCGCATCACCGTGACCGAGGCCACAGCCCAGGGCGCGAATGTCCGCGCGGCGGGCGGCGATTTCCGCATCGGCGATCAGATCGGCGCGCCGCGCGTGATCTCGCCCTCCGACATCGCGCTGATGGCCGCGATGAACGTGCCCGAGGTCTCGGTCACGCGAAAACCCCGGATCGCGCTGATCCCGACCGGTGACGAACTTGTCCAGCCAGGGGAAGAGCCCGGGCCGGACCAGATCGTCGCGTCGAACTCCTACGGGTTGCAGGCGCTGTTCGAACAGGCCGGGGCCGAGGCGCGGCTGTTGCCGATCGCCCGCGACCGGATGGAGGCGCTGGAGACGGTCCTGCACCTGGCCGAGGGGGCCGACCTGGTCATCACCATCGGCGGCGCATCTGTCGGGGATCATGATCTGGTCGCCCGCGCAGCGCAGGGCATCGGGATGGAGCAGGTCTTCTACAAGGTCGCGATGCGTCCGGGCAAACCGCTGATGGCGGGGCGTCTGGGGGATGCGGCGATGATCGGCCTGCCGGGCAATCCGGTGTCGGCCATGGTCTGCGGGCATATCTTCGCGGTGCCGGTGATCCGCCACATGCTGGGGCTGGGCACTGGCCCGGCGCCGCGCCTTCAGGCCCGGCTGGCGGTGGACATCGCGGCCAACGGCCCGCGCGAACACTACATGCGCGCCACGCTCGGGGCTGATGGGATCACCCCGGCCACCCGCCAGGACAGCGCGCTTCTGTCGGTGCTGTCGGACGCCGGGGCGCTGCTGGTGCGCGCACCGAACGCGCCCGCGGCACCTGCGGGAACCGAGGTCGAGTACCTGCCGCTCTGATCAGCGCAGGCTGAGCGGCGCCAGTTCGAATTCCGGCGGGTTCAGCTGGGCCAGGGAATCCCGATAGGCCTCGAGATGGCAGCGCATCTTGTCGCTGGCCAGATCGCCGTTGCCGTCGACGACCGCTGCCAGGATCGCGTCGTGCTGCTGCAGCGTCTTCTCGATGTGGATCTCTTCCCCGTGGTCGTGCAGCACGGTCGGCGTGTGCTGGGTCTTGGTCAGCCCCGTCGCGATCGCCGCCATAAGGTCGTTGCCGCTGGCGTGGAACAGGGTGGTGTGCCAGTCGAGGTTCAGCTGCACCAGTTCGGCCACATCGGAAATGCCCTTCTGGCCGATCACCGCGTTGATGTCGCGCAGGCGCGCGATGTCGTCGTCCGACCGGTTCGCGGCGGCGAGCTTGGCCAATGCGGGTTCGATGATCAAGCGCGCTTCCAGAAGCTGTTCGTTCGACACCCGGTCGCCGCCGATGAACAGCTCAAGCTGCCGCTGCACCGTCTGGTCCGAGGCGTTCTGCACCACGCTCATGCCATTGCGGCCCGGCTTCTTCGGGGCCAGCAGCCCCTCGATTTCCAGGATGCGGATCGCCTCGCGGACGGACCCCCGGCCCAGTCCGGTCAGGTCGACCAGGTCACGTTCGGCGGGCAGCGGCTCTCCGACCTTCAGGGCGCCGCCGGTGATCAGGGCGCGCAGTTCCTCGGCCAGCACTTCGTACCGGCGCTTGGGCCGCGAGGCCTCGGCATTCGCTGATTCTGCGTCGAACCGAGCCTTCAGAGTCGCCTTCAGAGCGTGCAGAGTCGTCAATATTACCCCCGTCACAGATCCCCCGACGGGGAAATCCGCCGCTATCTGCCCCGTCCCCAGACTTAAATCAATCCGTTAACGTCGCGGAAGCCCATGTTATGGTTAACATAGCCAACCAAATGCCCATCCAGTGGCCTGCGGCCTTTGCGGAAAGCCGCGCATGGGAAAATACCACACTTGCCCGGTGGCCACGTCGGCGGGGATAACATCTGCGTTTAGAAACAATGCGGACGTGCATGATGATAAGTTGGGCCAGGCGCCTTGGGTGCGGTATTGGTGTTGTTCTGCTTGCGGCCTGTGCCGCCCCCGCGCCGGATCCGGCGCCGCAGGTGATGTCCCTGCATCCCGGCGAAACGCCGGAGCTGCGACAGCTGGTGAACAAGTACGCCGACCATTACGAGGTCCCGCGCAGCCTGGTCCACCGCGTCATCCAGCGCGAAAGCGATTACCGCCCCGGTGCGCGCAACGGCCCCTACTATGGCCTGATGCAGATCCTGCCCGCCACCGCGCGCGGAATGGGGTTCCAGGGTGATGCGCATGATCTTCTGGATGCCGAAACCAACCTGACCTGGGCGGTGAAATACCTGCGCGGCGCCTGGCTTCTGTCGGACGGCGATCAGGGGGCGGCGGTCGGCTATTATGCGCGCGGCTACTACTATGACGCCCGCGACCGCTGCATGCTGGTGGAAACCGGCCTGCTGGACCGCGAGATCCGGCGCAGCTGCTAATCAACCTTGCGGTGTCGCCCGGCCCCCTTGGGGACCGGGCCATGCCCTAGCGCCAGCCAAGTCCCGGCGCGACATGCGTCAGGATGCTTTCCAGCGCGTGGACGTTGTAATCGACGCCAAGCGAATTCGGGATCGTCAGCAGCAGCGTATCGGCCTCGGCGATCGCCTCGTCCTTGGCCAGCTGGGCGATCAGCTTGTCGGGCTCGTCCGCGTAGGACCGGCCAAAGATCGACCGTTGCTGTTCGATGTAGCCCAGGCTGTCGTCCTCTTTGCCGCCGCGTCCGAAATACATCCGGTCCATGTCGTTGGTGATCGCAAAGATCGACCGGCTGACCGACACGCGCGGGCTGCGCTTGTGCCCCGCCGCCTTCCAGGCCTCGCGGTAGGCGCGGATCTGGGCGGCCTGCTGGACGTGGAACGGCTCTCCGGTCTCGTCGTCCTTGAGGGTCGAACTTTGCAGGTTCATCCCCATCATCGCGGCCCATTCGGCGGTCTTGTTCGACCCGGCGCCCCACCAGATGCGGTCCTTCAGCCCCTCGGAATGCGGCTCAAGCCGCAGCTTGCCCGGCGGGTTGGGGAACATCGGGCGCGGGTTGGGTTCGGCAAAGCCGCCCCCTTCCAGCATCTGCAGGAAGACCTGCGTGTGCCGCCGCGCCATGTCGGCGTCGGTCTCGTCCTCGCCCGGGGCATAACCGAAATACCGCCAGCCATCGATCACCTGTTCGGGCGATCCGCGCGACAGGCCCAGCTGCAGCCGCCCGCGCGAGATCAGGTCGGCCGCACCCGCGTCCTCGACCATATAGAGCGGGTTTTCATACCGCATGTCGATGACACCGGTGCCGATTTCGATCGACGAGGTGCGCGCGGCGATGGCCGAGAGCAGCGGGAAGGGCGAGGCATGCTGGCGCGCGAAGTGGTGCACGCGGAAATAGGCGCCATCGACGCCCATGCTTTCGGCCGCCACGGCAATGTCGATCGCCTGCAGCAGCGCATCCCCGGCCGTGCGCGTGGCCGAGCCGCGTTGATCGGACCAATGCCCGAAGGACAGGAACCCAATGGTTTTCATCTTTTGCTCCCTTCTGGCGCGGGGTCATGCCGCGCCGGGTTTCACTTGCCCCCTACCTATGAAGGACCGCGCGACGCGACAACGGGGTGCGCCCTTCGCCGCCGCGCAGCCCCTGTGCACCGGTGCGGAGGGCGCGGTTGACACAAAACGTGAACACGTGTAGAACAAAAGTTAACAACACGACCCGATAAAACACACGAGGGAGTAGTGCCGTGCTGACAAGAAAGCAGTTGGACCTGCTGGAGTTCATTCACAAACGGGTGCAGCGCGACGGCGTTCCGCCCTCTTTCGACGAGATGAAGGAAGCGCTGGATCTGCGGTCCAAATCCGGCATCCACCGGCTGATCACGGCGCTAGAGGAACGCGGCTTCATCCGCCGCCTCGCACATCGTGCCCGCGCCATCGAAATCGTCAAACTGCCCGAAAGCATGGGCGGAGAGGCCTCGGGCTTCACCCCCCGCGTCATCGAAGGCGGCGCCACCCCGCGCCAACCCGATGTCAGCGCGCCGATGTCGGTCGAAACGGTCCATGCGCTGGAACTGCCGGTCATGGGCCGCATCGCCGCCGGCGTGCCGATCGAGGCGATCAACCAGGTGTCGCACCACGTGGCGGTGCCCGGGTCGATGCTCTCGGGCAAGGGCGAACATTACGCGCTGGAAGTGCGCGGGGATTCCATGATCGACGCCGGGATCAACGACGGCGACGTCGTGGTGATCCGGGAAACAAGCTCGGCCGACAACGGCGATATCGTCGTGGCGCTGGTCGACGACCAGGAAGCCACGCTGAAGCGGTTCTTCAAACGCGCGGGCCAGATCGAACTGGTCGCGGCGAACCCGGCCTATGAAACCCGCGTGCTGCCCGACAACCGGGTGAAGGTGCAGGGTCGGCTGGTCGGCCTGATCCGGACCTACTGATCCGGGCGGTCGTGGCGGGGCCTCGCGCCCTACCCCTCAGCGCCGGAACCACGCCGCATCCCGCACCCGCGGATCGTTCCAAAGCCGCCGCCCGGAGACCTCCCGGGCGGTTTGCACATGCAGGCCGCTTTGGGTCCAGCGCAGGGCCACGGCTCCGGTGTCGCGCAGGCGCGGCGGGTCGAAGACCTCGCACGGCAGCCCCTTGGGCGCGGGTTGGTTCAACACCAGAACCTCGCCCGCCCGGCACTGCGCCGCCGCTGCCGCTCGCTTGCCCCGCAGGTGGATCACCGGCACATCCGCAACGGGCCACAGCCCGGCCGCCTCGGCCTGCGTCGAGCCGGATCCGTCGTTTTCAAGCCAGACCTCGGCAACAAATCCCGCGCCCTTGTCCCGGCTCAGCGCGCGGCCCTCGGGGGTCAGGACGCCCACGATCTCTCCGCCATCGTCGATCAGGACTGGCGGACGTTCGGCCCCGACCCAGAGCACCCCGGCCAGGATCAACGGCACCACCCCGGCCAGGCACCCCGGCCCCCGCCACAGCGCCAGCATCAGCCCCCCCGCGGCATAAAGCGGCAGGACCCAGGGGCCCGGCGCGGGCATGTGACCCACGGCGCCCTCCCAGCCCTGCACCACCCGCGCGACGCCCAGCACCCAGTCCAACCCCCAGCCCATCACGGTCAGCGGCACGACCTCGAGCCCCAGGGGCATCACCACCAGCGACAGCACGCCCGCGGGCATCACCAGCGCGCCCATCAGCGGCACGGCGGCAAGGTTCGCGATCAGCCCGTAGTGCGCCAGCATGTTGAAATGCGCCGCGCCGACCGGCGCCGTCGCCAGCCCCGCCACCGAGGATGAGATCACCACAGTTGCCACGGCTTTCACGGGGCCCGGCCAACCGGTCATCCGGCCCCGCAGCAGGGCAAAGACCGCCACCAGCGCCGTGGTCGCGGCAAAGGACATCTGGAACCCCGGCGACAACAGCGCCTCGGGCCGCAGGATCAGCACCACCAGGGCGGCCAGCGCCAGCGCGCGCAGGGTGATGGCCCGGCGGTCGGCGATCAGCGCGACAAAGGCGACGGCCGCCATGACAAAGGCGCGTTCCGTGGCGATGGCCCCGCCCGACAGCGCCAGATACCCCGCCCCCGCCGCCAGCGCGCCCATGGCCGCCATCGACCGCACCGGCCAATTGAGCGCGATGCGCGGCACCGCCGCCCCGATCAGCCGCAGGCTGGCATAGACGAACCCCGCCACCAGCCCCATGTGCAGCCCCGAGATCGCCAGAAGATGCGCCAGGTTGGTGCGGCGCAGCGCCTCGGTCACCTCCAGGCTCAGACCCGATCGGTCGCCGGTGATCAGCGCGGCGGCGATGCCCCCCGTCTCGCCCGGTAGGGCGGCGCGGATGCGGGCCGACAGGGCCATGCGGGTGGTGAAGATCCGGGTCTCTCCGGCCTGCGGCGGGGCCAGGGCCAGCACCGGCACGCGGGTATAGCCGATGGCACCCAGCCGATCGAACCAGGTGTGGCGCTGGAAATCGAAGCCGCCCGGTTCGACCGGCCCGCCCGGCGGCGACAGATGCGCCGTGGTGATCACGGTCAGCCCCGGCACCGGGTCGATGAACCCCTGCTGCCCGTGCAGGGACAGGCGCACCCGGGCCGGTGTTCTGGCGGTCGACACGCTGTCCAGCCGCACCCGGTCCAGCGTCAGGCGCACCGCGTCCGATCCGGATCTGTCGATGCCGACGATCCGCCCCTCGACCGCGCCGTAATAGCGCCAGCCCAGCACCGGCTCGGCCACCATCTGGGCCCGCGTCGCCGCCAGCGCCAGACCGGCGCAGACCAGCGCGACACCCCAGACCAGCGGACGCAGCACCGCCCCTGCAAGGATCACCATCCCCGACAGCAGCGCGGCGATCCCGGCCAGCATCAGCACCCGGGTGACGTCGGGTTCTTCGTCCACCAGGAAATACAGGCCGATCCCCAGCCCCAGGGCCACCGGCACCCACGGGAACAGGTGACCGCGCTGCGCCAGGATGATCCCGGCCGGCACAGCAGCTGTGCGGTGCAGCACATCGGCGCCCCCGTGCGGCACTTGTCTCCTCCGTGATCGCCCGCTAGATACTGCGACAGCTTGGCCCCGCCTGGTAAACGAAAGGTTACTTCTCCACCGTGTCCACCGAGGTCGTTACCCGATTTGCCCCGTCCCCCACTGGTTTCCTTCATATCGGAGGCGCCCGGACGGCCCTGTTCAACTGGCTTTACGCGCGTGGCCGTGGCGGGAAATTCCTGCTGCGGATCGAAGACACGGACCGCGAACGTTCGACCCCCGAGGCGACCGCCGCCATCCTTGCCGGGATGGACTGGCTGGGCCTTGATTACGATGGCGAAGCCGTGTCGCAGGCCGAAGGCGCCGACCGCCACCGCGCCGTCGCGCTTGAGCTGCTGGACGCCGGGAAAGCGTACAAGTGCTTTGCCACGCAGGATGAAATCGAAAAGCAGAAGAAAATTACGAACAAGGATGGAAAAGCGCTTTTTCGATCGCCGTGGCGGGACGCTGACCCGTCCACTCATCCTGATCGACCTTTTGTTGTTCGTATTAAGTTTCCGCAAGAGGGTCATACGATTGTTCACGACGCCGTTCAGGGCGACGTACAATTCCGAAATAGTTTGATGGACGACTTCGTCCTGCTGCGGTCGGACGGGACACCGGTCTACATGCTGGCGGTGGTCGTGGATGACCACGACATGGGCGTGACCCATGTGATCCGCGGCGACGACCACCTGAACAACGCCGCGCGCCAGATGGCGATCATCGAGGCCATGGGCTGGCCGGTGCCGACCTATGCGCATATCCCGCTGATCCACGGGCCCGACGGCAAGAAGCTGTCCAAGCGGCACGGCGCGCTCGGCGTCGAGGAATACCGCGACATGGGCTATCCGGCGGCGGGCATGCGCAACTATCTGACCCGCCTGGGCTGGAGCCATGGCGACGACGAATTCTTCACCGATGCGCAGGCGCGCGAGTGGTTCGACCTTAAAGGCATCGGCAAATCGCCTGCCCGGCTCGACTTCAAGAAGCTCGAGAATATCTGCGGCCAGCACATCGCGGCCTCGGACGATGCTGCGCTGCTGCATGAACTGCAGGCTTTCCTTGCGGCCACCGGCCAGCCGACACTGGATCCGGCCAAGGCCGCGCTGGTCGAAGCGGCCATGCCGGTGCTGAAGGAACGCGCCAAGACGTTCCCGGAACTTCTTGAAAAAGCACACTTCTGCTTGGCCGACCGGCCGCTCGACATCGAACCCAAGGCGGCGAAGAACCTGACCTCTGAATCCCGTGGTATACTGAACGATTTGACGCCGCAGCTGCAAAATGCTACGTGGGATCGTCACGAACTGGAGGGCCGGTTGAACAGCTTTGCCGAAGAGCGCGGGCTCAAGTTCGGACAGCTTGCGGGGCCGCTGCGTGCAGCTCTGGCGGGACGGGCCGCAACGCCCAGTGTTTTCGACATGATGACGGTTCTCGGGCGCGACGAGGTGATCGCGCGCCTGCACGATGCGGGGACGGCCGAGGGATCGTAAGGATCCGGCAACTCCCCTGGACTACAAGGGCGCGCGGCGAAGACCACGCGCGGAAGGAAGAGAGAAGGGAAGAGTATGACAGACACGAACAAATCGGCAACGCTCAGCATTGGTGACAAGACCTACGATCTTCCGATCCTCTCGCCGAGCGCCGGGCCCGATGTGGTCGACATCCGCAAGCTCTATGGTCAGGCAGACGTGTTCACCTATGACCCGGGCTTCACCTCCACCGCGTCCTGCGACAGCTCCATCACTTATATCGATGGCGAAGCGGGCGTGCTGCTGCACCGCGGCTACCCGATCGACCAGCTGGCCGGCAAATCGCACTTCCTCGAAGTCTGCTACCTGCTGCTTTACGGGGAACTGCCGACCGCCGCGCAGCTGGAAGACTTCGAAAAGCGCGTGACCAACCACACGATGGTGCACGAACAGATGCACCGGTTCTTCACCGGCTTCCGTCGTGACGCGCACCCGATGGCGGTCATGACCGGCGTCGTCGGCGCGATGTCGGCCTTCTATCACGACAGCACCGACATCTCGGACCCCTGGCACCGCGAGGTCGCCTCGATCCGCCTGATCGCCAAGATGCCGACCATCGCCGCGATGGCCTACAAGTATTCGATCGGCCAGCCCTTCGTGTACCCGCGCAACGATCTGGACTATGCGTCGAACTTCCTGCGCATGTGCTTCTCGGTCCCGTGCGAGGAATATCACGTCGACCCGATCCTGGCGCGCGCCATGGACCGGATCTTCACCCTGCACGCCGATCACGAACAGAACGCCTCGACCTCGACCGTGCGTCTGGCGTCTTCGTCGGGGGCGAACCCCTTTGCCTGCATCGCGGCCGGTATCGCCTGTCTCTGGGGTCCGTCGCACGGCGGCGCCAACCAGGCCTGCCTCGAGATGCTCAAGGAAATCGGCACGCCCGACCGCATCCCCGAATTCATCGCCCGCGCCAAGGACAAGAACGATCCGTTCCGCCTGATGGGCTTCGGGCACCGCGTCTACAAGAACTTCGATCCCCGCGCGACGGTGATGAAGCAGTCCGCGGACGAAGTGCTGGACCTGCTGGGTGTGGAAAACAACCCGATCCTCGCCACCGCGAAGGAACTGGAAAAGCAGGCGCTTGCGGACCCCTACTTCGCCGAGAAGAAGCTGTTCCCGAACGTCGACTTCTATTCGGGCATCATCCTCGAGGCCATGGGCTTCCCGACCTCGATGTTCACGCCGATTTTCGCGCTGTCGCGCACCGTCGGCTGGATTTCGCAGTGGAAAGAGATGATCGAAGATCCGCAGATGAAGATCGGCCGCCCGCGTCAGCTGTACACCGGCCCGACGCAGCGCGACTATGTCGATGTCGAAAATCGCTGATCTGTCAGACAGTTGAAGGAAACCGCCGGGCCATGGGTCCGGCGGTTTTCGTTTGCGGGGATGGGGTCAGCGCACCGCGATGACCGTCGCATCATGGCTGCGGCCGTGGGCGCGCCGACGTCGCAGGCGTTCGGTCAGCAGCCGCCCGTGATGGCCACGTGCCAGCGTCCGGGCCGGGGGATGCGCCGCCGGCCCCAGGGCGAGATGCGGGAAGACCGCCTCGATCTCCTGCATCAGGCTGCGCGGCAGTCTGCGATGCGCCTCCTGCCCGATCAGCAGGGTCTCGGTCGGCAGGCCGTTGGCATAGATCACCTCGTGCCGGTCCAGCAGGATGTGACGATAGCGGATGCCGCCCTTGACCTTGCACTGCTGCACCTTGTTGACCTTGGCCAGGTGCTTGACCGCGATCAGCATCTCGTCCTCGCCGAACATCTGCGCCATCAGCTTGCCGCCGGTCAGCACGCGATGCTGCGGTGACAGGGTCAGATCCCGATCCGGCAGGCCGGGCCCGAAGCAATCGGCCCTGATCCGGTACGGGCGCAGGTTGGGTTCGGCCTCAAGCCGCCGCCGCCCGATCTGGGTCGACCCGATCCAGCGGATCGGCTGCGGCCCGTGGTCCCGGGTCATGACCAGGTCGCCCACCTGCAGCTTCTTGATCGGAACCGGGCCCGTGGGAGTCAGGATCCGCGCATCCCCGGTAAAGCAGGGCACGAACGAATTGTCGTCGCGGGTGAACTGGTTCAGCGCGTCATAGCCGCTGCTGTTGACGCTGGTGATCTGGAAGGACACGACGCCCTTGTCGTCCAGCGTCGCCTGGCTGTCGTAGATCGTCAGGAACAGTGCGCCGGTCTGGTCCTGGAACACCGCGAAAGTGTCGGTCAGCGTCGTGCCGTCGTTGAAGGTGATCGTGCCGGTGACCAGCGCGATGCTGTCGATCTGCGTGGTGACGGGCCCGCCACCAAGGTCATAGCTGATCGTGTCGGGCGTGCCGTTGTCGCTGTGATCGGCCGTGACCGAATTGTCGTCGTCCACCCCGAAGCCATCCGGCGGGCTGTTCGTCACGACATCGGTGCGGCCTTTGTATAGGGGGGTGCCAACGGACCCATAGGTGCCGATCAGGCTGCCCGGCGATTCCATATCCTTGTCGGTCTCGTCCGTGTCGAGATCCGCCAAGGCGCCCAGATAGAGCGTTGATATGGTTACGTTGTTCGCCATACATCCACAGGTTTCGACGGCGCAGGGTCATCTGCGCCCCATACCTGTGTACAGATGTGCAACGGCGGCATTGCGGAAACCGCGCGACAATAATGGGGCCGCGCGGGTCATTGTCTTGTCGCTTTACACCCTCAGGTTGCGCGCACCGGTGGCCATCACCGCCCCTCGTATTTCGGCGCGCGCTTTTCAAGGAAGGCGATCACACCTTCCTTGAAGTCCCGCGACCCGCCGCAGGCGCCCTGGGCCTTGCCCTCGTGGTCCAGTTGCTGCTGCAGGTCGTTGTGCCAGCTGCCCCGGATCGCGTCCTTGATGCGCGCGAAGGCAACCGTCGGGCCGCTGGCCAGCTGCGCCGCGCGCGCCTTCCAGGTAGCCTCGAAGGCGTCATCGGCCACGGCTTCCCAGATCATGCCCCAGGCGTCGGCGTCCCGCGCGCTGATCTTTTCGCCGAACAGCGCCGCGCCCATGGCCTTGGGCGTGCCGACCGACCGGGGCAGCACATAGGTGCCCCCTGCATCGGGGATCAGGCCGATCTTGCTGAAGGCCTGAAGGAAGTAGGCGCTTTCGGTCGCGATCACCACGTCGCAGGCCAGCGCGATATTGGCCCCTGCCCCGGCGGCCGGGCCGTTCACGGCGGCGATCACGGGCACGGGCGCCTCGGCGATCGCGCGGATCAGGGGCTGGTATTCGTCGCGCAGGGTGCGTTCGAGGTCAGGGTTGGCGATGTCGCCGCTGTCGCTCAGATCCTGGCCCGAACAGAAGGCCTTGCCGTTGCCGGTCAGCACGACGACCCGCGCGTCCCGTGCGCCGGTGCGCACCGCGTCGGCCAGTTCGGCCCGCATCTGGCTGTTCAGCGCGTTGTACTTGTCCGGCCGGTTCATCCGGATGACGGCGGTGTCGGTGTCGATCTCAAGCGTGATGGTGTCGTAGCTCATGGCGGGCCCTCCTGTCTGGGGGCCGATCCAATCAGATTGCCCGGCAGGGGCAAGAGAAACCCTCCGTCACCGATCGAGAATTTGGCGCAGCCGGTCCTCTTCTTCCTCGGACAACTCCTGTTCCGGGGCGGCGGCGCGGCGGCGCAGGAACAGCCCGCCGATCAGCAGCGCCAGGGCCAGCATCGCGGGCCCCGCAGCCCAGAGCACCCAGTTCGACCCGCGCGTCGTCGGGTTCAGCAGCACGTATTCGCCGTACCGGTCGACGACGAAATCGATCACCTCATCGTCGGTGTCGCCCTCGGTCAGCCTTTCGCGCACCAGAAGGCGCAGGTCGCGGGCGAGGTCGGCGTTGCTGTCATCGATGTTCTCATTGCGACATACCAGGCAGCGCAGTTCCTTCGAGATCTCACGCGCGCGATGTTCCAGCGCCGGATCAGCCAGGATTTCGTCGGGTTGCACCGCCATGGCGGGTGTCGTCGCCAGGGCGATCAGAAGCGCCAGCGCCGTGGGGTGCTTGATCTCACGCACCATGGCCCAGATCCGTCTCATTCCGCGGGCACCCCCTGCATCGGCGCCTTGCGTGCCCCTGCGGCCACGCGATACCGGCGGTCGCTCAGGCTCAGCGCGCCGCCCAGGGCCATCAGGATCGCCCCGCCCCAGATCCAGTTCGCCAGCGGCTTGACGTAGGTGCGGAAGGCCCAGCCCCCACCGTCCTGCGGGTCACCGATCACCACGTAGACGTCGCGCATCAGCCCGCCGTCGATGGCGGCTTCGGTCGTGGGCATCCGCGCCACGGGATAAAACCGCTTCTCGGGATAGAGCGTCGCAATCGCGCGGTCGCCCTTGGCCAGCCGCACCGTCCCGGTGGTCGAGATATAGTTGGGCCCCTGCACCCGTTCGACCGCGTCCAGCGTGATCGTGTAGCCAGACAGCGTCAGGCTGTCGCCTTCGGTCATGACGCGGATATCCTCGGTCTGCCAGGCGGTCAGCCCGGCGACACCGGCGATGGTCACGCCCAGCCCGGCATGGGCGACAACCCGGCCGTAATCCGACCGTTGCAGCCGCAGCAGGCGGCGCCAGTCGGATTTGCCCTTGCGCGCCCACAGATCGATCCCCGCGCCGATCACCAGCCATGTCGCCAGCATCAGCCCCACGGGTCCAAGCGCACTGCGCCCAGTCTGCACCGCGAAGATCAGCACCAGCACCGCCACGGCCAGCACCAGCGCCGGCACCAGCTGCCGCAGGGCGCGGCCCGCCTTGGCGCGTTTCCAGGGCATCAGCGCGCCCAGGGGCAGCGCCACGCCAAGCGCCACGAAGAAGGGCGTGAAGGCCATGTCGAAGAAGGGTGCCCCGACCGACAGCTTGCGGTCGAACAGCAGTTCGGAAATCAGCGGCCAGACCGTGCCGACGAAGACGACGAAGGCCGCGACCGCCAGCAGGATGTTGTTCAGCACCAGCATGCTCTCGCGGCTCATCAAGGCAAAGACGCCCTTCGACGACAGCACCTCTGCCCGGGCGGCGAACAGCGTCAGCGCGCCGCCCATGAACAGCGCCGTGATTGCCAGCAGGAAGACCCCGCGCTCCGGGTCGGTCGCGAAAGCGTGCACCGAGGTGATGATGCCCGAGCGGGTGATGAAGGCGCCGATCAGCGAAAACCCGAAGGCGACGATGGCCAGAAGGATCGTCCAGCTTTTCAGGCTTTCGCGCTTTTCCACCACGATGGCCGAATGCAGCAGCGCCGCCGCGATGAGCCAGGGCATGAACGACGCGTTCTCGACCGGGTCCCAGAACCAGAAGCCGCCCCAGCCAAGCTCATAATAGGCCCACCAGGATCCAAGCGCGATGCCGATGGTCAGAAACACCCAGGCGGCCAGTGTCCAGGGGCGGACCCACCTGCCCCAGGCGGCATCCACCCGGCCTTCGATCAGCGCGGCGACGGCGAATGAGAAGGCCATGCTCAGCCCGACATAGCCGAGGTAGAGGAAAGGCGGATGGAAGGCGAGGCCCGGATCCTGCAGCAGCGGGTTCAGGTCATGGCCATTCATCGGCGGCACGGCGAGCCGCAGGAAGGGGTTCGAGGTGAACAGAAGAAAGGCCAGGAAGGCCAACCCGATCGCCCCCTGCACCGCCAGCACGCGGGCCTTCAGCGTGGGCGGCAGCGCCCCCCCGAACCACGAGGCCGAGGCGCCGAACAGCGCCAGGATCAGGATCCACAGCAGCATCGAGCCCTCGTGGTTCCCCCAGACGCCCGTCACCTTGTAAAGCATGGGCTTCAGCGAATGCGAATTGTCCGTCACCAGCTTGAGCGAAAAGTCGGACGTGACAAAGGCATAGGTCAGGGCCGCGAACGAAAAGCCGACCAGCAGGAACTGCGCGTTGGCGGCAGGTTCCGCCACCGCCATCCAGCCCGGCCAGCGTTTGTGGGCGCCGATCAACGGCACGACGGTCTGGATAAGCGCCACGACAAGCGCGAGGATGAGGGCGAAGTGACCAAGTTCTGTAACCATGCCGAAGGTTATAATCCGCCCCCGGAAAAGCGCCAACGACTTCGCGCGCTTGGGCCGGATCACATTGTCGCGGGTCGGTGGCCCCCTCCCTAACCCTCCCCCGATCCGGGGGAGGGAATGGCCGCGCACCCGGTGGAAACGGTGCGCGCCCTGCCCCGAGAGCACAACGCCACACCCGACGCCCCACGCAACACAGTCCCCTCCCCCGGATCGGGGGAGGGTTAGGGAGGGGGTCCGCATAAAGGACCCCGTCCCGCCGCTCCGCACACTGCCCCACCCGCTCACCCCCCGTCACAAAGGCGTCACGAAAGCATCATATGGCCTGCCGACATCCTGCGCGGCGGGCCTCCGGCTCTGGAAACACGCGCGGGCAGCGGTTACATTCGTCCCAATCCCGCAGAGGCAACGCCATGACCTCCCAGATCGACAAACCTTCGAACCGGCAGATCGCCCGCGACATCTCTTACGCGCACTCCGCCGCGACCAAGGGCGGACGCGCGCTGATCCGGGTGATGGAGAACATGACCGGCCGCCCCGGCCTGATCAAACGCGCCGACGGCTATGCGCAAGAGGTCGAAAGCGGCCGCGATTTCTGGTCCGTCATGGTCGACCGCTACCGGCTTTCGCTGCGCGTCACCGGCGGGTCGCTTGACAATATCCCCCGCACCGGGCCGCTGATCCTCATCGCGAACCACCCCTATGGCATCCTTGACGGGCTGATGATGGGGCACGTGCTGCAGCAGCAGCGCGGCGACTTCCGCATCCTGGCACACCGCGTCTTCCGCAAGGCCGAGGACATCAACAAGATCATCCTGCCGATCTCCTTCGACGAGACCAAGGAAGCGGTGCAGCAGAACATCGAAACCCGCAAGGAATCCCTGCGCTACCTGGCCGACGGCGGCGCGATCGGCGTGTTTCCCGGCGGCACCGTGTCGACGGCGCTGCGCCCGTTCTCCAAGCCGATGGACCCGGGCTGGCGCGGTTTCACCGCCCGGATGATCGCGAAATCCGAAGCGACCGTGGTGCCGATGTTCTTTGCGGGCCATACCTCGCGACTGTTCCAGCTGGCCTCGCACCTGCATTCGACCCTGCGCATGGGGCTTCTGATCAAGGAATTCCGATCCCGCGTCGGCACGCCCGTTGAGGTGGTGATCGGTGATCCGCTGACCCGCACCGACCTTGCGCCCTATATCAAGGACACCAAGGCGCTGATGGATTTCCTGCGCAAGCGCACGTACGAACTTTCGCCGCAGCCTCTCAAATCCTTTGAATATGGGTTTGAATTCGAAGATAAGCACCGCACCGGCGACGAACCGCGCCGGGTATATTGACGGCCCGCGCCAGAGGCTTGGCGCAAAACGGGATAGTGTGATGGCAGTAGGTGTTTTCGACAGCGGCCTTGGCGGGCTCACGGTGCTGGACGCGGTGGTCAAGCGCCTGCCCGAGGTGCCCTTCGTCTACTTCGGGGACAACGCGCATGCGCCCTATGGCGTGCGCGACGCGGACGATATCTACGACCTGACGACCGCCGCCGTGACGCGCATGTTCGACGCGGGCTGCGACCTGGCGATCATCGCCTGCAACACCGCCTCGGCGGCCGCGCTGCGGCGCATGCAGGAAGGCTGGGTGCCGCGCGACAAGCGGGTGCTGGGTGTCTTCGTGCCGCTGATCGAGGCGCTGACCGAACGCCAGTGGGGCGACAATTCCCCCCCGCGCGAGGTTGCGGTGAAACACGTCGCGCTCTTCGCCACACCGGCGACCGTGGCCAGCCGCGCCTTCCAGCGTGAACTGGCCTTCCGCGCCATCGGCGTCGATGTCGAGGCGCAGGCCTGCGGCGGCGTCGTCGACGCGATCGAGGACGGCGACATGATCCTGGCCGAAGCGCTGGTGCGGTCCCATGTCGACGCGCTCAAGCGCAAGATGCCCACCCCCGAGGCCGCCATCCTGGGCTGCACCCACTATCCCCTGATGCAAGAGATCTTCCAGGACGCGCTTGGCCCCGACGTCGCGGTCTATTCCCAGGCCAACCTGGTCGCGGACAGCCTGGCGGACTACCTGTCGCGCAAGCCCGAATTCATCGGCTCGGGCCGCGAGTCGATGTTCCTGACCACCGGCAACCCGGCCAAGGTGTCGAACGCGGCCACGCAGTTCCTGCGACGAAAGATCACCTTCGTCTCTGCCTGATCTGGCGCATCCTGCGCCCCGTACCTATCTCGACGCCAAGGCGTCCGACCCCAAGAGGGCCATCATGACCAAGAAAATCGCAATCATCGGCGCATCCGGCTACACCGGTGCGGAACTCATCCGGCTCATCTCCTCCCACCCGGGGATGGAGATCGCCGCCCTCGCCGCCAATTCCAAGGCGGGCCAGAAGATGTCGGATGTCTTCCCCTTCCTGCGCCACCTCGACCTGCCGGAACTGGTGACCTGGGAACAGATCGACTTCTCCGGCATCGACCTGTGCTTCTGCGCCCTGCCGCACAAGACCAGCCAGGAGGTGATTTCCCAGCTGCCCGCCGACATGAAGATCGTCGACCTGTCCGCCGACTTCCGGCTGCGCGACCCCGAGGCCTACAAGAAGTGGTACGGCAACGATCACGCCGCCGTCGAGATGCAGAAAGAGGCCGTCTATGGCCTGACCGAGTTCTACCGTGACGAGATCGCGGGCGCCCGGCTGGTGGCGGGCACGGGCTGCAATGCGGCGACCGGGCAGTTCACCCTGCGGCCGCTGATCTCCGCCGGGGTGATCGGGCTCGATGACATCATCCTCGACATGAAATGCGCCGTGTCGGGCGCGGGCCGGTCGCTCAAGGAAAACCTGCTGCATGCCGAACTCTCCGAGGGCTACAACGCCTATGCGGTCGGCGGCACGCACCGGCACCAGGGCGAATTTGACCAGGAATTCTCGAAGCTTGCCGGGCGTCCGGTGCAGATCCAGTTCACCCCGCACCTGCTGCCGGTGAATCGCGGGATCCTGTCCACGGGCTACGTCTCGGGCGAGCCGCAGGCGGTCTACGACGCGCTGGTCGCGGCCTATGCGGACGAACCCTTCGTGCAGGTGCTGCCCTTTGGCCAGACGCCCTCGACCCACGACGTGCGCGGGTCGAACTTTGTCCATATCGGCGTGACCGGCGACCGCATCGCGGGCCGCGCCATCGTGGTCACCGCGCTCGACAACCTGTGCAAGGGGTCGTCGGGCCAGGCGCTTCAGAACGCCAACCTGATGCTGGGCCTGCCGGAAACCCAGGGGCTGATGATGGCCCCCCTCTTCCCGTGAGGGCTGCATGAAAGGTCTGAAAAAACAGCGCCGTATCCAGATCATCCTGCTGGCGGTCGTGGCTTTGGTCACGGCCACCGCGCTGGTCGGCTATGCCATGCGCGACGGCATCAACTTCTTCCGGTCGCCCACGCAGGTCGCCACCGAACCGCCTGCGCCGAACGAAACCTTCCGCCTGGGCGGGCTGGTCGAAGGCGGCACGCTGGCCCGCGGCCAGGGTGAAACGGTGCGCTTTTCGGTGACCGACGGCAATGCCTCGATCCCCGTCACCTTCACCGGCATCCTGCCCGACCTCTTTGCCGAGAACCAGGGCATGATCGGCACCGGGCGCTACGTGGACGGCACCTTCGAAGCGACTGAGATCCTTGCGAAACACGACGAAAGCTACATGCCGAAAGAGGTCGTGGACGCCTTGAAGGAACAGGGCGTCTACCAGGAGCCCGAGACCAACTGAGGTCGCCTCTGGCCCGGAACAAGGCGCGCAGCGCCGCCGGGCCATCGCCCGTCCGCCCCCTCGGGCGGGCGATGTTTTGACGCCAGCGCAGGTTCAGTTCTTCGATGTGAAGGTGCCATAAATCGAAGCCCTCACCCGTGGATCGCCCACCCGGCGGACAGGCGTTGCCCCGTCGTCCCGACCGCCGCGCGGTGGTCCAAGACTTCGTTAACCATCCCCCGGCATCCTCTCGCGCATAACAAAACGCGAGGCAGTGATGCAGAAGATCCGACAGATGGCGCAGGCCATCGTCGCCCGCGAGGGCGGCTATGTGGACGATCCCGATGATCCGGGTGGCGCCACCAATTTCGGCGTGACCATCGGCACGATGCGCCAGCTTGGGCTGGACCTGACCGGCGATGGCCAGATCACGGCTCAGGACGTGCGGGCACTGACCCGCGACCGCGCCGCGCAGATCTTTGTCGACCGGTACTTCCACGCGCCGGGCATCGACCAACTGCCTGAGATGCTTTGGGACAGCGTCTTTGACATGCAGGTCAACGCAGGCGCCAACGCGGTCAAGATCCTTCAAGGCCTGTTGAACCGCATGGGCGCACGGCTGACCACCGACGGCGTGATCGGACCGCAGACCGTGGCCGCCGCTCAGGATGCCGCCCGCCGCGCGCCCGATCATCTGACCGATGCCTACGGGATCGCGCGCCGGAACTACTATTTCGCCCTCGCCGACCGCCGCCCGGCCAGCCGCAAATTCGCCCGCACCCGCGCGGGTGGCAAAGGAGGCTGGATCACCCGGGCCGAGGCCTTCATCGCCCCCCGCTACCACCTCACAGAACAAGAGTTCCGCAAAAGGACCGCCTCATGGGACTGATCTCGACCCTGCTCAACACCGTCTTCGGCGGCCATCGAAACGTGCTGCGCGAAACGGCAGAAGTCTTTCGCGAGAATGCGGAAAATGCCGGTCAGCGCGATGCGACCGGCTCTCGGCCGCGCTGGCCCAGCATGCCGCCGAATTCCGCGCCACACGGTCGGGGTTCGACGTGATGATCGACGGGCTGAACCGCCTGCCCCGCCCAATGCTGGCATTCGGAACGATCGGTCTGTTCATATCCGCTATGACGGACCCGGCGTGGTTCGGCGAACGGATGCAGGGCCTGGCCCTGGTGCCCGAGGCTTTGTGGTGGTTGATGGGCGCCGTGGTGAGCTTTTATTTCGGCGCGCGCCATCAGCTGAAAGGCCAGCAATTTCAACGCGAAATCGCCGAAACCCTGTCACGTTCGACGCCCCCGGTCACCACAGCCTCCACGCCCGTCCCGCAGGACGATGGCGCGCCGAACGCCGCGCTGGACGACTGGCGCGCAGGCACCACCGCATGAGGTCATGCGGCGGTACAGATCGTTTATTCTGCGGCCTTGGCCATCCCGCCACCGGCGCGGAAGCTGGCCAGCAGCGCCTCGCGTTCCTTGGCGGTCTTGGCCTCGTTGGCCGCCTTGACCGGGCCGAAGCCCCTGATCTTCAGGGGCAATTCGGCGATGGCCACGGCGATGTCACGGGTGGCGGGCGTGACCTTGGGCAGCACCTCGGCCATGTCGGCCTCGTACTGCTTGATCAGGGCGCGCTCCATCCGGCGTTCCTCGGACCGGCCGAAGGGATCGAACGGCGTGCCGCGCAGCACCTTCAGCCGGGCGAGAACTGACAGCGGCGTCTTCATCCACGGCCCGAACTGGCGCTTGCCGGGGCGACCGTTCTCCTCTTTCCCGGCCACGACGGGCGCAGCAAGGTGATAGGTCATGCGGAAATCGCCGTCGAATTCGGCCTTGGCCTTCTTCTCGGTGTCCAGAAGAAGCCGCGCGACCTCGTATTCATCCTTGTAGGCCAGCAGCTTGTGATAGCCCTGCGCCACGCCCAGCTTCAGGGTATCGTCGCTGATCCCCTCGACCATCTTGCGGTACTTCTTGGCCAGCCCGCGCCCGGTGTGGGCGCGCAGGTGATCGGCCCGGAAGTCGATCTTTTCCTGCAAGGACAAGGGCTTCTGCACCACGGTCGTGGTCGCGCGCTTTGCGGCCTCTTCGGGGTGCAGCGCGGCCCAGCGACCGATGGCGAAGGCGTGCAGGTTCTTGTCGACCGCCGCGCCGTTCAACCGGATCGCCCCTTCTATCGCGTCCAAAGTCAGGGGCAGCAGCCCGTTCTGCCAGGCCGCCCCCAGCACCATCATGTTCGAGAAGATGGAATCCCCCATCACCACCCGCGCCAGCTCGGACGCGTCGAACAGCGCCACCCGGTCGCCCAGCCGCGCCTCAAGCTGCATTTCAAGCCGGTCGAAGGGGATCTGGAATTCGGTGTTGCGGGTGAAATCCCCGGTGATGATCTGGTGAGAGTTCACCACCGCTCCGGTCTGTCCCTGGCGCGTCAGGCCCAGGGTCTTGGCGCCGGCGCTGACCACCAGATCGCCGCCGATCAGGGCGTGCGCCTCGCCGGTAGCGACGCGGATCGCACTGATATCTTCGGGCTTTTCCGCCAGTCGGACATGGATATGCACCGCGCCGCCCTTCTGGGCGAGGCCAGCCATCTCCATCATGCCCGCGCCCTTGCCGTCCAGCTGCGCGGCCTGCGCCAGCAGCGCACCGACGGTGACGACGCCGGTGCCGCCAACGCCGGTGATCACCACGTTATGGGTGCCCTGGATCGCGGGCAGCACCGGGGCGGGAAGGTCCGGCAGGTCGATGCCCTGCCCGGTCGCCTTCTTGACCTTCGCGCCTTCCAGCGTAACGAAGGATGGGCAGAAGCCCTTGAGACAGCTGAAGTCCTTGTTGCAGGACGACTGGTCGATCTGGCGCTTGCGGCCCAGTTCGGTTTCCTTCGGGACGATCGAGACGCAGTTCGACTGAACGCCACAATCGCCGCAGCCTTCGCAGACATCCGAATTGATGAAGACCCGCTTGTCGGGATCGGGGAACTGCCCGCGCTTGCGACGACGGCGCTTTTCGGCGGCGCAGGTCTGCACATAAAGGATGACGCTCACCCCCTGGACCTTGGCCATCTCCTTCTGGACGCTCTCAAGCTCGGCCCGTTCGTGCCAGCCGACGGACTTGGGGAAATCCTCGCGCCGGGGTTCTTCCTTTTCATCGTAGACCACGCTCAGCCGGCGCACGCCCATGGCGGTCAGCTCGTGCGCGATCCGGTCGGGGGTCAGACCGCCTTCGTTCTTCTGGCCACCGGTCATGGCGACGGCGTCGTTGAAGAGGATCTTGTAGGTGATGTTCGCATCCGAGGCGAGCGCGGCCCGGATCGCCTGCACCCCCGAATGGTTGTAGGTGCCGTCACCAAGGTTCTGGAAGACGTGCCCGGTGCTGGAAAACGGCGCCTCGCCGATCCAGTTCGCGCCCTCGGCCCCCATGTGGGTAAAGCCCTGGGTCGAGCGGTCCATCCACTGCACCATGTAGTGGCAGCCAATCCCGGCATAGGCGCGCGATCCCTCGGGCACCTTGGTCGAGGAGTTGTGCGGGCAGCCGGAACAGAAATACGGCAGACGCGCCGCGATCTCGGGCGCGTTGTCGTTGCGCTTGGCCTCATCCAGCGCGCTCAGGCCCGCGCGGATGCGATCGGTGTCGCGGCCTTCGTCGATCAGGATGCCGCCCAGCTTCTGCGCGATCCAGATGGGATCCAGCGCGCCGCGGGTCGGGAACAGTTCCTCGCGGTGCAGGCCGCCGGCGCCGCCCTTGTACCAGCCCCAGACGCGGTAGCGGTTGTCGTCGAACAGTGCCTCCTTGATCTGGACCTCGATCAGCTTGCGCTTTTCCTCGACCACGACGATCAGGTCCAGCCCCTCGGCCCAGTCGTGAAAGCTCAGCATGTCCAGCGGGAAGACCTGCGCGACCTTGTAGGTGGTGATGCCCAGCCGTTCGGCCTCGCCCTCATCGATGCCCAGCAGGGCCAGCGCGTGCTGCAGGTCGAGCCAGTTCTTGCCCGCCGCGACAAAGCCGATCTTGGCACCGGGCTTGCCCCAGTGCCGACGGTCCAGCCGGTTGGCGCGCGAAAACGCCTCGGCCGCGAACCGCTTGTGGTCGATCATCCGGGTTTCCTGTTCGGTCGGCGTATCGACAAGGCGGATGTTCAGCCCGCCCTCGGGCATCGGGAAATCCGTGGGCGTGACCAGCGACATGCGATCGGGGCGGCCGTCCACAACGCTCGTCGCCTCGACCGTGTCCTTCATGGTCTTCAGCCCCACCCAGACGCCCGCATAGCGCGACAGCGCCCAGCCATAGACGCCAAGGTCCAAAATCTCCTGCACCCCGGCCGGAGAGACCACGGGCATGTAGGCATCGACCAGCGCCCATTCGGACTGGTGCAGCACGGTCGAGGATTCGCCCGTATGGTCGTCCCCCATGGCCATCAGCACGCCGCCATGGGGCGACGTGCCCGCCATGTTGGCGTGTTTCATCGCGTCGCCCGACCGGTCGACCCCCGGCCCCTTGCCGTACCACAGGCCAAAGACCCCGTCGAAGCGCCCTTCGCCCCGCAGCTCGGCCTGCTGCGATCCCCAGAGCGCGGTGGCGGCCAGGTCTTCGTTCAACCCCTCGTGAAACTTGATGTCCGCGGCGGCCAGCTGCTTGGCGGCGCGGGTCATCTGCATGTCGACGGCGCCCAGAGGCGATCCGCGATAGCCCGTGACATATCCGGCGGTGTTCAGCCCCGCCGCCCTGTCGCGCGCCTTCTGCATCAGCATCAGACGGACAAGGGCCTGCGTCCCGTTGAGCAGGACCGGGCTTTTCTCAAGATCGAAACGGTCGTTGAGCGTAATCTCTGGCTTGGTCATGTGTGTTCTCCCTGCCTCGATATTAACCGAGAAAAGGGTCAGAATATATGACTGATTTTGGTTTTTGCCGGAATTCCCCTTAACGTGAAGGGGATGACGGTCTATGTGACGGATGATTACCCGTATCGCAGGTTTGAGGGCGGAAAGTTAGCATCATGGATTGGGATAAACTCAGAATCTTTCACGCGGTGGCGGACGCGGGCAGCCTGACGCATGCCGGCGATACGCTGCACCTGTCGCAATCGGCGGTGTCCCGCCAGGTGCGGGCGCTGGAAGAATCGCTGAATGCCACCCTGTTCCACCGCCACGCGCGGGGCCTGATTCTCACCGAGCAGGGCGAGCTGCTGTTCGACGCCACCCGCGCCATGGCCAAGCGGCTTGATACCGCGACCGCGCGGATCCGCGACAGCGAGGAAGAGGTCTTCGGAGAGCTGCGCGTGACCACGACAACCGGCTTCGGGTCGCTCTGGCTCGCGCCGCGCCTGCCGAAGTTCTACGAGAAGTACCCGGACCTGAAGATCGACCTGATGCTGGAAGAACGCGTGCTGGACCTGCCCATGCGCGAAGCCGACGTGGCGATCCGCATGAAGGAACCCAGCCAGGCCGACCTGATCCGCAAGCGGCTGATGTCGGTGCGGATGCGCATGTACGCCAGCCCCGAGTACCTGGATCGGCGCGGGCGGCTCGAGACGATGGAGGACATCGGCGCACACCGGCTGATCTGCCAAAGCCCCGCGGCGGCGCAGGTCGCGGCGGGCGCCGGGCTGGTCAACGAACTGCTCAGCCATGATGTCGCGTCGCTGCTGACCGTGAACAGCTATTTCGGCGTGTTGCAGGCGGTGATCAACGGGCTGGGGATCGGCGTGCTGCCGGACTACCTGGTCGAGGATTTCCCGACCCTCGAACGCGTGCTGCCGGATGTCGAAAGCCAGGAAGTGCCCGTGTTCCTCGCCTTCCCAGAAGAGCTGCGGCATTCCAAGCGGATCGCGGCTTTCCGCGACTTCGTGCAGGAAGAGATCATCGCACACCGCAAGCGGCTGAAGGAAACGCGCCCCGACGAGGTTGGCCAGCGCAGCTGAGGTCCGCACCATCAAGGCTTGCACAAATCGCATATCGGCCATGCTGCACCTGCGTCATTTTGCAACTTGATCGACTCTGACACGACGCATATGTGCACTCGTGACGGTGATGCTGCTTAACGCTTCATCATCTTCATACCTCCCTGTTGGACTTGGCCGGACTTTATGTCCGGCCTTTTTTCTTTCCGCTTGTAGTCGCGGCGAAAACTTCTCTGCACCGCAGCGTGTCGAATCACGCCCCGGGCGGGCTTCATCTTGCCAGAAATACTCATTCCGCCCCCTGCAACGGGCGGTAGGTCGGGCCTCGGGCACGTCATTCCCCCTTCGCGCCCCTTCCCCCCATGGGCGACCTGTCGTAAAGGAGGCCATCTTCGACCAGGCGCCAGACGGGGGACGACATGCAGGAACCGGCCATCACAGAAGAGCTGATCGCGAGCCACGGGATCAAGCCCGATGAATATGCCGAGATCCTCAAGATCCTGAACCGGGAGCCGACGTTCACTGAACTGGGCATCTTTTCGGCCATGTGGAACGAACACTGTTCCTACAAGTCGTCGAAGATCCACCTCAAGACCCTGCCCACCACCGGGCCGCAGGTCATCTGCGGGCCGGGCGAAAACGCGGGCGTGGTCGATATCGGCGACAACCAGGCCGTGGTTTTCAAGATGGAAAGCCATAACCACCCGTCCTACATCGAACCCTACCAGGGCGCGGCGACCGGCGTGGGCGGCATCCTGCGCGATGTCTTTACCATGGGCGCGCGTCCGGTGGCGGCGATGAATTCGCTGTCCTTCGGCGAAGTCGCGCATCCCAAGACCCGGCAGCTGGTGCATGGCGTGGTCGAAGGCGTGGGCGGCTACGGCAACTGCTTCGGCGTGCCGACCGTGGGCGGCGAGGTGCGGTTCGATCCGGCCTATAACGGCAACTGCCTGGTCAATGCCTTTGCCGCCGGTCTGGCCGATGCGGACAAGATTTTCTACTCTGCCGCTTCGGGCGTCGGCATGCCGGTCGTCTACCTGGGTGCCAAGACGGGCCGCGATGGCGTCGGCGGCGCGACCATGGCCAGCGCCGAGTTTGACGACACCATCGAGGAAAAGCGCCCCACGGTGCAGGTGGGCGATCCGTTCACCGAAAAGCGGCTGATGGAAGCCTGCATGGAGCTGATGCGCACCGGTGCCGTGATCTCGATCCAGGACATGGGGGCCGCCGGTCTGACCTGTTCGGCGGTGGAGATGGGCGACAAGGGCGGCCTCGGCATCAAGCTTGAGCTTGACCGCGTCCCCTGCCGCGAAGAGGGCATGACCGCCTACGAGATGATGCTGTCGGAAAGCCAGGAGCGGATGCTCATGGTGCTGGATCCGTCCAAGGAAGCCGAGGCGAAGGCCGTCTTCGACAAGTGGGACCTCGACTTCGCCATCGTGGGCGAAACCATCCCCGAAGACCGCTTCCTGATCGAACACAAGGGCAAGGTCTGGGCCGACCTGCCGCTGTCGAAACTGTCGTCGATGGCACCGGAGTACGACCGGCCGCACGTGCCGACGCCAGCCGCCGCGCCCCTGGGCGACATCCCGGCGGTCGATCCGATCGACGGTCTGAAGGCGCTGATCGGGTCGGTGAACTATGCCTCGCGGCAGTGGGTCTATGAGCAATACGACAGCCAGGTGATGGCCGACACGATGCGCATCCCGGGCTTTGGCGCGGGCATCATCCGGGTGCACGGGACGGACAAGGCGCTGGCCTTCACGTCCGACGTCACCCCGCGCTACGTCAAGGCGAACCCGGTCGAGGGCGGCAAACAGGCGGTGGCCGAGGCGTTCCGGAACCTTGTCGCTTCGGGCGCGCGGCCGCTGGCCTCGACCGACAACCTGAACTTCGGCAACCCCGAAAAGCCCGAGATCATGGGCCAGTTCGTCGGCGCGATCAAAGGCATCGGGCAGGCCTGCACCGCGCTCGACATGCCGATCGTGTCGGGCAACGTGTCGCTTTACAATGAAACCGACGGCCAGGCGATCCTGCCGACCCCGACCATCGGCGCCGTGGGGCTGATCGACCATGTCGATCACGCGATCACCGGGCTGGCGCGGGACGGACACGTCGCGCTGCTGGTGGGCGAGACCAAGGGGCATCTGGGCCAGTCGGCCCTGCTGGCCGAGGTCTTTGGCCGTGTCGAAGGCGACGCGCCGCATGTGGACCTGGCAGCCGAGCGCGCGGCGGGCGAGTTCATCCTGGCCAACCGCGACACCATCCGCGCCTGCACCGATCTGAGCGATGGCGGCCTTGCGCTGGCGGCCTTCGAGATGGCCGAAGCCTCGGGCGTGGGGGTCGTGCTCGACGACAGCGATCAGGGTCACCTGTTCGGCGAAGACCAGGGCCGCTACCTGGTGGCCTGCAACTTCGACGCCGCCGAGGCGCTGATGGTGGCCGCCGGCCAGGCGGGCGTGTCGGTCACGACCGTCGGCAAGTTCACCGGCGATCACGTCAGCATGGGCGGCAGCAGCGCGCCGCTGGCAGAACTGTCGGCGCTCTACCGCGGCACCTTTGGTGAGGCTTTCGCCTGAAATCGCCCCTCCCGGCCGTCTTGCAAGACAGATGGCCGGGGATTACATCTTTGACAGACCCATCAATCACAAGGCGGATCATGCCCATCCAGGCCCAGGATATCGAAGACCTTATCCGTGAAAGCTTCCCGGACGCGAAAATCGACGTCCAGGGCGACGACGGCCAGCATTTCGCCGCGACCGTGGTCGACGAAAGCTTTCGCGGCAAGAACCGGGTGCAGCAACAGCGCGCCGTCTATGCCGCCCTGAAGGGCAAGATGGACGGCCCCGCCGGAGAGCTTCACGCCCTGGCGCTGACGACCCGCGCCCCGGAATGACATGTCGGACCTGTTCGATATCTGGCACCTCTGCCCTGATATCGCAGGTTTCCTGAAACACGGCCCCCGGTACTGGCGGGTCACGCGACGCCAAAGACGCCGCATCTATCATCGGAGTTGAGAATGACCGACGCACACACCCAGATCGACGAAACCGTCAAGTCCAACGACGTGGTCCTGTTCATGAAGGGCACCAAGTCCATGCCGCAGTGCGGATTTTCGTCCCGCGTGGCCGGTGTGCTGAACTACATGGGCGTCGACTTCGCTGACGTGAACGTGCTGGCCGACGATGCGATCCGCCAGGGCATCAAGGACTACTCCGACTGGCCGACCATCCCGCAGCTTTACGTGAAGGGCGAATTCGTCGGCGGCTGCGACATCATCACCGAAATGACCCTGTCGGGCGAGCTGGACACCCTGTTCGAGACCAACGGCGTCACCTACGACAAGGACGCGGCGGAAAAGATCCGGGCGGCCAACGCCTGATCATCCGATCGGTTCAGGATGCGAAAGGCCGGGGTTACCCGGCCTTTTTCGTGTGCGCTGGCTGATAGCCGCCCGTCGGCCCGCCGATGGCCCTCAGCCCTTGGCTTTCGCCTCGACCTCGTCCGCCAGCGCCTCGGCCCGGGTGGCGAGCGCGCTCAGCCTGTCCGACAGGCCTGCGGGGATCATCGGCACTTCGACCTTCTCGGGCTCCGACGCCATCGTCTCGGCCCGCTTCAGCGCGGTCTTCAGGCGCTCGATCTCCATCCGGTAGCCCTCGGCCTCGTCCTCTAGGATCTTCAGGCGGTCTTCGACCCCGGCGGTGCGGTCGGCCAGCATCAGGCCCGACATCAACAGCATCCGCGCTTCGGGGATGCGGCCGGTCTGGGACACAAGGGTCTGGGCCTCGACGTTCAGCATCTCGGCGGCGGCCTGAAGATAGTGCTCTTCGCCTTCCTGGCAGGCCACTTCGAAGGCGCGTCCGCCGATCAGGATCTCCAGTTCGGGCATCAGGCCTCCTCCGTCTCGCTGTCGCCGACAAGCGGCGTGAGGGCGTCGAGGATCGCGCGCACCTCGGTCTGGCTGGCGGCATGGGCGGCGCGAAGGGCTTCGACCTCGGCCGAGAGCGCGCTGTTGATCAGTTGCGAGTCGCCGACCTGCGCCTCGTTGGCGGCGCGCAGGGCCTCGTTGACCTCGCGCAGCTGGTCGTTGGACTGGCGCAGGCGGGCCATGTCACGTTCCATGTCGGCCAGCTGGGTCTGCAGACGATCGCGGGCCGCGAGGGCCTCTGCCACGTCTTTTTCCGTGTTATCCGGGGCTTGCGGTGCAGGTGCTGCGGCAGAGATGCCCGCCACACCCTGACCGATCCGATCCAGGGCCGCCCCGATCCGTCGCTGAAGCTCGTCGATTTCACTCATTCCGGATGCCGCCCCTTCAATCGTCCCATACCGTCCGTTCCGGACCTTGTTCCACCCACCCCGCGAATCAATCCGCGCAGCCGATATTGCCCAAGTCTATCCAAAACATGAAGGATTGCCCAAATCTACCTGTAACCACGGGATAAAATGGCATCCGGGGGCCGCGAGGTCCAGCCGCCATCCCAATGCGCAGCTTGCAACTGGCGGCGCGGCTGCTATTCAGCCCGCACTGCTGCCACGTCATATCAGGAGCTGCCGCCCGTGGATATCGCCGCCCTTCGTTCCGCCCATCCCGATCACTGGTCCAAGGCCACCGCCATCCGCGCCCTGACGCTGGATGCCGTCGCCGCCGCGAATTCCGGACATTCCGGCATGCCCATGGGGATGGCCGATGTGGCGACCGTGCTTTACGAAAAGCACCTGAAATTCGACGCCTCCGCGCCTGCGTGGCCCGACCGCGACCGGTTCATCCTGTCGGCAGGCCACGGCTCCATGCTGCTGTATTCGCTGCTGCACCTGACGGGCTATGAGGACTTCCCGCTGGAGGAGGTCAAGAACTTCCGCCAGCTGGGCGCGAAGACCGCGGGCCATCCCGAGAACTTCCTGGCCCAGGGGATCGAGACGACGACAGGCCCGCTTGGTCAGGGCATCTCGAACGCCGTGGGTTTCGCCATGGCCGAGGAAATGCTGCGCGCGCGCTTCGGCAAGAAGCTGGTGGATCACCACACCTATGTCATCGCCGGCGACGGCTGCCTGATGGAGGGCGTCAGCCAGGAGGCGATTTCGCTGGCCGGACGTCATGAACTCAGCAAGCTCATCGTCTTCTGGGACAACAACAACATCACCATCGACGGCACGGTCGACCTGGCCGACCGCACCGATCAGGTCGCGCGCTTCCAGGCGTCCGGCTGGGACGTGCAGGAGATCGACGGCCATGACCCGGTCGCGATCGACGCCGCCATCACCCAGGCCAAGAAGGGCAAGCGGCCGCAGATGATCGCCTGCAAGACACATATCGCGCTTGGCCACGCGGCGCAGGATACCTCGAAGGGCCACGGCGCGCTGACCGACAAGGACCAGATGGCCGCCGCCAAGGCCGCCTATGGCTGGACCACCGGCCCGTTCGAAGTGCCCGCCGACGTGAAATCCGCCTGGGAAGACATCGGCCGCCGTGCCACCGAGGAACGGTTCGCCTGGGAAGGCCGCCTGAACGAGGTCTCGGACCGCAAGAAGGCCGAATTCGAACGCACCATGTCGGGCGAGGCCCCGAAGAAGCTCGGCTCGGTCATCCGCGCGCTGAAGAAACAGGCCTCGGAAGCGCAGCACAAGGTCGCCACCCGCAAGGCATCCGAAATGGTGCTAGAGGTCGTGAACCCGGTGCTGCCGGAAACCGTCGGCGGATCGGCCGACCTGACCGGATCGAACAACACCAAGACCGGTGACCTGGGCATCTTCGATGTCGACAACCGCGAAGGTCGTTTCGTGCATTGGGGCATCCGCGAACACGGCATGTCGGCGGCGATGAACGGCATGGCCCTGCATGGCGGCATCCGCCCCTATTCGGGCACCTTCATGTGCTTCACCGACTACGCCCGTCCGGCGATGCGCCTGTCGGCCCTGATGAAGCAGCCGGTGGTCTACGTGATGACGCATGACTCCATCGGTCTGGGCGAAGACGGCCCGACCCACCAGCCGGTCGAACACCTGGCGATTTCGCGCGCCACGCCCAACACGCTGGTCTTCCGCCCCGCCGACGTGGTGGAGACCGCCGAGGCCTGGGAAATCGCGCTGACGCAGTCGGGCACGCCCTCGGTCCTGTCGCTGACGCGCCAGAACGTCCCGACCGTGCGCGTCGATCACAAGCAGAAGAACCTGACCGAACAGGGCGCCTATGTCCTGGCCGAGGCGACAGGCAAGCGCCGCGTGATCCTGATCGCCACCGGCTCCGAGGTCGCCATCGCGATGGAAGCCAAGAAGCTGCTCGAAGCCGAGGAGATCGGCACCCGCGTCGTGTCCATGCCCTGCATGGAGCTGTTTGCCGCGCAGGACGAAGCCTACCGCAAGCGCGTGCTGCCCGCAGGCCCCGTCCGGGTCGGGGTCGAGGCCGCGACGCGCATGGGCTGGGACCGCTGGCTGCTGGGCGAGCGGGGCCGCGAGGCCAAGGCCGATTTCGTCGGCATGTCCTCCTTCGGCGCCTCGGCCCCGGCGGAAACGCTTTACGAACACTTCGGCATCACGGCGCAGAATGTCGCCGACAAGGCCAAGGCGCTGCTCTGACGCGCCACCGGGCGGGGCCGCACTGGCCCCGCCCCTTTGAGTCCGGGCCCTGCCCCTTCACCTTCCCCGAAATACTCCGGGGGAGACGCCGCAGGCGGCGGGGGCAGCGCCCCCTGCGACCGCAGCCACCGGGTTTGCGCTAACCGATTCCCCCGACAGACCGGCCAATCGTCCCGCATCGCGCGACACTGTCGCCTGTTAGCGGAAAACCGTTCCCCGGGTTAGCGCCACCACGACAAAGTTAACGCTAACACATTGGCGAAACTGTGATTTAGCCCTTAAGGAATGCCCAACTTCCGGGTATGCACCGGCCTAAATCACACAGGAGCTGCACTCATGACCGTCACCGTCGGGATCAATGGTTTTGGCCGGATCGGCCGCTGCACCCTCGCCCATATCGCCGAAAGCGCGCGCAATGACGTCCAGGTCGTCAAGGTGAACGCCACCGGCCCGCTGGAGACCTCGGCCCACCTGCTGCGCTATGACAGCGTGCACGGCCGCTTCCGCAACGAGGTGAAGGTTGCAGGCAACACCATGGACATCGGCCGTGGCCCGATGGAGATGTTCTCGACCTATGATCCGTCCGAACTGGACTGGTCGGGCTGTGACGTCGTGCTGGAATGCACCGGCAACTTCAACGATGGCGAAAAGGCCAAGGTGCATCTGGAGCGCGGCGCAAAGAAGGTCCTGATCTCGGCCCCGGCGAAGAACGTGCAGAAAACCATCGTCTACGGCGTGAACCACCGCGACCTGGTGGCCGAGGACACGATGATTTCCAACGGGTCGTGCACCACCAATTGCCTGGCCCCGCTGGCCAAGGTGCTGAACGATGCGATCGGCATTGACTCGGGCATCATGACCACGATCCATTCCTACACCGGCGACCAGCCGACGCTGGACCGTCGCCATGGCGATCTGTACCGCGCCCGCGCCGCCGCGATGTCGATGATCCCGACCTCGACCGGCGCCGCCAAGGCCCTGGGTGAAGTGCTGCCCGAGATGAAGGGCAAGCTGGACGGGTCCGCGATCCGCGTGCCGACGCCGAACGTCTCGGCCGTGGACCTGACCTTCGTGGCGGAAAAGGACGTGACCGAGGCGGACGTGAACGAGGTCGTGCGCGACGCCGTCGCAGGTCACATGGGCGCGGTCATGGCCTATGACCCCGAGCCCAAGGTGTCGGTCGATTTCTGCCACACCGAACAGTCGTCGATCTTCGCGCCCGACCAGACCAAGGTGATCGGCAAGCGCCTGGTCCGCGTGCTGGCCTGGTACGACAACGAATGGGGCTTTTCGGCGCGGATGGCCGATGTCGCCGCCGCAATGGGCCGCCTGGTCTAACGACCACCCCCCATCCTGAATTCGCGAAAACGGGCCTTCGGGCCCGTTTTTCCGTTGTGGGACACCGGGTTGCGAAATTGACTGGCGGGGCTCTGGAAACCGCCTGTTTTCTTGATATGTTAGCGATAACAGATTCCACCCGGGATCGACTTCAGGGGGAGGCGCATCATGACCATCAGACTGGGCATCAACGGATTTGGCCGGATCGGCCGCAACGTGCTGCGCGCCATCGCCGAAAGCGGCCGCAGCGACGTGGAGGTCGTGGCGATCAACGATCTCTACCCCGTCGCGACCAACGCGCATCTGCTGCGCCATGACAGCGTGCACGGCCGTTTCGGCCACGAGGTGACCGAGGGCGAGGACTGGATCGACATCGGCCGGGGGCGCATCCGCGTGACGGCCGAACGCGATCCCGCCGCCCTGCCCTGGTCGGACGTGGACGTGGCGCTGGAATGCACCGGGCTTTTCACCGCGCGCGAGAAGGCCGCGCAGCATCTGTCGAACGGATCGGCGCGGGTCCTGATCTCGGCCCCCGGGGCGGGCGCGGATGCGACCATCGTGATGGGGGTCAATGACGGCACGCTGCGGGGCGAGCATCACGTTGTGTCGAATGCCTCCTGCACCACCAACTGCCTGGCCCCGGTGGCCAAGGTGCTGAATGACCTCGTGGGGATCGACCGGGGGTTCATGACCACCGTGCATTCCTACACCGGCGACCAGCCGACGCTGGATACCGGGCACAAGGATCTGTACCGCGCGCGGGCGGCGGCGATGTCGATGATCCCGACCTCGACCGGGGCGGCCCGGGCCGTGGGGCTAGTGCTGCCCGAACTGGCGGGCAAGCTGGACGGCGTGGCGATCCGGGTGCCCACGCCCAATGTCTCCTGCGTGGATCTGACCTTCGACGCGGGCCGCGACACCACGGCCGAGGAAATCAACGCAGCCTTCGAAGCCGCGGCGAGGGGCGCGCTGAAGGGCATCCTGGACGTGACCACGGCGCCGCTGGTGTCGATCGACCTGAACCATGCCCCGGCTTCGGCCACGGTCGCGCTGGACCAGACGCGGGTGATGGACGGCCGGATGGTGCGGGTGCTGGCCTGGTACGACAACGAATGGGGCTTTTCGAACCGCATGGCGGACACGGCAGCGGCCGTCGGCCGGTTGATCTGAGCCCTGCCGATCGGCAGGATTTTTCCACGGGTCGGCACATTTTTGCGAAATCGAAATGTTAGTCCGGGACACTGCGCCCCGGAGATCTATTCTGTCGGATAGGCCCTGCCCACTTGATCCGCGCCCCCCGCTCGGGCATAGGCTCAGGACGGCGCAGCGAGGAAACGGGCATGACCAACAGGATCGCCATCGTGCTGGCGGTGATCATCATCGGGCTCGTGATTTTCGACTGGCAGGGGTTCGAATGGTCAAACAGCCTGTTTCTGGCCCGAAAGTTCGCCGAATTGTTGGAATGGGTGGCCTTTTGGCGCTAGTGTACCTGGACCTTACTGACCGCAAACATGATTGAATTTCTTCCCAATATCATTGCGCTGCTTGTCGCGCTCTATGCCCTGATGATCCTTGGCTACGTCGGCTATTCCTGGCGGCAGAAACGCCGTTCGGAAAAGCTGGTGCCGCCGCGCGGGGCGTTCACGACCATTTCGACCGGGCGGCTGCATTACCTGGACTGCGGGACGGGGCCGGCGATCCTGATGATCCACGGCCTGGGCGGTAACCTGGGCCATTTCGACTGCGGGCTGATCGACGATCTGGCGCGGGATTTCCGCGTGGTGGCGATCGACCGGCCCGGATCGGGCTATTCCGAACGCCCGTCGGATGCACCGGCCAACGTGCGCGCGCAGGCGCGGCAGGTGGCCGAGGTGATCGAGAAGCTGGAAATCGACAACCCGCTGGTGGTCGGTCATTCGCTTGGCGGGGCCATCGGGCTGGCGCTGGCGCTGGAAAAGCCCGAACTGGTGCGCGGCCTTGCGCTGCTGGCGCCGCTGTCGCTGCCGCCCAAGGACACCGCGCCGGTGCTGGACGACTATCGCATCGGGTCGGATCTTTATCGCAGGATCCTGGCCTGGACGACGGCGGTACCGCACATGGTCCGCCACCCCGAACCCGTGCGCGAGGAAATCTTCGGCCCGGACGACATTCCGCCCGAGTTCGCCGTTCAGGGCGGTGGCCTGCTGGCCCTGCGCCCCGGCGCGTTCTACAACGCCAGCCGCGATTTCCAGGCGTCCGAGGAAGACCTGGCGGGCATGACGCGCGATTATTCGCGGCTGGCCGTGCCGGTGCGGGTGCTGTTCGGCAAGGACGACCGCCTGCTCAACCCCGAACACCACGGAGAGCTGCTGGTCCGACGCTATCCGCAGATCGGGCTCAAGCTGATCGAGGGGGGGCACATGCTGCCGCTGACCCGCACAGAGGACAGCGGCGCCTTCATCCGCAACGCCTATGAGGCGATGAAGGACCGCAAGTTCATTTCCCGAGCTTCGCCCGAAGTTTATCGTTGACCGCAGGGGTCACGAACTTGGCCACGTCGCCGTCGAGGCGGCAGATTTCCTTGACCAGCTTCGACGCGATCGCCTGGTGCTTGGCATCGGCCATCAGGAACACCGTCTCGACCGAACTGTCGAGCGACCGGTTCATCCCGACCATCTGATATTCGTATTCGAAATCCGCCACCGCGCGCAGGCCGCGCACGATCACATTGGCACCGACATCGCGGGCGCAGTGGATCAGCAGGTTCTCGAAGGGATGGGCGATGATCTCGGTCCCGGTCTGGTCCGAGAGCTTTGCGCATTCCTCTTCGATCATGGCCACGCGTTCTTCCAGATCGAAGAGCGGGCCCTTGTCGCGGTTGATCGCCACGCCGATGACGAGCCGATCCACCAGGGTGGCCGCGCGACGGATCACATCGACATGGCCAAGGGTGATGGGATCAAAGGTGCCGGGGTAAAGACCAATGCGCATGGCGTCCTCTCGTCATCGCGGTTTCTGCGCACGCAACATTATTGCGCCGGGGAATGCAAGGCCCCGGCTTTATTTCTTACCGGATGGTCAATGACCGGCGATCATCCCTTCAAGCGCGTCGCGTTCCATCGACAGCTGGCTGAGCCGTGCCTTGACCACGTCGCCGATGGTGACGATGCCGACCAGCTTGCCGTCCTCGACCACGGGCATGTGGCGGAAGCGGCCGTCGGTCATGCGGCGCAGGACCTCGTCGGCGGTGTCGGCGCGTTCACAGCAGACCGGGTTACGCGTCATCAGGGTTTCGGCCGTGTCCGACAGGATCCCCGCGCCGCGATGCGACAGGGCGCGCACGATGTCGCGTTCCGACAGGATGCCATCCGCCGTATCGCCGGGCTTGGACACGATCACGCCGCCGATGCGCTTTTCGGCGAGGATCTTCGTGACCTCGGTGATGGTCGTCTCGGGTGAGACCGTGATCACCGTGCCGCCGCCCTTGGACTTGAGGATCTGCTGTACGATCATTGCCATTCCTCCGTTGGCTATGTGTACAGTTCAGGGTCCGCTGCCTGCGACATTTTGTCAAGTTCGCCTTCAAGATGCGTGACTTCCCGCCGGATTCCATCGGTCAGAAGGGCGGCGACCCGGTTCATCCTGTCCAGCCGCGCGTCGTCCTGGTGGCGCACAAGGTGGAAGCTGCGGGTCAGGGAAAAGCTGTCGCGCAGGATCCGCACGATCTCGGGCGCCGAGGGCAGCGCGAAGTCATGCACGATGCCGACCCCTGCCCCCATGCGCAGCCAGTTGAACTGCACCAGCACCGAATTCGACGCATAGGCCAGCCGCCCCGCCCCCAGATCGCCAAGGTAGTCGAGTTCCTTGTCGAAGATCATGTCGGGGATATAGCCGACCATCGGGTGATCCTTCAGATCGCGCAGGTCCCGGATGGGGGAATGGCTTGCCAGGTAATCCCGGGTCGCGGCCAGGTGCAGGTGATAGTCGGCGATCTTCTGAACCAGCAGCCGCCCGGCCGTGGGGGCCGAGACGGTGACGGCCATGTCGGCCTCGCGGCGGGACAGGTTGAACAGCCGTGGCAGGGCGACGATCTGGATCTCGAGATCGGGGTTGTCGGCATGGATGCGGGCACAGACCTGCGGCAGAAGGAAGTTCGCCACACCATCGGGCGCGCCGATGCGGATCTGACCCGAAAGGCCCCCGGCGGCCTGACCGGCGATCTCCTCTCCGGCCGCCATGACCGCCTGTTCGGCGCGCTGCGCGTGATCCAGAAGCCGCTGGCCCGCGTCGGTCAGCGCGTATCCCTGCGGGGACTTGGCGAAAAGGACCGTGCCGATCTGCTCTTCCAGCCGGGCGATGCGCCGACTGACGGTGGCCGGGTCGATGCGCAACCGGCGCCCGGCCGCCGAGAGGCTTTCATCCCGCGCGACACCGAGGAAAATTCGCAGATCATCCCAGTTCATATCGCGCCCACCTTTGCATTTCCGCAAAACCTCTTTGCCCTATTTCCCCTTTCCCGGGCATTCGCGCAACCCTATCCTTCGCGCGAAAGATGGAGGACCCCATGCAGGAACTGACCCATTACATCGACGGCGCCCACGTCAAGGGCACCTCGGGCCGCTTTGCGGATGTCATGTACCCCGCCACTGGCGAAGTGCAGGCCAAGGTGCCGCTGGCATCCAAGGACGAGTTGGACCGCGCGGTCGAAATCGCCGCCGCCGCGCAGCCCGCCTGGGCCGCCGTGAACCCGCAGCGCCGGGCGCGCGTGCTGATGGCCTTCGTGGGCCTTCTGAACCGCGACATGGACAAGCTGGCCGAGGCGCTGAGCCGCGAGCACGGCAAGACCTTCCCGGATGCCAAGGGCGACGTGCAGCGTGGCCTCGAGGTCGTGGAATACTGCATCGGCGCACCGCAGATGCTGAAGGGCGAATACACCGATGCCGCCGGCCCGGGTATCGACATCTATTCGATGCGTCAGGCGCTTGGCGTCACCGCAGGCATCACGCCCTTCAACTTCCCCGCCATGATCCCGATGTGGATGTTCGCGCCCGCGATTGCCTGCGGCAACGCGTTCATCCTCAAGCCGTCGGAGCGTGATCCCTCGGTTCCGCTGATGCTGGCGGAGCTGCTGGAAGAGGCCGGGCTGCCCAAGGGCATCATCCAGGTCGTCAACGGCGACAAGGAGTCGGTGGACGCGATCCTGGATAACGAGGTCATCCAGTCCGTGGGCTTCGTCGGGTCGACCCCGATCGCGGAATACATCTATTCGCGCGGCTGTGCGGCGGGCAAGCGCGTGCAGTGCTTTGGCGGCGCCAAGAACCACATGATCATCATGCCCGACGCGGATATGGATCAGGCGGCGGACGCGCTGGTTGGTGCGGGCTATGGCGCGGCGGGCGAACGCTGCATGGCAATCTCGGTCGCGGTGCCCGTGGGCGATGAAACCGCCGACCGGCTGATCGAAAAGCTGATCCCGCGGGTCGAAAAGCTGAAGGTCGGGCCCTATACCGCCGGCGACGACGTGGATTATGGCCCCGTGGTGACCAAGGCGGCGAAGGAGAACATCCTGCGGCTGGTGGAAACCGGTGTCGATCAGGGCGCGAAGCTGGTGGTCGACGGGCGCAACTTCAGCCTGCAGGGCTATGAAGACGGGTTCTTTGTCGGGGCGCATCTCTTCGATCACGTGACCACCGACATGGACATCTACAAGACCGAGATCTTCGGCCCCGTCCTGTCGACCGTCCGCGCCAAGACCTATGAAGAGGCGCTGTCCTACGCGATGGACCACGAATACGGCAACGGCACCGCGATCTTCACCCGCGACGGAGACACGGCGCGCGATTTCGCCAGCCGGATCAACATCGGCATGGTGGGCATCAACGTGCCAATCCCGGTGCCGCTGGCCTATCACACCTTTGGTGGCTGGAAGAAGTCGGCCTTCGGCGACCTGAACCAGCACGGACCGGACGCGTTCAAGTTCTACACCCGCACCAAGACCGTGACGGCGCGCTGGCCCTCGGGCCTGAAAGAGGGCGGCGAGTTCCACTTCAAGCCGATGGATTAACCTCTGATCGCGAAACGGTGTGTCAAAAAGTGGGGTAATTGAACCACTTGGTCAATTATGCACATTCTGGAACGGGGCCCAATTCGGCCCCGTTTCGTTATGCATTGGGGGCCGACTTTATATGGCAGTCAGTTACGAGATCATTCCCGAAATCGGGATCGTCTACGTGCGGTATTGGGGCGTGGCCGAATTTCACGACACGATCGAAACCTTTGCGCGGTTCGCGCAGGATCCGCAGTTTTCGCCGCACCTCAAGCACCTGGTCGATCTGGCCGGGGTCGTCGAATACGACCGCAACTACCCCGAGCTGATGAAGCTGCAGGCCGGCAAGGTCGACACGCTGTCCATGGGGGCCAGTCCGAGCTATCTGATCTACTATGCGCCGACGCGGATCAGCCAGTCGATGGCGCGCATGATCCTGAAATCCTGGGACGGGCTTAGCAGCATCGTCGGGCGGATGGCCACCGACGAGGGTGAGGCGCTGGAGATGCTGGGCGTGCCGCAGCGCAGTTTTGCGGACCTGCCGATGAACCGGGTGTGATCGCCGGTGGCATGAAAAAGGCGGGGTTGATGCCCCGCCTTTGTCTTTGATTGCGCCCTGTCAGGCCGCCTTGCGCTTGCGCCGCAGGGCGCCCAGACCACCAAGCGCGCCGATCAGCAGCACACCGGCAGCTGGCAGCGGCACGGCAGGCGTGCCGGTGCCGTTGTCGGGCGGGGTCAGGATCTTTTCGTAGGTCAGGGACGAAATGTAGAACGCGTCCTTGAGACCTGCGGTGACCGTGAAAAGCTTGGACTCCACCCCACCGAAATCGAAGGGGTTCGCTTCGGCGAAGTCGAAGGTCAGGGTCGGACCGGCGGTGAAGATCGTCATCACATAGTCGTCGCCCTTGAAGCTGTTCAGCGGCGCCGGATCGAAGGCCGAGAAGCTGAGGCTGACGAGTTTGACTTTCTCGGTAAAGCTGAAGGCCAGCGTTTCCAGGTTATCAAGTTCGCGGGTGCTGTCGAACCAATGGGTCAGGCCGATGCCGAGGCTGTTCTTGGTAACACCAGTGAAAAACCCGACGGACGACACGGTCAGAAGACCGTCGGCGTAGGTGTAAGAGGGCGCAGAGCCGGATCCGCCGGTGAAATCAACCGTCGCAGCCTGAGCACCCGGGACAAAAGAAGCAACGGCAAGGGCTGCCGCCGCGCAGAGGGTCTTGAACGTCATGAGTATCTCCAGAAAGCCATGGGACGGACTCACCCCGAAATGCGGGCCCCGGCCATGGTTGACTGCATCATACGCCTGTCCCAATCGGGCCACCAGAGGCATTTGAGGCCGTCACGCGACGGCACGTCGGCATTCGTCCAAACCCGCGCATTGCAATTGATCCAAATGCCGGAAAACATTCCGCGCCCGGTCAGGATCGGGTGCGGCGCAGGGCGGCCAGGAGGCGGCGGATGGGCAGGTTTTGCGGGCCGATGACAGGTCCCACCCTGCCCCCGAGTTGCCGCTGTGATTCGCTGCGTCATCCCTTGAAAACTTGGCCCTGACGGGATCGATTTCTTGAAGCGGCGTGCCACGTGGCAGGGATCCGGCTGCAAAACACAACCCAGGGGCGAATGACGACCTTTTAATCCCACCTTAACCACGCTTTGACAATGAACCCTTTCAAAGGGTTAGCTGACCGGGGTAAAACATTGGTGCATTTCATAGGTTTTAAGAGAACCGCCAACACATTCCAATTCCATTGACCTTCAAAATATGGCAGAAAGGTGTCCGTATACGTGCTTCGCAAGCCGTAGAGCCGGAGGTGCCGATATTGGAGAGCCCCGTGGCCAGACCTTTTCAAGGAGGATTTGCGATGAAGTTTTTCAGTAAGAAGTTCCTAGCGGTCGCATCGATTGCGACAGCTGCCCTCGTATCGACACCGGCGTTGGCTGTCACCACCGAGTACGTGATCAACTTTGACGAGCTGCCGAATGCGTCTATCGCAGCGTCTTACACGTCACCGAACGGTTTGTTCCAGATCCTAGGCTCTGACAACACTTTCAACGTGTCTTCCGATAGCAAGTGCGGTCCTGCTCAAGCCGGAAATGGCTACTGCATGATGGAGACGACCAATGGTGCCTCCAACACTCTGTCGCACCGGTCAACTGTCACAGGTCCGTTTGGAGCCGCGTTCGATTTCCTTGGATTTTACTTCTCGTTGACCGGTGCCAACAATTTTGTGACGATCACCAACAACTTGAACCAATCTCTCACTTTTGCAGACAAAACTTCTGCAAATAACTCTTACCTGATCGATGCCGAAACCGGGGCAGCCCCTGTTGGTGACGTCAAACACAACAACGGGTACTTCGTCGACCTCACGGGCCTGTCCAAATGGGAAGGTGTGACCAGCATCGCCTTTAGTTATCCGAAAAACAAGCAGGCGTTGATCGACTGTATTCGGGTCGACTACTCAGGCAATACTTCCACAGCGTCCACGGCTTGCTTGTCTGTGAACGACGATGGCGGTACTGGTTTCGACGTTCCCCTTCCCGCCTCCCTGCCACTGCTTCTGGCAGGTGTCGCAGGATTTGGTGTGATCCGCCGGAAGAAACACAAAATCAGCTGAATTCCGCTCAAATCGGAAACATATACTTTAGGGCATCCCACTGGGGTGCCCTAATCGCGCCTTCTTCTGCTAATACTCGTGAAAAACGGGGCGAAAGCAGTACAAGGCGGATAGATGAAGACTAACGATCGGGTTGCGACGGCCTTCGGTTCGCGCAAGCACTTGGCGTCCGACGACCGGACCGCACTTTTCAACATTCAGGCAAAGCAGGACAAGTTCGCGCCGATCGATCGCGATAACTTCGGCTTTGCAGGGCATTCCAACGCGACGGCCGCGGATCATTCCCGTGCGGATGTCGCGTTCGATCTGACCAAGCCGATGCCCGCACATGCCTGGGTGAAGCCCGGCGCCGGCGGCGACTGGGGCAAGCCCGACTGGGCCGCGGAGGCCCCCGATGACGCCACCCGCCCGGACGACGGCACGGACGACGGCGTTGACGACGCCCCGTCGGAGGTTCCGATCGATACCCCGGACAGCAGCGTCCCAGTTGACGATGACGGCGGTGCCAAGCCGATCAGGCTTGGTGGCGGCGGCAAGTCGGACGGTGGCAGCGGCGGCGGCAAGGGTGGCGGCAAGGGCAAGCCCGACAAGGGCAGCACCGACGATGGCACCACGACGACGCCTGACGACGGATCTTCCGGTGGTGACACCCCGACCGACCCTGCGCCGACGCCGACCGATCCCGGGACATCGACGCCGATTGCGGCGGACTATGTCAGCGGGCTCGACACGCCCGATGGCTTCAACATCTCGATCACCTTCGACGGGGCCTGGACGTCGCAGATGATGCAATATGTCATCGAGGCGGCCGAACGGCTGAGCGACGTCATCCTTGGCGATCTTGCCGATGTCGCGACAAGCAGCGGCCTTATCGACGATTTCCACCTGACAGCCTACCTGACCACCGTCGACGGCGCGGGCGGCTATGTCGGCAAGGGCGGCTATACCTCGGTCCGGACCGACAGCTACATCCCCTCGATGGGCCACATCCGGATCGACGAGGCCGACGTCAGCAAGATGCTGAACTACAACGTCTTCGATGACCTTGTCCTGCACGAGATGATCCACGCGCTCGGCTTCGGCACCGCCTGGGATGCCATGGGGCTGGTCGACACGATCGACGGCAGCCTGCGGTTCACCGGCGATTATGCCACCGCGATCTACAACGACCGGTTCGCGGATATCGCGGCGGCGGATTCCCTGTCCTTCCACGGCGTGCCGGTGGAAATGGAGGGTGGCAGCGCGACCGCCGGGAAGCACTGGGACGAAGGCGTCCTGTCCGGCGAACTGATGTCCAGCACGCTGAACCTGTCGAACGATTTCAGCGCCCTGACGATCGCCGCCCTGCAGGACATGGGCTACCAGACCATTCTGGAAGACCAGCTACTGATCGCCTGATCCAAGCGTCAGGCCGGTGCGCCCCGTGCACCGGCCTGACCTGCCGGACCTCGCAGGAATGGCAGAGCACGACGGCATTCGCCGCACACATCCCGACATTTTTGCAAAACGGCCTCGCAGGGATTCCCCTGTCCGTCCCCCTGTCGCACCGCTAGACTGCAGCCGTCGCGATGAGGGAGGACGACCGTGGACTTTGCACTGACCGAGGAACAGCAGGCGATCTTCGACATGGCCCATGCCTTCGGGCAGGAGCGGATCGCGCCCAATGCCCAGGCCTGGGAACGGGAGGGGACGATCCCGAAAGAGCTTTGGCCCGAGATCGGGGCGCTTGGCTTCGGCGGGCTCTATGTCAGCGAAGACAGCGGCGGGTCCGGGTTGGGACGGCTGGATGCGACCCTGGTGTTCGAGGCGCTGTCGATGGCCTGCCCGTCGGTCGCGGCCTTTTTGTCGATCCACAACATGTGCGCGCGGATGATCGACAGCTTCGCCTCGCAAGAGCTGAAGGACCGGGTGCTGCCCAAGGCCATGACCATGGAGACGGTGCTGTCCTACTGCCTGACCGAGCCCGGATCGGGGTCGGATGCTGCCGCCCTGAAGACGCGGGCGGACCGGACGAACGAAGGATACCGGCTGAACGGCACGAAGGCCTTCATCTCGGGCGGGGGATATTCCGACGCCTATGTCGTCATGGCGCGCACCGGGGACGCAGGCCCCAAGGGCGTGTCCACGATCTATGTCGAAGACGGCACGGCGGGGCTGTCCTTTGGCGGGCTTGAAGACAAGATGGGCTGGCGGTCGCAGCCGACCCGTCAGGTGCAGTTCGACAATTGCGACGTTTCGTCCGATAATCTGGTGGGTGAAGAAGGCCAGGGTTTCACATATGCGATGAAAGGCCTGGATGGCGGACGGTTGAACATCTCGGCCTGTTCGCTTGGGGCCGCGCAGACCGCGCTGAACATGACGCTGGCCTACATGGCCGAACGCCAGGCCTTCGGGAAGCCGATCAACCAGTTCCAGGCGCTGCAGTTCCGACTGGCGGACATGGAGATCGAACTTCAGGCCGCCCGCACCTTCCTGCGCCAGGCGGCGTGGAAGCTGGACCAGGGCGCGCCCGATGCGACCAAGTTCTGCGCCATGGCCAAGGCCTTTGTGACCGAGACCGGATCGAAGGTCGTGAACGGCTGTTTGCAGATGCACGGCGGCTATGGCTACCTGGCGGATTACGGCATCGAGAAACTGGTGCGTGACCTGCGGGTGCACGAGATCCTGGAAGGCACGAACGAGATCATGCGCGTCATCGTCTCGCGCGGGATGATCGCGGCATGAGCGACCAGATCCGCATCCGCCGCGACGGGGTTGCGGGCCGGATCACCCTGACCCGCCCCAAGGCCCTGAACGCGCTAAGCTATGACATGGCCATGGCGATCGACGCAGCGCTGATCGATTGGGCGGCTGACGACGCGGTGCAGCTGGTCATCCTGGATGCCGAGGGCGAAAAGGCCTTTTGTGCGGGTGGCGACATCCAGCAGCTTTATGACACCGGGCGCGCCGGGGATTACGACTATGGCCGCAACTTCTGGCGCGACGAATACCGGCTGAACGCACGTCTGGCCGGGTACGCCAAGCCGATCGTCAGCTTCATGCAGGGTTTTGTCATGGGCGGCGGTGTCGGCATCGGGTGCCATGTCAAACATCGCATCGTCGGCGAAAGCACCCGGATCGCCATGCCGGAATGCGGCATCGGGCTGGTGCCGGACGTGGGCGGATCGCTGCTTCTGGCGCAGGCTCCGGGTCGGATGGGGGCCTACCTTGGGCTGACGGCGGCGCGGATGACGGGCGGCGATGCGATTGCCATGGGCTTTGCCGATCTTTTCGTGCCCGAGGCCCTGTGGCCCGGGTTGATCGCGGAGCTGTCCCGGGATGGCGACCTTGGCCCGCTGGTGGCGAAGGCGCAGGTGGTCGAAGCTCCGCTCAAGGCGCATCAGGTCGAGGTCGACGGGCTGTTCGCGGGTACGCTCTCCGAGATCGAGGCCCGGCTGGCCGCCGCCGATGGCGCATTCGCGGAAGGCGCTCTCAAGTCGATCCGGCGCAATTCTCCGCTGGCGATGGCGGTGACGCTGGACATGCTGGCGCAGCTGGCCGACATAACGGACATACGTGACGCGCTGAAGCTGGAATACCGCTTTACCTCGCGCGCCATGGAACAGGCGGATTTCCTGGAAGGGATCCGCGCCCAGATCATCGACAAGGATCGCAATCCGCAGTGGAAACATAAGCTTGCGGATGTTCCGGACGGGGACGTCGCGCAGATGATCGCACCGCTCGGCGAGGCGGAACTGACATTCGGGGAGGATGCAACATGAACATCGGATTTATCGGGCTTGGCAACATGGGCGGGCCGATGGCGACGAACCTGGCGAAGGCCGGGCATGTCGTCACCGGCTTTGACACGGCGGATGTAAGCGTTGAGGGGGTCGAAACCGTCGGCTCGGCCGCCGAGGCCGCCGCGGATCAGGACATCGTCATCACCATGCTGCCGAACGGCCAGATCCTGCGCGCCGTGGCAGATCAGATCATCCCGTCGATGCGGGCGGGCGCGGTCTTTCTGGATTGTTCGACCGTCGATGTCGAAAGCGCGAGGCACGTGGCCGAGGCCGCCGATCAGGCCGATCTTCTGGCGCTGGACGCCCCGGTGTCGGGCGGCATCGGCGGCGCGCAGGGCGGCACGCTGACCTTCATGGTCGGGGGCAGCGATGCGGCGTTCCTCAAGGCGAAACCGCTGTTCGAGATCATGGGCCAGAAGGCTGTGCACTGCGGCCCCTCGGGCAATGGCCAGGCGGCCAAGATCTGCAACAACATGATCCTCGGCGCGACCATGATCGCCACCTGCGAGGCCTTTGCGCTGGCCGACAAGCTTGGGCTGGACCGACAGTCGATGTTCGATGTCGTCTCGACCTCATCGGGGTATTCCTGGTCGATGAATGCCTATTGCCCGGCCCCCGGCGTCGGGCCGCAGTCGCCTGCCGACAATGGCTACAAGCCCGGCTTTGCCGCCGATCTGATGCTGAAGGACCTGCGCCTGTCGCAGCAGGCAGCCGAGGCGGCCGATGCCGACACCCCCATGGGCCAGCGCGCGATGGAGCTTTATGCGCGCTTCGTCGAGGAGGAAGACGGGGCCGGGCGCGATTTCTCGGCCATGCTGCCGCGGTTCGAAGGGCGCGGGCGCGGCTGATCACCGGGGCGGCGGTTCGGCATCGGCGGGAACCCCCACGGTCTTTCGGGACTTGTCCCTGAAATACCGAAGGAGTCCTTGATGAAACATGTCCTGATCACCGCCCTCGCCGGTACGCTTGCCCTGTCCGGGGCCGCGCTGGCCAAGACCGATCACCAGCCGCGCGGCCATGCCAAGGCCGCACCGGGACACAGCGCCGCCTGCCCGCCGGGTCTGGCCAAGAAGTCCCCGGCCTGCGTGCCCCCGGGCCAGGCCAAGAAGATGCGGCCCGAGGTCGGAACGGTCATCAGCGGACCCGACTACATCGTCATCCGCGACCCGTCGCGCTATGGCCTGGACCCGATCGGCACCTATTATCGCCACGACGGTTACGTCTATCGTGTCGATCGCGAGACCCAGGAAGTCCTGGCGCTGATCGGTGCCGTCTCGGCGATCCTCAACTGATTGTTTCCGCCGTGTTTGCCGGAAACCCTTTGGCCCCATGGTCCGCGCGTGTCACAGTCGATGCGCGCGGACCCGGGGGCATCGCATGATATACCGCACTGCACTTCTGGCTGGTCTGGCCCTGCTGACCGGCGGGCTTGAGGCCCCTGCCCGCGCCGATTGCGCGACATCAGGGCTGCGCGTGCGGTGCCTGCACGTCGGGCCGAACACCTCGGTCACCGAGAGCACCGCGCCCCGTCCCGGCATCAGCGCCCGGTTCGTCACCGTGGCGCGCCCCGACACGGGGCAGCGAAACGAAGCCGGACACCGCGTTGCCGCAAAGCAGATCGCACCCCGCACCGATGTGCTTGGCCCCGGCGATACCCTGCCCGGCGACGTTCTGATCCTGATGAATCCGCTGCGCTATGGCCTGCCCCGCCCCGAGGCAGGCTGGACTTATTTCAAGATGGGCCGCGACATCTACCGCGCCGAGATCCGCACCCGGCGCGTGCTGAACTACGTCAATCCCCACATCAACCGGCGCTGATCACTCGGCCGCGACACGCCCCGGGTTCAGCATCGGGATCAGGTAGCGGCCCGTGTGGCTACGCTCGACCTTGGCGACGTCTTCGGGCGTGCCGGTGGCCACGATCTCACCGCCGCCATCGCCGCCCTCGGGGCCGATGTCAATGATCCAGTCGGCCGTCTTGATGACGTCGAGGTTGTGTTCGATCACGATGACCGAATTCCCCTGATCGACCAGTTCATGCAACACTTCCAACAGCTTGCGCACGTCTTCGAAATGCAGGCCGGTGGTCGGTTCGTCCAGGATATAGAGCGTGCGGCCGGTGGAGCGTTTCGCCAGTTCCTTGGACAGCTTGACCCGCTGCGCCTCACCACCCGAAAGGGTCGTCGCCTGCTGGCCGACCTTGATGTAGCCGAGGCCCACGCGGACCAGCGCATCCATCTTTTCCCGGATCGACGGCACGGCCTGAAAAAACTCCTGCGCGTCCTCAACCGTCATGTCCAGCACGTCGGCGATCGACTTGCCCTTGAACTTGATCTCTAGCGTCTCACGGTTGTAGCGGGCGCCGTTACAGGTTTCGCAGGTGACGTAGACATCCGGCAGGAAGTGCATTTCGATCTTGATGACACCGTCGCCCTGGCAGGCCTCGCACCGGCCGCCCTTGACGTTGAAGCTGAAGCGCCCGGGCTTGTAGCCGCGCGCCTTGGCCTCGGGCAGACCGGCGAACCAGTCGCGGATCGGGGTGAAGGCGCCGGTGTAGGTCGCCGGGTTCGACCGGGGCGTCCGGCCAATCGGGCGCTGGTCGATGTCGATCACTTTATCCAAGTGTTCCAGACCCTTGATCGTCTCGCAGGGCGCGGGCGTCTGCCGCGCGCCGTTGAGCCGCATCGAGGCCGTCTTGAACAGCGTCTCGATCGTCAGGGTCGACTTGCCACCGCCCGACACACCGGTGACGCAGACGAACTTGCCAAGCGGAAAATCGGCGGTGACATCCCGAAGATTGTTGCCGGTCGCCTTGACCACGCTGATCTTCTTCTTGTTGCCCTTGCGGCGCGTCGCGGGCACGGCGATTTCGCGCGTGCCGGCCAGGTACTGCCCCGTCAGGCTGGCAGGATCCTTGGTGATTGCCTCGGGCGTGCCATGCGCCACGACCGACCCGCCATGGACCCCGGCCCCGGGGCCGATGTCGAAGACGTAATCCGCCTCGCGGATCGCTTCTTCGTCATGTTCGACGACGATCACCGTATTGCCCTGATCGCGCAGGTTTTTCAGCGTGGTCAGCAGACGGCCGTTGTCGCGCTGATGCAACCCGATCGAGGGTTCGTCCAGCACGTAGAGCACGCCGGTCAGGCCCGAGCCGATCTGACTGGCCAGCCGGATCCGCTGGCTTTCGCCCCCCGACAGCGTGCCGGAATTGCGGCTCAGCGTCAGGTATTCCAGCCCGACGTTGTTGAGGAAGCCAAGCCGCTCGCGGATCTCTTTCAGGATCGCGCGGGCGATTTCATTCTTCTGGTTGGTCAGGTGCTCGGGCACCGTCTGGCACCAGTCAAAGGCCTCGCGGATCGACATTTCGACCACCTGCCCGATATGCAGCAGATGCGCCTTGTCCTTGGCCGGGCCGATCTTCACCGCCAGCGCCTCTTCCTTCAGACGATAGCCGTCGCAGGCGTGGCAATGGCGGTTGTTCTGGTATTGCTCGAACTCTTCGCGGATCCAGTTGCTGTCGGTTTCGCGGTAGCGGCGTTCCATGTTGGGAATGACGCCCTCGAAGGTCCGTTCGACCTGGTAGACACGGCCACCTTCGTCATAACGGAAGGGGATTTCCTCGTCCCCCGACCCATAAAGGAACACCTGCTGCACATGCGCGGGCAGATCCTTCCAGCGGGCCTTCTTGTCGAAATCATAATGCTTGGCGATGGCCTCGATGGTCTGAAGGAAATACGGGGATTTCCCCTTGCGCCACGGCGCCAGTGCCCCATCCGCGATCTTCAGCGTGGCATCGGGCACGACAAGGCGTTCGTCAAAGAACAGCTCGACCCCAAGGCCGCCGCATTCCGGGCAGGCGCCGAAAGGAGCGTTGAAGGAAAACAGGCGCGGTTCGATCTCGGATATCGTGAAGCCACTGACCGGACAGGCGAATTTCTCGGAAAAGGTAAAGCGTTCGACCTCGCCCTCGTCTTCGCGCGGGGCGGTTTCCAGGATGGCGATGCCGTCGGCCAGGTCCAGCGCGGTGCGGAAACTGTCGGCCAGCCGGGTCTCCATCCCCTCGCGCACGACAATGCGGTCGACGACCACGTCGATGTCATGGCGGAACTTCTTGTCCAGCGTGGGCGGTTCATCCAGGTCATAGAACTGGCCGTCGACCTTCACCCGCTGGAAGCCCTGCTTGCGAAGCTCCTGAAATTCCTTCTTATATTCGCCCTTCCGGTCGCGGATGATCGGGGCCAGAAGATAGCCGCGCGTGCCTTCCTCCATCCCCATGACCCGGTCGACCATGTCCTGCACCTGCTGCGCCTCGATCGGCTCGCCGGTGGCGGGGCTGTAGGGCGTGCCGACGCGGGCGAAGAGCAGGCGGAGGTAGTCGTAGATCTCGGTCACCGTGCCGACGGTCGAGCGCGGGTTCTTGGAGGTCGTCTTCTGTTCGATCGAAATCGCGGGGCTGAGGCCCGAGATATGGTCGACGTCCGGCTTTTCCATCATGTCGAGGAACTGCCGCGCATAGGCCGACAGCGATTCCACATAGCGGCGCTGTCCTTCGGCATAGATCGTATCGAAGGCGAGCGACGACTTGCCCGACCCGGAAAGGCCAGTGATCACAACCAGTTCGTTGCGCGGAATATCGACGTCGATGTTCTTGAGGTTATGTTCGCGCGCGCCGCGCACCTCGATGTTCTTCAGCTCGGCCATGTCACCCCCGGGGATCAATGGCTCAGAGATAGTTTACACGTGGCTCAGTTCCAAGCGAAAAAGAAGAACAATTCGTGAACGAACAGGAAGAACGCCGTAGCGTCCTTCATCTTGCCCAAAATACTCCGGGGGAGACTTGAGCCCCTTGGGGCTCAAGCGGGGGCAGCGCCCCCTCACCACCATTCAGATATGGATCGCGCGACCATAGGCGGCCAGCACGGATTCGTGCAGCATCTCGGACAACGTCGGATGCGGGAAGACCGTGTTCATCAGGTCCTCTTCCGTGGTCTCCAATGCGCGGCCGACGACGTAGCCCTGGATCAGTTCGGTCACCTCGGCCCCGACCATGTGGGCGCCCAGCAGTTCGCCGGTCTTTTCGTCGAAGATCGTCTTGATCATGCCGTCCGGTTCGCCCAAGGCCACGGCCTTGCCGTTGCCGATGAAGGGGAACTTGCCAACCTTGACCTTGTAGCCCTGTTCCTTCGCCTTTGCCTCGGTCAGGCCGACGCTGGCGACCTGGGGATGGCAATAGGTGCAGCCGGCGATCGACGCGGGATCAACCGCATGGGGGTGCCCGCCTGCGGCCAGTTCGGCGACCATGACGCCTTCGTGGCTGGCCTTGTGGGCAAGCCAGGGGGCGCCGGCCAGATCGCCGATGGCATAGACGCCCTCGACCCCGGTGCGGCAGTATTCGTCGGTCACGACATGCGTGCGGTCGACCTTGATACCGGCCTCTTCCAATCCCAGATTCTCAACATTTCCGACGATACCCACGGCGGAAATCACCGTGTCGAATTCCAGTTTCTCAACTTTTCCGCCGGTTTCGATATGGGCGGTCACCTTGCCTTTGGCGCGGTCCAGCTGCTTGACCATGGATTTCTCCATGATGGTCATGCCCTGCTTCTCGAACTGCTTTTTCGCGAATGCGCTGATCTCGGCATCCTCGACGGGCAGGACGCGGTCCATCACCTCGACCACGGTCGTGTCGGCGCCGAGCGTGTTGTAGAAGCTGGCGAATTCGATGCCGATGGCGCCCGATCCGATGACCAGCAGCTTCTTGGGCATGCGTTTCGGCGCGAGAGCGTGCTTGTAGGTCCAGACCAGGTCGCCGTCGGCCTCGAGCCCTGGCAATTCGCGGGCGCGGGCGCCGGTGGCCAGGACGATGTGTTTGGCGCTGATCTCTTCGGTGCCCTTGTCGGTCTTGACGGTCAGCTTGCCCTTCCCGGCCAGCTTTGCCTCGCCCATCACGACGTCGACCTTGTTCTTTTTCAGCAGGTGCTTGACCCCGCCCTCCATTTGCTTGGCCACCCCGCGCGACCGTTTGACGACGGCGTCCAGATCATAGCCGATCTTGTCGGCGCTCAGGCCGTAGTCCTTGGCGCGGTGCATCAGGTGAAAGACTTCGGACGACCGCAAAAGCGCCTTGGTCGGGATGCAGCCCCAGTTCAGGCAGATACCGCCCAGGTGTTCGCGTTCGACCACGCAAGTCTTCAGGCCCAGCTGGGCGGCGCGGATGGCGGCGACATAGCCTCCGGGACCGGCTCCGACGACAAGGAAATCATAGGTTGCGGCCATGGGTCAGCTCCTCCATCCGGCAAGATAGTTTGACGTTAAACTATTTCTCGAAGTCTCTCAACACAAGAAGACGGCCCCGCAGCAGATGCCACGAGGCCGTCCCTAAATCACGACATATCAGGACGTCGATCGGATCACTCCGCCAACTGAAGCTCCCGCACGGTCTTGCCGTAGCCGCCATCCTCAAGATAGCTGGATTCGCCGCTGGTGCCCCGGCGGCTCAGCGCCTCGTTGCGGTAGGGGAAGCGGCCGAACTGGCGGATGACCTCACGGTGTGCCTTGGCATGCAGCAGGTTCGACGCGCCCGCGATCGGCATCCGTTCCTTCATCAGGCGCACGCAGCGGTCCTGATCGCAGAGGTTTTCCGAATGCATCAGCGGCAGATAGAAGAACTGCCGCGCCGGTTCGTCGATCTTCATGTCCCAGTTGCGGTCGATCGCCATCTTGGCGGCGGCGCGGGAAATGTCGTCGGTGGCGAAGGCCTTGCCCTCACCACGGAACATGTTGCGGGGGAACTGGTCGGTCAGGATGATATAGGCCAGCGTGCCCGTGGGATAGGTCAGCCACAGCGAGTAGGAGCCTTCGCTGGCCGCCGTCCAGGCCGATCCGAACCGCGTGCGGATCGTGTCGTCCAGATCGTCGCTGGCGTTGTACCAGCCATCTGACCCGATTTCATCGAGCCAGAAGGTCAGAATTTCGTCGGGGCTCACCATCTTGTCCTCCCGGTTTCGCGCCGTTTGTTATCCACAGCTTCGCAAAACTGTAACATATTGCAATTCCGAAATTCCTTACCTTCGGCGCTATCATGCCGCAGATACCGCTATCAGGCGGATGGAGTGCCCTGTTCGCTGTCGTCTTCGGCGTTTTCCGCCGTCTCGACGGCCCATTCCTGCGCGGCTTCCAGCGCAACGGGGGTCGCCGACATCATCACGGGCGCATAGGAGTTCGAGTCCGACACGCTTGGCGACGGGCGCTGCGTCATCCGGTAGAGCGCATAGACGGCCATCGCGAACAGCAGCGCGCCGATGAACAGCCAGAACCCCGGGGGGCCGAAGACGGTCATCAACCAACCGGTCAGCAGCGGGCCCGAGATCGCGCCGAGGCCGTTGATGAAGATCAGCCCGCCAGAGGCGGCGGCCATATCCTCAAGCTCCAGAAAGTCGTTGGCGTAGGAAATCAGCAGCGAATAGAGCGGGTTCGACATGCCACCCACGAGGAAGGCCGCGACCAGCAGGCCGATCTGGCCGCTGACGACCATGCCGATCACCGCGCCGATGCCGCCGACGAAGGACACGATCATGATCAGGCGGCGGCGGTCCATCCGGTCGGACAGCCAGCCAAGCGGGTACTGCGCGACCGTGGCGCCGATGTAGAAGGTGGCGATGAAGAGCGAGATCTGCTTGAGGCTCAGCCCCGCCTCTGCGCCATAGACCGCCGCCATGCCGAACTGCGCCGAAAACGCGCCGCCCAGGATGAAGACCCCGACGCAGGACAGGGGTGACACGCCGAACAGTCGCCGCAGGCTCATGGGGGCGGTGCGTTCGAAGGCCGGCGTGGGCGAGACCGCCAGAAGGATCGGCGCGAATGAGATCGAAACGAGCACCGAGGGGATGATGAACAGGATGAAGCCCGAGGGATCGCCGACCAGCAGCAGGCCCTGCGCGGCGACGATGCCGATCATCTGCACGATCATGTAAAGCGACAGGGCCTTGCCGCGATTTTCATTGCTGGCCGCGTTGTTCAGCCAGCTTTCCGCGGTCACGTAGACGCCCGAGAAACAGAAGCCGATCATCACCCGGCCAAGGGTCCAGGTGATCGGATGGGCGAAGGCCGGATAGAGGATCAGGATGGCCGAGATGAAGGAGCCGAGGGCGGCGAAGACCCGGACGTGACCGACCCGGCGGATCATCTCGGGTGCGGCGCGCGAACCGCCCAGGAAACCGAGGAAGTAGGCCGACATGACGATCGACATCTCGAAGGTCGAAAACCCTTCGATCTGGCCACGCACACCAAGCAACGTGCCCTGAAGGCCGTTGCCGACCATGAGCAGCGAAAGGCCCAGCAGAAGGGACCAGGAAGATGAGAGGACCTGTAGCACGGCGGCGGCTCCTGAATGTTCGTCCCCCGCCTGCACGATTCGGAGGAGTATGGCCACCCTTACGGGGCGAACATGACAGCATCCTGTCCTGTCCGACCGGCAGGGTCTTGCCTGCGCGCGTCCCTCAGGGGATCAGCAGCGACGCATCCCCATACGAGAAGAACCGGTATTTTTCGTGAACGGCGTGGTCGTAGATCGCCTTGATGCGGTCCTGTCCGATCAACGCCGACACCAGCATCATCAGGGTCGACTTGGGCAGGTGAAAGTTCGTCATCAGCGCGTCGGTCACATGGAAGGTGAAGCCGGGATAGATGAAGATGTCGGTCTCTCCGCGCCAGGGCTGGATGGTGCCCGTGCGCGCGGCGCTTTCGATCAGGCGCAGGGCGGTGGTGCCGACGGGGATGATGCGGCCGCCGTTGTCCTTGGTGGTCGCGATCTCCTGCGCGGCCTTTTCGGTGACCTCGCCCCATTCGGCGTGCATCTTGTGGGTGGTGACGTCGTCGACCTTGACCGGCAGGAAGGTGCCCGCGCCCACGTGCAGGGTCACGCGGGTGGTGTCGACGCCCATGGCCGCGATCCGGTCCAGCAGCGGCTGGTCGAAGTGCAGCGAGGCCGTGGGCGCGGCGACGGCGCCGGTCTTTTCCGCCCAGACGGTCTGGTAATCGGTCTTGTCCTCGTCGTCCGGCGCGCGCAGGGCGGCGATATAGGGCGGCAGCGGCATGGCCCCGGCCTGCGCCAGCGCGGCGTCGAAATCATCGCCCGTGAGGTTGAACTCCAACACCCCCTGCCCGTCCTCGCGCGCCACCAGCGTGGCCGAGAGCGCGTCGGAAAAGCGGATGACTTCACCGTCCTTCACCTTCTTGAGCGGTTTGAGCAGCGCGGCCCAGTGGCCGTTCGGGCGCGGCTCAAGCAGGGTGACCTCGATCCGGGCCTCGGTCGGGCCCTGGGCGGTGTCGCGGGCACGGGTGCCGGACAGGCGCGCGGGGATCACGCGGGTGTCGTTCAGCACCAGCCGGTCGCCGGGACGCAGCCAGTCGGTCAGGTCGCGCACCACCGCGTCGGTGATCGCGTCGCCCTCGGCCACCAGCAGCCGGGCCGAGGACCGGGGGCGCGCGGGCCGTGTGGCGATCAGCGCCTCGGGCAGGTCGAAATCGAAATCAGAAAGGTGCATCGGGCCGGTCCGTTGGTCGTCTAATTCGTGGTGGGGGGCGGGCGGCGGAAAATCTCTCTGAACATGCCGGGTGTAAAGAGCGAAAGCGGGTTCACCTGAACGCGCGGGCCCGCGACCGGTCCCCGCAGGCGGTAGTTGAAGCCGATCAGCCCTTCCCCGTCGTTGCGCGAGAAGATCCGCCCGATGCCGTTGAGCGCATAGAAGGGCGACACCACGCCCTGCAGGTCGATGGCCTTGGCGGCCATGTCATAGATCCCGTCCAGCGACACCCCCATGGAGGCGCCGATGGCGCTGGCACTGCGGATGGTGACGCGCGACGGGGTCAGCCGGAAATCGGCCTGCGCCTCGGTGAACAGGATGCCGTTGCCAGACATCTGTTCCAGCAGGCCGACGACCGACACCGCCGACAGAAGCGACGCCATGGCGGGCGCATCCTGGATCCAGATGTTGCTGATCGTCAGCTTGCCGTCATAGGCGCCCTTCGGCCCGACCGGCAGCAGCGTCAGGTCCAGTTCGCCGCCCCGCCCCTTCTTGAGCAGTCCCGCCGCCGACAGCGCCGACCCGGCATTGGCCGAGGTCACGCGGATCGCAGAGCCGTTGGCGCGCGGCACGATGGTGCCCTGCACGGTCGACTTGCCGTTCAGCGCGCCAGTGAACTGGCCCGACATGCCGCCCCGGGTGGTGAAATCCCCCCGCAGGTTCGTCAGGCTCAGCGTGTCCGAGATCTGCAGCCGGTCCAGCGCGACGCTGATCGGGCCGCCCTTGTCGCCCTTGGGCTTGCCAAGATCGAGGTGCCGCAGGTCGACCGACCCGCCACTGACCGCAACGGCCGGGGTCACCGCCTTGCCGCGCCCGGTCAGGGTGACCGGCGCGTCCAGCCAGTCACCGATGCGCACGCGGCTGAACCTTGCGCTTTCCAACCCGCCGCCGCCGGGCCTGAGGCTGATGGTGCCTGCGGCGCTTAGCCCCGGGGCGGTCAGGCTGATGCGGTCCACCACGGGCGGGGTGCCAAGGGATCCCGCGATCTCGAATGCGCCGGTCTGGGCCTGGCTGATCCCCCAGTTCAGCGCATCGACGCGCACGCCCAGCCCCGCCAGATCCGAGGTGGCGGTGAATTTCGGGGCCTGATCCTTGGCGAACTCAAGCGCGATGCGGGCGCGCCCTTCCCCGGTGATCGCGCCCGGCGGCAGGCCAAGGTTCAGCTGGTCCGACAGGGCCTGGGTCACGCCGAGCGTGCCTTCGAACCGGCTGCGCCCGCCGCTGTCGGGCCGGATGTCGGCGGTCCAGGTGCCGCTGGCGGGGATGTCGCCCAGCCGCGCCGCGCCGCTGGCGGTCAGCGTTTCGGTGTCGCCGTCGATCTGCAGTGTCTGCGCGCTCAGGGTCTGGTTCGGCACGATCCGGTCGCTGGACACATCCGTCAGCGTCGCGCGATAGGCCACCTGTACCTGATCGAGCGGCACGTTCTTGATCAACGGAAGCGAGATATCGGCGGCCAGCTTCACATAGCCCGTCGCCAGGTCCGGGGTGCGGTTTGCCTTGGACAGCACCGACAGCGGCGGCAGGTCCAGCAGGCGCAGCGCATCGCCAAGCGCGCCGTTGGCCCGCACCTCGACATCCGCCATGCCGGCCTTCACCCGCGTGTTGCGATAGATGAACGAGGTGCCCGCGACGTGCAGCGCCTCTCCGTCCGGGGCGTAGACCCAACCGTCGTCGGCGGTGATGACAAAGCGGTCGCCGCGCAGTTCGGCATGGCCGCTGGCGGATTCCACCGGCGGCATCGTCTTCATGAAGGTCGTGATCAGGTCTTCGAAATCGAACCCCAGCATCACCTCGGGGCGGGTCGTGGGCTGGGACCGCACGCCAAGCTGCAGGTTGCGCACGGTCCCGTCCAGCACGTTGCGCGCCACCCATTCCCGGGTCTTCGCGGCGGCCGTGGCGGGCCAGAGTTCCAGAATGTCGTCCGCCGACAGCGCATCGGCGCGGGCCGTCAGGCTCAGATCCCAGCCCTCGGGCTCTGCCTCGAACCAGCCGTTGATGGCCAGCACCTGCCCCCGGTCGCGCAGGTCCAGTCGCCCCACCTCAAGCCGGAAGGGATCCAGCTTGACCCGCATCTCGGCCTCTGCCCCCTCGAGGTAGAGCGGCACCGGGTAGAGCCCGGCGGGGTTTGTCGTCAGTTCGGTGATCCGCAGCTGGCCGGTCATCGCCTCGGGGATGCCGTTCGCGATGTCGGTCAGCGCGATCTGCCCCTCGGCCGTGGCCTCGACCCAGGCGCTGGCCAGGGTGAGTTCGTCGAACCGCAGGGTCAGTGTCGCAGGGTCATAGCGGAAATAGGTGCGCGCCGACTGGAAGGGCACGGGGTCGCGGGTTTCGCCGGGGGCCAGCGCGCCTTCGCCGATCTGCAGCGTGCCGTGCAACGGCCCGATCTCTCCGTCGGCGTTGGTGGTGACGCGCAGCGCGCCCGAAATCGGCGCATCCAGCACCCCCAGCCAGGCCAGGCCCGCACTTTGGGTGGCGATGTCGCGGGCGGCGGCGTCCTCGACCTTCATCGACAGGCTGACGGCGGGGCTGTGCATGCGCCCGGTGATCGTGATCTCGCCCGTCGTGGCATAGGCGTGACCGCCCAGAACGGCGACATCGGCGCGCAGGCGCAGGTCATCGCCGGTGCGCGTCAGGTCCACCCGGCCGCCATCCAGCGTCCAGGCGCGGCCCGAGCGCCGGTCTTCGTAGCGCACGGTGATCGCCCGCCCCTCGATCCGTTCCAGCGCGGCGAGGGTGGGATGGTTCAGGAAGTCGGACAGGTCGACGATGATCTGGGTTGCCGCCTGCGCCTCGGCCGCCGGGCCCTGCCCTGCGGGCGATCCGAAGGCGATGCCATATTCGCCATCCTCGCCGCGCCGGAAGTGCAGCCGCGAGCCCGAGACCGAGATCACGCGGGGGCGCAGGTTGCCGTCCATCAACGCGGCCATGTCGAACGATCCGGTGATGTCCGACAGGGTCACCGGCGCGCCCCGGCCCGGCGGCGTTATTTCAAGATCGGTCAGGTGGATCGAGGGCTGCCAGTCCTCGGACACCGTCAGCGTCAGGTCGCGGAACTGGATCGTCACCGTCGGCAGGGCGGCGGCGATGCGCGTCTCGACCTCGTCCTTCAACCACGCCGGGGCCGAATAGCTGTGGCCCCGCGCGGTCCAGAGCAGCCCGGCGGTCAGCAGGAAGACGAACAGGACAAAGCCCGTGGCGACGGCCAGCGCCCACGACAGCACGCGCCGGACCGGATGGCGCCGGGCCGGGGATGCTGGCTGTGTCCCTGTCTGCTCTTGCCCTTCGCTCACGTGACGTCCAAAACCACCCTTTTCCTGTCCCCCCCACAGATTATCATTGCCATCACATGTGTGCGAAAGGAAAGCCAGTCACGATGTCGAAGCCCATGCCCGAAGTCGGAGAGACCGCCCCGGATTTCACCCTGCCGCAGGACGATGGTGACCCGGTCACCCTGTCGGCCCAGCAACCCGCGCCCGTTGTGCTGTTCTTCTATCCCAAGGACGACACGCCCGGCTGCACTACCGAGAACAAGGATTTCACCGCGATGCAGACCGATTTCGCCCTGGCCGGTGCCAAGGTGATCGGCGTGTCGAAGGATACGGTGGAAAAGCACGCCAAGTTCCGGAAGAAGCACGAGCTTTCGGTCATCCTCGTGTCGGATGCAGATGGCCAGACCTGCGAGGATTACGGTGTCTGGGGTGAAAAGAAGATGTACGGCAAGACCTTCATGGGCATCACCCGCGCGACCTTCCTGATCGACGCCGACGGCAAGATCGCAAAGGTCTGGCCAAAGGTGAAGGTCGACGGCCACGCCGCCGAGGTGCTTGAGGCCGTGAAGGCGCTTTGACATGGCAGTCCGGTTCACCGGCGTCCTGTCGCGGGCGCCGGTCACGTCGCTGCAGCAAGCGGGCCTGAAGCCCGGCCACATGGTCTATCCGCTGGATCCGCCGCACGACGGGCTGGTGCTGCGCATGCCCAAGTGGCAGCCCAAGCGCGAAGATCTTGAGCCCTACCTTGAGACGCTTGGCCTGAACGGCGCCGACTGGGCCTTCATCGCCTACGAGACCTGGTCCGGCCCGGTCGATTATTTCCAGCGGTATGGCCAGATCGGTGAAGACCGCCTTGAGAGCATCGCGCAATATGACCAGAAGGCGCAGCGGCTTTATTCCGAGCTGATGGAGCGCCTCGGCCTGGGCGCCTTGGCCGAGGGATTTGCCCCCCTGCAGAAAGGGTTCTGGGGCTGATCTGGGCGCGCTTTGGCGAAGCTCGCCAAAAAGTTGACTGCAGGATGGAACTTTGGCGCGGCGCGGACGTTGGGTTCGGTGTCATGCATCAGGGTGGGGGCTCGTGTAACGAGGAGTACCCAGATGTTTTGTAAACCAACGATGATCCTGACATTGGCGATGGTCGGCTGTACCGGCTATCCCGCAATGGCCGATCTTGGCCTGGGCGTCGGCGTGTCCGTCGGCGGCGGGTCTGTCGCGTCGGCCGACGTGGACGCAGACGTGGGCGGGGGCTCTGTTGCCTCGGCTGACGTCGGCGCCACGGTTGGTGGTGGATCCGTCGCCTCGGCCGATGTGGGTGCCACGGTCGGCGGCGGATCTGTCGCTTCGGCAGACGTGGGGGCCACGGTCGGCGGCGGGTCCGTCGCGTCGGCGGGCCTGGGCGCAACGGTCGGCGGGGGCAGCGTGGCCTCGGTCGGCGGGGGCGCGACGGTCGGCCAGTCGGGAACGGGATCGACGACCGGCACCACCGGATCGCCCAACACCGGCGGAGATGTCACCGTGGTCGGGTCGAACCTGGTTTCGCGCGATGGCGTCACGATCGGCACCATCACCCGGGCCACGACCGAACTGATCTGCACCCGCGACATTTGCGTGCGCCATTCCACGACGCCCATCCTGACGGCGGACGGGCTTGTGGTGAACCTGCACAGCTCGGCCTTCACGCAATAAGACCAAGTGGCCCGGTGCGACGACACCGGGCCGCTTGCCCGCAGTATGCGAGGTCCGGGGCGACGGCCCGGGCCACGGCACCCGCGACCGGATCGGACAGGCGGGCACGGGCATCTGGCTGTTCCAACCGCCAGATTTTTTCTTTAGTTCGGGCCAAAGACTTGTTCGGAGGTGCCCGATGGCCCTGTCGCTTGCCCAGATGGCCGTCGACGTCCTGACCACGGCGGATGGCCGCGAAAAGACGGCGCTCGCCCACAGACATGCCGCCGCCTGGCGGGCTGCACGCGACGGATCGGGGCCCGGGATCGAGATCGGGCAGGCCACCCCGCCGCTGCGTCCGGCCCGGCCCGATCAGCCCGAGCTGCTGGATCCGCGCGATGTGCCGCGGCGTCGGCCGGGCAGCCTGAAGGGCCAGATCGCGATCCTGCACGCGGTGGCGCATATCGAACTGAACGCGGTCGATCTGCACTGGGACATCATCGCGCGTTTCACCGACATCGGCTTTCCGATCGGGTTCTACGACGACTGGGTGCAGTCGGCGGACGAGGAAGCCAAGCATTTCAACCTGGTCTGCGACTGCCTGGAAAGCCTCGGCTCGCATTACGGCGCCCTGCCCGCGCATGCCGGCATGTGGCGCGCCGCCGAGGATACCGTCGACGACATCTTCGGGCGGCTGGCCGTCGTGCCCATGGTGCTGGAGGCGCGCGGGCTGGACGTGACGCCGGGCATGATCGAGATCTTCGAGAAGGCCGGGATCACCCAGGCGGTCGAGGCGCTGAAGGTGATCTACAGCGAAGAGGTACACCACGTCGCCTATGGTTCGAAGTGGTTTCACTGGATGTGCGGGCGTGAGGGGCTGGACCCCGAGCCGGTCTTCCATGACCTCGTTCGCCGTTATTTCCATGGGGCCCTGAAGCCCCCCTTCAACGAGGAAAAGCGCGCCGAGGCCGGGTTGCCGCCCGATTTCTACTGGCCGCTGGCGGATCAGACCCCCACCAAAGCATAGGTCAAAAGCGCGGTGTAAGAGCCTCAGTTTCGGCGGTTTTTCGCCAATGCAGGCAGAAATCCTCCGTTTACGGCCGATCCGGACCCGGAAAACTTGTCGTGGGCCATAACGGTCTGTAAACACTTTGCAAGTGCTGCATGTGGGGACAACAAGCAGCACGCATTGGGGACTGGGACAAAGGACGCAGGATTTGCGGACACGTTTGGCTATCCAAGCACATGCCTTGCTAGAGAGGCATTTTCCCGAGCGCAGGCTCTTTCTGAAATCCGACACGGACACCCGGTTCATCCGGTTGAAGCCCGCGACGCAGCTGATCGCCTTTTCCGGCACGGCCGCGGTCGTGGCCTGGACGATCATCGCCACCGCGATCCTGCTGATGGATTCGATCGGGTCGGGCAACTTCCGCGAACAGGCGAAGCGCGACCAGCAACTTTACCAGACGCGCCTGAATGCCATGGCCAGCGAACGCGACACCCGGGCAGAAGAAGCCCTGGCCGCGCAGGAACGGTTCAATTCGGCGCTGGAACAGATCTCGGTCATGCAGTCGCAACTGCTGGATGCCGAAACCCGCCTGCGCGAGGCCGAAACCGGCCTGGGCGTGGTGCAGGCCACCCTGCGCCGCACGATGAAGGACCGCGACGCCGCCCGCGAAGAGGCCAGCGTCCTGGCGACCAAGCTGGATGACACCGACGCGCCCCTGCCGGGCACCGTGACCGCCGCCGCGAATACCGCCGCGCTGGATTTCATGTCGGCCGCGTTGGAAAAGACCGCCGAGGAACGCGACCAGATCCGCAACGACGCGCAGGACGCGCTGACCCAGGCCGACGAGCTGAGCCAGCAGATCGCCCTGATGCACGACCAGAACGACCAGATCTTCCGCCAGCTGGAAGAGGCGATGACCGTGTCGATCAAGCCGCTGGACAAGATGTTCCGCGCCGCCGGCATGAGCACCGATCGCATCATCGCGCAGGTCAAGCGCGGCTATTCCGGCCAGGGTGGTCCGCTGACGCCGATTTCCCTGTCGACCATGGGCGAAGAACCGTCGCTGGACGCGGGCCGCGCCAACCAGATCCTCAACCAGCTGGACCGGCTGAACCTGTATCGCATCGCGGCCGAAAAGGCGCCCTTCGCGCAGCCGGTGCAGGCGTCCTACCGCTTCACCTCGGGGTTCGGCTATCGCAAGGATCCCAAGACGGGCGGGCGCCGGATGCACTCGGGCGTCGATTTCGCCGGCCCCGTCGGCACCCCCCTCTATGCCACCGGCGACGGCCGCGTGGTCCATGCCGGATGGCAGTCGGGCTATGGTCGGCTGGTCAAGATCCAGCACGACTTCGGCATCGAGACCCGCTATGCCCACATGTCTCGCATTCGTGTGAAGGTCGGACAAAGAGTCTCGCGCGGGGAGAGGATCGGTGATATGGGGGCATCCGGACGGGTGACCGGCCCCCACATCCACTATGAGGTTCGCGTCGGCGGGCGCGCCGTCAACCCGATGACTTATATCAAGGCTGCTAACAATGTTTTCTAAAAGCAAGATCAACGAACCCGGACCCAAGGCAGGCGACACCGCCACCACCCCGGCGACCGGTTCTTTCGATAGCGGAGCGGCAAAGTCTTCTGCAGCGTCCGATTTCAAACCCTCTGCCCCCAAGGCCAAGCCGGCGGCGTCCGTTCTGTCGTCCGACCTGCATGTCACGGGCAACCTGAAGACCACCGGCGACATCAACGTCGAAGGCACCGTCGACGGCGACATCCGGGCGCACCTGCTGACCGTGGGTGAAACCGCCACCATCCGGGGCGAGATCATTGCCGATGACGTCGTCATCAACGGTCGCATCGTCGGCCGCGTGCGTGGCCTCAAGGTGCGCCTGACCTCGACCGCCCGCGTCGAAGGCGACATCATCCACAAGACCATCGCCATCGAAAGCGGTGCGCATTTCGAAGGCTCGGTGCAGCGTCAGGAAGATCCGCTGGCCTCCGGTGCCAAGGCGGCAGCCAAGCCTGCGGCCCCTGCCCCCACCCCGGCGACGGCAGCCCCGGCGCCCAAGCCCTCGGCTCCGACCGAAAGCTGATCGGCCCAGATCCACGCAAAGCCCCGGCCCCCGCGCCGGGGCTTTTTCGTTGCGGGTGTCAGCGGCCCCGGACCTCGTTGAAGCAGAAGACCTGAACTGTCATCGCCCGCATCTTGGCATGGGGCCCGCTGGCCACCCCGAGACTGCGGAAACGCGGATCAAAGATGTTGCGACGATGGCCTCTGTTCGCGACGCCGTCATCGACGATCAGCTGGATTACAACAGCGCGCGGATCGCCCGGGCCGTAGGCGATGTTCTCTCCGCAATAGGCCGTGCCGTCGGTGCGCCGCGCGACCCTGTCGCCGGGGCCCGCGCCGTCTGCCCCACGATGGCCGAAGCCCCCGGTCGGCCCCTGCTGCGCAACGTGATCGGCCGCGGCGGCGGACAGGCAGGCCGACAGCGGCAGGGCGGGCAGCGGCGGCTGACGGTCGAGAAAGCGGATCGCCTCCTCCACCGCGCGGCGTCCTTCGCGCAGAACTATCGTGGTGCCGTTGGCCTGGTACCGGTTGCCCTGCAGCGTGGCGAAATGCGCGGCGACGTGTTTCGCGTAGCCTTGGGGATCGGTGCGGGCGCGGTTCACCTCATCCGCGGCGGCCCGGACAGAGGCCGGGATCGTGCCTCCGCCACAGCTCAGCGCCTCCTGCGCCGTGGCCGCGCCCGCGATCAGCGCAAAGGCGATCGCAAGCGGCCAATGATTACGCCTCCAGTTCGGCATCCCAGTACAGGTAGTCGATCCAGCTTTCGTGCAGGTGGCCCGGCGGGAACTTGCGGCCCATGTTGCGCAGCTCCTCGGCGCCGGGGGCGCGGGGCGGCTTGCGCAGAGCCATGCCCGCACGGCGCAGCGATTTCGACCCCTTGTGCAGGTTGCAGGGGCTGCAGGCGGCCACGACATTTTCCCACGACGTGATGCCGCCCGCGGCGCGCGGGACCACGTGGTCGAAGGTCAGGTCCCCCTTGCTGCCGCAGTACTGGCAGCGGAATTCGTCCCTCAGAAAAAGATTAAAGCGCGTGAAGGCCACGCGCTTTTGAGGTTTGACATAGTCTTTGAGGACGACAACCGACGGGATCCGTATCACCGTGCTGGGGCTTCGGACCGTGGTGTCGTATTCGGCCACGATGTCCACCCGGTCGAGGAAGGCCGCCTTCACCGCCTCCTGCCAGGGCCACAGGCTGAGGGGGTAGTAGGAGAGCGGTCGGTAATCCGCGTTCAGAACCAGCGCGGGATGATGCTTCAGCGCCGCCGGTTCGCGTACAAATTCTGTCCTGAAATCGCCGTCCATCGTCAAAACCGCCCTCGCCCTGCACGCCCATCCTGGCCTGCGGGGCGGGGAGACCCGCCCCTGCCGATAAATCGACTATATATCGCGGCTGACCTAAGGCAAGCCCCCGACATACAGCTTATCCACAGGGCTAGCCGGATTCGGTGACAGTGCCGTGACAACAGGCAGATCCTGGCACGATCCGCCACCCCGGTGGTCAGCCCTGCCGGTCATGCTAGCTAAAGCGTCATGAGCGAACCACCATCTTTAGACGGCCTGCTGGAAGCGGCCCTTTACGCCGAGGACCTTGAGGCCGCCGAAGCCTTCTATGGCGGCGTCCTGGGGCTTGAGAAGATCATGCAGGTCGAGGGGCGGCACGTCTTCTACCGCGTGGGGGATATCGTCCTGCTGATCTTCAATCCCGTGCAGACGGCGACGGGAAGCACCAACCCCGCCCTGCCGGTGCCGCCGCATGGGGCGCAGGGGCCGGGGCACCTGTGTTTCCGCGCCAGTGCCGCCCAGATTGCCAACTGGGCCGAAACGCTGAACTCGCGGGGAATCGTGATCGAGGCCGATTTCCATTGGCCCAATGGTGCGCGGTCGATCTACTTTCGCGATCCGGCCGGCAATTCGATCGAGATCGCCGAACCACGCCTGTGGTTCGACGACGCCTAGGCCCGGTCAGGGGTTCCGTCAGATCGCGAGGTCCTTGATCCGGTCCGGCTCGATCATCTTCAGCTTGCGGTTCGTCACCCCAAGCGGCGCCATGCGTTCGCCGTGTGCCTTGAAGTTCGGGTGTTCGGAATGTTCCTTCAGGCAGCCCTTGTCTTCCCATTCCTCGTAGACGCGGAATTCGGTCGGGGTGCTGACGCTTTGCCAGAACCGGTATTCGATGCAGCCACGTTCGGATTTGGCGGCCTCGGCGGCGATGGCGAAGTTCTCTTTCGCCTTGTCCTCGTTGCCGGGGGCCACCTCCATGGTGCCGGTGATGATGATCATGTCTCTCTCCCTTTGGATGGGCGCAGAAAAGCACTTACCGACCGGGCGGTAAAGCACCTGTCGGCGGCGATACGCAAAACGCCCGGCGGATCGGCCGGGCGTCTGGTCTTCGCTCATCTGCAGGTCGTTACAGCCCGCATTTGTCCCGCATGAAGGCCAATGCGACCGACAGGCCATCGGGCGCGATGCCATGGGCGGTGCCCTTCATGACGTGGGCATAGACCTCTTTCCAGCCGGCCTCCTGCAGGGCCTCGGCGGCGGCGGGCAGGGATTGCGGCGGCACGACGTCGTCCTGATCGCCATGCACCAGCAGAACGGGCGGGCGGGAGACGACCTCGTCCGCCAGCAGTTCGGGCTTCAGCAATCGACCCGAGAAAGCGACGATCCCCGCCATCTCGTCCTCGCGACGCGGCGCGACGTGCAGCGACATCATGGTGCCCTGCGAAAAGCCGAACAGGACGACCTGTTCGGGCAACACGTCCTCGTCCACCATCAGCGCGTCGAGAAAGGCGTTCAGATCCTCGACCGCCTGGATCATGCCGCGTTCGGCCTCTTCTTCGGACGATCCGTCGAGCCAAGGGATCGGGAACCACTGGTAGCCAAAGGGCGCGCCGGGCACGGATTCGGGCGCATCGGGGGCGACGAACAGCGTATCGGGCAGGTGTTCGCCAAGCGGGTCAGCGAGCCCCAGAAGGTCCGCCCCATTGGCGCCATAGCCGTGCAGGAAAACCACCACCGATCGCGTGGTGCCCGAAACCGGCTCTTTCCGCTCTGCATTCAAAACCCGTGTCATATCATGCTCTCCCTCTGTTTGTGGGTCCGGTACAGCTCCCACAGAAGCCGCGCCGCGACGGCCCGCCACGGAGACCAGCGCACAGCCATCTGGCGCAGGGTCCGTTCGTCGGGCCTTTGGTCTAGGTCGTAGAGGATGCGCGCGGCCTCCTGCAAGGCCAGATCGCCCGCCGGGAATATATCGGGCCGCCCGAGCGCTGAGAGCGCATAGATCTCGGCCGTCCAGCGGCCGATGCCGGGGATGCGGGTCAGGTCGGTGATGACGGCCTCGTCGGGGTGGTCACCCGCGGGCGTATAGTCGATGTCGGCTGCGGCCAGGGCGAGGGCGTAGCGGATCTTGGGGCGGGAAAACCCGACGCCCCGCAGCCCGTCTTCGCCCGCCCGGGTGACGGCGACAGGATCGGTCAGCCCGGCGTCCACGACCCGCGCCCAGATCGCGGCGGCCGAGGCGGTCGAGACCTGCTGTCCGACGATCGCCTGCAACAGCGTGGCAAACCCCGGCGGACGACGGCGCAGCGGCGGGGTCAGCACGGTCAACGGCGCAAAGGCCGGATCGAGCCCGGCCAGAGCCTGCGCCCCTTCGGCGATGTCGGCCTCGGTCTCGATCAGGTGCATCTGGCCGTGGCCCAGTCGACGGCGGCTTGGGTCGTGCGCAGGATCGGCATGCCTTTTGGTTCGGGCGGCCGCGCGATCATGACCACCGGCAGGTGCAGTTCCCGCGCGGCGTCAAGCTTCGCGCGGGACGCTGCCCCCCCGGCATTCTTGGTGATGATCCAGTCGATGCCAAGCAGTTGAAAAAGCGCCCGGTCCGCGTCCACGTCGAACGGCCCGCGCCCGACGATCCAGCGCCCCCTGGCAAAGGGAAACTCCGCGCCGGTCGCCTCGGCCCGCCTGACAAAGACCGCGGCCCGCCCGTCCAGCGCGGCATAGCGCGCGACCTCCTGCGCGCCGGTGGCGAGGAAGACGCGTGAACCCTGGGGGATCTGCCGCGCGGCCTCCTCGGGGGTGGCGACATCGTGCCACTCGTCGCCCGGGCCTGCGGTCCATTCGGGGCGTGACAGGCGGGCATAGGGTAGATCCGCCTTGGCGCAAAGCCGCGCCGTGCGCTCGGTGATCTTCGCTGCGAAGGGGTGGGTCGCGTCCAGTACGGCGGTGATCTGGTGGTCGCGCAGGGTCGTCAGAAACCCCTCGGCCCCACCAAAGCCGCCCGTCCGCGTCGGCACGGGATAGTCCGCCACCTCGCGCACGGCCCCGGCGCGCGAGGCCAGCACCGGCAGCCCCGCTTCGGCCAACTGCGCGGCGATCTGTCGTGCCTCGGCAGTACCTGCCAGCAGAAGCAGCGTCATCCCTGCCCCACCACCCGGCCTTGCCGGTCGACGGCGACGATGCCCACGGCGATGTCGGGCACCATGGCCTGCGCGGCCTCGCGCGCGGCCGGGATCAGCCAGTCGATCAGCCGGTCGCCCAGACGCTGATGCACCTCGAGCACGGTCGAACACCCGGCGACCTCGGGCGCATCCAGCGCGACAGAGAGCGCGGCGAACTCCACCTGCGACCGGCCGGAGTGCAGATCGACCGCGCCCTGCGCAAGCTTGGTCAGCTTGCCCAACCCGCCGCCGATGGTGATCCGGTCGACCGGGTGGCGGCGCAGGTACTTGAGCATCCCACCCGCGAAATCCCCCATGTCCAGCATGGCCTGATCCGGCAGACCCAGCAGCGCCTGCACCGCCTTTTCCGAGGTCGCCCCGGTGCAACCCGCCAGATGGGTCAGCCCGCCCGCCCGCGCCACGTCGATCCCCCGGTGGATCGAGGCGATCCAGGCCGCACAGCTGAAAGGCCGGACGATGCCGGTGGTGCCCAGCACCGACAACCCGCCGACGATGCCGAGGCGCGGGTTCCAGGTCTTGGCGGCCAGATCCTCACCTCCGGGGATGGAGATCGTGACGGTCACATCCGCCGCCCGCCCCTCGCGCGCGGCCAGATCCGCGACGACGGCCTGCATCATCTGGCGCGGCACGGGGTTGATCGCGGGCTCGCCCGGCGGGATCGGCAGGCCCGGCTTGGTGACAGTGCCGACACCCGCACCCGCGGCAAAGACCACGCCCCCGTCCGAACCAGCGACCCGCGCAATGATCAGCGCGCCGTGGGTCACGTCCGGATCGTCACCGGCATCCTTGATGATCCCCGCCTCGATCCAGCCCGGGCCGGTCGCCCAATGGGTCACGGCAAACTCCGGCTTCTCGCCGCGCGGCAGGGTGATGCGGACGAACTCGGGCCGTTCGCCCCGCCATAGGCCGATCAGCGCGGCCCGGGTCGCGGCCGTGGCACAGGCGCCGGTGGTCCAGCCACGGCGGAGGGGTTTTGGATCGTCACTCATCCGCGCCACCATGGCCCGGGGCGCTGCGCGAGGCCAGAGGGCGGAGGCCTCCGGCGGGAGTATTTTGGGCAAGATGAAGCCTGATCTTCACCTTCTCGAAATACTCCGGGGGAGACGCCGCAGGCGGCGGGGGCAGCGCCCCCCTTACAGCGGGGGGATGTCGCCTTCGGCACGGCCTTCGTGAAAGCGCGTTTCCCAATCGCCAAAAGTGCCCGCGGCGATGGCGTCGCGCATGCCCTGCATGATCTCCTGGAAGTAATGCAGGTTGTGCCAGGTCAGCAGCATGCCCGAGATCATCTCTTGCGCGCGGTAGACATGGTGCAGGTAGGCGCGGGAATAGCTGCGGCAGGCCGGGCAGGTGCAGGAGTCGTCGAGCGGGCGCGGATCATCGGCGTGGCGCGCGTTCTTGATGTTCACGACGCCGTGGCGGGTGAAGGCCTGCCCGGTTCGGCCCGAGCGCGAGGGCAGCACGCAGTCCATCATGTCGACGCCGCGCTTGACCGCGCCGACGATGTCGTCGGGCTTGCCGACACCCATCAGGTAGCGCGGCTTGTCCTCGGGCAGCTGGTCGGGTGCATAGTCGAGACAGGCGAACATCGCCTCCTGCCCCTCGCCCACGGCGAGGCCGCCGATGGCGTAGCCTTCAAAGCCGATGTCGCGCAGGGCCTTGGCGCTTTCGGCGCGCAGGTCCTGTTCCAGCCCGCCCTGCTGGATGCCGAAGAGCGCATAGCCCGGGCGGTCCCCGAAGGCCGCCCGCGAACGTTCGGCCCATCTCATCGACAGGCGCATGCTGTCCTCGATCCGGGTGCGGTCGGCGGGCAGCGCGGGGCATTCGTCAAAGCACATCACGATGTCGGAGCCGAGCAGGCGCTGGATCTCCATCGAACGTTCGGGAGAGAGCATGTGCTTGGAGCCATCGATATGGCTGCGGAAGGTCACGCCGTCCTCGGTCAGCTTGCGCAGGTCCGCGAGGCTCATCACCTGGAAGCCGCCCGAGTCGGTCAGGATCGGCTTCGACCAGTTCATGAACCTGTGCAGCCCGCCCAGCCGGTCGATGCGTTCCGCCGTGGGGCGCAGCATCAGGTGATAGGTGTTGCCCAGCAGGATGTCGGCGCCGGTGGCCGCCACGCTTTCCGGCAGCATCGCCTTGACCGTGGCGGCGGTGCCGACGGGCATGAAGGCGGGGGTGCGGATGTCGCCGCGCGGGGTGTGGATGACGCCGGTGCGGGCCTTGCCGTCCTGGCCCAGTTTTTCAAAGCTGAAGCGGGTGGTCATGGGTGTCCCTTCCTGTGCCCGGCCTTTTGGCGGAAACCCCGCCCCTTGTGAAGGGGGCGGCGGGGTGTTGCCCGGCCGCCATGACACGATTTCTTTGCTGGACTGGGGTAAGGGAATCACCGAGACGACGCCCTCTGACCCATCTTCGCCGCGGAGTGACCCATGGCACATGACCTGACCGGCCCCGAGACCCAGACCCATCCCAGCCTGCGCCTTGGCTGGGAAGAATGGCTGGCGCTGCCCGATCTCGGCCTGCCTGCGCTGAAGGTGAAGGTCGACACCGGGGCACGGACCTCGGCGCTGCATGCCACCAACATCGAGATCTTCGGCCGGGCCGAGAAGCCGCAGGTCCGCTTCACGGTGCAGCCCATCCCGGGGCGCGAGGATCTTGAAATCGCCTGTTCCGCCGATCTGATCGACCGGCGCGAGGTGACCTCGTCCAACGGCGAGACCGAGATGCGCAACGTCATCAGCACCACCGTGTTGATCGACGGGGAAAGTTGGCCGATCGAGGTGACCTTGACCGACCGGCGGGGGATGCAGTCGCACATGCTGCTGGGCCGCCAGGCGCTGGTCGATCGCGCCACGGTCGAGCCGGGCGAAAGGTTCTGCCAGCCCGAACTGGACTACGACGTCTATCATTCGGCCACTGTTCGGAAATCCGCGCCGAACCGGGTGCTGCGGATCGCCGTGCTGTCGCGCGAGGACAACTATTCGACCCGCCGCCTGGTCGAAGCCGGAGAGGCGCGCGGCCACACGGTCGAGGTGATCGACACCGTGCGCTGCTACATGGCGATCAATGCCATGGCGCCCGAGGTGCATTACGACGGCAAGCGTCTGCCGCGCTATGACGCGATCATCCCGCGCATCGGCGCTTCGATCACGCCCTATGGCACTGCCGTCATCCGCCAGTTCGAAACCATCGGCACCTTCTGCGTCAACGGCAGCGCGGGCATCACCGCGTCGCGCGACAAGCTGCATGCGCACCAGGTGCTGGCGCGCAACCGGATCGGCATGCCCGCGACGGCCTTTGCCTCGTCGCCAAAGGACACCGGCAACCTGATCGGGCTGGTCGGCTCGGCGCCCTTGATCGTCAAGCTGCTGGAATCCACCCAAGGGCGCGGCGTGGTGCTGGCCGAGACGCGCAAGGCGGCGGATTCGGTCATCTCGGCCTTCCGGGGGCTCAAGGCCAACTTCCTCGTGCAGCATTTCGTCAAGGAAGCCGCCGGAGAGGACATCCGCTGCATGGTCATCGCGGGCAAGGTCGTCGCGGCGATCAAGCGGACCTCGGAGGGCGGCGATTTCCGGTCGAACCTGCACCTGGGTGGCAAGGCCACGCCCGTCAAGATCACCAAGGAAGAGCGCGAGACGGCCGTGCGCGCGGCGCGGGCCTTCGGGCTGAACATGGCCGGGGTCGACCTCTTGCGGTCCGACAACGGGCCGAAGGTGCTCGAGGTCAATTCCTCTCCGGGGTTCGAAGGGATCGAGACGGCGACCAAGCGCGACATCGTCGGCAAGCTTTATGACGAGATCGAGGCCCGCGTCCGCCCCGCCCCTGTGCCCAGACGCCGCACCGGAAAGTCGGCCTGACCTATCCGAAAGAGCTTAACAGCGACGTGACCTTGCCGGTATAGGTGGTTCAGTTACAGTGTGTTAAGGATACTCTGGTAGGCATCTTTCAAGACATTCGATGATGCCGCGCCAGGATCTGTCCGGCGTGTTTGACGCCCATGGCAGGTCGTTCAGGGGCCGGACGGGTGCAATCGCCCGGCGGCGCCGCAAACCAAAGGCCGGATCAACCGGCCGAGCAGTGCAGATCGTCGGGATTGAGGGACGTGGGTCTGTCGTATCTGAGGTAACAGCCGCAGGCCCCGCCTTGCGGTGCGAATTGGGCAGGCCATGGCGCGCAACGTGAACTGGGATGAGTCGAGCACGGTCACGACCGGCGACGCCACCTATGATTCCGTCACGGGCACCTACACGCTGACGCCGGATCAGACCTTTCAGGCCGGTCTTGTCAGCACCACCACCGCCTATTCGATCAACTACGACTTCTCGTTCAGCTACGAGGCCTTCTACGGCTACAACGACTCGGGTGCCGACGGTCTGACGTGGATGTTCCACAACGACCCGAACGGCAGCAACATCACGCCGACGTCGGGCGGTGAATACTTCGGCACCGACCACGTCCAGAATGCCTTTGTCCTGGAATTCGACACCTTCCAGAACGCGGGCGACGCGACGTATGACCATGTCCAGCTTCGGGCGCAGTCGGATGCGGGGGGTGCATTCAGCTCAAGCTATCTGGCATCGCCCAATATCCAGCTGGGCAGCGGCAACATCGAAGACGGCGCCTGGCACCTGGTCGAGATCAGCTGGACGGCGGCCACCAACACGCTGTCGGTCAGTTTCGACAACGTCCTGCTGGGTCAGGCCGTCTTCGACGCGGGGGACGCCAATGGCGACGGGTATTCCGAACAGGATCTGTACGATGTCCTGGGCGGCGACCGGGTGTTCTTTGCCATGTCCGGCGCGACCGGCGGGTCGACGAACGAACAGGCCGTGCGGTCGGTCGCGATGGAGGGCACGATCTGTTTTCTGCGCGGCACCCGGATCCTGACGCCCGATGGCGAGGTGCCCGTGCACAAGCTGAAGATCGGCGACATGGTCGTGACCCACGACGGCGGCGTGCAGCCCATCCGCTGGATCGGCTGCAGCGCCGCGACCGCCACCGGCAAGCTTGCCCCGATCCGCTTTGCCCCGGGGACCGTCGGCAATCACAGCGCGCTGATGGTGTCACCGCAGCACCGGCTGTATGTCACCGGGTGGCAGGCCGAGCTTTTCATGGGCGAAGAGGACTGCCTGGTCCCTGCCTACGGCTTCGTCAACGACCGGACCGTGCGGCGCATCGCGGACGGGCGCGACATCGAATACTGGCACATCCTGTTCGACCGGCACGAGGTCATCTTTGCCAATGGCGCCCCGGCCGAAAGCCTGCTGCCGGGCAATATTGCCATGGCCGCGCTGTCGGACGACCTGCGCGAGGAAATCCTGACGCTGTTTCCCACCCTGCCCGTCCAGCACATGGACCCGGCCCGGCCGATGGTGCCGAACCGGCTGGCCCATGCCTTTGCGCATGACGACCGGCCTGTCACGATCGCCTGATCCCGCGCACCCGGCCCTTTGGGCGGCGTTTCGGGCACTGGACCCCGGCGGTGCAAAAACCTATATAAACGCTCAGGACTAAGGCAGGATATCATGACCGACACTCAGGAACCGCTTGAAGGAACGCCGCTGATTGCGCCCTCGACCACCGATCACCCGCTGTACGACGCGGTGACGGATGCGTGCCGGTCTGTCTATGACCCTGAAATCCCCGTGAATATCTTCGACCTGGGCCTGATCTACACGATCGACATCACGCCGGAGAACGAGGTCAAGATCATCATGACCCTGACCGCGCCGGGCTGCCCCGTGGCGGGCGACATGCCGGGCTGGGTGGCCGACGCGGTCGAGCCGCTGGAAGGCGTCAAGCAGGTCGACGTGGCGCTGACCTGGGAACCGCCCTGGGGCATGGACATGATGTCCGACGAAGCGCGGCTTGAACTGGGCTTCATGTAAGGCAAGTCAAAACGGTTTCTTTTTGCGAATGCAAGTGATATAACTTGCGCAACGCCAGAGGAAACCGTGCCCCACAGCCCGCCCCACAGCATTGTCATCACCGGCGACATCGTCGGTTCGACCAACCTTCCGCCTGACAGGCTGTCTGCCGGGTTTGAAGCACTGGAGGATGCGGCCACGCGCGTGGCCGGCTGGATGCGGGCCGAGAGCCACTTTACCCGACATCGCGGCGACGGCTGGCAGCTGTGCCTGCCCGACCGCCTGGCGCCTTTGCGCATTGCCCTGACCCTGCGCGCCGCGCTGCGGGCCACGGACCGGCGGCTGAAGACCCGCATGGCGCTTGCCGTGGGCGCGGTCCAGCTGCCCGCCAGCGGCAACCTGAATGACGCGACCGGGCCCGCCTTCGTCGCCTCGGGGCGCCTGCTGGACAGCCTGCAGGGCGCCGCGCTGGCCGATGCGCGGGGTGGCCCCCACGGGGCGGCGGCGGAATTGGCGCACCATATCTCGGACGGCTGGACCCAGGCGCAGGCGCGGTCGGTCCTGCCGATGCTGGCCCCCGTCAAACCAACGCAGGAGGACGTCGCGCAATCGCTTGGCGTCACCCGTCAGGCCGTGCGGCAGGCGCTGGTCGCGGCGGGATATCCCGCGATTTCGTCCGCGCTGGACATGCTGGAGACACCATGAGCGCAACCTTCGCCGCCCTGCTTTTCGCCCATGTCTGCGCGGATTTCCTGTTGCAAAGCAACGCGATGGCAGCGGCCAAACAGGCCCGGTCGCTGCCCGCGCTGCTGCTGCATGGTCTGATCGTCCTGGCCACCGCCACGCTGGCCCTGGCCCCCGTGACCGCCGATCCGATGGTCCTGCTGCCCCTGCTGGCCCTCGCCGGCGCGCACCTGCTGATCGACTGGATCAAAAGCTTTGCGCCTGCCGCATCCCTTACCGCCTTCCTGACCGATCAGGGGGCGCATCTGGCCACCCTGATCGCGCTGGCCTGGGCCCTGCCGGGGCTCTACACCACCAGCCTCTGGGGCGCGATCACGTGGCTGCCGCCGGTGCTGGTGATCCTGTCCGGCCTGATCCTGGCCACCCGCGCGGGGGGCTATGCCGTGGGGATGCTGGTGCGCCCTTTCGGTCGGTCGTTCCGCGCCGAAGGCCTGCCCCGCGGGGGAGAGCTGATTGGCCTTCTGGAACGCGGGCTGATCTTCCTGTTCGTCCTGGTCGGCCAGCCCGCTGCCGTCGGCTTCCTGATCGCGGCCAAGTCGGTCCTGCGCTTCGACGCCTCGAAGCGGAAACAGAAGGTGGCGGAATATGTCATCATCGGCACGCTGGCCTCGTTCGGCTGGGCGCTGGTCTGCGCCCATGCAACGCTGGCGCTGCTCAATCTCTTTGCGGCCCTCCCTTGGCTTCCGGGCGCGGAATGACTAGATTTGTCGCGTAACAGGAGACCCAGATGTTTGGCATTCCCGGACAATCCCCCGTCACCATCACGACGCCTGCGGCCAAGCAGATCCGCAAGCTGATGGACCGCGACAACCGCTTTGGCCTCAAGATCGGGGTCAAGAAGGGCGGCTGCGCGGGCATGGAATACACCATGGATTACGTCGACGCCGCCGATTCAAACGACGAGGTCGTGGAACAGGACGGCGCGCGGGTGCTGATTGCGCCAATGGCCCAGATGTTCCTGTTCGGGACCGAGATCGATTACGAGACCTCGCTTCTGGAATCCGGGTTCAAGTTCAAGAACCCCAATGTCGTCGACGCCTGCGGCTGCGGCGAGTCGATCAAGTTCGCCGAAAACTGATGGCCGTCTCGGAAGAGGCGCTCGGGCATGTGCTTGACCTCTTCCGCGGGCTCGGACCGATCCGGACGGGGCGGATGTTTTCCGGCGTGGGGCTTTTCGTCGAAGACGACGTGATGTTCGCCATGATCGCCGGGTCCGGAACGGTTTTCCTGAAATCCGACGCCACCACCGAAGACCGGCTTCGCGACGCCGGGTCAGAGCCCTTCACCTATGCGCGCAAGGGGGGTGAACAACAGATCACGTCCTTCATGTCCCTGCCCGACAGCGCCTTCGACGACCCTGACGAGGCCATGGACTGGGCCCGCCTGTCGCTTGAACCGGCGCGGGCGGCGGCCGAACGGAAGCGGGCCGAAAAGGCCCGCAAGGCGGCCCGGGGCAGGTAACGACGCGGTCAGTCGAACTCGGACAGGGGCAGGTCCACCGTGATCGTCCAGTCTGTGTCCGCGTAGCTCGCCAGTTTCTCAAAGCTCAGCACCAGTCGCGTCGTCAGCGTCAGGGGCAGCACGTCGCCGGTGATCGGCCCGAACGCCAGCCGCGTGGCATCGACCGGGTGATGCCGATTGTCGATATAGATCGACCCGTCGATATAGCCGTCGTCCGGGTTCGCCGGAAAGTCATAGACCTGTCCGGCAAGATCCCTCGCCCTCGTGCTTGGCAGGTCGATCCCGTCAAAGACTGCGGCGGTGAGGAAGGTCTGATCCTCGCCCCGCAGCGGGATCGTGAAGGCGGCAAGGTCAAGGCTCAGGGTCTGGCCATGGCGCCCGCCTTCCAGCGTGGCGCGGCGCACGGTCAACGTGTCGATCGGGAACTGCATCGGGGGCTCCGGCATGAACTGCCCGGCCCGGATCAGGCCTTGGCGAGGTGAAGGTAGGTTTCGTTGAACCGCTTCGCCAGATGGTCCCCTGCCCTTATTTCTGCGTCTCCCTCGGGCGCGACATTGGCGTCGTGATTGGGATTGAAGAACAGGGGCACCGAGATGCGTTCTTCGCTGCTGCCACGCACGCGATGAAGCGTGGCTTTCACGCGCCCGCCCGTCCACATTTCAAGCATCTCGCCGAAGTTGATGACGAATTCGCCCGGCTCGGCCGTGACCGGCAGCCACCCGCCGTCACGCCCCTGCACCTCGAGCCCCGGAACGCCATCGCTGGCCAGCAGGGTCAGGCAGCCATAGTCGGTGTGCGCCGCGATGCCGAAATCCCTGTCCCCTGCCCAGTCGGGACGTTCGGGGTAGAAGTTGCCGCGCAGCAAGGCCATGGGCCGGTCGAACTTGTCGTCGAAATAGCTTTGGTTTTCACCGATGGCGGCGGCAATCACCCGCAGAATGTCCATGGCCGTGCCGCAGGCGGCCCGGTAATAGCCCTGCACCGTCTTGCGAAATCCCGGCAGATCCGGCCAGAGGTTCGGCGCATAGACCGACAGCTCGGACAGCGGGTCATCCTCGGCCAGCTGGAAACCGCAATCGAAGACTTCCTTGTAATCGGGGTTCGCCGCCGGATCGACGCGTTCGGACTGCGGCGCGCCCCAGCCCCGGTTCGATCCGGTCAGGGCCATGTCGACGCGCGCCTTTTCGGCCGTGGGCAGGTGGAAGAAGGCGCGATAGGCCGCGATCACGCTGGCAACGTCGTCTGCCGACAGCGCGGTGTTGCGGACGACAAGAAAACCGACGTCCTGCGCACCACGTCTCAGCTCTGCGATTTCGGCCGTATCGCCGGCCAACAGGCGGCTCATGTCGAGCTTGGGGATCATGACCCGGTCCTTGTTGTCATCCCGTCAATCGCCGCCCTTTTGCCCGGAAAGCCCGCCTGCGGCAAGGCACTGCTTGACGCCCCCGGCCAAAGCCCGATGATGGCGCAAATGTTACAGCAGGAGAATGGGATGCGGCGGAAACTGGCGGCCGGAAACTGGAAGATGAACGGCACCTCTGCCGCGCTGAGCGAGCTGACCACGCTGTCGGACGCCCACCCCGATCCGGGCGTCGACCTGCTGATCTGTCCGCCCGCGACCCTTCTGGCGGCGGCGGCGCAGACCTGCGCCTCGGGCCGGATCCGGATTGGCGGTCAGGACTGCCACGAACAGACCGACGGCGCCCATACCGGCGATATCTCGGCGGCGATGCTGCGCGACGTCGGTGCCACGGCGGTGATCCTGGGCCATTCGGAACGCCGCGCCGGCCATCACGAGACCTCGGAAGACGTGCGCGCCAAGGCGAGGACCGCACAGGCGGCGGGGCTGATGACGGTGATCTGCCTTGGCGAAAGCCAGCTTCAGCGCGAGGCGACCAATACGCTCGACATCATCGGCGCGCAGCTGTCGCTGTCGGTGCCAGACAGTTCGACCGGTGAAAACCTGGTCGTCGCCTATGAACCCATCTGGGCGATCGGGTCCGGCCTGACCCCCACGGCCGACCAGATCGGCGAAGTGCATGACTTCATGCGCACCCGACTGGAAAAACGCTTTGGCGCCGGGGTCGGCCGGTCCGTCCGGCTGCTGTACGGCGGGTCGGTCAAGCCCGACAACGCCGAAGAGATCTTCGCCATCTCGAACGTCGACGGCGCGCTGGTCGGCGGCGCGTCGCTGAAGGCGTCAGATTTCGACCCGATCATCCGGGCGCTGGAAGGGGCCTGAGCGCCCGTCAGAACTGCCAGAGCGCAGGAACGAACCGATAGGCCTCGCCCTCGGCCATGACGTGTCCGACGCCGGGAAACGGGAAGTGATAGCCCAGCACTGGGATGCGGTCGGCGGCGGCCATGTCCAGCAGGCGTCGGCGCGTGCTGACCGCCAGCTCGCCGTCGGTGTCCGAGGCATTGTACCAGCCGGGATGGGCAAAGTTCATCCAGGCGTGGTTCATCGCATCGCCAAGCGCGATCAGGCTGTTGTCGCCGTCGGTGACCAGAACTGACATATGGCCCGGCGTGTGGCCGGGCGTGTCGATCACGGTGACGCCGGGGACGACCTCGAAGCCTTCCTGCATCAGCTGCCAGTCGACGCCCTCGGCCGTCAGCGAATTGACTGCGCCGACGACGAACTGCTGATCGGCGGGCGCGACCCGGTCGACCAGCCCGTCCTGCAACCAGTAGCCGCGCTCGGCCTCACCGACGAAATACTGCGCCTCGGGGAAGAGCGGTTCGTCAAATTCGTCGCGCAGGCCCCAGATATGATCGGGATGGGCATGGGTGATGACGACATGGGTGATGTCCTCAAGCCCGAGCCCAAGCGTGTCGAGGTTCGCGGCCAGCCGCCCGGCCGTGTCGAAGAACCGATGGCCCGACCCGACATCGACCAGCACCTTGTCCGTGCCCCTCTCGATCAGAAGGTGGTTGGTATGGGCGTAATTGTCGGTCGGCGACAGGAAGTGCGCGGCCATGAACGCCTGCACCTCCTCGGGGCTGGCGTTGATGCCGAACATGGTGACCGGAAGGGTGAAATAACCGTCCGACACGACCGTCAGCTTTGTGTCGCCGATCATGAAGCTGAAATGTGCCGGATTGCCCGCGGCAGGCGCGCCAAGCTGGGCCCGGGCCCGTAGCGGGGTCAGGGCGGGCAGCGCGAAGGCCGGCGCGGCGGCGGCAAGTTTCAGCAGGTCACGGCGGGTCGGGGACATGGTGGGCTCCTATGACGGCTTGGCCAAAGCCTAGGTCGCGCGGGGCGGCAACGCAACATCATCTGCGAATATATAAAAATCGGCCAACGATCCGACCCCGGCTTCTTCTGGTCGGAAATACCTTGGGGGGCGCGCGCCTTGCGCGCGGGGGACAAGGCCCCCCTCCTCCGGTCAGGTTCCGAAATAGGCCTCGGCGGGAAGAAAGGCCCCCAGACGACCGGCCGCAACCCATTCGGATTCAAGCCCCGTGCCGACGACCACCAGGCCGCTTGCAGGCAGACGACCCTGGGCTTCGGCCAGAACCTCTCGCATCTGCGGAAAGGATGTCAGGAAGCGCGGCGCGCGATGCACCGAGTCCAGTGCGGCGTTCGCCTCGGCCACCTGATCGGGCGTCAGCGGTGCATGGACCAGGGCAATGCGCAGGGCATGGCGGATCGCCTCAAGCTTCTCGGCCGTGGGCTGCGACACGCGGTGCCGCCCGAAAGCCAGATCCAGCGCATTGGACGAAAACAAAAACCCGCAGACATCGCGCCCGGCCGAGGCCTGGATCATCGCATAGTCGCGATAGCTCAGCCCCAGTTCCTTCGCCCGGGCCACGTGACGCTTGACCGTCGCGGGGTTCAGCCGGGCCGAGGACATGTTGGCCTTGGCCCGGCGCCAGGCGTGGACACGCCAGCTGCGGCCCGCGTCCATCGCGGGGCCGTTGTTGTGTCCGATGCCATGTGTCGTCATGCTTGCCAGTCCTGCAGTCGCGCCACGTAGCGGGCCAGCGTGTCGATTTCCAGGTTGATCCGGTCGCCGACCTTCGCGTCGCCCCATGTGGTGACGGATTTCGTGTGCGGGATCATGTTGATGCCAAATTCACGGCCGTCAACGTCGTTCACCGTCAGGGACGTGCCGTTCAATGCGACCGACCCCTTGGGTGCTATGAATTTCGCCAAAGCCTCGGGCGCGAGAAAGGTGGCGCGGGTGCTGTCGCCCTCGTCGGTCAGCGCGATCAGCTCGGCCACGCCGTCGACATGGCCCGACACGATGTGCCCGCCCAGTTCGTCGCCGACCTTCAGCGCGCGCTCAAGGTTGATCCGGCGACCCGGATCCCAGGTGTTGTGGGACACGTTGGTCTTCGACACGGTTTCGGCGCTGATCTCGACGTCGAACCAGTCGTCGCCGGTTTCGATCACGGTCAGGCAGACACCGTCGCAGGCGATCGAGGCGCCCAGATCAATCGTGTCGGTGTCATAGGACGTGGTGATGCGGGCACGCAGGTCGCCGCGTTTCTCGACCTCGCGGACGGTGCCGATGTCGGTGATGATACCTGTAAACATGGGTCGGATCTCCTTCCTCTTCGGGCTACCCGCGCGGCGGGGCATCTGCAATCCCTTGACCACGCCATATTTTTGCCTGCATGAAAAGTTAACGACAAGATACAATACCCGAGGCACAGCAGAGGCACAGGCAGATGCCCGCAGATATCGGAGAGAACCGTGTCTTCCTGTTCCTGCAGGGACCGCACGGGCCGTTCTTTCACCGGCTGGGCCGGATGCTTCGGCTTGCCGGGGCAACCGTCTGGCGCGTGGGCTTCAACGCGGGGGACCGCGCCTTCTGGTTCCATCCCAAAAGCTTCCTGCCTTATCGCGGCACGCTGGCCGACTGGCCCGACCACTTCGCCGCGCTGGTGGCCGAAAAAGGCGTGACCGATATCGTCCTTTACGGCGACGTCCGTGCCATCCATGCCCAGGCCATCGCCCGCGCCCGCGACATGGGCCTGACCGTGCATGTCTTCGAGGAAGGCTATATCCGCCCCTATTGGGTGACCTATGAACGCGGCGGGTCCAACGGGCATTCGCGGCTGATGGAGATGCCCGTCGACGCGATGCGGCAGACCCTGGCCGATTCAGATCCCGACACCATTCTGCCCCCGGCCAAGTGGGGCGACACGCGGCAGCATGTCTTCTACGGCGCGCTCTACCATTGGTTCGTGATGTTCCGGAACGGCCAGTACCGCAATTTCCAACCGCACCGGTCGCTGAGCGTGGCCAAGGAATTCCAGCTGTATCTCAAGCGGTTGCTGCTGATGCCCGCCCATGCGGCGGAACGCTGGCTGGCCACGACGCGGATCCGGCACGGCGGGTTTCCCTATCACCTGGCGCTGCTGCAGCTGGAACATGACGCCTCGTTCCAGGCGCACAGCCCGTTCTCGACCATGACCGATTTCCTGGACGTGGTGATCCGCGGCTTTGCCGAAGGCGCACCGCGCCATCACCATCTGGTCTTCAAGGCCCATCCGCTGGAGGACGGCCGCGTTCCCGTGCGCCGCGACCTGCGGCGGATCGCGAAGGAGGCAGGCGTGTCGGACCGTGTGCATTTCGTGCGGGGCGGCAAGCTGGCGCAACTGCTGGCCGATGCGCGCACCGCCGTGACGGTCAATTCGACCGCCGCGCAGCAGGCGCTGTTCCGGGGCATACCGCTCAAGACCTTCGGTTCGGCCGTCTATGCCAAACCCGAGTTCGTCTCGACCCAGCCCCTGCCCGAGTTTTTCGCGACCCCCGCCCGGCCCGACCGGAAGGCCTATCAGGATTACCGTCGCTACCTGCTGGAAACCAGCCAGGTCGCGGGGGGCTTTTATTCGGCGCGCGGGCGGCGACAGCTGCTGAGGATGGTCGTCGACATGATGCTGGCACCCGAAGATCCCTATGATGCACTGAAGTCCGGCACCGCGACTCCACGGCAACAGCTTCGGGTCGTTCGCTAGGGCGCACAGGCCCACGGGGCTGGCTTTATCCACAGGATTCCGCTAGTCTGACAAAAAAACCGAGGCAGAACATAGGTCGAGGAGACCGAGCAGTGATTTCCCCCATGTCCAGATGGGCGCGGCCCGTTGCCGTTGTGGCGGCATTTTCGATGGTGTCCGCCTGTACCCTGTTGCCACGCACGGGCCCGACCAAACGCGAAATCTTTGCCGGATCCGTCCAGCAGCAGGGCGACGCCTTTGTCATCTCGGTCAATGACCGGGTGACCCGCGCCACCGCCGTGGCCCCTGCCCTTGGCTTTTCACAGGCCTTCATCAACGCATCGCCCGTCGGGTCCGACACCATCCGGCCCGGCGACACGCTTGGCCTGACGATCTGGGAAAACGTCGACGACGGGCTGCTGGCCGCCGAGGGCGCCAATGCCACCCTGCTGGACGAAGTTCAGGTCGACGGCGCGGGCTTCATCTTCGTGCCCTACGCGGGCCGCATCCGCGCGGCGGGCAACACGCCCGAAGCCGTGCGCCGCATCATCACCAACAAGCTGGAAGAACAGACGCCGGACCCGCAGGTCCAGGTGCGCCGCCTGGCCGGGGACGGATCGACCGTCAGCCTTGTCGGGGCTATCGGCGGCCAGGGTGTCTTTGCCATCGAACGCCCCACCCGGACGCTGGCGGCGATGATCGCGCGCGCCGGTGGCGTCACGATCAACCCCGAGGTCGCCCGGGTGTCGGTCATCCGCGGTGGCCACACCGGCACGATCTGGTTCCAGGACCTTTACAAGAACCCGCAGCTTGATATCGCGCTGCGCGGCGGCGACAAGATCCTGGTCGAAGCCGACACCCGCAAGTTCACCGCCCTGGGCGCGACCGGCGCGCAGTCGCTGGTGCCGTTTGAAACGCAGACGCTGTCGGGGCTGGAAGCGATCGCGCAGGTCGGCGGGCTTCTGTCGACCTCGGCCGATCCGACCGGCGTCTTCATCCTGCGCAACGAACCGGCCGAGCTGGCCAACCAGGTTCTGGGGCGTGACGACCTGATCGGCGCGCAGCGCATGGTCTATGTGCTGGACCTGACGCAGCCGAACGGCATGTTCCACGCGCGTGACTTCTCGGTCCGCGACGGCGATACGCTTTACGTGACCGAAGCGCCGTTCACCCAGTGGAACAAGGCGATTGCCGCGCTGACCGGCACGCTGACCTCGGCCGATCGCCTGACGAGCACCCTGGGCAACTAGGCTTGGACCACCTTCGGGAATTCGAAGAGGCCGCCGGGGACCATCCCCGGCGGCTTCGTTATTTCAACGCAGGCTTCCTGAAGCAACGGCGCGTCCGCCGGATCCTTGAACTTGCGGGTTATGAGCTGCGCCTGGGCAAGCCGACGGAGGGTGATGGCGTCGCCGTCTGGGGTCATTCCCCCTATGCGCACCGCGGCGAGGCCGTGTCCGAGGCGACAGGGGCGCCGCTGGTGCGGATCGAGGATGCCTTCCTGCGTTCGGTCCATCCGGGACGCGACGGGGAGCCGCCACTTGGGCTGGTGATCGACCCCGTGGGGATGCACTTCGCCTCAGACCACCCTTCGGCCTTGGAACGGATGCTGCGCGACCACCCGCTGGACGACACGGCGCTGCTGAACCGGGCGCGCGGCGGGATCGCCCGGCTGCGCGAGGCGCGGCTGTCGAAATACAACGCCTTCGATCCCGAGGCCCCCGCCCCTGATCCCGGCTACGTCCTGGTGATAGACCAGACGCGTGGCGATGCCTCGGTCAGCCAGGGGCGCGCGGATGCCAACAGCTTTCGCGAGATGCTGTACTGGGCGCAGGAGGACAACCCCGCCGCCCGCATCGTCATCCGCACCCATCCCGAAACCGTCGCGGGCCACCGCGAGGGGTATTTCGGCCCCGACGACCAGACCGACCGCATCACCGTCCTGACCGATCCGGTCGATCCCTGGACGCTGCTTGAGGGGGCGACGGGGGTTTACTGCGTCTCGTCGCAACTGGGGTTCGAAGCGATCCTGATGGGGCACCGCCCCGTCACCTTCGGGCAGCCGTTCTACGCGGGCTGGGGGCTGACCGACGACCGCCATCCACTTGGCTACCCTGGCGGGCGACGCGGGCGCAGGCTGACGGCGGCACAGCTTTTTGCCTGCGCGATGCTGCTTTACCCGACGTGGTATCACCCCTGCGAGGACCGGATCTGCACCTTCGAGGATGCGCTGGACTGGCTTGAGGCGCGGGTGCGGGCCTGGCGAGAGGACCGGCACGGCTGGCAGGCCGGGGGCATGCGGTTGTGGAAGCGCGGCGTGATCCAGCAGGCCTTCGGCGCGGAACAGCGTGTCACCTTCTCGGACGAGCCGCCCGAGGCGCCGCGCCGCCACATGGTCTGGGCGGGCAAGGCAGACCCCGACGATCACGTCGTGCGGATCGAGGACGGGTTCCTGCGGTCGCGCGGCCTGGGCGCAGACCTGGTACCGCCGCTGTCGCTGGCGCTGGACGATCTGGGCATCTACTACGACCCGACCCGCGAAAGCCGGCTTGAACGGATGATCGCCGCCCGTGCCACCCTGCGCCCCGATCAGGAGGCGCGCGCGTCGGCGCTGGTCGACAGCCTGATCCGACTGGGCCTGACGAAATACAACCTGCCCGGCGCCGTGCCCGACCTGCCCGAGGGGCGGCGCATCCTCGTGCCCGGACAGGTGGAAGACGACGCGTCGCTGCGGTTCGGGGCCGGAGAGATCGCGACGAACCTCGATCTCTTGCGCAAGGCCCGAGAGGCCAACCCCGACGCCGTGATCCTTTACAAACCGCACCCGGACGTCGAGGCCGGGCTGCGCCCCGGCGCGGTCGAGAACGCGGCGGATCTGGCGGACATGGTGCTGTCGGGCGTCGATCCGGGCGTCCTGCTGGAACAGGTCGACGAGGTCTGGACGATGACCTCGCTCATGGGGTTCGAGGCGCTGATCCGGGGCCGCGCCGTGACGGTCACCGGCACGCCCTTTTACGCGGGCTGGGGGCTGACGACCGACCTGGGCCGGGTGCCTGCCCGGCGGCAGGCGCGCCCGTCGATCGCGGGGCTCGCCCATGCCGCGCTGATCGACTATCCGCGGTATTTCGATCCGGTGACACGGCAGCCCTGTTCGGTCGAAACCGCCGTGCTGCGCCTGTCCGAGGCGGCGGTCGATCGCGGCGGCCTCGGGTTGCGGCTATTGTCCAAGGCGCAGGGCGTACTGGCGGGGATGAGCTGGGCCTGGCGGTGAACGCCCGGCGGCTCAGGCCTCGCCCCGTTCCCAGATGTGCACGACATCACCGCCGACCACGCGGCTGTCACGCAGGCGGAAGCGCGGCGCTTCGGTCAGGCGGGCCAGCCCAAGCGCGCCAAGCGACGGCAGACCCTCGGCCCCGATGGCGACACCTGCGGTCATTCCCACCAGCTCATCGACCAGATCGGCCTGCAAGAGCGAGGCCGCAAGTGCCCCGCCACCTTCGCAGAAAACCCGTGTCAGACCCGCCGCCCCCAGCCCTTTCAGCACGGCCAGCGGATCAAGCTGACCGCCCGTCACGTCGCAGGGGGTCAGCCGTGCCCCCAGCCCTTCCCAGGTCTTGCGCAGCGTCGGATCGGCGTCGGTGCCGTGGCACAGCCAGACCGGCAGGTCCTTGGCAGTGCGCGCCAGGTGGCCCATCAGCGGCAGGTCCAGCCGCCGCGAGACGACCACGCGCACGGGCTGATGGTCGATGCCCATGTCCCGCACGGTCAGCGACGGATCGTCCGCGCGCGCCGTGCCGGCCCCGACCATCACCGCGTCATGGCGCGACCGCATGGCATGAACCAGACGACGGGCGCCGCGCCCGGTGATCCACTGGCTGTCACCCGTGGCGGTGGCGATGCGGCCATCAAAGCTTGATGCGAGTTTCAGGGTGACGAAGGGGCGGCCCAGTTCGGTGCGCAGGAAGAACCCGGCGTGATCGTGCCCGGCCTCGTCCGACATCAGGCCCGTCGTGACCGTGATCCCCGCCGCGCGCAGACGGGCGAACCCCTCGCCCGAGACCCTTGGATCCATGTCCTCGAGCGGGGCAACCACCCGGGCGATCCCGGCCGCGATCAGGGCGTCTGTGCAGGGCGGTGTCTGTCCATGATGCGCGCAGGGTTCAAGCGAGACATAGGCCGTCGCGCCCCGGGCCAGATCACCGGCCTGCGCCAGCGCCTGCGGTTCGGCATGGGGTCGGCCCCCCGGGGCGGTCCAGCCACGCCCGACGATGCGACCGTGCTTGACGATGACACAGCCCACGGCGGGGTTCGGCCAGGTCCGTCCCTGCCCCCGCCGCCCAAGCGACAGGGCCAGCGACAGAAATCGGCGATCCTCGGCTTTGGTCATTGGCCCGCGGTCACGGGGTCAGTCTTCGGCGTTGCCGTCGGGGCGCAGTTCGCTGACGAATTTGTCAAAGTCGTCGGCAGCCTGGAAGTTCTTGTAAACGCTGGCAAACCGGACGTAGGCGACGGTGTCGATCCGGGCCAGGGCCTCCATCACGATCTCACCGATCGCCTTCGAGGAAATGTCCGTCTCGCCCATGCTTTCCAGGCGCCGCACGATGCCCGAGATCATCTGATCGATCCGTTCGGGTTCCACCGGGCGCTTCTGCATCGAGATGCGGATCGACCGTTCCAGCTTGTCCCGGTCGAAGTCTTCACGACGTCCGTTGGACTTGATCACCACGAGGTCGCGCAGCTGCACCCGTTCGTAGGTGGTGAACCGGCCGCCACAGGCCGGGCAGAACCGCCGACGACGGATCGAAACGTGATCCTCGGCAGGCCGCGAATCCTTCACCTGGGTGTCGATATTTCCGCAAAACGGGCAACGCATCGTGATTAAATCCCCTAGTCCCAGCCGTCATGGGGCGCACCCCAAGTTGTCCACAGCCAGTATAGGGCAGCCGCAACAGATTGGGTAGGCCCCAAATCAATGGCCGAAATGTGCCGCGATTTCGCGCGTGTGGGGTCTTTGCCGATGTTCGACGACGTAAATCCCCTGCCAGGTGCCCAGCAAGGGACGCCCGCCTTCGACCGGAATCGACAGGCTGACCGGCATCATCGCCGCCTTGATATGCGCGGGCATGTCGTCCGGCCCCTCGTAGACATGGGTCAGATAGGACATCGCCGGATCGGTGGTGGGTGGCACGAGGCGGTGGAAATAGGCGGTCAGGTCGGTCTGGACCTCGGGGTCCGCGTTTTCCATCACCAGAAGGCTGGCCGAGGTGTGCCGGATGAAGAGCGTCAGCAGGCCATCGCCCTGCCCCGCCGTCCAACGGGTCACCTGTCTGGTGAATTCGTAAAGCCCGGGGCCATCCGTGGGGATCGAAAAACGTGTCTGCATGGCGCGATCATGCGATGCGGCGCAGGGCACTGTCCACGGGTCAGTCCGCGCGGACCTCCTGGATGCAGGGCTGCGGAGCGGCCTGCGGGGGCAGTTGGAAATCGGCCGAAACAAGCGGCAGGCGGCATACGCCGTCCTTGTCCGGTCGCGGAAAATCGGCCTGCACCAGCACCGGTGACAACGTGGGGCGGGTGGTCTCGACCGGCTCCGGTTCCACATGGGCCAGCGCCGCGCTGGCGAACAGCACGGTGATGGGCAAGCTTATGATGGCAGCAATGGGCTTCATGGCAGGTTTCATGGCCTCTCTCCCCCGGTTGTCTGGTTAACGGGGGGACGCCGGGTTCGGTTTCATCAAAATTCGGAAAACTGCCGTGAAGTTCGCCTGGTTTATTCGTTGGCCAACTGGGCGGAGCGCGCCCGGATGAGGAAAAGGCGCGCCCCGAGGGGATGCGCCTTTCGAAAATTCAATGCAGGACAGTCCCTTATGGGCTGGCGGCCTAGATGACCTTACTGATCCAGGAAGGACCGCAGCTTGCGCGACCGGCTGGGGTGTTTCAGCTTGCGCAGCGCCTTCGCCTCGATCTGGCGGATCCGTTCGCGGGTCACGCTGAACTGCTGGCCGACCTCCTCCAGCGTGTGGTCGGTGTTCATGCCGATGCCAAATCGCATCCGCAGAACCCGTTCCTCGCGCGGGGTCAGGGAGGCCAGAACGCGGGTCGTGGTTTCCTTCAGGTTTTCCTGAATGGCGGAATCCAGCGGCAGGATCGCGTTCTTGTCTTCGATGAAGTCGCCCAGCTGGCTGTCTTCCTCGTCCCCGATCGGGGTCTCGAGCGAAATCGGCTCCTTGGCGATCTTCATCACCTTGCGAACCTTCTCGAGCGGCATCTGCAGCTTCTCGGCCAGTTCTTCCGGGGTCGGTTCGCGGCCGATCTCGTGCAGCATCTGGCGACCGGTGCGGACCAGCTTGTTGATCGTTTCGATCATGTGGACCGGGATACGGATCGTGCGGGCCTGGTCGGCGATCGACCGGGTGATCGCCTGACGGATCCACCAGGTCGCGTAGGTCGAGAACTTGTAGCCGCGGCGGTATTCGAACTTGTCGACGGCCTTCATCAGGCCGATGTTGCCTTCCTGAATGAGATCAAGGAATTGCAGGCCACGGTTCGTGTACTTCTTGGCGATGGAGATCACGAGGCGCAGGTTGGCCTCGACCATTTCCTTCTTGGCCTGCCGCGCTTCCTTTTCGCCCTTCTGGACCTGCTGCACGATGCGGCGGAATTCGCTGATATCCAGACCGACGTACTGACCGACCTGCGCCATGTCCGAGCGCAGTTCCTCGACCTTGTCCGAGGAGCGTTCGATGAACATCTGCCAGCCCCGGCCCGATTTCTCGGCCATGCGGTCAAGCCAGTTCGGGTCCAGTTCATGGCCACGGTATTCGTCGATGAATTCGCGACGGTTGATGCGGGCCTGGTCGGCCAGCTTCACCATGGCGCTGTCGATCTGCATGATGCGGCGGTTGATGCCGTAAAGCTGGTCGATCAGGGCTTCGATACGGTTGTTGTGCAGGTGAAGACCGTTCACCAGTTCAACGATTTCAGAGCGCAGTTTCTGGTACTGCGCCTCGTCGTTGTCGGAAAAGCTGTTGTCTTCGTTCAGGGTCGCGCTGATGCGGTTGTCCTGGATTTCGGACAGGACGGCAAAGTCCTGCGCGATCCGGTCCAGCGTTTCCAGCACGCGGGGTTTCAGCGCCGCTTCCATGGCCGCAAGGGACATGTTGGCCTGTTCGTCCTCGTCCTCGTCGTCATCGCTGGCAATCGGGTTGCCATCGGCGTCAAGTTCGGGGCCATCGTCCTTCTTGGGGGCGGCGGAATTGGTGTTGGCGGCGTCGACGACCGGCGCGCCCTCGTCGCCCTCCATCTGGTCACCGAAGGTGGTTTCCAGATCGATGACGTCGCGCAGCAGAATGTCTTCGGACAGAAGTTCGTCACGCCAGATGGTGATCGCCTGGAACGTCAGCGGGCTTTCGCAAAGCCCCGCGATCATGGTGTTCCGGCCGGCCTCGATCCGCTTGGCGATCGCGATCTCGCCCTCGCGGCTCAGCAGTTCGACCGAGCCCATCTCGCGCAGGTACATGCGGACCGGATCGTCGGTACGATCCAGCTTTTCCTGCGTGCCCGACCCAAGCGCGACTTCACGGTTGGACGAGGTTTCGACCACGGCGGTGGATTTCTGCTCCTCCTCCTCGGCCTCTTCGTCCTCGATGATGTTGATGCCCATCTCGGACAGCATCGACATCACGTCCTCGATCTGTTCGGAGGAGACCTGATCGGGCGGAAGAACCTGGTTGAGCTGATCGTAGGTGATGAAGCCGCGTTCGCGCGCCTCGGCGATCATCTTCTTGATCTGAGCCTGGCTAAGGTCGAGCGAAACGTCCTGTTCGTCGCCGTCGTTGCGCTGCTCTTCTTCCGTGTCCTTGGGGGCCATGCTTGCTCCTCTCACTCGCCGCGGGGGGTCCGGGCGAAACGGGCGTGATTCGCTTGATCCGAATCAATAGCGTGATTCGCGGTCACGCACACCCTTCTGGCGTTAATTCTTTAGGGATTTGTTACCCAAACTGATCATTTTCGCCCCTTGTCGAAGCGAATCGTTCCGAGAATGGCCTCGAAAGCGCCCTTCTCTTCCCGACTGATTCGCGCGCCGTTCTGGCCCAGTTCGTAATCCCCCTTGTCACGGGACTGCGGCCGGATGGCCCGTTCGACGGCCTCCCGCGCGGCGGAAAGGCGGTGTGTCACGGCTTCGTCCGCAGCGCCCGACAGTTCTTCCTCGGCTTCGGCAATCTCGTCCTGCAGACCGCGCCGCGCCTTCAGCTTGGCCAGTTCCTCGGCCAGGGTCATGCGAGCGATATCCATGTCACCGGGCTTTCGCACCGTCGGGCAAATGGCCACATGGGGCTGCGACATGAGCCGTTCAAGGGTCTCGGGGCCCAGAATTTCGCAAATCGCGTCGCGCAGCACCTCGGCCCCGTCGTGATAATGGCGCAGGGCCAGATCGCGCATCCGGGCATTGTCGGGGTCGTGACACTCCATCAGTTCCAGCTGCCCTTCGAAGGCCGGGACGGCGTCGGGGGTCGAGATGATGGTCGCAAGGATCACCGCCTCGCGCATGGCATGTTCGGCCATCGGCCCGCCCGCCGTCAGCGCCGAGGCCCGGGTGGTCGACCGGATCGGCGTCAGCTTTTTCTTCGGCGACCATGCGGCACCCGAGCGCGCGGGGCGGAACAGCTGATACCGCAGTTCCTTGATCGCATCGCCATAGTGGCGGCGCAGCGACTGGTCGGGGATCTTCTTGATCGCGTTGCGCAAGTCGGCATCCAGCGCGGCCCGGCGTTCGGGGCTGTCAAAGCTTTTGCCCTCGGTCGCCTCGCGCCACAGCAGGTCGACCAGCGGGAACGCCTTGTCCAGCACCGCCTGCATCGCGGCCGGACCATCGGCCTTGATCAGATCGTCCGGGTCCTTGCCTTCGGGCAGCACGGCAAAGCGCAGGGACTTGCCCGATTGCAGCAGCGGCAGCGCGACATGCATCAGGCGCATCGCCGCGCGAATGCCCGCCTTGTCGCCGTCCAGCGCGACGACAGGTTCGGGACTGACCGCCCAGAGCATCGCCAGCTGGTTCTCGGTCACCGCCGTCCCAAGCGGCGCGACGGCCCCGGTGAACCCGGCCGTCGCGAGGGCGATCACGTCCATGTAGCCCTCGGCCACGATCAGCGGCTGGCCCTTGCCGACGGCTTCGCGCGCGGGGCCGTGGTTGTACAGGCTCCGGCCCTTGTCGAACAGCTCGGTCTCGGGTGAATTCAGGTACTTGGCGCGGTCGTTCGGGTCCATGGCCCGGCCGCCGAAGGCGATGCACCGCCCCCGCGCATCGCGGATCGGAAACATGATCCGGTTGCGAAAGACGTCATAGGGGTTGCGCCCCTTGTCCGAGGGCTTCGCCAGGCCCGCCGCCAGGATCATCTGCTCCGGCACGTCCTTGTTGCGCAGGTAGTCCCAGAGGCCCTGCCAGCCGTCAGGGGCAAAGCCGATCTCGAACTTGTCCTGGGTGTCCCGCGACATGCCACGCCGGTCGAGGTAGGCGCGCGCCTCTTGTGCGGCGCCGGATCCCAGCATCATGCGGTAGTGTTTGACCGCCATCTCCATGACATCGGCGAGGCCTGCGCGCTTTTCGGCCTTCTTCGCGGCCTGCGGGTCGCGGGCGGGCATCTGCATACCAGCTTCCTGGGCCAGTACCTCGACCGCCTCCATGAAGCCCATGTTGTCGGCGTCCTTGAGGAAGGAGATCACGTCGCCTTTCGCGTGACAGCCGAAGCAATAGTAGAACCCCTTGCGGTCATCCACATGGAAAGACGCGGATTTTTCCTGGTGGAAGGGGCACGGTGCCCACCAGTCACCCTTGCCCTGGTTGGACTTGCGCATATCCCACGACACCTTCTTTCCCACGATCTGGGACAGGCTCACGCGGGTGCGCAGTTCATCAAGGAAACCGGGAGGGAGACTCATGACCCGATTATCCGGGTTGCGGGCGGGGGTGTCCAGACGGGTCGGGCAGAGTTGATCGCACGGCAGGAGCGTCCGCTCAGGATGGGGTCACGCAAGGCTGCCCACCGGCGACCGTGCGCCTTGGCTCAGAGAGCGGCCACGTTCTCCATCGCTTCGATCATCGCATGGGCCAGCGTCTTCGCCATCGACCGGAAGGCCATGATACGCAGCGCGTCCGGCCCGGTGCGGGTCACCGAAACCATCATGCCGTGCATCTCGGTCCGCGCGGTCGCGCCTTCGGGGAAGGCTGCCAGCCGCAGGTCCATCGGGACCCGCCGGGCCATGACCTCTGCCCCCTGCGGTCCGGTCAGGTCGAGCGTCACCCAGGCGTCCGTCTGGTCGGTCAGCGCCGCGCCCGGCAGGTCCGGGGCCGCCATGTCCGAGAGCAGCCAGAGGTCGCGCCCGAACCACTGGATCGCGCCCTTACCCGTCGCACAGGTGCCAACCCCGGGCAGCGCCAGGCCGGTCGCTGCCTGCAGCGCGTCGGACACGGCCCCCGCCTGCCCCTTGTACGGCGCGATTGAGGTCAGCGGGCCGGGATCGGCCTGCGACAGTGTCATGGTGCCGCGCGTCACCGGAAGGGTGCCGGTCGCGGGCGTGCTGGCGATCAGGGTCAGGTCAGCCACGAACGCGTCCTCCCTCGGGGTCAAAGAACACCGGATCGCAAACCTCGCAGAGGGTCGAGATCCCGCGCAGGTGATCGACCATGCGCACGGTGTCGCCATGCCGGTCGGGGCCTTCCTTCAGCAGCGCCAGCCCGATGAAATGGCCAAGCGTGGGGGAAAAGGCGACGGAACTGATCGTGCCTTGCGCGTTCGGCCGGGTCGGTTCAGCCTCGGGGTCGAACAGAAACGCTCCGGCGGTCAGCTGCTTGACCGCGCCCGTGGGCTTCAGGCCGACAAGACGCGGGCGGTCTTCGTCCAAAAGGCCCTCGCGACCGGCGGCGGCGCGCCCTACGAAATCCTTGCTGCGCTTCATCATGCCCTTGAGGTTCAGGTCATAAGCCGTTGTGCGCCCGTCCAGTTCCGCATGCGTCAGCAGCCCCTTCTCGATGCGCAGGACGTTCAGCGCCTCCATCCCGTAGGCGCCGCCGCCCATGGACTCGGCCCGGGCGACCAGTTGTCGGAACAGGCTTTCCCCATAGCGCGCGGGCACCGCCAGTTCATAGGCGTGTTCGCCCGAGAAACTGATCCGGAAAAGCCGCGCCGGAACACCGCCGACGCTGACCGCGCCGCAGGCCATGAACGGCCAGTCCTCGGGCTCTAGCGGCGCGTCCAGCAGATCGTTCAGCAGATCGCGCGATTTGGGCCCGGCCACGGCGGCCTGGAACCACTGTTCCGTCACCGACATCAGCCGCACATCCAGATCCGGGCGCAGCACCTGGGCCGCGAACTCCATCTGTTTCATCACCAGACCCGCCGCCGCCGTCGTCGTGGTGACAAGGTAGTGCGCCTCGCCCAGACGGGCGCAGGTGCCGTCGTCCATGATTTGCCCGTCCTCGCGCAGCATCAGGCCATAGCGGACCCGGCCCACCTTCAGCGTCGACATCGTGCCGGTGTAGACGAAGTCAAGGAATTCAGCCGCATCCGGCCCTTGCACATCGATCTTTCCGAGCGTCGTGACGTCGCAGATGCCCACGCTATTACGCACCATCAGCGCCTCGCGGTCGCACGACGCACGCCAGGTCTTCTCGCCCTCGCGCGGGTAGAAGGACGGACGATACCACAGCCCCGCTTCGATCATCGGGGCGGTCATCGACAGATGCACCGGATGCGCGGCGGTGAACCGTTCCGGGGCAAAGCCCTTGCCCTGCCCGCCGGCCCCAAGCGCGCCGATGTGCACCGGCGTATAGGGCGGGCGATATGTCGTGGTTCCGGTGCCGGGGATCGACCGCCCTGTCGCGTCGGCCAGAACCGCCAGTGCCGTGACGCCGCCAGTGCGGCCCTGATCGGTGGCCATGCCCTGCGTGGTATAACGCTTCATGTGCTCGACCGAGCGGAAGTTTTCCCGCGCCGCCTGTTCGACGTCCTTGGTGGTCACGTCGTTCTGGAAATCGACCCACTTGCGGCCCTTGCCCGGCACGACCCAGAGCGGTTCGGCGCGGGCCTCGCGATCCTCGGCTTCGGGCAGATCGGGGCTGGCCCCGCTCAACCCCAAATCGGACACCACTTGCCGGGCCGCGTCCCGACCGGCGGCCAGACAGGCGGCGGTGGTCACCTCTCCGTTGCAGGCCCCCGCCGGGATCATCCCCGGCACCGCGCCCGGCGCGGGCACGAAGGCCGCGATGTCGTCGCGCCAGACGGGCCGCGCGTTCATGTGGCAGCTGAGATGCACCAGAGGGTTCCAGCCGCCCGACATGGCGACCAGATCGGCCTGAACCCGTTCCTCGGTGCCGTCGGCGCGGCGGATCACGACGCCCTCGGCCTCGCGCCCCAGGACCCGTTCGACCTGCGCACCGGGATAGAACGGCACATCTAGATCGCAGGGGGCGTCCCGCGCATCGACCAGCGCCGCGACATGCACGCCCGCGCGACGCAGATCGGCGGCGGTGCGATGCACGCTGTCCGAGGCGCCGAAGACCACCGCCGTCTGGCCCGGCGCGGCGGCAAAGCGATTGACGTAGGTACGCACGGCCCCCGCCAGCATCACGCCGGGACGGTCGTTGTTGGCAAAGGCCACGGGGCGTTCGACGGCGCCTGCGGCCAGGATCGCGTGACGGGCGACGATCCGCCAGAAGGTCTCGAGCGGTCGGGTGGGTCCGGGGGCATGGCGTTGCAGCGCGCCATAGGTGCCCTGGTCGTAGACCCCGGTCACGGCAGTGCGGCGCAGGATGCGGACGTTCTCCATCGCCTCGAGCCGGGCGGTGACCTCACCCGCCCAGGCGGAGCTGGCCTGCCCCCCCACCTCCTGCCTGTCGGAATTCAGCCGCCCGCCGGGCAGGAAATCCTCATCCGCCAGGATCACGTCGGCCCCGGCCTCGGCCGCCGTGAGCGCGGCCATCAACCCGGTCGGCCCCGCGCCGATGACCAGCAGATCGCAGAAGGCAAAGGCCTTTTCGAAGCGCAGGTCGGCGGCCTCTTTGGACAGGACACCAAGGCCGGCGGCGCGACGGATCGCCGGTTCGAACAGGCGCTCCCAGATGCGATAGGGCCCCATGAACGTCTTGTAGTAGAAGCCCGCCGTCAGAAAGGGCGCGGCCAGGTCGTTGACCTCCATCAGGTCGAACCCGACCGAGGGCCAGGCGTTCTGGCTGCGCGCCGCCAGCCCCTCGCGCAGCTCGACCATCGTGGCGCGGGCGTTCGGCTCCTGCCCCGTGCCGCGCCCCAGGGTCACCAGCGCGTTCGGCTCTTCGCTTCCCGCGCTCAGGATGCCGCGCGGACGGTGGTACTTGAACGACCGGGCGACGGTGCGCTGATCATTGGCGATCAGGGCCGAGGCCAGGGTATCACCGGCGAAGCCCTGGTAGGCATGACCGTCGAAGGTGAAAGACACCGGACGTGTCCGGTCGATCAGCCCGCCTGCGATACGGCTCATGCCCGGGCCTCCGTCACCTGGGATATCACGTGGGTCCGGGTGTCGCGATCGACCTTCAGCCAGGTGGCGCAGACATCGTGCTGCCACCATTCGAACGAGGCACCGGCCGGATTTTCCCGCAGGTGGACATAGGCATCCCAGGCCGGGCCCCAGTCCCCGGTCGGGCGTTCCAGCGCCGCGCCGCCATAGGTGAATTCCCGCAGGTCGCGTGTGCCGCAATGGGGGCAGGTCAGTCGCATGTCGTCTTCACCTTCCAGAAATACTCCCGCCGGAGGCATACCCGGCCGCCCAGGGTCGCCTAGTGCAGATTGTGCTGCGCGCCGGTGCCTTCTTCGTCCATCAGCCCGCGCCCCGTGGTGAACCGGTCCAGCCGGAAGCCGGTGGCGCTGTCATGCGGTCGGTCCGTCGCCAGCAGGTGCGCCAGCGCAAAGCCCGACCCCGGCACCGCCTTGAAGCCGCCATAGCACCAGCCGCAGTCCAGATAGAGCCCGTCGATCGGAGCCTTGTCGATGATCGGCGATCCGTCGGGCGTCATGTCCATGATCCCGCCCCAGCTGCGCAGCACCTTGGCGCGTGACAGCATGGGCATCAGGGTCATGCCGGCCTCCATCACGTGTTCGACCGTAGGCAGGTTGCCGCGCTGCGCGTAGCTTGGGTAGAAATCCAGATCACCGCCAAAGACCAACCCGCCCTTGTCGGACTGGCTGATGTAGAAATGCCCCATGCCGAAGGTGACGACATTGTCGATGACGGGCTTCAGCCCCTCGGTCACGAAGGCCTGCAGGATATGGCTTTCGATCGGCAGGCGCAGACCCGCCATGGCCGCGACCTGCCCCGACCGCCCCGCCGTGACGATGGCCACCTTGCGCGCGCGGATCTGCCCGCGCGAGGTCTGCACGCCCGTGACCCGCCCGCCTTCCACGTCGATGCCCGTGACCTCGCAGTTCTGGATCAGGTCGATCCCCCGGTCGGACGCGCCCCGGGCAAAGCCCCAGGCCACGGCATCATGCCGGGCCGTGCCGCCGCGCGGGTGGTAGAGGCCGCCGTGGATCGGAAACCGCCCGGTGTCGTGATCGAGATAGGGCAGCATCTTGCGCAGTTCGTCGCGCCCCAGCAGGATCGCGTCGTCGCCCTGGTTGATCATCGCGTTGCCACGCCGGACGGCGGCGTCGCGCTGGCCGTCGGAGTGGAACAGGTTGATCAGCCCGCGCTGCGAATGCATCACGTTGTAATTGAGATCGCTCTCCATCCGCTCCCAAAGCTTCAGCGAATGGGAATAGAATTCCGAGTTGCCGGGAAGGTAGTAGTTCGCCCGCACGATGGTGGTGTTGCGGCCCATGTTGCCACCGCCGAGGTAGCCTTTTTCCAACACCGCGACATTGGTCAGCCCGTGTTGCTGCGCCAGGTAGAAGGCCGTCGCCAGACCGTGCCCGCCGCCGCCGATGATGACGATGTCATAGGCGGGTTTCGGGTCGGGATCGCGCCAGTGCGGGCCCCATCCCTTGTTGCCGGTCAGCCCTTCGGTCAGAATTTTCAGTGCATTGAAGCGCATCGCGATCCCCCTGCCCGAACAAACCAGTCGGGCAGAGGGAATGCAATCTCCGGATGCGGCACCGGGTGGTCAGGACGCGACCTGCCGCCGGAACGGGCAGATCGCGCGCAGGCTACAGCCCCTTCGCGCGATAGCTTGCCGCGACGCGGTCGATGGCGACGATATAGGCAGCGGTGCGGAAATCCGTCACTTCGGCCTTGGCATCGCGGGCGGCGCGCATCGAGTCGAAGGCCGCGCGCATCGTGTCGTCGAGGCCCGAGCGGACAAGCTCGAGCTCTCCTGCGCCCTTGAGGTATTTCGACTTGAACCCCGGGCTCATCGACCAGGCGTTGCCGAGGTAGGAATCGAGCCGTTCAAGTTCGCGGATGATCAGCTCGTGACGGGCCTCTTCCTGGCGGCGCTGCATCCGGCCAAAGCGGATATGGCTGAGGTTCTTGACCCATTCGAAATAGGACACCGTGACCCCGCCCGCATTGGCGTAGAGATCGGGAATGATCTCGATCCCACGGCGGCGCAGGATCTCGTCCGCGCCGGCGGTGACGGGGCCGTTCGCGGCCTCGATGATGAGCTTGGCGTTGATGTTGTCGGCGTTCGACATGTTGATCACGCCTTCCAGCGCGGCGGGGATCAGGATGTCACACTCCTGTTCCAGCAGCGCGTTGCCGTCTTCGAAATAACGCGCGTTCGGATAGCCCGTCACGCCGCCGTGCTGCGCGATCCAGTGGTGCACATCTTCGACATCAAGCCCGTCGTGCGACACCAGCGCGCCGTCGCGTTCGATGATGGTGGTGATGATGCAGCCGTCTTCTTCTGACAGGAACTTGGCCGCGTGATAGCCCACGTTGCCCAGGCCCTGCACGATCACCCGCTTGCGGTCCAGGTCGCCTTCCATGCCGGTGCGGGCGACGTCGCGGGGTTCGCGGAAGAATTCCTGCAGGGCGTATTGCACGCCGCGCCCTGTGGCCTCGGTCCGGCCCTGGATCCCGCCACCGCCGATCGGCTTGCCGGTGACGCAGGCATTGCCGTTGATGTCGGTGGTGTTCATCCGTTTGTACTGGTCGGCGATCCAGGCCATCTCACGCTCTCCGGTGCCCATGTCGGGCGCGGGGACGTTCTGCGCGGGGTGGATCAGGTCGCGCTTGATCAGCTCATAGGCAAAGCGGCGGGTGATCTGTTCAAGCTCGTGTTCCTCCCAGGCGCGGGGATCGATGCAGAGCCCGCCCTTGGATCCGCCGAAGGGGGCTTCGACCAGCGCGCACTTGTAGGTCATCAGCGCCGCCAGCGCCTCGACCTCGTTCTGGTTGACCGCCAGGTCATAGCGGATGCCGCCCTTGACCGGCTCCATGTGTTCCGAATGCACCGACCGGTAGCCGGTGAAGGTGTGGATCTGGCCCCGCAGGCGGACGCCAAAGCGCACCGTGTAGGTCGCGTTCGACACGCGGATCTTTTCCTCGAGCCCCGGCGGAAGGTCGACCAGCGCCACCGCGCGGTTGAACATCAGGTCTACGCTGTCGCGAAAGCTCAGCTCGGTTCTGGGCATTTCATTCATCGTCCGCCTCCTCCTGCTGGGAACAAGGGTACCCTGCCCGTGCATCGGGCCTCTGTCACCACCTGAGCTTAACAAGTTTAATCTCACGTGAACGCCGGGGATCGTCCGCGATCCCGGCCCTTTCCCCCGACACACCGCAATATGGCCGCATTTCAGCCTGAATCCCCCGTTAACACTTCCGACGGAGAATAAGTCTGCCCACGCGGTCCAGGACGGTGCGGGACAGGTCTACAGAGGTAGAGACATGGCTGATACGTTCCGGATTGCCCATCTCGTGCAGGCAGCGCGCAGCAGGCTGCGCCAGCATGTCGTGCATTACGCCAAGGCGGAAGACGGCGTCATGCTGGCCCTGGTGATGAGTATTCTTCTGATCATGATGATCGTCGCCGGCTTCGGCGTCGAGGTCATGCGGACCGAGATGGAGCGGACACGGATCCAGCAGGTCATCGACACCTCTACACTCGCCGCAGCACACAAGGACAACGAACTGCTGCCCAAAGATGTGGTGATGGACTATTTCGCCAAGGCGAACCTTGCCTCCTACATCTCGCGCGATGACATCACCGTCGACACGTCCCAGGGCACGTCCGTCACCGTCAAGCTCAAGGCCGACGTGAAGACCCCCTTCCTCAAGCCGCTCGGATTCGAGAAGTTCACCGTGCCCGTGCAGGGCCGCGCCGAACAGGCCATGGGCGATTCCGAAGTGTCGCTGGTTCTCGATATCTCGGGCTCGATGAGCGACAACAACCGCATGACGCGCCTGCACACGGCCGCGAAGGAATTCATCGACACCGTGCTGCCGGCCGAGGCCGTCAACCACGTGTCGGTCAACCTTGTGCCCTATACCGGCGACGTGAACGCGGGCTACGAGATCTTCAGCCGGATGAACGTGCGCCAGTTGCACAACTATTCCTACTGCGTGAAGTTCAAGGCGACCGATTTCGACACGACGGCGATCGATCCGGCGGATCACTATCTGCAGGCGCCCTACTTCAAGCACTATGATTACTGGCCTGTGCCGCCCTGCCCGACCAACAGCTATGAACGCATCACTCCGGTCAGCCAGAACGCCACCGCGCTGAAGACCCAGATCGGCCAGCTGCAGGGCAGCGAACAGACCTCAATCCACCTTGGCATGAAATGGGGTGTGGGTCTGCTGGATCCGGCCTTCCGCCCGGTGATCAACAGCATGGTCGACGCCAGCCTGGTTGACGAAGCCTTCCGCGATCGCCCGGCGCCGCTGAACGGCATGGCCCTGAAGGTTGTCGTGCTGATGACCGATGGCCAGAACACCGAAACCAAGACGATCAAGGAATTCGCCTACGACACGCCGGACATGCGGTATTACTGGGCCACCAACGCGATCAACATCTTCGAAGACGATGCGGACTACAGCTTGCAGAACGAATTCTTCGAAGTGGCCTATTCCGCGTCCTATGGCGACCTGCTGCTGCAGAACATCTGCACCGCCGCCAAGAACCAGGGCATCCTGATCTACACCATCGGGTTCGAGATCAACAATCACGCCGCGACGCAGATGGAAAACTGCGCCTCTTCGGCCTCGCACTTCTACCGGGTGGAGGGCGTGCAGATCTCTGACGCCTTCAAATCCATCGCCCGCAACCTCAAGCAGCTGAGACTGACGCTCTGATGACCTGCTCCTTCTCTCTCAAGACCCACCTCAAACGCTGGCTCGGCGACGAGACGGGCGCGGTCATCGCGGACTTTGCGGTCATGCTGCCGGTCTTCGTGATGTTCCTGCTGTCCTCGGCGGAAATGGGCCTGATGGCCTTCCGCCAGACCATGCTGGAACGCGGGCTCGACATGGCGGTGCGCGACCTGCGGCTGGGGCTGGTCACCGACCCGACCCATGCCAAGGTGAAATCCCGGATCTGCACCTATGCCGGCTATCTGCCCGACTGTGGCGCCAGCCTGCGGCTTGAAATGCAGCCCGTGGACCTGCGCGCCTATACCTCGCTGCCGCCCAAGGCCGACTGCATCGACAAGTCCGAGGAAATGAGCCCGGTCCGCGCCTTCGTCACCGGCGGCACGAACGAGCTGATGGTGCTGCGGGCCTGCGTCAAGATCGCCCCCGTCTTCCCGACCTTCGGTCTGGGGGAACAGGTGGCCAAGGACGGCAATGGGGACATGTCCCTGTTTTCCGTCACCGCATTCGTGAACGAACCCTGAGATGGCCATGACCCAGTTCCGCCCCTCTGCCCTGTCCCTGATCTCGGCCCGGCTGCGCCATGCGATTGCCGACTATGGCCGCGACACCCGTGGCCTTGTCGCGACCGAAGCGATCATCCTGCTGCCGCTGGTCATCTGGACCTATGTGGCCATGTTCAGCTTTTTCGACATGCTGCGGATGAAAAGCGTGAACCAGAAGGCCGCCTTTACACTAGCGGACGCCTATTCGCGCGAAACGGACAAGATCAACGACACCTATGTCGACAGCACGTTCGAACTGTTCCAGGCACTGACCCGGTCGAATGCGCCCGCGATGCGCGTGTCGGTTCTGAGCTTTGATCAGGACACCGACAAGTACACGGTGAAATGGTCCAAGAAACGCGGCGTCGGCAGCCATGAGGCGCTGACCGAAAACACGGTCAATAACCTGCGTCAAATCCTTCCAGAGGTCGAATCCGGCGATGAATTCATCCTGGTCGAGACCTGGAACAACTATGTGATCCCGTTCAAGATCGGCATGGATGATTTCGAGATGCGCTCGGTCGTCTTCGTCAACCCGCGCTTCGCCGACCAGCTGAAATGGGACGACGGCACGCCAAGTTAACCGGCCGTATCCTCGGCGGCGCGTTCGGCCAGTGTCACGGCCAGGACATCCGCCATCTGCTTGGCCTCGGCGGCCCGAGTGATGCCGCCGACGCCGATCCGCCGACCAAAGCGCCAGTAAAGACCCGGCTGCCACAGGCGCGTGGCCTTGGTCCGGGTGCGCAGAAGAAATCCGTTCGACGGCTTGAAGGCAAAGGTGCCGCGATCGACGGTGACGATGTCGTCCAGCGTCGTCAGGCAGGTGCCGGTGCTGTCGAACACCCCCTCGCGGGTCAGGATCACGCTGCGCCGCGTGGCCCGGTACATCACCCAGGCCCCAAGGGCCGCGACCAGCCCCATCAGCAGAACCATCGCGTCCAGCCAGCTTCCGCCCGCCCCCGCCAGCGCCATGCGCAGCAGCAGCACGGACAGCCCCGCCAGAACGGCGACGCCGAAGATGCGGCGGCCGGGGGATACGGAAACCGTGGCAAGCGGGGCGGAGGTCGCGTCGATCTGGCTCATGCGGCTGCGGTAGAGGAGCCCTTGGTCCATTGCAAGCCCACTGTGGATTGCCGCACAGATCCCGTGCCGGGACGAAGGCTTTGCCATCTTGGCCGATGGCGGGCGGCACCCTAGATTTGGCGGTGAAAGGAGACGCCCATGTCCATCCGCCCCACGCTTGAGACCCGCCGCGCCCAACCCACCATGGAAGGGGCCGGCGTGAAACTGCACCGCGCCTTCGGGTTCCACCGCCCGAGCGAGCTTGACCCCTTCCTGCTGTTCGACGATTTCCGCAACGAGGATCCGCGCGATTTCCAGTCGGGCTTTCCCTGGCATCCACACCGCGGGATCGAGACGATCACCTACGTCCTGTCGGGCACGGTCGATCATGCCGACAGCTTGGGCAACACCGGGTCGCTTGGTGCGGGGGACGTGCAATGGATGACAGCAGGGTCCGGCATCCTGCATCAGGAGATGCCGCAGGGCAACGCCAACGGCCAGATGCACGGGTTCCAGCTTTGGGCGAACCTGCCGCGCGACCTGAAGATGACCACCCCGCGTTACCAGGACGTCGAGGCCAAGGAGATCCCCGAGATCATCGACGATGATGGCACCCGCGTGCGCGTCGTGGTCGGCGAGTTCTGGGGCAAGCGCGGGCCGGTCGACGGCATCGCCGCCGATCCGCAATACCTCGATATCTCGATCCCGCCGGGGGTGAAGAAGACCCTTCCGGTCGACCTCTACCGCCGCGCCTTTGCCTATGTCTTCGAAGGATCGGCCGCCTTTGCCGATGCCTCGGCGCCCACGGGCGTGCTGCTGGAAAAGGAAGTGCGCGGGGAAGAGGTCAACATTCGCGACATGTCCGGCAACCGGACCCTGATCCGCTTTGGCACGGGCGACGAGATCACGGTTCAGGCGGGCGAAGAGGGTGTGCGCTTTCTGCTGATTTCAGGCGCGCCGATCCAGGAACCCGTCGCCTGGCACGGTCCGATCGTGATGAACACGGCCGAGGAACTGCAGCAGGCGTTTTCCGAACTGCGCAACGGGACGTTCATCAAGCCGGCGCACTAGGGGCGTGGTCCGCGGGGTGCGGTGCGTGCAAGCACGCACCCTACGGGTCGGCTTGGGACGCGACCTAGTCCGCCACCATCCGGCGGGTCATGTCCCAGTAGATGGCTTCGACATCCTCCAGGCTTAGGCGACCGGACTGGCGGAACCAGGTGTTGACCCCCGTCAGCATGGCGATGATGGCCATGGTCGCGATGCGCGGGTCCTCGATCCGGAAAGCGCCTGTCTGCTGCCCCGAGGCGAGGATCGCGGTCAGGCGGTCCTCATAGCGGTGGCGCAGCGCCTCGACGGCGGCGAAGTTGTCGGGCGTGAGGTTGCGCAGTTCCATGTAGGCGATGAAGACGGCGTCGGGGCGTTCGGCGTGAAAGCGGATGTGGAACCGCGTGAAAACCTCAAGCGCGGCGACCGGATCCTCGGGCAAGGGGCGCGCATCCAGCGCCGCCAGCAGATCCTCAAGATGGGCGGTCATCAGGTCGAACAGCAGGCTCTGCTTGTCGGCGGTGTAATTGTAAAGCGCGCCGACCTGCACCCCGACCTCGGCCGCGATCTGGCGCATCGACACGGCGGCAAAGCCCTGTTGGGCGAACAGCACCTGCGCGGCCTCGCGGATGCGGGGCGCGGTCAGGGCGGAATGGGATCCTGCGGTTCGGGCCATTGGTCCGTTGTATCTGAACGCTTGTTCAGATCAAGGCCGCTTGCCCCCGCGCGCCCGATGCGGCAGGGTCCGACGCGATTGACGGGAGAATGCCATGATCATCCGCAGCCTTGTGGTTCTGACGCTTCTGGCGGGCGCGGGCTGCGCCGAATTCCCCGATCTGTCGCGCGACATCCCCGCATCAGAGCTGGACGGCCCCTACCCGCCGCTGGCCCCCCTGCCCGATCTTCTGGCCCGCACCGAAGATCCCCGGATCGAGGACGGCGATGACGCCGCGCTGACCGCGCGCGCCGCAGCACTTCGCGCCCGGGCGGCGCGCCTTCGGTCGCAGTAGACCCCAGAACGCCCACGGCCGACCCGCGCGGCCAATGGCGCGTTGCACGGTCGGCGCGAAACCGCTAGAGCCGCCTAGACAACATTTAAGGCGGAGTGAGCGGGAATGAGCGGCACGTTGCGTTTGGGTATCGCGGGGCTGGGCACGGTCGGCGTGGGGGTGGTCAAGATCATCCGGCGCGAGGCAGAGATGCTGTCCACACGCACCGGCCAGCGGATCGAGATCTCGGCGGTGTCGGCCCGCACCCGTGACAAGGATCGCGGCGTGCCGCTGGATGGCTATGCCTGGGAAGACGATCCCGTCACCCTCGCCACCCGCGACGATGTCGATGTCTTCGTCGAACTGATGGGCGGATCGGACGGGCCCGCCAAGGCCGCCACCGAAGCCGCACTGAAGGCCGGCAAGGACGTGGTGACCGCCAACAAGGCGATGCTGGCCGTGCATGGTCAGGCCCTGGCAGAGCTGGCCGAGGCGAACGGCCGCGTGATCCGCTACGAGGCCGCCGTGGCGGGCGGCATCCCGGTGGTGAAGTCGCTGATCGAAGGCCTTGCGGGCAACCAGATCACCCGCGTCATGGGCGTGATGAACGGCACCTGCAACTATATCCTGACCCGGATGGAAAGCGCGGGGCTGCCCTATGAGACGGTCTTCGAGGAAGCCAACCAGCTTGGTTATCTCGAGGCTGATCCGAACCTGGACGTGGGCGGGATCGACGCGGGCCACAAGCTGTCGATCCTGGCCGCCGCCGCCTTTGGCACGCAGGTGAATTTCGCCGCGATGGAGCTGGAGGGCATCGGCCGCCTGACGATCGAGGACATCCGCGCCGCCGCCGACATGGGCTATCGGATCAAGCTTCTGGGCGTCGCGCGGATGACCGGGCGCGGGCTGGAACAGCGGATGTCGCCCTGCCTTGTGCCCGCGACCTCCCCGCTTGGACAGCTGGAGGGTGGGACGAACATGGTGGTGCTTGAGGGCGATGCGGTGCAGCAGATCGTGCTGCGCGGACCGGGCGCAGGCGAAGGGCCGACGGCCTCGGCCGTGATGGCGGACGTCTGCGACATCGCGCGCGGTGTCCGCCTGCCGGTCTTCGGCCAGCCTGCGGGCAGCCTGATCGAAGCGACTCCGGCGAAATCCGGCACGCCAGCCGCCTATTACCTGCGCATGATGCTGCAGGACAAACCGGGTGCGCTGGCCAAGGTGGCGACCGTGCTGGGCGAGGCCGGGATCTCGATCTACCGGATGCGCCAGTACGACCACGAAGGCGATGGCGCGCCGGTGCTGATCGTGACGCACAAGACGCAGCGCGACGCGCTGGACCGGGCGCTGTCGGCGATGGACCGCACCGGTGTCGTCGAGGGCACGCCCGTGGCGATCCGCATCGAAGAGGTCTGAGGCCGCGCGGGGGGCGCCTGCGGGAGGCCTCCGGCGGGAGTATTTCTGGCAAGATGAAGCAGGGGAGCTTCTGACCTGATGGATTTCCTGGGTGTATCCTCCTCTCTCCTGGGGCGCAGGTGGGTCGGCCCGCCGGTCGAGATCGACCGCGCGGCCGAGGCCCTGTCGCAGGCCACCGGGCTGGACCGGGCCCTGGCCCAGGTGCTGGCCCGGCGCGGGGTCAATGCGGCAGAGGCCGAGGCCTTCCTCGCCCCCTCGCTGCGCGACCTGCTGCCCGATCCGCGATCCCTTCGGGACATGGAGGCCGCAGCGGCGCGGTTCCTGCGGGCCGTGAAGGGGCGCGAGAGGATTGCCGTCTTTGCGGATTACGACGTGGACGGCGGCACCTCGGCCGCGCTGCTGATCGACTGGCTGCGCCAGATGGGGCGCGAGGCGACGCTTTATGTGCCCGACCGGATCGACGAGGGCTATGGGCCGAACGTGCCCGCCATGCAGGAGCTGGGGGCGGCGCATGACCTGATCGTCTGTGTCGACTGCGGGACATTGAGCCACGAACCGGTGGCCGCGGCGGGGTGCGACGTGGTGATCCTGGACCACCACCTGGGCGGAGAGACCCTGCCCGACTGCGTCGCCTGCGTGAACCCCAACCGCCAGGACGAGGACGGGGCGCTGGCGCATCTGTGCGCGGCGGCCGTGGTCTTTCTGATGCTGGTGGAGGCGAACCGGCAGGCCCGCGAGGACGGGGCCAAGGGGCTTCCGGACCTGATGTCGATGCTGGACCTGGTGGCGCTGGCCACGGTGGCCGATGTGGCGCCGCTGATCGGGGTGAACCGCGCCTTTGTCCGGCAGGGGCTGGTCGTCATGGGGCGGCGCGCCCGGCCCGGGCTGGCGGCGCTGGCGGATGTGGCGCGGATGGATACGGCGCCTGCGGCCTATCACCTCGGTTACCTGCTGGGCCCGCGGATCAACGCGGGTGGGCGGATCGGCAAGGCGGACCTGGGGGCGCGGCTTCTGTCCTGCACAGACCCGCACGAGGCCGCCGCCATGGCGGACCGGCTGAACGATCTGAACGCCGAACGGCGCGAGATCGAGGCCAATGTGACCGCCGCCGCGCTGGCGCAGGCCGAGGAGCGGGGCTTGGACGCGCCGCTGGTCTGGGCGGCGGGCGAAGGCTGGCATCCGGGCGTCGTGGGCATCGTCGCCTCGCGCCTGAAAGAGGCCACGAACCGGCCTGCCGTGGTCATCGGGCTGGACGGCGACGAGGGCAAGGGATCGGGCCGGTCGGTGGCGGGCGTGGACCTTGGCGCCTCGATCCAGCGGCTGGCGGCCGAGGGGCAGCTGATCAAGGGTGGCGGGCACAAGATGGCGGCGGGCCTGACCGTCGCGCGTGACCTGCTGGAGCCCGCCATGGCGCGGCTGAGCGAGCTTCTGGCGAAACAGGGCGCCGGGCTGGGCGGCGCGGCGGATCTGCGCCTGGACGGGCTCTTGATGCCCGGCGGCGCGACGGTCGACCTGATCCGGTCGATCGAGGCGGCGGGTCCCTTCGGCGCAGGCGCCTCTGCCCCGCGCTTCGCCTTTCCCGATGTCACCGTGAGCTTTGCTAAGCGGGTCGGGGAAAGCCATCTGAAGCTGCGGTTCGGCGACGGGCTGGGCGCGTCACTGGACGCGATCTGCTTTGGCGCCTTCGACGGACCGATCGGCCCCGCCCTGTCGGAACGCTCGGGCAAGAGATTCCACCTGGCCGGGCGGCTTGAGATCAACACCTGGGGTGGTCGGCAAAGCGTTCAGATGCGACTGGAGGATGCGGCGCCCGTCGCGTGACCCCTTGTTTTGTTGGCTCTTCCCATTGGCTGACCCGCTTTGGGAGCAGCTTGAAAGAAAATCTTCAAAAACGCGAAAATTTCCCCTTGCGGTGGATCGGCGCTTTGCCTAAACACCGCCTCACGCCAAGCGCGGCCCGTTCGTCTATCGGTTAGGACGCCAGGTTTTCAACCTGGAAAGAGGGGTTCGATTCCCCTACGGGCTGCCATGGCTATCTCCTGACAGGTGCCGAGAAACCAACCCCGACCACTCGCCGTGGGTGGTTGCGACCGCTTTGGTCAAAGCTCTCACCTTCCCATGATTGGTCGCAAAACGCGCCCCTGATCGTCACCGATCCGCAGGACCGCGCGCGCCTGATCTTCTCTCGCCACATCGCAGACCTAGGTGCGAAAATGACGCCCGTGTCGGTCATACCGCACGGGATGGGCGGTGTCTTGTTGGCGATCCTGGGCGGCAGGGATACCGGCGGGCCAGGGCAAGCGTCCAAACCTGGATCCCCCTGGCAGATCGTCAGGCCGTGCCCTTCCATGTGTCTGGCGTCAGGTAGATCACGGTGTCGTCCATCGCGACCATGACCTCGCCTTCCTGGATGTTGATCTGCAGCTTCATCGACCGGCTGGCCAATGCGGCCAGCGCTTCGGTGTCGTCCACCCCGAGGTGCAGCACCCGCAGATTGTCGAACCGGGTGGTGGCCCCCTTTGTCCTGTCCCACCAGGTTTCGGCCGTGCGGCCGTAGGCATAGACGATGACCTCGGCGGCCTTGTTGCAGGACTGGCGGATGACCTTCTCGCTCGGCAGGCCCAAGGAGATCCACAGGTCGATCTCGCCGCTCAGGCTCTTGCGCCAGATGTCGGGCTCGTCGTCGGTGGACAGGCCCTTGGCCAGCTCAAGCTGCTCATGCGCGTTCAGGGCGAAGGCGATCACGCGGACCATCAGCCGTTCGTCGGTTTCCGACGGATGGCGCGCCACGGTCAGGCGGTGCGTTTCGTAATAGTGCCGGTCCATGTCCGAGACCGACAATTCGATTTTATAGATGGTGGCTTTCTGCGCCATGAGCTGCCCAATCTCTTCAAGGATTGGACTGCCTACCGCGCCCCGGCCCAATTTGGAAGGCGTTGCGGTCACCGCGGCATGGCAGCGCGTGGGGGGCTTGGTCACACCGGTATCGCGGCGACCGGACCATCAGCCTGCATCAGGCCCTTCGGCTTCAAACGTGATGCGGCGGGCGCGGGGGCGGGCCGTTGCCCTGCCCCGCGCCCGTGCCTACCCCATCCGTTCCGACGCGAAGCCACGCGGAGAGGCGGGGAAGACCACGGTCTTGGTGCCGTTCAGAAAGACCCGGTGGTGGGCATGGGCGTGGATCGCGCGGGCCAGCACCGACGCTTCGACATCACGGCCAAGCGACACGTAATCGCCCGGTGACTGGGCATGGGTGACGCGGACGGTGTCCTGTTCGATGATCGGGCCTTCGTCGAGGTCGGCGGTGACATAGTGCGAGGTCGCGCCGATCAGCTTCACCCCCCTCTCGTAGGCCTGCTTGTAGGGGTTCGCGCCCTTGAAGGATGGCAGGAATGAATGGTGGATGTTGATGATCCGGCCCGACATCTTCTGGCACATCTCATCGCTGAGGATCTGCATGTAGCGGGCCAGCACGATCAGCTCGGCACCTGTCTCCTCGACCACCTGCATGATCTGCGCCTCGGCCTGAGGCTTGTTCGCCCGGGTCACGGGGATACAGTGGAAGGGAATGTCGTGGTTCACGACAAGCTTCTGATAGTCCATGTGATTCGAGATCACGGCGGTGATGTCGACCGGCAGGGCGCCGATCCGCCAGCGGTAGAGCAGATCGTTCAGGCAATGCCCGAAACGCGACACCATGATGACCACCTTCATCTTGGTGGCCTCGTCGTGGAAGGCGTGGGTCATGTCGAACCGGGCCGCCACCGGGGCGAACCGGGCCGCGATCCGGTCCAGCGAGGCGCCGGTGTCCGAGGTGAAGCTGACGCGCATGAAAAAGCGACCGGTTTCGAGATCGTCGAACTGAGAGCTGTCGACGATGTTGCAGCCTTCCTCCGCCAGCAGGGTGGCGATGGCGGCGACGATTCCACGGGCGGTCGGACAGGCGACCGTCAGGCAATAGGTGTTCATTCCGGATCCCTTGTGAACTTAGCGGGCAGACAGATGCGCCAGCATGCGCTCGAGCGCGTGCCAGAGGCTTTCGGCCGAGGACCGCATGCCCCAGATCCCCAGGCGGTCCGGCGCGCGTCGGACAAGCAGGACAGGCATGTGGTCGATCACGCTGCGCAGCGCCTGCCCCGGTGCCAGCCGGGCCGGATCGAGGTTCACGGCGCGTTCCAGCACCCGCTCGACCGGGCCGGACAGATCGAACAGCACCCAGCCGTCGGTCTGGTCCGTGACCGAACACCCCGGGGCCCTGTGCGCGACCTGCGCCGCGAAATCGGTGTCGGCCAGACCGGGGCCTTCGATCATCCACTGGTCGGGACCGGTCCAGAGCGCGGTGCCAAGCGCGGTTTCGGCCCAAAATCCGGCTTCCGGCAGGGTCGCGTCGGGCCGTGGTGCATCCCGCCGCAGCGCAAGCGAGGCCAGCGCCACCTCGGGGCATTCGGTCAGGCCAAAGGCGCCGAGGCGCAGGCTGCGCGGGGTGGTCGCGCCCAGGGCGCAGGTCGGGGTCAGGTCAGTCACGAAGGCGCTCTCCCTCAGGGTCGACGAAATGGGCCGAAGCGACACGCAGGGCGACCTCCTGACCTTCAAGCGGGTTGGCGGCGGTGATGATCTCTCCGATCCGGGTGTCACCATGTTCAAGAAAGCCAAGCCCGATCGCATGGCCCAGGTGTGGCGAATGGCAGGCCGAGGTGATCCAGCCCTGGTCGGTCACCGTATTCTGCACCGCGCCTTTGGTGAACAGATGCGCCCCGGCGGTGACCTTCTGCGCCGGATCGACGGGCACCAGCCCGACAAGGCGGCGGGTGTCGGCGGCCAGCCCTTCGCGGCGCGACATGACGGCCCCGATGCTGTCCTTCTTGGCCGACACCATCCGCCCCAGTCCCAGCATCTGTGCGGTGGTCTGGCCGTTCAGCTCGGCCCCGGCGGCGTGACCCTTTTCGATCCGCAACACCGCAAGCGTTTCGGTGCCATAGGGGGTGACGCCCAGATCCGCGCCCTCCTCCATCAGCCGCTGCATCAGGGCCGCGCCATAGCGGGCGGGCACGGCGATTTCATAGGCCAGTTCCCCCGAGAACGAGATCCGGAACAGCCGTGCGCGCAGCCCGCCGCAGACGGTCAGGTTGGCGCAGGCCATGAAGGGAAAGGCCGCGTTCGACAGATCGGCGCCGTCGGTGATCCGTGTCAGAAGCTGCCGCGATTTCGGCCCTGCCACGGCGATCTGCGCCCAGGCGTCGGTGGTCGAGATCAGCTGCACGTCCAGATCGGGCCAGAGGCACTGTCGGGCGAATTCCATGTTGCGATAGACCGCGCCCGCGTTGGCGGTGGTCGTGGTCACCACGTAGTGATCCTCGGCCAGCCGGGCGCAGGTGCCGTCGTCAAACAGCGTGCCGTCCTCGCGCAGCATCAGGCCATAGCGGGTGCGGCCGACCTGCAGCGTCCCCATCATGTTGGCATAGACACGGTTCAGGAAGTCCCTCGCGTCTGCCCCCTGCACATCGATCTTGCCCAGGGTCGTCACGTCGCACAGACCGACGCCCGCCCGGACCGCCAGCGCCTCTCGGTCGACGGACTGGCGCCAGTGGGTCTCTCCGGGCTGCGGAAAGTACTGGGCGCGCATCCAGGGGCCCACCTCGACAAAGACTGCGCCTTGGGTTTCGGCCCAGTGATGCGTCGGGGTCAGGCGGCGCGGACGGAAATCCGCCCCCGTGTCGCCGCCGCCCAGCACGCCGAGAGAGACGCCGGTATAGGGCGGACGGAAGATCGTGGTGCCGGTTTGCGGAATTGATCGTTCTGTCATTTCAGCCATGACAGCAAGGGCCGTGACGTTCGACGTCTTGCCCTGGTCGGTCGCCATGCCAAGGGTGGTCCACCGCTTCATGTGCTCGACAGAACGCATATTCTCTTTGTGCGAAAGCTGGATATCCTTCACCGTCACATCGTTCTGGAAATCGACCCAGGCCCGCCCCTTGCCCGGCACGTGCCAGATGGCCGAGGGGCGGTCGGCGTGGTCTTCGGCGCGCGGCATGTCAGGCGTCCGGGCCGTGATGCCAAGCGCGGTGAGGGCCGTTTCGGCCGCGGCCGCACCGTCGGCGAGGGCCGCCGCGGTCGATCCCTTGCCCGCGCAGGCGCCCGCAGGAATCAGGCCGCCGGGGCCACCGTCACCGGGCAGGAAGGCCAGGCGCGTGTCGTCCCACACCGGCCGCCCGCGATGGTGCGAGGCCAGGTGCACGTTGGGGTTCCAGCCACCCGCGACGCCCAGGGCAGTACAGTCGATCCAGCGGTCCTGACCGCCATGGCGCAGCCGGATGGAGGTCAGCCCGCGCCGCCCCCGCGTGCCGGTCACCAGCCCACCCGCGAAGACCTCGTAATCCTTGCCCGCTGGCGCATCCGCCCGGGCATCCACGACGCCAATCAGGTTGACGCCCTTGGCCAGAAGGTCGCGCGCGGTACGGTGACCATCGTCGCAAGTGGTGAAGATCGCCACCGGATCATCGGCCTTAGCCACAGGCGCGACCGACCAGCGGTTGGCATAGGCGCGCATGGCCCCCGACAGCAGGATGCCGGGGCGGTCGTTGTCGGCGAAGGGCACATGCCGTTCCGTGGCGCCCGCCGCCAGTACCGCCCGCTTCGCAGTGATCCGCCACAGCGTCTGGCGCACACCGTCGCCGGGGGTTGCAAGGTGATCCGCGACCCGTTCGACCGCGCCATAGATGCCGTGGTCATAAGCGCCAAAGACGGTCGTGCGCGTCAGGATGCGGACGTTCGGCAGGCTGCGCAGTTCGGCCTCGACGCGCTCGACCCATTGGGGTGCGGGGGCGTCGTCGATCGGATCGCTTTCGGCCAGCAGACGGCCGCCCAGACGGAAATCCTCATCCGCCAGGATCACCCGCGCCCCGGCCCGCCCGGCGCTCAGCGCCGCCATCAGGCCCGCGGCACCGCCGCCGATGATCAGCACGTCGCAATGCAGGTACCCGCGATCATAGGCGTCCGGGTCCGGCAGGTCCGACAACCGTCCAAGTCCCGCTGCCCGCCGGATCATCGGCTCGTAAAGCCTTTCCCAGAAGGCGCGCGGCCACATGAAGGTCTTGTAGTAGAACCCGGCGGCAAAGAAGGGCGCCATGAGGTCGTTCACCGCCAGCAGGTCAAAGCCAAGCGGGCCCACGTGGTTCTGCGAGGATGCCTCGAGCCCGTCATACAGTTCGGCCACGGTGGCGCGGGTGTTGGGTTCGGCCCGCGCGCTGCTGCGCAGGGTGACAAGGGCATTGGGTTCCTCGGACCCGGCCGAGAAGATGCCGCGCGGCCGGTGGTATTTGAAGCTGCGCCCGACCAGCCGCACACCGTTGGCCATCAGGGCCGAGGCCAGCGTGTCACCGGGATGGCCCGCATAGCTTTGGCCGTTGAAGGTGAAGGTCAGAGACCGTGACCGGTCGATCAGCCCGCCGGATACCCGCGTCATGCCCCTGCCCTCCGCGTCCGGGCGACATTCCGGGCCAGTTCGGCGCCCAGGATCTCGTGCGTCAGGGTATCGCGCGTGACGACCAGCCAGGACCGGTCGCCCTGTTCGTGAAACCACAGCTCGCGGTGCAGACCGGCAGGGTTGTCGCGGTCGTAGACATAGGAGGCAAAGGCGGCCTCGCCCGCCTCGGGATCAGGACGGTCGATCAGCGCGGCATCGCCGAGATAGGTGAATTCCTGCGCGTCACGCAGGCCGAGAAGCGGATGGGGGATCAGCATGGCGGTCTCAATGCAGGTTCGGCGTGGCACCCACGCCCTTTTCGTCGATGACATGGCCGCGCGCGAAGCGGTCCAGCCGATAGGCGGTTGCGGTTTCATGCGGGGTGTTGGTGGCCAGCAGATGGGCAAAGGCATAGCCCGAGGCCGGGGTGGCCTTGAACCCGCCGTAGCACCAGCCCGCATTCAGATAGAGCCCTTCGACCGGGGTGCGGTCGATGATCGGAGACCCGTCCATCGACATGTCCATCACCCCGCCCCAGGACCGCAGAAGGCGCGCGCGGCCGATGCGCGGCATCAGCGCCATGCCGCCTTCCAGCACGTCCTCGACCACCGGCAGGTTGCCGCGCTGCGCGTAGGAATTGTAGCCGTCGATGTCGCCGCCAAAGACCAGACCGCCCTTGTCGGACTGGCTGACATAGAAGTGTCCCGCACCGAAGGTGATGACGCCGTCGATGACGGGTTTGAGCCCTTCACTGACAAAGGCCTGCAGGACGTGGCTTTCGATCGGCAGGCGCATCCCGGCCATCTGCATCACGCGCGACGACGACCCGGCCACCGCGACGCCGACCTTGCCGGCGCCGATGAAGCCGCGCGATGTCTCGACCCCCAGAACGCGGCCCTGGTCGATGCGAAAGCCTGTGACCTCGCAATTCTGGATGATGTCGACGCCGCGCTGGTCGGCGGCGCGGGCATATCCCCAGGCCACCCCGTCGTGCCGCGCCGTGCCCGCGCGCCTTTGCAGCAGTCCGCCCTTGATCGGAAAGCGCGCGTTGTCGAAGTTGAGCCAGGGATACATCGCGCGCACGGCCTGCTGGTCCAGCAGTTCGGCATCGGCGCCCGACAGGTGCATCGCGTTGCCCCGGCGGCGATAGGCATCGCGCTGGCCGTCGGAATGGAACAGGTTGAGGATCCCGCGCTGGCTGACCATGGCGTTGAAGTTCAGGTCCTGCTCCATGCTCTCCCAGAGCTTCATCGAGAATTCGTAGAAGGGCTGGTTGCCTGGCAGCAGGTAGTTCGACCGGATGATCGTCGTGTTGCGCCCGATGTTGCCCGAGCCCAGCCAGCCTTTCTCAAGCACAGCGATCCGCGCCTGCCCGAAGGTCGCCGCCAGGTGAAAGGCCGTCGCCAGCCCGTGGCCGCCGCCGCCGACGATGACGAAATCATAGGCCGGTTGCGGATCGGGATCGCGCCACAGCGGTGCCCACCCCTTGTGGCCCGTCAGGGCTTCCTTGATGACTTTGAAGCCGGAAAACTTCATCCCGTGCGCCTCCTGCTGGTCAATTTGGTGATACGCCCCCGGCACGGCGATTTCTTCTTTGCATCTGCCGTTCTTTTCCGAAATTGTGCCGAACATGTCGCCCAAGACCTTCGCCTTCGTCCTGCTGGACGGCTATGCGCTCATGTCGACCGCCGCCGCGCTTGAACCGCTGCGGGCGGCGAACCTGTTCGCGGGCCAGACCCTTTACGATCCGGTCACCCTGACACCCGAAGGCGGGCCGGCACGGGCCTCGCTTGGCAGCTGGTTCGACAGCCTTCCGCTTGATGACGCACCTGACCGCCCCGATCTGATTTTCGTCGTAGCGGGGGGCGATCCCCTGGCGGTGCGCGATCCGCGGCTGATGGGCTGGCTGCGCCGGATGGACCGGGCGGGCGTGGCGCTTGGCGGCATTTCGGGCGGCGCGGCGATCCTGTGGCGGGCGGGGCTGATGGGCGGGCGACGGTTCACCCTGCACTGGCACCATATCGAGGCGCTGCGGGCCGAGGACCCCGGCGCCGTGGTCGATCGGCGGCTGTTTGTCATCGACCGCGACCGTTACACCTGCGCGGGCGGCACCGCACCGCTGGACATGATGCACGCGATCATCGCGCGCGATCACGGCGGCCCCTTCGCGCGGCGCATTGCGGATTGGTTCATCCAGACCGAGGTGCGGATCGCCGAGGCGCCGCAGCAGGCGGGCGTGGCGGCGCGCTATGGTCCCCTGCCCGATCCGGTGCGCCTTGCGCTGGACCTGATGGAGACGCACCTGGCCGATCCTCTGTCGGTCACGCAGATCGCGGCGCTGGTCGGCGTGTCGGTGCGGCAGCTGCAACGGCTCAGCTCCGAGAGCCTCGGCCTGCCGGTCGCCGAGGTCTATCGCCGCATGCGGCTGGATCTGGCGAAGGATCTGATCACCCGCACCCGCCTGCCGATGAGCGAGGTGGCGCAGATGGCCGGGTTCGCCACCCAATCGCACCTGTCCGATGCCGTGCGGGCCCGGTTCGGTCACAGCCCCCGCGCGCTGCGCAGCGGGCCGTCAGAGCATGCGTGAGATTTCGCGCGCGGCGTCCAGCACGCGCTCGATCAGGGCGTCATCCGGCTGGATCTGCATCTCGTGGCCCGACAGGTTGATCGCACCAAGGTAACGCCCGTGCCGCGACACCAGCGGTGCCGCGATCGATAAGGTGCCGGTGGCCAGATGCGACCGCTGCGCGACGTAGCCACGGGCCCGGTCTTCCTTCAGCAGCGGCTTCAGGTCGGCCAGGGACGCCGGGGCCTGCGGGCTCATCGGGTTGAAGGTGTAATCCTTGAAGCGGCGGTCCAGCTCGGCCTCGGGCAGGTCCGACAGAAGCAGGCGCCCCATGGTGGTCGAGAAGGCCGGCAGGCGCGACCCGACCGGCACGTTCGACACCATCGATCGGTCCGACAGGGCGCGATAGACATAGACGATCTCGACCCCTTCAAGCACCGAAACGTGGGCGGTAAAGCCGGTGTCGTTGCGCAGCTGGTCCGCCGGGATGCGGGCCAGGTCGTAGATATCGAGCGAGGCCAGGTAGCGGTACCCAAGGTCCATCACCCGGGGTGCCAGCCGATAGCGGGTTTCATGCTTGACCAGGAAGCCTTCGCGTTCCAGCGTGACGACGAACCGATAGGCGGCGCTGCTGGTGATCGACAGCGCCTCGGCGATTTCCGACAGCATCATCTCGGGGCGGGTGACGGTGAAGCATTCCAGGATGCTCAGCCCGCGCACCAGCGAGTTCGATCGGTAATCCGGTTCCTTGGCCAAGCTGCGTCCCTTTCCGACCCGTCAGGCCACGGTTCCGCGATCCGACAGACGTGCCGCGACGCGTTGCATGGCCTTGTGATAGTCCGAAACGATCACATTTTCCATGGGATGATGGCCCGCCGTGACCACGCGCCGCCCGCGCACGACCACGTCGCCGACGTGGAAGCCCCGGCCAGCAAAGACGTGGAAATCCAGCGCGGCCTCGGGATCGACCGGCAGCATCGCGCCGGGTTCGGGCGTGGTGAGTTCGACAAAGCTGGCCAGACCGCCGGGGGCAAGGCCCTGTTCCGGCCGACCCGCCGCCCGTGCCCCGCCCTGCGCCGCCCGCGACCAGAGGTTCGCGGCCACATGGGGCGTGTCCATCGACGACAGCACGTTGCGTTGACGGTCGCGCAGACGCTGGCTGTATTCCAGCTGCTGCAGTTCCTGCGACGCATAGGTGGCAATGTTCGAATCCGACCCGATGCCAAAGCTGCCGCCCTGCGCGATATAGTCGGTGGCGCGGAAGATGCCGTCGCCCAGGTTGGCTTCGGTCATCGGGCACAGGCCGACGGTCGCACCGGAATGGGCGATCATCGCGACCTCGGACGCCGTCAGGTGGGTCGCGTGGATCAGGCACCAGGCCTCATCCACCGGGGCGATGTCGAACAGTTGCTGAACCGGACGACGGCCGTTCCAGGCCAGGGCGTCCTCGACCTCTTTCACCTGTTCGGCGACGTGGATGTGCACGGGGCTGCCGGGGATCAGATCGGCGCGCAGCTTGAGCAGCTGGGTGATTTCCTCGGGCGTGGCGGCGCGCAGGGAATGCGGCGCGATGCCAAGCGTGTGCCCGCCCGCTTGCGCGGGGGCGCGCAGGCTGTCCAGCATCGCCGCATACCCGTCGAGATCCTGAATGAACCGGCGCTGGCCATCGGTCGGGGCGAGGCCCCCGAAGTTCGAATGGGCGTAGAACACGGGCAGATGCGTCAGATCGAGCCCCGTGAGCTTGGCGGCCTCGAAGATGCCGAGCGACAGTTCCTCGCGCCGGGCATAGGGCGTGCCGTCCAGATCGTTGTGGACGTAGTGGAATTCGACGATCCCGGTGTAGCCGCCCTTGAGCAGCGACAGGTAGAGCCGTGCGGCGATGGCCTGCAGATCCTCGGGCGACAGGGTCAGCGCGAAGAAATACATGATGTCGCGCCAGGACCAGAAGCTGTCGACGGGATTGCGGCGCACCTCGGACAGGCCGGCCATGGCGTATTGAAAGGCATGGCTGTGCAGGTCGGTGATGCCGGGAACCACGGGATTTTCATAGACCGGCAGACCGTCCGGATTGTCGTCCTGCGCGGTGCTGGCGATGGTACCGTCGGCCGCGAAATGGACCGAGAGGTTGCGCACCCAGCCCTCGGGCGTCAGCGCCTGGCGGAAATGCGCGCCGTTCAGCAGATCGAACCCCATCACGACCCCGCCAGTTCGGGCTGGAAGGCATCCATGACACCGACAAGCCGCGCCAGCGCGACCTTCAGGCGGTCGGCGCGGTCTGGCAGATAGGTCCAGGGGGTCTCTTCCAGCATGTAGCAATCCTGCGCGATCTCGATCTGCAGGACGTGAACGTTCTGGTCGGGACGTCCATAGTGGCGGGTGATGTGCCCCCCCTTGAAGCGGCCGTTGTGGACCATGCTGAAGTCGCTTTGCTTCAACGCCGCCTCGGCCGCCTCGGCCAGTTCCGGCGCGCAGGAGGTGCCGGAGTTGCTGCCGAGGTTCAGATCGGGAAGGCGCCCGTCGAACAGGCGCGGGACGTGGCTGCGGATCGAATGCAGGTCCAGCATCACGCAGTAGCCATGGGCGCCGCGGATGCGGTCGATCTCGGCGGTCAGCGCGGCGTGGTAGGGATCCCAGTAGGTTGCGATGCGGGCGGCCTGCTGGTCCGGGGTCGGTTCGGCACCCGGGCGATAGAGCGGCCCGCCGTCGAAATCGATCGTCGACATCAGCCCGGTCGTCGCCCCGGTATAAAGCGGCGTGTCATCCGACGGACGGTTTAGGTCGGCGGCATAGCGCGTGACCGTGGCCGTCATCAGAGACGCCCCCTTGGGCAGCAGATCGCGGGCGATGCGGTCCATGTGCCAGTCGGTGTCGCTCAGGTCCAGAGCTTCGGGTTTGAGAGCGGCACGGAGATCTTGCGGAACATGGGTGCCGGCATGGGGCACATGCAGCAGCAAGGGCGAGTCCCCGGTAATGCGTTCAAAAAGCGGGCGGTTTTCGGGGTCTTTCAGACCAACTTGCATCTCGAAGCCTTTCATATTTGAAAACTGTTATTGACATGCAAAATCTCAGGGTCAAGAAGTTATCCATCAAACCCGCGATACCCGCCCCGGCTCCGCCCGGGCGGTGATCCATAACAGACACGGAGGTTTTCATGTCTTTTTCCCGTCGCCAATTCCTCGGCACGTCCACGGCCGCCCTGGCCCTGATGTCGACCTCGGCCCTTGCGGCTGGTCGCACGTTCTTCGGTATCGCCACCGGCGGCACCGGCGGCACCTATTACCCGCTTGGCGGGATGCTGGCGCAGCTGATCTCGAACACCGCCGAACTGCCCGACACCAAGCTGTCGGCAACGGCCGAAACCGGCAACGCCTCGGTTGCGAACGCCCAGCTGCTGGGCCGTGGCGAGATTGAATCGGCCTTCGCGGCTGCCGACATCCTCGACGCTGCCTACAAGGGTGTGAACCAGTTCGACGGTGCGGCACTGGACAACATCCGGGCCATCGGCGCGCTCTACCCCGAAACCGTGCAGCTGGTCGTGCGTGCCGACAGCGGCATCGAGACTTTCGAGGACATCAAGGGCAAATCCGTGTCCTCCGGTTCGCCGGGTTCGGGCCAGTGGCAGCTTCTGGGCGACCTGCTGGAAGCCCACGGCCTGACCCGCGAAGACGTGTCGGAAGACTATTCGTCCTTCGCGCAGTCGGTCGACAAGATCAAGGACGGCAACCTCGACGCGTCGCTGATCACCGCCGGCCTGCCGACCTCTTCGGTGACCGACCTGGCCAACGGCCACGACATCCGCATCGTGCCGCTGAACGGCCCGGCGATCGCCAAGCTGCAGGAAACCCAGCCCTACTACGCCAACTCGGTCATTCCGGCCGAAAGCTACAAGGGTGTGGATTCCGACGTCGAAACGCTGGCCGTGCGCGCGATCTGGGCGACCCATGCGGACGTGTCCGACGACATCATCTACGCGGTGACCAAGGCGCTGTACGAAAACACCGAAACGCTTGGCAAGGTTCACCCCATGGGCAAGCAGATCTCGGTCGAGAAGGCGCTGGAATCGGTGTCGATCCCCGTCCACCCGGGTGCCGAGAAGTACTACGCCGAAAAAGGCATCTCCAAGTAATGGCAGGGCGCAGATCCCTGCGCCATGTCGGAAGGGCGGCCTGTGCCGCCCTTCTGCTTGCGCCCGCCTGTCCGGTGCGGGCCACGGATGCAGCCACCTGGCTGTGTCTGACCGAAACGCGCGGCACCCAGTCCCTCGTGGCCCGTCTGCCCCTCGGTGACGACCGGACCTTCGATCTGAGCTTCATCCACTCCGTCTCCCGCACGCTTGTCACGGACAGCTACGTGGTCGAGACCGGAGAGATCATCCAGACGCGCGAGGTCTTCGTGGCCCATGGCGCGGGCCTGCCGTCGATCGCCAATGACATGGACGCGACGGCATGGCGGCATGAAAACGGCCAGTTCATACTTGACATGAGGCGCCATACAGGGCCCATCCCGCTGCGCGTTCAGGCGCAATTCAAGAACACCCTGCATATCGCCGACAAGGCCTTTCCGCTTGCGGATCTGGGCCATGCGGCGCTTACCCTTGCCCCCTGCGACGAGGAGACATCCAAATGACCCAAGGGCCCAACCCGAACGACAACCGCGGCCATACGGCGGCGGACGGCGATCACGAATTCACCGCCGACGAAGTCGAAGCCCTGGTCAGGGAATACGACAGCGAATCGAACTTCCGGAACCTGGTCGGACCGACCGCCAAGCTGGTCACGATCCTGTCGGTCGTGCTGTCGCTGTTCCACGTCTATACCGCCGGCTTCGGCCTGCTGAACGAGGTGATGCACCGCACGATCCACCTGGCCTTCGTGATGGGCCTGATCTTCCTGGTCTTCCCGCGCAAGCGCGCCGTGCCGACCCGGGGCATGTGGATTGAATCGCTGATCTTCGCGGGCTTCTACCTCTACCTGCTTTACGGGCTGGCGACCGCCCTTCCCGCCAGCGGGATCAAGACGGTCTTCATCGCCCTCATGGTCGGCCTGATCTTCCTGACGCTGCCCTTCAATCGCAAGGGCGCCGACCCCGAAAAAATCGCCCTGCGCGACTGGATCTTTGCCGCTGCCGGCGCGGGGTTCTCGGCCTATCTGTCGGTTTTCTTTGAACATATCTTCATCGTGAATGTCGGCAACCCGCCCGAGCCGGTCTATATGCTGGGCTTCATGGCGATCATCATGACGCTTGAGGCCACGCGCCGCACCATGGGCGCGACGCTGGCCTGGATCGGCGTCGGCTGCCTGATCTACGCGCTGGCCGGGCCTTACCTGCCGGGCATCATGGCGCACCGGGGTTATTCGATCACGCGGATCATCAACCACCTCTTCGTCGGCACCGAAGGCATCTATGGCGTCGCCGTCGGCGTGGTCGCGACCTACGTGTTCCACTTCGTTCTGTTCGGGATCCTGGCGCAGATGTCGGGGCTGGGGCAGCTGTTCATCGACCTTGCCACCATCATCGCGGGCCGCGCCTCGGGTGGGTCGGCCAAGGTGTCGGTCGTGTCCTCGGGTTTCTTCGGGATGATCTCGGGCTCTCCGATCGCCAACACGGTGACGACGGGTGCCTTCACGATCCCGCTGATGAAGAAATCCGGCTTCTCGGGGCGCTTTGCCGGCGCGGTCGAGGCCTCGGCCTCCTGCGGGGGGCAGATCACGCCGCCGATCATGGGGGCCTCGGCCTTCGTGATGACCGAGATGCTAGGCGTGCCCTATAACGAGCTGATCCTGATCGCGATCGTCCCGGCCGCCTTCCACTACATCGCCATCCTGCTGATGGTGCACCTCGAGGCGAAGAAGCTGGGCCTGACCGGCATGTCCAAGGACAAGATCCCGCAGTTCGGCGCGGTGCTGGCCAAGTCCTGGCACCTGTTCGTGCCGCTTGGCGTGATGGTGGCGATGCTGCTGATGCAGTACACGCCCTTCCTGGCCGCCTTCTGGGGCATCATCCTGACCATCGTGTGCAGCTACGTGCCGCTGGTGATGCGCGCGCTTGGCAATACCTCGATGGACACCTCGACGGTGCTGACGCCGCCGCGCCTGGTGCGCGGGTTCGAGGACGGGGCCAAGTTCGCCCTGGCCATCGGCGCCGCCTGTGCCTGTGTCGGCTTCCTGCTGGGGATGACGACGCTGACCGGCCTTGGCTTCAAGTTCTCGGCCGCCGTGGTCGAACTGGCGCATGACCTGGCGGGCTTCGTGATCGGCATCGATTTCACCGGTCTGCTGTCGGAAAATGGCCTGGCGCTGTTCTTCGGCCTGATCTTCGTGGCCATCGCCTGCATCATCATGGGCGCGGGCATCCCGACGACGCCGACCTACATCATCCTCGCCTCGATCGCCGCCCCGGCGCTGACGGAATTCGGCGTGCCGCTGATCGCGACACACTTCTTCGTCTTCTACTTCGGGGTTCTTGCGGATGTGACGCCGCCGGTCGCGCTGGCGGCCTATGCGGCGGCGGGCCTGGCGCGGTCCGAACCGATGAGCACCGGCACAACTGCCTTCCGCCTGTCCATGGGCAAGGCGCTGGTGCCGTTCATGTTCATCTATGCGCCCAGCCTGCTGTTCGTGAACTTCACCTGGGTGGAATTCATCACGGCGCTGCTGTCGGGCCTGGTCGGCGTGCTGGCCCTGTCGGCGGCCTATATCGGCTGGTTCCGCCGGGACCTGGCGCTGTGGGAAAAGATCTCTCTGACGGTGGCCGGTCTGCTGCTGATCTCGACCCACTATGCCGCGATCCTCGTGGGCCTTCTGGTGGTGGCGGCGATCCTGCTGCGGCCGGTGCCACCGCGTGCCAGTGCCGCCTGATCGGCAAGACAAAACATGATGACACCGCCCGGCGACGCAGGTTGCCGCGCGGTTTTCTTTTGGACCGGCCACGTCGCACGGATCAGCCGCGCGGCAGGGTGGCTTCGCTGAGGAAGGTGAAGAACTGCGTCCAGTCGATCGGCTTGGGCATCAGGACCACGTCGGCCTCGTGGCAGGCCGCCTGCAGATCCGCCCCGCGGTTGGCCGAGACGATGCGCGCAGGCACGTCGCCATGCAGGGCGCGGATGCGCGCCAGAAGCTCGAGCCCGGTCATGCCGTCGCCCAGCTGGTAATCCAGCACCAGCGCATCCGGCCTCAGGTCGATCTCGGACAGAAGCTGAAGGCCCTCTTCGCCGTTCCAGGCGTGAATGACCTCTCCGCCCCAGCCTTCGATGGTCAGCGTCACGGCCTTGGCGAGGTTCTCGTCGTTCTCGACCAGAAAGACGATCTCTCCGTTCAGCTGCGGCACCTGGCGGCGCAGGATCGGGGCCTTGGGCAGCTTTTCGGCCACCCCCTGCCGCATCGGCAGATCGACAGTGAACAGGCTGCCCTTCCCCGGTTCGGAGGTCAGGCCGAGCGGATGATCAAGGCTCTTGCAGGCCCGTTCGACAATGGCGAGGCCAAGCCCGAGGCTGTTGACGTCATGACTGGTATCGAGCCGCCTGAATTCCTGGAAGATCGCCTGCTGGTCCTCGGGGGCGATGCCGCGCCCGGTGTCCCAGACCTGCACCCGCGCGACACTGCCGATACGGCGCACGCCGACCAGCACTCTGCCCCGGTCGGTATACCGGATCGCGTTCGACACGAGGTTCTGGATGATCCGGCGCAGGTAGCCCGGGTCGCTGCGCACCGACAGGCCGGACCCGATGACGCGCAGGTCGATCCCCTTGGCCGCCGCGACCGGGGTCAGTTCGTCCCGCAGCGGATCGAGGATTGCCGAAAGCCGCACGGTGCGCAGGTCGAAACTGGGCCGCCGCGCATCCAGGCGCGAGATATCCAGCAGCGCCTCGATGATCTGTTCGACGCTCGACAGCGCGCTTTCCGCCTTGGCGATGACATCCTGCTGCCCGGCATTTTCGACGCTGCCCGCGAGCGAGTTGATGAACAGCTTGGCCGCCGACAGGGGTTGCAGCAGGTCATGGCTGGCGGCGGCCACAAAGCGTGATTTGGAGGCATTGGCCCGCTCGGCCTCGGCCAGGGCGATGCCCAACTCCTTGGTGCGGTCCTGCACACGCCGCTCCAGCATCTCGTTCACCTCGGACAGGGCGCGGGTGGCTTCGCGTTCGGCAGTGACGTCGGTAAAGCTGATCACGAAGCCCCGGTCCGGCATCTCCTGCGCGAAGACGCTCAGGATCTGGCGTTCGGCGCGGATGACCTCGAAGGCGACGGGGGGGCGGCCTTCTTTGTTCTCGGCCCACCTGATCAGCATGTCGCCGTCGAAATCGCCGTCGAAATCCAGCTGGTCACGCAGGCGCTGCAGCAGGACCATGAAGTTGCGGCCAAGCGCCAGTTCCTGCGGCGGCAGATCCAGCAGGTAATCCATCCGCTTGTTCCAACCGACAAGATCGTTGTTGCGGTCGAAGATGCACACGCCCTGGTTCAGGTGGTCGAGCGTGGCCTGCAGGATGCGGGCCTGTTCGTCCCGCATCTTCTCGCGTTCCTTGCGTTCCAGCCGGATGATGTTGGTCACATCGGTCTGCAGGATCACGGTGCCGCCCCGCAGGGTGCGGTGTTCGCTGACCTGCAGCCAGCGGTCATAGGTCAGGCTGACGTTGAAGACCACGCGGTCGTCGCGGTGGCGACGGGTGCGCTGCGTCGCCCAGGCCTGCGGCGTCATCGGCGGGGGCAGCGACAGGTGGCGGCTGTTGGAAATCAGCCGGACATAGTTCGAAAAGGTCAGCCCTTCCTGCAGGCGGGGTTCGACATCCGACAGTTCGCGACAGAACCGGCTGTTGTACAGTACCAGCCGGTCGTCGGGACCGAAAAGCGCAAAGCCTTCGCTGACGGTCTCGATCGCCTCGATCAGGTTTTCCCGCGCGATCTGGGTTTCGCGGTTCGCCGCTTCCAGCCGCGCGTTCGATTCCTGCAGCAGGTCGAGCGTACGTTCCAGGTCGATGGTCCGTTCGCGCACCTGCACTTCCAGCATGGCGGCGCGTTCGAACTGGGCATAGGCCACGCTGGATTGTTCGTTCTTCTTCTCGACCTTGCGCATCAGCGCCCCGACGATCTGAAGCAGCTTTTCGTTCTGTCGTTCCAGACTGTCTTCGGGGTTTATCAGCGAGGTCGGCATCACGACCGGCCCGGGTCCTGCGCATAGATGGCCACGCCCGTCATCGTGTGATTGACATGCAGCGGCCCGATCTGTTCGCCGTAGGTCGAAAAGCCGATGACCTTGTGGCTGGCCAGGATATCCGACAGGTCCCGCGTGGCCTGGATCTGTTCGGCCTGGATCCGGCGCAACACGCAGTCGCACCCCAGGATATCGGTCAGCCCGCCGGATTCAGCAATCTGGTCCAGCTGTTCCTGCAGGTGTTCGGCCATGTTGCGCGGTTCGGCCACGGTCAGCACCATGCCCTCGTCGATGGCCGAGAAGAACACCAGCTCTCCGGCCTCGTTCACCTGCTGGATGGCGCGGACATGGTGGCTGTCGCCGATGCGAACCACCACCGGGTGCGAGGCAAAGGTGAAACGGTCCAGCTGGTCGGGATCCTTGCCGACCAGCCGGGCGTATTCGCGCGCCGCCGGTTCGGCATTGATGGATTTCACGATGCGGCGGTCCGGATCCGCGCCGGTGACGACCATCTGCTTTTCGGTCGGCACAAGGTGATCGATGCTGAAGACCTTGGTGCGGTGATCCGTCTGGATCATCGTCAGGACGGCCGCATCCTGCCGCACCGCGCCGTTCAACGACACCACCGTATGGGCGAAATCCATGCCGTCCCCGGCCGATCCGCCGAACAGCGGCATGTCGCGCAGGGCGGGCGCGATGACCGAGGTCAGGGTATCCTCGCGCAGCGACAGCCCGTCGATGGCGAGGAAGGCAAAGCCGTGCGGCTTGTCCAGGTTGCCCTCCTGCAGGGCCAGGCGGGCCAGCGCGATCCGGTCCAGGACCCCCTGGGGGGTCTGTTCCGACAGCCCGTCGATCAGGATCGAAGTCGTGGCGAAGTGGTCCGCCGGAAAGCCCACGGCGATGATCTCGCCTTCGACGTAGCCGCCTGCGCCTATCTCTCCGGCCGTGGTGCAGGCGACGACATCGGTGTGCAGGTAGTGCGCCCGGATCGACGACACGGTCGCCTGGAAATCAGCTTGCGGAGAGATGAAGAGGATGACCAGCGCCAGCGGATCGGGGCCCAGTCCCGCGCGCAGCTTGTCCACGGCTCGGGGATCATGCGCAGAGACCTGCGCGCGACACAGCGAATGCTGCGCGCCCGACGGCGCGCCCCTGTCCTTGTGTACCAATTGTGGCCTCCCTTCCACAACGATAGGGTCGTCAATCCTGGCTTGGCAATAGGGTTGTAAACTTCACCTCGTTCGCAACCAGAACGGCCTGCGTCCGGCTGTGCACGCCAAGTTTGCGCATGATCGCGGTGACATGCGCCTTCACCGTGGTTTCGGCGATCGACAGGTCATAGGCGATCTGCTTGTTCAGCTTGCCTTCGCAGATCAGGTGCAGGATCCGCGCCTGCTGGTTGGTGAGCGAGGCCAGCCGTTCGATGCTGTCGGTGTCGGGCAAGGTGTCCTCGCCCTCGCCTTCGACAAAGCCGCCGGGCTTGTAGACCGCGCCTTCGGCGATGCGGTCCATCGCCTCCTTGAAGGTCGCGCGGCTGGAATGCTTGGGCACGTAGCCCGCGGCCCCCGCAGCGATGGCCGAATTGATGACCGCATTTTCGGTCATCGAGGACACGATGATGATCTGCGCCCCCTCTGCCGCGCGTTTCAGGCGCAAAAGCCCGTCCAGCCCGCTGACGTCCGGCAGGTTCAGATCCAGCAGGATGATCCCCGGGTCCGGCAGGCCGTCCAGTTCCTCAAGCGCGGCGGCAAGGCTGTTGGCGGTGCGCACGATCGCAAAATCGGCGACCGATTTCAGCGTCAGTTCCAGCGCGTCGCAGAACAGGGGGTGGTCGTCGACGATCAGCGCCCATCGACCGATGGACGGTTGGGGGCTTGGGTCGGTCATGGGGGCCTGCTGTGGTTTCATACCCCCACTATAGCCATTAATCCGCAATGGGGATCTTACCAAAAGGTATTAGGCCGCAGACAGGACCCCGACATGCAGATACGCCCCCGACATGCGGGGGCGTACCTTGGCCAATCTTGGTCGACGGCTCAGTTAGCCGCGAATTTCTCGGGCAGGCGGAAAGTCCACAGCAGACCACCCTGGTTGAGGTAGTTGACCTTCTTGGCCACTTCCCCGCCCCAAAGCGGCACTGCGCCACCCCAGCCGGAAATCACGGTGACATACTGGGTGCCGTCCTGTTCCCAGGTGATCGGCTGGCCGACGATGCCCGACCCGGTCTGGAAGGACCACAGGACCTCTCCGGTGTCGGCGTCGAAGGCCTTGAAGGCCCCCTCGGGCGTGCCGGTGAAGACCAGCCCGCCGGCCGTCGCCATCACGCCACCCCAGAGCGGCGCGTCGTTCTTGTATTCCCACTTGATCTCGCCGGTGTCCGGATCGATCGCCTTGAGAGAGCCGATGTGGTCTTCGTAGTTCGGCTTGATGGTGAAGCCGGATCCCAGATAGGCCGCGCCCTTCTTGTAGGTGATCGGCTCGTTCCAGATGTCCATGCCCCATTCGTTCGAAGGCACGTAGAACAGGCCGGTATCGGGTGAATGCGCCATCGGCATCCAGTTCTTGCCGCCCAGGAAGGACGGGGACGAAAAGACCACCTCGCCCTTCTTGCCGTCGGCGGCGGACGACGGATTGCCGGGGCGGTTGCCTTCGTTGAAGATCGGGCGGCCGGTGTCGTCGATGCCGTCGGCCCAGGTGATGTCCTTGACGAAAGGCGTGGCGCTGACAAAGGCCCCGTCTTCGCGGTTCAGAACGTAGAAGAACCCGTTGCGGTCGGCGGTGGCAAAGCGCTGGTTGCCGCTGCGGTCGGTGTAGGCGACGACTTCGTTCACGCCGTCATAATCCCAGCCTTCGCGCGGCGTGGTCTGGAAGTGCCACTTGATCTCGCCCGTCGCCGGATCGATGCCAAGGCGTGAGGCGGCATAAAGGTTATCGCCGCTGTTGCCCTCGGTCGGGGTGCCCGCATTGCGCAGGTGGCTGTTCCAGGGTGCCGGGTTGCCCGTGCCGAAGACCAGCGTGTCGGTGTCCGCGTCATAGGATCCGCCCAGCCAGGTCGCCCCGCCGCCGGTCTTCCACATGTCGCCGGGCCAGGTGGCGTTCAGCGTCCCGGTCATGGTGGATTCTTCGCCGTTCAGCATGCCCATGTGGCCTTCGATCACCGGACGTTCCCAGACAAGCTCGCCCGTCTCGGCGTCCCGCGCCTGAACCGCGCCGACGATGCCGAACTCACCACCCGAATTGCCGGTGATGATCAGCCCGTTCACGATCAGCGGGGCGGCGGTATAGCTGTAGCCCGCCTTGTAGTCCGCAATCTTCTTGTTCCAGACGACGTCGCCGGTGTCCTTGTTCAGGGCGACGATGCGGGCGTCGAGGGTGCCGAAGTAGATGTTGTTGCCATAGATCGCCGCGCCCCGGTTGATGACATCGCAGCAGGGCAGGATGCCTTCGGGCAGGCGGGCGTCGTACTGCCACAGCTCTTCACCGGTGATCGCGTCGATGGCATACAGCCGCGAATAGGACCCGGTCAGGTACATCACGCCGTCATGCACGATCGGCTGGGTTTCCTGCCCGCGCTGCTTTTCCCCGCCAAGCGAGAAGGCATAGGCGGGGACGAGGTTGCCGACGTTTTCCTTGTTCAGCGTATCCAGAGGCGAGAAGCGTTGCAGGTGGCGGCCCATGCCGTTGGTCAGGACATCCCCGGTCGACGCGGCGTCATTGGCAAGATCCGCCTCCGTCACCTGTGCGGTGGCTCCGCTGGCCGCGATCATCGACGCGGTCAGGGCCAGTACAAATCTGTTCATTGGTTTCCTCCCATTTGGGTCCCAGGTGTTGGGTCAGTGCCGTCGGGCCGTGCAGATCGGGGCCGGACGAACTGGCGGCAGTATTCTGTCAAACCATGCGCCGGGGTATTGAACCTTGGTCGTACGACCCCATGCCCCTTGATTTGCTGGCCCGTCCGTGCCGTGGGGCGGCGGGTCTACAACCAAAGTCGCGATGCGCGGCACCAGGCGCTTCGCTAGGCTGCAAGGCAGGGAGGACTGTCACGCCATCACGCCCGGGCCATCTGCGCCGGGCCACCAAGGGGCCGTGACCTGCCCTGCCCCGGTTCCCCGCGCCGGTCCCCGGACCGCCGCCCACCCGCAAGGAGCAGCTTCGTGAAACGGATCAAGATCTACCTGATGGCCGCCGTCTGCGGCCTGTTCACCACCGCGGCGGCGCAGGCCGAAAACCCGGTCTTCCGCATCGCCGTGCTCAAGTTCGGCACCGTCAACTGGGAGCTCGACAGCATCGCCCATCATGGTGACGACACCGCCAACGGCTTCCGGATGGAGGTACAGGGCATGGCCGGCGGATCGGCCAGCCAGATCGCCTTTCAGGGTGGCGAGGCCGATGCGATGGTCACGGACTGGCTGTGGGTCGCGCGGCAGCGGGCAGCGGGCAAGGACTATGTCTTCATCCCCTATTCCCGCGCGGTCGGGGGGATGCTGGTCAAACAGGACAGCCCGGCGCAAAGCCTGTCGGACATGAAGGGCACATCCATCGGCATCGCGGGCGGGCCGCTGGATAAAAGCTGGCTCATCCTGCAGGCCTACGCGGAACAGGAATTCGGCATGGACCTGAAGGCCGACACCGAACAGGTCTTTGGCGCGCCGCCGCTGATCTTCAAATCCGCCCTCTCGGGCGAGGTCGACGGGGCGCTGAACTATTGGCACTTCAACGCCAAGATGCAGGCCGCCGGGATGCGCAGCCTGATCACCGTGGCCGAAGCCTCGACCGCCCTTGGCCTTGATCCCAACACCCCGCTGCTGGGCTATGTGGTCAAGGGGGACTACCTGCGCGACAACCGCGCCGTGGTCGAAGGCTTTGCCCAGGCCAGCCGCGCCGCCAAGGAACGCCTGGCCGGGGACGACGCCGAATGGGACCGCCTGCGGCCCGTGATGAACGTCAAGACCGACGCGCAGTTCGAGGCACTGAAGGCGGGCTTCCGGGACGGCATCCCCGACGCCGGTCCGATCGATGAAGAGGCCGCCGCGCGGATGCTGGCGCTGATGGCCCGCCTTGGCGGATCCGAGCTGGTCGGAGAGGCCACCACCCTGCCGCAGGGTGTCTTCCTGTCGCCGGGCGGCTGATGCCCGACGGTTCCGCCCCCCCTGTCGTCGCGCGGCTTGAGCTTGCCTCATTCTCGCGCGGCGGTCGTGCCGTTCTGCGCGACGTCACCTTGACGGTGCACCCGGGCCAGACGCTGGCGCTGGTCGGGCCGTCGGGGATCGGCAAGACGACACTGCTGCGGATCTTCGCGGGGCTCGAGGACGGGTTCGAGGGCACGCTGCACGTGGCGGGCCGCATGGCAGTGGTGTTCCAGGAACCGGCCCTTCTGCCCTGGCGATCCCTGCGCGACAACATCTGCCTGCCGACCGGCGCCCCGCCCGATGTCGCCGAGGCAATGCTGGCCGAGGTCGGACTGGCGGGCCGGGACGGTGACTATCCCGGCCAGCTGTCGCTTGGCCAGCAACGGCGCGTCGCGCTGGCGCGGGCCTTTGCCGTGGCGCCGGATCTGCTGCTGCTGGATGAACCCTTCGTGTCGCTCGACGCCGCGCTGGTGCGCGAGATGATGGACCTGTTCCTGCGCCTGCGCGACCGGCATGGGGTCGCAACGCTGTTCGTCACCCATGACGCGGGCGAGGCATCGTACCTGGCGGACCGTATCGTCCGGCTGGACGGCAGCCCCGCAACCGTGGTGCCCGGCTGAGCCTGAGAGGCCAACTGAACCTAGAAGACGGGGGCGTATTTCCAGTTGTCGGCATCCGGCGTGACCTCATCCAGGTCATAGCCCGAGGACTGCAGGCGCTGCGCGATGTCCAGCCCTTCGGCGGCGGCGGTGTCGACATACTGGCGGCCCAATGCCTCGTCCTTCGGCACGCCGTGCCCGCGCATCAGGTTCAGGCCATGGTTGAACTGCCCGACCGGATCACCGGCCTCGGCCGCACGGCGATCCCAGTCGGCGGCGGCATCGGGGTCGTACTCTGCCCCCAACCCGTTGTTGTCGAGCTGGCTCATCCAGGTCATGGCCCCGGTGTAGCCCCGGGCCGCGCAGGCCTCGAACACCGCGCGGGCCGAGGCGTGATCGCCCGCCTTGGTCATCAGGTAGCCGCTGGCGCAGACCATCATGTCGACCTCGCCGCGCCCGGCCCGTTCGACGTTCTTCTGCCAGGTCATCTCGTCCGGATTCAGGGTGCCGAAGGTTGCCGGATCCTCTTCGGCCCGGGCGCAGGGCACTGTCAGGGCCAAGGCGATGACGGCGGTCAGGTGATGTCTCATGCGGTCCTCCTTGGGGGGCATGGTAGGCAACCGGGGCGGCCCGACCAAGCCTGCCATGGTCGCAAGACGGGTCAGCCCTTGCGACCTTTCATGCCGCGCGCCGGGTCGTAGCCCCGGATCGCGCCGAGGGAGAAGATCGCCGTGGCCAGCAGCACCCAGCCCAGGGCCGGAAGGTTCAGCTGCTGGTAAAGTGCGAAGCGGATCAGCTCGACCCCGTGGGTGAAGGGGTTGAAGGCGCAGATGGCATGAAGAAGTTCTGAGCTTTCAGCCATCTTCCACAGCGGGTAAAGCGCCGAGGACAGGAAGAACATCGGGAAGATGACAAAGTTCATCACCCCGGCAAAGTTCTCCAACTGGCTGATGAAGCTGGACAGCAACAGCCCAAGCGCCCCCAGCATCACGCCCGTGACCACCAGCGCGGGCAGCACCGTGAGATAGCCCAAAGGCGGCGCGGTGATGCCGAAGGCGGCCGCGATGGCGAGGAAGGCATAGACCTGCAGGACCGAGATCGCGGTTGATCCGATCAGCTTGGACAGAAGCAGCCAGCCGCGCGGCAGCGGGCTGGTCAGCAACAGCTTCATCGACCCCATTTCGCGGTCGTAGACAAGGCTGAGCGAAGACTGCATCCCGTTGAACAGCATGATCATGCCGCACAGGCCCGGCACGATGTAGGTCTCGTAGGTGATGTAGGTGGCGTAGGGCGCAATGATCGACACGCCAAGCGCCGCGCGGAACCCCGCGGCAAAGACCAGCAGCCAGACCAGCGGGCGGACAAGGGCGGCGATGAACCGTTCGCGCTGATGGACGAACCGCAGCGCCTCGCGCCAGACGATGGCGCGCAGGGCGGTGAGATACCCGGTCATGCCCCCTGCCCCGTGAGGTGCAGGAACCGGTCCGACAGGGGCGCATCCCCGGCGATGTCGCGTGCGATGCCGTCTGCCAGAACCCGGGCGCGGTGCAGGATGACCAGACGGTCGTCGCCGCGCACCTCGTCCGTCAGATGGGTGGCCCAGAGGACCGAAATACCCGTGCCCGCCAGTTCATGCACGTGATCGGTGATCGCCTGGCGCGCGGCTGCATCAAGGCCCACGGTCGGTTCGTCCAGCAGCAGCACCTGCGGGTCGTGCAGCAGGGCGCGGGCGATTTCCGTGCGCCGCCTGTGGCCGCCGTTGAGCGCGCGGGCCTTTTCCCCGGCCCGGTCGCGGATCGCAAGCCGGTCAAGCGCGGCGTCTATCCGACAGGCGGCGTCACGGCCCGCGATCCCGTGCAGCGCGGCGAAATACATCAGATTCTGACGGACCGTCAGATCCAGATCCAGCGTGGTCTGCTGAAAGACGATCCCCAGCCGCGCCAGGGCCTTGCGCGGGTCACGCGACAGATCGTACCCGGCGATCTCGATCCGGCCTTCGGGCGTCGTCAGCAGGCGGGTCAGCAGGGCGAAGAGCGTCGACTTGCCCGCTCCGTTCGGCCCCAGAAGGGCGCAGAAGCATCCCGGTGCAAGGTCGAAGGACACCCGGTCCAGCGCCTGCTTTGCCCCATAGGCATAGGACAGCCCGGATACCCTCAGCCCGCTCATTCGATGGTGATGTCCAGCCGCTGCGTCTCGCCCGTGGTGCCCGGGATCTTGATATGATAGCGGCCGGGTTTGATGGCGATAAAGCCGATCTCCATCTCTCCGGCCTCGTCGAATTCGACACTGTCGAGACCGAGCGGGCGGATTTCCAGCCCTTCGACCACGATCTCGTCGATCCAGATGGCGCGGAAAAACTCGGGGCCGACCAGCGCCAGTTCCTGGCTGCCGTCGCCCTGGATCTCGACTTCGTAGTAGGTGCCGGATTTCAGCACCCAGGGTGCCTCGGCCAGCGGCATTCCGGCCGACAGGATGATGGGCGGCAGGTCCTGCTTGTTCTTGCCGGACAGAAGACCCGCCGCGCCAAGGGACGGCGCGTCGTCGTCGGCCATGGCGAAGGTCGCCGTCAGCATGGCGATCAGCGTGATCCAAAGCAGTTTCATCGCCTGTCCTTTCAGCATCAGTCAGTCGGGCGGAAGGCCGCGCCCCAGGGGAAGCGGCCGACCTTGATGGATTTCAGTGCCTTGCGACCGGCCACGTCGATCACGGTGACATCGCCGGACACGCCGTTGGTGGTGAAAAGCCGCGTGCGGTCGCTGTTGAAGGCCATGTGCCAGACCCGGCGGCCGACAAGGATGTAATCCTCGACCTCGTAGGTCCTGGCGTTGACCACGGCGACATGGTTGGACGGCCCTAGCGCGACAAAGACATGGCTGTCGCCCTCGGTGAACTCAAAGCCCACGGGCTGCACGCGGTCGGGGTGGATGCCCTTGATCTCGAACGTGATCTTGGCCTTTTCGGTCTGGGTGGCGGTGTCGAAGACGGTCAGGGTGCCGCCGATTTCCGAGCTCACCCACATCTCGGACCCGTCGCGGGTGAATTCCGCATGGCGCGGGCGGCTGTCGACCAGAGTGTTGGCGAAAAGCTCCTGCGTTCCGGTGTCGATCCAATGCGCCATGTTGGTGGTTTCCGAAGTCGTGATGGCGATCTTGCCATCGGGCGACACGGCCATGCCCTCGGGTTCGACGCCGACGTCGATCTGGGCTACGACCTTGCGGGTCTGCGTGTTCACGACCGTGGTGATCGCGTCGTCTTCGTTGGCGATGTAGAGGTGCACGTCGTCGGGGTGCAGCACGAACTGTTCAGGGTCTTCGCCCGACGGCAGGTCATGCAGGATCTCTCCGGTGGCGGGGTCAATCACCTGCACGGCGTCGCTGTCGGAGGCGCAGATGTAGACCCGCGAATAATCGTGCGAAAAGGTGATGCCGCGCGGGCGTTCGCCGGTGGCGTAGGTCTGGATGACTTCAAGCGTGTCGGTATCGATCACGCTGACGGTGTCGTCCTTTTCGTTGGTCACCCAGATCTCGTCGGCCAGCGCGGGGGCGCCCATCATCAGGATCAGGGCAAGGGCAGTGGTGGTTTTCATTTGAAGGCCTCGCAGGTGCTTTCGGGAGCGTCCAGCCCGAGGGTATCGAGTTCGTTGACCCGGTGCAGGAAGCCATCCAGCGGCGCCTGGGCGACCAAGGCGCGGGGGTGCGCCACGGCGATCGGCTGGCGCAGCTGGCCATTCCAGCGGCGGTAGGTCAGCGGGCGCCCCTTGAAGCCTGCCAGCTCGAAGGCGTCGGACAGGATGTAGTCGCGCAGCACCTGTGGGTCGTCCGACCCGGTGCGGGTCACCGCCTCTCCGATCGTGCGGAGGGCGGCCCAGGCGGCGTAGTCTTCGGATTGCATGTCGCGGGCGTGGGCTTCGTGGAAGCGGGATTGCAGCTGCGCGGCGCCCCATTGTTCGATCACCGGGCTCCAGGTCACGGCCGTCAGCCCTTCGGATCCGACGACGGGCCGGGCCTGCCAGGTGTTGTACAGCACGTAGCGGCCAAAATCGTGCAATTCGTCCGCCAGGATCAGCGCGTCGTAATCGCCCAGATCCTGGGTGAACAGCGGCACCTCCTGCGCGGCGTTGCGGCGCATGTCGGCGTCGAAAGCCCAGGTCTTTTCCGCCTTCAGACGCAGGCCGAACTTGGTCAGCGACCGGCGCAGCGCCTCGGCATAGGCCTCGTCCTGCGGGTGCGTGCCCGATATCAGCGCAAGGTCGGTCCAGCGTTTCTGCACCAGCACCTGCGCCAGCGCATCGGTGCGCATGGCGTCCGAGGGCAGCGTATGCAGCAGGTTCGCCCGGCAGTTCCCATCCCGTAGCGCCGCCGCACCCGAGGAGGCATTGAACAGCAGCGCCCCCTGCGCCTCGGACATGTCGGCGATGGCCAGTTGCACCTCGGGGGCTGCATCAAGGACCAGGAACCGGTGGTTGGCCAGCAGCGCGCGGGCGGCAGGCAGCGGGTCGTCCCCTTCGCCGACCACCGTGCTTTCCAGCGTGTAGGCCTGGCCCAGGAACCGACCGGTCGTGGTGTTGTCCGACAGCCCCGTCAGCGCACCGGCGAGGCCAAGGTCATCCGGCACGGGATCGAGGTTCGACAGGGTCGGCGGCATGGGCTGCGCGACCTGGAGATGGGCGATGCCCACGGTCAGATCGGCCCGCGCCTGGGCGGCACACAGCGCGATCAAGGCCGCATAGACCATGCGTCTGAACATCCCGGTCTCCTCCTGCCGGGGACGCTATCCGGCGGGGGTGGGCCGGGCATATTGGACCAAGGTCGCAGTGGTGCCCGCGCCGACCGCCCCTGCCCCCCAACCAAAGTCGAATACCGCGAAAGATGCGCGGCCCATACAACTCCTGCCAACGCTCATCTGCCCGAGGAGACCAGATATGACGCTTGCCAGCCCCCGGACGTTCGGCCTTGCCGCCGCGCTTACAGCCCTTGCCGCCCTTGCCCATGCCCACGGCGACGTGGCGCCGCAGGCGGTCGACACCACCGGCCTGCCCGAAACCGGTGAAGACTGGCTGACCGAGAACCCCTATCGCGCCGACAAGGTGGGCGATGACGTCTGGAAGACGGCGGTAGAGATCGGCGCCTCGGGCTACAACCAGAACTGCGCGCGCTGCCATGGGCTTGAGGCCGTGTCGGGCGGGTTGGCGCCGGACCTGCGGTTTCTCGAGGCCGAGGAATACGGCGACGAATGGTACGTGGAACGGTTCCGCTATGGCTATACCCAGAACGGCATCACCAAGATGCCCGAGTTCGGAGAGCTGCTGGGCCAGGACGCTGCCTGGGCGATCCGCACCTATATCGAGACGCGCCCCGACACCGACCAGATGGAAGAGGTCTCGGACGAGCTGAAGGCGATCCGCGACCAGCTGGCGGGCTATGCCAGCGACGACAGCGGGGCCGACCCCGAAGCGCTGAAAACCCGACTGACGGAGATCGCGACAGGTATCGAAACCCTGTCCGGCGCACCGGTGGCGGATTCGGTGGCCTACCGCGCCGCCAACATGATCGACGGCACCCAGGACGCCTATGGAAAGGCGGCCGAAACGCTGACGATCGGCCTGTCGGCGGCCCATTGACATGCGTCTGACCGCGATCCTCCCCGCGGTGGTGGTGGCGGGCCTGTCCCTTGTCGGACCGGCCCGCGCTGCCGATCCCTGCGCCGACTTTGTCCCGCAGGCCAGGCCGCAGAACGTCGGGGCGAACGAGGTCGGGCAGGACCTGGACACGCTGATCGACCAGGGCCACATGCGCTTCGCGGTCTACGCCGATTACCCCCCCTACAGCTGGCAAGAGGGCAGCACCCCGCGCGGCGTCGACATCGACATCGCCCGGCTGATCGCCCAGGACCTTGGCATCGAGGCGCGGTTCACCTTCGTCACCGCCGATGAAAACCTCGAGGCAGACCTGCGCAACAACATCTGGCGCGGCCCGGTCGTGGGCGGGCGGGTGTCGAACGTGATGATGCGGATCCCCTACGATTCCGCTTTCAAATGCCGGGTCGAACAGGCGGTCTTCACCGGACAGTACGCGGCCGAAAGCATCGCCATCGCCTATGCCCGCGACGCCTATCCCGAGGAGAAGCCCGTGCCGGCCTATTTCCGGTTCGACACGGTGGCGGTCGAGAACGATTCAATCTCGGATTTCTACCTCACCGGCCTGGCCGGGGGTCAGGCCGCCGCCAACATCCACCGTTTCCCGGCCATGTCCGACGGCATGGCCGCGCTGGATGCGGGCACGGTCATGGCCGCCATGGGGCCGCGCGGTCAGCTGGAATACGGGCTGACCAGGCGCACCGATCTGCACCAGCCGCCGCTCGCGGGGTTCGCCGTCAGCCGCTGGACCCTTGGCGTGGCGGTGAATTTCCGGTTCCGGCCCCTTGCCTACGCGGTCGACGACGCTGTGGCGCGGGCGCTCGACGACGGGCGGATCGCCGCGATCTACGCAACCTACGGGCTGACCCATCAGCCCCCCGAACGCTAGGGCCTACGCCCTTGGTCGAATATCGCGGGCCGTCGGCAGCGCCTAGGCTCGGACCCAAACCAAAGGAACCATGTGATGAACCTGAGTGATCAGAAACGGATCGGCGCGGATCGGGAGACGGTGTTCAACGCCCTTCTCGACCCCGAGGTGCTGAAGGCCTGCGTGCCCGGCTGCGAAGAGATGACCGGATCGCCCGATGAGGGGTTCGAGGCCACGGTGACCCAGAAGGTCGGACCGGTGAAGGCGACCTTTCGCGGCGTCGTGCAGCTGAGCGACATCAACGCCCCCGAGAGCATGACCATCACCGGCGAAGGCAAGGGCGGCGCGGCCGGGTTTGCCAAGGGCGGGGCCAAGGTCCGGCTGGAAGCGGACGGCGCCGCAACGATCCTGCATTACGAGGTCGACGCCAAGGTCGGCGGCAAGCTGGCGCAGCTGGGCAGCCGCGTGATCGACGGCTTTGCCAAGAAGACCGCCGACCAGTTCTTCACCAATTTCCAGGACACCGTCGGTCGGCCCGAACCCGTGGCCGACCCGGCGGCTGACGTGACCACCGAAGGTGCCCCGGACGCGGGCGAGAAGAAAAAGGGATGGCTCCGGCGGCTTGTCGGCTGACCGGACTGCATAAAGGGAGGAATGGCATGGCCAAGGTAACAATGACGATCAACGGGCGGTCGGTGACCCGCGACGTGGCCGGAGAGACGCTGCTGTCGTCGCTCCTGCGCGACGATATCGGGCTGACCGGCACCCACGTGGGCTGCGACACCTCGCAGTGCGGCGCCTGCACGGTGCATGTGAACGGCACGTCGGTGAAATCCTGCACCATGTTCGCCGCCGAAGCCGACGGTGCCGAGGTGACGACCATCGAAGGCATGGCCAACGCGGATGGATCGCTGTCGGTGATCCAGGCGGCGTTCCAGGAACATCACGGGCTTCAGTGCGGCTTCTGCACGCCGGGCATGGTGATGACCGCGTCCAACCTGCTGAAGGAAAACCCGAAACCGACGGAAGGCGAGGTTCGCGCCTACCTCGAAGGCAATATCTGCCGGTGCACGGGCTACCACAACATCGTCAAGGCGATCCTGGCCGCATCCGGCCAGGACGTCAGCGCCATCGCGGCGGAATAAGACGCAGCCGCCGGGCAGGCCCCTGCCCGCGCCACGACTTACAGGGAGAGAAAACACATGCCCAAGGACACTGGTATCGGTGCCTCAACCCGCCGCCGCGAGGACGTACGTTTCCTCAAGGGGAAGGGAGAATACACCGACGACATTTCCGCCCGCGACCTGGCCCATGCGGTCTTTGCGCGATCGACCATGGCTCATGGCCGGATCGTGTCGATCGACACCTCGGCGGCCGAAGCCATGCCCGGCGTGCTGGCCGTCTTCACCGGCGAGGATTTCGTCGAGGTCGGCGGCAACCCGGCCGGCTGGCTGATCAACAGCCGTGATGGCACGCCGATGAAGGAACCCAAGCGCCCCGTGCTGGCGCATGGCAAGGTGCGCCATGTCGGCGACGCCTACGCCGCCGTCATCGCCGAGACCAAGCAGCAGGCGATGGACGCGGTCGAGGCCATCGAGGCCGAGATCGAGGAACTGCCCGCGATCATCGACGTGAAGGCCGCCCTTTCGGGCGACACCTTCGTGCATGACGAGATCGAGACCAATCAGTGTTTCGACTGGGGCTGGATCGAGGACAACCGCGCGGCCACCGACGCGGCGATCAAGGGCGCGGCCCATGTCACCACGCTTGAGCTGGTGAATAACCGGCTGGTGCCGAACGCGATGGAACCGCGGTCCTCGATCGGCGCCTACAAGGAATCGGGTGACGAATACACGCTGCACACGACTTCGCAGAACCCGCACCTGACGCGGCTGCTGATCTCGGCCTTCGTGATGGGGATCCCGGAAAACAAGCTGACCGTGATCGCGCCGGACGTGGGCGGTGGCTTCGGATCCAAGATCTATCACTACGGCGAAGAGGCCCTGGTGCTGGCCGCGGCCAAGCGCACGGGCCGCACCGTCAAGTGGACCGCCGACCGGACCGAGGCCTTCCTGACCGACGCCCATGGTCGTGACCACGTGACCAAGATCGAACTGGCCACGGATGCCGACGGCAAGTTCCTGGCGTTCCGGACCGAAACCTATGCCAACGTCGGCGCCTACCTGTCGAACTTTGCCACGGCGACGCCGACCTTCCTGCATGGCACGCTGATGGCGGGCAACTACACGGTGCCCAATGTCTACGTGAACGTGAAGGCGGTCTTCACCAACACCGCGCCGGTCGATGCCTATCGCGGAGCCGGTCGGCCAGAGGCCACCTATTCGCTGGAACGTGTCATCGACAAATGCGCCCGCGAACTGGGCATGGACCCGATCGAACTGCGCCGGAAGAACTTCGTGAAGCCGGACATGTATCCCTATGCCTCTGCCGCCGGTCTGGAATACGACAGCGGCAACTACGACGCGCTGATGGACCAGATGCTCAAGGTCTGCGACCGCGACGGGTTCGAAGCACGCCGCAAGGACAGCGAAGCCAGGGGTATGCTGCGCGGCTTTGGCGTCAACGCCTATATCGAGGCCTGCGGCATCGCGCCGTCGAACCTTGTGGGTCAGTTGGGCAGCCGCGTGGGTCTCTACGATGCGGCGACGGTGCGGGTGAACGCCACCGGCAACCTGTCGGTCATGGTCGGCGCGCACAGCCACGGTCAGGGCCACGAGACGGTCTTCCCGCAGGTTGTGGGCGAGATGCTGGGAATCGATCCCCAGAGCATCGACATCGTGCATGGCGACACCTCGAAGATCCCCTTCGGCATGGGCACCTATGGCTCGCGCAGCCTTGCGGTCTGCGGGTCTGCCGTGGTGCGCGCGACCGAGAAGATCATCAACAAGGCCAAGAAGATCGCGGCCCACATGATGGAGGCCTCGGACAGCGATATCGAGTTCAAGGACGGGCAATTCACGGTCGCGGGCACCGACAAGTCGGTCAGCTTCGGCGAAGTGGCCCTGAAGGCCTATATCCCGCACAACTTCCCGCTCGAGGACATCGAACCGGGGCTCGAGGAAACCGCCTTCTACGATCCGGCGAACTTCACCTACCCCTCGGGCGCCTACTGCTGCGAGGTCGAGGTCGATCCCGAGACCGGCAAGGTCCGGGTCGATCGCTTTGCCGCCGTCGACGATTTCGGCAACGTGATGAACCCGATGATCGTGACCGGCCAGGTGCATGGCGGGCTGGGCCAGGGCATCGGCCAGGCGCTGCTTGAGGGGTGCAAGTACGACGAGGACGGCCAGCTTCTGTCGGCCAGCTACATGGATTACACCATGCCGCGCGCCGACGACCTGCCCTTCTTCACCGTCGACCACAGCCAGGGCACGGCCTGCACGCACAACCCGCTTGGCGTGAAGGGCTGCGGCGAGGCCGGGGCGATCGGGTCGCCGCCGACCATCGTGAACGCGGTGATCGATGCGCTTCAGTCGGGTGGCAAGAACGTCACCCATATCGACATGCCCCTCACGCCGCACGCGGTGTGGACGGCAATGACCAACGCGTAAGGAGGACCGGACATGTACGCATTCGACATTGAACGCCCGACCACCATCGCCGACGCCGTCGCGGCGCTGAAGGCCGACGAGGCCCAGCCGCTGTCGGGCGGGCAGACGCTGATCCCGACGCTCAAGGCGCGTCTGGCGGCCCCGTCCAAGCTGATCTCCCTGTCGGGGATCAGCGACATGATCGGGCTGTCGGACGAGGGCGGTGCACTGCGCATCGGTGGCGCGACCAAGCACGACACCGTGGCCAAAGAGGCCGGGGCGACCCACCCGGGTCTCGCCGGTCTGGCGGCGCGGATCGGTGATCCGGCGGTGCGCCATCGCGGCACCATCGGCGGATCCATCGCCAACAACGACCCGGCGGCCTGCTATCCCTCGGCGGCGCTGGCCCACGGGGCGACCATCGTGACCGACCGGCGCGACATCGCCGCGGACGACTTCTTTACCGGCCTCTTCGACACCGCGCTGGAGGACGGAGAGATCGTCACCGCCGTCAGGTTCCCCCGCCCCGAGGCGTCGAACTATCAGAAGTTCGAACAGCCCGCCTCGCGCTTTGCCATGGTCGGCGTCTTCGTCGCCAAGTTCGCAGATGGCGTGCGCGTGGCAGTGACCGGTGCGGGCGAGGACGGCGTGTTCCGTTGGACCGAGGCCGAGACGGCGCTGTCGTCCTCATTCACGCCCGGCGCGGTCGAGGGGCTGTCGGTCAGCGCGGACGGGCTGATTTCGGACCTGCACGGCAGCGCCGCCTATCGCGCGCACCTGATCAAGGTGATGACCAAGCGGGCGGTTGCGGCGGCCGAATGACTGTCGGTGCGGGCGGTGGCTTCCATCGCCGCCCGCACCACAGACCCGGCCGCGCCCTCGGATCCCGGCCGGTTCACACTCTCCCTGAGGACTGGGGCCCGCGTTCATCGCGGGCCTTTTTTGTTGGTCTCGTAAAGGGGTTATTTCGCCGGAACACCCGTCAGGCGACGATTGCGCCGTGCCCTGATAATCAGCGGCACGCATTGCGCCGGATCGTCGTGGATCGTCACGCAGTCCAGGCACTGGAAGCATTCGGAATAGTCGATGGCGCCGTCCTTTCTGATCGCGCCGTAGGCACATTTGACCTTGCACAGCTGACAGGGCGATCCGCATTCGGCGCGCCGGGCGATCCAGTCACGGCCCCGCAGCAGCCCGCCGATGGCCATGACCGCCCCAAGCGGACACAGATAGCGGCAGAAGCCCTTGAACAGCACCATCGACAGCACAAGCAGCCCGGCGGCATAGGCGACGTAATACCATTCGCGCAGGAAGAAGGTGGTGACGGCGGTCTTGAAGGGTTCGACCTCGATCGCCTTGTCGAGCCGCGCGGGCGCGGTGAAGACCACGACGACAAGTGCCACAAGAACCACGTATTTCAGGCCCTTCAGGCGTCGATCCCACCTTTGGCTGACCTCGATCTGCGGCAGGTGCAGCAGGCGGCCCAGGTGATGGGCAAATTCCTGCATCGCGCCGAAGGGACACAGCCAGCCGCAGAAAAGCCCCCGCCCCCAGGCCAAGAAGCCAAGGATGGTGACGCCCCAGATGGCCAGCGAGAAGGGATCGTAAAGAAGAAAGGCAAAGCTGCCGCCGTCCTTCAGCGTTCGGATCACGCCAAGCGGGGTTGCGATCGACAGCTGCCCCTGCCCCCACCACCCGACGAAGCCGATGACGAAGCCAAGGATGCCAAGCCGGATCGCGGTGAAATGGCGATGCCCCGCCAGCCGGTTCATGCGCCAGCCCAGGGCCATGACCAGCGCGATCATGAACAGCCCCAGCACGATCAGGTCGGCCTGGCGGTTGCGCAGCGCCTCAAGCCAGGGCGGGACGGGTCTGGGCAATTCCGGCCGGATGAAGAACCGGGCGTCGGTGACATGGGTCGCGGTCAGCTGCACCGACCCGATTTCGGGCTGAAAAACCCCGTGTTCGCGCAATGCCTTGACCTGCAGCATCCATTCGGTCGTGGGATCGAACCCCAGCCGACGATCGGTGCGCAGGATCAGGGCGGTGCCGTCGCGCACCGCTTCGGGCACAGCATCGCTCATCTCGACATAGATGTCGGCGTCGCGCAGGGCGACCGGAAAGCCGCCCTGTTCCGCGCTCAGCAGATCGGGCGCGGTGTTGCGGATGAACTCTTCGGTCACCAGCCCGTGGCGTGCGGTTTCGATCACCAGGATCGGTTCGTCCGTCGTCGCGATCTCCATGAAGCCCTGAAGTTCACGCAGGCTGCCCGACGACAGCACCGCGCGCGCAATCGAAGGCGGGCCAAGGTCGATGATCCAGAGATCGAGGTACGTGCCTTCGGGGTCGGCCTGCGCTTCGGCATCGTCGTCTTCCCAGAGCGTGCCGGCGAAGGCCGCGTCGACCTCGGCATTGGTGACGATCTTGCGGGTGACAAGGCCCTGGGCGATCAGGTCGTCCCAGCTCAGGTCTTCGTCATGGGTCGGATCGGGATAGGCCGGCGGGCCAGCGGACAGACCGCCCATCTTTTCCCGCGCGACCTTCAGCGCGGCGGCCAGGATCGTCTCATGCGCGATCCGGACCGAAGCCGTCGCCTTGGTCACGCCGTCCAGGTAGACCAGCGCGCTGCCGTCCGTCGCCCCGCCATAGGGTGTTCCGACCACGAGGCTGTCGGAAATCGAATGGCCCCGGTACTGTTCGACGAACGCATGAAAGGGCGCCTGCCCCAGCCCCGACACGAAGATCGGTTCGTTGTGCGATATCAGCTGCACGTCAAGGAACCGCCCGTCGAGGTCCAGCACCACCAGCAGGTTGATCGGCGCGCCGGAAAACCCGGGAAGCGGCGCCGTGGGTTCGGTTTCGAACACATAGCCCGCCTGCGCCCCGCCGGAATTCAACAGCTCCCACACGCCGTCGTCGGTGATCCTTTCGCCAAGCGACATGGGCGGGGCGACCAGCGGCGCGATGCGGTCGCGCGGCAGGGGATCGGACAGGGCCACGACCGCAAGGGCCAGCCAGATGCAGGCAGCGGCAAGGACGACGGACAGGGGACGGTACAGGATCATGGCGGCAGGTTAGGGCCGCGCCGACAGCACCCATATGCGACCTTGGTCGTGGCCCATGCCTTTGCGTATGGGCGGCGTGGGCGTTCCGTGGCAGGTTCCGATCATGGCCCCGCCCTCGTCACAGTCCCCAGCCCCCGTCGTCGCCGTGTCGCTTGCGGCGCTTGGCCTTGTCTGGGTGGTGGCGGCGTGGCTGGGCAACGACCCCTCGGTGCTGCCCGGCCCGGGCGAGGTATGGCGGATCGCCGTGCAGGAAACCGCGGCCGGAGAGCTGCCGTTCCACATGTGGGCGACCCTGCGGCGGGTTCTGTTGGCGTTTGCGCTGGCCATGGTCTTCGGGCTGGTGATCGGCGTCGGGCTGGGCCTGTCGCCGCGCCTGAACCGCTGGCTGTCGCCCTGGCTGGTGGTGATGCTGAACATCCCCGCGCTGGTGGTGATCGTGCTGTGTTACCTCTGGATCGGGCTGAACGAGGTCGCGGCGATCACGGCGGTGGCGCTGAACAAGACCGCCATGGTGGCCGTGACCCTGCGCGAAGGTGTCCATGCCATGGACCGGCAGCTGTCGGACATGGCGCGGGCGTACCGTATGCCGGGGCTGGCGCGATTGCGGCACGTGATCCTGCCGCAGCTCTGGCCCTTTGTGGCGGCCAGCACGCGCAACGGGCTGGCGATCATCTGGAAGATCGTGCTGGTGGTCGAATTCCTGGGCCGCAGCAACGGGATCGGGTTCCAGATCCACCTGTATTTCCAGCTGTTCGAAACCGGCTACGTGCTGGCCTATTCGCTCAGCTTCGTGGCGCTGATGCTGGTGCTGGAATACGGCGTTCTGCAGGTACTGGAGGCGCGGGCAACGCGCTGGCGCAGGGCCTGAGAAGCCGACGGGTGCGCCGCGACCTTGGTCTTATTTTCCACGATCCACGCGCCGCATATGGTCAGCCGAAACCCAGGAGGATCCCCCATGCCACGCGCCCTGCCCCTTGTTCTTGCTTTGACGCTTGCGACCCCGGCGCTGGCCGACGGAGACGCCGCAAGCGGCGAAAAGGTGTTTCGCAAATGCAAGGCCTGCCACCAGGTTGGCGAGGGCGCGGAGAACCGCACCGGACCGGCGTTGAACGGCATCGTCGGCAAGGCGGCGGGCACGGCGGAGGGGTTCGACTATTCCTCGGCCCTGCAGGACGCGGCGGCGGACGGGCTTGTCTGGGACGAGGCGTCGCTTTCGGCCTATCTGGCCAAACCGCGCGACTTTCTGAAGGGCACGCGGATGTCCTTTGCCGGGCTGCGCAAGGAAGACGACGTGGCCGATGTCATCGCCTTCCTCAAGACGCATCCCTGAGCGTCACATCAGGTCAAACTCTGTCACCGCCTGGAAGGGCAGCAGCGCGCTGCCCAGGGACCGGGCGGTGACACCAAGGTCTCCGGCGATGATCCGGAAGGGCCGGAGCCCGCGCGTGTCGTACCTGGGACAGGCGGCGCGCGTGGCCTCGACCAGCCGGGCGCGCAGGGCGTCGGACAGACTGGTGTCCAGCACCACGGTGCCCAGATCCAGGATTGCCTGCCCCGCGACGAAGGTGAAGGCCAGCGCGGGCGCGGCTACGGCGATCCAGTCGTCCAGCACACGCGCGGCGGTCTCATCCAGCGGCGCGTCCGCGTAGAAGACCTGCGGGTCGAGGCCCGCGGCTTCGGCCATGTCCTCGAGATGATGGAGAGAGGCCGCGTCGATCAGCTGTTGCCCCCCGCCCGTCCGGACCACCTGCATCGGCATCGACCCGATGGCGGCGGCGTTTCCGGTGCGGCCTTCGAAGACGCGGCCGTCAATTGCCAGCCCGCCCCCCGCGAAGGTGCCAACGTAGACATACATGAACGATTGCGCGTCCGTCGTCTGACCCAGCTTCAGCGCGGCGAGGCACGCGGCCGAGGCATCGTTCATCTGCGACACGGGCATGGCGAAGGTCGCCTCGATCTCGGCGCGCAGGTCCGACACGTCCCAGGGCGCCATAGATCCTTCCGGTGCGCCGATGGTGCTTTCCCAGCTGCTCAGCGCATCGGGCAGCGACAGGCCGATGCCGAGGACACGGGCCGCGCGGTCGGGGCCAAGCCCGTCGATCAGGTCCCGTGTCGTGTCGAGGATCTGCGTCCGGACGGTGTCGTAGATCGGGTAATCATAGCGGGTGCGGCGGTGTTCGATGATGCGGTAGTCAAAGCCCATGGTGGCGATTTCGACGGACTGCCGCCCGATCTTCACGCCGATGGTCAGCGCGCCTTCGGGATCGATCGCATAGGGTTTGGACGGCTGGCCGACCCGCCCGCGCACGCTTTCACCGGCGCGCAGAAGCCCCTCGTCCTCAAGCCGGTTGACGATATTGGTCGCCGACTGCGCCGACAGGCCCGTTGCGCGGGCGATGTCCGCCTTGCTCATCGCGCCGGCCTGCCGGACGAGGCTGAGGATGTGCCGTTCGTTCTCTGGCCTCTGGCTGGGGGTCAAGGGGGCCTTTGTCGGGTGGTCGGTGAAGGTCATGGGCCGTCAGATGTAGCTGGCGTTGTCGTGCACACCCTGATCGACCCCGGTGATCATGGCCACCACGTCGTTGCCGCTGGCGGTCTTGGCGTCCAGCACCCCGGCGATCCGGCCCTGCCGGAAGACGACGATCCGGTCGACCAGGTTAAAGACCTGCCGCAGGTTGTGAGAGATGATGATGACCGGCACGCCGCGTTCCTTGAGCCCGCGGATGATGTGTTCGACCCGGGTGGTTTCCTGGATGCCAAGCGCGGCGGTCGGTTCATCCATGATGATCAGTTTCGATCCCCAGCCGGCCGCGCGGCTGATCGCGACGCACTGGCGCTGGCCGCCCGACATGCCCGCCACGGGCTGGCGCGGGTCGGGGATCTTGATCCCGGTTTCGTCCAGCAGTTCCTTGGCGCGCTTGGCCATGGCCTTCTTGTTCAGCCAGGACAGCGGGCCGAGGTTGAACCGCACCTCTTCGCGGCCCAGAAAGATGTTCGCGGGCACGTCAAGATGATCGGCCAGCGCGAGGTTCTGGTAGACGGTTTCGATGCCATGTTCGCGCGCCTCCTGCGGCGAGGCGAAGTGCACCGGTTCACCATCGACGAAGACCTCGCCCCGGGTGCGCTGTTCGACCCCGGTGATGTTGCGCACGAAGGTGGACTTGCCTGCACCGTTGTCCCCGACGATGGCGATATGTTCGTCAGCATACATCTTGAAATCGGCATCATTCAGCGCCTGAACGCCGCCGTAATGCTTGGTCAACCCCTTGGTCTCAAGGATGATTTTGCGATCTTGGGCCATGTGTCCTCCCCTGTCGCAGCAATGATGCCGGACCAGTCCTCGGGCCTAGAAGGCACCGGGAGGCGCATCCTGTCAATACTTAAATCAAGTTGATTTATTTATTGACAGGCAGGCAGAGAATCGCGCTTTCTGTCTGCATCAGAGCCGCGGGCAAGGAGGCCTTCGGCATTTGGGAGGAGCACCAATGAACATGAAACTCACCTTCGCGGGTGCAGCCATTGCCGCGCTCATCGCGGGGACTGCCGCCCAGGCGCAGGACGTGATCGGCTATATCACCAAGTCCGCCACCAACGCGGGCTGGATGATGATCAACCAGGGCGCCGCCGACGCGGCGGCCGAGGAAGGCGTGCAGCTCGTCTCGGTCGGGCCGTCCTTCCAGGGCGATCTGTCCAGCCAGCTCGAGGTCTTCGAGAACCTCGTCGCGCAGGGCGCCAAGGCCATCGGTGTCGCGCCGGTCGACAGTTCGGGCATCGCGCCGGCGGTCAACGACGCCATGTCGGCAGGCATCCCGATCATCGCCATCGACACCGGTGTCTCGGGCGCTGACGTGACCTCGTTCGTGGCGACCGACAACTTCGCCGTGGCGAAGGAACAGGGCAACGCCGCGGCCGGCCTGGTCGAAGACGGCGATGCGGTGATCTACGTCACCGGCAATCAGGCGCAGTCGACGGGGCAGGAACGCCGCAACGGCTTCATGGAGACCTTCAAGGCGCAGCGCCCGAAGTCCGAAGTGATCGAAGTGCCGACCGAATGGGACAGCGCCCAGGCCCAGGAAGGGGTCGAGGCGATCCTCAATTCGCGCGACGACATCAAGATGGTCGTGAACGCCTGGGACGGCGGCACAATGGGCGCCAAGGCGGCGCTGGAAAACCTCGGCTACGGCGCGGGCGACGTGAAGCTCGTGGGCTTTGACGGCGCCTCTGATGCCATCGTCGCGATGGACGAAGGCTGGGTGCACGCAGACACGGCGCAGATGCTGTACCAGATGGGCTACCAGGGGATCAAAGCCGCCGCCGCCGCCGCGCGGGGCGAAGACGTGAACCCACGCATCGACACCGGCTACTTCCTGGTGACGCCGGAAACCTCGGCCGAATACAAGAAAATGATCGGGATGGAGTGATCCGGACCCGACCGGCGCAGGCCAGACCTCCGGCCTGCGCCCCCTTCCACGCCTTTCCCACATGAGAGATCTGCCATGACGGACGCGACCCACAGCACTCCGGTGCCCCGGCTTTCCCTGCAGGACCGCATGATCGCCCTGCTGGTCCGCTTCTTCCGGGCCGAATGGTCCGGCGCGCTGCTGGCGATCGTCATCCTCGGCCTCGCGATCGAGGTCGCGACCACCGACACGATGTTCTTCCGGCCGTCGAACCTGATGACGATCCTCAACAACTCGGCCGCGATCGGCGTGGTGGCGGGGGGCATGACGCTGATCATCCTGACCGCCGGCATCGATCTGTCGGTCGGGTCGGTCATGGGGCTGACGGCGGCGCTGACCGGTTATGTCGCCAGCTTCTGGGGCTTCCCCCCTGCCCTCGCGATCCTGACGGGGCTGGGCATCGGGCTGGCGGTCGGGGCCTTCAATGGCACGCTGGTTGCCTATTTCGGGATGCCCGCCTTCATCGTGACGCTGGCCGGCCTGTCGATCTGGCGCGGCACCGGGCACCTGACGACCAATGCGCAGGCGACGCCCAAATTGCCCGAGGCCTTCGACTATTTCGGCCGCTACAATCCCTTTGCCGGACTGCGCCAGGCCTATCGCGACGGAGAGCTGACCGGGATCTGGGAAAACATCGGCGCGTTCGTCGATGCCAATTGGCTGAACTTCTTCCGCACCTTCCAGATGTCGATGCTGATCTTCATCGCCTTCTTCCTTGTCCTGTCCATCGTGGTCGCGAACACGCGCTATGGCCGGTATGTCTATGCCATCGGGTCCAATGAACCGGGGGCGCGCCAGGCCGGGATCAACACCCGCCGCTACACGCTGATGACCTACATGTTCGGGTCGTTCGCCGCCGCCTTCGGTGCGCTGCTGTTCCTGGGCCGCGCGCCCTATGCCAAGTCCGACTATGGCCAGATGTGGGAACTGGACGCGATCGCCGCCGTGGTGATCGGGGGAACGTCGCTGTTCGGCGGACGCGGGTCCCTGTGGGGGACCTTCATGGGGGTCATCCTGCTGAAACTGATCAACAACGGGCTGACGCTGGCACAGCTGAACACCTTCTGGCAGATGGTGGTGACCGGCGGGATCATCCTTGTCGCCGTCGGCATCGACATCGTGCGCCAGTCCCGCGACCCCGAGGCCGTGCGCAAACTGCTGGCCACCGTGGGGGCCTTCATGGCCTTCCTGACATTGATGACCCCGGCCTCGGTCTGGCTGCGCGCCAAGATCAGCCTGGGCGAACACGCCGCCGCCATGGCCCTGCGCGAGGCGGGTGACACGCTGGCCCCCGGCCACACCGCCCGCCTGATGGAGCCCGAGGCGATCCAGGCCGCGCAGCTGGCCGCGCAGTCGACGCTAGTCGGCACGCTGGTGCTGCTGGTCTTGACGATCCTGGCGGCGGTCAACATCTTCCGCGGCGCGCGCCCGATGACGTTGGTCCTGGCGGCGGGCTTTGTCGTCATGATCCCGGTGGTCGCGCTGATGGGATACCAGGCTGCCACGCCCTTCCTTGTCCTCGGGGCCTGCGCGCTGGCCGCCAGCGCCTTTGTCTTCACCCTGTTCGAACGTGCACGGAGCCTTTCGCATGACTGATATCCGGATTGCAGTCGGCGGCGAGAACCTGATCGACCAGGTGACCACCGACGGCGACACCGTCTCTCACCCCGGCGGATCGCCGTTCAACGTGGCCATGGCCGCCGCACGTCAGGGCGCAGCGGTCAGCTATGTCTCTCCGATCTCGACGGATGCCTGGGGACAGATGCTGGCGGGGCGGCTGACGGACGACGGCGTGACACTGACCGGCGGGCGCAACGACCTGCCCAGCACCATGGCCAAGGTGACGGTCGAGGCGGGCATCCCGTCCTATGTCTTCGACCGCGACAAGACGGCCGAACGTGCGGTGACCGAGGCCTCTCTGCTGCGCGCGATCCCGGATGACGCGCAGGTCGTGCACACCGGATCGCTGACGCTGATCGACGGCGCGGATGCGGCGGCGTGGGAGGCGACGATGGCCCACCTTTACGCATCGGGCAAGGTGGTCAGCCTGGATCCGAACGTGCGGCTGTCCATCATCCGCGACATCCACAGCTACCGCGCCCGCATCCTGCGGATGATCCGGCGCGTGCACGTTCTCAAGCTGTCGGACGAAGACCTTGAGGGGCTGTTCCCGGGCACCCCCGAGGCCGAGGCGATCGAAGCGCTGCGCGCCGCCACGCCGGCCAGGCTTCTGGTGCTGACGCGCGGGGGCGCAGGGGCCAGCGCCTGGGTCGACGGATCGGTCGTCGAGGTGCCGGTGCACCCGGCGCAGCCGCTGGTCGATACGGTCGGCGCGGGGGACACCTACATGGCGTCGCTGCTTGTGGGGCTGGGTCTCATGGGATACCTCAGCCCGGCGCGGCTTGACACGCTGACGGCAGCGGACGCGCAGACGATCATGACCCGGGCCTCCCGGGCGGCATCGCTCAACTGCGAACGCGCCGGGTGCAATCCCCCGACCGAGGCAGAGCTGGCCGCCGCAACGCCCCGGACCCCGGAAAGGACCTGAGCCATGGATCTTTATCTCGACAGCGCGATGACGGCGGACTGGGACCGGCTGATGCCCACGGGGCTGTTCACGGGGATCACCACGAACCCCCTGCTGGCCGCGCGCGCGGGGCTGTCCTATCCGCAGATCGACTGGGCCGCCATGGCGCAGCATGCCGCCGATCTGGGCGCGAGCGAACTGCACGCGCAGGTCTATGGCGCGCCCGACAGCTATGCCGCCTGGGCCGATGCCCTGCTGGAGGCCGGGTCGCGCGCCGGGATCCGAACCGTCGTCAAGGTGCCGCTGATCGAAGAGGCGATCCGCCAGGTGCCCGCGCTGAAGGCTGCGGGCTGTCCGATCCTGATGACCGCCTGCTACGACGCCAAGCAGATGCTGGTGGCCAGCGCGCTTGGCGCGGATTTCATCGCGCCCTACTTCGGCCGGATGCTCGAGGCCGGGCTGCCGGCTTACGAGGCGATGGCGCAAATGCTGGCGGTCACCCGGTCCCCCGGCAACCACACGCGGGTCCTGATCGCGTCGCTGCGTGACACCGACCAGCTGTGCCGCCTGTCCGAGATGGGGCATGACTGCTTTACCATCGCCGCCAGCGTGGCCGACATGCTGCTGACGGACGACAGGTCCGTCGCGGCGGTGCAACAGTTCGAAGAGGCGGCCCGCGCCTGACGCGTCAGGGCCGCAACGGCCCGTCATCCTGCAGGGTCGCGGCCAGCCGGACCAGTTCGACCAGCGACTTGACCCCGATCTTTTCCAGGATCCGCGCGCGGTGATGATCCACGGTGCGCGGGCTGATCCCAAGGGCGCCGCCGATTTCCTTCGACGACACCTCGGCGGGGTTGGCCAGCACGTGGTTGACCACCTCGGCCTCGCGGTCGGTCAGCCGGGCAAAGCGTTCGCGCAGCGCGTCCTGCGACGCGGTATCGGCCATTCGGGCCGAGGCCATCTGGTAGGCCGTCGCGATGCGGTCCAGCAGATCCGACTGGCGGAAGGGTTTTTCCAGAAAGTCGACCGCCCCGCCCTTCATCGCCTGCACGGATTCCGGCACGCCGCCGTGACCGGTGATGAAGACGACCGCCAGCGGCCAGTTGCGACGGTTGAGTTCCTGCTGAAGCTCAAGCCCGTTCATGCCCGGCATACCGTAATCCAGGACAAGACAGGCCGCGCGCGTGCCGTCGTAGGCGTCAAGGAAGGACGCCGCCGAGGCATAGGCTTCGACCTCGTAGCCGCGCTGGCCAAGGGCCCGCGTCAGTGACGTCCGGATATCCTGATCGTCGTCAACGATAAAAACGAGAGGCGGTCGAGTGGTCATTCAGCTTTGTTCGGGATCAAATCCGGGTTCCTGATCATATAAGTTTTTCGGGCGACTTGTCATCTGCCCGGCACGAAACGGTATTCCATATTGCCGGATCATGCATCTGCAACATCGATGGTGAAGTAGAAATTGGCGCCGTCGGGCTCTCTTTTCTCGTGCCAGAGGCGACCGCCGTTGGCCTGCACAATCGATTTGCAGATCGACAGGCCAAGTCCCATCCCCGCAGGCTTGGTGGATTCGAAATCCGTGAAGAGGCTGATCTTCGGATCGACGCCCGGCCCGGTGTCGGCAACGCAGACGCGGATCTGATCGCCGGTATCCTCGGCCGAGATATGGATCCGCCGCCCGGCATTCGGGCTGTCGTTCAGCGCCTCGATTGCATTGCGGATCAGATTGACCAGCACCTGCGCAATCTGAAGCCGATTGGCATTGACCAAAGGCAGGCGGTCGAGATCGGCGGTGATGGTGACGCGCGCCGACCGGGCCTCGGCGATGACCAGCTGCTTGGTCTGGTCCACCAGATCGGCCAGATCGAAATGCGTGCGCGTGCCTTCGTCGCGCCGGATGAAGGCGCGCAGGGCCTTGATGATCTCGCCCGCCCGCATCGACTGTTCGGCGATTTCTTCCAGCGTGGCGCGCAGGTCGGCATCCGCGTTGGCCATCTGATCCACGGCATACAGCGCACTGTCGGCGTTCTGGGTGATGGCGGTCAGCGGCTGGTTCAGTTCGTGCGCCAGACCGGCGGCCACCTGCCCCATGGTCTTGTCACGCGAAAGGTTCGACAGATCGCGGCTCAGGTGGGCGATCTGGTCCTCGGTCTGGCGGGCCTGGGAAATGTCTTCGATCGTCAGCACGTAATGCAGCGGGGTCCCGCCCGCGTTGAAGATCATGATGCCGGTCACGACGACCCAGATCACGCTGCCATCGGGGCGCAGGCAACGCAGCTCATGCGTTGTCTCGTGCGGGTCGTCGCCCTGGCCGGGGTTGAACGCCAGGAAGGGCGGGTCATCGGGGTGGGCAAGGTCAGAAAAGGTCATGCCCGCCAGCGCCTGCGCCGAATAGCCAGTGATCGCGACAAACCGGTCGTTCACCCGGCTCAGGTGCCCCGTCTCGGCGTCGATCTGCGCCATCCCGCGCGACGACAGGTCGAAGGTCTGGCCGTATTCGATTTCCGTCGCGCGCCGCGCTGCGATTTCCTGCATCAAGGCCTGGTTGGCGTTCTCAAGCTCTTGATAGGTTTTGGGCTGCGGGTCGTTCGGGTCGATCTCGCCCTGCGAAATCAAGGCCGAGCGGACGGCAAAGGCGCGCACGGGCTTGTAGATGTAATTGGCCAACCCCAGCCCGCACAGCCCGGTGACGATGGCCACAAAGACCGCGATCCAAAGGTTCGTCGTCCTGTTCTGTTCGATGACGGCGGTAAAGTCGCTTTCCGGCGCATAGGCGGCCGTGATCCAGGGCAGGTTTTCGTCGATCGGCGGCATGACGACCGAGACATAGGTTTCACCGCTGTAGGTGAACTGTGACAGCGTCTCCTTCTCGACCGAGATCATGCCGTCCTTTAACAGATGCCCGAAGGCCGCAGGAACAATCGGATCGTCGAAGTTCTGAACATCGACAAACCGCAGCGATCCGTCGGCATCCTTGGTTTTCAGCAGGGCCTTGTCGGGATGCGCGATGACATCCCCGTTTCGGTGGATGATCAGGGCCTTGCCGGAGGCTCCGATGCGCAGGCGGGCCAGGAAATCAGAGATCTCGCTGATCTCGATATCGACACCGACGATGCCGCGCACCGCATCCGGCCCCTCGAGCACGGGCGAGGCCAGGGTGATGCCGGGCCGCTGCGACGAAAAGAAGATATAGGGATCGGTCCAGATCGTGGTCAGCTGTTCGCGGGCGCGAATATACCAGGGCCGGGTGCGCGGATCATAGGGATCTTCCGGATCGACCTTCCGGTCTATCATGTTGAATTCATTGTCACGCCAGATCAGATCGACGCTGCGGGTGTCGCCATCCATGCGGATGATCTTGGTGCGGAAGGGGCCGATTTCCTGGCTGCGCATGACGTAGACGAAACCGCCGTCTTCGGTGCCGTGATAGACGCCGGCGAACTGCGGCGCGATCTGCAACTGCTGGAACAGCAGGCGCTCAAGCTGTTCGGGCACATCGCTGGCGACCACGCGGTCTTCAGCCAGACGCGCCGACAATTCCGCCGCGCCGCGTGCCGGGTTCAGGAACCCGCGTGAATGTTCGATGGCGTTGGTGCCGATGTCGCTCAGCAATGCACGCGCGTGATCCAGAAGCGCGCGCTCCGACGTCACGAAGGACGAAAACACCACCGCCAGCACCGCGATCAGCTGCAGCCCGGCCAGGCCGATGGCCAGCAAAGCCCCGAGTGAGTTGCGCATGGCCTGTCCCCTGTTCCATCAGCGAGGCCCCGCGCCCCGGCCCATTGCATTTCACAAAGCGGCATTTCACGCAACTGTGAGCGCAAACAGTCCACATAGGCAAAACTACGCAGGCAATGATGCGCATTTTACACCATTCCTTTACCATGCATAAATTGCGTCAGGTCCCCATACCCACAAGTCGAACATGCTGCACTTTCGTGCGGTAAGTTATTCAAAAATAAATTTTTCCGGCGTTTGTGAGTGGACGCTTATAGCAATTTTTTTGATTGGAAGCCGGCGTAGGGTCCCCACCCCGCGCCGGTTTCTTTTTGCCCTTGCGCCGCCGTGCAATGTCGTGCGCCCGGCTGGCCAATGTCACCTGTCAACACCCACCACATCACCATGGCGGACGCCACCCCAGCCGGGCCGAAAGATGCAGAAGGCGTGGGCCGAATTCCTCCTCGAGCCGCGCGTCATTCAGAAGAAAGGTTGGACCGCCGCAATTCAGCGACATGAACGTGCGGTGATCGCTATCGTAAATCGGCGTCGCCACGGCACGCACATTGCTGCGCCATTCACTGTCGACAATGCAAAAGCCCTTGGTCCGGACGTCCTCGATCGATTTCAGAATGCGGTCGTGCAATTCAGGCCAGGCGGCGCCGTAGATGACCTCCCATCTCGCGAATTTTGCATCAAGCTCGGCATCGGACAGGCAGGCCAGATAGGCGCGCCCGGCCGAGGTATTGGCCATTCCGATCCGCCGCCCGACATCCAGAAGCACCCCGTCGGCCGTCGCCGCCGCATTGGCCGCAACATAGATCATCGTGTCTTCTTCGGGCCAGGCCAGCGCGACCGAGGCATTGGCGGCATTGGCCAGATCCTGCATGCCCGACTGCAAAAGCTGGCGCACCCTAAGCTTGCCCATCACCGTGTAGCCCAGCGTCAGCAGCGCCGGGCTGGGATAATATTTCCGACTGCGATTGCGCTTGAGATAGCCAAGTTCGGTCAGCGTGTGGGTCAGCCGGGTCACCGTGGCCTTGGCGATGCCGGTGCTTTCCGACAGATCCCCGTTGCCTAGCGCCCCGTCGCGCAGACGGAAGGCCTGCAGGATCTGCATCGCGCGGGCAATGGACCAGATGAACTTGCGATCCGCGCCATAGTCGGCCTCGAGACTGGCCAGATCCCGGGTGCCCAGCAGGCTCGCCGTGGTCTGGCGGTCTGGGAGACGCGGTTTGAACGGTGTTTTGGTCATCGGTGGTCCTGATGGATCGGGGGACGGGCCAGTCACCAGCATGAAATTTCACAATTGCAAAATCAAGTACCGCTCTGCGGTATTTGTGCCTTGCAAGTGGCGCGTCGATCATTCCAACCTTCCCGAGGAGAGAGGGAGGACACAGCATGAGCCACGCGGCAGCGGCCCCGCAGGCCCCATTGGCCGAGCGCCACGAAGGGTTTCACGAATTGATCACGCACTGGGCGCGCGAAACGCCCGACGCCCCGGTGATGATCGAAGGCGGCGCGACCATGACCTACGCCGCGCTGGACCGGCAGGTCACTGCGGTCGCGCAGGCCCTTGCCGATGCCGGGCTGCGGCGGCGTGACCGGATCCTGATCGTCGCGGAAAACTCGGTTTCCGCCATCGTTCTGGTCAGCGCGGTCAACCGGCTGGGGGCCTGCGCCTCGATCCTGAACGCCCGCATGACACCGCAGGAGGTTCGCGCCATCGCTGATTTCGCCGAACCGCGCCTGATCGCCTTTCCGCAGGTCGACCCGGCGATCAGCCCCCTGACCGCCACGCTCGCCGACGACTTTGGTGCGGACGCCACGATCCAAGTGGAGGGTTTCGGCGCGATCCGCCACACCACCGCGCAGGATGTCACGCCGAACGATGCTGCGCCCAGTCGGCAGCAGGACCTGGGGCTGATCATGTTCACCTCGGGCACGACGGGCGTGCCGAAGGGTGTGATGCTGACCAATGCCACCCTTCTGACGCAGGGCGAGGCGCAGTGCGTCAATCGTGGCCTGACCTCTGACGACGTGATCTACCTTGTCTCGCCGATCGCGCACAGCATCGGGTTGTCATCGAACATCATGGCCTGTTTCGCCGCCGGGGCGCGGCTGCACGTTGCCGCCCGGTTCAACGTCGCCGACCTGATCGACCGCATCGCAAGCGGTGAGGTCACGATGATGGTAGCCGTGCCGCAGCTTTACACCCGGATGCTGGAACATATCGCGACACAGGGCATCGACATGTCCGCCGCCCGGTTGCGCATCGCGGCCAGCGGCGGCGCCAGCCTTGATCCGGCCTTGAAAGCCCGGGTGCGCGAGGTGCTGAACGTCACCCTGTCGAACGGCTATGGCGCGACCGAATTCGTCCCGATCACCCGCGTTCCCATGGGGATGGAGGCCGACAGCAACGTCGTCGGCACCCCCTGCCCCGGGGTCGAGGTGCGCATCGTGGACGAGGCCGGGCAGGACGTGCCGCAAGGCCAGTCCGGAGAGATCTGGGCGCGCGGTCCCTTCTGCATGCAGGGCTACTTCCGCAACCCCGACGAGACCGCCAAGGTGCTGCACCCGGGCGGCTGGCTGGCCACCGGCGATCTGGGAGAGATCCAGCCCAGCGGCATGTTGGCCATCGTCGGCCGCAAGAAAGAGGTCATCATCCGGTCAGGCTTCAACGTCTACCCCTCGGACGTCGAGGCGGCCCTGTCGTCGCATGACAGTGTCGCCGAGGCCGCCGTCGTGGGCCGCGCGGTGCCCGGCAACGAAGAGGTCGTGGGCTTTGTCACCGCCATGCCCGGCGCCCGGATCGACCCCGACGCGCTGCGTGATTTCGTGCGCGGGACGCTCACCGCCTACAAGGTGCCCTCCGAGATCATCGTGCTGGACGCCATGCCGATCGGGCCGACGGGCAAGATCCAGAAGGCGCTGCTGAAGGACCGGCTCTAGACCACGGGGATTGCCATGTTCCGATTTTCCGACCAGCTTCTGAAGGCTGCGCGCACCTGGCCCGACAACCCGGCCGTGACCTGCGCGGCCGGCACGCTGACCTGGGCCGCGCTGATCGACCGGTGTCAGCAGCTGGCGCAGGTCCTGGCGGCCCATGGCGTGGGTCCGGGCGACCGCGTGGGGTTTCTTGGCTTCAACGGGCACATGGGGGTCGAGACCTTCTATGCCCCGCCCTTCATCGGCGCCTCGGTGGTGCCGTTGAACGTGCGGCTTGCTGTGCCCGAGCTGATCCAGACGATCAACGATTGCCGCCCCCGGGTGGTGATCGTCGACGCGGACCATGCCGACATGCTGGCGGCCTGCCTGCCTGACTGTCCCTCGGTCATGCTGGTGCTGAGCGCGACGCCGCGCGAGGGCTGGACACCTTACGAAGACGCCCTGGCCGCCCAGCCTGCCACGCCGCCCGCCCGGGATCTGATCGGCGGCGGGGACGACATGCTGGTAATGTACTACACCGGCGGCACGACCGGGCGGCCCAAGGGCGTGATGCTGTCGCATACCAACCTCTTTGCCAATTCCATGGGCCTTCTCGGGGCCTGGCACCTGCCCGAGGGCGACGCCTATGCCGTCACCGGGCCGCTGTTCCACTCCGCTGCCGGGGCGCGGATCTTCGTGTCGGTCTTCCTGGGGTCGCACATGTTCCTGCAGGCGCGGTTCGATATCCCCGGGCTGCTCAGGGGGATCGAGGACCACCGGATCGCGATGGCGCAATTCGTGCCGACCATGCTGGCCATGATGCTGGACCATCCCGATTTCGGGCGGTTCGACACCTCGTCGATCCGGATGGTCAGCTATGGCGGCGCGCCGATGCCGCCCGACCTGCTGGCGCGGACCATGCGCGCCTTTCCGGGCGTTCGGTTCGGGCAGGCCTTCGGCATGACCGAGGCCTCGCCGATCGTCACCTACCTCAATCCCGAGGATTACGAGGATCTCGGCTCGCCCCGGCTCAATTCCCTGGGGCGGGCCGCGGCCTTTGCCGACCTGATGATCTTCGACGAAAACGACATGCCCCTGCCCCCCGGTGAGATCGGAGAGATCGTGACCCGCGGGCCGAACGTCATGCTGGGCTATTGGGACCAACCCGACCAGACCGCCGAGGCCATGCGCGGCGGATGGTATCACACGGGCGACGCGGGCTATCTGGATGCCGACGGCTATCTCTACCTGTCGGGGCGGATCAAGGACATGATCATCACCGGGGCCGAGAACGTCTATCCGATCGAGGTCGAACAGGTGCTGGATTCTCACCCGGCGGTGCATCAGGTGGCGGTGATCGGCGTGCCGGACGCCAAGTGGGGCGAACGCGTGCACGCCGTCATCCAGTTGATTGGCGAGGCGACCGAAGCCGAGCTGATCGCCTATTCGCGCGCGCGGCTGGCAGGTTACAAATGCCCCAAGACGATGACCCTGACCCGCGATCCGCTGCCGCTGACCCGGGTGAACAAGATCGACAAGGTGGCGTTGCGGGCGGCGCATCCGGCGTAGCCGGCGCGCGGCCCGCGTGGCCTTGCCCCATGCGGCGGCCTTCGGGGGCGATCGGTGAGTCTGTTTTGGTCTGTCATGGGGGCAGTCGCGGCTTCCGTCGTCATGCACCGCACACCATGGCCCGTCCGCGTCCGGCCCTCGACACCTGCGGTGGTGAAAGGCGTCTTGCTGTCCGCCTTGGCGATCCGCTTGTCCCCCCGTCATCTTTTTCGCCGTTCCGCCTGCTCTGGCGGCATTTTCGCCTCCGGCGCGGTCACGCGTGACCCGGCGGGCGGCGCGACGGGTTCGAAGAACCGATGCTGCGCCCGTCCGCCGCGCTTGGCGGCATACAGCGCGGTGTCTGCGTCCGCGATCATGCGCTCGGCCTCGGGGTCCGCGTAGTCGGTTGATATCGCCGTGCCGACAGAGGCCGAGATGCGGCAGGTCTCGTCCTTCCACCGGATCGGTTCCTCGAGCCGCGCGATCAGGCGGTGCGCGATTTCGGAAAGCCGCGCGCGGTCGCAGAGGCTGTGAAAGACCAGCACGAATTCATCCCCGCCGACGCGGGCCACCACGTCGTCGTTGCGCGTTTCCTCGACCATGATGGCGGCGACGTGTTCCAGCACGTGATCGCCCGCCGCATGCCCAAGGGTGTCGTTGACCTGCTTGAAGAAATCGAGGTCGAGGTGCATCAGGGCAAATTCCCGGCCCGCGCCGATCATGCGCCCCAGCACATGGTCCAGCGCCCTGCGGTTCTTCAGCCCGGTGAGCGTATCGGTGAAGGCCTGTTCCTCGGCGGCGATCTTGGCGACGTGCAGCTGGCGGGTCAGTTTGCGCGACGCCTCCATCGCGGCGGACTTGGCTTCGACCAGGAACAGCATTTCGACCGTCGGATCGGTGGCGGCGAAATCGGTGTTCGTCAGAGCATAATCCCGCACCGCATCCAGGATCGAGATCCCGAAGGCGAGGTTCACGATGGCGCCGCCGTCCGCCTGCGGCACCAGCAGCCCCTGCAGGTCAGTGCGCGGCAGGTCGCGAAACCGCAAGCGCAGGCGCGTGCGGCGCCCGGCGGCCGAGGTCAGCGCCGCCATCGAGGTCGCCGCGCAGGGCTGGACGATATCAAACACCTGCCAGAGGGTCTGACCGGGCAACGACAGGCCAGGGCGCAGCTTTTGCAGCGTGGGCCCCGCATGCAGGATCATGCCCTGCGGATCCAGGATGCAATGCATCGGGCACAGCTGATCGAGCGCCGAGCACAGGGCGCCCCCACCCGCCCCGTCGTCCGGCAGTAGGCGGGTCATGTCCCCGCTCATCCGGCGTGGTCCCCCAGCACGAACTGTCGACCTTCGGCAAAGGCGGCTTCGACCAGGGTGATCGCGATTTCGTCCACCCCGTCGCGCTGGCCGTGATGATCCAGCATCACCAGCGCGCCATAGTCGTCGGCCATGGCCCGCAGGATACCCACCATGACATGGGCAAAGCCCGGCGGATCCCCGTCGATGCGCAGGATGTAACGGCCGCCCGGCAAGGCCTGCAGGGTCAGGCGCGGCAGGATGAGGTCAGATACCGCAAGCCGCGCACGGCCCGGCAGATCTTCGAGCGATTGAAGAAAATCCTCGAAGCTGATGCCCGCGAACCGCAGCAGCCGCCGCAGCCTTTCGACATTGGGGTCCGACACGAGGTAGGTCCCGATGTCTTCCAGCACGCTGGCGCGGGGACGGCCCAGTTCGACCGTCAACGCGGCGATGACCTCTTCGGCCACGCGCTGGTCGTAGGTCAGCATGGCTTCGAAGTCCGGAACGTCCAGTGCCGCACGACGGGCCACAGCCGCCCAGAGGCCCTGCCCGTAGGTGTCCCTTGCGAAACACTGGATCGATCTCATCATCAGGCCATGCATCGCCGCCCCGCCTTCCCGTTCGGGGCCAGTATCGGCGAAGGGGCTTAAGAAGGTCCGAACGGCGCGCGATTTTCCCGTGTCGGGTCAGAAATCCGTCGGTGCCCCCCCTTCGGCACGGCGGCGCTCGACAAACTCGATCAGCTCGCCCCGGATCGCGTCCTCCATGGGTGGTTCGACATAGTCGTCGAGAACCCGCTGATACAGAAGGTGTGCGCGTTCGGCCGTCCAGACACCGCCCTGCGCCTGCCAGCCTTCGAAATTGCGCCAGTCCGACAGGTTCGGCTGCCAGAAGGCCGTGGCATAGCGGTCCTGCGTGTGGTCGATGCCGAAGAAATGGCCGTCGTGGCGCACCTGGTCCATCGCCTCGTACGCCAGATCTCCGTCTTCGGTGCGCCACAGGACGGGATCGAAGTACCGCAGGATCTGCCCGATCACCTCGCAGTCCATCACGAACTTCTCGGGGCTGGCGATCAGCCCGCCCTCAAGCCAGCCTGCCGCGTGATAGACGATGTGGCTGCCCGACTGCACGGCGGCCCAGAGCGAATTCGACGTCTCCCACATCGCCTGTCCGTCGGGCACGTTGGCCGCGCAGGCCCCCGACGATCGCATCGGCAGACCGTAGAACCGGCACATCTGGCCGGTGATCTGGGTTGCGCGCATGTATTCGGGCGTGCCGAAGGCGGGGGCGCCGGACTTCATGTCGACGTTCGAGGTAAAGGTGCCGAAGGCGCAGGCCACGCCGGGATTGATGTACTGCGCCAGTGCAATCGCGGCGAGCCCCTCGGCCAGCGACTGCGCCACCGCGCCGACCATGGTCACCGGGGCCATGGCCCCCGCCAGCGTGAAGGGTGACACGATCAGCCCCTGGCCGCGCCGCGCCATGCGCATCCAGCCGTCCAGCATCGGGTAGTCGTGCTTGAGCGGCGAGGTCGAGTTGATGTTGGTGAACATCCGGGGCGTCGCATCGAAGTCGTCCTGGCTCAGGCCCGCGGCGATGCGCACCATCTCCATCCCGTCTTCAATGCGTTCGGCGCCGAGAGAATAGGCATGGGGCACCTTGTCGGTCAGCGTCAGCTTGTCGAAAAGCGCGTCCAGGTGGCGGATCGAGGGGTGCAGATCGACCGGTTCGACCGCGTAGCCGCCGATGAAGTGGATGCAGTTGTAATACTGCGACATCTTGTAGAACCGTGTCTGCAGTTCACGCGTGCCGGGCAGCTTGCGCCCCAGTTCCAGATCCCAGTAATTGGGCGGCGAAGAGACGTTACCGAAAAGCATGTGCCTGCCGCCGACGGTCACCTTGCGGTCCGGGTTGCGCGGTGTGATCGTCCATTCGGCGGGCGCATGGCCCAGCATCTCCATCACGAAGTCGCGGCCCATGTAGACGATCTCTCCGTCCACCCGGCACCCGGCCTGCTTCAGGATCGCCACGGCCTCGGGGTTGAGGAAGGCGACACCGATGTTTTCCAGCACGCGCATGGCGGTTTCGTGAACGGCTTCAACACCTTCGGGTGGCATGGGTTCGGTCGGACGGTCCGGGTTGATCGGCACCGTCCAGGGCGCCTGGGTCAGGACGGCGGGGCCGCGCCTGGCGGCATATCCGGCCCGACCACCGCCACGTTTGCGTTTCTTGGTTTCGGTCGTCATCGCGCCCTCCGTTTGTCTCAGGAAAGGGCGGCGCAGGGTGGGTTTCTGGCCAGATGGCGACACAAAGCGTCGTTTTTGGCGCAGGACCGTCGCGAGGGATCAGTCCGCGGGCGGTCTCAGGCGCCCGTGGCCAGCCAATCCGGCAGATGGCCGACATGCGGCAGGATCGCATCGGCGTGGGGGGCCAGGTCGCTTTGGCCCGCCATGCCGGTCAGGACACCGATGGTCACCATGCCCGCCGCCCGGCCGGCCAGAAGATCATGGGTGCTGTCGCCGACCATGGCGACACGGGCCGGGTCCAGTCCGGTAGCCGTGGCAAAGGCCAGCAGAGGCGTCGGCGCGGGCTTGGCGCCATGGCCGCTGTCGAACCCCGCGATCCAGTCGAAGGACTCGAGCACGCCTGCGGCCTGAAGATGCGCCCGGGCGGACATTTCGCTGTCGTTGGTCATCACGCCCAGCTGGATCCCCCGCCCCGCAAGGGCCTGCAACAGCGGCGAAAGATCCGTCGGCGGCACCTGCGGCGCCGAGGCCGCACGTGCGTTCATCAGCGCTTCAAGCTCGTCGATCGGCCGGTCCGGCACGGCACGCGCCACGCATTCGGCAGCCTCGCGGCCGGTGCCCGCGATGATCGGGCTGGTCGGGCGGAAACTGCCCGTCGCCAGGTCAAAATCCGTCTCGTCGGCGATGCGACGGGCCGTCCGGGCATCCCCGTTCGACAGTTCGGCAATCAGCTCGAGCGCCCAGGTGTTCCAGGTGGCCCCGAAGTCGAACAGCGTCCCGTCCTTGTCGAAAATGATTCCGTCCAGCTGCATGAGGCCCCCGCATCGACTGTGCGGCGGACTGTGCCGGGCGACGGGCTGCTTGACAAGCGCCCGGGGCTGCGGCCCATTCGCAAGATGACTGACACGACGCCCCCGATCGACCCGCCCTACCGCCTGCACGACTCGCTTGGGTACCACCTGTCGCTGGCCGCCCGCCTGCAGGAACGCAGGCTTGAGGAAAAGCTGCGCACCGTGGGGCTGAACCGCACGACCTGGTGTATCCTCTTGGCCGTGGCGAACGAAGGCCTGGCGCAGCCCTCGGACATCGCGGGGTTTGTCGGCATCGATCGCACCGCGACCTCGCGGGCATTGCGCGGCATGGAATCCGATGGCCTTCTGGCGCGGCACTCCGGCAAGGAGGACAAGCGGACGCGCCGCATCGTCCTGACCGAAAAGGGCCGGGACGCGGTGGTGCAGGCCAGCCCCTTTGCCCGGGAAAACGGTCGGCTGCTGGCGGAACTGCTTGAGACGACCGAACTGTCCGAGCTCAAGCGGATGCTGCGGGTCCTGATCGACGGCACGCCCGAGACGCTGCCCGCGCTGTAACCCTCAGGTCCAGTTGACGTTCTGCCCGCCGGGAAGCGCGACGCGCGCCTCCTGGATGGCCTCGTAGGGCATCTGCTGCGCGTCGCAGCATTGGACCACCCAGGCGTCGTCCATCAGCAGGAAATCCAGCACGGCTCCCAGGAACTCGGGCTCTCCGAGGCGGCTGCGCAGGTCGTCTTCGGACAGGCCCGAGGCCCCCATGAAGATGCCACGCAGGTCATCATGGGCGATCAACCAGGTCAGGCACTTGAGGGCCGTCGCTTCGGCCTCGGACGCGTTCATCATAACTCACTGATCCTCAATGGGGGTGCGGCCCGGCGATTTCATGCCGCGAGGCCCTGTTTTTCTGGCTTGGCAACGTTTTGTTAACTGTTTTGTCGAAAATATGCTCGCAAGCAAGAGGCAGGAGGCCTTTGACCCGATGCATGGACGCATCCTTATTGCAGACGACAGATTTGCCAGCCGCCTGATGCTGTCGGCCCTGTTCGGGGGGGCCTATTACGATGTGCAGCAGGTGGACACCGACCAGGGTGCCTTGGCCATGGTGCGTCGCGACAAGCCCGGGATCGTCGTGATCTCGGACGGGCTGGCGGGGCTTGGGGCCGCCGGTCTGTGCGATGCGCTGCGCCGTGATCCGGACACCGCTGACGCCCTGCGCATCGTCATCACCGACCTGTCCGACCCGTCGCGCACGGCCATGCTGATCCATGCCGGGGCCGACGACGTCATCGCGCGCAGCTGCGCGGACGAAGAGGTCCTGGCGCGCGTGAAGACGCTGGTGGATCATCGCGCCAAGGTCGCGGCCTTGAACCTGCGCGAAGACACGCTGCGCCCGCAACCGGGCCTGTCAGAGGCGCAGGCCGCCTTTGCCGGATCCGCCAGTATCGCAATCCTGACCCAGGATGCCTTGCGGACCGCCGAATGGCCGGGGGCCATCCGTGCGGCGATGACCAGGACGGCACGGCCGCGCGTGGCGCTGTTCCACCCCGATGCGATGCCCACGCAGGCGCCGGATGTCGTCATGATCGACAGCCGGACACTTGGCACAGACGGTACGCTGCGGCTGGTCGCGCGCATGGCCCGGCGGTCGGAACCGCGCGCCATGCAGATCCTTGTGGCCGTTGACGGCACCGACACCGCGCTTGGCGTAAAGTCGCTCGACCTTGGGGCCGATGGTGTCCTGACCCTGCCCTTCAACGCCGCAGAAACCGCGGCGCGGATCGACCTGCTGCTGCGCCGCAAGGGCGAGATCACGCAACTTCATGCCTCTCTGCGCAGCGGGTTGCAGTCGGCCATGACCGACCCGCTGACCGGGCTGTACAATCGCCGCTATGCGCTGCCCCGGCTGGACCAATATATGCGCGACATGCGGCACGACCGGCATCCCGCAGCGCTGCTGATGGCCGATCTGGATCATTTCAAGTGGATCAACGACACCCACGGTCATCCGGCGGGCGATGCCGTGCTGTGCGCCGTGTCCAAGGTGATGAAGTCCGAAGCCGAACGCCTGGGCTTTGCCGCGCGCATGGGGGGCGAGGAATTCGTGGTCGCCCTGCCGTCCTGCGGGCGACTGGCGGCGGCGGCAGCCGCTCGGCGCATCCGGGAGGCCGTGGCGGATCTGGTCATCGATTTTCCGGGGCTGCCACAGGGCCTGCGGGTGACAACCTCGGTCGGGGTGGCGGTGGCGGAACCCGCGCGGATGCCGCCGGGCCTGTCGCCGTCAGAGGACACGGCCTGCCTGCTGACGCAGGCCGATCGGGCCCTCTATCGCGCGAAACGGGCCGGGCGGAACCGGGTGGTCTGCGACATGGGGCTGGTGTCCGAGGTTGGGCCGACGCCATCGCCCGCACGCAAGGTGTCGGGCGTTACCGGCTGACGGCCTCCGTCACCGCGACGGCCCGCGATCAGTGGTCGCCGCGCCAGCCGTCGCGCGGCTTGCCATCCTTGAACGTGTCGTCGCGATCCTTGCCTTCACGCCCCGGCCCGCGCTCAAGCCCTTCTTCCAGCCGGTCGGCAAAGGCATGGCGTTCCTCTGGCGTCATGGCGATCAGCCGTTCGATCAGCAGGTCCTGCCCGATCTCCATCCGCGTGACAGCCGCCGCGCGCTGGTTGCCGAAGGCCTCTTCCACCCGGTCGGGCTGGAAGGGATCGCTGCGCAGGGCCGCGATGACACCCTGGTAATCCTCGACGATCTGCTGGCGAGAGGGGCGGTTTTCCCGGTACTTCTGACGCAGGGCCTTGCCGATCTCGCGCCGGTCGTCCTTGGTCAGCGCAAAGGTCATCGGCCCTTCGATCCGGTCGACGCGGGGCACGCGGCCGCGCGGATCGTCGCGCATCATGTGGCCGATCACCGTGCCCGCGACCAGCAGGTTCAGCGCCAGGGACACGATCAGGACAAGCCGCAGCCAAAGCGGCGTGCGCGTCGTCGGGGTGCTGGGGGAAGTGGGGGTCATTGCGTCTCCGACAGGTCAAGGGACAGGGTATAGCCCGGCAGCGGGTCCACGAGATAGGCGTCGTCTTCGGCCACGCCGGTGACCGCGCCCACGCTGACGGCTAGGTTGACCAGACCGGCCGGCGGCACCGCCCCGATCCAGAGCCCCGCCACCCCGGCCGTGGCCAGCGTCGCCATGGCGGGCCAGCCGCCGATCGCGCCAAGAAGCTGTGCCAGCCGAGAGGGCCGGGCCGCGCGCGTCACCGGTGCGGGTGCTGCCAGGTCGGCCTGCACGGCCAGGGCCTGCGCGGTCATGCGGTCCAGCGCCTGCGTCGACAGCGCCGGCGTGTCGCGCCGGGCCGCATCGAAGAAGGCGTCCAGCCCCATGTCGTCCTTCGGATGGTCAGTCATCGTCCTGATACCCCAGTTCTTCTCGGTGTCCGGTCAGGGCCGCGGCAAGTCCCCTCTTGCCACGCGCGACCAGGCTTTCGACCGCTTCGACACCGATCTCCATGATCTCGGCAATGTCGGGGTTGGCCAACCCCTCGATATGGCGCAGCACGACGGCCTGGCGCTGACGCTCGGGCAGGCCTTGCAGCGCACGGTGCAGCGCATCGGCGCGCGCGGCGTCCTGCATCCGATCCTCGACCCCGGGCCGGTCGTCCTCGGGCTCGGGGATCGTGTCGAGATCGACGGTGCGCCCCCGCCTGCGCCGGATCCGGTCGGTGGCCAGGTTCGCCGTCACCCGGTAAAGCCAGGTGGTCACCTTCGCCTCGCCCTGCCGCCAGTCGGGCGCGATCCGCCACAGGCGCAGCAGCGCCTCCTGCGTGACGTCCTCGGCCTCGGCCCGGTCGCGCAGCAGGCGCCAGGCGTGGGCCTGCACGATCGGCGCAAGGCGGCCGGTCAGGATGCGCGCGGCCGACGGGTCGCCATTGGCATAAAGCACCAAGAGCGCATCGTCGTCCAACCGCGTCAGATCGTCGAAAGGCATGTCCGTCATTATCCGGCGGGCGTATCCTGTTGCGGGCGGGCGGTCTATCCCGCCCGCGCATCCGGGCCAGGGTCATCCCCGGCCCGGCATCTGTGTGACGTCAGTTGTCGTGACGCGGTTTCTTGTGATCGCCATGGCCGCGCTCACCCTTGCGGTGCTCGCCCCACTTGCCGTGGCGCTTTTCGAACTTCTCGCGGGCCTGTTCCATCTCTTCCTTCGAGATCGCGCCGTCCTCGTTCGCATCCAGACGCGAGAACAGGCGGTCACCGTCACGCGGCCCCATCTCGTCGGCGGTCAGGCGACCGTCGCCGTTGGCGTCGCGGCGCTCCAGCATCCGTTCGGCCGCCTTCTGCATCCGCTCGGCGCGCTGCGCTTCGCGTTGTGCGACCAGTTCGTCCGCCGACAGGGCGCCGTCGCCGTCGGTATCGGCCGCGGCAAACCGGGCGGCGGCATGTGCCGTGATCTCGTCCTGCGTGATCTGACCGTCGCCGTTCGCGTCGATCTCTTCGAAGTTGAACATTGGGCCACGCGGTCCGCGCGGGCCTTCGCCCCGATCCTGCGCAAAGGCGGGCAGAGAGGTCGCGGCCAGGGCAAGAACCAGGGCGCCGGTCAGGGTGGTCGTGCGTTTCATTGGGTAAGTCTCCGTCGTATTGACTGCTTGATGGTCGTTGACCAAGGCGGTGTGTGATCGCCTTGTGCTGACTGTTACGGGGGGCTTTCGGGTTTCCGTCGCGGGGGGCGGAAAAAAGTTTGACGGCGGGCCCGGGGGTTGGATCGCGCCACGCGACATCCCGCCGCAAGGGCATTCCGTCCTCTTTTCTTCGCGCGCCGGGATGGCCAGTCTTGTGCGACACCCCCGATCGGGGACAAAACGCCGGAGGAACCGGATATGACAGACACGACGTGCGAGACGCAGATGGATCAGGATACCGAGGGTCGCGAGGTGCGGCGCGCCGTGCTGCGCGGGTTCCGCCGCAAGTGCCCGAACTGCGGCACCGGCCCGATGCTGAAGGGCTATCTCAAGGTGCGCGATCACTGCCCGGTCTGCCGGGAAGACCTGCACCACCACCGCGCCGACGATGGCCCGGCCTACCTGACGATCCTGATCGTCGGGCACCTGATGGCACCGACGCTTGGCGGGGTCTACCACGCCTATCAGCCCGAACCGCTGGTGCTTTTCACCGGTTTCTCTATTGGCACGGTCGCTTTGTCCCTCTACCTTCTGCCCAGATTGAAAGGGGCGCTCGTCGGGTTCCAGTGGGCGCGACAGATGCACGGTTTCGGAACATCACGCTGATCTTCCCTGCCGGAGCCTAAGCGCCCGGGAGGACGAGACAGAATGACGACCGAAACGGCCAAGCCGAAAATCGACAAGACCCAGATCCGCAACGCGGCCACGGTGATCGCCCTGCGCGATCGGGCGACTGCGCCCAAGGTGCTGATGGGGCAGCGCGGGGCCGGTGCGGTCTTCATGCCCAACAAGGTGGTCTTTCCGGGCGGTGCGGTCGATGCGGGCGACGCCGACATCCCGCTGGCCGCGCCGATCACCGAACCCTGCCGGTCGCGCCTGCTTGAGGACGCCGGGGGTGATCTGGTCAACGCCATTGCCGCGGCCGCCGTACGCGAGCTGTGGGAAGAGACCGGGTTGATCCTGGGCAAGCCCGGCAGCTGGGACAACCCGCCGCCCGATTGGGAAACCTTTGCCGCGACCGGCCATGTGCCCGACGCCTCGGCGCTGACCTTCGTCTTTCGCGCCATTACCCCGCCGGGACGCCCGCGTCGGTTCGATGCGCGGTTCTTTGTCGTCGACGCGGACGAATCCGTGGTCTCGGATCTCGATGATTTTTCGGCCGCCTGCGACGAGCTCTCGGCGCTGCAGTGGATCCCGCTGGAAGAGGCGCGCAGCTTTGATCTGCCCTTCATCACCGAGGTCGTTCTGGCCGAGGTGCAGCAGCGCGCCGCCGACCCCCGCCCGCCTGCCAGCGTGCCGTTCTTTGCCAACAACGGATCGAACCGCGCCTTCCAGCGGCTGCGCGGGCTGGTTGACATGGAAGGTCGCGAGGACTGAGCTCAGGTCACCGCGATCAGGGCCACGACCGACAGGAAGATCAGCGCGATGCCGAAGATTTCGCGCCGCGTGACGGTTTCGTGGAAGAAATAGACCGAGGCGGCGAGCGAGAAGATCACCTCGAGCTGGCCGACGGCAAAGGCGTAGCCGGCGTTTTCAAGCGTGAAGGCATTGAACCAGCAGTAGGATCCGCCAAGCGAGGTGAGGCCGATCCAGATGCAGCGCCGCCAGGCCAGGGCGACGCGGGTGATCTGCCCCGGTTCGCGCAGGCCCAGCCAGACCGCCATCGCGACGACCTGCACCAGCAGAACGAAGGCCAGTGCCACCAGCGCCCGGGTTGCGGGTTCGGCCGCGACCTCGAGCGTGGCGCCGCGATAGGTGACCGCCGAGATGCCGAAGAAGATGCCCGAGGTCAGGCCCAGCACCACCGCCCGGCTCAGCAGCAGTCCCTTGAGCCCCTGCCCTTCGATCTTGGGCGGATCCGACAGCAGCAGCACCCCCACGACGCCCAGGACCATGGCCGCAAAGCCCGGCCAGCTGACGCCTTCGCCCAGGATCACGATGCCGATCAACACGGTCAGAAGGACTTCGGTCTTCTTCAGCGTGATGCCGACGGCAAAGTTTCGCGACTGGAAAATCATGACTGTGCAAAGGGTTGCGAGGATCTGTGATACCCCGCCCACCAGCGCATAGATCCAGAACAGCGACCCGAGGGCCGGCAGTTCGGGCAGGATCAGAAGCGCCACGACCCAGACGATCGGACCGGAATAGAGGAACCGCGCAAAGGTCGCCCCGCCTGCGGACAAATCGCGCGTCGCGACGACCTTCTGCAGCATGAAGCGGACGGTCTGAATGGCCGTCGCCCCAAGCGCATAGAGAACCCATGATTCGATCATGTATTCTCTATGACCTATTCGGCAGGGTGCCTCCAGTGGGGATGCGGCACCGGGTCCTTCGTCTTGACGAGGTAGCGGGCGAAGACCTCGCCGTAGCTGTCATACCGGTAATTGTCGTTGCGTTTCAGGAACCTGTCGCGGTGCGTGCGGTACAGAACCGGCAGCTCGTACCAGGGTCGGTTGGGGTGCGCGTGGTGCACGACATGCAGGTTGTTGTTCAGGAACAGCAGCGCCAGGGGGCCGCGGTCCTCGACGATCACGGTGCGGCCCCGGGCGCGTTCGTGGGCGCGATGTTCCAGGAAGGTGCGGATCTTCTGCAGCGCATGGGCCAGGTAGACGGCCACCAGGTAGGCCCAGACCGACATCTGTGCGTGGGCCATCCACAGAACCACGGACACCAGGGCCGGGATGTGCCAGAGCCAGCCGTTGCGCACCCGACGATCCCCGGCGCGGGCGGCGCGCAGGTCGGACCGGATGAAGCAGACCGTGCCGATCATCGGCCCCAGAAGCATCCGCCCGATCAGCGTGTTGTTCCACACCAGCAGCCCCTGCATCACCGGCGACAGTCGGTCCCAGACCGACGGATCCCAGAAGTTGCTTTCGGGATCGTCGTAGGGATCGGTCAGGCTTTCGTCCCTGTGATGCGCCAGATGCGTGTCGCGAAAGCGCAGGTAGGGCACGATCAGGCCAAGCGCCGGAAAGACCAGCGCCTCGTTCAGGCGGCGCTGGCGGAAGGGGTGGCCGTGGATGATCTCGTGACACAGCGAAGCGTGCATGGAGACCGCCACCCCCGTCACGCAGATCGCAAGCATCACAGACCAATCGGCCAGCACGGTCGTGCCCAGACCGAAAGCCGCGTAGGTCAGCACAAGAAGCGCCAGAGTGGGCCATTCTACCTTACGCATGACGCCCCCATGCGATCCGGGCCCACAGCCGTTCGTACCCGGCATACATGACAAAGCCCAAGAAAGCGTTGACAAGGGCCATGCCCCCGCCCGTCGTCAGCGAGCCCGTGAAGGCAAAGCCGACGACGGCCATCACGATCAGTCCCAAAAGCGTCCATAGCACCGACTTCACGAAGGTGCGTGCCTGCGTTTCCATTTCTGTCCCCGGATCTGCCGCTTGTAGCGGCTTGTTTCCCCGAGACAAGATCTAGGCAGGCCGAGGGATGTGGACCATTCGGAATGTGATTAACAAAAATCCCGATTGGTGATAATTATCACTTCATGATCGAAAAAACCGACAAGCGTCTGCGGGCGCACCAGTTTCGCGACCGGCTTCGTCAGGCAATGACCCAGCAGGCGGTGACGCAATCGGCACTGGCCCGCACGATCGGTGTGGACCGTTCGACCATCTCGCAATTGCTGACCGGCGATGGCGCACGACTGCCCAATGCCCAGGTCGTGGGCGAATGCGCGGCGGCGCTCGGGGTGTCGGCGGATTGGCTGCTGTCCCTGTCGGAACGCCCCGAGACGGCGGCGAACCTGCTGGCGGCCTCTCTGTCGCTGACAGCCGCCCCGCGCGCGCTGGTCGACGAACAGATCTTCGCCTGGCATCGCGAGGCCGCGGGCTACAAGATCCGCCACGTCCCGGCCGCCCTGCCCGACATGCTGAAAACAAGGGAATTTCTGCAGTGGGAGTATTCGCCCCACCTGGGCCGGACGACCGAGCAGGCGATCAATGCCTCGGAGGACCGGCTGACCTGGATGCGGGCGGCGAGTTCGGATTACGAGATGGCCCTGCCGCTTTACGAGATGGAGAGCTTTGCCCGCGCCGAAGGATACTATCGCGGCCTGCCCGCCGATATCCGCCTGGCCCAGATCGACCGATTCCAGGAACTGGCCGAGACACTTTACCCCCGCCTGCGGCTGTACCTGTTCGATGCGCGGCGCGTTTTTTCCGTGCCCGTCACGGTGTTCGGCCCGCTGATGGCGGTGCTTTATTCCGGCCGCCACTACATCGTCTTCCGTGATCGCGAACGTGTCCGTGCCCTGACCGATGACTTCGACGCACTGGTCCGCGAAGCCGCCGTGACCGCCCGTAGCCTGCCGGCCCTGCTGGAAGATCTGAGATCCGAGATCAGCTAGGCTTGTCGCCCACAGCCCGGGCCAGCCCGTCGGGCCGGGGGTGATCCGCATGTCCTCCCACCAGCGTGGCAAGCCGGTTGGACAGCACCGGCGGCATCTCTACCGACTTGCGCGTCTGCAGATCGACATGAAGCAGCATGTGCTCTGCCGTCGCCAGAAGGCGGTCGTCGGAATAAAGCTCGTGCCAGAGGTGCATCTTCTTGCCCTCCCCCTCGAGCACGCGGGTCAGCACGGTCAGCGGCGCGCCCGCCCTGACCTCGTCGATATGGCGGATGTGGGTTTCCACCGTGAAAAAGCTTTGACCTGCCGCAACATAGTCGCGATCGCAACCGATCAGGATCATCATGCGGTCGGTCGCATCGCCGAAGACATGCAGGTATCGCGCCTCGGTCATGTGGCCGTTGTAGTCGATCCAGTCGAGCGGAACGGCCCGTCGAATCGTGCGCACGGGGCGCGTCGGGTCGATGTCCTCGAACCGTTCCGGCACGCCCGAGGTCGCAAGGTTGCGCGCATCCGCCTGCTGCTGGACCGCGCCGGCGCCCCAGGCATTGGGCCCAAGCGCGCGGATCAGACCGACGAGGTTACGGTCCCGTTGCGCCTCGAGCTCTCGGATCGACAGCGTGCCGGACTGGGCATCGGATTGCGTCGCGATCCGGTCGACCAGGTCGTCATCCATCTCGGGCACGTCCATCAGCTTGGTCCAGGGCCATTTCAAAGCCGGGCCGAACTGGTGCAGGAAATGGGCCATCCCGCCGTCCCCGCCAGCGATCCGGTAGGTTTCGAACAGCCCCATCTGCGCCCACCTCAGGCCAAAGCCCATGCGGATCGCGTCGTCGATCTCGGCCGTCGTGGCCACGCCGTCCTTGACGAGCCAGAGCGCCTCGCGCCAGACGGCTTCAAGCAGGCGGTCGGCGATATGGGCCGGCACTTCGGACCGGACCCGCAGGGGGGCCATGCCGATCGAGGTCAGCACCTCGGTCGCGCGGTCCAGGACCTTGGGATCATTGCGGTCGCTGCCGACGACCTCGACCAGCGGCAGCAGGTAGACCGGGTTGAACGGGTGCGCCACGATGATCTGGCCCGCGCGGGGGGATCCGGCCTGCAATTCGGTCGGCGTGAAGCCCGAGGTCGAAGAGGCGAGGATCGCCCCCTCCTCCATGCTGGACTGCAGCGCCTGGTAGATCTTCTGTTTCAGTTCAATGCGTTCCGGCACGCTTTCCTGCACCCAGTCCGCGCCGCGCACCGTTTCCGAGATCAGGCCGGGAAAGCTCAGGTCGCCTTCCGGCGGCAGCGCCACGTCGCCCAGCCCCGGCAGGGCAAGTCGCGCGGCGTCCAGCACGGCGGCCACCCGGTCGCGCGCGGCGGGTTCGGGATCGAAGATGCGGACATTCCAGCCGTTCAGCAGGAATCGCGCCGCCCAGCCCGCGCCGATCACGCCGGCGCCGATGATCGCCGCGGTGCGGGTCATGGCCGCCCCCCCGGTGCGCGTTTGACCAGGCCCAGCTTCTCGCGCATTTCGACTGGCCCCATGACGCGCGGGCCAAGGGTCTCGATCAGGGTCACTGCCTTTTCGACCAGGTCGGCATTGGTGGCGAGCCTGCCGCGTTCCAGCCAAAGGTTGTCTTCCAGCCCGACACGGACGTGGCCCCCCGACAGAACGGCGGCCGCGACATAGGGCATCTGGTGCCGCCCAAGTCCGAAGGCACTGAAAGTCCAGCCCTCCGGGATATTTGCAACCATGGCCTGCAAGGTTTGCAAATCGTTCGGCGCCCCCCACGGCACCCCCATGCAAAGCTGCACCAGCGCAGGGGAGCTGAGGACCCCTTCGTCCACCAGCTGCCGCGCAAACCACAGATGGCCCGTGTCGAAGCATTCGATTTCAGGCAGGACACCAAGGGCCGTGATCCGCCGCCCCATCTCGCGCAACATGCCCGGAGAGTTGGTCATGACATAGTCGTTTTCGGCGAAGTTCATCGTGCCGCAATCCAACGTGCAGATTTCGGGCAGGCAGTCGGCGATGTGGATCAGCCGCTCCTCTGCTCCGATCATGTCGGTGCCGGGTCCGGGCGGCAGGGGACGATCGGTCCCACCCAGGATGAGGTCGCCGCCCATGCCTGCGGTCAGGTTGATGACGACATCGGTATCGGCGTCCCGGATGCGGTCGACGCATTCCCGATAAAGCGCGGGATCGCGCGATGGTGCGCCCGTCGCAGGATCGCGGACATGCAGATGCACGGCGGCGGCTCCGGCACGCGCCGCGGCCAGCGCGCTCTCGGCGATTTGCTGGGGCGAGCGCGGGACATGGGGCGACCGGTCCTGTGTCTGACCGGATCCGGTCACGGCACAGGTGACAAAGACCTCTGACGGCATCGACAGCGGCATGACATCCCTCCGCCCTCATGGAAGGCGCGGAAGACCCATCCGTGCAAGCTGCAAGGCGGACGCCAGGAAGCGCACCGGACAAAGTGTTGTAGTCAGGCAACCCTCAGGATGGCGCCCCAGTCCGTTTCAATACGGCATCGGATGGTCGCGGCGCACGATTTCAACGTCGTCCAGAAACTCCCGGCTGAGGGTGAGGTCCGCCCCTTCCAGAACACGGGCCAACTGTTCGGCGGTGCGTGTGCCGAAGACGGCCGAGGTCACGAAGGGGCGGCTGGTCACCCAGGCCATCGCCATCTGCACCGGATCAAGGTCATGCTTGAAGGCCAGGTCCATATAGTCCTCGACGGCGGCAAAACTGCGGGCCGTCGCGCGGCTGTTCAGGCTTGGGGTGCGCTCCATCCGCGACCCCTTGGGCACCGCGTTGCCCTGGTACTTGCCGGTCAGCAACCCAGCCGCGAGCGGCGAATTCGCCAGAAGGCCGATGTCTTCGTTCACGCTCAGCTCTGCCAGATCGGTTTCATAGCTGCGCTGCAGAAGCGAATATTCGTTCTGGACGCTGACTGGCCGGGGGGCATCGTGCGATTCGGCCAGCGACAGCCATTTGCCCACCCCCCAGGCGGTTTCGTTCGACACCCCGAAGGCGCGGATGGTGCCGCGTCTGCGTTCGGCTTCCAGCGCGTGCAGGCATTCGACCATGTTGGCCTTGATCTTCTGTGGGGCGGGAGGACGTGCCGTGTGCCAGGCCGAGGGCCGAAAGTGGTAGGAGCCGCGATTCGGCCAATGGAATTGAAAAAGGTCGATGTAGTCGGTCTTGAGCCGCCGCAGCGACCCTTCCACGGCCAGCCGGATCGTTGCGGCATTGATCGGCGCACCGTCGCGGATCATCCGCATGCCCTGCCCGACCTGTTTCGTCGCGATCACGATATCCGACCGGCGGTTCGGCGCGCCCTCAAGCCAGAGCCCGATGATCCGTTCGGTCCGGCCGATGGTTTCCGATTTCACCGGGTCCATCGGGTAAAGTTCGGCCGTGTCGATGAAATTCACGCCGTGATCCAGCGCCATGTCGATCTGCGCATGGGCCTTGCGCGCACCGGTCTGCGTGCCCCAGGTCATCGTCCCGAGACAGAATTTCGATACCTTGATTTCAGTGCGACCCAGACGGTTTTTCTGCATGAGGCCCCCCCGCAGCTTTCAGGGGTGTAGCGGAAAGAAGTTACCGAAATTCTCATGGCGTGGTGAATGCCGCTAAAATTTTACGGAAAGAAATGTTGAGAACATTTAGCGAACACACTAGCCTTGAGGCATGTCGCGATCACCCTCTCCGATTCTGTCGCGCCGCTCGCATCGGACGGGCCCCGCACTTGATCTGGGGCCTGATGCGCGGATGCCCCTGTCACGCCTGCACGAAAGCTGCGGCATGGCGCGGCGGGTCTTTGCGATGCTGGTCGCCGCCAGGATCGCCGCGCAGGGGGATCGTGGACCGGTCTGGTGGATCTCTCCGGCGTGGGAGGCCGACCAGCTGCACGCAGAAGGCGTGGCGCCTTTTCTAGGGCCGGAACGTCTGCTTTTCGTGCGGCCGAAGCGGGCCGAAGACGTGCTTTGGACGCTGGAAGAAATCCTGCGCAGCGGCACCGCCGCCCTGGCCGTGGCCGACATCCCCGGGCTGCCGGGGCTGACGGCGGTGCGGCGGCTGCATCTGGCAGCGGAAACCGGGGCAGAGGTGCACGGGCGGGCGCCGCTTGGCCTGATCCTGACGCCCGGTGCGGGCGGCGCACAGGGGGTCGAAAGCCGCTGGCGAATGGTCCCTGCGCATGGCCCCGGCACAACCCGCTGGCGGCTGGATCGGCTGCGCGCCCGGATGGATCCGCCCCGCAGCTGGCGTGTCGGACATGACGAAGACACCGGCTTCGTGCTTGAGAAGGAGAAACTGGCAGAGATCGACCTCGCGGGGTGAGCGGCCTGCCTCCGCCAAGACGAAGGCGCCGCGTGAGACATCCGTCGCCGTATCGCCGCGGCAACGACCCAAGGCGACGCCCGCCGCACATCCGCTGTTGCGGCACCAATCCTTACTGGCGCATCGCCGCTCGCCGGGGCATTCAGGATACATGCGACTGATCCTGTCCCTTGCCCCTCTCTTCCTGTCGGTCGTGCTGCTGCAGCTCTCCTCCGGCGGGCTGGGGCCTTTGGATGCGCTGTCGGGGCTGGCCGCAGGGTTCAGCAGTCAGCAGATCGGCCTGCTTGGCTCGGCGCATTTCCTGGGTTTTTTCCTGGGGTGCTGGTGGGCGCCGCGCCTGATGGGACAGGTCGGCCACACCCGGGCCTTCGTGGCCTTCGTGGTCTTTGGCACACTCGGGCTGATCGCGCATATGCTCTGGGTCGATGCCTATGCCTGGACCGCCCTTCGGGTCCTGTCCGGCGTCTGCATCGCGGGCAGCTATACGGTGATCGAAGGCTGGCTGATGGTCCGCATCACCCGCGAAACACGCGGACGGCTGACCGGCATCTATCGCATGACCGACATGGGTGCCTCGCTTCTATCGCAGCTGCTGATCGGCTTACTCGCGCCGGTCTCCTACGCGTCCTACAACATCCTCGCCCTGCTCTGCTGTGCCGCGATCCTGCCGTTGACGCTTAGCCAGGCGGTGCAACCCGCAATGCCCGAGGCGCCCCGCCTGCGCCCGATCATGGCCTGGCGGACCTCTCCGCTCGCCGCCGTGGCGGTGATCGTGTCGGCGCTGTCCGCAGCGACCTTCCGGATGATCGGCCCGGTCTACGGTCAGGCCGTCGGGCTGGAGGCCCGCCAGATCGCCTGGTTCCTGGCGCTCTTCGTGCTGGGCGGGGCGCTCGCGCAGCTGCCCGTGGGCTGGCTCGCCGACCGGTTCGATCGACGGCGGGTGCTTGTCGGGGTCTCGCTTGCCTCGATCCTCAGTTGCGTGGCCTCGTCCCTCACCGGCGCGGTGTCACCCGCCGCCGCACAGATCAACGCCTTCTTCTTCGGGCTGGCCACCTACCCCGTCTATTCGATTGCCGCCGCGCATGCCCATGATTTCGTTGACGATGATGCACGCGCCGAACTCTCGGCGGCGCTGTTGTTCTTCTATGCGATCGGCGCGATCTTCGCGCCTTTCGTGGCGGCCTGGCTGATCACCGGCTATGGCCCGGCCGCGCTGTTCGCGATGGTGGCTGCCGGACACCTTTTCCTTCTGGCCTTCGGGCTGGGACGGATCCGTGTCGGGCGCAAGCCGCGCGGGCGGACCAACTATGTCTGGGCACCACGCACCTCTTTCCTGATCGGGCGGCTGACCCGACGCGGCCGAACCACTGAGCGGCGCTAGGCGGCAAAGGCCTCTGGCCCTGCGGCGCGTCCCGCGATACACGGGGCCGATCATCCGATCGGACCACGGGACAAGAGGCGCGACATGGCACGGCATCTCATCACTTCGGCGATCCCCTATATCAACGGGATCAAGCATCTTGGGAACCTCGTCGGGTCGCAGCTGCCGGCGGACCTGTTCGCCCGCTACCAGCGCGCGCGCGGGAATGAAGTCCTGTTTCTCTGTGCCACGGACGAACACGGCACGCCCGCCGAGCTCGCCGCCGCCAAGGCCGGGCAGCCGGTCGCCGACTATTGCGCCGAAATGCACGAGGTCCAGGCCCGCATCGCCGAGGGGTTCCGATTGTCGTTCGATCACTTCGGACGATCTTCGGGCCCGCGCAACCACGCACTGACCCAGCATTTCGCAGGGCGTCTGGCCGAGGCCGGGTATATCCGCGAAGTCTCTGAAACGCAGATGTTTTCCCATGCGGACGGCCGGTTCCTGCCGGACCGCTACATCGAAGGGACCTGCCCCAACTGCGGCTTCGACAGTGCGCGGGGTGACCAGTGCGACAATTGCACCAAGCAGCTGGATCCCGTGGATCTGATCAACCCGCATTCGACGATTTCCGGGGCCACCGATCTCGAGATGCGTGAGACCAAGCATCTGTACCTGCGGCAATCCGCGATGAAGGCGCAGCTTGAGGAATGGATTGACACCCGCGATGGCTGGCCGGTGCTGACGACCTCGATCGCGAAGAAATGGTTGAATGACGGTGACGGCCTGCAGGATCGCGGCATCACGCGTGACCTCGACTGGGGGATCCCGGTCAGGAAGGGCGACCAGGACTGGCCGGGCATGGAGGGCAAGGTCTTCTACGTCTGGTTCGACGCGCCGATCGAATACATCGCCTGTTCGCAGGAATGGGTCGATGCCGGCAAGGGCGCGGATTGGGAACGCTGGTGGCGCACCGACAAGGGCGCCGGGGACGTGACCTACACCCAGTTCATGGGCAAGGACAACGTGCCCTTCCACACGCTCGGGTTCCCGGCCACGATCCTAGGATCGGGCGAGCCGTGGAAGTTGGTCGATTTCATCAAATCTTTCAATTACCTGAACTATGAAGGCGGCCAATTCTCGACCTCGCGCGGACGCGGTGTGTTCATGGACCAGGCGCTTGAGATCCTGCCTGCCGACTACTGGCGGTGGTGGCTGCTCAGCCATGCTCCGGAATCCTCGGACAGCGAATTCACGTGGGAAAACTTCCAGGCCTCGGTCAACAAGGACCTGTCGGACGTGCTGGGCAATTTCGTCAGCCGTGTGACCAAGTTCTGCCGGTCAAAATTCGGCGAGGTGGTCCCCGAAGGCGGCAGCTATGGCGCACCGGAAGAGGCCCTGATCGCCGACCTGACGAACCGCCTTTCGGCCTACCAGGCACAGATGGAGGCCGTTGAAGTGCGCAAGGCCGCGCAGGAACTGCGGGCGATCTGGGTCGCCGGCAATGAATACCTGCAGGAAGCCGCGCCCTGGGCCGCGTTCAAGGAAGATCCCGAACGTGCGGCGGCGATTGTGCGGTTCTCACTCAACCTCATCCCATTCTACGCCGCCCTGTCCTCTCCCTTTATCCCGGATGCCGCCGAGGCGATGGCAGGGGTCCTGCCGGACGCGCCTGCGACCTGGCCCGAAGATGTCGCGACCGCCCTGTCGGCAGTGCCGGGCGGTGGCGCGATGGTAGTGCCGGACAACCTGTTCCGGAAGCTGACGGACGAGGACGTCGAAGACTGGAAAGCACGCTACGCGGGCACCCGGGCCTGAACGTCGAAACGCGCCGCAGGATCCTGCGGCGCGTTTTCGTTTGCTGCCGCATGCGGGACGTTGGGGCATGCCACAAAGGTTAGCGGTGCCGGTGCGGTTAGTTCTCAACGGCCACGCAATGACCCAACGTCGACGCCTTCGCGGACGCGGCCTTCAGCCTCGGTCAAAACTCCTCCCATCCCTTGGTTCTTTGGGTGGAACCTGAACGGGGTCCATTCGCGGCAACCTGCTGAACAGGCTCGCGATCCTCTGGTGCCTGACGCGGCAGGTTGGTGGGTTTGGGCGACTGCCCCGCCCCGCCCAACTGGAACCGTTCGGAGGCGTTGACCAGCGAGGCCGCTTCGGTTGTCAGGGCGTGGCTGGCCGCCGTAGTTTCCTCGAACATGGCCGCGTTCTGCTGAGTCACCTGGTCGAGATCGGTCATCGCCAGGTTAATCTCGTTCAGGCCGGACGATTGTTCCCGCGCAGAGCTCGCGATGGCCTTCACCCGTCCCGAGATGTCGGACACAGCGCCGACAATATGCGACAGCGCCTCACCGGTTTCATTGACCAGCTGGACGCCTGAGCCAACCTGCTGCCCCGAAGCAGAGATCAGGTCGTTGATCTCTCGCGCTGCGTCCGAGGAGCGTTGCGCCAAGGCCCGGACCTCGGTCGCGACGACGGCAAAGCCGCGCCCGGCCTCTCCCGCGCGGGCGGCTTCGACACCGGCATTGAGGGCCAGAAGATTGGTCTGGAAGGCGATGTCGTCAATCACACTGGTGATCTTGGAAATCTCCTTGCTGGAAGCCTTGATGGCATCCATCGCGTCGACGGCGCGACGTGCCACGCTGCCGCCGGTTTCCGCTTGCTCCAGCGCGGTCGAGGCGATCGTGCTTGCATCGTCCGCACCTTCGGCAGCTGATTTCACCGAAGCCGTCAACTCGTCCAGCGCGGCGGCGGTTTCTTCCAGCGTGGCCGCCTGCCGTTCGGTGCGGCGCGCCAGATCGTCAGCCGCATTGGTGATCTCGCCGGCCTCGTTGCGGATGGATTCTGCATTGCTGACAACGGCGGCCATAGCTTCGTGCAGGGCACGCACAGCCTGATTGAAGTTCAGGCGGAGCTGATCGTAGTCCTTGCTGAACGGATCAGAGATCGTGATGGTCAGGTCACCCTGGGCCAATCGGCCAAGCGCGTTCTTGAGCGCCGTGACAACATTTGCCTGCTCCTTCGCCATCGCTTCACGGGCTTCGTCCGCCGCGATCCCGGCATAGTGACGGTCCGTGACATCCGCACCGATGAAGACCACGCGCTGCACGTCGCCTCCACGACCGACAATCGGGGTCAGCGTGCCTTCGGCGATCGGTCGCCGCTCGCCGCCGCCGGGCAGCGCAAAGCGCCCGGCGATGATCGAGCCCGAGTAGACCAGGCGCCGAATTTCTTCCCGCTCGGCCTGAGTTTTGTCGACGGAAGTGATGACATCTGTGCCCTTCATCCGGCCAAGCGCCGCGACGTCCATCCCCGTGATACGCTGGACGGCATCGTTGGCCTCTTCGACGTGACCGTTTTCGCCGATATCCAGCCGCAGCTGTTTCTCTGCGATGGCCCCTAGAACGGCGGCGTTCAGGGTCGCGTCGGAAACATCCGCGAATTCCATGACATAGCCGATCACCGCACCATCTGCGCCTGCCACGCCCTGGATGCGGATCCGCAGACGGTGCTTGCCCCACCTGTTTTCCACGTCATGCGGCAGATCGGCGGTTTCAAGTGCGGCGCCAAGCCCTGCCAGGCCGGGCAATTCGGTGACACAACTGTCCAGAATGTCATCCGGACGGAACGCCGCCCAGTCCCGCCCTGCCCGATCGGCAAACCCCGGCAACAAGGCCTGCCACGCCGGGTTGACGTAGCGGACGGTCAGATCGGTATCCAGCAGCATGAGCGCGGAGCCTGCGGCCTCGACCGCGGCACTGCGGAACGCGTTTTCCTCTTCCGCCTGGCGGGCCGTTCGCAGCTTGTCGCGGAATTCGATCAAGGACCGGGCAATGCTGCCGATTTCATCGCCCCGGCGTGACGCGGGAATGTCGGTATCGAGAGCGCCATGCGCGATCTCTCTCATGGCGGCTTCGGTGCACCGCAAAGGACGTGCCAACCAGAACCAGAGGAACACTGCCGCGCCCAGTAGCGCCGTCACCAAGACGATCGAGGCCGTCAACAACGCCTTCGCCCGATCCTCGGCCAGTTCCGTCAGCAGCACGTCGTTCGTCCAGTTGGTGACGATCGCGCCCACGATCTCTCCGGTCTGGCCGAACCGGACGGGGGCCGCGACCATGAAACCACTGGGGCTTGAGACGTTCCGGCCGTGTTCGATCGCCTGTCGTGCCAGATCGCGCGCCATGGCGTCGGCGCCATCCTCCAGGCCAAAGTCGGTCTCATAGATCACCCGACCGTCCGCCGCGACCGCCATCCCGCCCAGCGCCGCCCCCCGCGAGGTGCCGACCATCAGGTTCAACGTGTCGCGGATCTGATCTGCCTTGCCGAACCGGACCATGCCGCCCATCTGCTTGGTCATGAACAGGCTTTTCATCTCGGCGAGGTGGGCAATGTTCTGCTCGCCCCGTTCGACCATACGATTATGCGACAGGGTTTCCTTCACCGCGCCGACAAGCAGAATGCACATCGCAACCAGCAAGGTACCGATCGCGAAGGTAGAGCGCAGATTGCGCAGGATGGTGCGACCCAGTGATTGATCGGACATCGGCAGACTCCCCTTGATTGATTGCGCCGGGCGACCCGGCGCAGATCGTCAGAACAGCATTTCAGCGTTGAGCCCGATGGTGACGGCGCCGATCACCGCTCCGGTCTCTGGGTCGGCGATTGAGACGGACACCTGGCCCTGGTACATCTGCGAGGATTCGTCGAATTCGATATCGCCGATGTGGATCGCATCCGCGCCCTTGCCGAAGCTTTCGGTGAACTTCGCCTCGTCGCCCTGCCAATAATCCGAAGTCGCGTCAGAGGCCGCGACGTTCAATCCGCGGCTGTCCATCACGAACACCTCGGTCATGACCCCGTCCGAGGCCGTGACGCGGGCGCGCAGGAAATCGGCGGCGGCATTGTTCAGGACGGGATCAACCGTGGGACGGGTGGGTTGCCCGACCTCCTGCCGCCAGAGACGATCAAGTTCGTCGATGTCGGACTGCGCCAGGTGCCCCGTGCGCATATTCTGCATGCGGATCGCGCTGATCACGGTCGGGTCCTGCACCCAGGACATGACGTTGTCGCGGGCATAGGTGGTCATCACATCGCGATATTGATCGGCTTGCGACAGCGTGGCGGTCAGGGCGACAGGTACAGCCAGCCAAAGTGACTTCATGGTATTCCTCCGGACATGTGGTTCCGGGGACACCATGCCGACGAACGCTTTCAGTCAGCTTAACGTGATGAAAAAATCCGGTCCGGGGCCGAAACCGTCCGAAACCGTGGTACCTGCGGCCGGATTCGAACCGGCACGGCCTTTCGGCCTAGAGATTTTAAGTCTCCTGTGTCTACCATTCCACCACGCAGGCCCGGGGGATCCGGGCGACCTTATCGTCCTGTCGGCACGGGGAAAAGCCCCCTCCCGGCGGCACGCGGCCGCTTGACCTTTGCCCGGCCTGCGGCCAGCCTGCGCGCATGTTTCCATTGCGCGACCACAACCCGTCCGGCCGGACCCCCTATGTCACTTGGGCGCTGATCGCGCTGAACGTGGCGGTGTTCATATCCTATGCCCGGTTTTCGGATGACCAGGCCTTCAACGCCTTCATCGGCGCCTACGGGCTGATCCCGGCGCGCCTGTCCGCCGGTGACGGTTATCACACGGTGCTGACCTCGATGTTCCTGCATGGCGGGCTGATGCATATCGCGGGCAACATGCTGTTTCTGTGGATCTTCGGCGACAACATGGAAGACAAGATGGGCCACGCGGGGTTCCTTGGCTTCTACCTTCTGTCGGGCATCGGCGCGGCCATGGCGCAGTACATGGCCGGACCGCAGTCGATGGTGCCGATGGTCGGCGCCTCGGGCGCGATCGCGGGCGTCATGGGGGGATACCTGCTGCTGTTCCCCAAGGCGCGCGTCGATATCCTTTTCATTTTCATCGTATTCTTCAAAGTTTTCCCGGTGCCCGCCTGGGTCATGCTGGGCATCTGGTTCGGCCTGCAGTTCGTCAACGGATTGGGCGCGGACCTGAACGCGGGCGGTGTCGCCTACTGGGCGCATGCCGGCGGGTTCATCGTGGGCTTCGTGCTGACCTTGCCGACCTTCCGCAGGCTGGGCGGCATGACCTTTTGGAACCGGACCCACGGCCACCCCGACCATCCCGAAGCGCAATACAGGTTCGCCCGGTCCAACGTGCCGACCGTCCGGCGGCGCAGATGAGCGCGCCTGTCCGCCTGACCTGTCACTGTGGTGCCGTCGAACTGGCGGTCATTCTGGCGAACGGGGTCGAAGGCGCGCGCCGCTGCAACTGTTCCTTCTGCCGCCGCCGGGGTGCCGTGACCGTGACGGCGGCGCAGGGCGGCGTGAGGATCGTGAAAGGCGCAGACGACCTGCAACGCTACCAGTGGGGCACGCGGACCGCCGAACACTATTTCTGCAAGACCTGCGGCATCTACACCCATCACCGGCGGCGCAGCCGGGATGAATTCGCGGTCAACCTTGCCGCGATCGACGGGGTTGATCCGTCCAAGATGGGCCCCTTCCCCTGGCATCCTGGGCGGGACATGCCGCTCTGACGGCTTCATCTTGCTGAAAATACTCCCGCCGGAGGCTCCTGCCCCCAGCCAGGGATGCGCGATCAGTCGTTGCGGATGACCTTGGCAAACTGCTCGAAGATCGCCTCGTTCGCGCCGATCACCTCGCCCGAGGACAGGATGTCCGCGCCCGGTTCGATGGAATCGACCAGGCCGCCCGCTTCGCGCAGGATGATCAGGCCGGCGGCCATGTCCCAGGCATTCAGGCGACGTTCCCAGAACCCGTCATAGCGACCGGCCGCCACATAGGCGAGGTCGAGCGCAGCCGAGCCCCAGCGCCGCACACCGGCGCAGGCGGGCATCAGGCGCGCAAGGTCCTGCAGGGTCTTGGGCAGATCAGACCGGCCGCCGAAGGGCAGCCCGGTGGCGAAGATCGACTCGATCATCCGGCCCCGGCCCGACACGCGGATGCGGCTTTCGTTCATCCAGGCGCCTTCGCCCTTCTCGGCAAAGAACATCTCGTCCTTGGCGGCATCGTAGACGACACCGGCAATCACCTGGCCCTTGTGTTCCAGCGCGATCGACACGGCCCAGTGCGGCAGGCCGTGCAGGAAATTCGTCGTGCCATCCAGCGGATCGACGATCCAGCGGCGGGTCGGATCGGCCCCCTGCTCTTCGCCGCCTTCCTCGCCGACCCAGCCGTAGGACGGGCGCGCCTCCATCAGCTGTTCCTTGATGATCGCCTCGGCCGCGATATCCGCGCGCGAGACGAAATCACCCGCGCCCTTCATCGACACCTGAAGGTTCTCGACCTCGCGGAAATCCTTCACGAGGGACCGGCCGGCCTTGCGGGCGGCTTTCATCATGATGTTGAGATTGGCACTGAGCGGCATGGGATGGCTCCTTCGGATCAGGTCGCGCGTATAGACCGGAGGGGCCGAGTTGCCAAGGGGCGTTGGTCGGGGCCGCGTCCCGCAGGTCGCGGCCCCTTGCTACTTTGTCCGTCGGATCAGTCGATCTTGCTGTCCTCGATCGTCGGATAGATCAGGTTCTTGAAGGTCAGCCGCACCGGCACACGGTTCGTCGGAGACTGGATCATCAGCAGCGCGATGAAGTCCTCTTGCGGGTCGGTGACATAATAAGTACCGGCCGCGCCGCCCCAATAGTATTCGCCGACGCTGCCGAAGGACGGCGCGCCTGCATCCACCCGCACACCATACCCGAGGCCGAAACCATAGCCCGGGCCGGGAAGATAGTACTTGCCCGGCGCGATGCCTTCGAGGTGATTGGCGGTCATCAGCTGGACCGTCTTGGGCGCCAGCAGGCGGGTGCCGTTCAGCTCGCCTCCGTTCAGCATCATCTGGGCGAAGAGCGCGTAATCATGTGCGGTCGACACAAGTCCGCCGCCGCCCGATTGCGATGGCTTGCGCGTGCGCGGGTCGAACATGTCGAACGGGCCGATCTTGGCGTGATCGGTAAAGGCTTCGGCGATACGGTCGTGCTTGGCCGCGTCGTCGACGTAGAAATCCGTGTCCTCCATGCCAAGCGGGTCGAAGATCCGGGCCTTCAGGACATCGCCCAGCGACTGGCCGGTCACCGCTTCGATCACGCCGCCCAGCACGTCGGTCGAGCGTGAATATTCCCAGGTCGTGCCGGGTTCATGCTCCAACGGCAGGGTGGCGATGAGTTTCGCCTGCTCCAGCCCCGTCAGATCGGCATTGCCGACGCCCGCCTCGTTATAGGCCTCGCGCGCGGGGCCGGTTCCGAAAAAGCCGTAGGTCAGCCCCGAGGTGTGGCGCAGCAGATCCTGGACGGTCATCGGCCGCGTTGCGGGGCGGGTTTCGGGCTTGCCGTCTGCATCCACCTCTCCGGTCGCAACGGTCAGCTTGGCGAATTCGGGAATATAGGTCGCAACCGGGGCATTGAGCACCAGGCGGCCTTCCTCGACCAGCATCATCGCGGCGGCGCTGACGATCGGCTTGGTCATCGAATAGATCCGGAAGATCGAATCCTCGGTCATCTCGGGCCCGTCCGGGGTACGGTTCCCCATGGCCGACAGGTGCGCAATCTGGCCGTCCCGGATCAGCATCACGACGGCGCCGGGCATCATGCCCTTGTCCACCATCGCCTTGAGTGTGCCATCCAGACGCGCAATCCGGGCGGGGTTCAGACCCAGGGCCTCCGCATCCCCCATGGGCAGTTGGTCGGCAAACGATGGCGCCGCAAATGTCGTGGCAACAGTGCAAAGTCCGGCCAAAAGGCCGGTTTTCAATATGTTCATGATAGTCCTCCCATTGCCGCCCCTGCGGGCGGTAGGACCAATCTAAACGCGGAAAATATTTCCGCGCAATAAAATTACCCTAACATTTTGCCAATCGGCAAAGCCACGCTGCGCCGGGCCGGACCGCGGACCGATGCTGTCCCTGCGCGCACACTCACCCTGCGCAACCGCGCCCCTGCGACGCAGCGACGGACTGGCGTTTCCCGTCGTCACCCCTTATCTGGCGGAAAGGGACACACGGAGAGCGCCATGGACAGCACCACCTTTGAAAAGCCCGGTCCGGTCGAGACCGAATGGTCCGATGCGATCAGCTCGATCGAGGAGATCATCGAGGACGCGCGCAACGGGCGCATGTTCATCCTGGTCGATCATGAAGACCGCGAGAACGAAGGCGATCTGGTGATCCCGGCGCAGATGGCGACCCCCGAGGCGATCAACTTCATGGCGACCCACGGCCGCGGCCTGATCTGCCTGTCGATGACCGGTGAACGGGTCGACCAGCTGGGCCTGCCGCTGATGTCGTCGCAGAACTCGTCCCGGCATGAAACGAATTTCACCGTCTCGATCGAGGCACGCGAAGGCGTGTCGACGGGCATTTCCGCCCATGACCGCGCCCGCACCGTGGCCGTGGCGATCGACGCGGGCAAGGGTCCGCAGGACATCGCGACCCCCGGCCATGTCTTCCCGCTGCGCGCGCGTGAGGGTGGCGTTCTGGTCCGCGCGGGCCATACCGAGGCTGCCGTGGACGTCAGCCGCCTGGCAGGGCTGAACGCCTCGGGCGTGATCTGCGAGATCATGAACGAAGACGGCACCATGTCGCGCCTGCCCGAGCTGATCGCCTTCGCGCAGAAGCACAACCTGAAGATCGGCACGATTTCCGACCTGATCTCGTACCGCCGCCGCCACGACAACCTGGTGCGCGTGCGCCGCGAGGAAACCGTCACCACCGAATTCGGCGGCGAATGGACGCTGCGCGTTTACACGGATGAAACCCAAGGTGCGGAACATATCGTCCTGATCAAGGGCGAGGTCGAAGGCGATGATCCGGTTCTGGTGCGGATGCATGCAATGGATCCGATGAAGGATGTCGTGGGTATCAACGGCGAAGCGCGGGCGGATCTGTTCCGCGACGCGATGCGGGTCGTGGCCGAAGAAGGCCGGGGCGTCGTCGTGCTGCTGCGTGACCTGACCATGAAGATCGCCGCCGAGAACGAGGTATCGCCACAGACGCTTCGGCAGTATGGTCTTGGGGCGCAGATCCTGTCGTCCCTCGGCATTCACAAGCTGGAACTGCTGACGAACTCTCCGCGCCCGAACGTGGTGGGTCTGGACGCCTACGGGCTGGAAATCGTCGGCACCCGCAAGATCAAGGGAGCCTGAGCCATGGCCGCCAACGAACAGCACTACGTGATGGAACGGGGCACGGTCGACAAGCCGACCAAGGTCCTGATCGTCGTCGCCCCCTACTACCGCGACATCGCCGACAGCCTGATCCAGGGCGCGCAGGCGGAAATCGAGGCCTGGGGCGCCACGCACGAGCTGATCGAGGTGCCCGGCGCGCTCGAGGTGCCGACGGCGATCTCGATGGCCGCGCGCATGTCGAACTATGATGCCTTCGTCGCGCTTGGCTGCGTGATCCGGGGCGAGACCACGCATTACGAAACCGTCTGCAACGACAGTTCGCGCGGGATCACGATGCTGGGGCTTCAGGGCCTGTGCATCGGCAACGGCATCCTCACGGTCGAAAACCGCAAACAGGCCGAGGTGCGCGCGAACGTGGACGATCAGAACAAGGGGGGCGGTGCCGCCGCTGCGGCCTTGCATCTGCTGGCGCTTTCGCGCAAATGGGGCGCTCCGAAAGGGTCGGTCGGCTTCAAGCCCGCGACCGAGGAATTCAAGCTCGCCTGACTGGGGCCTCCGCGATGACCGATGACATGACCGACGACACCCCGACGCCGCAGGCTCCGCTGCCGATTTCCGGCAACCAGCGGCGCAAGATGAAAAGCGCCTCGCGTCTTTACGCGGTTCAGGCGCTGTTCCAGATGGAGCATTCGGGCCAGACCGTCGAGAAGGTCATGCAGGAGTTCGAGGATCACCGCTTCGGCGCCACCTACGAGGGCGACGAGATGGCCGAGGGCGACATCGACCTGTTCCGTCACACGATGAAGGACGCGGTGAACTACCAGGCGAAGATCGACCAGATGACCGACCGCGCCCTGGTTGCCAAGTGGCCGATCGCCCGGATCGACCCGACGCTGCGGGCGCTGTTCCGCGCCGCCGGGGCCGAAATGGTGCAGACCGACACGCCGCCCAAAGTGGTCATCAAGGAATACGTCGACGTGGCCGCCGCCTTCTTCCCCGAGGGGAAAGAGGCGCGCTTTGTCAACGCCGTGCTCGATCACATGGCACGAGAGGCCCGGCCGGAAGCGTTCTGAGGCCCGGGACCAGGTAACGGGGCAATCAACGGGGGCTGGCATGGCGCGGAAAGTCCTGATCGTCGACGATGACGCCGCCGTGCGCGAGGCGCTGGCGCAGACGCTGGACCTTGCCGATCTGATCCCCGTCATCACCGGCAGCTTCATCGAGGCCAAGGACCATATCTCGGCCGATTTCGAAGGGGTGATCCTGTCGGACATCCGGATGCCCGGCCGTGATGGGTTTTTCCTTCTCGATCATGCCCATGCGCTGGACCCCGACCTGCCCGTCATCCTGCTGACCGGCGAAGGCGACATTCCCATGGCCGTCGATGCGATGGACCGCGGGGCCTTTGGCTTCCTGGAAAAACCCTGCGCCTCGGACGACATGGTGGCGGTCCTGGAACGCGCCCTGAAGACCCGGCAGCTGGTGCTGGAAAACCGCGTCCTGAAGGCGCAGCTCGAGGCCGGCGATCCGGCGTCGCGGCTGATCTTCGGATCGTCCCAGGCCAGCGACGGGTTACGCGACCGCGTCCGGCAGGTGGCCCGGACCGAGGCCGAGGTGCTGGTCAACGGCGCGCCCGGCACGATGATTTCCAAGGTGTCCGAAGTCATCCACCTGTCCTCGCCACGGTCGCGGATGCCCTTTGTCAAACGCCCCGCCGCCGGCCTGACCCCCGACGGCCTGACCCGCGCCACCGAAGAGGCCCGCACCGGCACGCTGTTCATCGACGAGGTTTCGGCCCTGCCGCGCGAGACGCAGTTCGCCCTTGCGGACCTTCTGGAGCGCGGGCTGGATGCGCGCCTGATCGCCGGGACCACCGAAGAGCTGGAACAGGCCGTCACCGACCACGCCTTTCACCCCGATCTTTTCTATCGCCTCGATGTCATGCGCGTGCGCATCCCGTCGATCGCCGAACGGCCCGAAGACATCGCCGTCATGTTCCGCCAGTATGTCGATCAGGCGGCCGAGCAGGCGGGGCTGAAGGCGCCCGAGATCACGCCCGAGGTCATCGCCGGGCTGATGGCGCGCGACTGGCCGGGCAATGCGCGTGCGCTGATGTCCGAGGCCATGCGCTTCGTGCTGGGCGTGCGGGGGGCCGACGACCGCGCGGGCGGCGATCTGGGGCTGAGCGAACAGATGGCGCAGGTCGAAAGGTCCCTGCTGGCGGCCGCGCTCCGGCGGCACGACGGTCAGGCAACGGCGGCCGCCGCATCGCTCAAGCTGCCGCGCAAGACATTCTACGACAAGCTGACCAAGTACGGGCTCAAGCCCGAGGACTTTCGCTGACACCTGTGCGGTTTTCCGCACAAACCGGACCGGCGCCTGTGTGGATCCCCGCACATTGCTGCCATGCAGCATTCGCATGGCACGAATGCGCCTGACGCAAGCCCCTGATTTTAGTCCATTAAAACGGCCTCTGCGCCATACCCACACATCCGCTTGAGCGGGATGTGACCTGCCGTCAAACCTAGCGCCAGAGGCATGACCTCACGATTCGGATCATAACCGGGAGGAGACCCGACATGAAATTCCTGACCACTGCCGCAACGGCGCTGGCCCTCTCCGTCACCGCGAACGCTGCCTTCGCAGCCTGCGATGCCGGCGAAATCGTCATCAAGTTCGCCCACGTCACCAACACCGACAAGCACCCCAAGGGTATCGCCGCGTCGCTGCTGGAATCCCGCGTGAACGAAGAGATGAACGGCAAGGCCTGCATGGAGGTCTACCCGAACTCGACCCTCTACAACGATGACCAGGTTCTGGAAGCGATGCTGCAGGGCGACGTCCAGCTGGCCGCTCCGTCGCTGTCCAAGTTCGAGACCTTCACCAAGCAGTTCCGCCTGTTCGACCTGCCGTTCATGTTCAAGGACATCAACGCGGTCGACGCCTTCCAGAACTCGGACGCCGGTCAGGCGATGCTGGATTCGATGCAGAAGCGCGGCCTGCAGGGCCTGGGCTACTGGCACAACGGCATGAAGCAGATGTCGGCCAACAAGCCGCTGCTGGTGCCCTCGGACGCCAATGGCCTGAAGTTCCGCGTGCAGCCGTCGGACGTGCTGGTCGCCCAGATGGAAGCCATCGGCGGTTCGCCGCAGAAAATGGCCTTCTCGGAAGTGTACGGTGCGCTGCAGCAGGGCGTCGTCGACGGGCAGGAGAACACCTGGTCCAACATCTACGGCCAGAAGTTCTTTGAAGTTCAGGACGGTACGACCGAAACCAACCACGGTGTGATCGACTACCTCGTCGTGGCCTCGGTTGACTGGCTTGATAACCTGGACGCGGATGTTCGCGACCAGTTCATGACCATCCTGACCGAAGTGACCACCGAGCGGAACGCCGCCGTGGGCGAAGTCGACATGGCCGCCCGCCAGGCGATCCTGGACACCGGCGCCGAGATCCGTGAACTGACCGCCGAACAGCGTCAGGAGTGGGTCGACGTGATGAAGCCCGTCTGGGACAAGTTCGTCGGTGACGTCGGCCAGGAAAACATCGACGCGGCACAGGCCATCAACAACCAGATGTGATACCCTGCCGGGTGTAAGATCGGGGGCGCGGGACGACCTTCCGCGCCCTTTTTGATACCTGCCGGTCACGGCAGCTGGGGAAGAGGGGAGAGCCATGCAGACGCAGGGCACGAGTTTCGTCGACAGGCTGGAAGAGACAGCCATCGCGGTGATCCTGGGGCTGATGACCCTGATCACCTTTGCCAACGTGGTGGCACGCTACGCGTTCAACGCCAACATTCTCTGGGCGCTCGAGGCGACGGTGTTCCTTTTCGCCTGGCTGGCGCTTCTGGGGGCCTGCTACGCGGTGAAGAAGGGCGCGCACCTTGGCGTGGACGCCCTGATCGACATCCTGCCGGCCAGGGCGCGGCGCATCTGCGGCCTGATCTCGGTCTCTGTTTGCATCATCTTTGCCTTCCTTCTGCTCAAGGGCGCCTGGGACTACTGGGCCAACTTTGCCAACCTGCCCCAGACCGAGGGCCGCTGGTTCCCCCTGGGGTTCGAGGAAAAGTTCCGCCCCAAGGCCTGGTACGAAGTCAACGACATCCCCATGCCTGAAATCCTGCGCTGGATCGAACCGCTGATGAACGACGGCGACGCCTACGAGAAGATGCCGCGGTTCATCCCCTACATGATCCTGCCCTTCACCATGGCGCTTTTGCTGTTCCGCTTCATCATGGCGGGTGTCGACATCTGGACCGGCAAGACCGACCGCATCGTGGCCAGCCACGAGGTGGAAGACGAACTCGAAGAAGTCCGCCAGCAGCGCGGCGAGGTGTAAGACATGGACGTTGTTATCCTTTTCGTGATGGTCATCGGCCTGATGCTGATCGGCGTGCCGATCGCCGTCTCGCTCGGCACCTCCTCGATCCTGTTCCTTCTGTGGTATTCCGACACCTCGCTGGCGTCGATTGCCCAGACGCTGATGCAGGCCTTCGTCGGCCACTTCACCCTGCTTGCCATCCCCTTCTTCATCCTGGCGTCGTCTTTCATGTCGACGGGCGGGGTGGCGAAACGGATCATCCGCTTCTCGATCGCCTGCGTCGGCCACCTGCGCGGGGGCCTCGCCATCGCGGGTGTCTTTGCCTGCATGATCTTCGCGGCACTCTCGGGATCGTCCCCGGCGACCGTGGTGGCCATCGGGTCGATCGTGATCGGCGCCATGACCCAGGCGGGCTATTCCAAGGACTTCGCCGCAGGCGTGATCTGTAACGCAGGCACGCTTGGCATCCTGATCCCGCCGTCCATCGTGATGGTCGTCTACGCGACCGCGACCGATGTCTCGGTCGGCCGGATGTTCCTGGCCGGTGTGATCCCGGGCCTTCTGGCGGGCTTCCTGCTGATGGCGACGATCTATGTCATGGCGCGGATCAAGAACATGCCCGCCGGCGAATGGAAGGGGTTCGGAGAGATCTGGCTGGCCTTCAAGGACGCCTTCTGGGGCCTCATGCTGATCGTCATCATCATGGTCGGGATCTACGGCATCCCCGGCATCACCGGCGCGATCTTCACGCCGACCGAAGCCGCCGCCGTCGCGTCCGTCTATGCCTTCATCGCGGCCGTGTTCATCTATCGTGACATGGGTCCGCTGCACACCGAAGGCGACGCCCCGAACCTGCCGCTCTACAAGAAGCCCTATGCGCTGCTGACGGCGTGGTTCCACAGGGACACGCAGAAGACCCTGTTCGAGGCCGGCAAGCTGACCGTCACGCTGATGTTCATCATCGCCAACGCGCTGATCCTCAAGCACGTCCTGACGGATGAACAGGTGCCGCAGACCGTGGCCAACGCCATGCTCAACGCCGGGTTCGGTCCGGTCATGTTCCTGGTGGTGGTCAACGTGATCCTGCTGATCGGCGGTCAGTTCATGGAGCCCTCGGGCCTCTTGGTCATCGTCGCGCCGCTGGTTTTCCCGATCGCGATCGAACTGGGGATCGACCCGATCCACCTGGGCATCATCATGGTCGTGAACATGGAAATCGGCATGATCACCCCGCCGGTCGGCCTGAACCTCTTCGTGACGTCGGGCGTGGCGGGCATGCCGATGGTCCGCGTGGTCAAGGCGGCGGCGCCCTTCCTGCTGGTGCTTTTCGCCTTCCTGATCCTGGTGACCTACGTGCCCTGGATCTCGACCTGGCTGCCGACAAGCGTCATGGGCCCCGAGATCATCACCCGCTGATCCGGCCCTTTCCAAGATCGACGGCGCCCCACGGGGCGCCGTTTGCATTTGGGCCGGTCACGCGCGTTGCAGCTTGACGGCCTCGGTCCGGGCCAGGCGGATGAAATGCGCCATGTAAGGCTTGGCGGCGTCGTCTTCGCGGGACGCGGCATACATCCGGCGGGTGGCGCCGGTTTCGGTCAGGCGGCGCACGGCGAAATCGCCCATGTGGCGCTGATTAGTCATCACCCAATCGGGCAGGACCGCGACGCCGCGGCCCGAGGCGACCAGCATCAGGATCATCTGGGTCAGTTCGACCTGTCGGATCGCGGCGGGTTCGACCCCGGCGGGCTGCAGAAGCATCTTGTAGACGTCCAGCCTGTTCCGCTCGACCGGATAGGTCAGCAGGGTCTGATCAGCCAGGTCCTCGGCCTCGATCCAGGGTTTGGCGGCCAGCGGATGGGTGGCGGCGCCGATGAACACCGGTGAATAGTCGAAAAGCGGGGCAAAATGCGCCTCGCCCTCGTCGGGATCCGAGGAGATCACGACATCGACCTCCTCTTTGCGCAGTGCGGCCAGGGCGTCGAAGGCGCGGCCTGCGCGGATGTCGATGTCGACCTGCGGCCAGGCGCGGCGGAACTGTTCCAGCACGGGGAAAAGCCAGTCGTAGCAGGCGTGGCATTCCAGTGCGATATGCAGCCGCCCGGCACTGCCTTCCTCCAGCGCCTCGAATTCGGCCTGCAGGGCATCGATCTCGGGCAGGATGCGTTCGGCAAGGCGCAGCATCCGCTGCCCGGCGGCCGACAATTTCAGCGGCTTCGACCGGCGCACGAACAGCTCGACCCCTGCCTGATCCTCAAGCCCCTTGATCTGATGCGACAGGGCAGACTGGGTGATGTGCAGCATCTCGGCCGCGCGCTGCAGGCCGCCCGCATCGTGAATGGCCTTAATCGTGCGGAGGTGGCGGAACTCGATATGCATATGTGAGTTGCCCTCATGATGTTCGTGAATTTTATGAGCTTGTCTCACAAAGCTGATTTTGCGACAAGGATCGAAATCTAAGGGGATCCCCATGACTGTGCCTGCCGTATCGTTCGAGTTCTTTCCGCCGCAAAACCTCGAGGCCTCGTTCCGCCTGTGGGACACGGTCCAGGTCCTGTCGCCTCTTGCGCCGCGCTTCGTGTCGGTGACCTACGGGGCGGGTGGCACCACCCGCGACCTGACCCGGGATGCGGTGGCGACGCTGCACAAGAATTCCGGCCTGAACGTCGCGGCGCATCTGACCTGCGTGAAGGCGACCAAGGAAGAAACGCTTGAGATCGCCAACACTTTCGCCGAGGCAGGCGTGACCGAAATCGTCGCGCTGCGGGGCGATCCGCCGAAGGACGAGGGCAAGTTCACCGTGCATCCCGGCGGCTTCGAAAGCTCGGTCGAGCTGATCGCGGCGCTGAAGGATACCGGAAAATTCACCATCCGCGTCGGCGCCTATCCCGAAAAGCACCCCGAAGCCGCGACGGCCACCGCGGACGTCGAGTACCTGAAGCGCAAGTTCGATGCCGGTGCGGACGAGGCCCTGACGCAGTTCTTCTTCGACAAGGAGCATTTCCTGCGCTTCCGCGACGCCTGCGTGAAGGCCGGGATCGACAAGCCGATCGTGCCGGGCATCATGCCGATCGAGAACTGGAAGGGCATCCGCCGCTTTGCCGTGAACACCGGCACGACGATTCCCGCCTGGATGGACGACGCCTTTGAAAAGGCGGCGCGCGACGGGCGGCAGGATCTGCTGGCAACCGCGATCTGCACCGAGATGTGCACCGATCTTCTGGGGGAAGGCGTGGACAAGCTGCATTTCTACACGCTGAACCGTCCCGAACTGACCCGTGACGTTTGCCACGCCCTTGGCGTGACGCCGCAGGTGCAACTGGAAAACGTCGCCTGAGACACCGGTAGGGTGCGTGCTTGCACGCACCACCCCGCCCGTGCAGACCCTTATGCGCTGTGGTGCTTGACCCCGAGAGGGAACTGAAGCCCGCGCGCAATGGCGCTTTCGTGGATACGTTCCGACGGGTCCTCGCCCATCACGCGGCGTTCGCGGATCAGGAACATCTTGCCCCAGCCGCGCCACATCCCGACAGAGGGCGCATCCGCGTCCATCGGAAACCGGCGGCGCCAGCCCTCGGGCAGCGGGAGGCCACGCAGCTCGGCCTGCAACAGCATCCAGACCAGCGGCAGGTTCGACAGCCCCCGCGCCTCTTCGAAGCCGCCAAGCTGGCCGCCTACGTCGCCATGGGTGCCCGCGAACCAGACCTGTTCCAGCCGACCCGACCAATCCGGATCGCTGGCCCACATCACCGGGCGATAGACCGCGCGGTTTTCCTGCAGCGCCAGCGCATGGAACCCGGCCCGCACGCAACGGGCCAGCGCGTGGTTGTGGAACGAATGGTTGGGTTCCGACAGTTTCCACAGCAGCGGCAGGCGCAGGCCAAGCGACTTGACCGTGTCGAAGGCGCCGATCATTTCGACCGTCACGGCGTCGTGACAGAATTCGCGGGCGAAGGCGTGGGCGGCAGGCCCCTGCCCGCCCGACTGGTAGTGACGATAGGCCAGCTGCACGTTGCGTTCGGTGGCCTGTTCGGCCTTCAGCAGGCCGACGCGGTCGATCACCCCGGCCAGGGACCGCACGGCATAGGCGCCGCGCGAATAGCCGAAAAAGTAGATCCGGTCACCGGCGCGATAGCGCGAGGCGAGATATCCGTAGGCGCGGCGGATCTGGCGATTGATGCCGCGCCCCATCATGACCTCGTGGGTGTTCTTCCAGCTGGTCCACTGCACCCCGCCCTCGTAGTAGACCGAGATTTCGGGGCCCGTAAGCTCGGAGAGCAGCTTGTAGATCAGGCCGGCATTGGTTTCCTCGCCTTCCTCGATCGAGGACATGGTGCCGTCAAGGATGATGACATGGGTGACCGGCCCACGCCGGACGCCCGGCACGTTCCGCCGCGCGCGGAACAGCCAGCGCGGGCGGACAACGCGAAGAAGGCCGTCACTCAGCCGGTTGAACATCACCCAGCATCTCCCAGACGCGGCGCGGCGTGAAGGGCATGTCGGCCCGCGTCACGCCCCGGTTCGCCAGTGCATCCATCACCGCGTTCGATACGGCCGCCATGGAGCCAACGGTCCCGGCCTCTCCGCAGCCCTTCATGCCCATGGGGTTGGCGGTCGAGGGCACGGGTTCGGTCGTGAAGCCGACGAAGGGCATCGAACTGGCGCGCGGCATCGCGTAATCCATGAAGCTGGCGGTCAGAAGCTGACCGTCCTCGTCATAGGTCACATTCTCGATCAGCGCCTGGCCCAGGCCCTGCGCGACCCCGCCGTGCACCTGACCTTCGGCCAGCATCGGATTGATAAGATTGCCGAAATCGTCGACGACCGTGTAGGCGATCACCTCGGTCTCGCCGGTTTCGGGATCGACCTCGACCTCGGCGACATGGGCGCCGTTCGGGTAGGACCGGCCGGGCAGCTGGGCGCGCGCCTCGTGCATCAGCAGATCTTCGCGGCCGTCGTCGCGGGCCATCTCGGCCACGTCCTGCATGGTCGGCGCGGCGTTCGAGCCCTTGATGCGGAAGCTTTCGTCATCAAAGCTCACGTCCTCGGGCGCGACCTTCATCTTGTCGGCAAGGAAGGCCGTGAAGGTTTCCACCATCGTGCCGACCACGGCCAGCGTGGCGTTGGACTGCGTGGTCACCGACCGCGACCCGCCGGTGCCGCCGCCCTGGGCGATCAGGTCACTGTCGCCCTGGATGACGCGGATATCCTCCATCGGGATGCCGGACTGATCGGACAGGAAGCGGGCATAGACGGTTTCATGCCCCTGCCCGTTGGACTGGGTCCCGACGTAGATGTTGACCGTGCCGTCCTTGAGAAATTCCACCTTTGCCCCTTCCGAGGGATCGCCGAGGATGCTTTCGATGTAATAGCACAGCCCCATGCCGCGCAGACGCCCGCGCGCCTCGGCCTCGGCCCGGCGGGCGTCGAAGCCAGGGCGGTCGGCCAGGTCGGCCGCGCGGTCGAGCAGGCGGTTGAAATCACCGACATCGTAAAGCTCGTCCGTGACAGTCTTATACGGAAAGTCTTGCGGCTTGATGAAGTTCTTGCGCCGCAACTCCCACCCGTCGACGCCGAGGTCACGGGCGGCGTAATCCATCGCGCGTTCCAGCAAATAGATCGCCTCGGGCCGCCCAGCCCCGCGATAGGCATCGGTCGGAGTGGTGTTGGTATAGTAGCTTTCAACCTCGAGCAGGGCGTTCTGGCAATCGTAGACCCCCATCAGCACGCGCCCGAAAAGATAGGTCTGGATCAGCTGGCCGAAGTTCGAATTGAACGCGCCGAGGTTGGATTTCGTCTTCACGTGATAGCCAAGCATCTTGTGATCGGCGTCAAAGGCCAGGGCAACCTCGTGGGTCAGGTCGCGCGCGCCGTTGTCGGACAGCATGGCTTCGGTCCGGTCGGACATCCAGCGCACGGGCCGGTCCAGGAACCGGGCGGCGTAGGCGGCCATGACATGTTCGGGATAAAGCTTGGCCTTCATGCCGAAGCCGCCGCCCACATCCGGCGTGGTGACGCGGACGTTGTCTTCCTCAAGCCCCATCAGCCGGGCCAGTTCCCGCTTGGGCCCCCAGACCCCCTGCCCGTTCATCGCCAGGTGGATGCGGTCGCCCTGCCATTCGGCATAGCAGCCGCGCGGCTCAAGCGAGGCGACCATGACGCGGTTGTCCACCACTTCGGCCCGGACGACATGGGCGGCGGCATCGAAGGCGGCCTTGGTTTCGGCCTCGCGGCCCAGCAGGTAATCGATGGCCAGGTTGCCCGGCGCTTCGGCGTGCAGGTCGATGTCGCCCTTGGACAGCGCCATCTGCGCGGGCAGTTCCTCATAATCGAAGCCGATCAGATCCGCCGCGTCCTTCGCCGCTTCGGGCGTTTCGGCAACGATCATGGCGACGGGCTGACCGACCCAGAGCACCTTGTCTTCGGCGAGGATGGGATGCTTGGGGTTGGCGGCGGTCGATCCGTCGCGGTTCTTGACCGTCACGCAGCCCAGCCCGCCGGTGATGCCCGCATCATGCAGGTCCTGCGCACCGGCCACCAGCAGCACGCCGTCCAGGGCGCGCGCGTCGTCCAGGTCCAGGTCCGTGATCTTGGCATGGGCGACCGAGGACCGGAAAACATACAAATGCAGGGCATTTTCCGGCGTGATATCATCGACGTAGCGGCCGTGACCGGTCAGAAGACGCTGATCTTCGACGCGGGTGACGGACTGGCTGCGGCCGAACTTTTCCATGGAAGGCTCCCTCTTCTCTTCCTCGCGACACTAGCGGGGTGCGCCCGGGTGTCCAGAGGCAGGAAGAGGGAAACCGCCGTTGCCTAGAACGCTGCGACCGCCACGGGCGCATCAAGCCCGTAGCCATTGAACCGCGTCGCGATCGACAGCGAATAGGCGCCAAGGCCGCTGAAGATCAGGTAATCGCCAACCGAAAGATCCTCGGGCAGCGGCACCGGATGCGGCAGCCGGTCAAGCGAGTCGCAGGTCGGGCCGTAGACCACGCGGGCCACGGGGGCGCCGCGGCGCGTCACGCCGTCGGACGACAGGATCGTCAGGCGGTCTGTCGGGCCGATGTCGCGCTGTTCGGACAGGCCGCCATAGACACCGTCGTTCACCACGATCGCCCCGCCCCGGCGCAGCGCCTTGACGCGGGTGGCCAGGCAGAAGGCCTCGGCCACCATGGCGCGGCCGGGTTCGCAGACCAGCGCGGGGGCGTCCGGCCCGAAGGCTTCGGACGTCGCTTCGGCGATGCGGGCGAAGATCCGGTCCAGGTCAGGGGCCACGCCGGTGCGATGCGCCGGGAAACCGCCGCCCACGTTCAGCCGGTCCAGCCGGACACCGGCGCGATCCGCGATGCGCGCGGCCTCATGGATATAGGCGACCCAGGCTTCGGGATCGGTGCACTGCGTGCCGGGGTGGAAGGTCATCGCCAGCGGCAGGCCAAGCGCATGGGCGCGGCGCAGCAGGTCTTCGGCCTCATCTGGGGTGGCGCCGAATTTCTCGCCGAAATCATAGGCCGCGCCCTTCACCGGCAGCTTGAACCGCACGGCGACTTCGCAGCCAAGCGGCGCGATGGCGTCGAGCCCCGCGATGTCGTCGACCGAGGCCGAGGCGATGCCATGGGCCCGGGCCGCCGCGATTTCGGCGTCGGAGCGGACGGGGTTGTTGTAGTGCAGCACGGCCCCGGGATGCACGGCGCGCACGGCCTCCATCTCGGCCGGAGAAGCGACATCGAAGGTGGTGATCCCGGCGGCGACAAGGTTTTCCAGCACGTTGCGGTCGGGGTTCGCCTTGACCGCATAGGAGGTCAGGCCGGGAAAGCCGGTCAGAAACGCGCGCGCCGAGGCATTCAGCCGTTCGGGGCTGAAAAACAGCACCGGCGCGTCGGGCGTATGGGTCATCAGGTGGTCGCGCGGTGTCGTCAGGGGGGCGTGTTTCATGGTATCTCCTGTGGCAGTGACGTTGAAAATGCCGCTGATACCTGTCGAAATCACCAAGCAGATCGACTATACTACCCGAGTTTTCATGCAGATTGACGGTAGCCCAATGCAAATCGACGAAACCGACCGCCGCATCCTGACCGCCCTGTCCGACCACGCCCGTCGTCCGGTCGCCGATCTGGCGCGGGATCTGGGGCTGGCGCGATCGACCGTGCAGGCCCGGATCGAACGGATGGAGGATACCGGCGTGATCGCGGGCTACACCCTGCGCCTTGGCGGATCGGTGCGCCCGGGCGTGCGGGCGACGGTGCTTCTGGGGATCGAACCGCGCAGTGAGCCAGAGGTGCTCAAGCGGCTGACCGCCCTGCGCGAGGTGGACAGCGTGCACACGACATCCGGGCGCTACGACCTGATGGTGCAGATGTCGGCGGATACGACCGAACGGATCAACGATGCGCTGGACCAGATCGTGATGGCGCGCGGTGTGCGGTCGACCGAAAGCCTGATCCACCTGTCGCAGAAGCTGGATCGGGGGCGGTAGGGTCGCGATCGACACCGATCATGGCGCGCACCCTCGCCCTCGGCCGCCTTGCGCCTACCTCTCCTTGTGAACTCGCGCCTTCCCCTCTCCGCCCGGATTGGCTATTCCGGCGCGGACGAACAAGAGGCGACGATCATGGCGATGGACAAGACCTTCAACGCGGCCGAGGCCGAAGACCGCATCTACAAGACGTGGGAAGAGAGCGGGGCCTTCAAGGCCGGCGCCAATGCCTCGCGCACGGATGCCTTTTCGATCATGATCCCGCCGCCGAACGTGACAGGATCGCTGCATGTCGGGCACGCCTTCAATAATACGCTGCAGGACATCCTGATCCGGTGGAAACGCATGCAGGGCTACGACACGCTGTGGCAGCCGGGGACAGACCACGCGGGCATCGCGACGCAACTGGTGACTGAACGCGAGATGGCCGCGAACGGCGAACCCTCGCGCCGCGAGATGGGCCGCGAAGCCTTTATCGAACGCGTCTGGCAGCAGAAGGTGAAGACGCGCGGCACGATCATCGGCCAGCTGAAACGCCTTGGCGCCTCGGCCGACTGGTCGCGCGAAGCCTTCACCATGGGCGGCGCGGCGGGCGATCCGGACCGCGACACGGTGACGGCGAATTTCCATGATGCCGTCATCAAGGTCTTTGTCGACATGTTCGACAAGGGGCTGATCTATCGCGGCAAGCGGCTGGTGAACTGGGACCCGCACTTTGAGACCGCGATTTCGGACCTTGAGGTCGAAAACGTCGAAGTCGCCGGGCACATGTGGCACTTCAAGTACCCGCTGGCCGGTGGCGAGACCTATGAATACGTCGAGAAGGACGAAGACGGCAACGTCACCCTGCGCGAGACACGCGACTATATCTCGATCGCGACGACGCGGCCCGAGACGATGCTGGGCGATGGCGCGGTCGCGGTGCATCCGTCGGACGAACGCTATGCGCCGATCGTCGGCAAGCTGTGCGAAATCCCGGTCGGGCCCAAGGAACACCGCCGCCTGATCCCGATCATCACCGACGAATACCCGGACAAGAATTTCGGTTCGGGCGCAGTGAAGATCACCGGCGCGCATGACTTCAACGACTATGGCGTGGCGCAGCGCGGGGGCATCCCCCTCTATCGCCTGATGGACACGACCGCGCACATGCGCGACGACGGCGACGACTATGCCACCTGTGCCGCCCGTGCGCAGGCGATCGCCAACGGGGACGCGTTCACCGAGGCCGAGGTCGACACGCTGAACCTGGTGCCCGATCACCTGCGCGGCCTCGACCGGATGGAGGCGCGGGCCCGCGTGGTTGAAGAGATCACCACCGAAGGCCTGGCCGTGACCACCCGCGCCGATGACGTGCGACTGGGCAAGGCGGCGCTGAAACCCGACGCGGAAGGCGCGGCGCTGCAGGTGCCCCTGGTCGAGGCCAAGGCGATCATGCAGCCTTTCGGCGACCGGTCGAAGGTCGTGATCGAACCGATGCTGACGGACCAGTGGTTCGTGGATGCCGAAAAGATCGTCGGCCCCGCGTTGGATGCCGTCAGAAACGGCGATGTGCGGATCATGCCCGAGAGCGGCGAGAAGACCTATTATCATTGGCTGGAAAACATCGAACCCTGGTGCATCTCGCGCCAGCTGTGGTGGGGGCACCAGATCCCCGTCTGGTACGGGTTCGACCTGGCGCGCGAAGGCTTCCATGACGACGAGGCCGACGGCGCGCTCGACATGGTGGAAATCACCCGCCTGCTTTCGGACCAGCACCTGCTGCGCGGCGAGGAACACCTGCATTGCGCGCATGACTTCGACACGGTGAAGGCCAAGTTCGACGACGTGCTGTTCAACCTGCCGACGCCCCTGTCCCACGCCCGCGTGGTCGAGGTCGCAGACCGCGCCACCGCGCGCGAAACGCTGGCGCAGGCGCTTGCCACCTACACCACGACGCAGAACCCGACCGACCTGGTCTACCCGGTCTGGCGCGATCAGGACGTTCTGGACACCTGGTTCTCGTCGGGGCTCTGGCCGATCGGCACGCTTGGCTGGCCCGACCAGACCGAGGCGCTGGCGAAATACTTCCCGACCTCGGTGCTGGTGACCGGGCAGGACATCCTGTTCTTCTGGGTCGCGAGGATGATGATGATGCAGCTGGCCGTGGTCGACCAGAAGCCGTTCTCGGACGTCTACCTGCACGGGCTGGTGCGTGACGCGAAGGGCAAGAAGATGTCCAAGACCGTCGGCAATGTCATCGACCCGCTTGAGATCATCGACGAATACGGCGCCGATGCGCTGCGGTTTGCCAATGCCGCGATGGCCTCGCTTGGTGGGGTGCTGAAGCTGGATGCGCAGCGGATCGCGGGCTATCGGAACTTCGGCACCAAGCTGTGGAACGCCACCCGCTTTGCCGAGATGAACGGCGTCTATGACCACGGGGCTCCGGGGTCGGATGTGCCCGAGGCCGTGGCCACCGTGAACCGCTGGATCCTTGGGGAAACCGCCCGGGTGCGCGAAACCGTGGATGCGGCGCTGGCCGCCTATCGTTTCGATGACGCGGCCTCGGCGCTTTACCGGTTCGTCTGGGGCAAGGTCTGCGACTGGTACGTCGAATTCGCCAAGCCCCTGCTGGCCGAGGACGCCGCTGAGCGCGCCGAGACGCAGCGCGTCATGGGCTGGGTGCTGGATCAGTGCATGATCCTGCTGCATCCGATCATGCCCTTCATCACAGAAGAGCTGTGGTCGGCGACCGGATCGCGGCCGAAGATGCTGATCCACGCCGACTGGCCGGTCTATGGCGCCGATCTGATCGACGCAGAGGCGGATCACGAGATGAACTGGGCGATCAGCCTGATCGAGGACATCCGGTCGGTGCGGGCGCAGATGCACGTCCCCGCGGGCTTGCACGTTCCGCTGGTCGTCAGCGACTGGGGCGAGCCGCAACAGGGGGCCTGGGCGCGCAACGAGCCGCTGATCAAGCGGCTGGCGCGGGTCGACAGCCTGACCTGGGTGGAAACCTTCCCCAAGGGCACGGTGACCATCGCGGCCGAGGGCGCGACCTTTGGTCTGCCGCTGGCCGACGTCATTGACGTGGCGCAGGAGCGGGAGCGGCTGGAAAAGTCGCTGGCCAAGCTGGGCAAGGAGATCGGCGGGCTGGAAGGTCGGCTGAACAACCCCAAGTTCGCCGAAAGCGCCCCCGAGGAGATCGTGGCGGAAGCCCGCGACAACCTGGCCGCGCGCAAGGACGAGGAAGCCAAGCTGAAGGCCGCCCTCGCACGGATGGCGGAACTGGGCTGACGCTTCGGGCCGGGATGGGGGCGCTGCCCCCGTCCTGCGGACTCCCCCGAGGTATTTGGGACCAGAAGAAGATCAGGCGCCGCGCGCGCGGGCCTCGGCCTGGTCGATGGCGCGGACGGACAGGGCCGCCACAAGGCCAATGACACTGGCGGCGCACATCAGCACCGGCAGGACAAGCGCGCCGTTTTCCGCACTGACCAACGCGCCGCCAAGCGTCGTGCCGAACGCCCCGACAAAGACGATCAGCGCCGACGAAAACCCCGAGGCGCTGCCGGCGATATGCGGCCTGACCGACATCGACCCGGTGTTGGCATTGGGGGTGGTCATGCCGTTGCCCATCCCCGACAGGATCATCGCCCCGAAAAACAGCGGAAGCGAGACATGACCCGCCGCGATGGCAAGGGCCGGCAGGCCCAGCCCGGCGACCGCCAGCAGCCGGCCCGCGATCATCATGGTCGACAGCTGATAGCGGTGCGACATCCGGCTTGAGATGCCCGAGCCCAGGATGAAGCCCAGGGTGATCGTGCCCATGTAGACGCCCAGTTCGGCCGATCCCATGTCGAAGGTCGCGGCCACGACGAGCGGTGCGCCGGCAACGAAGATGTGGAAGGTCGCGACCGAGAAGGCTGCGCAGAGGGCATAGCCCCAGAAGCGTCTTGATCGCAGAAGTTCGGGGTATTCGCGGAACTGCGCGCCGAAGGTGGCGGATTTCTTCAGATGCGTTTCGCCAAGGTCGAACCAGCACAGGATGAACAGCGTGGCCCCCGCCGACGCATAGAGGACAAAGTTTGCCCGCCAGCCAAAGACGGTGTCCAGCACGCCGCCAAGGGCCGGTCCCAGCATCGGGGCAATGGCCATGATCATGGCCACGGTGGCGATCTTGGTCGCGGCTTCGCGTTCCTCGAACTGGTCGCGGATGACGGCGCGCGACAGCGCCAGCCCGGTGGCCGAGGCGCATTGGAACAGACGCCCGGCCAGGAAGACCGCGAAGTTTTCGGTCAGGGCACAAACCAGCGAGGCCAGGGTGAAGATCGCCATGCCGGTCAGGATCACCGGGCGGCGGCCATAGCGGTCGGACAGCGGGCCGAAGATCAACTGCGCGAAGCCGGTGATCAGAAGATATCCCCCCACGGCCAGGCTCATCACGGCATAGGAGACGCCGAAATCCTCGGCCATGTGGGGCAGCGAGGGCAGGAACATGTTGAGCGTGAGGACCGAGTTTCCCGTCAGAAGGATGAGGGTCCAGAGGTGCGGCGGCGATGTGGCGGGGCGCATGAATGAGGGTCCGAGCTTGGTCGGCGCATCTGACAGGCCAAGTCCCTGAAAGGCAATCGGTTGGGATGAAATACCGGGCCTGCGCGGTCAGTCCTGATCGGGCGCGTCGGGGTCGGCCTTGCCCACCCCCTTGAACACCGCGCGCAGCGGGATCGCCCAGGCCACGCCCAGCAGCGTGTAGATCAGCAGTTCGACCAGGATGCTCGGCCGGTCGAACAGCGCCACGACATTCACCGCGATGATGATATAGAGCGGCAGGCCGATCACCAGGATGATCAGGGACCAGCGTCGCCGTGCCTTGTAACTGAGCGCCATCTGCCTCTCCTTGCGTGATCCGGGCGTCATCCGGGTCGGGCCGGGTTTCGGGGGGACTTAGCGTGCCGGGTGCCCGTCGGCAAGCATGCGGGCAGTCAGCCCTGCGCCAGAAGGTGCGGCAGATCAGAGAAACTGTCGAACGCCACCAGGTGCGGCAGATCGGCGACGGGCGTTTTGCGGTAGCCTTCGGTGAACAGGAAGAACGGCACCCCGGCGGCCTTGGCGCAGGCGGCGTCGACTTCGCTGTCGCCGACATAGGCGCCGGACGCGCCGATCCGGTCGAAGGCCAGGCGCAGCGGCGCGGGATCGGGTTTGCGCTGCGGCAGGGTATCGCCGCCGATGACGACATCGAAATAGCGGCGCAGGTCCAACGCCTCGAGGATCGCGAAGGTCGGGGCCTCGGGTTTATTGGTGCACAGGCCAAGCGGCGTGGCCGTGGCCTGCAGCGCCTCAAGCGTGTCGCGGACGCCGGGAAACAGGTCGCTGCCGCCGGCGGGATCGGCATCGTAATGCCTGCGGAAGGCCGCCAGAAGCGCGGGTTCGTCGGTGGCTGCGATGCCCGCCGCTTCGGCCACCTGCGCGATCAGGACCGGCACGCCGTGGCCGATGAAGCTGATGACCTTGGGAAGGCTCAGCGCGGGGCGGTCGAAGTCAGCCAGGGCCAGGTTGACGCCTGCGGCGATGCCCGGGGCGCTGTCGATCAGGGTTCCGTCGAGGTCGAAGATCACAGGGCGCATCGGGTCCCCTTTGCGGGTCGGGCTTGGGGGATCAGGCGCGAAAGGCCACGCGATACGAAAACCCCGGCACTTGGCCGGGGTGGTCAGGTCAGTCCGAGAAGGGGTCGGTCACGAGGATCGTGTCGTCCCGTTCCGGGCTGGTCGACAGAAGAGCGACGGGGCAGTCGATCAGCTCTTCCACGCGGCGGACGTACTTGATGGCGTTGGCAGGCAGATCGGCCCAGCTGCGCGCGCCTTCGGTGGATTCGCTCCACCCCGGCATTTCCTCGTAGATCGGCTTGCAGCGGGCTTGCTGGTCGGCGGCAGTCGGCAGGTAATCCAGCCGATCACCATCCAGATCGTAGCCGACGCAGATCTTGAGCGTCTCGAACCCGTCCAGCACGTCCAGCTTGGTCAGGGCGATGCCGGTCATGCCGCTGGTCGCGCAGGTCTGGCGCAGCAGGGCCGCGTCGAACCAGCCGCAGCGGCGCTTGCGGCCCGTGGTGGTGCCGAATTCGTGCCCGCGTTCGCCCAGGCGCTGGCCGTCCTCGTCCAGCAGTTCGGTCGGGAACGGGCCTTCGCCGACCCGCGTGGTGTAGGCCTTCACGATGCCCAGCACATAGGAGATCGCGCCGGGGCCGATGCCCGACCCGGTTGCCGCCTGCCCCGCGATCACGTTCGACGAGGTGACGAAGGGATAGGTCCCGAAATCGATGTCGAGCAGCGAGCCCTGCGCACCTTCGAAAAGGATCCGTTTGCCGGCCTTGCGCTTTTCGTTCAGCACCTTCCAGACCGGCGCGGCGTAGGGCAGGATCTTCGGCGCGATGTCCTTGAGCTGGGCCAGAAGGGCGTCGCGGTCGATCTCGTCGATGCCCAGGCCCCGGCGCAGGGGGTTGTGGTGCTGCAGGGCGCGATCCACGCGCGCCTCAAGCGTGGCTTCGTCGGCCAGGTCGGCGACGCGGATGGACCGGCGGCCCACCTTGTCTTCATAGGCCGGGCCGATGCCGCGGCCGGTGGTGCCGATCTTGGTCCCGGCCGAGGCGGCCTCCTCCCGGGCGCGGTCAAGCTCACCATGGATCGGCAGGATCAGCGGCGTGTTCTCGGCGATCATCAACGTCTCGGCGCTGATCTCGACACCCTGCGCCTGAACCGTTTCGATTTCCTTGATCAGGTGCCAGGGGTCCAGCACGACGCCGTTGCCGATCACCGACATCTTGCCACCGCGCACCACGCCCGAGGGCAGCGCGTGCAGCTTGTAGACCTTGCCGTCGATGACCAGCGTGTGGCCCGCGTTGTGACCGCCCTGAAAGCGCACGACGACGTCGGCCCGTTCGGACAGCCAATCGACGATCTTGCCTTTACCTTCGTCACCCCACTGGGCTCCGACGACGACAACATTGGCCATGGCTTTCCCTCCGGCTCTGTGCAAACGGCGTCCTTGTAGCCAAAGCCCACGGGAACGGAAACCGGAATTTGCGCCCTGCCCCGGCAGATCGCCGCACGACCCTGCGCAAGGCGCTGGACAGGGGCGCCCCGATTGGCCAAGCCTTGGGTCACCCCCGACGCAAGAGCAGAGACACCATGGGATTTCTTCTTCGCTGGCTGATCGCCTTCGTGCTGATCGCGCTCAGCTATAACCCGACCGACTGGAACTATGCCGCCTGGGTGTCGCGGACCTGGCCCGACCAGATGCCGCTGGCGGTGCTGCTGGGCCTGCTTCTGCTGGTGGGCTACATCATCTACCTGCGCGCCACGCTGCGGTCGATCGGGCCGTTTGGCATGGCGCTGGTCGCGGCGGTCTTCGGGGCCCTGATCTGGGTGCTGGTCGACTTCGGAATCGTGCGGCTGACCGACCCCGGGATCAACACCTGGCTGGGCATCCTGGCCCTGTCGCTGGTGCTTGGCATCGGGCTGAGCTGGTCGATCGTGCGGCGAAAGGTCTCTGGTCAGGCGGATGTGGATGACGTCGAGGATTGACGCATTGGCATCCAACCCCCTTGCGGCCCTGCGCCATACATCCTATCTAGCCGCGAAACGTGCGCCGGGATCCCGTCGCGCGCAATGACGCTTAGACCGACAGGCCGCCCCTTATGGAAAACGTTGTCCTTATCATCCACCTGCTTCTTGCCCTTGCGCTGATCGGCGTCGTGCTGCTTCAGCGGTCCGAAGGCGGCGGGCTTGGCATGGGCGGCGGCGGCGGCGCCATGTCGGGCCGCGCGGCGGCGACCGCCCTGTCCAAGGTGACCTGGATCCTGGCGGCTGCGTTCATCGGCACGTCGATCGCGCTGACGATCATCGCGGCCGAGAAATCTGCGGGGGCGTCGGTGCTTGACCGGCTGACCCCATCGGCGGCACCGGTCGAGACGGAAGACGCCCCGGCCCTGCCCGGCGGCGGATCGCTTCTGCCCCCGGCTCCGGCCGAGGGTGGCAGCCTGACGCCGTCCGCCGACTGATCCACCACCCCTTGCGGGCGGCCCTGCCGCCCCAACATCATCTTGCGGCACGGATGGACTCTGGGCCGCGAATCTGTTAGGTCTTAAATCCCGTGAGATGTGCTCCGAAAGGAGCCATTTTCTTAGGATTTGCGATCTTACGCACAAGACTTCACGGGAGCCTTCGACCATGGCGCGGTATATTTTCATCACGGGCGGCGTTGTGTCGTCCCTTGGTAAAGGCTTGGCTTCCGCAGCCCTCGGGGCGCTGCTGCAGGCGCGGGGCTATTCGGTCCGCCTGCGCAAGCTCGACCCCTACCTGAACGTCGATCCGGGCACGATGTCGCCGTTCGAACATGGCGAGGTCTTCGTGACCGACGACGGCGCTGAAACCGACCTCGACCTGGGCCACTACGAACGGTTCACCGGCGTCGCGGCGCGGATGACCGACTCGATCTCCTCCGGCCGGGTCTATTCCAACGTGCTCGAGAAAGAGCGGCGCGGCGACTACCTGGGCAAGACGATCCAGGTCATTCCGCACGTGACCAACGAAATCAAGGACTTCATCAATATCGGCGATGATGAGGTCGACTTCATGCTGTGCGAGATCGGCGGCACCGTCGGCGATATCGAAGGCCTGCCCTTTTTTGAGGCCATCCGCCAGTTCGCGCAGGACAAGCCGCGCGGCCAGTGCATCTTCATGCACCTGACGCTGCTGCCCTGGCTGGCGGCAAGCGGTGAGCTGAAGACCAAGCCGACGCAGCATTCGGTCAAGGAATTGCGCTCCATCGGCCTGCAGCCGGATATCCTGGTCTGCCGGTCCGAACAGCCGATCCCCGAGAAAGAGCGTGAGAAGCTGGCACTTTTCTGCAACGTCCGGCCCGAGTCGGTGATCGCCGCCTATGACCTCAAGTCGATCTACGAGGCCCCGCTGGCCTATCACCGCGAAGGCCTGGACCAGGCAGTTCTGGACGCCTTCCAGATCGCCCCTGCCCCGCGCCCCGATCTGACGGTCTGGCAGGACGTCTACGACCGCATCCATAACACCGATGGTGAAGTCAGCGTGGCCGTTGTCGGCAAGTACACGCAGCTTGAGGACGCCTACAAGTCGATCAAAGAGGCGCTGGTGCATGGCGGGATGGCCAACCGCATCCGTGTGAACGTCGAATGGGTCGATGCCGAGGTCTTCGACAAGAAGGACGCGGCCCCTTATCTGGAAGGCTATCACGCCATCCTGGTGCCCGGCGGGTTCGGCGAACGCGGCACCGAAGGGAAGATCAAGGCGGCCCAGTTCGCCCGCGAACGGAAAATCCCGTACCTGGGGATATGTCTGGGGATGCAGATGGCCGTCATCGAGAGCGCGCGCAATGTCGCGGGGCTGGAAAAGGCCGGGTCGGAGGAGTTCGACCACGAGGCCGGCGGCAAGCGGTTCGAACCGGTTGTCTACCACCTCAAGGAATGGGTGCAGGGCAATCACCAGGTGCGCCGCAAGGTCGGTGACGACAAGGGCGGCACGATGCGCCTTGGGGCCTATACCGCGACCCTGGCCGAAGGGTCCAAGGTGGCCGAGGTCTATGGCGCAACCCAGATCGAGGAACGGCACCGTCACCGCTATGAGGTCGACGTCGCCTATCGGGACAAGCTGGAAGAAAACGGCCTGCGGTTCTCGGGGATGTCGCCGGACGGCCGTCTGCCCGAAATCGTCGAGGTCAAGGATCACCCGTGGTTCATCGGCGTCCAGTTCCATCCGGAACTGAAGTCAAAACCCTTTGATCCGCATCCCCTTTTTGCCGATTTCGTCCGTGCGGCGAAGGATGTGTCACGACTGGTCTGACAGGGGTCAGGCGTCCGGATCCTGATCGGACGCCGGGTCTCCGCCCATGCGCCGAGCCTCTGCGATGAGGTTTGAGAGCGAGGACACGCGCCTGCGGATCCGGTAAAGCTCGGCCTTCAGGGCGTCACAGTCCTCGCGGCTGCTGCGCCAGGCTGCCGCGGCATCCTGGGCATGTGCAACACTAAGCACGTGCAGACTTTCGACCGCCGAAGCGCGTGTCATGACACGATCCTTCAAATCGTCCCGCACTGCGCCAACACCTTGGCGTGTCGCAAATGTCGAACGTGTTGCGTCAGTCGGCATGGTCAGCGCAGGCTCCGTCTTGATCCGACGGAGGAAACTAGGTCAACTTTTCAGAAGGAACAGACGCCAACTGGCATCACAGCGTCTCGGCGTCCGTCCGATTGCCGTTACAATTCTGTGCTCTAAGCCAGAAACCCCCTGCCAGACCCGGCAGGGGCAGACTGACAGGAACGAGGCCGACATGTCCCCCGACGATTTCAAGGATGCCGAAGACTGGCTCGAGGCCGAGCTGATGGATGCGCTCGACGAGGAATACGAGCTCGAGATGGAAGACGCCGTCCTGTCGATGAAAATCAGGGAAATCTATCGCAAGGCCCATGGCCCCAGCATCCCCCGCGCCGATTACTTTCGCACCCTGCTGCGACTTCAGGCCGAACTGATCAAGCTGCAGGACTGGGTCGTCGCCAACAACGAAAAGGTCGTGGTGATCTTCGAGGGGCGCGACAGTGCCGGCAAGGGAGGCGTCATCAAGAGAATCACTCAGCGGTTGAACCCCCGCGTCGTGCGTACGGTCGCCCTGCCCGCCCCGACCGAGCGCGAAAAGTCACAGTGGTACTTCCAACGCTACGTCCCGCATCTGCCCGCGGGTGGGGAAATCGTGCTGTTCGACCGCTCGTGGTACAACCGCGCCGGGGTTGAACGCGTGATGGGCTTTGCCGACGAGGACCAGGTGGAACAGTTCTTCCAGGACGTTCCCGAATTTGAACGCATGCTGGTCCGGTCGGGAATCCGCCTGGTGAAGTACTGGTTCTCGGTCACCGACGAAGAGCAGCAGCTGCGCTTCCTGATCCGCATCCACGACCCGCTGAAACAGTGGAAACTGTCCCCTATGGACCTGCAATCGCGGATCAGGTGGGAGGATTACACCCGCGCCAAGGAAGAGATGCTTGAGCGGACGAACATTGAAGAGGCCCCTTGGTATATCGTACCGGGGAACGACAAGAAGCGCGCGCGGCTGAACTGCATCGACCATCTGCTGACGCGGTTCCCCTACGAAGAGGTGGAGGGAGACGAGATCTCCTTGCCGGACCGCGTGCACAACAGCGACTACGAACGGCACGTGCTGCCGCCGGAATTGTACGTTCCGTCAAAGTATTAGGGGTTTCGGGGCTGCGGAGCGTGCTGGGCCAGGCGGGGCTCGGGGGCGTCGCTCAAACCGGGTGCCTTCGGTGGCGGTGATGCCCGTACCCTGCCCAACTGAGGGTCGCCTTCAGTGCAAAAAGTTTAGATAGCGCGTTGGTCTATCAGTTCCCAAACAGGCAAAGACGGCTGGGACGAGCACGCAAGCGCTGGTGCGTTGCACAGCTGCGACAGGCCAGCGCTAAGGCCACGTCGGCGAATTCTGGCAATATCTCAGACCCCGGAACAATTTCAGACGTTCCGGTCGCGGTCACAATCCGACTAGATCCCGCGGCGCGGGATCGGACCGGACAATGCAGTAAAGATCAGGTGCGCGAGGCGACGAAGAGCGGTGTGAACAGCCCCTGGATCAGGCCCGGGCGCGATGCGATGCGACCGACGCGGGGCGACGACGGCTTGTCTGCCAGCATCGGCGACAGGATCGACGGATCGAAGTTCCAGCGTGCCTTGCGTCCGGCTTCCATATTCTCGCTCTGGCGTTTGATCCAGTCGGCGACGAGCGCAGGGTTTTCCATGCGGCGCGATGCGATCGGGATGTAGAAACCGCAGTTGATCCGCTGGCACAGCACGTCGATGACCGAACACCGGGCCCGCAGATCATCTGACAGGGCATCTTTCGGCAGCAGGTTGTAGCGGCGCGGCGAGAAGGCGAAGAACAGCGTCAGGGCGGTGCCCAGGTCGAGTTCCTGCCGGGCGGCGACCCAACGCAGGACCGAGATGTCCAGTTCAGTGGGGTCAAGGCGGCGCACGAAGGTGCACAGCATGTCGGGTTTGAGCTTTTTGAGAAGCGAGATCTGACGCTCCGGCGCCAGTGTGGTCCAATCTTTCTGCACGATGGCCAGCATGTTCCTATTCCCTCTCCGGGGTTTTTGTTTGCCGACGACAGTGGTGTCGTTGGTCCGACCGTTACATCGAAATAAGGCGAAACTTTGTCACGCAACCAAAAGTAGAGTAACAAAATCCACTTTTTGTCGACAGTTTGCACAAAAACGCGTCGCCCTCCTGAATTCCGCTGTGTTCACAAGGATGTCGGGACTTATTGGCCTTCCTTGCGAGTCCGATTATATCGAGAGAATGATTGCAGATCTCTTAACGCGCCTGATCCGGCCGCAGCCTGATCCCCTGTCCGACACCGACGCCCGCCTGGCGCTGGTGGCCCTTCTGGTGCGGATCGCGCGCAGCGACGGGCATTTCGATACGGCCGAGCGCAAGGTGATCCTTCAGATCGCCGCCGAACGCTATGGACTTGGCACCGGCGAGGCCGCCGCACTGGTGACCGATGCCGAAGAAATCGAAGCGCAGGCGCCCGACACCGTGCGTTTCACCCGCGCCATCAAGGACGCGGTCGCCTATGAGGACCGCCTTGGCGTGATCGAGGCGATGTGGTCCGTCGTCTTGGCCGATGGCACCCGCGATCCCGAGGAAGACGCGCTTCTGCGCCTGGCCGCGTCGCTGCTGGGCGTGACCGACCAGGACAGCAACGCCATGCGGATCAAGGTGGCCTCACGGTGATTGCCAGCCTTCCGATGTACGACTGGCCTGAGGTGCAACCGGCCTCTGACCGGCTGTGGGCCTCTGTCGCCAGCACACTCGCCGAAGCCGGGACAGACGCGCCCAAGGTGTTGAAACGGGACGGGGATCTCTGGTCACACTGGCTGGCGCCCGACCTGCTGCTGTCGCAGACCTGCGGCCTGCCCTACAGTCGGCAGTTAAAGGGCAAGGTGAGCAAGGTCGGCAGCCCGGACTACGGGCTGGAGGGCTGTCCGCCGGGGTATTATGCCTCGAAGATCGTGGTGCGCCCCGAACACGCCGGGGTTATGCCCAAGGACTGGGCCGACTTGCGACTGGTGATCAATGAAGACAGTTCGCAATCCGGGTTCGGCGCGATCATGAACCACGCCGCGAAGCTTGGGGCGCGCTTTGCCTCGGTGACGGCTTCGGGCGCGCATCGCAAATCGGCGCAGATGGTCGCAGAAGGGGCGGCGGATATCGCCGCGATCGATGCCCACAGCTTCCGCATGGCCTTGGCCTATGACGGATGGGCCCGCGATCTCGTGGTGATCGGCCAGACCGACCCGACCCCGGCGACGCCCTTTATCACCGCCGGTGACCGGACGGACGAAGAGGTCGCCCAGCTGCGCCATGCGCTTGAGGCCGCTGTCGCCGGGATGACCGAAGACGATCGTGCCGTCCTGCACCTGTACGGCGTCGTCGACGTGCCCGACGCGGCCTACCATGCGGTGCCCGTGCCGACCCTCTGACCCCTCGTCACGCTGAAAAATCGGGCAAATCCGGCCTTCTACCCTTACGAGGGCGTTGCAATCATGCGCCGTTTGCGTCCTACTTGGCCGACCCAGCAGGAGAGACCCCGGTTTGCAGACCCCGCCCGTCATCGAAATCCGCGACATTCACAAAAGCTATGGCATGCTCGAGGTCCTCAAGGGCGTGTCGATCACGGCCCGGCAAGGCGAAGTCGTATCGCTGATCGGATCGTCGGGGTCGGGCAAGTCCACACTGCTGCGCTGTGCAAACCTTCTGGAAGACAGCCAGCAGGGCGACATCCTGTTCAAGGGCGAGGCCGTGCACTGGCGCGGAACGGGCATGGCGCGGCGTCCGGGCGACGCCAACCAGGTGCTGCGGATCCGGACGAACCTGTCGATGGTGTTCCAGCAGTTCAACCTGTGGTCGCACATGACCATCCTGCAGAACGTGATGGAGGCCCCGGTGACCGTGCTGGGCCGCGACCGGTCCGAGGTCGAGGCCAAGGCGCGCGAATACCTCGACAAGGTCGGTATCGGCGACAAGGCCGACGCCTGGCCCGCACAATTGTCAGGCGGTCAGCAGCAGCGTGCCGCCATCGCGCGGGCGCTGTGCATGGAGCCCGAGGCGCTTCTGTTCGACGAACCGACTTCGGCGCTGGATCCCGAGCTGGAACAGGAAGTGGTCAAGGTGATCCGCGATCTGGCCAACGAGGGCCGCACCATGATCATCGTGACCCACGACATGCGCCTGGCGGCCGATCTGTCGGATCAGGTGGTCTTCCTGCATCAGGGGCTGATCGAGGAACAGGGCGCGCCGGATCAGCTGTTCGGCAACCCCTCGTCCGAGCGGCTCAAACAGTTTCTGTCGGCAACCGCCACGGCATGACCGTGGGCTGCCCTTCATTGAAGCCTGACGTATCGTCAGCGGCAAAGATGCGCAAAATTCGGGCGATAGCCTCTTGTCACAGCGGAAATACGTGACAAGGCTGTCAGATCATAAGCGGCACAAACCCGCCGCACCAACAGGGAGTCAAAATATGAAGACACTCATCCTTTCCGCCGCAGCCGTCGCACTGTCGGCCGGCATGGGCATGGCCGAAAGCCACGCGAAGACGGTTCGCCTGGGCACCGAAGGCGCCTACGCCCCGTTCAACTTCATCAACGACAAAGGTGAAGTCGACGGGTTCGAGCGCGAACTGGGCGACGAGCTGTGCAAGCGCGCCGAGCTGACCTGCGAATGGGTCACCAACGACTGGGATTCGATCATCCCGAACCTCGTCTCTGGCAACTACGACGTGATCATCGCGGGCATGTCGATCACCGACGAACGTGACCAGGTCATCGACTTCACCCAGAACTACACCCCGCCGTCGAATTCCGCCTACATGGCGCTGAGCGATGATGTCGACATCATGGGCGGCGTCGTGGCGGCCCAGACCGGCACCATCCAGGCGGCCCACGTCGCCGAAACCGGCGCGACGCTGGTCGAATTCGCGACGCCCGACGAAACCATCGCCGCCGTGAAGAACGGCGAAGCCGATGCGGTCATGGCCGACCTCGACTACCTCAAGCCCTTCGTCGAAGAATCCGCCGGTGAATACACCTTCGTCGGCGATTACGTTCCGCTTGGCGGCGGCGTCGGCATGGGCCTGCGTGAAAGCGATGGCGAACTGCGCGCGAAATTCGACGCGGCCATCCAGTCGATGAAAGACGACGGGACGCTGAACCCGCTGATCATCAAGTGGTTCGGCGAAGACGCCCAGACCTACTAAGCGATCCGGGCGGGGCCATGCTGCCCCGCCCCTTTCCCATCTGACATGTTCGAATACTGCGCCGATCCCAAGACCCTTGAAGGGCTGACCTGGCTGTCGTGTTACCTGACGACAGGCAAGCATTTCCTCTTCTACCAAAGCTTTGTCTTCGTGGTCGTGCTGATGCTGGTGACCGCGCCGATCGCGCTCGCCGTCGGCTTTGCAGGTGCGCTGGCCTCACGGTCGCATGTGGCGCCGGTGCGCTGGCTCGGGGTTGGCTATACCTCGATCGTGCGCGGCGTGCCCGACATCGCCTTCTTCCTCTTCATGCCGCTCGCCCTCGACCAGGGGCTTGAGTGGCTGCGTCACAAGTGGAAATGCCCCGACTGGACCGAGGCCGTCCGGCAGGGCAGTGATTTCGTGGTCTGCGCGCAGGCGAAACTGCCCCTGTCGTCCTCACCGCAGTGGGTACATGAATACTACGGCGTGGCGCTTGGCATGTCGGCCTTTGCCTTCGTCTTCGGGGCCTTCGCGGCCTATGTGCTGGCGGGCGCCATGAACGCCGTGCCGCGCGCGCAGATGGAAACCGCCGAAGCCTATGGCATGACCCGTCGTCAGGCCACCTGGCGGATCCTGGTGCCGCAGATGTGGGTCTATGCCCTGCCCGGCCTGTCCAACCTGTGGCTTATCCTGATCAAGGCGACGCCGCTGCTGTTCCTGCTGGGGATCGAGGACGTGGTCTTCTGGGCGCGCGAACTGGGCGGCCGCAAGACCAACGCCTATGACTACCCGCACCCCGACTGGCGGCTGTGGTATTTCCTGGCGCTGCTGGTCTTCTACCTCGTGCTGACCCGCGTGTCCGAGATCGGCTTTGCCCGTCTGTCGCGCCGCCTGTCGCGCGGTCAGGCCACCATGGCCGGGATGGAGGAGGCACGCACATGAGCTGCATGCAGACCATCGCGGACTACGGTCTTCGGTCCATCGGGATCGGGGAACGGCTGCTGCCGAAGACGGATTTCACCCTGTGCCAGCAGTTCACGCTGATCGGATCGGGCCTGATCTGGAACATCTACTTCGCCATCTTCGCCCTGCTTCTGGGGTTCGGCCTGTCGGTCGGGCTGGCGCTGGCGCGCAACGCGGCCTCGCCCTGGCTGCGCAAGCCGGCGGAATGGTTCATCTTCGTCTTCCGGGGCTCGCCGCTCTTCATCCAGTTCTTCCTGTTCTACGAGGCCTTCACCCTGCTGCCCAAGAACGGGATCGAGCTGAACCTCGGCTTCACCGTGCTGACCGCCGAAACCCGCTGGCTGACCCGTGCCGGCGCAGGGGCGCTGATCGTGCTGTTCCTCAATACCTCGGCCTATGCCGGAGAGATCTTCTATGGCGCGTTGCGGTCCGTCCCCAAGGGCGATCTTGAGGCCGCCGATGCCTATGGCTTCAGCGGCTGGAGCAAGTTCCGCCGCATCACCTTCCCGACGATGCTGCGCCTTGGCTGGCCCGCCTACACGAACGAGTCGATCTTCCTGACCCATGCGACGACGCTGGTCTTCTTCTCGTCCTTCCCGGCGTGGCAGCAGAAGGGCGACGCGCTCTATTACGCCAACTATTTCGCGGACAAGACCTTCAATCCCTTTGTCCCCTACCCGATCCTGGCCTTCTATTTCATCCTGCTGAGCCTCGGGATCATCTTTGCCTATGGCCGGGTCTACCGGCACCTCAACCGGCACCTGCCGCAGGCCACCCGGCCCCGGCTGCGCGTCCGGCCCCAGATGGTTCGTTGAAACATGACCCTTGGAAATATCCGCACGTTCCGTGTCGCCGCTGCTGATCTGAATGGCCAGATGCGGGGCAAGCGCCTGCCCCGGTCCGCCTTCGACAAGCTGGCCGAGGGATCGGTGCGCATGCCCCTGTCGGTGCTGAACGTCGATGTCTGGGGGGCGGATATCAAGGACAGCCCGCTGGTCTTCGACAGCGGCGATGCCGACGGCGTCATGATGCCGACCGAACGCGGCCCGGTGCCGCTGCCCTGGCTGGACACGCCCTCGGCTCTGGTCCCGATGGAGATGTTCCACGACACCGGCATGCCCTTCCTGGGCGATCCCCGCCACGCGCTGCGCGCCGTGCTTGAGCGGTATGCCGAAAAGGGCTGGACCGTGAACGCCGGCATCGAGATGGAGTTCTACCTGGTCGACGACAGCGGCCCGGTGCTGAACCCGCCGGAAAACCCGCAATCGGGGCGTCCGCTGTCGGGCAACGCCATCCTGTCGCTGCGGCAGCTGGATGCCTTCGACGGCTTCATCTCGGCCGTCTACGAGGCCTGCGAGGATATGGATATCCCCGCCCAGTCCACCATTTCCGAAGCCGGGCTTGGCCAGTTCGAGATCGACCTGGAACATCGCGAAGCCCTGCGCGCCGCCGATGATGCCTGGCTGTTCAAGGCCCTGATCAAGGGCATGGCCCGCAAGTTCGACATGGCCGGGACCTTCATGGCCAAACCGCACCTCGACGAGGCCGGCACGGGCATGCATGTCCATTTCTCGGTCATGGACCGGCAGGGCAACAACATCTTCGACAACGGCGGACCCGAAGGCACGGCCTTTCTGCACAACGCCGTGGCAGGCTGCCTCGAGGCGCTGCCGGCCTCGACACTCGTCTTCGCGCCGCACGGGCCCTCCTATGACCGGTTCGTCGAAGACAGCCACGCGCCTACGGGGGCCTGCTGGGCGTATGAAAACCGCACCGCCGCGCTGCGTATTCCCGGGGGCAGCAACAAGGCGCGGCGCATCGAACATCGCGTGGCCGGGGGCGACAACAACCCCTATCTCGCGTTGGCCGCGATCCTGGGCGCCGCGCTGATCGGGATCGAGGACGGCATGGTCGCGCCGCCGCCGATTTCCGGCAACGCCTACGAGCTTGACCTGCCCCAGCTGAAGCCTGACTGGACCTCGGCGATCGCGGCCTTCGAAAAGGATCCGATGATCGCCCGGATCTTCCCCAAGGCCTTGATCAAGAACTATGTTCTGACCAAGCGGCAAGAACAGGAGCGTCTGGCCGAGCTGCCGGTCGAGCAGCACTGGAAGACCTACCTGGAGGCCGTCTGAGGGCCCCCTTGCCGCGCCGCGACGCCTCCTCTACCTTCGGCGCAACCCAAACAACTGGTGACTCATGCTGATCGGCATCCTGCAATGCGGCCATTTCCCTGAAGAACTTCAGGGGGAAACCGGCGATTATGGCGCGCTCTACTCGAATTTTCTTTCCGGCTACGGATTTGACTTCAAAGTCTTTTCCGTCTGCGACGGCATCTTTCCCGACAGCGCGACCGACTGCGATGGCTGGCTGATCTCGGGCTCGAAGTATGGCGCCTACGAGGACCACGCCTGGATCCCCCGGCTCGAAGACCTGATCCGCGCGATCAAGGACGCGGATCGCCCCCTGGTCGGCGTCTGCTTCGGGCACCAGATCATTGCGCAAGCCCTTGGCGGCACTGTGGAGAAATTCGATGGCGGCTGGTCGGTCGGACGCACGATCTATCGCTTCGACGACCGGGAAGAGGCGCTGAACGCCTGGCATCAGGATCAGGTCACCGCCCTGCCCGATGGCGCCCGCGTGCTGGCCTCGTCCGATCGCTGCGCCTATGCGGCGCTAGCCTATGGTAACCGGATCTACACCATTCAGCCCCATCCTGAGTTCGACCGGCGCGAGGTTGCCGGGTTGCTGAAGGTCCGGGGCGCTGCGCTGGACGCCACGGTGCGCGATGGCGCGGCCGCGGCACTCGACATGCCGGTCGACAACAAGACAGAGGCCGACAAGATCGCGGCCCATTTTCAGAGGGCCATGGCATGAGCGAAGACTGGACCGACAAGCTGCCCGACCCGGCGCGCGCCTATCTTGAAGGCCGCCGGCTGGACGAGGTCGAATGCATCATTTCCGACCTGCCCGGCATCGCCCGGGGCAAGGCCGTTCCCGCGACCAAGTTCGCCCGCCAGCAGTTCTTCCACCTGCCCAATTCGATCTTCTTCCAGACGATCACCGGCGACTGGGGCGAAGCGGCAGGGGACGAAGGATTCATCGAACCCGACATGACCCTGCGGCCGGATTATTCGACCGCCACGGCCGCCCCCTGGACCGGCGACTGGACCCTTCAGGTCATCCACGACGCCTATGACCGCAAGGGCAATGCGATCCCCTATTCGCCGCGCAACGTCTTGAAACGCGTGGTGAAACTTTATGAAGATCAGGGATGGAAACCGGTCGTCGCCCCCGAGATGGAATTCTATCTCGTCGCGCGCAACCTTGATCCTGCGAAGCCGATTGAACCGATGATGGGCCGGTCCGGCCGCCCCGCCGCCGCGCGACAGGCCTATTCGATGACGGCGGTCGATGAATTCGGCCCGGTGATCGACGACATCTACGACTTTGCCGAAGCCCAGGGTTTCGAAATCGATGGTATCACCCAAGAGGGCGGCGCGGGCCAGCTTGAGATCAACCTGCGCCATGGAAACCCGGTGCGACTGGCTGATGAAGTCTTCTATTTCAAACGCCTAATCCGCGAAGCTGCCCTGCGTCACGACTGCTTCGCGACCTTCATGGCCAAGCCGATCGGGGATGCCCCGGGCAGCGCGATGCACATCCACCATTCGATCATCGACATGGAAACCGGACGCAACCTGTTCACCGGACCGCAGGGGGGTGAAACGGATGCTTTCTACAGCTTTATCGGGGGCTTGCAGCATCATCTTCCACAAGTGATCCCGCTGCTTGCACCCTATGTTAACTCTTACCGGCGATACGTGAAGGACCATGCCGCGCCGATCAACCTGGAATGGGGCCGCGACAACCGGACGACGGGCATCCGCGTGCCGATCTCCTCTCCTGAGGCGCGGCGCGTCGAAAACCGTGTCGCGGGAATGGACTGCAACCCCTATCTCGGCATCGCGGCGTCCCTCGCGGCGGGCTACCTGGGCCTGATGCGCGAAGAGCGCGCCGAAAAGCAGTTCCGCGGTGACGCCTATGAGGGCGACGGCGACTTCCCCCGTACCCTGGGCGAGGCGCTGGATGCCATGGACGACGCCACCGGCATCGCCGAGGTGCTGGGGGAAGAATTCTGTCGTGTCTATTCCATTGTGAAACGCACAGAATACGAGGAATTTCTTGGCGTTATCAGCCCGTGGGAGCGTGAGCACCTTCTTCTCAACGTCTGATCCGGGGCCGTCATGAACCTGCTGCACTCCAACGATCGCCCCGGTCAGTATCCGCCCAGCTACTACGCCGCGACCGCCACACCTCTGCCGCCCTTTCCGGTCCTCAAGGGCGCAGAGACGGCCGATGTCTGCATCATCGGGGCGGGGTTCACGGGCCTCTCGGCCGCGCTGCATGCCGCCGAGGCCGGCCTGTCGGTGATCTTGGTCGAGGCGCAGCGCGTCGGCTTTGGCGCGTCAGGACGCAACGGCGGACAGCTGGGATCGGGCCAGCGGCAAGACCAGATGACGCTGGAAAAGATGGTCGGGATGGACGACGCGCAGCATTTCTGGAAGCTGGGCGAAGAGGCGAAGGAATTCACCAAGTCCCTGATCTTCAAGCATGACATCGACGTCGGTTTGACGCCTGGCGTGGCCTGGACCGGGTCTTCGCGCTCCGAGGTTCAGCACCTTCACGACTATGCCGCCCATCTGGACGCGCGCTATGGCTATTCGAAGATCGACACGCCCGACGACGCCGACTTTGCCCGCATCATCCCCTCGCCCGCCTACAAGGGCGGCATCATCGACCGGGGCGCGGCGCATCTGCATCCGCTGAAATTCTCGCTCGGGCTGGCCAAGGCGGCCACGTCCGCCGGCGTTAAGATTTTTGAAAGATCCGAGGTCCATCATGTCGTGCGCGGGTCCAAGGTCACGGTTCGGACCGGCGCAGGACAGGTGACGGCGGATCACCTTCTTCTGGCGTGCAACGGCTACCTGGGGACCCTGGATCGCCGGGTGGCCGCCCGGGTGATGCCGATCAACAATTTCATCGCGGCGACCGAACCTCTCGGCCCTGACGCCGCGAAAGTGCTGGGCGAAGATATCGCCGTCGCGGACGACAAGTTCGTGGTGAACTACTATCGCCTCTCCGAAGACGGTCGGCTGCTGTTCGGCGGCGGCGAAAGCTATGGGTATCGCTTCCCCCACGACATCGCCGCAAAGGTGCGTCGCCCGATGACCGAGATCTATCCGCATCTCAGGGATGTGAAGATCGACTACGCTTGGGGCGGCACATTGGCCATCACCATGAAACGGCTGCCTTATTTTGCGCGCTTGGCACCCAATATCCTCACGGCCTCCGGCTATTCCGGGCATGGGCTCGGAACGGCGACACACGCCGGTTATCTCATGGCGCAGGCGATACGCGGCCAGGCCGAGGGCTTCGACGCCATGTCTCGCCTGCCCAACACGCCCTTCCCCGGCGGCGCCGCGCTGCGCACGCCTTTCCTGGTCGCTGCGATGAGCTGGTTCGCCCTGCGTGACCGGCTGGGTATCTGAGGCAAAGCGTCACCCAGATTTCATTTGGCTCGCACAGACGCTTCGTTTAGGTTTCCCGAAAACAAACTTCAGGAAAGCCGAAAGATGACTCTTCCGCCGAACGTCTACGATGCAGAGCCCATCCCCGAAGCCGCCCGCGAGGAAATCGAGCGCCTGCTGCAATCCGGGGATCTGTTCCGCTATACGGCCCCCGAAGATGCGCCCGTCACGCTTCTGGAAACCGACTTTGCCGAGATGATGGGCACGCGGTACGCGCTTGCCGTATCCTCTTGTTCCGCCGCGCTTTTCCTGTCGCTCAAGGCGCTTGGCCTGCCGCGTGGCGCGCGCGTGATGATCCCGGCCTTTACCTTTGCCGCGGTCCCGTCGTCGATCGTTCACGCCGATTGCGACGTCGTCCTGTGTGAGTGCGGCGACAATTATCGCATCGATCTTGAGGACTTCCACGCCAAGCTTCCGAACGTTCAGGCGGTCATTATCAGCCACATGCGTGGCCATACCTCTGACATGGACGCGATCATGAAGGCCTGTGACAGCGCAGGCATCCCCGTGATCGAGGATGCGGCGCATTCTCTTGGCACCCTTTGGAATGGCCAGAAAATCGGGACGATCGGCAAGATCGGCTGTTTCTCGTTCCAGTCCTACAAGATGGTCAATTCCGGTGAAGGCGGGATCCTGATCACGGACGATGCCGATGCGGTTGCGCGGGCGATCATCATGTCCGGCGCCTATGAGCACATGTGGAAGAAGCACAAGGCGCGGCATGGAGAGAACTCGAACGACTTGGTCGAGGCGCTGGAACGCTGGCAGAACAAACTGCCGCTCTACAATCTGCGCCTGTCGAACATGAGCGCCGCCATCGCCCGGTCGCAACTGCCCGAACTGGCACGGCGGGTCCGGGACGGACGGCGCAACCACGACCGCGTTGCCGAAATCATCGAACAATCCCCGTGGATTACGGTGCCCGCCAAGCTGGAAGCTGAGGTCCGCGCGCCTGACAGTCTTCAGTTCAATCTTGAGGGTCTCTCGGATGACGAGACCCGCGCATTTCAGGATGCCGCTGCCGCACGGGGCGTGAAAGTCCAGGTTTTCGGCATGTCGACGGACAATGCGCGCGCCTTCTGGAACTGGCAGTTCATCACCGACCTGCCCGAGTTGCCCAAGACTCGCGCCATGCTGCTGCGCGCCTGTGATACCCGCCTTCCGGCCCGTTTGACGGTCGAGCAATGCCAGACGATCGCGCAGGCGCTTGTGGCGGCGGCAGAGGACGTCATGGGGCAGGTCAAAGCCTACGGCACCTGACATCTATCCACTTGTCGAACTTTGAGGGCGGCCTGCGGGTCGCCCTTTTTCATTGACGGGTCGCACTTCATGTCCCGCCTGACCAGCATCAGGGATTTGGCAACCAAGATGACCAAAGTCCTGACGCCGTTCATGTGTTCCCTGACGTGCATCAACGTTGTCTAAACTATAGTTGCCAATGGCTTACCACTCGCGAGGCATCACGTCAGTTGCCCTGACAGCGGGCGTGAAAAAGGGCCCCGAAGGGCCCTAAGCAATGCGCGATTCTGTAACCGTCAGTCGACGAAGGCTTTTTCGACCACGTATTCCTTGGGATCGGAATTCGCGCCTTCGTTCAGACCGAAACCTTCCAGAAGTTCCTTGATCTCAAGGTTGAAGGCCAGGTTGCCGCAGACCATCGCCCGGTCCGTTTCCGGCGCGATCGGGTCGATGCCCAGATCGGCAAAAACCTCGCCCGACCGCATCAGGTCGGTGATGCGACCCATCTTGGGGCTCTCTTCGCGGGTGGTCGTCGGGTAATACCGCAGCTTGGAGAGATTTTCCTCTCCGATCAGCTCCTTGAGCATTTCGTCGTTGCGGATGCTGTCGATCAGTTCCGCGCCGTAGGTCAGCTCTCCGACTTCGCGGCATGTGTGGGTGATGATGACTTCTTCATAGTCCTCGTACGTCTGCGGGTCGCGCAGAAGCGAGGCGAAGGGCGCGAAACCTGTGCCGGTGGCGAAGAACCAGATGCGCTTGCCGGGAAGCAGGGCGTCATGGACCAGCGTGCCCACGGGCTTGGGCCGGAGGATGATTTCATCGCCAACTTCAAGGTGTTGCAGGCGCGAGGTCAGAGGCCCGTCCTGGACCTTGATCGAATAGAACTCAAGCTCTTCGTCCCACGACGGCGAGGCAATGGAATAGGCGCGCAACAGCGGTCGGCCGTTGTCGCCCATCAGGCCGATCATGACGAATTCGCCCGACCGGAACCGAAGCGACGCCGGACGTGTGCAGCGGAACGAGAAAAGTTTGTCGGTCCAGTGCTTTACGAAGGTCACTTTCTGCGCGTCAGGCAGGGTCGGAACCTTGGGTTTTGCGGTATCGGTCAAAAGTGCCTCGGTCATGTCATCCATGGGCTGTCGCAGCCCCCTCTAGCGTTTCGGTCGAAGAAGTGAAAGAGCCTCAGCCCGCGCGGAGCCGCGACTGATAGTCATGGGCCTGCCAGTTGGCACGGGCCAGCCATTGGTCCTCGGGCTGGCGCGCAGCCAGATCGTCCGAGATTTCGACGTCATCAAAGCCGGAGCGGCGGGCCATGGCATACTGATCCGCGATCACATGGCCCGAGGCGCGCAGATGCCCCGAAAACCCCCGGCGGCGCAGTACGTTGGCAATGGTGAACCCGCGCCCGTCGGCAAAGCTTGGAAACTCTACCCGGATCAGTGCGGCGCCCGCGAAATCCACGGTTTCCGGATCCACATCGGACGCAAGATCAAGCACCTGCGCGGTGTCGCTCTGGTCTTGCGCCACGCGCGTAAACCCTTTGTCAGTCACTATGACGGTCATGCGCCGCCTCCTCTCACCATTTTGCCATTCACGAAGTGAATGCCGCATTCGTTCTTGTCTTCGCCGCGCCAGCGGCCGGCCCGCGGATCTTCGCCCGGGGCCACCGGAGAGGTGCAGGGCGCACAGCCGATCGAGGGATAGCCGCGCGCCACCAGCGGATGCTTGGGCAGGCGGTTTTCCTCCATGTAGGCGCGCACGTCGTCGGGCATCCAGTGGGCCAGCGGGTTCACCTTGATCCGGTGCGGTCCGTCAGCTTCGAAGAATTCCAGCGCCGACCGGGTGGAGCTTTGAAAGCGTTTGCGCCCCGTGATCCAGCCGTCGAACTGGTCCAGCGCCTTTTGCAGCGGCCGGGTCTTGCGCAGGTCGCAGCAGGCGTCCGTGTTGAACTGGTGCAGCGTGTCATCCGGATCTTCCTTGGCCAACTCCAAGGGGTTGGCCCGCACGACCCGCAGATCTCTCAGGTGCAGGCGTTCCGCCAGTTCATGCTGATAATCCAGCGTTTCCTGGAACAGCATCTGGGTGTCGATGAACAGCACCGGCGTGGACGGATCGACCATCGCGACCAGGTGCAGCAGCACCACGGATTCGGCCCCGAACGACGACACCAGCGCGATACGCCCGGCTTCGGGGTCGCGCAGGGCGCCCTCCAGCACCGCCGTGGCACCGTGATGTCGATATCGGTCGTTCAGCGCCGCGACCCGTTCCGCCTGTTCCGGCAGCACGGGCGCGCTGAAATCCATTGCGGCTTCAGGCGGCATGGGCTTTGCCTTTCGCATCGTCGTAAAGCGCGGCCTTGAACGGGTCGAGCCCAAGGCGGCGGTAAGCCATCAGGAACGTCTCGTCCGGCCCCTCGCGATGTTCGAGATAGGCGCGCACGATGCGTTCGATGGCATCCGTGATCTCGTCATAGGCAAAGCCCGGGCCGGTCCGCTGGCCGATCGCGGCCTCTTCGGTGCCGTCGCCGCCAAGGGTGATCTGGTAGTTCTCGACCCCTGCCCGATCAAGCCCGAGGATGCCGATGTGGCCGACGTGGTGATGCCCGCAGGCGTTGATGCAGCCCGAGATCTTCAGCTTGAGCGGACCGACATCGTGTTCCAGCTTCAGCTCTTCGAAGCGCGTCGCGATCTCTTGCGCAACCGGGATCGACCGGGCGGTCGCCAGGGCGCAATAGTCCATGCCCGGGCAGGCGATGATGTCCGAGATCAGGCCGACGTTGGCGGTCGCCAGATCAGCCCCGCGCAGGGCGGCGTAGATCGCGGGCAGGTCCGAGACGTGGACATGCGGCAGGATCACGTTCTGTTCGTGGCTGATGCGCAGTTCGTCATGGGCGTAACGTTCGGCGATATCGGCCAGAACGCGCATCTGGTCCGAGGTCGCATCGCCCGGGGTATCCCCATGTTTCTTCAGCGAAACCGTCACGATGGCATAGCCTTCGGCGCGATGGTCCGACAGGTTCGTGTCGGCCCAGGCCCGGAAGGCGGGGTTGGCGTCGCGTTCGGCCTCATAGGCTTCGGTCGGGGCGTTGCGGAAGGCGGGCGGGGCGAAATGCGCCTCGATCTCGCGCAGGATCTCCTGGTCGACGCCGGAAAAGTGCGGCTTGACCTCGGCGAAGCGCGCCTCGACCTTGTCGCGGAAGGTGTCGAGCCCGTTTTCGTGCACGGTGATCTTGATGCGCGCCTTGTACTTGTTGTCGCGGCGGCCGAGCGTGTTGTAGGTGCTGACGATCGCCTCCATGTAGGGCAGCAGGTCCTCGGGCGGCAGGAAATCGCGGATCACCTTGCCGATCATCGGGGTCCGGCCCAGACCCCCGCCGACCAGCACTTCGTAGCCCGGATCGCCCTTGTCGTTGCGGATCATCCGGACGCCGATGTCGTGGGCGCGGGTGACGGCGCGGTCGTTCGGCGACCCGGTCACGGCGAACTTGAACTTGCGCGGCAGGAACTGGAATTCGGGGTGGTCCGTGGACCACTGGCGCAGAAGTTCGGCCACGGGGCGCGGGTCGGCGATCTCGTCTGCCGCGGCACCTGCGAAATGATCGGCGGTCACGTTGCGGATCGTGTTGCCCGAGGTCTGGATGGCGTGCAGCTGCACCTCGCCCAGGGCGTCGAGGATATCCGGAACATCAGGCAATTTCGGCCAGTTGTACTGGATATTTTGCCTGGTGGTGAAATGGCCGTAACCTTTGTCCCACTTGTCGGCGATCATCGCCAGCTGCCGCATCTGGGCCGAGCGCAGGGTGCCATAGGGGATGGCGACGCGCAGCATGTAGGCGTGCAGCTGCAGGTAAAGGCCGTTCATCAGGCGCAGCGGGCGGAATTCGTCTTCGGTCAGCGAGCCGTCGATGCGGCGTTCGACCTGGGCGCGGAACTGGGCGTTACGCTCGGCCAGGAAGGCGGTGTCGAAGTCGTTATAGCGATACATGGTGCGGGTCCTTCCGTGCCCCGGCGCGGGGTCGTCTGGGGTCTGGTGGGTCGTTTGGTCTGGGTGCGGCGGGGTCCGGGATCAGCCTTCGGACAGCGCGTCCGCCTGCTTGCCGTGGTGATAATTCGAGGGGCCGGTGCGGCGGAAATCCTCGCGGAAGTGCGTGGGCGCCGGGCCATTGGTGCCTGCGGACATGTCGGCCAGATAGGCGCCGACGATTTCCGACTGGCGGCGCGAGGCGTCCAGCAGGCGTTCCTCGGCCACGGCCTCATCGGTCAGCAGCTCGGCCTCGGCCAGGTCGCGGGTCCAGCGGTTGTCTTCGGTCAGGTAGACCACGTCGCCTTCAAGAAGGGCGTTCGCGGTGACGACTTTGGGTGTGAAAGCGCGGGGCATCAGGCCTGTTCCTGTCTTTGAAATGCGGGGGCGGCGGGAAGGCCGGGGATCATGGTGACCTGCGTGCCTGCGGCGCGGGTGGCGGCCGCCAGGCTGTCCGAAACCGGACTGCAGGCGAGGTATAGGACGTGCCGCCCGCCCTTCGCCTGCTGCGCCAGAAGCTGCGGCAGCGGCGGAACGGTGGCGGTGTCGTGCAGCGTCAGGAAATCGGCCTCGCGACGGGCGAGTTCAAGGATTTCCGGCGCGATGGCCGCGTCATGCACGACCACGTCGGCTTCGTCGAGCGCCCGGCGTGTTTTCATGACCAACAGGTCGGGATCGTCGGATCCGGTCCAGGCCAGGGTGACACGCGGGGCACGCGCCTGCCCGGCCTGATGGGTTGTCAGCAGCGCCGACAGGGCGACGTCCAGATCGTGGCCCGCAGCTTGCGCCTCGGGGCCGGTGGCATCGAACCAGTCGGCCCAGAAGCGGCGGCGCGCCTCACCGTGGGGCAGAACCTCGGCCCGGTCCCGGAAGGCGGCGGCGGCGGCGGCCAGCGCGCCGGTGGCGACAGGCAGCTGTTCTTCCAGCGCGGCCTTGATCTTGCGGGCCAGAACGGGCGCCGTGCCCTCGGTGCCGATGGCGACGGTCACGGGGGCGCGGTCGACCATGGCGGGCGTGATGAAGTCAGAGGCCTGCAGGTTGTCGACCACGTTGGTCAGAACCCCTGCCCCACGACCGAAGGCGATGGTCCGGGTGTCCAGCGCGTCGTCCTCATCCGCAGCATACAGCAGCGTCGCGCCGTTCAGGTCGCCGCGTTGAAGATCGCGGGCGTGGTGGCGCAGGCGCCCCTGGCGGGCCCATGTCACGATCTCGGGCGCGGCGTCGCGGGCGAAGACCTCGATCCGGGCGGGGGTCTTCATCAGCAGACGCAGCTTTGCAAGTGCGGCGGCACCCCCGCCCGACAGCAGGACACGGGCGTCCGCCATCGCGAGGAAGATCGGGAAATGCTGCATCGGGCTGGCCCTTTCGGTCGTGATTGACACCTTATGAGAATAGGAAATATTCCCGTATTGTCGCCAGTATGCGGCCCAAATAAGGACGAGGTTCCCCGCCATGGAGCGATCCGGACAGGCGTCCTGCGAATGAAGGAAAAATCGGAATGGCAGACCGGCTGGACGAGTTGGACAGGAAAATCCTTTTGCAGCTGCAGAAGGATACAAGCCCCTCGATCGAGGATATCGCGCGTTCCGTGGGGTCTTCGAAGACCCCGGTCTGGAACCGAATCCGCAAAATGCGCGAGCGTGGGCTGATCACCCGGGAGGTCGCGATCCTGGACGCCGACGCCCTTGGATTCGAGGCCTGCTTCTTCGTGCTGATCCGTACGTCCGAACATGATGCGGCGTGGCAGAAGGCCTTCCTCAAGGCGTTGCGCGAACGCGCCGAGGTGCAGGAGGCGCACCGTCTGGCGGGTGACATCGACTATATCCTGAAGGTCCGGGTGCCCAATGCGAAGGCCTATGACGCCTTCTACCAGGCGCTGATTTCCGAGGTGAAGATCCACAACGTCACGGCGCTGTTGTCGATGGAGGAAATCAAGTCCACCACGGCGCTACCCTTGTAAGCGCCGCAGTGGTTGTTTCACGGGATCAGCGGGTTACGCGTCGATCCCCAGAAGCTGCCGCACCTGCGTCAGGATTTCGGAAAGCTTGTCAGGGCTGTCCTGAACCTTCTCGATCCCGGTCTTGAGAAGCGATTTCTGCATGGTGCCAAGATCCGAGGCGTCGATGATCTGACCGACCTTGCCCATGTCGAACCCGTCGACGGTCAGCGCCTCGCCCAGTTCCCCGATCGTCAGGCCGGTCTTTTCGACCAGTGCGGTGATGTCGTCGGGCGTCTCGGCCGATGCCTCGCGCGCGGCCTTGGCGGTTTCGGCAGCCGCTTCGGCGGCGGCCACGGCGACGGATGCCGCTGCGTCGTCGGCCGCGTCCACGGCCGTGGAGGCGACGTCGGCGGCAGCCCCGGCCACGGCGGCGGCAGTGTCGGCGGCAGCCTCGGCCGCGTCGGCACCGGTTTCCGCCGCCTCTTCAGCCGCTTGCGATGCGGCCTCGGTCACATCGGCGACGGCGGTTTCGGTTGCGGCGACGGTCGCGTCGGCGGCAGCGGCGGCGCTTTCGGCGGCGGCATTCGCGGCATTGGCGGCCGCGTCAGACGCCGTGTCAGAGCTTTCGGCCAGCTGTGTGGCGGCCTCTCCGGCGGCTTCGGCGGCGGTTTCAGCCGCGGCGTTGGCGGCGTCAGCTGCGGTTTCGGCGGCGACGGCCGCAGCGGTGGCGGTTTCGGCGGCGGCCTCGCTGACCGTTTCGACAGGCTCTTCGACAGGGGCCTCTTCCGTCTCAGCCAGGGCTTCCGGTGCGGTGATCGGGGCAGTCTCGGTCGCCGCGACCTCGGGTTCGGGCGCCGGGGTACCGCCGATATAGTAGACCGCGCCGACGATCACGATCAGGCTGGCGATCAATCCCAGAATCTTTACCATTGTTCTTGTATCCTCACGGTTGTGCCGTCGCGCCGTCCTGGCGTCCCGGATTGGGGTCTGGCGGAGGAATCGCTGATTTGCCGCTTGAAAGGAAGCCCTTGCAGGACTAGTTTACGCGCTCACGAACCTCAGGCCACAAAAGGACCAGAAAAATAGCTCGCAGACCTCATAACGCGCCGCCGACCCGTGACACCGGCCCCCGCGTAAACGATCGCATCAAATGCCCTGAAATCCGTCTTATCGGCGCTGAAGGTGAAAACCTTGGCGTTGTGACGCCCGAACGGGGGGTTGAGCTGGCCGAGCAGGCCGATCTGGACCTTGTTGAAATCTCTCCGAACGCGACTCCGCCGGTCTGCAAGATCATGGACTTCGGCAAGTTCAAGTACGAGACGCAGAAACGCGAAGCCGAAGCGCGCAAGAACCAGAAGGTCATCGAGGTGAAGGAGGTGAAATTCCGCCCCAACACCGACACGCATGACTATGACGTCAAGATGCGCAACGTCTTCAAGTTTCTGGAAAACGGCGACAAGGTGAAGGTCACCCTGCGGTTCCGGGGGCGCGAGATGGCGCACCAGAACCTGGGCCGCGAACTGCTGGAACGTGTTGCGGAAGACGTCAAGGAAATCGGCAAGATCGAGAACATGCCGAAGATGGAAGGCCGCCAGATGGTCATGATGATCGGTCCGGTGAAATAGACCCCTCTCCATTTCTGAACGATTGCGGCCCTGCGGGGCCGCTTTTCGTTTCTCGCCATGACATCAGGTGGTTGGCTTGCGCCCTGCCCGAGGCTGCGGCCGCGTCGGGATTTCCTTCAGCAGGCCACCGACACCCATCCTGGCAACATCCGTCGCGGTGACGGCTATTCCGCAGGCCACGCGCGACAGCACCCAGTCAGCCCCGTTCAGCGCCGGGGACCGCGCGCACCCCGGCAGGCCGATCACGGGACGGCCATGAAGATCCCCCAAAAACAGCAGGTTGCCGGGATCTACGGGCATCCCGAACCGCTCGACCCGCCCGCCGGCATCGCGCAGCGCCTGCGGCGCCACGTCATGCGGATCCGAGGTGGCCGAGCCGGTCAGGATCAGCGTCAGCTCGCTGTCGTCCGACGCCTGCAGGGCCGTCCGGATATCCGCCTGACGATGCGGGACGGTCGTAATCTGCGCCAGCGTCATGCCAAGCGCGGTCAGCCGGTCCTCGATCGCCCTGACGCCTTTTTCCCCTGCCCCGCCGGGGATTTCCGTCACGATCAGGCGCGCGGTCTTGAGACGCGGCGGCACCACCCGGATCACGGGGCCGACCACGGGGCCGACCTTCAGCAGGCGCTCGGCCTCGGCCACGGTGGCCTCTGGCACGGCGTAGGAGATGACCTTGATCGTCGCGACCATGCCGCCCTTGGCCATCTGCTGCATGTCGGGCACGGTCGCGACCGTCAGCATCGGATCGATCAGGTTCAGCGCGTGGAACACCGCCGGATCCAGCCGGACCACGCCGGGGCCGGTCGCGATCAGGTTGACGCGGCCGGTAAAGGGCTTGGTCAGGCGCAGGTTCGCAGCCTCAGGGTCGGGCACCATGGCCGCGGCAAAGCGGGCGGCGGCGGCGTCTTCGCCCACGTCCCCGGGGTCGAGGCGGGCGCAGATGACCTCTTCGATGCCCTGCGCGGCCATTTCGGACAGATGCGTGGCACTCAGGGCCTGTCCCTTGCGCAGCCGCCCCGACGGCAGGCTGACGGAATGGGCCAGGATGGCGCCGGTAGCGTCGCCCAGGGGGACCGGACCGAAGCGCATCCTAGCTGCCCTTGCGCAGGACCTTCGTCACCTCGGCGATGACCGAGATGGCGATTTCGGCCGGACCGGCGGATCCGATATCAAGACCGACGGGGGCGTGGATCCGGGCGATCTCTGCTTGGGTAAATCCCTTTGATGTCAGTCGCTCCACCCGTTTCGCATGGGTCCGGGTCGACCCAAGTGCCCCGATGTAGAAGGCGCCCGATCGCAGGCCCAGCTCCAGCGCCGGATCGTCGATCTTGGGGTCGTGGGTCAGCAGGACCAGGGCCGTGCGGGTATCGAGCGGACGCTGCGCGAGGGCCGCGTCGGGATAGTCGTCGATGATCTCTTCACCCGGAAACCGGCTTTCGGCGGCGAAGGCGGGGCGCGGGTCGATGATCAGCGGATCGTAGCCCGCGATCCGCGCCATGGGCACCAGCGCCTGGGCAATGTGCACCGCGCCGACGATGGTCATGCGCAGCGGCGGGTTGTGGATGGCCACGAAGGTCATGCCGTCCTCTTCGAAACCGGACCGGTCGGCGCGGAAGCGGTCGGGGAAGGCGTCGGCGTCGGCGGTGCGGGCCGACCAGTCGGCGGTGTTCACCACGTGGGCCACCGGGGTGCGGGCCGCGCGCGCATCGCACAGCGCCTCTAGCGTCGGCACCTCGATTCCATGCTCGAAACCAACGGGTTGCAGCAGGATACGGATGGTGCCGCCACAGGCCAGACCGACGGCGAAAGCGTCGTCGTCGGATACGCCATAGGTCAGCACGGTGCTTTTTCCCGTTTCAAGCGCGTCGAAGGCTTCGGTCACCACCGCGCCCTCGACGCAGCCGCCGGACACCGACCCGGCAAGATCACCGTCACCCGACACGGCCAGCATCGCGCCCACGCGGCGCGGCGCGCTGCCCCAGGTTTCGACCACCGTGGCCAAGGCGGCGCCCTTGCCAGCACGATGCCATTCAAGCGCCTGTTCGGGTATGCGATCCATCGGAAATCTCCCTCTCGTCGCGGCGATCCTTGCAGATAATCCGCGCGGCCCCAAGGGCGACATTGGCATCATTTGGCCGGTTCGGGGCGATCACATGATCGGGATCAAGGAGTTCTTTATTCTTTGATGTAAATGTTCGGCACGGCCCCTGCTTCACCAGATTCGAGGCACCTTATCCCCAATCGGGGCCGCAATGAGGCCGGACAGGTTTACCCTGCCCGGCCCTTTATTCACGCGCAGCGTGGTGCCGATCAGTTGCCCGTCAGAAGCGGGGTGATGCGGCGCACGGCGGCACGGCGATTTTCGCGTTCAGCCATCGCGGTGCGGACCTTGAGATCCGATTCGCCATAGCCCTGCACCACCATGTTTTCCGGCGGGACCTCGAAGTATTCGGTCAGGGCAAGGGCCACCGATTCCGCGCGACGGTCCGAGAGCGCCAGGTTGTAGCTGGCCGAACCGACGGCATCGGTGTGACCTTCGATCAGGAAGACCTCACCGGGGTTTTCGGCGATGCGCTGACGCATCAGCGTACCCAGCTGGGCCAGTTCCTCGGCCTCGGCCGGGCGAATGGTGGACGACCCGGTCTCGAAGGTGATGTTGTCCACGTCGATCTCCGGCACCAGTCCACGCACGGCGGTGATGTTACGCACCTGGCTCAGCGAGAAGCGGCGGTCGACCTCCTGCGGCAGCTTGGCGGCAAGCGCCGCGCGCAGTTCGTCTTCCTGCGCCTGCTGGATGTTGATCGAATTGCGCGTCTTGGTCACCTGCGGAAGCTTGTTGACCTCGACCTGCTGCGCGACCTGCGTGTCGTCAAAGAGAACAACACGGGTGCCATCGGTCAGCACGCGGGTGCGGCGCAGGACCGTGCCGTCGGCGGCGCGGATCGTTTCGATCTGCGTGCCGTCGTTGCGGGTGGCAACCGTGCGGGTCGAGCCGTCGTCAAAGGCATAGGTCTTCACGTCAGTGCCCGGCTGGAACATCAGAACATCATCGTTCTTCAACACCTTGTAGCTGCCGTCGGACTGCTGAACGACCACGCGGTCGCCCGAGTTCGACACCACCTCGGAGCCGTTCTTCAGGATCTGACCCACGGCGAGCGCGCCCAGACCGAAGAGGGCAACGCGGCCCAGTTCGTCCAGACCGCTGGACTTCGGCGCAGCCGTATTGGCGGCCGGAGCGGCGGTGGTCGAAGCGGCGCTGGTCGCGAATTCCTCGGACGAGGAGCGCGAAGTTTCCTCGGTCACCGTCTGTTCGACAACCTCTGCGTCGGCGTCGGCGTCAGCCGTGGCCGCCATCGACGTCGTCTGCGCTTCGGCAGCCGCAGCTTCGGAGGCCGCCTGGCGGGCTGCCTGTTCCTCGGCGCTTTCGTTGGTCAGAGCATCAAGCTTGGACTTCAGGTCGTCGACCTCGGCCTGCAGCTTTTCGGTGCCGGTGGCCTCGGTTTCAGCCGTCACCGTTGCGTCAGCATCGGTAGAGGCTTCGGCAGCGGGGGCTTCTGCGGTGGCGGGTGCCTCGGTGGTTTCAACCTGCGTCTCGGTCGATTCCGTCACGGGCTCTTGGGTGACGGGTTCGTCGGCCGGCGCTTCTGCGCTTTCGGTCGCGGGTTCTTCGGCAGGCGCAGCTTCGACCGGGGCTTCTGTCGTCTCGACCGCCTCGGGCTGCGCGTCCTCTGCCGGGGCTTCGGCGGCCTCGGTCGGCTGTTCCTCGGTCGGGGCGGCAGTCGCCTCGACCTGGGTTTCAGTCGTGGTTTCGGTCGTCGTCACCGGCGTATCGGTCGCGGCACCGGCTTCGGCCTGAGCCTCGGCGGCGGGCGCTTCGACGGCCGGGGCTTCGGCTTCGGCAGCGGCTTCGCCGTCACCGGTCAGGTTGTCGATCGCGTCGGTGGCGGCCCCGACGGCGCGGTCCAGCAGGCTCTCTTCCTCTGCCGGGGCTTCCTCGGCAGCTTCGGTCGCGGCCTGGGCCTGTTGCTGGGCGTATTGCTCGCGCAGCACCTCAAGCTCGGCTTCGGTCATACCCGTGGTATCGACGTCCAGCGCGGCCTCCAGTTCGGCGGCGGTCTGGGCCATTGTCACTGTCGGCAACGCGAGGCTGAGGCTCAGCACGATCGCCGTGGTAGATTTGAGAAACGTGTTGGTCATGGTCTCGTCCTTTCTGACCCGCATTCAAGCGGGATTTGGAGAGCCAACGCCGGACAGGCAATAAAAGTTCGATGTTATCGGATAGCAGACGCGTTTTCAGCGGTTTAGCATGGCCATCAGGCGGGCTTTCTCGCCCTGGTCCTCGGGCCTCGACAGCGCATCGGCCAGATCTTCGATCGACGCGATCGAATGGCCGGCGCGGAAACTGTCGACATGGGGCAGCATTGCCGCGATTCCGCGCGCCTTCGGGGCAAAGCCGTCCCACCTGAGCAGCGGATTCAGCCAGATCAGACGCCGCGCGGACAGGTGCAAGCGCTGCATTTCATGCGCCAGCGCGGCAGGTTCGCCCCGGTCAAGGCCGTCGGTGATCAGCAACACAACCGCCCCCTGCCCCATGACACGGCGCGACCAGTCGCGGTTGAAATCGTGCAGGCAGGCGCCGATCCGGGTGCCGCCTTCCCAGTCCTGCGCTTCGGCGCCGGCTGCGGCCAGCGCCTGGTCGACATCGCGGTTGGCCAGGTGGCGGGTGATATTGGTCAGGCGCGTGCCGAAGGTGAAGGCATGCACCCTGGCCCAGCCCGCGCCCTTTTCGTTGGCCACGGCGTGCAGGAAATGCAGCACCATGCGGCTGTACTGCGACATCGAGCCCGAAATATCGCAAAGCGTGACAAGCGCGGGCCAGCGGGTGCGTGGGGTGACGCGGGCAAGATCGCGGATCTCTCCGCCATGGCGCATGGCCATGCGCAGGGTTTTCGCCGCGTCGATCCGCGCCCCATGCGGCGCGACCTTGCGGCGGCGGGTCGGCATGGGTTTCACGGGCAGGGACAGCTGTGCCAGCATCCGCTTCGCGCGGGCGACTTCTTCGGTCGACATCTGTTCGAAATCGAGCGTCCGCAGGCGTTCTTCTTCTGACATGGTCAGCGCGGCGTCGATCTCGATCTGCGTTTCCTCGCCGCTTTCTTCCTGCTCTGGCAGATCGGGCGCCTCGGCCCCGTCCAGCAGCGCCTCGGCGGCGCGCTTTTCGGCGGCCTCCGCCACGCGGTCTTCCTGCACGCCGCGGATGGCGGGCAGCATCATCGCCATCATGTGTTCCATGTAGCGCGGGTCGCGCCAATACAGCCGGAAGAGCTGTGCAAAGATCTGGCGATGCTGCGGCCGGGTGACAAAGCAGGCGTGCAGCGTCCAGTAGAAATCGCGCTTGTCGGTGAAGCCCACGGCCTCGACCGCACGGATGGCGTCAAGCGTGCGGCCGGGACCGATCGGCAGGCCCGCCTTGCGCAGGGCGCGGGCGAAATGGGTGATGTTGTCGGCCAGGCGCGGGTTGTCCGGCAGGTCCAGGTCGGGAAGCTCAGCCATGGCGGGCCCCGTCGCGCAAGGGGGCTGTCTGCCCCCTGCCGCCCCATGCGGGGCATGGGACGGCCACCCCCGAGGATATATGAACCAGAGGAAGCAGGGGACCGGACCTTATTGGGCGGGCGCCAGGGTGGCGCGGGCCTCGTCCAGCAGGCGCTTGGCCTCGGAGCCTTCGAGCCTGGCGATGTCGTCCTGGTATTTCAGGATCGCGCCAAGAGTGTCGGCGATGGTCTGGGGCGACAGTTCGATCACATCGAGCGCCAGCAGGCATTTCGCCCAGTCGATGGTTTCCGCGACGCCCGGTTTCTTGAAGATGTCCTCGGTCCGCAGGCGCTGGACGAAGGCGACGATTTCGCGGCTCAGCGCCTCGGAGGCCTCGGGCGCGCGGGCGGTCAGGATCTCCATCTCGCGGGCGAAGTCGGGATAGTCGACCCAGTGATAGAGGCAACGGCGTTTCAAGGCGTCGTGGACTTCGCGGGTGCGGTTCGAGGTGACGATGACAATGGGCGGCTCGGGCGCGCGGATCGTGCCCAGCTCGGGGATGGTGACCTGAAAATCCGACAGCGCCTCGAGCAGGAAGGCTTCGAAGGGTTCATCGGTACGGTCAAGCTCGTCGATCAGCAGGACCGGCGGGCCTTCGGGCTGCGGGCGCATGGCCTGCAGGAGGGGGCGTTCGGTCAGGTAGTCGGGGCTGAAGAGTTCTGCCTGCAGGGCATCGCGGTCGGCGCCACCTGCGGCTTCGGCTGTGCGGATCGCGACCATCTGCGCCGGGAAGTTCCATTCGTAGACGGCCGAGGAGGCATCGAGCCCCTCGTAACATTGCAGCCTGATCAGGCGGCGGCCCAGGGCGGCGGCGATGGCCTTGGCGATCTCGGTCTTGCCGGTGCCCGGCTCTCCCTCCAGGAACAGCGGCTTGCCAAGACGCAGGGCAAGGAAAACGACCGTCGCAAGCGCCCTGCCGGCGACATAATTCTGCCCCGCAAGCATGGTCTGCACATCGTCGATCGTCTTGGGTGTGGTCATGGTCAGCCTCCTGCTTGGGGAAGAACTGCATGGCAGACCCGCGTGGTCAAGGTCGGCGAAGGTCGTAGGTGCGTACGGTGCCCTGCCCCCCAAGTTGACGGAAGGTCGGGCAAATGCGAAACTCCGGCCAGCAAACAAGGATGTTCCGGGCAGCGGCCACGGCACACGACAGAGCAGAGATCCGGGGCGATGCCACAGGTAACCCGACCGGCGGAGGCGACGTGATGCGCATCACCGCCGTCACATGCGTGAAGAACGAAGGCCCGTTCCTGATCGAATGGATCGCCTTCAACCGCGTCGTCGGCGTGACCGATTTCCTGTTCTATTCCAACGATTGCACCGATGCGACCGACCGGCTTCTGGATGCGCTGGCGGTGCAGGGTGTCGTGCGGCACCTGCCCAACCCCGCACAGGGGCGGAATTACCAGATGGAGGCGCTCAAGGCGTCGCGCCGCGAAGATATCGTGACCGGGGCCGACTGGGTCTGGATCGCGGATGTCGACGAATTCCTCAACATCCACGTCGGCGATCACACGATCCCCGGGCTGATCGCGGCAAGCGGCGATCCGCAGGCGATATCGGTGAATTTCCAGTTCTTCGCCAATGCCGGCGTGGAAGGCTACGAAGATCGGCCGGTGATCGAACAGTTCACCCGGTCGCATAATCCCGACATCTGGTGCGGTGAATTCGCGATCGAGGTCAAAAGCCTGATCCGAAAGGATTTCCCGCTGCAATACTATGGCGCGCACCGCCCCTTCTTCAACGTCAAGAAGGTTGGCAAGGCGCGGCCCAAGTGGACCGACGGCTCGGGGCGACCGGTGCCGCCAAAGTTCCTGATCGCGGCCAATGCGCGGCGCATCCGCAAGTTTCCGGCCGCCGGGGCGCGGCGGTTCGCGACGCTCAACCACTATGCGCTGCGCTCGCTCGACAGCTACCTGGTCAAGAACGACCGGGGCGACGTGAACCGCGAACACCGCGCCTTCGACGATACCTATTGGCGCGAACGCAACGACATGGCGCATGAGGACCGGTCGATCCTGCGCTACCTGCCCGCGCTGAGGACCGAGATGGATCGGCTGAAGGCGCTGCCCGGCATCGCCGCGCTGCACGAGGAGGCCTGCGCGCTGCACCGCGCGCGGCGCGACGCGCTGCTGGCCCAGCCCGACTATCGTGCGATGAAGGATCACCTGAAAGGCGCGGGTGTCCTGTGCCCCGAAGAAGAGGCGCTTCTGACCTCGCTTGGCCTGCCCCTGCCCCCATCCCCCTATTCGGAGGTCGCCCGATGACCCGCCTGCGTGTCGTGAACCTTGGCCTGCCGAAATCCGGCACCACCACCGTGCGGCAGGCGCTCGAGGCCTCGGGGCTGCGCATGGTCGATCACAAGATCCACAAGGCGCTGACCAGCCGCGCCGACATCGCCGGGGATTACGTCGGATATGTCATGTACGACAGCTATTTCGCGACCGGCGATCCCTTGGCGAAGCTTGAGGAGTTCGACGGGTTCGGCGAAATCTCGGTCCTGCGGGCGGGGCGGCCTGCCTATCCTCAGATGGACGCGGCGGTGATCGAGGCCATCGCGCGGCATCATCCCGGCGTGCGCTTCGTGGCAAGCTGGCGCGATCCGGCGGCGCTGTCGAATTCCATGCTCAAATGGAACAACCTTGTTGCCCGGATCACCCGCAATTCGGTGCCCGGCCTGCCCGTGGGCTATGGCGAAAAGGATCACGAACGGATCGCCTGGATCGAGGCGCATTACAATTTCCTCGACACGATCTTCGGCGGGGACGAGATCTTTTGCCGCGTCGATGTCGCCGACGAAGACGCGCCCCGCCTGCTGGGCCGCCACATCGGACGCGACATCGGCTGGTGGGGCATGGCGAACAAGAACCACGCGGACGACGAAGACGACGACTCGGACGCGGCATGAAGATCCACCTGCACATCGGGCTTGAGGGCTGCGGCATCCTGCGCCTTCAGGATGTCCTGTCGGACAAGCGATCCCAGCTGGAAGGCAAGGGCGTGCTGTTTCCGCGCGGACCGGGCCCCAAGAACCACACGCGCCTGTTCATGGCGGTGACGGATCCTGACCGCCCCGACCCGCTTCGGGCGGCGCGGGGCTTTGCTGATCCGGACCGGCAGGCGGGGTTGTACGACCAGGTGGCAGACGGGCTGATGCGCGACGTGGCACGGGCCAAGCCGGACGTGTTGATCCTGTCGGCGGCGCAGCTGGGTGTCGGGCTGTCGCAGGTGTCAGAACTAAAGCGCCTGCGGGACATGCTGCGCCCGCTGTCCGATGACATCACCGTGACCGCGCACCTTGACCGGCCCGAACGGTTGCTGGCGTGGAATTATGCCGCCAACGTCTTCGAAGGGCGCGCACGGGGGCTGGACCTGGAAATCGGGCTGCTGCGCCAGCGCGACTGGTGGCAGGCCTGCCTGGCCACGACGCCGCCTGCCAAGCCCGACCTCGGGATCTTTCCGCATGTGCAGGGGCCGGCCTTCTGGCTGGATTACCAGGCGCTTGTCGCTTTCTGGGAAGGCACCTTTGGCCCGGGGTCCGTCCGTCTGCGCCGCTATGACCCTGCCCGCTGGTCCGCGCCCGAGGTGACCGAGGAATTGCGCGAGGCCTTCGATATCGACCAGCAGATCGGCAAGGCCGATCCCTGGGTGCCGCCCGCCGCGCCCTCGGCCGAATGGCTGGCCCGCGCGCGCGAATTGAACGGGCTGCTGGTGCGGCTTCTGGGGCTGGGCCAGCATCGCGTTCCACGGCCGCTCTGGCGGAAGTTCATCGAAGAGATCCGTATCGGCGGCACCCCCATCGACCCCGAGGGGCTGGCCTTTGTCGCCCAACGCTTTGCCCCCGGCCTGACCGCCCTGTCGCAGGCGCACCCCGGGCTCGATCTTGCGCCCGGCCCCTTGCCCCCCGGCCGACATGGCTGGGGCGAACCGGCGCCTCACATGGGATTTCGCGCCTCGCAATATCTGCTGGCCTGGATGTGGCGCATCGACCGCGCCACTGCCGAGGCCGCCAAAGGCGATGCCGCCCCGGATGAGGGGGACGAGGCCGACGGCATCAGCCCAGAGGCCCGGAAGATCATGTCGCCGCTTGCGGTCGAGAAATTCGCGTCCCTGCAGGGATCGCCCTTCAAGCCGCACAATCGCCTGGGTCGCGTCAACGAAGAAGACCCGGCCGCCCCCTTCACCCCCGCCCCGCCGCGCAGCCTGCCGCCGGGCAGCACCGGCCGCGTCATCGTCGGCTGCATGAAGAACGAGGCGCCCTATATCCTTGAATGGGTCGCCTATCACCGCGCCATCGGCTTCGACACCTTCCTGATCTACACCAACGGCTGCACCGACGGCACGGACCAGATCCTCAAGCGGCTGGATGCCATGGGGGTCGTGCATCACCGCGACAACGATCACTGGACGGGCCAGTCGCCGCAACAATTCGCGCTGGACGCCGCCCTGGACGAAGACGTCATCCGCAATGCCGAATGGATCGCGCATATCGACGTCGACGAATTCGTCAACGTGCGCTGCGGCAACGGCACGCTGGACGACTTCTTTGCCCATGCGCCCGAGGCCACGAATGTCGCGATGACATGGCGGCTGTTCGGGCACGGCGGGGTGACGGATCTGGCCGACCGCCCGGTGATCGAACAGTTCACCGCCTGCGCCCCGAAATTCTGCCCCAAGCCGCACACAGCCTGGGGCTTCAAGACCCTGTTCCGCAACATCGGCGCCTATGAAAAGCTGTCCTGCCACCGGCCCAACAAGCTGGTCGAGGACAAGGCGAAACAGGTGATGTGGGTCAATGGCAACGGCGCCGTGACCACGAAAGAGATGATCAAGAACGGCTGGCGAAGCTCTAAAAATTCGATCGGGTATGACCTGCTGCAGCTGAACCACTATGCCCTGCGCTCGGCCGACAGCTATCTGATCAAGCGCCAGCGCGGCCGGGCGCTGCATGTCGACCGGTCGATCGGGCTGAACTACTGGATCCGGATGGACTGGGGCGATCATACCGACGTGACCATCCAGCGGAACCTGCCGCGCCTGCGGGCCGAGATGGCGCGGCTTTCGGCCGACGCCGAGCTGCGGGCGCTGCACGAGCAGGGGTTTGCCTGGCACCGCGCCAAGGCCGCCGAATTGCACGCGGACCCCGACTTTCAGCAGCTTTATGACCAGGCCCTGTCGGTCCGTCTGAATGAAACCGAGCGGGTTGCCTATGCCCTGGCGCAGGATCTTGAAACATGACCGCCCCAGTCGATCATTCCGACCGCTTCCCCGGATCCTCCGACCCCGAGATGCGCGCGACCCTGGCCCGGAAGGGCCAGCCCGCGCATATCACCAGCCACGGCGTGCAGTTCCCGACCGACCTGCCGCCGATGGTGCACAAGACCCGACGCCTGCTGGCCGAGGACGGCTACGAGGAAAAGGAAAGCGCCGCCGCCCTGCGGATCGTGAAAGCCGGCGACCGGGTGGTCGAACTGGGGGCGGGCATGGGGTACATGTCCTCGATCGTGTCCAAGAACTGCGCGCCCGCCGAGGTCCACGCCTTTGAAGCCAACCCGGCCCTTATCCCCTGCATCCGCCGCGTGCATTCGGAAAACGGCATCACCTGCGCCACCCTGCACCACGCCCTGCTGGGCCCCGAGGCGGGCGAGGCCGATTTCTACGTCCGCCGGAACTTTGTCGAATCCTCGATGCTGCCCGACCCGGCCGAGAGCGTCGTGAGCCGCCACAAGGTGCCCGTCCGCCCCGCGCGCGCCACCATCGCGGCGCTCGCCCCGGACGTTCTGATCTGCGATATCGAAGGGGCCGAGCTGATGGTTCTGCCGCTGCTCGACCTGTCGCGCCTGCGCGCCGCGATCGTCGAACTGCACCCCCAGTACATCGGCCTGCCCGGCGTCCAGGTGATCTTCGACGCGATGAACGCGGGCGGGCTGATCTACAATCCGCGCCGGTCCAACGGCAAGGTCGTCACCTTCTCGAGGCCCCAGTGATGCGTTTTCTGGCCGTATTGACCGTGCGCAACGAAGGCGCCTTCCTGCTGGAATGGCTGGCCCATCACCGCGCCTGCGGGTTCACCGATTTCCTTGTGTTTTCCAACGATTGCCAGGATGGCACCGACACCATGCTGGACCGGTTGCAGGACATTGGCCTGCTGACCCACGTGCGCAACGACGGCCCCTATGACAAGGGCGGCATCCAGTTCACCGCCTACAAGCAGGCCGATGCCATGCAGATCGTCAAGCAGGCCGACTGGATCGCCACGCTGGACGTCGACGAATTCGTCAATGTCCATGTCGGTGACCGCACCCTGCCCGCGTTGATCGACCGGCTGGAGTGGGCCGATGCCATCACGCTGACCTGGCGGCTTTTCGGCTGCAACGGTCAGGCGCGCTATCACGACCGGCCGGTGACCCAGACCTTCACCAAGGCCGCGCCCGTGGTGATGTACTGGCCCTGGCGGTCGGCGATGTTCAAGACGCTTTATCGCAACGACGGCACCTACGCGAAGCTCGGGGTGCATCGGCCCCGGTCGCCGGATGCCGACAGGATCACGCGTGTCAGGTGGGCCGATGGTGAAGGCCGCGAGCTGGACGAGAAATTCCGCACCACGCGGATCTTCTCGAATTACGGGCGCCCGAATTATGGGCTGGTGCAGCTGAACCATTATCCGCTTGGGTCGATGGAAAGCTACATCCTCAAGGCCGCGCGCGGACGGGCCGTGCATTCGGACCACATGCTGGGCGTCGATTACTGGGTCGAACGGAACTTCAACCAGGAGGAAGACGTTACGATCCAGCATCTTGCACCGGGCATGTCGGCCGAACTGGAAGGATTGAAGGCCGACCCGCAGCTGCAGGACCTGCACGAGGCCGCCGTAAGATGGCGCCACGCGCAGTTCGAAGAGCTGATGAAACAGGAACCTTACCGGGCGTTGTTCGGTCGCTTGCTCATGACTCCGCCGACGCGCGCACTGCCGTTGAACGAAGCGCGGTTTCTGGTAGGTTATGCCAACCTTGGCCGCCGGGCTGACGCGCCAGGATAACCACCCATTCGCCCCCGACGCCGGCCCCGGGCCGCGGTGACGGACACAAGAATTGTATTTCAGGCGTAGAAACGCCGTTGCACCGCAAGGACCCAAGATGGACGGAAATTTCCCGCGCACTGACCTGTCTGGCCTCGACAAGCCCGAATGGACCCGTCGGGTGATGGAGCGGGCCGAGATGGAAGGCGCCGCCGACAAGCTGGGCCGGTCGCATTTCGCCGCCTTCATCAAGTCGGGCAGCACCCTTCTGGTGACCTTCGAAACCGTTCAGGGCATGCGTGGACTGACCGACAGCGCGCAGCCGCTTGGCTGGCATCTGGCACAGCGTCAGGGGTGGTCGCACCTTCTGCTGGCCTGTGACGGCGACACCTGGTTCCGCGCGCCCGAGGTCTATGACTATTTCGACCAGCTGATCGACGATGGATTTTTCGACGAATTCGACACGGTCATGTTCTATGGCGCCGGGCCCTGTGGCTATGCAGCGGCGGCCTTTTCGGTCGCGGCGCCGGGCAGCACCGTGGTGGCGATCCAGCCGCAGGCGACGCTGGATCCGCGCGTCACCGAATGGGACGACCGGTTCACCCACATGCGGCGTACCGATTTCACCGACCGCTTCGGCTTTGCACCCGACATGATCGACGGGGCCGCGCGCGCCTATGTCATTTATGACCCGGCGGAATCGCTTGATGCGATGCATGCGGCGCTGTTCACCAAGCCGAACGTGACCAAGTTGCGGATGCCCTATATGGGCGAGGCGCTGCAAAGCCACCTTCTGTTCATGAAGCGGCTGTTCCCGATGCTCAGGGCCGCCGCCGACGGGCGGCTGGATACGGCGCATTTCGCGGGGCTCTACCGTGCGCGGCGCAGCCACCTACCCTACCTGCGGCGGTTGCTGACCCGGCTTGAAGCGACCGACCGCGACCGTCTGACCGAAGCCCTGTGCCGTCATGTCACTGCCCGGTTCACTGCGCCGCGCTTTGCCCGGCGGCTGCGGATGCTCGAGACCGGGGAAGAGTGACGCGCGGGCTTCCCAACGCCGCCGCAACGGGGTAATCGCGGGGCATGACCGATAGCCTCACGATCCGCCGCCCCGACGACTGGCACCTTCACCTGCGCGATGGCGCGATGATGGAGGCCGTGCTGCCCGAAACCGCCCGCACCTTCGCCCGCGCGATCGTGATGCCGAACCTGGTGCCGCCGGTGGTCACCGGGGCGCAGGCCGCCGCCTACCGCGACCGGATCGTCGCTGCCCTGCCCGACGGCATGGCGTTCAAGCCGCTGATGACGCTTTACCTGACCGAGGACACCGATCCCGAGGACGTGGCGCAGGCCCACGCTGACGGCATCGCCACCGCGGTCAAGCTCTACCCGGCCGGGGCCACGACCAATTCGGCCTCGGGCGTGCGCAACTTTGAAAAGGTGCGCCCCGTGCTGGAAAAGATGGCCGAGATCGGGATGCCGCTGTGCATGCACGGCGAGGTCACGACATCCGAGGTCGACATCTTCGACCGCGAGGCCGTGTTCATCGACACCGTGCTGGATCCGATCCGCCGCGCGACGCCGGGCCTTCGGGTGGTGATGGAACATATCACCACCTCGCAGGCGGCCGATTACGTGCGCGCGAACGACAAGGATCTGGGCGCGACGATCACCACGCACCACCTGTTCATCAACCGCAACCACATCCTCGTGGGTGGGATCAAGCCGCATTACTACTGCCTGCCCGTCGCCAAACGCGAGGAACACCGGCAGGCGCTGGTGGCCGCCGCGACCTCCGGCGACGCGCGGTTTTTCCTTGGCACCGATTCCGCGCCGCATCCCGATCATCTCAAGGAACATGCCTGCGGCTGTGCGGGCTGTTTCACCGCGACCAACACCATGCCGCTTCTGGCGCAGGTCTTCGACGACCAGAAGGCGCTCGGCAAGCTCGAGGCCTTCGCATCGCGCAATGGCCCGGAGTTCTACCGCCTGCCGGTGAACGACGACACGATCACCCTGACGAAATCCGACACCCCCACGACCTTCCCCGCGAAGATCGACTGTGCGGCCGGGCCAGTCACGGTCTTCGATCCCGGCGTGCCGGTCTACTGGTCCTGACCTTCATCTTTCTCAACAATACTCCCGCCGGAGGCATCCGACGGCTCCACCCGCGAAAGGCCCTGACATGATCCCCGCCAGCTACCCCTCCGCCGAAGAGATCGCCCGCCTCACCGCAAGCATGCTGCTGGATATCGAGGCGGTTCATTTCAATTCGACCGACCCTTTCACGCTGGCCTCGGGCCTGCCCTCGCCGACCTATATCGACTGCCGCAAGCTGATCTCTTTCCCGCGCATCCGGTCGACGCTGATGGACTTCCTGGCCTGCACCGTCATGCGCAATGCGGGGCTGGAGGCATTCGACAACATCGCGGGCGGCGAGACCGCCGGCATCCCCTTTGCCGCGCTGGTCGCCGAACGCATGGCCCTGCCCATGACCTACGTGCGCAAGAAGCCCAAGGGGTACGGTCGCAACGCCCGGATCGAGGGGGCCATGACCGAAGGACAGCGGGTGCTGCTGGTTGAAGACCTGACCACCGACGGCGGGTCCAAGATCTCATTCGTCGACGCGATCCGCGACACCGGGGCGACCTGTGCGCATACCGCCGTCATCTTCTACTACGGCATCTTCCCCGAGACCGAGAAGACGCTTGGCGACCATGGCGTGTCGCTGCACCACCTTTGCACCTGGTGGGACGTTCTGGCCGAAGCGCGCCGTCGCGGCACCTTCGACACCGCCACGCTGGACGAAGTGGAAAACTTTCTCAACGCGCCGCGCGCCTGGCAGGACGCCCGGGTGAAAGGTTAACGAATCGCGCGGCACGCCGAAGACAGGCGTGGCCGCCGCGTTAATTCTTTTATCCAATGACACCTATACGAAAGCATAGGGCGCGCTTTTTCTGACGGCGCGCCTTTTGTGTCATCACGTCACCCCGCCGCCTATGGAACCCAACTAAATCCGGAATAAGCAGCGACTTCTTCCGCCAGATATGGTAGGAAAAAGATATGCTCGCGTTATCCACAGGGTTTTCCATATTGCTTCGTTCACGAAGCTTAATGTATCTCCTGAAGCCACCAAATGGTGACCGCGCGGGCGATACGGGGTGTCTGCGCAGGGTGGTAGATTGCAATACGTTAAGGACTTCCGGAGTGCTGGCAAAGGGTCAGCCCTGTTGATGAAGTCGTGTATAAGGGACGGGGACGAGCAGCCATGAACGACGTCGCGTTTTTCAACGCCGCAGGCACACCTACGCCTGAAGTTGCGCAGGCCGACACGGTTCCGCATTCGATCGAGGCCGAACAGCAGCTGCTGGGCGCGCTTCTGACGAACAACGATGTCTATGACCGCATCGCCTCTCTGATCACTGCCGACCATTTCTATGAACCGGTTCACGGCCGCATCTACGAAGTCGCCGCCGCCCGCATCGCCAAGAACGCGCTGGCCACGCCGGTGACGCTCAAGGCGTTTCTCGAAGATGACGAGGGGCTGAGGGAACTGGGCGGACCGGGCTACCTGGCCCGTCTTGCCGGCGCGGCCATCGCGGCCTACGCGGTGCGCGACTATGCACAGATTATCTACGACCTTGCCATCCGGAGAGAGCTGATCTCTCTCGGGCATGATATCGCCGCAGAAGCGATGAAGGTCGACGTCAAGAACGAACCTAGAGAGCAGATCGTCAAGGCGGAACAAAAACTCTACAAACTGTCCGAAGCGGGCTCCGCCGAGACGGGGTTCCAGTCCTTCCTCAGCGCGGTGACAGAAGCGGTGAACGTCGCCAATGCCGCCTACCAGCGCGAAGGGGGACTGGCCGGTATTTCCACAGGTCTGATCGACATGGACAAGAAGCTGGGCGGATTGCACAAATCCGACCTTCTGATCCTCGCGGGCCGTCCCTCCATGGGGAAAACATCGCTGGCGACGAACATCGCGTTCAACGTCGCCAAGGCCTACAAGCGCGGCGCCCTGCCCGACGGCACCGAAGGCGCCGTGCAGGGTGGCGTCGTGGGCTTCTATTCGCTTGAAATGAGCGCCGAACAGCTGGCCGCCCGTGTCTTGGCCGAGGCGTCGGAAATCTCGTCGCACAAGATCCGTCAAGGTGACATGACCGAAGCCGAATTCCGGCGCTTCGTCGAGGCCGCCAAGACGCTCGAGGCCTGCCCGCTGTTCATCGACGACACGCCGTCGATCCCGATCGCCCAGCTGGCGGCGCGGGCGCGGCGCCTGAAGCGGACGCATGGGCTTGACCTGCTGATCGTCGACTACCTGCAGCTGGTGCGCGGCACGGCCGAGAACCGGGTGAACGAGATCGCCGAGATCTCGATGGGTCTCAAGGCCATTGCCAAGGAGCTCAATATCCCCGTGATCGCTCTGTCACAGCTGTCGCGTCAGGTGGAAAGCCGGGACGACAAGCGGCCGCAGCTGTCGGACCTTCGGGAATCGGGCTCGATCGAACAGGATGCGGACTGCGTGATGTTCGTGTTCCGCGAAGAATACTATGTCGAACGGGAAAAGCCTTCGGACGACCGTCTGGACGAAATGGCCGCCTGGCAGGACCGCATGGCGCATCTGCACGGCAAGGCCGAGGTCATCATCGGCAAGCAGCGTCACGGCCCGATCGGATCGGTCGAACTGTCGTTCGAATCCGAATTCACCCGCTTCGGCAACCTCGTCAAGCCTTGGCAGCAAGGCGGCGACGCGGGCTACTGACCCACAGGTCGCATCACCTTTTCGTAAGGCCACCGGTTTTTCTGGACAGAAAGGCCCGGGCGGCGCGACACTTTTCGGATGTGGCGCCCCCTAGTCCTTCTGGCCGCGATGTCCCTTGCCGCCCCTGCCCTCGCGCAGGAGCCCTGGAACCCTGACGCCATCGAGGTCGACGTCGAACTGCTGCTGCTGGTCGATGTCTCGCGCTCGATGAGCGAACGGGAGCTTGAGATCCAGCGGCGCGGCTATGCCGAGGCGTTGGTGTCCTCCGACGTGCTTGCAGCCATCAACAGCGGCATGCTGGGCAGCGTCGCGATCGCCTATGTCGAATGGGCGGGCCGGACGTCGCACCGCATCGTACAGGACTGGGCAATCATCCGCACCCGCGAGGACGCCGAGGCCTTTGCCGATGTCATCGCCCTGACCCATTCGCCGGGGATGCGACGCACCTCGATCTCGTCGGCGCTGACGGTCGGTGCCGATTATTTTGCGCAGAACGATTTTGCCGGTCTGCGTCGGGTGATCGACGTGTCGGGCGACGGGCCGAACAACGATGGCGGGCCGGTGATCATGGCGCGCGATGCGGTGGTCGCGCAGGGGATCACGATCAACGGGCTGCCGCTGATGACCCGCGACGGCATGGGCGGCATGTGGACGATCGACAACCTTGACCAGTATTACCGCGACTGCGTGATCGGCGGCCCCGGCGCCTTTGTCGTGCCGGTGTTGGACTGGTCCGAATTTGCCGCCGCGGTGCGCAAGAAACTGGTGCTGGAAATCGCCGGGCCGGTCCAACCGCCCCGGATCGACCGTCCGGTTGCCCCGCAGGTCCGGCCCGCACAGGCCAGCGATTGCCTGATCGGCGAAAAGATCTGGGACCGCTACCGCGACAACTGGGAGCCGTAGGCACGGCCTGCCTTTCGCCTCTCGGTCGTAGCGGACGCCCCCCGCATCGCCGCCCCCTTGCCCATGGCGTCGCGCCCCGGCAATTCCGCTTGCGAAGGCCCTGCCCGACCGTCAAAAGACCCACATGAGCACCGCACGTCTTACCGTTGATCTCGATGCCCTCGTCTCGAACTGGCGGGCGCTGGATTCCATGACCCCCGCCACGACGGAGACCGCCGCCGTCGTCAAGGCGAACAGCTATGGTCTGGGGGTGCAGCCGGTCGGACGCGCGCTGGCCAAGGCCGGGGTCCGGCGGTTCTTCGTCGCCGTTGCAGAAGAGGGCGCGGCCCTGCGCGATGCCCTGGGACCGAACGTCGAAATCAGCGTCTTCTCGGGCCACATGCGCGGTGACACGGACATGATCGGCGATCTGAACCTTGTGCCGATGATCAACTCCATCGACCAGATGGTCCGCCACGTCGAAGCCCTGCCAGGCCATCCCTTCGGCATCCAGCTTGATACCGGCATGAACCGCCTGGGCATGGAGGCCGAGGAATGGCTGGCCCTGCGCGACACCGCGCTCGAGCTTGACCCGACGCTCATCATGTCGCACCTGGCCTGCGCGGATGAACCCGACCACCCGATGAACCGCCAGCAGCTTGAGACCTTCCTGGCGCTGACCGACGGCACCGGTGTGCCGCGGTCCCTGTCGGCCACGGGCGGCATCCTGCTGGGGCCGGAGTATCATTTCGACGTCACCCGCCCCGGCATCGGCCTTTACGGCGGCCTGCCCTTCACCGAGGCGATGCCTGTCGCGCGGCTTGACCTGCCGGTCATCCAGGTCCGCACGGTGCAGGCGGGCGAAACCGTCGGCTACGGCAACACCTGGGTTGCGGACAGGCCCAGCAAGATCGCGACCGTGGCCGCCGGATATGCCGACGGCATCCACCGGATCATGGGCCCGAAGACCTCGCTCTTTGCAGGGGACGATCCCTGCCCGATCCGGGGTCGTATCTCGATGGACCTGATCGGCGTGGACATCACCCACCTCGACGAGGAACCGCAGGGCCTGACGCTGCTGGGCCCGCAGCAGACCGTCGACATGATCGCCGACAACGCGGGCACCATAGGCTACGAGGTCCTGACATCCCTCGGGCGGCGCATGTCGCGTCGCTACAAGGGGGGCTAAGGGCTTGGGTCGGCTGCTTGGCGGGATCGGCGCGCGGGTTCTGGCCGTGCTCGCCATGGTCGGCCGGGTGTCGATCTACGCCGGTCAGGTGCTGCGCCACCTGCTGACCCCACCCTTCTACGGTCGTGAATTCCTGTCGGCCCTGATGAACATCGGCTGGCTGTCCCTTCCTGTCGTGGGGCTGACGGCCGTCTTCACCGGCGGCGCGCTTGCCCTGCAGATCTATGCGGGCGGATCGCGGTTCGACGCGGCGGCGGTGGTGCCGCAGATCGTGGCCATCGGCATGGTGCGCGAACTGGGTCCGGTGCTGGTCGGGCTGATGATCGCGGCGCGGGTGACCTCCTCGATCGCGGCGGAAATCGCCACGATGAAGGTGACCGAACAGATCGACGCGCTGGTGACCCTGTCGACCCATCCGATGAAGTACCTGACCGTGCCGCGCGTGCTGGCCGGGCTGGTCACGGTGCCGGTGCTGGTCGGCATCGGCGACGTGATCGGGATCTTCGGCGGCTACCAGGTGGCGGTGCGCTCGCTTGGCTTCAATTCGGCCACCTACCTGCAAAACACCATCGACTTCCTCGAACCGCTCGACGTCATCTCCTCGCTCGTCAAGGGCGCGGCCTTCGGGGTGATCGCGACGGTGATGGGCTGCTATTTCGGCATGAACTCGGGGCGGGGCGCGCAGGGCGTGGGCCAGGCGACCAAATCCTCGGTCGAGGCCGCGTCGGTGCTGATCCTTGCCGCGAACTTCGTGCTCACGGGGGTGTTCTTCTCGGCATGATCCGGTTCGACGATGTTCATAAGGCCTTTGGCGCCAACCAGGTGCTGCGCGGCGTGACGCTCGAGGTGCCGCAGGGCACGTCGATGGTCATCATCGGCGGCTCGGGAACCGGCAAATCGGTGCTGCTGAAAAGCGTGCTTGGCCTCGTGACGCCGGACAGCGGCGCGATCACCGTGGGCGGCAAACCGGCGATGGCGGGGGATCGCGATGCCTTCCTTGCGCGGTTCGGGATGCTGTTCCAGGGCGCGGCGCTTTTCGACAGCCTGCCGGTCTGGCAGAACGTCGCCTTCCGCCTGCTGCGCGGATCGCTGAAACGCCCGAAGGTCGAGGCGCGCGAGATCGCGATCGAAAAGCTGCGGCGCGTCGGGCTGACGCCGGACGTCGCCGACCGCTTCCCGGCCGAGCTTTCGGGCGGCATGCAAAAGCGCGTGGGCCTGGCCCGCGCCATCGCGGCCGAGCCCGAGATCATCTTCTTCGATGAACCCACCACCGGGCTGGACCCGATCATGGCGGGCGTCATCAATGACCTGATCCGTGAAATCGTGGTCGAGATGGGGGCGACGGCCATGACCATCACCCACGACATGACCAGCGTCCGCGCCATTGCCGACCGGATCGCGATGCTGCACGGTGGCAAGATCCGCTGGACCGGGCCGGTCACCGACATGGATGCCTCGGGCGATCCGTACCTGGACCAGTTCATCCACGGCCGCGCCGAAGGGCCGATCGAAGCCGTGCGATGACCCGGCCCGCACCGGGGCGCGTCTCAAGGCTTCTTCTGGTCGAAAATACCTCGGGGTGAGCGGCGCAGCCGCGAGGGGCAGCGCCCCTCTCCGCGCTAGCCCAGCTCCTCCAGCCTCAGGTGGATCAGACGGTCGGTGACGCGATCGTCCGGCACCGACCCGATGCCGATGTGCAGGGCGCTCTTGGTCTGGCTCAGCCCGCGTGTTTCCGCTTTCATCCTGCCCAGTACCGTGCCGGAGTGCGGGTAAAGCGCCAGGTGATCTTTCCAGGCGGCGTAGCCCAGCAGCATCTTGCCCTGCCCCCGCCCTGACAGGATGCGGAACCCGGGCATGCCGTAGGAGATCACCTCTTCGGCCGCCACGCCCGCATGGGCCACACGGGCGGCCAGGTACTTGCGCAGGGTTTTCAGGGCCTTGGCCTGCGCCTCGGGCTGCTGAGCGATATAGCTGGCAACCTCCGCGCTCATCTGCGTCAGCCCAGCAAGGCCAGAAGCCGTGCGGCTTCTGCGTCGGGATGCGTCAGGGCCGACCGGTCTTCGCCGGGATAGAACCGGGCACGGGTGGCCGTCGGCATCGGGCGGGGTGTCAGCACATGCACCTTCGGCCCGGACTTGGCGCTTTCCTCGGCCCAGGCGCGGGCCAGCGTGATCTGCGACGCCTTGGTCGCCCCGTAGGGCCCGTGGAACTTCGCGTCCTTCTCGGCATCGTCGAAAAAGACCGCACGGCCTTCGGTGCCCAGAAGCGGCGCGATATAGGGGATCAGGTGGCCCATGGCGGTCACGTTGGCCTCGACCGACTTGGCCCAGTCCTTGGCGTCCATATGCGCGACGGGCGTCAGCGGGGCCGCGTGGATCGCCGTGTGCGCCCAAAGGGCGACACCGCCCCAACGGTCGTGGATCGACCGGCACAGCTGCGCCATGGCATCGGGTTTGGTCACGTCCATCGGCGCCAGGGTCGCCTGCCCCCCGGCGGCCTGGATCGCATCGTCCAGCTCTTCCAGGGCGCCGACCGTGCGGGCGACGGCAACGATGTGATGGGTCGGGGCCAGGGCCTTGGCGAGCGCGGCACCAAGGCCACGCGATGCACCGGTGATGAGGGCGATCTGTTGGGTCATGGCTGCGGTTTGGCCGCTTTGCGCAACTGCGTCAAGAGACCCCGCACCAATGCCCGCCTAGCCGCCCGGCATGGTCAGGGTTTCGACGCTGCCGAAACTGCTGACCTGCACCATGCCGCTGCCGATCGCCCGGACCTGCGACAGCCCGATGCGGTCGCCCGGGCGGACCTTCTGGATGTTCCCGCCCGAGGTGCGGATCAGTGCCTTCGGCCCGTCGGGTTCGACCATCGTGCCCAACAGCGCCAGCGACCCGAGGTCGAGCGCATTTTCCCGCGTTGCCAGTTTCGCGACGTTTTCCGGTGTTCCGGCCATGGATGCCTCTTGTCTTTGACACGCCTGTGGTGGCGTGCGGCGCGGCATGACAAAGCGCGTCGGGAAAGGAAATGGGGCATTGGGTCCGGTCTCGGCCTGCGGCAGATCGGCGCCGACGGGGCGGGCGCCGTTCAGCGCCGGGTTGCCGAGCACGCAGTTGTGACCGCGTGCCGCAGGTGTCAGGCGCGACCGGGCTGGCGGCTGACCAGAAGCAGCAGACCAAACAGGATCATGCCCACGCCCGAGGCGCGCTGGAACCAATGCAGGCGATGCGCGGCGAAACTGGCGGCCCAGGCCCCGGCGAGCGCGTAGATGCTGATCGCACACAGCTCCAGCCCCAGGAAGATCGCGCCAAGGGTCGCGTAGCTTTGCCAATAGGCGGCGGTGTCGACGAACTGTGGAAAGAAGGCGGCGAAGATCAGGATGGCCTTGGGATTGCTGACGGCGGCCAGCGCCTCTCGTCGCAGGGCGGTGCGGAAACTTGGCGCCTGTGGACGGCCCGCACCAGCGCCCCCCTCGGGACGCGACCCAAGCAGGCGGATTCCCATCCAGACCAGGTAGAGCGCGCCGATCACCTTGATCACGCCGAACAGCAGGGCCGAGGTCGACAGGATCACCCCCAGCCCGAGGGCGCTGGCGGCGATCATCGGCACGAAGACCGCGATGCGCGAAGACGCAGCACCGATGGCGAACCCTGCCCCACCCTGCGCACCGTGGGTCAGCGCCAGCAGGTTGTTGGGACCAAAGGCCAGGTTCAGTGCAAAGCAGGCCGGGACGAACAGCAGAAAATCGGTCATGTGTCCCGGGCCTTGCGGGTCATTCGGCTGCCTTGAGCTCGAACCCCTTGTCGATCATGTCCGACGGCGCGACCGGGTATTCCCCCGAGAAACAGGCGTCGCAATATTGCGGACACTTGTTGTTGCGTCCCTCGGCCGCACCGACGGCCCGGTAGAGGCCATCGAGCGAGATGAACTTGAGGCTGTCGACCGCCAGGTGATCGCGCATCTCGTCTTCCGACATGGTGGCCGCCAGCAGCTTTTCGCGCTGCGGGGTGTCGACGCCGTAGAAGCACGGCCAGGCGGTCGGCGGAGAGGCGATGCGGAAATGCACCTCGGCGGCGCCTGCATCCAGGATCATCTCCTTGATCTTGCGCGAGGTCGTGCCGCGCACCACCGAGTCGTCGACCAGGATCACCCGCTTGCCCTTGATGAGCGCGCGGTTGACGTTGAGCTTGAGCCGCACGCCCATGTTGCGGATCTGTTCGGTCGGTTCGATGAAGGTCCGGCCCATGTACTGATTGCGGATGATCCCCATGGCATAGGGGATGCCGGATTCCTGGCTGTATCCGATCGCTGCAGGGGTGCCGCTGTCGGGCACGGGGCAGACCAGATCGGCCTCGACCGGGTTTTCGCGGGCCAGTTCGACACCGATCTGGCGCCGGGTCTCATAGACTGACCGGCCACCGATGATGCTGTCGGGACGCGAGAAGTAGACATGTTCGAAGATGCAGAAACGCGGCGACTGGCGGCGGAAGGGGAACCGGCTGTCGACCCCCTTGTCGGTGATCACGACCATTTCGCCCGGCTCGACCTCGCGGACATAATCCGCGCCGATGATGTCCAGCGCGCAGGTTTCCGACGACAGGACCCAGCCATCGCCCACCTGCCCCAGCACCAGCGGCCGCACGCCAAGCGGGTCGCGCACGCCGATCAGCTGGGTCGAGGTCATGGCGACGACCGAAAACGCGCCTTCGACGCGGCGCAGCGCGTCTTCCATGCGTTCCGGCAGGCCCTTCTGCAGCGACCGCGCCATGAGGTGCACGATGCATTCGCTGTCGGACGAGCTTTGGAAGATCGACCCGCGTTCGATCAGTTCGCGCCGCAGGGCGTCGGCGTTGGTGATGTTGCCGTTGTGCGCGATGGCCGCGCCGCCCATGGCGAATTCACCAAAGAAGGGCTGCACGTCGCGGATCTGCGTCGCGCCCTTGGATCCGGCGGTCGAATAGCGGACATGGCCGATCCCGATCATGCCGGGCAGCGTGTCCATGATATCCTGCGAGGTGAAGTTGTCGCGGATGTAGCCAAAGCGGCGGGCCGAATTGAACCCGTGTTCGACATCATGCGTGACGATGCCGCCGGCCTCCTGCCCGCGATGCTGCAGGGCGTGCAGGCCAAGCGCGACAAAGCTGGCGGCGTCAGTGACACCCACGGCACCAAAGATGCCGCATTCTTCCTTAAGCTTGTCGTCGTCCCAGGGCAGGCTGGGCAGGTCTTTTTCCGGTGCGTCCGAAGAGGCGGCGAGAGTGGCGGGGGTCTGGCGGGACAAGGCGGTCTCCGAATCCGTTCGCTTCCTTGGGCCCCTCATAGGACGAAGTTTCCCCGGTGTCACGAAAGGATCATAAATCTCTTCGCGCTATCGGGAAAACGTGATCCGACGCCGGAAAATCTGACGTTACTGGCTGCAGGTGCCGATCAGCTGTTCGTACTGGCGGGTGACCCAGCCAAGCGCCTGTTCGGGATTTTCCTGTTCGATCTTGCCGGTCAGCTGGCCAAAGACCAGCGCCGAGCGCGAGTTGTCGACGACATCGGTGTGCTGTGCCGAGAAGATCGTGTTGTAGACGAAGAACGCGATAGCGACCAGCAGCAGGCCACGCGCCACGCCGAACAGGAACCCTAGCGCCTGGTCCAGACCGCCAAGCGCGGATTTCTGCACCACGGCCGAAAACAGCGGCGTGAAGAGCGAGGCGATCAGCAGGACGATGGCGAAGACGGCGGCGAAACCGGTGATCATCGACAGTTCGCAGTTGTCCGAGATGAAGGGGCCGATGAAGGGGACCTCTTTCACCAGCGGCGCGACCTGCGGGGCGAAGATGAACGACAGGATGCCCGCCGCGATCCAGCCGCCGATGGCCAGCACCTCGCGGACGATGCCGCGCGAATAGGCCAGAAGCGCCGACAGGACGACTACAATCGCCACCACCGCATCGATGACAGTGAAACCTTCCATCTGATCGTCCTTTCGATCGCGCCGTCCCGCGCGGAAATGTGCGCCTATCCCGCGCCGAAGACCTCTCCGACGACGGCGGTCAGATCGGGCATTTCACGAAGGGACATGCCCCCGAACCCAGAAATCTTCCCCCCGGCCGGGGCTATGGCGGAGGAGAAACCAAGTTTCGTCGCTTCTTTCAACCTGTTTTCCGTCTGCCCGACCGGACGTAGCGCGCCCGAGAGGGAAATCTCGCCGAAAACCACGCATTCTGCGGGCAAAGCCGTATCTTCGCGCGCCGAAAGCAGCGCACAGGCCACCGCAAGGTCCGCCGCCGGTTCGCCGACCTTCAGCCCGCCGGCCACGTTGAGGTAGACATCCAGCCCCGCGAAAGGGATGCCGCAGCGTGATTCCAGCACCGCCAGGATCATCGCCAGACGCCCGCCATCCCAGCCCACGACAGTGCGGCGCGGCTGGCTGTGCGGCGTCGGCGCGACCAGTGCCTGGAATTCGACCAGCACGGGCCGCGTGCCTTCTATGCCTGCAAAAACCACCGATCCGGGCGCCGGGGTGCCGCGTTCGGACAGGAACAGGGCCGAAGGGTTGGTGACCTCGGCCAGCCCGCCTCCGGTCATCTCGAATACGCCGATCTCGTCGGCCGGGCCAAAGCGGTTCTTGACGCTGCGCAGGATGCGGAACTGGTGGCCGCGCTCGCCCTCGAAATAAAGCACCGTGTCCACCATGTGTTCGACGACGCGGGGGCCCGCGATCTGACCTTCCTTGGTGACATGGCCGACCAGGATCACGGCGGCGCCCCGCCGCTTGGCAAAGGTCGTCAGTTCTTGCGCGGTGGCGCGGACCTGGCTGACCGATCCCGGGGCGCTGTCGACGTTGTCGGACCACATGGTCTGCACCGAATCGATGATCACCAGGTCGGGCCGTTCGGCATCCAGTGTCGTCATGATGTCGCGCAGCGAGGTTTCGGTGGCCAGCTGCACCGGCGCATCGGTCAGCCCCAGCCGCGCGGCGCGCAGACGCACCTGGGCCGAGGCTTCCTCGCCCGAGATATAGAAGGTGCGCAGCCCCGTCGACGCAAAGCGCGCGGCGGCTTGCAGCAGCAGCGTCGATTTCCCGATGCCGGGATCGCCGCCCACCAGAATGGCCGACGCAGGCACCAGCCCGCCACCCAGCACCCGGTCCAGTTCCTCCATCCCCGAGGGGTGGCGCGGCGGCGGGGCCTCTTTCGCCGAGAGGTCGGTGAGGATCAGCTTGCGGCCCTTCGGACCCTTCAGCGCCTTGCCGGGGCCTGCGGACAGCGGCGCTTCCTCGACCAGGGTGTTCCATTCACCGCAGCCTTCGCATTGCCCCGCCCATTTGGGGAATTGCGCGCCGCAGGATTGGCAGGTGTAGGAGATCTGGGGTTTGGCCATACTACATCTGTGCCTCAGGCCACGGGCGTGGTCAATGCGGTGCAGGCCTTGGTCCAGTGCGACAGGCCAATCGACGCCAGGACGCAGCCGGTGAAGAGGTACAGCCCCCAGGCGGTTTCCACCCGGCCGATGCCGATGCCCTTGGCCAGGGTGATATAGAGCGCGATGAGAAAGACATCGGCCATGGCCAGCCGTCCCAACCCCGTCAGCGGCCCCAGCCACCGCGCGCCGATCCGCCCCGTGTGGATCAGCGCCAGTGCGACGGTCTTGGCCATGGGCGCGACGATGGCAAAGAGCGCGACCAGCAAGGCCAGCACCCGGTCCGTGTCCCACAGTGACACAAGCCCCGAGAGCACCGAGATCTCGGACAGGCCGAACAGCGGCAGTACGCCCGCCCGCGCCAGCGGCGCGGCCCATGACAGCGGGAAGAGAACCAGCAGGCTGAGGTTCAGGATCAGGGGAAGGCGCATCCGGGGGCTCCGTCTTTTGCCCCAGATGGGGATTGCGCCCGGGGGATGCCAGCCGCGCGGGGCCGTGGCGTTTTCCGGGGCATTGTCCGGGGCCGAAGCCAGGCGTTGCACGAAAGGCCCCCCTGCCCGTCGCCGCACCGCTGCTGCCTTGCCCGTTCCCGCCGCGAAATGTATGGAAAGGCAAAACAGGCAAGCGGGGCGACAGATGCGCATTCTCATCACCAATGACGACGGTATCAGTGCACCCGGCCTGAAGGTTCTGCACGACATCGCCACCGACCTTGCCGGCCCGGACGGAGAGGTCTGGACCGTCGCGCCCGCCTTCGAACAGTCGGGCGTGGGCCACAAGATCTCCTACACCCACCCCTTCATGATCACCAAGCTGGACGAACGCCGCTTTGCCGCCGAAGGCGCGCCGGCGGATTGCGTGCTGGCCGGCCTGCACGAGGTGCTGAACGGCCAGACGGTAGACCTGATCCTGTCGGGGGTGAACCGGGGCAACAACTCGGCCGAGAACGCGCTCTATTCCGGCACGCTTGGCGGCGCCATGGAAGGCGCGCTGCAGGGGCTGCCGGCCTTTGCGCTGTCGCAGTACCTTGGTCCCGACAACTTCCACATCGACAACCCGTTCGAGGCCGCGGCGGTGCATGGTGCCGGGGTGATCCGCAAGGTGATGGACGCCGCGCCCAAGAACACCGAAGACTACAAGCTGTTCTACAACATCAACTTTCCGCCCTGCCCCGCCGATGCGGTGAAAGGCACGAAAGTCGCCGCGCAGGGCATCCGGCCGCACACCAGTTTCCATGTCGAACCGCACCTGTCGCCTTCGGGCAAGAAGTTCCTGTGGGTGCGGGGCACCGATCAGCGGCAGCGGTCGGGCGACGGGACGGATGCGGCCGTGAACCTGGAAAACTACATCTCGGTCACGCCGATGCGGGCCGACCTGACGGCCCATGACGCCCTGGAGCCGCTGAAAGCCATCGAATGAGCGACGAGAGCCTCGCAGAACGCAAGATGCAGTTCCTCTTCACCCTGCGCACGCGCGGGGTGACCGACAAGCGCACGCTGGCCGCGATGGAAAAGGTCGATCGCGGCGATTTCCTGCGCGGGCTCTTTGCCGAACGCGCCTACGAGGACATGCCGCTGCCGATCGCCTGCGGCCAGACGATTTCGCAGCCTTCGATCGTGGGGCTGATGACGCAGGCGCTGCAGGTGGATCCGCGTCACCGCGTTCTCGAGATCGGGACGGGGTCGGGCTATCAGGCGGCGGTGCTGGCGCAGATCGCGCGGCGCGTCTACACGATCGACCGGCACCCGCGTCTTGTGAAGGATGCCGAGGTGATCTTTGACCGGCTGGGTCTTGGCAATATCACGACCTTCGCGGGCGACGGCAGCCACGGGCTGTCCGATCAGGCGCCGTTTGATCGTATCATCGTGACCGCCGCGGCCGAAGACCCGCCGGGGCCTCTCTTGGCTCAGTTGAAGATTAACGGTATTATGGTGCTGCCTGTCGGCCAGTCCGACACGGTGCAAAGCCTGATCCGCGTGTTGCGGACGGAAACGGGCTATGAGTATGAGGAACTTCGCCCGGTGCGCTTCGTGCCGCTGGTGGAAGGCCTTGCACGGGACGACTGACGGCGCGGGTGGCGCCACGGAATTCAATCCCCGGCAAACGGGGTGGTGAGGGACAGAGCAGATGCAGGACAAGTCGGGGAAAGTCCTCCGCCAGGCCGGAGTGATGCGCGCAATGCTGGCGGGAACGGCGCTGGTGGCGCTGGCCGCGTGCCAGAACGGGTTCGACATGGACGTGCGCGGAGAGCTGGGCGGCTTTTCGACGACAGACGCGGCGCGGACGGCCACGGTGGCGCGCCCCGCCCCCGACGATCGCGGCGTGATCTCCTATCCGAACTACCAGGTCGCGGTGTCGCGGCGCGGCGACAGCGTTGCGCAGGTCGCGGGCCGGGTCGGCGTCGATCCGCAGCAACTGGCCGATTACAACGGGTTGCGCACCGATGACATCCTGCGCAACGGAGAAATCCTGGCCCTGCCGTCGCGCGTGGCCGAACCATCGCCCGCAACCGGCGCGCCCGGTACCGGCCCCTACATGCCCGCGGGCCAGGTCGATATCGGCAGCATGGCCGGGGCCGCGCTGGACCGCGCCGGCGATCAGCGGGTCGAAGTGTCGACCCTGCCCGCCGCCCAGAGCCAGCTGACCGCGCCGGAGCCTGTCCGCCACAAGGTGGCGCGCGGCGAGACGGCCTATACGATTTCGCGGCTTTACGACGTGTCGGTCCGGTCGCTGGCCGATTGGAACGGGCTGGACGAAAATTACACCATCCGCGAGGGCCAGTTCCTGCTGATCCCCGTCGCGGTCGAGGATGTGCCGGTGCCCGTGGCCACGCAGCCGCCCGGCGTCGGGTCGCCGACCCCGGTGCCGCCAAGCGCCAGTGCGCCGCTGCCTGCAGAACAGACGCAGCCGATCACGCCGCCCGAACGCACGGCCAGCAGCACCGCTGCCCCTGCCCCGGCCCCCGCGCCTGCACCGACCGCCGCACCCGACCTGGGCCAGACCCAGACCGCTGCGCCGAAGGCCGCGATGGACTATCCGGTCAAGGGCCGGATCATCCGGGATTATTCCAAGGGCAAGAGCGACGGCATCGACATCGCCGCCGACAGTGGCACCGCCGTGCGCGCCGCGCAGGGCGGGACGGTGGCGGCCATCACCTCGGACGCGGACAACGTGCGCGTGATCGTGGTGCGCCACGAGGGCAAGCTGCTGACCATCTATTCCAACGTCGACAATATCGCCGTGAAGGAAGGGATGAGCGTTTCGCGCGGACAGAAGCTGGCCGAGGTGCGCAAGGGGTCGTCGCCCTACGTCCATTTCGAGGTCCGCAAGGGGCTCGAGGCGACGGATCCGATGGACTACCTGCAGTAGACCGGCGTGGGGGCTCTGCCCCCGCCCGTTCCGGGCTCCCCCGAGGTATTTTGGACCAGAAGAAGCCCCGGGCCCGGCTTGCGCGGCCCCGGCGGCTTGCGTAAGCCCGTCCCATGCGCAGCCTTGTGAACATCATCAGCGACCGGGGATCGAAATACGCGGTCTCGGGCGGGCCGTGCCAGTCCGAGGATGAGGCCAAGGCCTTTATCAAGGACCTTTGCCGAAACAAGAAGTTCGCCAAGGCGACCCACAACACCTGGGGCCTGCTGAGCGCCGACGGGCCCGTGAAGAACGACGATGGCGAGGCCGGGGCCGGCATGGTCATCCTGCGGATGCTGGAGCGCGAGGGGCTGCACGATCATATCGTGGTGGTGACGCGCTGGTACGGCGGCAAGCACCTGGGCGGCGACCGGTTTCGCCACGTGCAAGAGGCCGTGCGGATCTATCTTGAGGATCTGGCGAGCGGCTGACGCTCAGGCCAGTTTGACGCCGTGCCGCCCGGCGAGATCGGTGAAGAACTGCCAGGCCACGCGACCGGAGCGCCCGCCCCGGGTGGCCTGCCATTCGATCGCCTCGGCCCGGAGGGTGTCGGCGTCGATCGTCAGCCCGTGGGCCGCGCAATAGCCATCGATCATCGCCAGGAAATCGTCCTGATCGCAGGCATGGAAGCCCAGCCAGAGGCCGAAGCGGTCCGACAGCGACACCTTTTCTTCCACCGCTTCGCCGGGATTGATCGCCGAGGAACGTTCGTTCTCGATCATGTCGCGGGGCATCAGGTGGCGGCGGTTCGAGGTGGCGTAGAACAGCACGTTCTCGGGCCGCCCGGCGATGCCGCCGTCAAGCACGGCCTTCAACGATTTATAATGCTGGTCGTCGTGGCTGAACGACAGGTCATCGCAGAACAGCAGGAACCGGTGGTTGGCAGAACCGAGGATCTGCATCAGCCGGTCGACCGTGGGCAGGTCGTCGCGCTGCAGCTCGATGATCTTCAGATCATGGCCGCGTGCAAGAATTTCGGCGTGCACGGCTTTGACCAGGCTGGATTTTCCCATACCCCGCGCGCCCCAGAGCAGGGCGTTGTTGGCCGGGAACCCTTGGGCGAACTGCAGGGTATTGGCCAGCAGCGTGTCGCGGGACCGGTTGATCCCGACCAGCAGATCCAGCGCGACGCGTGACACCCTGGGCACCGGCACAAGGCGTTCGGGGTTCACGTGCCAGACGAAGGCGTCTGCCCCGGTGAAATCCGGCGAGGCCAGCGGCGCGGGCGCCATCCGTTCCAGCGCGTCGGCGATGCGGGTCAGGGCGTCGTCAGTCATTCTTCTTGTCGGTCTCGTCCGCGTCGAAGTCCTTCATCAGCGGGTCGTCCTTCAGAAGCGGGTCCTCGGCCATCTCCGCATCGGCGGCAGCTTCGGCGTCCTCTTCCTCGTCGTCATAGTAGCCTTCGGCGCGCAGGCGGGCTTCGCGCTTGGTCTCGACGCGACGGACCAGAAAGATCGAGATCTCATAGAGGCCATAGACCACCACAAACAGGATGACCTGTGTGATGACGTCCGGCGGCGTGACCAGCGCGGCCAGCACCAGGATCGCGACGACGGCGTATTTGCGCACGTTGCCAAGCCCTTCGGCGGACACCAGGCCCGCCTTGCCCATCAGCGTCAGCAGGACGGGCAGCTGGAAGCAGAGGCCGAAGGCGACGATGAACTTGATGGTGAGCGAGAGGTATTCCTGCGCCGAGCCCTGGAAGGCGATGCCCGCGATGCCGTTGTCGGCCGGGTTGTCCGACAGGACCGACCCGGGCTGCTGGAAGCCAAGGAAGAAGTCGAAGGCCAGCGGGGTCACGACGTAGAACGCGAAGGAGGCGCCGAGGAAGAACATCAGCGGCGAGGAGATCAGGAAGGGCAGAAAGGCCCCCTGTTCGCTTTTGTAAAGCCCCGGGGCCACGAACCGCCACATCTGGTAGGCGATGTAGGGAAAGGACAAGCAGAGCCCGCCGAGAAGCGAGATCGAAATCGCGACGAAGAAGCCTTCCTGCAGCTTGATCAGGATCAGCCCGCAATCGCCCGTCTGGCCGCGCGCGGACATGGCGTCGCACAGCGGCTGCGTCAGGAAGTTGAAGATCGGGTTCCAGACGGTGAAGCAGATCACCATGCCGATGATGAAGGCGACCGCCGAATGGATCAGGCGGGTGCGCAGCTCGGCCAGGTGTTCAATCAGCGGGGCGGAGCTGTCGTCGATCTCGTCTTGTGCGCTCATGTCTTGGTCCGGGCGTCGGTCGGGGCCGTTTCGGGCGCCTCTTTCGGGGCGCTGGCGGTGTCAGCCGGGGCATCGCCCTTGGCCTTGGCCATCGCCTTTTCCAGCGGCGCGGGGCCCTTGGCCGTCTCGGCCTCGGCCTCGGCCTTGGCGGCGGCTTCTGCGTCAAGGCGCGCCTGCGCCTTGGTGGCGGCGGCCTGGCGGATCTTTTCGGCGTTGTCCGCCCGATCCTTGGCCAGCTTGCCGGTTTCGCTGTCGGGATCCCACTTGGTGAAGTCGGTGGCGTCCTTCACCTTGTCGAGCCCGTACTTGGCAGGGTTGGACAGGCCGCGCAGGGTGTCAGTGGCCTCTTTCACGCCCGACTGGTCGGCGGCCTCTTCCATGGCGCGGGTGAATTCACGCGCCATGCCGCGGGCCTTGCCCACGAACTGCCCAAGCGTGCGGAACAGGACCGGAAGGTCCTTGGGTCCGACCACGATCAGGGCGACGATGCCGATGACCAGAAGCTCGGTCCAGCCCATGCCGAACATGGGATCAGGCCTTGTCTTTTTCTTCCGGAGTCACGTCACGGGCCGTGTCGGCCTGCGCGTCTTCCAGTTCCTTGGTTCCGTCGCTCACGCCCTTCTTGAAGGCGGTGATGCCCTTGCCGACCTCGCCCATGAGCGAGGAGATCTTGCCGCGTCCGAAGAGGACCAGCACGACCACGGCGATCAGCAGAAGGCCGGGAAGGCCGATGTTGTTGAGCATGTCATCTCTCCCTGGTTCGCCGGGCGGGGATTTTGCTGTGATCCGCCCGGATCGAAAGTCCCGTCGTATCTAATGGCTCTGACGCGCAAGGGGAAGGTGCATTCCTGTGAATGTGAAAGAAAACAGGTGGATCGGGCGCGGCATATCGACAGGGCGGCGTGGGACCGAGGCGTCGCTGCCGATCACCCGGGGCGTTCCGGCCGGAAGTATCTGGGACCAGACGGAAATCAGTCGCCGACGGGAAAGACGAAGCAGCGGTCGCGCCGGATGGTCAGCCACAGGGGCTTGCCCGGGCTGGGCAGGAAGACGTTCGGCACCGTCGCCTTGATGGTCGATCCGTCGTGATCCATGCGGAATTCGACCAGGCTTTCGTTGCCCATGAACCGCGCCCGGGACACCACGCCGCGCGCGGGCGTGCCGTCCTGTGCCGTGGGCAGCGGCCCCTGCCCGTTGCGGTCGAAGTCGATCTTCAGGTGCTGCGGCCGGATCACGATCTCGACCTCCTGCCCGTCGGGGATGCCCGGTGCCAGGAACTGGCCGAAGGGGGTATCGGTCAGCGCGCCGCGCACGACTCCCCGGATCACGTTGATATCGCTGAAGAACGCCACCGCCTGCTTGTCGATCGGCGCGTTGTAGATATTGTAGGGCGCCCCCTGCTGGACGATCCGGCCATGGCGCATCAGGGCAATCTCATCCGCCATCCGCATGGCTTCGTCCGGCTCGTGCGTGACCAGCAGGACGGCGGTGCCTTCGTCCTTCAGGATGGTCAGCGTGGTGTCGCGGATGTCGTCGCGCAGCCGGTTGTCGAGGCCCGAGAAGGGTTCGTCCATCAGCATGATACGGGGGCGCGGGGCCAGGGCGCGGGCCAGGGCGACGCGCTGCTGTTCGCCGCCCGACAGCTCGTGCGGCCAGGCGTCGATGAAGCGCCGCAGGTCGACGCGGTCCAACATGGCCTCGACCCGGGCGCGATTTTCGGCTGCGCTGCCCGACAGGCCGAAGGCCACGTTCTGCGCCACGGTCAGGTGCGGGAACAGGGCAAAATCCTGAAACATCAGGCCAATGCGGCGGCGCTCGGCGGGCACCCGATAGACCGTGTCGCAGATCAGGTCGCCGTCGACATGGATCTCTCCGGCGTCCTGCAACTCGACCCCGGCGATGATCCGCAGCGTGGTGGACTTGCCGCATCCCGACGGCCCCAGCAGGCAGGTCACCTGCCCCGGCTGGATGGTGAGCGAGACGTCATCGACCACCGCGCGGCCATCAAAGCTGCGCGACAGGTTGCGGACCTCTAGTCTTGGGGGTGTGGTCACCGGATGCCTGATCGTTTTGCAAAGGTTTCGCCGTGGGTATCAGGCAGGCCCCGCGCGGGCAAGGGTCTGGCCGGATCAGGTGGTGAAGGTGACGATGCCGGTGGCGCGGATCCGGCCGTTGACCACCACCTCGACCTCGTGCGGGCCGGGGTTGAGCCGATAGGTGGTGGCGTCGGCAGGCAGCTTGTGCCGCTTGGCCAGGGTCATCGGCTTGCCCGCTGTCAGCTGTGCCACCTTCAGCTTGTGCACCTTGCGGCGCACGCCGGTGCCGCGAATGAACCCGATCGCATAGTCGACCAGGACCGGCAGATCCTCGGCAGCGGTGAGCGTGACCGAGAGGTCGAACCCCTCACCGATCCGGGCCGTCGCGGGCAGGGTCAGATCGGCGTTGACCTGCGCCTCCATCCGGTAGCCCAGCAGGGACAGCGCGCCGGGATGCCCCTTTTTTACCAGATCACGCAGGGCGTGGCGCGTGATCCAGTCCAGCTCGGGCGCGGTCTGCCGTCCGTCGGACCGCCAGCGATGCAAGGCGGCGATCACCGGGCGGGCGTCGAGTTTCGAGATGTCGTTGAGGTGATTGGCCACGGACCGGGTGACGAACCGGGCGGGATCGGCGTGCAACCGATCCAGAAGCGGCATGGCGGCCCCGGCAGGCAGCGTGATCCCGATTCCCCAGGGCAGCCTTGGCCGCGTGCCTTCGCTGACCAGCCGCCGCACGTGATAGCTGGGATGGTCTGCCCATTGCGCCAGACGCTCCTGCGTCTCGTCCGGCCAGCGGTTGAGGAACGGCCGGATCGCATATTCCATCGAAAAGCGCTGCGTCACGGCCTCGATCAGGTCAAGCGCGCGGTCGCGGTGATGCTCCAGCCCGGTCTTGACCGCCACCTCACCCAGGGGTGCATAGATGAAGTGCCCGAAATCATTGTCGGTTTTGGTTGGATCCAGGGGCGGGGGAAGCGCGGCTTGGATCACCTCGGCCGCGCGGTCGAAATCATCCGGAAGCGCCGCGACAAGGCAGTCTGCGATCCAGTCGATCCGCTCTTTCAGCTCAAGCTCGGCAAACCGCCCGAGGATGCGATCCTCGAGCCCGGGGCCAAAGGCGGGGTCGTTCGCGCGGAACCGGGCGACCAGGCCGCCGACCGTTTCCGCGTTGAACAGCTGATCCTTGAGCGAATAGCCCCCCGCCATATCCCGCCCCCGTCAGGTGGTCGAATTGAACGCCCCGCCGTCCAGCAGGATGTTCTGCCCCACCATGAAGCCCGCATGTTGCGAACACATGAAGGCGCAGGTGGCACCGAATTCTTCCGCCTTGCCGATGCGGCCCGTCGGGTTGGCGGCGTCGCGGTTGCGGGCGGCTTCCTCGATCGTGATGCCCTCGCGGTCGGCAGTGGCCTTGGCCAGCGACGTGGCGCGGTCGGTGGCGTGCAGGCCGGGCAGCAGGTTGTTGATCGTCACGCCATGCTGCGCCACCTGCCGCGCGGTGCCCGCGACATAGCCGGTCAGCCCGGCGCGGGCCGAATTCGACAGGCCCAGCTGCGCGATCGGCGACCGGACAGAGGCCGAGGTGATGTTGACCACACGGCCCCAGCCGCGGTCGATCATGCCGGGCAGCAGCGCCTTCATCAGCGCGATCGGGGCCAGCATGTTGGCGTCCAGCGCCTTGATGAAATCCTCTCGCTCCCACTCGGTCCAGAAGCCCGGGGGCGGGCCGCCCGCGTTGTTGACAAGGATGTCGATCTGGCCCGCAGCCTCAAGCACGCGGGCGCGGCCTTCGTCGGTGGCGATGTCGGCGGCCACGGTCGTGACCTCGACCCCGTAGGTGTCGCGGATCTCCTGCGCCGTCGCCTCAAGCGCCTCGGCCCCGCGTGCGTTCAGAACAAGGTCGACGCCCGCTTCAGCCAGTGCCATCGCACAGCCACGGCCCAGCCCCTTGGACGAGGCGCAGACCAATGCGCGCTTGCCAGTAATCCCGAGGTCCATGTATCCTCCTGTCCGGGCCAAGGGCCCGTTATCCTTTTGTTTCCGTCGGCCTGTTAGCTTGATTGCGGTCCGAAACCGCAACAATGACGGCAAATGACCCGGGACCCGCCCGGATGCCGCCACAATCGCCGCCTAGTCCTACACTCATGCCGGACCGACCCGGCAGTGGAAAGGTGTAAAGTGCAATGATCTCTGCGATCGCCAAACCCGCAGCGTCGATCCCGGTCTTCCGCGCCCGCGATCTGACTTGCGTACATGGCGCGAACGAAGGCGACGATCTGACCTTCGCGGCAGAGCTGATGCTGGACGACAGCTACTGGTTCACCGATGGCGCGCGGCAGGTCCGGCTGGGCGTCGAATCGTCCGACGCGGGCGCCATCACCATCGGCGAAGATACCGGCGTCGGCACACCCGGCGCCTCGGTCCACCTGGACAGTTGCCTGACATTCATGTCCCCCGACGGCGCCACGACCGAAGTACTGCTTCTGGTCGAGGTCGACATGTTCGGCGATGCGGCGGCGGTCTATGCCCTGCCGCTTGCGCCGCTGGCCCCGCGCATCGACTACACCCTGGTCGGCATCGATGTCGAAGATGCGGCCCGGAAGTTCGCCGAAGTCGCCTGCGTGTCCTTCACGCGCGGCACCCGGATCACGCTGGCCTCGGGCGCGCAACGCGCGATCGAGGCGCTGAAGATCGGTGACCGTGTGCTGACCCGTGACAATGGTGTGCAGGAAATCCGCTGGATCGGCCATTCGACCGTTCGGGCCGTGGGCGATTTTGCCCCGATCGTGATCCGCGCCGGGGCGCTCAACAATGATGACGACCTTGTGGTCAGCCCCGATCACCGGCTGTTCATCTACCAACGCGAAGATGCCATCGGCGCCGGTCGCCGCGAACTTCTGGTCAAGGCGCGCCATCTGGTCAATGGCAGCACCGTGACGCAGCAGGATGGCGGGTTCGTCGAATACTACCAGCTGCTCTTCGACGGGCACGAGATCATCTACGCCGAGGGAATCGCCGCAGAAACCCTTCTGGTCGACACGCGCACCCGCGCGGCCCTTCCGCCCGAGCTGGACGAGGTTCTGGCGCGCGCCCTGCCCGGCCACGCGGACCGTCCGCACCTGCAGTTTGAGGTTCAGAAAGCCCTGCTGGATCAGCCTGATGCGGCAGGTGTGCTGCGGGCGGCGTCGCGACGGACCGGCACGCGCTAGGCTCATCGGGGCATCGTTCGCCCTCGTCTCGGCGTCGAACACATCGAATCCCATTGACTGCAGCCTTGCGCCGCTTGCCGTTTTCGGCGGGACTGCTATATCGCCGCCATGCTGGACACGCCCTCAAACCGCCCCACCCTGCCGCCCGAGATCGCGCGGCGCCGGACTTTTGCGATCATCTCTCACCCGGATGCGGGGAAGACGACGCTGACGGAAAAGTTCCTGCTGTTCGGCGGTGCGATCCAGATGGCCGGTCAGGTCCGCGCCAAGGGCGAGGCGCGGCGCACCCGGTCGGACTTCATGCAGATGGAGAAGGATCGCGGGATCTCGGTCTCGGCCTCTGCGATGTCGTTCGATTACAAGAACTTCCGGTTCAATCTTGTCGACACGCCCGGCCACTCGGACTTTTCGGAAGACACCTATCGCACGCTGACGGCCGTGGATGCTGCCGTGATGGTGATCGACGGCGCAAAGGGTGTGGAGAGCCAGACGCGGAAACTGTTCGAAGTTTGCCGCCTGCGCGATCTGCCGACCTTGACATTTTGCAACAAAATGGACCGGGAAAGTCGAGATACCTTCGACATCATTGACGAAATCCAGGAAAACCTGGCGATTGACGTCAGCCCTGCCTCCTGGCCGATCGGGACCGGGTCGGACTTTGTCGGATGCTACGATCTGCTGCGGGACCGGCTTGAGCTGATGGATCGTGCCGACCGGAACCGCGTTGCCGCTACGATCGAAATCAACGGTCTCGACGATCCTCTGCTGGAAAAGCACGTGCCTGCGCATCTTCTCGACAAGCTTCGGGAAGAGGTCGAAATGGCCCGCGAACTGCTGCCCAAGCTGGACCCCCAGGCGGTGCTTGAAGGGCACATGACGCCGATCTGGTTCGGCTCTGCGATCAATTCCTTCGGCGTGAAGGAACTGATGGACGGCATCGGCACCTACGGCCCCGAACCGCAGGTGCAATCGGCCGAACCGCGCCAGATCGCGCCGGATGAAAAGAAGGTCGCGGGCTTTGTTTTCAAGGTTCAGGCAAACATGGATCCCAAACACCGGGACCGCGTCGCCTTTATCCGGCTCGCCTCCGGGCACTTTGAACGCGGCATGAAACTGACCCATGTGCGCACGAAGAAACCGATGGCGATTTCAAACCCCGTGCTCTTTCTTGCCGCCGACCGCGAACTGGCAGAAGAGGCCTGGGCCGGCGATATCATCGGCATTCCCAATCACGGCCAGCTGCGCATCGGCGACACGCTGACGGAAGGCGAAGCGCTGCGTGTCAGCGGCATCCCCTCCTTCGCGCCAGAGCTGTTGCAGACAGTCCGCGCGGGCGATCCGATGAAGGCAAAGCACCTGGAAAAGGCGCTGATGCAGTTCGCCGAGGAAGGCGCGGCAAAGGTCTTCAAGCCGTCCTTCGGGTCCGGCTTCATCGTCGGCGTCGTCGGCGCCCTGCAGTTCGAGGTCCTGGGTAGCCGGATCGAGCTGGAATACAGCCTGCCGGTGCGCTTCGACAGTTCCCAGTTCACCTCGGCGAGGTGGGTGAAGGGCGACCGGCAAGCGGTTGATAAGTTTGTGAATGCGAACAAACAGCATATTGCAACGGACCACGACGGCGACGTCGTCTACCTGACCCGCCTGCAATGGGATATCGACCGCGTGGAGCGTGACTATCCCGAAATCAAGCTGACCGCGACGAAAGAGATGATGGGCTGAGCCGCTTGCCAGCCCGGCAGCGGCGCGGCACTCTCGCTGCATGATCTGTGTGATGCATGTCCAATCCGCCTCGCGGCCTGTGGATAACCTTGTCCAAAGTCGTTGCATCAACCGGTTGCAACACACAGCTCATGTCGCCGCAGGCGGCTTTGCATGACCACCTGGGGCATCGTCAGCACGATCAAGGCCCCGATGCGCGACGTGCTCGACTTTGCCGCCTGGCATCTTGAGCTTGGCGCGCACCGCTTGTTCATCCACCTCGACGCCCCGGACGCCGCAACCTTTGCCATTCTCAAGGCCCATCCCCGGATCCGGCCGCTCGTCACCGACGATGACTACTGGCACTCAAGGGGGCGCGGCCGACCGGAGAAGGTCGAACCCCGTCAGACGTTTAACGCGACACGAACCTACAGGCGACGCGCCGATGTCGACTGGCTGGTGCATATCGATGTTGACGAGTTCCTGATCCCTACCGGAACGGTGGCCGGCCACCTCGCCCTTTTGCCCGAAGACTGCCATGTCGCGCGGCTGCGCCCCATGGAGGCCTTGGCACCGCTCGACGCCCCCTCGGATACTTGGAATTTCAAGACTTTGGCGATCGACTTGCCGACGCGCCATCGGCTGGCAGAAGAGGTCTGGCCGACGTATGGTCGTCACCTCAACGGCGGCTTTCTTAGCCATGTTGCAGGGAAGGTCGCCGTTCGGACCGGTTTGCCGGCCCCGGCCTTCCGCATCCATAATTTCCTGTCGGGCGACACACAGAACCCCGGCATGCAGGAACTGCCGGACATCGCCCTGGCCCACCTTCATGCCCGCAGTTGGGAGGATTGGCGGGCCCACTATGATTATCGCCACAGGCTGGGGGCTTACCGCGCAGAGCTCAAACCCAACAAGATCCGCGAAAAGGGTGGGCTAACCATGCACGAGGTCTTCGCCATGCTTGAGGACCAGGGCGGGGACACGGCCCTTCGGCAGTTTTTCGACGAAGTCTGCGCTGCCACTCCCGGTCACCTGTCCCGATTGCGCGCGGCGGGGCTGCTGCGGCAGGAACAGTTGCCGCTAACCGCGATCCGGGAAAAACACTTTCCCGGGGCCGCCGTGTGATCCGAGAGCTTACGCATTTGACGAAACTGCGTTTTTCCGGTATGCCCGCCGCACTTGGGCCGATCTGAATCACTCATCTCAGAGCCATCCGGGCAACCGGCCCCCACGCCGCGCGGGCCAAGACGTGTCCGCAAACTACGGATACGCATGACAAAATTTACTGATCTGAACCTGGACCCCAAGGTCCTGAAAGCCATTGCCGAGGCCGGCTACGAATCGCCGACGCCGATTCAGGCGGGCGCCATTCCCCCTGCGCTTGAAGGGCGCGACGTGCTGGGTATCGCCCAGACCGGGACCGGCAAGACGGCCAGCTTTACGCTGCCGATGATCACACTGCTGTCGAAGGGCCGCGCCCGGGCGCGGATGCCGCGCAGCCTCGTGCTTGCTCCGACCCGAGAGCTGGCGGCACAAGTTGCCGAAAACTTCGACACTTACACGAAACACCTCAAGTTGACGAAAGCGCTGTTGATCGGCGGTGTCAGCTTCAAGGAACAGGACGCGCTGATCGACCGTGGCGTCGATGTTCTGATCGCGACGCCCGGCCGTCTGCTTGACCATTTCGAACGTGGGAAGCTTCTGCTGACCGGCGTGCAGATCATGGTGGTGGACGAAGCCGACCGTATGCTCGACATGGGCTTCATCCCTGATATCGAACGCATTTTCTCGCTGACGCCGTTCACCCGGCAGACGCTTTTCTTCTCGGCCACCATGGCGCCCGAGATCGAGAGAATTACCAATACCTTCCTTTCCAACCCGGAACGGATCGAAGTGGCGCGCCAGGCGACGACGTCGGAGACGATCGAGCAGGGCGTTGTCATGTTCAAGGCATCCCGCAAGGATCGTGAAGGGTCGGAAAAGCGGCGCCTGCTGCGTGACCTGATCGAATCCGAAGGCGAGGGCTGCCGGAACGCGATCATCTTCTGCAACCGGAAGACCGACGTGGACATCACCGCCAAGTCCTTGAAAAAGTACGGGTATGACGCCGCGCCGATCCATGGCGACCTGGAACAATCGCAGCGGATGAAGACGCTGGACGGGTTCCGCGACGGCTCGCTCCGGTTCCTCGTGGCCTCGGACGTGGCTGCGCGCGGGCTGGATATTCCCAACGTGAGCCACGTGTTCAACTTTGACGTCCCCAGCCATGCCGAAGACTACGTGCACCGGATCGGTCGCACTGGCCGCGCCGGTCGTCAGGGCAAGGCCGTGATGATCTGCGTGCCGCGCGACGAAAAGAACCTCGACGATATCGAGCAGCTGGTCGAAAAGACCATCCCGCGGCTTGACACACCGAACGCCCCTGCCCCTGCGGCGGCGGTCGAAGAGGACACGACCGAAGCCAAACCGCGCCGGTCGCGGGGCGGCCGCGGCCGTGGTCGCGACAAGCCTGTCGAAACCGAAGCGAAGGTCGAAGCCAAGACCGAGGCCGTCGAGGTCGCCGAACAGGCCGCGCCGACCAAGGACGATCCCAAATCCGACGACAAGCCCAAGGGCGATCAGCGGCGTGGGCGTCGGCGGGGCCGCGATGACGACAACAAGGTTGTCGGCATGGGCGATCATATGCCCAGCTTCATCGCGCTAAGCTTTGACGAACGGCGCGCCAGCTAAGGCGCGTCTTAACCCTTCTTCAACGGTTGTCAGCTAATCACAGGAGAGATCCTGTGAAAGGTTGGCCCATGGGTGCTGTCGCGCAGCCCACTCTGGCGTCCGTGCGCCAGTTCGAACGTATTCATGTCAATTTGACGGGGATCGCCGTGTTTGGCGGCGGCGCGACCAGCGTGCGGGTGCTTGATCTGTCCTACGGCGGGGCGCGGATCGAGCTGCCCCTGCCGGCGGACTCCTATGGCGCGACGACGATCGCCTCATTACGGGTGTCGCAGGTCTTGCAGATGCGGGTGGTGTGGCGCTGGTCACGGGACCGGCAGATGGGGGTCGAGTTCGCCTCGCCCGCCTTGGCGCGGGGGGCCATTGCGCAGTTGGTCGCCGCGCAACAGCCCTTTTAGACCTCAGGTCAGGCGGCTGACGACGACCGTGACCTCGGGCTTCTTGCCGATTTCGTCGTTGGCCGACTGGCGGATGACGCGGCGCAGGGCCTCTTCGATCTTGTCGTCATCCGACAGGGTGGCCTGCCCTGCCCGGTTCAGGAACTGCGACAGGTCTTCCTCAAGCACCTCTTGCAGGGGCGCGCGGGACCGTCCCAGTTCGGGCAGCCCCATCAGGTCGCACCAGGGATCGCCAAGCGGTTCGTCTTCTTCGTCCAGGACGACCGTCACGGTGACATGCCCGTTCAGCGCCATGCGGATCCGGTCGCGGATGATGCCATCCAAGGCGCCGATCTGCACCGATCCGTCCAGGTAAGTCCGCCCGGTTTCGACATAATCCACAACTTCTGGCGCATTGCCCGACAGCGAGACCATCGTGCCATTGACCGCCAGCACACCCTTGCGACGCTTCTGTTCCGCCAGCTTGGTATGTTCCCGCAGGTGACGATGTTCGCCGTGCATCGGGACCACGATCTGCGGGTTCACGATGTCCTGCATGCGCTCAAGATCCGGGCGGTTGGCGTGCCCGGACACGTGATAGAGCCCGGAGCTGTCGTCGACCACATCGACACCCAGTTCCGAGAAGCTGTTGATAATGCGAATGACTTCCTTCTCGTTCCCCGGAATGGTCTTGGAGGAGAAGAGGAAGGTGTCGCCCTCTTTCAGGGTCAGCCCCATGTGCTTGCCGCGCGACAGCTGGGCCGAGGCGGCACGGCGTTCGCCCTGGCTGCCGGTGACGATCAGCATCAGGTTCTCGCGCGGGATGTTCTTGGCATCCTCGGGCGACACGACCGTCGGGAAGTCCGACAGGACGCCGGTCTTGATCGAGGCTTCGATCATGCGGCGCATCGCCCGGCCCAACAGGCAGATCGACCGTCCGGCGGCAACGCCCGCATCGGCCAGGGTCTTCACCCGCGCGACGTTCGAGGCAAAGGTCGTGGCGACGAACATGCCGGTCGAGGAGTTGACCAGGCGGGTAATCTCGGGCCCGACGACGGCTTCGGACCGGCCGGCGTGGCCGGAGAAGACGTTGGTGGAATCGCAGACCAGCGCACGCACGCCGGTGGAAGCGACCTCGCGCCAAAGCGCCTCGTCAAAGGCTTCGCCGACCAGCGGGGTTTCGTCCAGCTTGAAGTCGCCAGTGTGGATCACGCGGCCTTCGGGGCTGTCGATGACCAAGCCGGAGCTTTCGGGGATCGAGTGGGAAATCGGCAGGAAGCCGACCCGGAACGGGCCCAGCTGGATCTGTTCGGGCCAGACATTGGCGACGGTGACGGCGTTGTCGCCGACCCCGTATTCCGCCAGCTTGCCGCGGGCGATGTTCGCCGTGAAGGGCCGCGCGTAGATCTTGGGCGCGCCGAGGCGTTCATACAGATGCCCGACCGCGCCGACGTGGTCTTCGTGCGCATGGGTGATCAGCAGCGCCTCGAGCCGGTCCTTGCGTTCTTCAAGCCAGGTGATGTCGGCGAAGATCAGGTCGACCCCCGGGGTCGTGTCCATGTCCGGGAAGGCGACGCCGAGGTCCACGAGGATCAGCCTCTCCTCTCCCGGCCGCCCGTATCCGTAGACGTAGGCGTTCATGCCGATTTCCCCGGCGCCACCGAGGGGGAGATAGATCAGCCGTTCATTGCTCATGCGTTGCCCTGTTCAAGGTTGTAGTCATAGATGATCCGAAGACCGTGGATCGTGATGAATTCATCGAAGTGATCGTAGAGGGTATCCCCCTGACCGAAGAGCGGCGCAAGGCCCCCGGTCGAAATAACCTTCATCGGTCGGTCATATTCGGCCTGGATCTGTTCGGTGATCCCCCGGACAAGCCCGACATAGCCCCAGAAGATACCCGACTGCATACAGGCGACGGTGTTGGTGCCAATGACCTTCTGCGGTTTCGTCACATCCACGTGGGGCAACGCGGCGGCCATTTCATGCAGCGCCTGCAGCGACAGGTTCACGCCGGGCGCGATCACGCCACCGACATAGGCGCCATCGTCGGCCACCACGTCGAAGGTGGTGGCGGTGCCGAAATCGACCACGATCAGGTTGCCGCCGTACCGGTCATAGGCCCCGGCCGAGTTCACGAGCCGGTCCGGCCCGACCACGGTGCCCGCATCCACGCGCGGCTGGCGCGGCAGCAGGCATTCGGGCTTGCCGACGACATAGGGGCGGCAGTTGAAGTACCGGTCGGCGAGGACACGCAGGTTAAAGACCACGCGCGGCACGGTCGATGAGATGATGACCGCGTTGATGTCGACGGGCAGCTTGTGATGCTCCATCAGCGTGGAAAACCACACGAAATACTGGTCGGCGGTCATCTGGTGGTCGGTGGCCGTGCGCAGGGTGCACAGGGCCTTGTCCCCGTCGAGAACCGAGAAGACCGTGTTGGTGTTGCCGCAGTCGATGGCGAGAAGCATGTGCGCCCCCTGTCAGAAGAAAATGTCGGCGGCCGCGATGGCGGTGCGGCCCTGCGCGGTGGCCAGGATCAGCCGTCCGGTGTCGTCGATCGTCTCGAACGTGCCGGTGGTTTCATCCGTGCCGGTGCGGGCGGTGATGACATCGCCCAGATGCGCCGCACGGTTCAACCATTCGGTCCGGATCGGCGCGAAACCGTAGGTGGTGAACTGCGCCTCGTAGCGGGCGAAGGCGGGGGCGAGGAAGGTCAGGAATTCCTCGGGGGTGGTCTGGGCCCCGGCCTCGGTCAGGGCGACGGGCCGCAGGGCGCGGGCCTCGACCTCCTCCGCGCCGGGGGCGGCGGCAAGGTTGACGCCAATCCCGATCGACGCAGCGGCGGTGCGCCCGCCGGAGGCCAGGCTTTCCAGCAGGATCCCGGCCAGTTTGCCGCCGTTCAGCAGAACATCATTGGGCCATTTCAGCGCAAACCCCTCGGTCCGGCCGGTGACGGCGGTGCAGGCGTCATGCAGCGCAAGCGAGGCGATGAAGCTGCGCAGGGCAAGCCGGTCGGGCGTGTCGCTTGTCGGCAGGATCAGCGTGGTGGCGAGGTTGCCCGGCGGCATCGACCAGGGGCGGCCCCGGCGACCGCGTGCGGCGGTCTGCTGCAAGGCAAGGATCCACAAGGGGCGGGTGACGCCCCCGGCAAAGCGGCGCTGCGCTTCGCTCAGGGTGCTGTCGACCGTCTCGAGGATAAGCTTGTCGTGGCCTTCGGGCCACGACGGCAGCGCGCTCATCGGCTTAGTTCACCAGCGATGCGGCGGCGGCCTGGGCCATGCCGTCGACACCGAAAAGGTTCAACACACCCAGCACCATCACCGCGGCCGAGGCCATCAGAAGCCCCCAGAGCAGCGGCGACCGGCCGCTGTCGATCTGCGATCCTTCCGACCCGAAGTACATGAAGAACACGATCCGCAGGTAGTAGTAGGCGCCGATGGCCGAAGCGACTGCCGAGAGGGCCACCAGCCAGACCAGGTCCGCGCCAATGCCCGCCTGCCAGACACCCAGCTTGGCGAAGAAGCCCAGCATCGGCGGCACGCCGGCAAGGCTGAACAGAAGCACCAGCATCGCCAGGGCGCGGGCCGGATCGGTCCGGGCATAGAGGTTGAGCGACCCGATATCGACCACCGGCTCCCCGTCGCGCTGCATCGACAGGATGAAGGCGAAGGTGCCGATGTTCATGGTCACGTAGATCGCGAGGTAGGTCAGCATGGCGCTGACTCCCTGTTCGGTGCCCGAGGCGAGGCCGATCAGGGCATAGCCCATGTGCGCGATCGAGGAATAGGCCATCAGGCGCTTGATGTTGGTCTGGCCGATGGCGGCGATGGCGCCAAGGAACATCGACAGGACGGACATCAGGGCGACGATCTGCTGCCAGTCGCCGACGATGCCGCCGAAGGCGTCGTACATCACGCGGGCAAACAGGCCCATGGCGGCGACCTTGGGGGCGGTGGCGAAGAAGGCGGTGATCGGGGTCGGCGCACCCTCGTAGACGTCCGGGGTCCACATGTGGAAGGGCACGGCCGAGACCTTGAAGGCAAGGCCCGCCAGCATGAAGACCACGCCGAAGAGCAGGCCAAGCGCCGCGCGCCCCTCGCCCGCCGCCGTCACGATGCCCGAGAAAAGCGTGGTGCCCGAGAAGCCGTAGACCAGCGATGCGCCGTAAAGCAGCATGCCCGAGGACAGCGCGCCGAGGACGAAGTACTTGAGCCCCGCTTCTGTCGACCGGACGGAATCCCGCCGCAACGATGCGACGACGTAAAGCGCCAGCGACTGCAGCTCGAGCCCCATGTAGAGCGTCATCAGGTCTCCGGCAGAGACCATGACCATCATCCCGACGGACGCCAGGGCCACCAGCACCGGGTATTCAAAGCGCAGGATGCCGCGCCGCTCCATGTACTCCTGCCCCATGATGAGGACGAGCGCGCCGGACAGCAGCAGCGTCACCTTGGCGAAGCGCGCGAAGGCGTCGTCGACGAACATGCCGCCGAAGGCGGGGTTCGTCCCCTCGCCCGTCGTGGCGATCCAGAGCGCCAGCAGGCCCATGACGCCCGCGGTGATCCAGGTCAGGGCCGGGGCCATCTTGTCCTTGCCGGTATAGACCGCCGCCAGAAGCGCCAGCATGGCAAAACCGGACAGCAGGATTTCCGGCAGGATGGTGTTGAGATCCGTGGTCATGTCCGGTCCCCTCAGTGCGACGCAGCCGCGTCGGCGTGCATCGTGTCGCCCAGCCTGTCGGCATTGGCGAGCGCGGTTTCATGGTTTTCGATCAGGGCCGAGACGGACGGCCCGATCACGTCGGTCACGAGGCTCGGGTAGACACCGAGCAGCAGGGTCATGGCGACGAGCGGGGCAAAGATCCACTTTTCGCGGGCGGTCATGTCGGTGATCGACTTGAGGCTTTCCTTGATCAGGTCGCCCATGACGACCCGGCGGTACAGGAACAGCGCATAGGCCGCCGACAGGATGACGCCCGAGGTGGCCACGGCGGCGACCCAGGTGTTGACCTGGAAGATGCCCATCAGGGTCAGGAATTCCCCGATGAACCCGCTGGTGCCCGGCAGGCCGACGTTGGCCATGGTGAAGAGCATGAAGATCATCGCGTAGGCTGGCATCTTGTTCACCAGTCCACCGTAGGCCTCGATGTCGCGGGTGTGCATCCGGTCATAGATCACGCCGACGCAGAGGAAGAGAGCGCCCGAGATGAAGCCGTGGCTCAGCATCTGGAAGATCGCGCCATCAATGCCCTGCTGGTTCGCCGCGAAGATGCCCATGGTGACGTAACCCATGTGCGCGACGGACGAATAGGCAATGAGCTTTTTCATGTCCTCCTGCACCAGCGCGACGAGCGAGGTGTAGACGATGGCGATGGCCGACATCCACAGGACCAGCGGCGTCATCACGTCGGACCCCACGGGGAACATCGGCAGAGAGAACCGCAGGAAGCCATAGCCGCCCATCTTCAGCAGGATCGCCGCCAGCACGACCGACCCGGCGGTCGGCGCCTGCACGTGCGCGTCCGGAAGCCAGGTATGGACCGGCCACATCGGCATCTTGACCGCGAAGCTGGCGAAGAAGGCGATGAACAGAAGCGTCTGCATGCCGCCGATGATCTGGATGCCGAGCAGGCTGAAGGTCTCGGACCCGAACTCATGCGCCAGCAGCGTCGGGATGTCGGTGGTGCCCGCGTCGGCATACATCGCGACCATGGCCACCAGCATCAGGACCGACCCGAGGAAGGTGTAGAGGAAGAACTTGAAGGACGCGTAGATCCGGTTCGCCCCGCCCCAGATGCCGATGATCAGGAACATCGGGATCAGGCCTGCCTCGAAGAAGAGGTAGAAAAGCACCATGTCCAGCGCCATGAACACGCCCAGCATCAGCGTTTCCAGCAGCAGGAAGGCGATCATGTATTCCTTGACGCGGGTGTTGACGCCCCAGGACGCCGCGATGGTCAGCGGCATCATGAAGGTGGTCAGCATCACGAAGAGGACCGAGATTCCGTCGACGCCCATCTTGTACTTCAGGCCCATCAGCCAGTCGCGTTCCTCGACGAACTGGAAGCCGGTGTTGGCGCTGTCGAAGCCCGCCAGGATGAAAAGCGAGATCAGGAAGGTCATCACCGTCGCAATCAGCGCGACCCACTTGGCATTGCGCTGGCCTGCCGGGTCCTCTCCTCGCAGGAAGACCGCGAGGATCAGGGCCGCGATGGCCGGCAGGAAGGTGACGATAGAGAGAAGGTTGCTCATTATTCCGCCCCTCCGCCGATCGTCATCCAGGTCACGAAGACCGCGATGCCGATGACCATGGCAAATGCATAGGTGAAGATGTAGCCCGACTGCGCCCGGCCCGCGAGGCGGGTGAAGAAGGGGATGATCCCCATGGCGACGCCGTTGATGCCGCCGTCGATGGTCTTCTCATCCCCGCGCTTCCACAGGGTGCGGCCGATCCAGAAGGCGGGCCGCACGAAGATGAAATCGTAGATCTCGTCAAAGTACCACTTGTTCAGCAGGAACAGGTACAGCGGCCGGTTGGTTTCGGCGACACGCGCCGGCATCGACGGGTTCCAGATGTAGAACCAAAGCGCGGTGACGAACCCGATGAGCATGGCGATGAAGGGGCTGACCTTCACCCAGGTCGGGGCATGGTGCGCCTCGTCCATGACGTGGTTGTCCGGCGACATGAAGATCGCGCCCTGCGGTGCCATGCCGGAATGACCTTCGGCCAGGTCGGTCACATGCGCGGCTTCGGTGCCGTGATCCCCGGCCGCGTCGGTCCCATGGTCCGCAGCGGCGGTGTCGGCGTGACCGTCTGTTTCGGCGTGGCCTTCGCTGGCCTCGTGATGGGCCGGAATGCCGAAGAAGGCGTTGACCTTGTTGTGGTCCCCGAAGAACGACCCGTACCAGATCATGCCCGCGAAGATCGCCCCAAGCGACAACACGCCAAGCGGGATCAGCATGACCGTCGGGCTTTCATGCGCGTGATCATGCGTGTGCTTGTCGCCGCGCGGCTCGCCGTAGAAGGTCAGGAAGATCAGACGCCAGGAGTAGAAGGACGTGAAGAGCGCCGCGATCACCAGCATCCAGAAGGCATAGCCCCCCGCCGTGCCGGCCCAGGCGCTCTCGATCACCGCGTCCTTGGACAGGAAGCCGGCAAAACCGATGTGGGTCAGCGGAATGCCGACGCCGGTGATGGCCAGCGTGCCGATCATCATCGCCCAGAAGGTATAGGGCAGTTTCTTGCGCAGACCGCCATAGTTCCGCATGTCCTGTTCGTGGTGCATCCCGTGGATGACCGACCCGGCGCCCAGGAAGAGCATCGCCTTGAAGAAGGCGTGGGTGAAAAGGTGGAACATCGCGACCGAATAGACGCCGACGCCGGCGGCCACGAACATGTAGCCCAGCTGCGAACAGGTCGAATAGGCGATGACGCGCTTGATGTCGTTCTGCACCAGGCCCACGGTGGCTGCAAAGAAGGCCGTGGTGGCACCGATGAAGGTGACGATCGACATGGCGTCGGGGGCGTATTCCATCAGCGGCGACATGCGGCAGACCAGGAAGACGCCCGCCGTGACCATGGTGGCCGCGTGGATCAGGGCCGACACCGGGGTCGGGCCTTCCATCGCGTCGGGAAGCCAGGTGTGCAGCAGCAGCTGCGCCGACTTGCCCATGGCGCCGATGAACAGCAGCAGCGCCAGGATCTCGGTCGCGTCGAAGGACCAGGACAGGAAGTGCAGGTTCTGACCGGCAAGGTCGGGCGCGGCGGCAAAGATGTCGTCCAGCATGATGCTGTCGGTCAGGTAGTAGAGACCGAAGATGCCAAGCGCGAAGCCGAAGTCGCCCACGCGGTTCACGATGAACGCCTTCATGGCAGCCGCGTTGGCCGAGGGCTTGCGGTAGTAGAACCCGATCAGCAGGTAGGATGCGACGCCCACCCCTTCCCAGCCGAAGAACATCTGGACCAGGTTGTCCGAGGTCACCAGCATCAGCATGGCGAAGGTGAAGAACGACAGGTAGGCGAAGAAACGGGCGCGATAGCTGTCCTCGCCCTCGCGGAAGTTGTCGTCATGCGCCATGTAGCCGAAGCTGTAGAGGTGGACGAGCGCCGAGACGGTGGTGACGACGATCAGCATGATCGAGGTCAGCCGGTCCAGCCGGATCCCCCATGAGGTCGAGAGCGAGCCGCTCTCGATCCAGCGCAGCAGTTCGATGTGCTGGGTTTCGGGCCCGTGGCTCAGGAAGGTGACCCAGGACAGGAAACACGACAGGAACAGCAGCCCGGTGGTGATCCACTGGGCGCCACGGATCGACACGACCCGCCAGCCAAGGCCCGCGATGAGGGCGCCGAGAAGAGGTCCGAAGAGGATGATCTGAAGCATCGGCTCAGCCTTTCATCACGTTGACGTCTTCGACCGCGATCGTGCCGCGGTTGCGGAAGAAGCAGACGAGGATGGCAAGGCCGATCGCGGCCTCGGCGGCGGCGACCGTCAGCACGAACAGGGTGAACACCTGCCCGGCGAGATCGCCGAGGAAAGACGAGAAGGCGACAAGGTTGATGTTCACCGCAAGCAGCATCAGTTCGATGCTCATCAGCAGGATGATGACGTTCTTGCGGTTCAGGAACAGCCCGAAGATGCCGATGACGAATAGCGCGGCGGCCACCGTCAGGTAATGTTCGATCCCAATCATTCCCAGTCCCCTCAGACCTTCGAGTTTCTTCTTTTCCAAAGCCGGTGCCCGGCCCAGAAGCAGGCGACCTTGGCCGCCCAGAGTGCCGCAACACCGCCGTAGCCCAGCTTGGCCACGACGAGCGCCACGAGTTCCATCAGAGCCCCTGCCCGGGCTTGACGTCTTTCAGTTCCATCGACTTCGCCGGGTCGCGCCACATCTGCGCCAACACGTTCTGGCGCTTGACGTCGGTGCGGTGGCGCAGGGTCAGGACGATGGCGCCAATCATGGCGACCAGCAGGATCAGGCCCGACAGCTGGAACAGCAGGAAGTACTGGTCGTAGATCAGCAGGCCCAACCCTTGCGTGTTCTCGCCCTGCGGCATGATGGCCAGGCGGTTGCCTTCGGCCGCGGCCGAGGCTTCCCAGGAGCCATACGCGAGGCCGAACTGCATCAGCAGGATGACCCCGATCAAAAGCGCCAGCGGCATGTAGCGGGCCATTTCGGCCTTCAGCGCGGCAAAGTCGACGTCCAGCATCATGACCACGAACAGGAACAGCACCGCGACCGCGCCGACGTAGACGATGATCAGCAGCATCGCCACGAATTCCGCACCCAGCAGCACGAACAGCCCCGCCGACGACAGGAAGGCCAGGATCAGCCAAAGCACCGAATGCACCGGGTTGCGGCTCATTACGGTGAACAGCCCGCCGACCAGTGTCGACATGGCGAACAGGTAAAAGGCCAGTGTGGTCACGGTCATGCCTCGTCCTCATCCTTCTGCGCGGCCTCGTGATCCTTGATCACGTCGTTCGCGATTTCGCCCGCCTTGGTCATGGCGGGCAGCCCGGCAAACATCGACATCTGCGCGATGCATTCACCGATTTCCTGTTTCGTCGCGCCCAGTTCCAGCAGGTGGCGGACGGTCATGCGGATCTGCGCTTCGGCCTGCGCGCCCTGCATGGTCAGCCCCGCCAGCGTCAGGTAAAGCCGCGTCTTTGCATCCAGCCCGCCGGTGTTGAAGGCGTTGCCGAAGGCCATCTCCATCCACTCCTTGGGCATGGTCGGCCAGAGGCTGTCGAACCCCTTGGGCGTGAAGGTCTCAAGCGCGGGGTTCATGGCTTTCACCATCTCCTGCGCCTGGCTCATCATCAGTTCGAACGGGGTCTTCGCGTCAGCCATGGGCGTTGTCCTTCATATGATGCCGGGGGGCGATCATCGGTACGGGGCGTCCAGTTCCAGGTTGCGGGCGATTTCGGCTTCCCAACGTTCGCCGTTGGCCAGCAGCTTTTCCTTGTCGTAGAACAGTTCCTCGCGGGTTTCGGTCGCGAATTCGAAGTTCGGGCCTTCGACGATGGCATCGACCGGGCAGGCTTCCTGGCAGAAGCCGCAGTAGATGCACTTGGTCATGTCGATGTCATAGCGCGTGGTCCGGCGGGATCCGTCCTCGCGCGGTTCGGCGTCGATGGTGATGGCCTGCGCGGGGCAGATCGCCTCGCAGAGCTTGCAGGCGATGCAGCGTTCTTCGCCGTTCGGATAGCGGCGCAGCGCATGTTCGCCACGGAAACGCGGGCTAAGCGGGCCCTTCTCATGCGGATAGTTCAGCGTGGCCTTGGGTTTGAAGAAGTACTTCAGCCCCATCTTGAAGCCCTGCCACACATCCCAGAGCAGGAAGTATTTCGCGGCTCGGTTGTAGTCGATCTGGGTCATTGCGTCCTCACATCAGCCAGCGGGCATAGGCCCCGCCGAAGAGTTCGAATTTGGCAAGGAAGGCGACGATCACCACCCAGGCAAGCGACAGCGGAAGGAAGACCTTCCAGCCGATCCGCATCAGCTGGTCATAGCGATAGCGCGGCACCACGGCCTTGGTCAGGGCGAAGATGAAGAAGACGAAGATCAGCTTCAGCACGAACCACAGCACGCCGTCCGGCAGGCCCGGGATCGGCGACAGCCAGCCGCCGAGGAACAGCAGCGACACCAGCGCGCACATCAGCACGATCGCCACGTATTCGCCGATCATGAACAGCAGGAAGGGCGTGGACGAATATTCGACCTGGTAGCCCGCGACAAGTTCGGATTCCGCCTCGGGCAGGTCGAAGGGCGGGCGGTTGGTTTCCGCCATGGCCGAGATGATGAAGAGGAACAGCATCGGGAAGTGCGGCAGCCAGTACCAGCTGAAGATCCCGTAGCGGCCATCCTGCGCGGCGACGATATCGCCGAAGTTCATCGACCCGGTCGAGATGATGACGCCGATGATAATCAGTCCGAGAGAGACCTCGTAAGAGATCATCTGCGCGGCGGACCGCAGCGAGCCGAGGAAGGGATATTTGGAGTTCGACGCCCAGCCGCCCATGATCACGCCGTAGACCTCGAGCGAGGAGACCGCGAAGACATAGAGGATCGCGACGTTGATGTCCGACAGGACCCAGCCGTCGTTGAAGGGGATCACGGCCCAGGCGATCATGGCCAGGACAAACGACAGCATCGGCGCAAGGAAGAAGACGAACTTGTCCGCGCCGGCCGGCACCACCACTTCCTTGGTGATGTACTTCAGGAAGTCCGCGAAGGACTGCAACAGCCCGAAGACACCCACGACGTTCGGCCCCTTGCGCAACTGCACGGCGGCCCAGACCTTGCGGTCGGCGTAAAGCAGGAAGGCCAGCGCCACCAGAAGCGGCACGACCACCAGCAAGACCTGACCGACCGTCAGAAGGAGGATGCCTAGGGGGTGAGTTGTAAAGAAGTCAGCCATAGGTCCTCACACCGTGGGTATTCCGTTGGATTTGCAGTTCTCGACCGTCACTTCGGCGTCGATCGTGCGCAGGCCGGCGGGGATCGCCGGCGAGATGGTATAAATCGCATCTGCCTGCCAGACGCCAGAAACTTCGGCGGTTTTCGTGCGCAGATGTCGCGCAAATCCGAAACCGCGGATCAGCGTGTACTGCGCGGCCGCGCATTCGGCATAATCGGCCACGTCCTGGCCGTCACGCGCGCCACGCATCTTGACGTGGAAGGCGACCAAGTCGTTGTCCAGAAGCCGCGTCTCGATTGCCCCGTAACTCGCCCCTGCGGGCGCAAGGGCCCGGGGCGCCGCGCGGGATACCTCCTGCGCGGTGCAGGCCGCCATAAGGCCGACCGCAGTTATGAGGGCGAAACGGATCACTCGGCCGCGACCTTCGGGTTGGCGCGGGCGGCGGCGTTGGACGACAGTTCGGCCATCACCTGGCTGGCGCGCGCGATCGGGTTGGACAGGTAGTGATCCTTGACCGCGTTCACGAAGCTTGCCTCGCCCAGCTTGGCGCTTGGCAGGGCGGACCAGTCGTTCGCGGGCACCTGGTCGATCTTCTTCAGGTGCGGCACGGCGGCGATCAGCGCCTTGCGCAGCTGCGCGAGGCTGTCGAAGGGCAGCGCCTCTCCGACCTCGGCGCTCAGCGCGCGCAGGATGGCCCAGTTCTCCTTGGCCTCGCCCGGGGCGAACCCGGCGCGCAATGCCAGCTGCGGACGGCCTTCGGTGTTCACGAAGAGCCCGTTTTCTTCCGTATAGGCGGCGCCCGGCAGGATCACGTCGGCGCGGTGTGCGCCGCGATCCCCGTGCGAACCCTGGTAGATCACGAAGGCACCGTCGGCGATTTCGACCTCGTCCGCGCCCAGGTTGTAGATCACCTCGGCCCCGTCGATGGCGGCCTTGAGGCCCCCGTCGGTCACCGCGCCCACGTCCATCGCGCCAACGCGCGCGGCGGCGGTGTGCAGGATCATCAGCTTGGCGCCCCGGGCTTCGGCAATTTCCATCGCGGCGGCCAGGACGGCGTCACCGTCCGCTTCGCGCAGGGCGCCCTGCCCCACGATCACGATGCCACGTTCGTCGTCACCCACGGGTTCGGACTTGGCGGTCTTCACATGGTCGGCCAGCGCGGCGCGGTCGGCGCCGAAGTGGTGGTAGTCGTAGGTCAGATCCTCGGCCGCGCCGATCACGCCGACCTGCGCGCCATTGATCCAGGCCTTGCGGATGCGGGCGTTCAGCACCGGCGCCTCGACGCGTGGGTTGGAGCCGATCAGCAGGATGCCATTGGCGCTGTCGATATCCTCGATCGTCGCGGTGCCGACATAGCCGGACCGGTTGCCCACGGGCAGCTTGGCGCCATCGGTGCGGCATTCGACGGTGCCGCCCAGACCTTCGATCATCTGCTTCAGCGCAAAGGCGGCTTCGACCGGTGCGAGATCCCCGACGAGGCCCGCGACCTTCTTGCCCTTCATCGCGGTCGCCGCGGCAGACAGCGCCTCGGGCCAGGAGGCCGGGCGCAACTTGCCGTTTTCGCGGATGTAGGGGCGGTCAAGCCGCTGGCGGCGCAGCCCGTCCCAGACAAAGCGCGTCTTGTCCGCGATCCATTCCTCGTTCACGCCGTCATGGTTGCGCGGCAGGATGCGCATGACTTCGCGGCCCTTGGTGTCCACCCGGATGTTGGACCCAAGCGCATCCATCACGTCGATGGTTTCGGTCTTGGTCAGCTCCCACGGCCGCGCGGTGAAGGCATAGGGTTTCGACACCAGCGCGCCAACCGGGCAGAGGTCGATGATGTTGCCCTGCAGGTTCGAATCCAGCGTCTGGTTCAGGTAGGATGTGATCTCGGCATCCTCGCCCCGGCCGGTCTGACCCATCTGCATGATGCCAGCGACCTCGGAGGTGAAGCGGACGCAGCGGGTGCAGGAAATGCAGCGGGTCATATGCGTCTCGACCAGCGGGCCGAGATCCAGATCGTCCGACGCGCGCTTGGGCTCGCGATAGCGCGAGAAGTCGACGCCATAGGCCATCGCCTGGTCCTGAAGGTCGCATTCGCCACCCTGGTCGCAGATCGGGCAATCCAGCGGATGGTTGATCAGCAGGAACTCCATCACCCCTTCGCGGGCCTTCTTGACCATGGGCGAGTTGGTCTTCACCACCGGCGGCTGGCCTTCCGGCCCCGGGCGCAGGTCACGCACCTGCATCGCGCAGGAGGCGGCGGGCTTCGGCGGGCCGCCCACGACTTCGACCAGGCACATGCGGCAGTTGCCCGCGATCGACAGGCGTTCGTGATAGCAGAAGCGCGGCACCTCGATCCCGGCCTGTTCACAGGCCTGGATAAGGGTCAGGGCCGGATCGACCTCGACCTCGTGGCCGTCGATGATGATCTTGCGCAGGTCAGACATGGTCTCTCACTTTGCTACTCGCCTTCCGATCCTCGGACCGGGGTTCTTTCGGTGCCCGGGCGCACGCGGCGCCGGGGCGGTTGTTCGGGTGCGGGCGGGGCCCGCGTGGATCCGTCCCGATCTACTTCAGGAAGGATCCGATCTGGCTGTTCGCCGCCATCTCCATCTGACCCAGCTTGCACAGGTCAGCGGGTTTCGCCGGGTCCAGCCCTTTTTCGCGCACATAGGCTTCGCCCTTGGCGCGGATCCGGGCCTTTTCCGCATCGCTTTTGCGATAGGCGTCGATTTCGGCCTTGGTATAGCCCATGCCCTTTGCCTGGCTGGCCAGTCCGAACAGGAAGTTCAGACCCTTGAGCGTGCGCGGGCTGATGCTGTCGCACTTGTCGCTGATCTCGATCGCCATCGCGACCGAGAACATCTGGTTGTCGATCTCGGGCACGTCGCGCAGCGGCACCTTGGCGGTCGCGGCTGTCGCGCCAAGCGCGAGGATCAGGCCCAGCATCGGGGCGGTGGTGGTCAGACGCATGGATGTCTCCCTTCGTTGCGGCGCAGGGTCGCCATCACGGCGACCCCATCTGCTGCGCAGATGGGATACAGGGTGCGTGTTATGCAATAACGCGCCCCATAACCGGTTGAAACACGCGGGGTTTTGCCGCCCGCGCGGGTCCGGTCCGGATGATATGCGCGGCTTAACGCCATCCGTCGCAGGTCCCCCTCAGGATCAGGTCGCCCTCGACGATCGGCAGCATGGCATCCTCGACCTCGGGCGATACCTCCCAGGTCATGTCGGACCGGCCGTACTGACGGATGCAGTATTCCGCCGCCTTGGCGCTCGCCGCCTGGCGCGCGCCGACCAGCGTCTTGCCTGCATCGCGGACATCGACGGTGAAATTCTGACGGTTGTCCTTGTCGCTCGAGGCCTTCACGCGAAAGTATGCCCCGTCATAGGCGACGCGATTGCCCCAGGGATTGCCCTTGCCCCCCCAGTTTCCGCAGGCCGACAGGGTGGTCGTGGTGATCAGCATCAGAACCAGCGCACGGATCATGCGGCTCCTCCTTCAAGGTCGGCGACCGGGGCCGCGAAACGTATTGCAAAGTCTGCAAAGCGGGTCATTTGCAAACCCCCAGCAGCACCCAGGCACCGCCCGTCAGATAACCCGTCCCGTAGTAGGCGGTCGATTCCGTACGCGCGGTTGTGCGGGCAATGGCCGCGGCCTTGGCCGGGGTCCAGCCGGGGCGATCCGCGCAACCGGCCGAGGCGGCGGCGCGGGCGTTTTCGTAATCGGCGCGCAGCATCGGCTGGCCGTCCAGACGGCTGATCCGCAGGCCCGGCACACCACCATCGGGGATGGTGAACGGAGCCGACACGCCGGGGCCATAGACCCAGGCATCCGCCGCCGCGCCGGGGGGCGAGGCCAGCGGCAGGAAGGCGACGCGATAGGCGCCTTCGGTGATATGCACCTCGGTCTCGCCGGACACGCGGTTCTGCCAGTTCTCGCGCATGGTCTGCGCGGAACAGCCTGCCAGCGCCACGGCCAGCGCGGCACCGACAAGCAGGGATATGCGGGTGCGACGGATCACTTGGCTGCCACCGCCGGGCGTTTGGTCTTCACCCGGTCTTCGATCACGTCACGGAAGTTGCGGATCAGGCCCTGGATGGGCCATGCGGCCGCGTCGCCAAGGGCACAGATCGTGTGGCCTTCGACCTGTTTGGTCACGTCCCAGAGCATGTCGATTTCTTCCACGCTCGCCTCGCCCTTCACCAGGCGTTCCATCACGCGCATCATCCAGCCGGTACCTTCGCGGCAGGGCGTGCACTGGCCGCAGCTTTCGTGCTTGTAAAACTTGGCCAGCCGCCAGATCGCCTTGATGATGTCGGTCTGCTTGTCCATCACGATCACCGCCGCCGTGCCCAGGCCCGAGCCCAGTTCGCCGCGCAGGTAGTCGAAGTCCATGATGGCGTCTTTCATCTTTTCCCCGCGCACGCAGGGAACGGACGATCCGCCGGGGATCACGGCCAGCAGGTTGTCCCAGCCGCCCCGGATGCCGCCGCAATGCTTGTCGATCAGCTCTTCAAAGGTGATCGACATCGCCTCTTCGACGACGCAGGGGTTGTTGACGTGGCCCGAGATTGCGAACAGCTTGGTGCCCGCGTTGTTTTCACGGCCAAAACCCGCGAACCAGTCGGCGCCACGACGCAGGATGGTGGGTGCGACGGCGATGGATTCCACGTTGTTCACCGTGGTCGGGCAGCCATAAAGGCCGGCACCTGCCGGGAACGGCGGCTTCATCCGGGGCATGCCCTTCTTGCCTTCAAGGCTTTCCAGCAGCGCGGTTTCTTCACCACAGATATAGGCGCCGGCCCCGTGGTGCAGGTAGAGGTCGAAGTCCCAGCCGGACTTGGCGGCGTTCTTGCCCAGAAGGCCCGCGTCATAGCATTCGTCGATGGCGGCCTGCAGCGCCTCGCGCTCGCGGATGTATTCGCCGCGCAGGTAGATATAGCAGGCATGCGCGTTCATCGCGAAGGATGCGATCAGGCAGCCCTCGATCAGCGTGTGCGGATCGTGGCGCATGATTTCCCGGTCCTTGCAGGTGCCGGGTTCGGATTCATCCGCGTTCACAACCAGATAGGCCGGGCGACCATCGGATTCCTTGGGCATGAAGGACCACTTGAGGCCGGTCGGGAAGCCCGCACCACCACGCCCCCGCAGACCGGAGGCCTTCATCGTGTCGATGATCCAGTCGCGGCCCTTCTTGATGATGCCGGCGGTGCCATCCCAATGACCACGGGCCTGGGCGCCCTTCAGCGTCCGGTCATGCATCCCGTAGATGTTGGTGAAGATGCGATCTTCGTCCTTGAGCATGCTCTACCCTTTATCCTTGGCCTTCAGTCTTGGCCGCTGTCGCCCTGACGGGCGCGCCAGATTTGCAAGATGACCACCAGCGCCCAGACAAAGGCGGCGATGGCCATGAGATCGATGAGAAACGCGAAGCGCAGCGGGACACCCAGCTGTTCACGCAGGAATTGCCCCGCGATCCAGAAGACCATGGCACCGGCGATGACCAGGGCGACCACCCTGCTCTTCCTGGCTATGATTGCGTCTCGGTCCTGCATCACGTCACTCAGTACACGTCGCCCTTGCCGACGCGCTTGGAAAATTCGGTTTCGCCGCCTGCGGCAAGCTGCGCGGCCTGATCGACCCAGTTGTCTCGGCTGACGCGGCCCTTGAAGCCCTTGAGGTTCTGATCGACCCAGGCCACTTCCTCTCCGCTCCAGGCGGCGATCTGGTCAAAGTGGTAATAGCCCATCTCGTTCAACATCACTTCAAGTTTGGGGCCGACGCCCTTGATTTTCTTCAGGTCATCCGCCTTGCCATCCCGCGCCGCGTCCAATGCTGCCGGGCGGCTGCCCGCGCCGTCGGTCGCTGCCGGGGTCGGCGCGGCGACGGGCGCCGGTTCGGGCATGGGCGCAGGGGCCGGTTCGGGCTTGGGCGCAGGGGCCGGTTCGGGCTTGGGCGCGGGTGCCGCGACGACTTCGGGCTCCGACGGCGTATCCACGGGGGCCGGTGCGGCGGGCGTCTCGGCGGGGGCCGGTGTCGCCTTTGCGGGGGCCACGTCTGCCGGTGTCACCGCTGCGGTTGCGCTGGCAGATGCCGAGGCCGCGGGCGTTGCCGTCGGGGCGTGATCGGAGGCTTCCGTGTCGGCTTTCGTGTCTGCTTTCGTGTCGGTGCCCTCACCGGGGCACAGGAACATCGTGAAGAAGAACCCGAGCACGATGGCAACGGCCACGCCGATGACGATGGAGCCGAAGAATTCGACGGTGCCGAAGATGAGAATGACAAGGAACACGAGAGCGCCAAGCGCCGCCGCGGCAATCCAGCTGTTACGTTTGCAGTCCTGTCCCATTCTCTATCCCCTTGGTGTCACATCAATCGTCGTAAACGCCGCCCTGCTTGACGCGTTCGGCAAAATCCGTCGTGCCACCAGCCGAGAGAACCTTGGCCTGATCGATCCACTGGTCGCGGCTGGCGCGGCCCTTGAAGCCTTTCAGGTTCTGGTCGATCCAGGCAAGCTCGGCCCCGCCCCATTCGGCGATCTGGCCAAAATGATAGACGCCCAGGCTATGGCACAGCTGTTCCAGCGACGGACCGATGCCCTTGATCAGCTTCAGGTCGTCTGCACCGCCGTCAAGCGGGGCCTTCAGCCCGCGCGGCTTGGTGCCCTCTCCTGCGGCGGCGGTGACGCTGGCCGGGGCGTCCATCGCGGCGGCGGCGGCATCCAGCGTGTCAGCCGAAGGCGCTTCGGCATAGGCGGTCTTGCCGGACTTGGCGGGTTTCGCCGCCTTGCCAGCCTTGGCCGGTTCGTCCTTGGACACGGGCTTGGCCTGGCTCGAGGCCTGCGCTTCCTGTTCGGTCGTTCCGGTGGCGTCTGCGGGTTCGGATTCTGCCGGGCGCGGTTCGGATTTGGCCTTCTTCGCCGCGACGGCCTCGCTCACCCTGGTGCTGCCCGACGCTTTGTCGGCCTTGGGCTTGCCCTGCCAGGGCGTCAGCAGCGGCACCTCGGTGCCATCGATGCGCTTGACCGTATCCCCAATGTCGACCGCCAGCGCGGCCGAGGCGTTGTATTGCGTCCGGCCGCTTTCGTATTCGGTCAGGGACGTCAGCCCCTTGAGCGGTTCGGCCGCGAACCGGCCGTTCTGCGGGCCCGGAACCGGCACCTTGCCCTCGGCCAGTTCCGACAGGATTTCCTTCAGCCGGTCGACCGTCAGGTCTTCGTAGTAATCCTTGCCGATCTGGGCCATCGGCGCGTTGGCGCAGGCGCCCAGGCATTCGACCTCTTCCCACGAAAACTTGCCGTCCGCCGACAGGGCGTGGGGCTTTTCGTGGATCATCTCCTTGCAGACGCCCACCAGGTCCTCGGCGCCGCAGATCATGCACGACAGGGTGCCGCAGATCTGGATATGCGCAACGGATCCAACAGGTTGCAGCTGGAACATGAAGTAGAAAGTCGCCACCTCGAGCGCGCGGATATAGGCCATGCCCAGCATGTCCGCGATATGTTCGATCGCGGGGCGGGTCAGCCAGCCTTCCTGTTCCTGCGCGCGCCACAGCAGCGGGATGATCGCGCTGGCCTGGCGGCCTTCGGGGTACTTGGTCATCTGCGCTTCGGCCCAGGCCTGGTTGGCGGGCGTGAAGGCAAAGCTATCGGGTTGCTCTGGGTGCAGGCGACGCAGCATCAGGCACAGGCTCCGGTCATCAGTTGGACGGTGCCATCAGGCAGCTTCTTGGCCTGCTTGTTGGCAATCTTGAAGGCGGTCATTTCCAGCACCTGCTCACGGGTCATGCCCGTCTGCAGTTCCACGGGAAGATAATCCTTTTCGGACCGCAGGTTGCAGCCGATTGACGCGACGGCGGCATCATAGGCGGTCACGGCATCGCCCGGCACACCCTGGGGCGGCATGGCGCAGGCGGCGGTCAGGCCAAGGACGGGCAACAGAAAGAATGTCTTCACCGGTCGATCTCTCCGAACACGATATCCATGGTGCCGATGATGGCGGCGACATCGGCCAGCTGGTGGCCGGTGGCGATGTAGTCCATCGCCGCAAGGTGCGGATAGCCCGGCGCGCGCAGCTTGGCGCGGTAGGGTTTGTTGGTGCCGTCGGACACGATGTAGACGCCGAATTCGCCCTTGGGGGCCTCGACCGCCGCATAGACCTGACCTTCGGGCACCTTGAAGCCTTCGGTGTAGAGCTTGAAGTGGTGGATCAGCGCCTCCATCGAGGTCTTCATCTCACCCCGTTTCGGCGGCGTGATCTTGCCCCGGGCCAGCACGTCGCCCTGCCCTTCCGGCGCGCGCAGCTTGTCGATGCACTGCTGCATGATCGCGGCGGACTGGCGCATTTCCTCGACCCGGCACAGGTACCGGTCGTAGCAATCGCCGTTCTTGCCGACCGGGATCTGGAAGTCGAATTCGTCATAGCATTCATAGGGTTGCGCACGGCGCAGATCCCAGGCCAGACCCGACCCGCGCACCATCACGCCTGAAAAGCCGTACATCTGGATGTCGTCTTCGGTGACGACGCCGATGTCGACGTTGCGCTGCTTGAAGATGCGGTTTTCGGTCAGCAGGTTGCCGAGATCGTCGATGAAGCTGAGGAACGGCGGGATCCAGGCCTCGATGTCGTCGATCAGCTCGGGCGGGAGATCCTGATGCACGCCACCGGGGCGGAAATAGGCGGCGTGCAGACGCGCGCCACAGGCCCGTTCGTAGAAGATCATCAGGTCTTCACGCTGTTCGAACCCCCAGAGCGGCGGCGTCAGCGCACCCACGTCCATCGCCTGCGTGGTGACGTTCATGAGGTGGTTCAGGATACGGCCGATTTCGCAGAACAGCACCCGGATCAGCGAGGCGCGGCGGGGCACTTCGACGCCCGTCAGCTTCTCGATGGCCAGGCACCAGGCGTGTTCCTGGTTCATCGGCGCCACGTAATCGAGCCGGTCGAGATAGGGCAGGTTCTGCAGGTAGGTCCGGCTTTCCATCAGCTTTTCGGTGCCACGGTGCAGCAGGCCGACATGCGGGTCGCAACGTTCGACCACCTCGCCGTCCAGCTCAAGCACCAGGCGCAGAACGCCGTGGGCCGCAGGGTGCTGCGGACCGAAGTTGAGATTGAAGTTGCGGATCTTCTGCTCGCCCGTCTGGGCGTCGCCGAACTGGTTGGAGCCGTCCATCATGTCTTGTCGCCTCCGAAGCGAAGTTGCATCCTCAGTCCTCCAGCGCCGGGCCGTCGGCCACGCGGAAAAGCTTGGTCATCAGGCGCCATGCGCCGTCGACGCGCAGAAAGCCCAGCTGGTCGGTGTAGACGCGCGGCGGCACCGTCACGTCCAGCTTGACCTGCGCCATGTCGGGGCCCGACAGATCGACCGAATGGACATCAAAGCGGGGCTCACCGGGAAAGGCATCGCGTCCGCCGATCCGGGCGACGAAGGCCGCCTTGTCGATGCAGCGCGCGCCGCCGTCCTGGCCGACCCACTGCATCAGGAACCGGTCGTGGCACAGGGTATCAACCGCTGCGCCGTCGCCAAAGTGCAGCGCGTGGCAATAGTCCGTGATCGCCTGGTCAAGCGCCGGATCTGCAATGCGAATTGGCCCGTCCATCATTTCTGGGCTTCCTTCTTCTCATCCCCCGGCAGCACGTATTTCGCGCCTTCCCAGGGGGACATGAAATCGAACTGGCGGTATTCCTGCGTCAGCTTCACCGGCTCATAGACGACGCGCTTGGCGGTTTCGTCATAGCGCACCTCGGTGTAGCCGGTCGTCGGGAAATCCTTGCGCAGCGGGTAGCCGCGGAAGCCGTAGTCGGTCAGAAGACGGCGCAGGTCCGGGTGGCCCGAGAAGATGATCCCGAACATGTCGAAGACCTCGCGCTCGTACCAGTTGGCGCTTGGGTGGACCTCGGTGATCGATGGCACCATCTCGTCCTCGCGGACCGAGACGCGCAGGCGGATGCGGTGGTTCTGGTACATCGACAGGAAATGGTAGATCACGTCGAAGCGCTTGGCCCGTTCGGGATAGTCCACCCCCGTGATGTCGACCAGAGTCGAGAAGCGGCAGGTCGCGTCGGTCTTCAGGAATTCGACAAAGCCCGCGACGTTCGCGGGTGTCACATCGACCGTCAGCTCACCAAGCGTCACGTCCCAGGACAGCACGCAGTCCGGGCGCTTGAGCTCGATATGGGCACCAAGTTCGTTCATCGGCATCGCGGGTTACCTCGTGATCGTGCCGGTGCGGCGGATTTTGCGGGCCAGCTGCATGATCCCGTACAGAAGCGCCTCGGCGGTCGGGGGGCATCCGGGGACATAGATGTCCACGGGCACGATCCGGTCGCAGCCGCGCACCACGGAATAGCTGTAGTGATAATAGCCGCCGCCGTTCGCGCAGGATCCCATCGAGATCACATAGCGCGGCTCCGGCATTTGGTCATAGACCTTGCGCAGCGCGGGGGCCATCTTGTTGGTCAGCGTGCCCGCGACGATCATCACGTCGGACTGGCGCGGAGAGGCCCGCGGCGCGATGCCGAAGCGTTCGGCGTCGTAGCGCGGCATCGAGGTGTGCATCATCTCGACCGCGCAGCAGGCGAGGCCAAAGGTCATCCAGTGCAGCGACCCGGTGCGCGCCCAGTTGATCAGATCCTCGGTCGAGGTCAGCAGGAACCCCTTGTCCTGCAGTTCGCGGTTCAGGGCCTGCGTGGCATAGTCCTTGTCCGCGGCCGCGGTGTTCACGGCGGTGCTTATTGCCATTCCAGCGCCCCTTTCTTCCATTCGTAGGCGAAGCCGATCGTCAGCACGCCGAGGAAGACCATCATCGACCAGAAGCCGACCATGGAGATGTCCTTGAAGGCCACGGCCCAGGGAAAGAGCATCGCGATCTCGAGATCGAAGATGATGAAGAGGATCGAGACGAGGTAGAACCGGACGTCGAATTTCATCCGCGCGTCATCGAAGGCGTTGAACCCGCATTCATAGGCCGAAACCTTCTCGGGGTCCGGATTGCGGACCGCAACGATGATGGCGGCGAAGATGAAAACAAGGCCCAGGGCAACGGCGACGGCAAGGAAAACGAGAATGGGGAGATATTCCCTGAGCATCTCTTCCACGTGGATAGCTCCTTTCCTGAGGGCTGGACAGGTGTTTATGACCTGTCCGGGCTGATTGGGGTTTACTCCTGCCCCTTGTCAGGGTCAACCAAACCCGGTGATATTCACTTTGCGGAATGTAGTGCCCGCGATCCGTCCGGTCCACCTAAGCTTTCGTGGGTTTCCACGAGGTTACGAACGAAATTCCGATTCTTTCTGTCGACTTTTTCGTGGCGGTGGCAGTGCGGTCTGCGGCATGATGCGGCACCGGTCAGTCCCGATCATCGCGTCTGGCGCGGCAGGTTAAGGCGCGCCGCCTCTGGGCCATTGTGCCGCGACGGCGCCCGTGCCCGGGATCCCTAGACGTCAGGCGTCGTCAGCGATGCCGAAAACCGTGACCGCGCAGGTCGCCCGGGCCCGACCGCCTAGCTCTGCCAACTTGGCTTGGTCTTGTCGAAGAAGGCGCCGATTCCCTCTTTCGCCTCGGGGCCGTCCCAGCAGGCGACCAGTTCTCCGATCGATTGCTCGATGACCTCGGGCGTGATCGGCGGGCCAAGGTGGCGCAGAAGCGCCTTGGCGCGCGCAACGGCGAGGGGGGCGGTCTGCAGGTAGGGCAGAACCTCGGCCTCGATGGCGTCGTCCAGATCGTCCGCGGCGACGGCGCGGGCCAGCAGACCCAGCTCGACCGCCTCCGGGCCCTTGAAGGGGCGGCCGGACATGAAGACGCGGCGGGCGCGGGCCTCGCCCATGCGGGCAGCGACGTAGGGGCCGATGGTGGCGGGGATCAGGCCCAGCTTGGTTTCGGTCAGCGCCATGGTAACCTCGGTCGTGCCGATGGCCACGTCGCAGACGGCGGCCATGCCAACCCCGCCGCCAAAGGCATTGCCCTGCACGCGGCCGATCACCGGCTTGGGGATCAGGTTGATCGCCTGCAGCATGTAGGCAAGCGCCCCGGCCTCTTTCGCGCGGGTTTCGGGCGTGGCGTCGAACTGGTCGCGCATCCAGCCCAGATCGCCACCGGCGCAGAAGGTCCGGCCCTTCGCCGCCAGGATCACCACGCGCACCGTATCGTCCCGGCCCAAGGCCTCGGCCGCGTCGTGGATGTCGCGGATCATCTGCGCGCTCATGGCGTTGTGCTTTTCCGCGCGATCCAGCCAGAGCGTGGCGACGCCCCGGTCATCGCGGGTGATGGAAACGGTGGTGTCGGTCATGGGCTTGTCCTGTTCTTACTCTGGTGGTGGGGAGGTGGGGGAAACTCCACCCTACAGTGTCGCGTCCGGGGCCAGGGCGGTCGGGCCGGGCGTAGGGCGGGGTTCACCCCGCCTGCCCGCGCATCCGCCGCGCCATATCAGCGGCTTTCACCAGCACGTCGCGGTCCAGCCCCGTGTCATAGCCAAGCGTCGTCACGCGGTCATGCACGGCCTCGGTCGCGACGTTGCCAGCCGCCCCCGGCGCATAGGGACATCCCCCCAGACCACCGACCGCCGCGTCGAAGACTCGCAGGCCCTTTTCCAGCGACACCTCGATATTGGCCAGCGCCCGGCCACTTGTATCGTGGTAATGCCCCGCCAGCCGAGGCGCCGGGATCTCCTCAAGCACCGCGTCCAGCATGGCGGCGATGCTGTCGGGCGTGCCCTGCCCGATCGTGTCCCCGAGAGAGATCTCATAGCACCCCATGTCCCGCAGCGCCGCCGCGACCCGCGCCACGGCGCCCGGCGGCGTCGCGCCGTCATAGGGGCAGTCGGTCACGCAAGAGATATAGCCGCGGACCGGCAGGCCTTCCTCCATCGCCGCCTGCGCGACGGGGGCGAAGCGTTCCAGGCTTTCGGCGATCGAGGCGTTGATGTTGGCCTTAGAGAACCCTTCGGAGGCCGAGCCAAAGATCGCCACCTCGTCCGCGCCTGCGCGCACGGCGTCCTCGAACCCGCGCATGTTCGGCGTCAACGCGGCATAACGGACGCCTTTCGACCGGGTGATCCCGGCCAGAACCTCGGCCGATCCGGCCATCTGCGGCACCCACTTGGGGCTGACGAAGGAGGCGCATTCGATCCGCCGGAAGCCCGCGCGCGACAGCGTGTCGACCAACGCGATCTTCTCGGCCACGGGGATGTCGCGCTTTTCGTTTTGCAGCCCGTCGCGCGGGCCGACCTCGAAGATTTCGACGGGTCCGGTCATTCAGCCCTCCCAGGGCGGATAGAAATCCTGCTTGTAGATCCCCTGCCCCGGTTCGGGCAGCGACGCTTGGAACGCCGGGCGTTCGGCCAGGCGGTCGTACCACTTGGCGGTTTCGGGGTAGTCGTCGAGCTTTGCAAAGAAGCGACCCAGATAGACCGCCTGCCCGACCGCGATGTCGGCGGCGGAAAAGCCCGAGGTCAGCAGATAGTCGCGGTTTTCGACCGGAGTCGACAGGCGGCCTTCGATGGCGGCATAGCATTTGGACAGCCGCGCGGCCTCAAGCTTCATCACCGTGGGCGACCGCATGGCGTCATCGTAGATCGCAATGTGCTGCTGCGTCAGCGCCGCGCAATGCTGGGTCACGGTTTCCGCGAAATGCAGCCAGATCAGCCAGTCGGGCCGGTCCAGATCCCCAGCAAGACGCCCCAGCCCGCGTTCGGGATAGCGTTCGCACAGGATTTCGATCAACGCGCCGCTTTCGAAAAACGTGTCGCCGTCCATCTCGATCGAAGGCACGCGCCCGGCGGGCGAGATCACCAGGTAATCCGGCGCACGCAGGGACTTGTCGAAGGCATGGGGCACGATCTGATAGGGCACGCCCAGCTCTTCGAGCAGCCAGAGCACGCGCATGGATCGGGTCTGCGGCGTGTGGTGGAGTGTGATCACGCCTCCACCTCGTAGAAGTCCTTGCCCGGAAAGTTGCGTTCGCCGTCCATTGCCTTGGCCGCCTTGTGGGCCGGGCGATCCGCCATTCGCGCGATATAGGCCTGGATGTTTGGAAACTGCTCCAGCCGCACGTACCGCCCCGCGGCCGTCAGGGAAAACCCGTACATCGTGTCGGCGGCAGAAAACCCGCTGGCCAGGATGTGGTCCTGTCGGCCCAGAAGCGCTTCGATCGGGGCGAGCGTGGCGGCCAGCCGCTTGGCCTCGATCTTGACCACGGTGTCCGACCGGTCCTCGGGGTTGCGCAGGAAGATCCACTGCAGGTTCAGCCCGGCGATCAGGTGCCCGATGGTTTCCGAATAATGCATCGCCTCAAGGAACGGGATGCGTTCGGGATCACCCGGCGCGCGGCCCAGCCCATGTTCGGGGCGGGTGTCGCACAGGTATTCGGTGATCGCGCCGCTTTCATAGATCACCTCGCCGTCGATCTCGAGCGCGGGGATCCGCCCCGCAGGCGATTTGGACAGGAAATCCGGGCTGCGCATCGACCCGTCCTGGATCTTCCATTCCTTGATCTCCGGGGTGATCCCCATCTCTTGCAGCAGCCAGAGTATGCGGAATGATCGGGCGCCGGGGATGTGGTGCAGGATCGGGGTCATTCTTCCTCCTCGAGTCTGATGAGAGGCGCTCCGGCCTCGACCTGCGCACCTTCGTCCACCAGAACCTCGGCCACAACCCCGTCACGCGGGGCCAGAAGCCCGTGTTCCATCTTCATCGCCTCAAGCACCGCAAGGCGCGTCCCGGCGGTGACCGTGTCGCCCGCCTTGGCGTAAAGCGATTTGACGAGACCGGGCATCGGCGCCTCGATCAGGTTGCCGCCTGCGCCTGCCTCGGCCGCGCGATCCAGCGGGTCGATCAGCTCATACCCCTGCCCGTAGCCCGCGAAGACGGTGATCTTGTTGCCCTCGCGGTGATGGGCCGGGGCGGGCTGACCGTCGAGCATCCACTGCCCTGCGTGGGTCGCGGTGACGGTCGTGCCATCGGCCAGCGTGATCCGGTGGTCGGTGCCCGAGGCGCTGGCGATGGTCACCTCGATCTCCTCACCGCTGTGGCGCAGGGTCAGGCGGCGGGTCAACTCGCCCCAGATGGTGAAACCCGTCAGATCCCCCGGCGCGGCATCCAGCCCAAGCGCGACCATGGCCGCCCAGGCGGTGGTCTGCGGCGCAGCCAAGGGCGCGGCCGACAGCGCGTCGATGTCGCGCCCGATCAGCCCGGTGTCGACGTCGCCCCTGCCGAACCCGTCATGCGCGGCCAATGCGCCAAGGAAGGCCAGGTTCGTAACCGTACCGGCCACATGCGTATCAATCAGCGCCTTGGACAGCCGTTTCAGCGCGATGTCCCGGGTCGCCCCGTGGGTCACGATCTTGGCGATCATCGGGTCGTAATGCGGGCTGATCACATCGCCCGACCGCACGCCCGTGTCCGACCGCGCGCCCGACGGGAAGGCAAGATCGGCCAGCCGACCCGTGGCGGGCAGGAACCCTGCGGGCACGTCCTCGGCATACAGCCGCGCCTCAAACGCGTGGCCGGTGATCGTCAGCTCGTCCTGCTGTTTCGGCAGGGCTTCGCCGCTGGCCACCCGCAGCTGCCATTCCACCAGATCGACGCCGGTGATCGCCTCGGTCACCGGGTGTTCGACCTGCAGGCGGGTGTTCATCTCCATGAACCAGAAGCCATCGGGGCGCAGGCCGTTTGACCCGTCCACGATAAACTCGATCGTGCCCGCGCCCTTGTAGCCGATCGCTTCGGCCGCGCGCACGGCGGCCTCGCCCATGGCGGCGCGCATCTCTTCGGTCATCCCGGGGGCCGGCGCTTCCTCGATCACCTTCTGGTGGCGACGCTGCAGCGAACAGTCGCGTTCGAACAGATGCACCGCGCGGGTACCGTCGCCGAAGACCTGCACCTCGATATGGCGCGGTTTTTCCACGAACTTCTCGACCAGCACATCCGGGTTGCCAAAGGCCGTCTTGGCCTCTGACCGGGCGCTCGCCAGGGCATCGGCGAACGCGCCCGGCGCCTCGACCAGCCGCATCCCCTTGCCGCCGCCACCCGCCACGGCCTTGATCAGGACCGGATAGCCGATGTCATCGGCGGCCTTCGACAGCACGTCATCCGACTGGTCCGCCCCGTGATAGCCGGGCACCACCGGCACGCCCGCCTTTTCCATCAGCGCCTTAGCCGCATCCTTCAGCCCCATGGCGCGGATCGCCTTGGCCGAGGGGCCGATGAAGGTCAGCCCGGCGGCCTCCACCGCGTCCACGAAATCGGGGTTTTCCGACAGGAAGCCATAGCCCGGATGGATCCCCTGCGCCCCCGTGGCCTGCGCCGCGGCGATGATCGCATCGCCCCGCAGATAACTGTCCGCCGGAGCCGGGCCCCCGATATGCACCGCCTCGTCCGCCATGGCGACATGGCGCGCGCCCGCGTCCGCGTCGGAATAGACGGCCACGGTGCGCACGCCCAGGGCCCGCGCCGTGTCGATCACCCGGCAGGCGATCTCGCCCCGGTTCGCGATCAGGATCTTGTCGAACATCTGTCCTCCTCTCCGGGGCGGTCCCCCATGGAGCTCCTTGCAAATCTCATCTGTTCCAGCCGCCACCCAGCAGCGCCTCGGCCTCGGTCGCGATACGCGTGACGATCTCGCCCGCGCCGGGAATGTCGTGGATCAACCCCACGGCTTCGCCCGCGATCGGCGGCGCCACCGTGGTGTCGCCACTGGCAAAAGCCGTCGCATAAGCGTCGGGGATATCCCCACGCGCCCTCAGCCCCTCGGGGTCGTCCTGCCAGGTGCGAGTAAAGTCGTTCTCCACCGTGCGAATGGTGAAGGGCGCAGGCCAGTCGAGCCGCCGCGCGATGTCGGGCAGCGACGACCGGATCGTCTGATCGCCCCCCGCCGCCACTGCTGCCGCCTGCGTCGCCTCGTGCACCAGCGCCTCGCGACTGGCCCAAAGTCGCGTGCCCACCAGCACGCCGTCCGCCCCCAGCATCAGGGCCGCCGCCAGCCCGCGTCCGTCCGCGATCCCGCCGGCGGCCAGCAACAGCACCTCGGGCGCCTCGCGCGCCAGCAGGTCCGCAACCTCCGGCACCAGCGTCATCGTCGCACGGGTCGCCCCGTGCCCCCCGGCCTCGCCGCCTTGCGCCACGATCACCCGCGCTCCGGCCTCGATCGCCTCGCGGGCGTGGGCCAGCGTCTGCACCTGGCAGATCAGCGGCACACCCGCCGCCGCGATTTCCCCCGCAAAGGGGCGCGGATCGCCAAAGGACAGGAACAGCGCCGCCGGGTCATGCTCCAGCGCCCGGGTCAGCAGCTCGGGTCGTTCGGCCATCTTCCAGGTGATGAACCCGCAGCCGACCCGCGCATTGCCCGCATCGCGAAACGCGGTCTCGATCCAGTCGGGATCGCCATAGCCCCCGCCGATCAGGCCCAGCGCGCCCGCGCCGGTCACCGCCGCCGCCAGTGCCCCACCCGCGGCCAGCGCCATGGGGGCCGACACGATCGGATGCTCCAATCCGAAGGCCCGGGTCAGTCTGGTCTCGATCACGGTACAGTTCCTTCTTCTGGGTCCAAATACCTCGGGGGGCGTCCGAAGGACGGGGGGCAGCGCCCCCTCCCCCCGCCGGTCACATGCGGAACACGCCGAATTTCGTGGGCGCCACCGGGGCGTTCAGCGCGGCGCGCAGGCTTAGCGCCAGCACCTCGCGACTCTTGCGCGGGTCGACGATGCCGTCGTCCCAAAGCCGGGCCGAGGCATAAAGCGGATGCGACTGCCGTTCGAACATCTCGATTGTGGGGCGTTTGAACTCGGCCTCTTCCTCGGCCGACCAGCTGCCGCCCGCGCGTTCGATCCCGTCGCGCTTGACCGTCGCCAGCACGCCTGCCGCCTGTTCGCCGCCCATGACCGATATGCGCGAATTCGGCCAGGTCCACAGGAAGCGCGGTGAATAGGCCCGCCCCGCCATGCCGTAGTTGCCCGCGCCAAAGGATCCGCCGACCAGCATGGTGATCTTGGGCACGTTGGTCGAGGCGACGGCGGTCACCATCTTGGCCCCGTGGCGCGCGATGCCTTCGTTTTCATACTTCCGCCCGACCATGAACCCGGTGATATTCTGCAGGAACACCAGCGGGATACCGCGCTGCGAACACAGTTCGACAAAATGCGCGCCCTTCTGGGCGGCCTCGGAAAACAGCACCCCGTTGTTGGCGATGATGCCGACCGGGATCCCCATGACATGCGCAAATCCGGTGACCAACGTTTCGCCGAAGCGCGGCTTGAACTCGTCGAACCGCGACCCATCGACGGTGCGCGCGATGACCTCGCGGATGTCATAAGGCGTGCGCAGATCGGCCGGGACGACGCCGATGATCTCGTCCGGATCATAGGCCGGATCTTCCGGTGACTGCATCTGCAAGGCACTGACATTGGGCGCAAATCCAAGCGACCCGACGGCCCGGCGTGCAAGCGCCAGCGCGTGCGCGTCATCCTCGGCCAGGTAGTCCGCGACGCCCGAGAGGCGCGTGTGGACGTCGCCGCCGCCCAGGTCTTCGGCGGTCACGACCTCTCCGGTCGCGGCCTTGACCAGCGGCGGACCGGCCAGGAAGATCGTTCCCTGTTCCTTCACGATGATCGTCACGTCCGACATGGCGGGCACATAGGCGCCGCCCGCCGTGCACGACCCCATGACCACCGCGATCTGCGGGATCCCCTTGGACGACATGCGCGCCTGGTTATAGAAGATCCGGCCAAAGTGATCGCGGTCGGGAAAGACCTCGTCCTGCTGCGGCAGGTTGGCACCGCCGCTGTCGACAAGGTAGACGCAAGGCAGATGGTTTTCCTCGGCAACCTCTTGGGCGCGCAGGTGTTTTTTCACCGTCATCGGATAGTAGGTGCCGCCCTTCACGGTGGCGTCGTTGCACACCACCATGACCTCGCGCCCCTGCACCTGGCCGATCCCGGTGATGATGCCGGCGCAGGGCGCGGCATCGTCGTACATGCCATGCGCGGCCGTCGCACCAAGTTCGAGGAAGGGCGACCCGGGGTCGAGCAGCCCCGCCACCCGATCGCGCGGCAGCATCTTGCCCCGGCTGACGTGGCGGTCGCGCGATTTCTGCCCGCCGCCCTGTGTTGCGGCCTCGGCTGCGGCCCGGACGATGTCCAGCGCGGCCAGGTGGCCTTCGCGGTTCTTCCGAAAATCTTCCGAGGTGGCGATGGCTTGCGAGGTAAGCTTCATCCTCTGGTCTCCTCCATGGCGCGGGCTTTCAGGTCCTTGCGGATGACTTTGCCGGTCACGGTCATCGGCAGCGCATCGAGGAATTCGACCTCGCGCGGGTAATTGTGACCGGACAGGCGGGATTTTACGTAGTTAACAATGTCTTGTCGCGTCTCGTCCGTTGGCTGAGCGTCCGGCTTCAACACGATGTAGGCTTTGACGATTTCTGTGCGCAGCGGGTCCGGCTTACCCACCACGCCCGCTGTTGCGACCGCCGGATGGGTCAGCAGGCAATCCTCGACCTCTCCGGGTCCGATGCGATACCCGGCCGAGGTGATCACGTCATCCTCGCGCCCGACAAAGCGCAGGTAGCCATCCTCCATCACGCCCCGGTCGCCAGTCAACATCCAGTCGCCCCGGAACTTTTCGGCCGTCGCGTAGGGCTTTTGCCAGTATTCCAGCATCATGGAGGCCGAGCCTCGCCTCACGGCCACATCGCCTTCGGCGTCTGTTAACCGTCCTTCGGCGTCGACGATCGCAACCTCGTGCCCCGGCACCGCCCGCCCGGCGCAGCCGGGCTGCGCGGGATAGGCAGCAGAGCAGGAGGACACGACCATGTTGCATTCGGTCTGGCCGTAGAATTCATTGATGGTCAGCCCCATGGACTCGCGCCCCCAGGCAAGCATCTCGGCCCCGAGCGGTTCGCCGCCCGATGCGACCGACCGCAGCCCGGGGATCACGGCGCCTTCGGCCTTGAGCATCCGCAGCGCCGTCGGCGGGAAGAAAATGTTGCGAATTCCGGCGCTTGCGATCAGTTCACGGCACTCTGTGACGGAAAACTTCACCATCCGCGCCGCCACCACCGGCACGCCAAGCGCCAGGCCGGGCATCAGCACGTCGAACAGGCCACCAATCCAGGCCCAGTCGGCCGGCGTCCACAGGACGTCACCGGGTTGGCCCAGGAAATCATGGCTCAACTCCACCCCCGGCAGGTGGCCGGTCAACACCCGATGCGCATGCAGCGCGCCCTTGGGCTTGCCCGTGGTGCCGGAGGTATAGATCAGGATCGCCGGATCCTCGGCGCCCGTGTCGGCGGTCGGGGTCATGTGGTCCGGCAGGCCGTCTTCGGGGATCAGCGCCTCCGATCCGATGCCCTCCAGCATGGCGGCCCCTTTGGCGTCGGTGACCGACAGGCTGAGCCCCGAATCCTCGACCCTGCTGCGCAGCGCGTCTTCGCGGAAGAGCTTGAAAAGCGGGACGGAAATCGCGCCGAGCTTCCAGATCGCGACATGAGCGGCGGCGCACCACGGGTCCTGCGACCGCAGCACCCCCACCCGGTCGCCCCGCGCGACGCCCCGGTCCGACAACCCCGTCGCCAGCACCTCGGCCATCTCGCGCAGCGTGGCGTAGGAGACATCGCGCCGCGCCTCGCCTGTCATGTCGATGATCGCGGTGCGCGACGGATCGCGCCCGGCCCAATCGTCACAAACCTGCGCGGCCATGTTCAGACGCGGGGGGATCTTCCACGCGAACCGGTCCCTGAGGTCCTGATATGATCCGACCCGTTCCAGCATGGCTATCCCGCCACCTCGCGCGACAGGCTGCGGAGCTCGAGCCAGCGGACGGTCGATGCCAGAACGGCGCAGGTTTCCGGCGTCTGGTCCGATCCGCAGGTGCGGTCCACGCGCTTGGAAACCCGGTTGAGCCTGCGCAGGAACATGCGTCGCTTCAGGGCCTCCTTCTTTGTCGCTCCGGCCATCGCCGAGGGGTCGATGTCCTGAACCAGTGCGTCGGCTGCGGCCGTGACACGTGCATCGAGTGCGATGAGGCAGGCTGCATCGGAGGTTCCGCAGGCCTGGAATGCGGTGGTCATGCAGCGCATGTCCGACTGTTGGTCAACGGATGCGACCATGCAGCGGTCGAGATCCCGCGTGATCGCGACCGGCATGTCTGCGACGGCTGTCGTCGCGCAGAGGGTCAGGACGGCCGCCGGGGTTCTCATGACATCGCGCCCATCATTTCGCGCCCGATCAGCATCCGGCGGATTTCGGACGTGCCGGCCCCGATTTCCATCAGCTTGGCGTCGCGGAAGATGCGGCCGACGGGGTTGTCGTTCAGGTAGCCCGCGCCGCCCATGGCCTGCACGGCCTGGTGGGCGACGACCATCGCTTCCTCGGATGCATACAGCACACAGGCGGCGGCGTCCTGGCGGGTGACCTGACCGCGATCACAGGCCTTGGCGACCTCGTAGACATAGGCGCGGGCCGAGTTCATCTTGGTGTACATGTCCGCGATCTTGCCCTGCATCAGCTGGAAGTTCCCGATCAGCTGGCCGAACTGCTTGCGCTCGGCCATGTAGGGCATGATCTCGTCCAGGCAGGCGGCCATGATGCCGGTGCCGATGCCCGATAGAACGACGCGTTCGTAATCAAGACCGGACATCAGGACGCGCACGCCCTTGCCCTCCTCGCCCAGCACGTTCTCGAAGGGCACTTCGACGTCTTCGAAGATCAGCTCGGCCGTGTTCGACCCGCGCATTCCAAGCTTGTCGAAATGTGGAGAGGTCGAAAAGCCGGTCATGGATTTTTCGATGATGAAGGCGGTGATGCCCTTGGACCCGGCGTCGGGATCGGTTTTGGCATAGACAACCAAGGTGTCGGCGTCGGGCCCGTTGGTGATCCAGTACTTGCCGCCGTTCAACCGATAGTGATCGTTGCGCTTTTCGGCGCGCAGCTTCATCGACACGACGTCGGAGCCCGCCGAGGGTTCGGACATGGCCAGCGCCCCGACATGATCGCCAGAGACGAGGCCGGGCAGGTATTTCTGCTTCTGCTCCTCGGTCCCGTTCAGCTTGATCTGGTTCACGCAAAGATTCGAATGCGCGCCGTAGGACAGCGAGACGGAGGCCGAGGCGCGGGCGATTTCCTCGACCGCGATGACATGGGCCAGATACGACAGGCCCGCGCCGCCGTATTCTTCGGGCACGGTGACGCCCAGAAGGCCCAGATCGCCCATTTCCTTCCACAGGTGCGCGGGAAATTCGTTGGTCGCGTCGATTTCGGCGGCCAGAGGCTTGATCCGTTCCTGCGCAAAGCGGTGCACCATCTCGCGCAGCGCGTTCACGTCCTCGCCCAGATCAAAGGCCATGGATGCGGTGAACATGGGCTCCTCCTCCCGTTTATTGAACACTCGTTCATATACCAAGCACAGGGACCGAGTCGCGTCAATGGGCAGGAACCCCCGAAGCCCGGCCCGCGTTGAAGGTGCAAGGGACGCGAGGCGTCCGAAATCATAGGAGATGACGATGAAAGACCATGCACATTCGCTGACCGAGACCTTTTGGAAGCGCGCCGAAGACCTGAAGACCGTGATGATGGAAATCGACGGCCGCGCACTGCCGATGTCGCCCTATGCCGACGCGGGCGAAGGCGTCATCTGGTTCATCACCGCCGAGGGCACCGATGCCCACAAGGCCGCACATGGATCCGGCCGCATCCGGCTGATTGCCTCGGACATGTCGGCCAAGCTGTTCGCCGATATCGAAGGCAGCCTGACGCAGGCCGACAATCCGGACAAGCTGGACGAGCTTTGGTCACCCGTCGCAGCCGCCTGGTTCGAGGACGATCGCCACGATGATGACGTCCGTCTGCTGGCCTTCCGGCCGACCCGGGGCGAGGTCTGGGCAACCGATGGCGGTGCAGGCTTCCTTTACGAGATCGCCAAGGCCAACCTGACGGACGACACGCCGGACATGGGCGAACACGGCAAGGTCAGCTTCTGACATTGCCCCCCGCTGCCGGATGACCCGGCCCATGGCGCGATCGGTTACCCGGTCGCGCCTTTTTGCTGCCAGACCGCCCCGACCTCGGCCCGGATGATCCGGGCCAATGTCGCGCAGTCGTCGAGGGTGAAGGTCAGTGGCAAGCGCATGTCGAGGATGGATTTCAACACCCGGTCCGAGGCCGGCAGCCGCTCTGACGGGGCGTAGCGCCAGGAATCGTAGCGCGAGGTAAAGCCCGTCGGCTCGGCGCCGCCGAACCATTTCAATTCGACCCCGCGGGCGGCGCAGCGGCGCAGGACGTCCTGGATGGCCGCTTCAGACCAGTCCAGCAGCAGGAACTGGATCGACGAGCCGACAAAGGCCTCGTGTCCGGGGCGGTCGATCACGGTCAGGCCGGGGGTGTCGCGCAGGCCGTCTTCGACGACGCGGTAGCGGTCGTTCCAGCGGGCGCATTGATCGGCGAGCCGCGCCAGCTGTGGTCGCAGGATCGCGGCGCGCAGATTGTCCATGCGGGACGACACGTTCGGGGTGACGTATTTGACCTTTTCGAACACCTCGGGCCCCGGCGCGGCCAGATGCCGCCCATACAGCATGTAACTTCCCGACAGGATCACCGAACGGGCCATGACCTCGGGATCCGAGGTCGTGAGAAAGCCGCCTTCGCCGGAATTCAGGTGCTTGTAGGTCTGCGTCGAATAGCAGGCGACCCGGCCATGGTTGCCCGACAGAACGCCCTTCCAGCGCGCGCCCATGGTGTGGGCGCAGTCCTCGATCACGGTGATCTCGGCGGCGTCGCAGATCGCCATCAGACGGTCCATGTCGCAGATATGGCCCCGCATGTGGCTGAGCAACAGGACACGGGCGCCCGCGGTCTTGGCCAGATCCGCAAGGTGATCAAGGTCGATAACCAGCGCCTCGGTCACGCCGACGTAGACGGGCACGGCGCCAAGCGACGCAATCGCACCGGGCACCGGGGCCAGCGTGAAGGCATTGGTCAGGACCGGGTCACCCGGGTTCACGCCGACGGCCCGCAGCGCCGTGGCGATGGCCGCCCCGCCCGAGGCCGTGGCCAGGGCAAAATCCACCTCCATCGCGGCGGCGAACTCCTGTTCCAGCAGGGCGACCTCGGCCGTCTCGCCCTCGACCACGTTGTAGCGGTGCAGCCGACCCGACCGCATGACGCGAACGGCGGCCTCGATCGCCTCTTCGGGGATCGGTTCCTGCTGCGTGAAGGCGCCTGTGAAGGTTTCGGTCATGGGGGCTCCTGCGGGATATATGGGCGCGGCGCGGGGCGTCACGTCACCGGACGCCGCGACACCCAGAGGTAGCCCAGGAATGCGACGGCATAAAGCCCCGCGCAGATCATGAAGGGCGCACCGGGGCTCGGTGTCGTGGCCTCGGGGCGGATGAACCATCCGAAGGTCTGGGTGAAGAAGAGCGCGCCGAAAAGCATGGCCAGGTTGGCCAGTGACGACAGGCCACCGTGCAATTCGCCCTGCGCATCATCTGGCACCTCGGCCGTCATCAGCGACGTCAGACAGGGGTTCACAAGGCCTTCGATCGACACGATCACCAACAGGACGATCACGGCGGTCGTGGTCGTTGCCAGGCCGAACCCAAGCGCGCTGCCGGTGCCGATCAGCAGGCCCGCCACGATCAGGCGGTGTTCGCCGAACCAGCGCACGAAGGGGCCCGAAAGCCCGCCCTCGACCACTGCGGCCATTGTGCCGAACAGGGCCAGCGTCGCGCCGATGGTCAGTTCGGTCCAGCCGAACTGTGCGATGCCCCAGAAGGACCAGAGTGTCGGATACGCGCTGCCCGCGAAATGATACAGCGTGAGGATGGCGGCCAATGGCAGGACACTCGGGTAGCCCCTGAACACCGTGAAAAGGGCTATCGGATTGGCCCGGCGCCAGCGGAAGGGGCGGCGTTTTTCCGGCGGCAGGGATTCCGGCAGGATCAGCGCACCGAAGACGAAATTGGCGGCTGCCAGCCCTGCGGCGGCCCAAAAGGGCACGCGGGGGCCGAATTCACCCAGGATGCCACCGATGGCGGGGCCGAAGACAAAGCCCATGCCGAAGGCGGCGCCGACCAGCCCGAAGGCGCGGGCGCGGTCCTGCGGGGCGGTGATGTCGGTCAGGAAGGCATTGGCGACGATGTAGGACGACCCGCACAGCCCCGCGATCGCCCGTCCGATGAACAAAAGCCAGATGGTCGGCGCAAGGGCGGACAGCACGTAGTCCAGCGCCAGCCCGCCAATGGCCAGCAACAACAGCGGCCGGCGGCCATAGGCATCCGACAGGTTCCCCACCAGCGGCCCCGCCAGGAACTGCGCCAGCGAAAAGGCCGCGAACATCCAGCCGCCGATGACCGAGGCCTGCGACAGGTCCATGTGGCCCACGTCCTGCAGCAAGGCGGGCATGACCGGAAAGATCAGCCCGACGCCGATCATGTCGATCAGCACGGTCACGAAGACGAAAACGACGGCGGACCGGGGGGCCGGGGCCGAGGCGGTAGAAACAGGTGTCATGGTATACTCCGCCCGATCCGCTAGGACGCGGGCGGGCAGCGGTCAACTGAATGGTCCATGACAGCCGTTCGGGACAGGTCCGGGGTGGCCTTCAGGTCACGCCCAGAGCGTCCGGACCACGCCCGGCAGGTCATCGAAATGGTCGATCAGCGCCTCGGGATCAAGCGCCGCCATGTCCTCGCCGCTTGGTCCGAAGGTCACGAGGATCGACGGCACGTTCGCGGCGCGGGCGGTGTTGCGGTCGGTATCGCTGTCGCCGACCAGTGCGGCCAGCGCCGGGTCGCCTCCGGCCCGGCGCACGGCTTCGCGCAGCGGTTCGGGATCGGGCTTGCGGACCGGCAGGGTATCTGCGCCGACAAGCGCCTGGAATTCGTCGATCACGCCCAGGTCGGTCAGCAGCTGTCGCGCCAGTTTTTCGGGCTTGTTGGTGCAGATCGCCACGCCATGCCCTTCACGCCGCAGCACCTCGATGCTTTGCATGGCGCCGGGATAAAGCACCGTATGCACCGAAATCGCATCGGCGTAGGCGGTCAGAAGGCGGGGATAAAGCGCGTCGATCACCGCCTCGTCGTCCCGGCCGATCCGACCCAGGCCAAGCCGCAGCATTGCCCGCCCGCCGCGCAAGGCCGTGCCCGCATCGTCATCGCCCAGCATGGCATCGGCGCCATAATCGCCAAGGCAGTGGTTGGCGGCGGCCAGCAGGTCGCGGCTGGTATCGGCAAGCGTCCCGTCAAGGTCGAACACGATGGTGGCCATGGGCGGAAAGGCTCCTGTTACGGGGTCGAAACCCAAGTTGATTGGCCTGCCCTTGCACGGCAGCCCCATCCGGATAAAACGAGCGCGACAGGAAAACAATGCAAGGGCAACGCTCTGATGACCATCGCACTCGTCATTCTGGCCGCCGGCCAAGGGACGCGCATGAACTCTGACCTGCCCAAGGTGCTGCACCCGATCGGCGGCGCGCCGATGCTGGTGCACGCGATCCGGTCCGGCGCGACGCTGGAACCGTCGCGGATCGTCGTGGTCACCGGCCATGGTGGCGAAGCGGTCGGCCAGGCGGCGCTGGACTATGCGCCCTTCGTCGATATTGCCGTGCAGGAGGAACAACTTGGCACGGCGCACGCGGTGCTGCAGGCGCGCGCGGCGCTCGACGGCTTCGAGGGTGACGTGATCGTACTTTACGGCGACACGCCATTCATCCAGCCCGAGACGCTGGAGAAAATGCAGGCGGCGCGGGCGACGCACGACGTGGTCGTCCTGGGGTTCGAAGCGGCCGATCCCGGGCGCTACGGGCGGCTGGTGATGGACGGCGAACGGCTGGACCGGATCGTCGAATTCAAGGACGCCACGGATGAAGAACGCCGCATAACCCTTTGCAATTCTGGCGTTGTGGCGGCGGATGCCAAGGTTCTGATGGAACTTCTGGATGCGGTCGGCAACGACAACGCCGCGGGCGAATTTTACCTGACCGACATCATCGGTCTGGCCGGCGCGCGCGGGCTGTCCGCCGGGGCCGTCACCTGTGACGAGGCCGAGACGCTTGGCGTGAATTCCCGCGCGGAGCTGGCCGAGGCGGAACGGATCTTCCAGGCACGCATGCGGGCCGAGGCGCTGTCGGACGGGGTCACGCTGGTCGCGCCCGAGACGGTCTTCTTCGCCTATGACACCGTGGTTGGCCGCGATTCAGTGATCGAACCGAACGTGGTCTTCGGCCCCGGGGCCAGCGTGGAATCCGGCACCACCATCCGCGCTTTTTCGCATCTGGAAGGCTGCCACGTCAGCCGCGGATCGGTGGTCGGCCCCTATGCCCGCCTGCGTCCGGGCGCGGAACTGGCCGAGGACGTAAAGGTCGGGAATTTCGTGGAAATCAAGGCCTCTCGCGTGGATCGCGGCGCCAAGATCAACCACCTTACCTATGTCGGCGACGCCGAGGTGGGCGAAGAGGCGAACATCGGCGCGGGCACGGTGACCTGCAACTACGACGGCGTGATGAAGCATCAGACGCGGATCGGCGCACGGGCCTTCATCGGATCGTCCACCATGCTGGTGGCGCCGGTGTCGGTCGGGGACGATGCGATGACGGCCTCGGGTTCGGTCATCACCTCGGACGTGGAACCGGGGGCGCTGGCCATCGGGCGGGCGCGACAGGTGACGAAACCCGGGCTTGCGCGGAAATTGTTTGAAATGTTGAAGAAACAGAAATTGAAAAAAAGCCAAGAGGCGTAATAAATGTGTGGAATTATCGGGTATCTCGGACAGCACGAAGCGGCGCCTTTCCTCGTGGATGCGCTGCGACGGCTGGAATATCGCGGCTATGACAGCGCGGGCATCGCGACCGTCAACAAGGGCGCGCTTGATCGGCGTCGCGCTGTCGGCAAGCTGGTCAACCTGAGCGATCTTCTGGTGCACATGCCGCTGGCCGGGAAGTCCGGCATCGGCCACACCAGATGGGCCACCCATGGAGAGCCCTCGGAACGCAACGCCCACCCCCACAAGGCCGGACCGGTGGCGGTTGTGCACAACGGGATCATCGAGAACTACCGCGATTTCCGCAGTGAGCTCAAGGAGATGGGCGTGGATTTCGTGACCGACACGGATACCGAGACCGTCGCGCTCATGGTCGAAGCCTACATGCGCGACGGCGACAGCCCGCGCGCGGCGGTGGAACGGCTGCTGAAACGGCTTGAAGGGGCCTATGCGCTGGCGTTCCTGTTCGAGGGTGAAGAAGATCTGATGATCGCCGCCCGCAAGGGGTCGCCGCTGGCAATCGGGCATGGCGAGGGTGAGAACTACATCGGCTCGGACGCCATCGCGCTGGCTCCGCTGACCGACAAGATCACCTATCTGGAAGAAGGTGACATGGCCGTCCTCACCCGCACCTCGGTCGAGATCCGCGATGCCGACGGCCAGTTGGCCAACCGCGAGATGCGCGAGGTCAAGCAGGACAACGTGCGGGTCGACAAGGCCGGGCACAAGCATTTCATGGCCAAGGAAATCGCGGAGCAGCCGCAGGTGATTTCCGAAGCGATCGGGCATTACTTCGGCGCCAGCGGTCACCAGATCAGGTTCCCCTCGGACGACATTGATTTCACGACGGTTTCGCGCATGGTCCTGGTGGCCTGCGGCACGGCGTTCTATGCCTGCCTGACCGCGAAATACTGGATCGAAAAGCTGGCCGGTATCCCGGTCGAGGTCGATGTGGCCTCGGAATTCCGCTATCGTGAACCGCCCGTGGGCAAGGGCACGATCGCGCTGTTCGTCAGCCAGTCGGGCGAAACCGCCGACACGCTGGCGGCGCTGCGGTATTGCAAGGACAAGGCCGACAGGATCGTGTCTGTGGTGAACGTGCCCGAAAGCTCGATCGCGCGGGAATCCGACGTGGCCCTGCCGATCCTTGCCGGGACCGAAATCGGCGTCGCCTCGACCAAGGCGTTCTCCTGCCAGCTGACCGTTTTGCTGGTCGTCGCGCTCGAGGCCGCCCGGCAGCGCGGCACCATCACGGACGACAGGCTGGCCGACGTGACCTCGGCCCTGCGCGGGTTGCCGTCGCGGATCAACATGGCGCTCGACAACGAGGCAGTGGTCGAGACGCTGGCGACCGAGCTGTCCGAGGCGCGCGACGTGCTGTTCCTGGGCCGGGGCCAGATGTACCCGCTGGCCCTGGAAGGGGCGCTGAAGCTTAAGGAAATCAGCTATATCCACGCCGAGGCCTATGCCAGCGGAGAGCTCAAGCATGGCCCGATCGCGTTGATCGACGGCAATATGCCCGTGGTGGTCATGGCACCGCGCGATGCGCTTTTCGACAAGACCGTGTCGAACATGCAAGAGGTCATGGCGCGCGGCGGCAAGGTGCTTTTGATCACCGACAAGGCCGGGCTGGACATCGCCGGTGACGGGTTGTGGCGCAGCATCGAGATGCCCGAGGTCGAGGACCTGCTGGCCCCGATCCTCTATGCGATCCCGGCGCAGCAACTGGCCTATCACACCGCCGTCGCCAAGGGCACCGATGTCGACCAGCCGCGCAACCTGGCCAAATCCGTGACGGTGGAATGACCGCACCCATGTCCGTCGAGGCCGCGCTCGAGGCCCTGCGCGCCCACGAGGAACCGGGCCGGGCCGAGGGCAGTACCGCCTATCACAAGGTGGACCGGACCTACCTGGGCGTGCCCAACCCGGCGGTGAACGACCTCACGACCGAATGGCGGCGTGAATTGTCGCTTGAGGACCGCGTCGCGCTGGCCGACGGTCTGTGGGCGACGGACATTCACGAGGCGCGGATCGCCGCCGCCAAGCTTCTGACGCAGGCGCGGATCAAGGGCGATGCGCCGGTCTGGGATCTGCTGGCCTCCTGGGTGCCGCAGTTCGACGCCTGGGCGATTGCCGATCACGCCTGCAGCGCCATCGGGCGGCGGCTTCAGGCGGATCTGACGCGGCTGGACGATCTGGAAGCCTGGACGGTGTCGGATCACATGTGGACCCGCCGCGCCGCGCTGGTCTCGACGCTGTTTCTGACCAAGTCCAACCATCCTTCCGAGGCTGAAGCCGCCGCCCGCGACCGGGTGCTGGACTGGGCGGGCGGCTATGTCTCGGATCGGGACTGGTTCATCCAGAAGGCCATCGCCTGGTGGCTGCGCGAACTGTCCAAGCACGACGCCGCCCGGGTGCGCGCCTTCCTTGCCGAATACGGGTCCGGCATGAAGGCCTTTGCGCGCAAAGAGGCGGGCAAGTACCTTAGCGACTGACGGTGAATTCCGGCAGGCCGGTCAGCGGCGCCCCCAGCCCCTGCATCAGTTGAAGCGAGGCGCGCGATCCCGCCGTCGCCGGCCCGTCGATCGGGATCAGGCGCGCCGTGACGGATTTTCCGCCATAGCTGACCGTTCCCGGCCCCTCGGTGCGCACCAAGGGCGTCTTCAGCCAGATCCCCGGTTCGGCCGCATTGCCAAGCGAGGCCACGGTCGTGCCCAGCCGCCCGGACGCAGGGGGCGCGGCCGCCACGGGTGTCGCGCCGCCCTCGCCGGGCCGGCCCTGCGGCCGGACCTGCGCGTAAGGCCCCTGCGCCACCGGGTCTGCGGTCGCGGGCTGCGGACCCGGCGCACGGAACGCGGGCATGGACGAACAGGCGGACAGGGCCAGAAGCGCGGACAGGACAAGGGCTTTCATATGGGGAATGATGCGCCGCCCCCGCCCGGGGTCAATCTTTTTCCGGTGCCGCCTGGGCCAAAAGTCGCCCCCCTTCCCGCTTGTGCTGCCCCTGCCCGGGCCTTAAGTTCTGCGCATGACGGCTCCGCTGATCGATCCCTTCGCCCGTGCGATCACCTATCTCCGCGTCTCGGTGACGGATCGGTGCGATTTCCGCTGTGTCTACTGCATGTCCGAGAACATGACCTTCCTGCCCAAGAAGGAACTTCTGACGCTTGAGGAACTGGACCGCCTGTGTTCGACCTTCGTCGGCCTCGGCGTGGAAAAGCTGCGGATCACCGGGGGCGAGCCGCTGGTGCGTCGCGATATCATGACCTTCTTCCGGTCGATGTCGCGCCATCTCGACTCGGGCGCGCTGAAGGAACTGACGCTGACGACGAACGGCTCTCAGCTGGAACGCTTTGCCAAGGATCTTTACGCGGCGGGGGTGCGCCGGATCAACGTGTCGCTCGACACGCTGGACGAAGACAAATTCGCCCGCGTGACCCGTTGGGGTCGCCTGCCGCAGGTGCTGCGCGGGCTTGATGCGGCGCAGGCAGCGGGCCTGCGGGTCAAGCTGAATGCCGTGGCGCTGAAGGGCTTCAACGAAGACGAGCTGTTCACCCTGGCCGAATTCTGCGCCGCCCGCGACATGGACCTGACCTGGATCGAGGTCATGCCCATGGGCGATCTGGGCAACGAGAACCGGATCGGCCAGTACTGGTCGCTGAAGGACCTGCGCGCGCAACTGGCTGAACGATATACGCTGATCGACCTTGCCGAACGCTCGGGCGGACCGGCGCGCTATGTGCAGCTGCAGGAAACCGGGCAGAAGATCGGGTTCATCACGCCGCTGACGCATAACTTCTGTGAAAGCTGCAACCGCGTCCGCGTGACCTGCACCGGCGAAATCTACATGTGCCTCGGCCAGGAAGACGTCGCTGACCTGCGCGCGCCCCTGCGCGATCACCCGCAGGATGACGCCCCGCTTGAAGACGCGATCCGCGCCGCGATCCTGCTCAAGCCCAAGGGGCACGACTTCGACTATTCCCGTCAGCGGGCCGATGGCCAGGTGTCGCGGCACATGAGCCACACGGGCGGCTGATGGCGCCCCAGGGAACGGCGTTCTTCCACTTCTACCGTGGAATCGCGGCGCTTGCCGCGCCGCTGGTCTGGTACCGCGTGTCCCGCAAGCTTGCCCGCCAGGGGGTAAGCGCCGCGCGCCGCCGGGAAAGGCTGGGCCATGCGACCCTGCCCCGGCCCGCCGGTCGGCTGATCTGGTTCCACGCGGCCAGCGTCGGCGAAAGCCTGTCGGTGCTGGCGCTGGCCCGCCGCATGGTGGAACGCGACGAGGGGGCCGAGGTGCTGATCACCTCGGGCACCGCATCTTCGGCGGCGATCCTGGAAAAGCGGATGCCGCCCGGCTGCCGGCACCAGTTCGCGCCCCTTGACCGTCCCTCGGCCCTGCGGCGGTTCCTGGACCATTGGAAACCCGACGCCGCGATCTTCGTGGAAAGCGAGCTTTGGCCGCAGATGCTGGTCGCGGCCCATACCGCCGGGATCCCGCTGGCGCTGGTCAATGCGCGGATGTCGAAATCGAGCCTGAAGAACTGGCAGCGGTTCGACAGCACCGCCCGCTACCTGCTGGGGCTGTTCACCCTGATCCGCACGCAGGACCAGCGGACGCTGGACGGGCTGATCGCGCTTGGCGCCGATCCCGACCGCGTGGCGCGCGGACCGAACCTCAAGGCGATGGCCGATCCGCTGCCAGTCGACGAACGTGCCTACATGGAGGTCGAAGCGGCCTATTCCGGTCTTCTCTGGGTCGCGGCCTCGACGCATCCCGGCGAAGAGGAAAAGGTGATCGAAGCCCAGATCCGCCTGCGCGACATGGTGCGCGGGGCGCGTCTGATCCTTGTGCCCCGCCATCCCGAACGCGCCGCCGAGATCGCGGCGATGGTCGAAGCCAAGGGGCTGACCTGCACCCGCCGATCGCACTCACGCGATCCCGGCGCCTCCGAGGTCTATATTGCCGACACCCTTGGCGAAATGGGGGTCTGGTATCAACTGGCCTCGGTCGTCTTCATGGGGGGATCCCTGGGGCGCGCCGGGGGCCACAACCCCTATGAACCGGCACAGATGAACTGCGCGCTGATCTCGGGCCGCCGGGTCGCGAACTTTGCCGATGTCTACGACCAGTTTACCGAAGCCGGGGCTGTCAGCATGATCAAGACCCCGCGCGAGCTGGCCGAAGCCGTCGCCCTCCTGCTCACCGATCTCGAAGAACAGCGCGGCCAGAAAAGCGTGGCGCAGTCGCTGGCGCAGTCGCAGCTGGATCAGCTGGACGGGCTGGCGGCCCTTCTGGATGAACAACTGCTTAGCTGACCATGCCCGAGCTTTTCGTCACCAACTTCAACCGCAACTACACCGGCGTCTCCTCGACCGCCGCCGGGGTGATCCGCCAGCAGATGTCGCAGTATGACCTGCGGCTCGTCGGCCATTCCCTGCCCGGCGCGCCCGATCCGATCAGCCGACGTGACGCCCGGCGCCTGTCGCGCGACGCCCCCGAAGGTCGGTCCTTCGCGATCTGGCACGTCCGCCGCAATCCGGAAATGCAGACCGCCATCTGGGCCCGCGACGTGCTGCGCCTGCCGATCCGGATCGTCTTCACTTCAGCCGCGCAACGGCTGCATTCGGCCTTTCCGCGCTGGCTGATCTCGCGCATGGACGCGGTGATCGCGACGACCGACAAGGCGGCCGAATTCGTGCCGCATGTCCGCGCCGTGGTGCCGCACGGGGTCGATACCAGCCTCTTTGTACCGGCGCCGGACCGCACCGCCGCCTGGGCCGCCACCGGATACCCCGGCCAGAGGGGCATCGCCACGATCGGGCGTATCCGGCCCGAAAAGGGGACCGATGTCTTCATTGACGCCGCCATCGCCGCCCTGCCGGACCTTCCCGGCGTCACCGCGCTGGTGATCGGCAAGGCAACGTCCAAACACGAAAAGTTCCTGGCAGATCAGAAGGCCAGGATCGCCGCCGCCGGTCTGGCCGACCGCATCCTCTTTCCCGGCGAACTCGCGCCCGAGCGCATGGTCGACCTGTTGCCCGCGCTGGATCTCTGCGTGCAGCTGCCCCGGTACGAAGGCTACGGCATGGCCCCGCTCGAGGCGATGGCGTCCGGCGTGCCGCTCCTCGCCTCCGAGGCCGGGTATTTCCGGCATTTCACGCAAGGCGGCGCCAATGGCATCACCGTCCCGGTCGAGGCCGCACCTCAGGCCGCCGAGGCGCTGGTCACCCTGCTGTCGGATCCCGCCCGCCTTGCCCAGATGGCCGTCCATGCCCGCCAGGACGCCTCCCGGCTCTTCTCGATCGACCGCGAAGCCCAAGGCATCGCCGAGGTCTACGAGGCGCTCTGGCGCGGCTGACAGACCGCAGCTTCTTTTTGCTGCAAATATCCGGCCTTATGTATCAAACGCACCAACTTCTGTGAATCCCTGACGCGCTGAAATTGCTACCCTGCCCCCATGCAGGACAAGACGATCAATAACGCGCTGCTGGCGCTCCGAAAGCAGATCATCCGGGAAGGTGGCGACGGTCTGGACCATGTGGAGGCGCTGCTGGCCATGCGCGGCGTGGATATGCCCCGTGTGTTAATTGCCACAGCCCGACGCGGAGAGATGGGGCGGATGGTGCTGGATGCGCTCAGGGATGGCCCCAAGACCCGTGCGCAGCTTGTCGAATATATTGGGGCGCTTCGACCTGACGTGCCCACGGATCGGCTTTATTGGCGAGTGGATGGGGCTTTGTCGAAGCTTAGGGGAAAGATTGAGGGTGGGCCGGTGTGGAGGCTGACCCCGTAGGGCCAGCCAGACAAGCGTTACTTGTCCTTTTCCTTCTTCGGCTTCTTGGGCTTGTCCTTTTCATCAACGGTCGGAACCGGTTGATTCATTCCAAGCCCAAGTCCGAGACCAAGGGAAAGTCCCATGGCGCACCTCTTAGGTCAGAGGCGGCGACAGGCTTGACGGCTTCCGTCAAAAATGGGATTCTTGTCGTGTTCACTGACAAGACTGGCCGGTCGCACGGCTCAAGTTTCATCCGTGGGGTCCCATTGCAGCCCCACGGATGAATATACTTGATTCGTTCTGCCTGAGTCCATGGCGAATACCTCAGGTCGTGGGTTGGTCAACCCCAATACACAAAATATGTCACGCCGCCCGCTGCCAGTACCCCTTCCAGTTCCTGCTAACCGGCGCGTCCATCGCGTTCGAAACCATGATGTGTGCCAGCGTCCCGTTGTCAGTGCGGCGGTTGTCTTCCAGCCATGCGGCGTGGTTTGCGTACTGGTAGAGGTACTGCGGCGAAACGTGGTGATGCTGGCCGACAACCATGCGGCGCAGGCGGGAGAAGTAGTTTTCCGCCATATTGGTGTGCTTGCCGTGATCGCTGTACACCTGCGAGTGGTTCACGCGATCCACGGACCAGCCAGCGTGGAGCAAATCCCAATGGGACGCTTCGTCGGCGGTCAGGGTAGCGGAGCGGCTGACGTTCTCTTTCGCCAGTTCCACGCCTTCCGCTTCCTGCTTGGCAACAAACGGCAGAGTGCGGCCATCACGCTCACGCAGGACCACAACCACGCGGCGCTTGCCGGTCTGGTTCTCTTTCAGGCGGCGGTCCTTCCGGTCTTCCTTGCGGTTCTCCGGGCGGACGTGACCGCCAAAATACGCGCCATCAACTTCAACATGACCGTTCAGCACTTCGCCAGTCTGAACCTCAAGGGCCATCGCTTCGCGCAGCTTGTGGGCCAGTACAAAGGCGGTCTTGTACTGGCAATCCAGGTCGCGGGAAAGCTGCACCATGGAAACGCCCTTGGATGCGTTCACGATGATGCAGATCGCGGCCAGCAGGTCCACGAAGGCCATCTTGCGGGAATCAAAGATGGTGCCGGACGTAACCGAAAACTGGTGAGCGCAAGCCTTGCACTTAAACTTGCGGCGGGTGCTGATCGAATAGGTTTCGTCATGTCCGCAGCGCGGGCAAACCGCCTCGCCATCCGTCTCGGGCCAGCGCATCTTGCAGAAGGTTTCGTAAGCTGCTTCCTCGCCTGCTTTGTAGATCGAACGCAGGGAGAGGGTGCGGGACGCTGCGGAGAGGAGAAAGTGTTGGGCCATCGTATCGTTTCCGTTACCTATGTAACAGATATGGTACGTTGACGCATCCCTTGCAAGGGCATAGGTATCAAAAAAGATACGTTTATCTTGAAAGGTGACGCATGGCGCAGCAAACAGAATGGGAAACGATGGCCGCGAACCTCCTGAAAGCGGAGCTGAAGCGTAAAGGCGTGACCTATGCGCAGCTTGCCGATCTGATTGGAGACAAAGAGGTGAACATTCGAAACAAATTGTCACGAGGGAAGTTCACTGCGGCGTTCCTATTGCAGTCCCTTTCTGCTATAAAAGTGCAGAGAGTTGAGATTTTGGAATGATCAAGGAAACAGAGCAAAAACAATGGATTAAGGTGCGAAAATGGATCGCGCCGACCGTGGTGGCTGCTGCGGTTTTCGGTGTTTTGCTTGCGGTTCAAACGCTCAGTACTGTTGCGGCAATCTTGACCGCCTTAGCCATCGTGGTTTTCGGCATCATCTTGCTGACCTCACTGTAAATCCATCCGCTCCTGTTTTTCGTGAGGGCGAATTTTGACAACCTTTTGAACAGAATATTCTTTGACCGACCAAACGCTCTCTCTGCGTTCTTCGGAAATTTCGAGCAGAACCGTCAACACAATCCCCTGCGCCATCTCAATTCCAAGCTTCCCTTCGGCCATGTTGGTTAAGAACTCATGGTCTTTTATGGTGGCCCCTATCTTTCCATACGGCCATGTGAACCCCCACCTTTTGTCAGTTTCGGTAGTTAAGACTGGCCGAAACAGAACCAGATCAACCTCCTCTACCCGCGTGCGCTTTTCGGTTCCCTCATGGTCGATGATGAACACCTCCGGCGGAAACTCTCCTCTGCTGACGACGATGGAAGGCCTATTACCATCGGTTCGAGAAGTGACCCCCACGCCGGTCACGTCATCATCATTGGAAAGCTCAGCAAACACCCTCCTAGCAGGAGCTTCGCCAAGGCGCGCTTCTAGCGCGGCCGCAACATCCTTGGCGATTTGAGTACGCTCCTCCTCAGATAGAGAAACAACTTCCTGCGGTGCGTCTGGCCCTTTCATGTATTCAAGAACTTGCTCAAGCCCCCAGCGTCCGCCGGTATCTACAATGTAGATGATCGAAGAAACTATCGCTGTTCGTATAAGCGCCTGCGGATCGTCCGTAATCGACTTGATGATACCCCGCAGCTTTTGGCTTCCGGGTTCAGATGCAACAAGATCAATTGTGGGCGGGTGTGCTGGATCGAAGAACGCTCCAACACTCTCGACCGTATCGGCCCAGGCTATCGCGGCACGAGCCGCCGTTTTTAGATCAATGCGTGTGTCTGGCTTCAGATCAATAAATAAGACCAGCGGCGTTTCTGACATGTAGACCTCCTGTTAAAACAAGAGGTAGGCGACTTCAGACGCTAAGTGGAGTCATTTCATCTAGCCGCGCACCGCTTGGTGCGTTTGATACATAAGGCCGCAAATATCCTCGGGGGTGAATTGGCCCGCAGGGACAAGAGGGGGCAGACAGCCCCCTCTCCCGGTTCAAATCACGCCGCAGGCATCCGCTGTTCGACGATGCCCGCCCACCACGAACAACCCGCCGGGATCGCTTCGTCGTTGAAGTTGTACTTCGGGTGGTGCACGTCGGCGCTATCGCCGTTGCCCATGAAGATGTAGGCGCCCGGGCGTTCTTCCAGCATGTAGGAAAAATCCTCGCCGCCCATGGTGATCTCGGCCTCGGCGCAGTCGCCCGACACCGACCGCGCAACGGCGGCGGCAAATTCGGTCTGCTCGGGCGCGTTGATGGTCGGCGGGTAGTTCGAATGATAGATCACCTCGGCCTCGGCGCCATAGGCGGCGGCGATGGCGACGGGGATCGATTTGATCTTCTCTTCGGTCATCTTGCGGTTTTCCGGCGTCAGCGTGCGGATGGTGCCGCGCAGTTCGACCGTGTCGGGGATGACGTTGAACGCCTGCGACGAGGTCACGAAGCTGGTGACCGACACGACGACCGCACTGATCGGGTCGGCGGTGCGGCTGACGATGCTTTGCAGGGCAACGACGATCTGCGACGCGGTGACGACCGAATCCACCGCCTGGTGCGGCTTGGCGCCGTGGCCGCCCTTGCCCTTCACGATGATGGTGAATTCATCGGTGGCGGCCATGGTCGGGCCGGGGCGGATCGCAAAGGTGCCGACGGGCATGCCGGGCCAGTTGTGCATGCCGTAGACCTCCTGGATGCCGAAGCGGTCCATCATGCCGTCAGCGCACATCTCGCGTCCGCCACCGCCGCCCTCTTCGGCGGGCTGGAAGATCACCACGACCGTGCCGTCGAAGTTGCGCGTTTCCGACAGATACTTGGCCGCGCCCAGCAGCATCGCGGTGTGGCCGTCGTGGCCGCAGGCATGCATCGCGCCGGGCGTCTTCGAGGCATAGTCGACCCCGGTTTCTTCCAGGATCGGCAGCGCGTCCATGTCGGCGCGCAACCCGATGACCTTGCCCGACCCGGTTTCCTTGCCCTTGATGACACCGACGACGCCGGTGCGGCCCAGGCCGGTGACGACCTCGTCACAGCCGAAGGCCTTCAGCTTTTCCTCGACGATGCCGGCGGTGCGGATGGTGTCGAACAGGATCTCGGGGTGTTCGTGCAGGTCGCGGCGCCATTCGGTGATCTCGGGCAGCAGCTCTGCAAAGCGGTTCTTGACGGGCATTGTCTTTCCTTTCGCGGCCGGCGGCAGGCCGGCAGTCTGGCTCCGGTCGTCAGGCCGGCAGTCTGTTTTCGACGAGCTCCGCGAACCAGCTGCAGCCGGCCGGGATCGCTTCATCGTTGAAGTCATAGGCGGGGTGATGGACCATGGCGCTGTCGCCGTTGCCCAGCATGATATAGGCGCCCGGGCGCTGTTCCAGCATGTAGGCAAAGTCCTCGGCCGCCATGACGGGCGGCACGTTGCGGTCGACCCGGCCCGCCACCTGTTCGGCGATATCGGCGGCAAAGTCGGTCTGGTCGGGGGTGTTCATCGTCACCGGATAGCCGCGGTCATAGGTGATCTCGGCCGTGGCACCGAAGGCTTGGGCCGTCGCGGTGACCAGGGTGCGGATGCGGTCTTCGGCCATATCGCGCACGCCGGGGTCCAGCGTGCGGACGGTGCCGCGCAGGAAGACCGCGCCGGGGATGATGTTGTGCGACTTGGTGTCAGATTCCAGCGTGCAGACCGACACGACGATCGACTTGATCGGGTCGGCGTTGCGGCTGGCGACTGTTTGCAGCGCGGTGATGATCTGCGCGGCAGCGACCACCGGATCGATGACCGTATGGGGCTGCGCGGCATGGCCACCCTTGCCCGTCACGGTGATCGCGAATTCGTCGGCCGAGCCGAGCAGCGCGCCGGGGCGGATCGCGAAATCGCCCACGGGCAGGCCCGGCTGGTTGTGCAGGCCATAGACCTCGTCGATATGCCAGCGGTCAAACAGCCCGTCGTCGATCATGGCCTTGCCGCCGGCCCCGCCCTCTTCGGCGGGCTGGAAGATCAGGACCACGGTGCCGTCGAAGCGTCGCGTCTCGGCCAGGTATTTTGCGGCGCCCAGCAGGATCGAGGTATGCCCGTCATGACCGCAGGCGTGCATCATGCCGGGCGTCTTCGAGGCATGGGGCAGCCCGGTCTTTTCCTGCATCGGCAACGCGTCCATGTCGGCCCGCAGACCGATCGCGCGGCCATGGGTGTCGCTTTGCCCCCGGATCACCGCGACCACGCCGGTGCGGCCGATGCCTTCCACCACTTCGTCGCATCCGAAGTCCCGAAGCTTGTCGGCCACGATCCCGGCGGTCCGGGGAATGTCGTACAGCAGTTCGGGGTTTTCATGGAAATCGCGCCGCCAGGCGGTGATTTCGGGAAGCAGTTCGGCAAAGCGGTTCTTGATGGGCATGGGTCAGTCCTGGTTCAGGTGGTCCAGAAGTCGTCGCATGAAGGTATGGCCGGCTTCGAACTGCGACACCTCGATGAATTCGTCGGGCTGGTGGGCCTGCTGGATGTCGCCGGGGCCGCAGACCACGGCGTCAAAGCCGTGCTTCTGGAAATATCCCGCCTCGGTGCCATAGCTGACGACATGGCGCGCATTGTCGCCCGTCAGCTGCCGCGCCAGCGTTTCGGCCGGGCCACCGGGATCGGAGAAGAGGCCGGGGCCCGCGAATTTCTCGGTCACCTCGATCCGCGTATCGGGGTGGATCGCCTGCATGCCGGCCTCGATCTCGGCCACCTTGTCCATGACGCGACGGGTCCAGACCTTGGGGTCATCCCCCGGGGCCACGCGGATCGAGAAGACGAATTCGCAATCCTTGGCGGTGATGTTGTGGGCGGTGCCGCCTTCGATCATGCCGACATGCAGGTTGGACCAGGGCGGATCGAACAGTGCGTTGATCTCATTCGGGGTCGCGGCGGCGCTTTCGGCGTTCACCTCGTTCGCCCACTGGATCAGCTTGGCCCCTTCCATGATCGCGGACACGCCGCGATGCGACAGGGACGAATGGATCTCGTAGCCGTGGAAATGCATGTTCCAGGCCAGCCCGCCCTTGTGGCCGGTGACGGCCTGCATGGTGGTCGGCTCGCCGATGATGGCGGTCTTGGCGCGCGGGAAGGCGTCGCCCAGATCCTCGATCAGCGGATCGGCCCCGATCAGACCGACTTCCTCGTCATAGGTGAAGGCCAGCTGCAAGGGCCGCTTGGTCCCGTTCAGATGCGCCTCGACCACGGCCCAGACGGCCAGCGCGTCGAAGCTTTTCATGTCGCAGCAGCCCCGCCCGTAGTACCGTCCGTCCTTTTCGGTGACGGTGAAGGGATCGGTCGACCAGGCCTGCCCGTCCACGGGCACCACGTCGGTGTGCCCGGACAGCACGACGCCGCCGTCCTCCATCGGGCCGGCATGGGCCCAGAGACCCGCCTTAGGCTCTGACGCGTGCAGGTGGCGTTTGACCGCAACCCCATGGCTTTCAAGGTAATCCTGCACCCAGTCGATGAGCGGAAGGTTCGAATCGCGAGAGACCGTGGGGAAGCTGACCAGCTTCTCCATGATCTGATAGGGCGTCAGTTTTTCGGGCATTTTCTCAGTAGCCGCTGTCGGTTGTCAGCACGAAGTGGTCCTCGCCGACCTTGTCGTAGACCGAAGGTTCGGCGACGTAATCAAGATCGTGGATCGGGGACGGGATGGGTTTGAAGTTCAGCTCGCGTTCGGATTTGCGGCGGTCGGGATCGGCGATCGGGACGGCCTTCATCAGCGCGCGGGTGTAGGGGTGCTGCGGGTTTTCGAACACGGCCTGGCGGGATCCGATTTCGACGATGCGGCCCAGGTACATGACGCCGACGCGGTGGCTGACGCGTTCCACGACGGCCATGTCGTGGCTGATGAACAGGAACGACAGGCCCAGGTCGGCCTGAAGCTCCATCATCAGGTTCAGCACCTGCGCCTGCACCGACACGTCCAGCGCCGACACCGCTTCGTCCGCGACGATCAGCTTGGGGTTCAGGGCCAGCGCGCGGGCAATCGCCACACGTTGCCGCTGACCGCCCGACAGTTCGTGCGGGTAGCGGCGCATGAAGGCGCGCGGCAGGTGGACGCGGTCGAACAGCATGGCGATGCGGTCCTCCATCTCCTGCCCCTTTACGGTGCCGTAGTTCCACATCGGTTCGGCAACCTGGTCGCGCAGCATCATCTGCGGGTTCAGCGAGGCGAAGGGATCCTGGAAGATCATCTGCATATCAAGCCGCGCTTCGCGAAGGTCGCGATCGTTCAACGCCATGATGTCCTTGCCGCCCAGTCGGATCTCGCCCGAGTTCGGTTCGACCAGCCGCAGGATCGACCGCCCGGCCGAGGATTTGCCGCAGCCGGATTCCCCGACAAGGCTCAGCGTCTGGCCCTTGTTGACGGTGAACGACACGTCTTCGACCGCGTGAACCTGCGCCACCGTGCGCCGGAAGAAGCCACCTTTCACCGGGAAACGCGTGGTCAGGTTCTTCACCTCAAGCAGCGTCTCCTGCGTGCCGGGAATTGGTCGGACCTCTCCTGATTCGACCCCGACGAGCTTCATCGGCTCGGGCGCGGCCTTGCCGGTCATTTCCCCCAGCTTGGGCACTGCGGCGAGCAATGCTTTCGTATAGTCGTGCTTGGGATTGTTGAAAATTTCAGCGACGGTGCCCTCTTCGACCTTGTTGCCGCGGAACATGACCACGACGCGGTCCGCCATCTGCGCAACAACGGCCATGTCGTGGGTGATGAACATCACCGCCGTGCCGGTTTCCCGCTTGAGGCGATCCATCAGGGCCAGGATTTCGGCCTGAATCGTCACGTCGAGCGCAGTGGTCGGTTCGTCCGCGATCAGCAGACGCGGCTTGCAGGCCAGCGCCATGGCAATCACGACACGCTGGCGCATGCCGCCCGAAAGCTCGTGCGGATACTGCTTCATCCGACGTTCAGGTTCGGGGATCCGAACCTCGCGCAGCAATTCGATCGCGCGGGCGTGCGCCTCGGACTTGGACAGGTCCAGATGCAGGCGCAGCCCTTCGGTCAACTGGCGGCCGATGGTGAAGACAGGGTTCAGGGCCGTCATCGGCTCCTGGAAGATCATGCCGATTTCGTTGCCACGGATCGTGCGCATAAGGCCTTGATCCGTCTTGGCAATATCGATCTGGCCGCCTTCGGAGCGATCGAAGAACAGATGCCCTCCGGCGATCTTGCCGCCGCCGAATTCGACCAGCCGCATCAGCGACAGGGACGACACCGATTTGCCCGATCCGGATTCGCCGACGATGCAGACGGTTTCGCCGGGATAGACCGAGAAGGACACGTCCTCGACACCAAAGACTTCTCCGTCCTTGGTCTGGAACGACACTTTCAGATTTTCGATCCGGGCAATGGCCTCGCGGTCGGTGTCCGCGGCGGGGGTCTGATCCAGCATGGGGGGTCCTGTCCTGTCTGACGCCCTGACGCTAGCGACGGACGGGGCAAAATGTCAAACGCGTGACATCGCTTACCTCAGGTCCGCTAACCACTGGGCTTGCAATTTGAACGAAACCGCTTTTCGATGAACAAATCCGTGAGGTGGGCGGCCACACCCTTGATAGGGGTGCGATGGCACTTACCGCGCGTACCATCCCGCGCCTCCGCAGAAGTGGCGCGGCAAATCCAACAATGGAGTGTGTGATGAAACTCAGAACCCTGTTGCTCGGCGCCGCCGCTGCATCGGTCATGGCGCCTGCCGCCATGGCAGAGCGTGGCGCGGACGGCCATGTCAACGTGATCTACTGGCAGGCGCCGTCGATCATGACCCCCTACCTGTCCTCGGGCACCAAGGACATCGAAGCCGCATCGCTGGTCATCGAACCCCTTGGCCGCTTTGACCAGGACGGCAACATGGTCCCCTACCTGGCCGTCGAAATTCCGACGATCGAAAACGGTGGCGTGACCGAAGACCTCAAGCAGATCACCTGGAAGCTGAAAGAGGGCCTGCTGTGGTCTGACGGCACCCCGGTGACCTCGGCCGACGTGGCCTTCACCGCCGAATACTGCATGCATCCCGAAGGCGGCTGCGCGCAGCTGGCCAAGTTCGAAGGCATCTCCTCGGTCGAGACGCCGGATGACCTGACTGTCGTGGTGAACTTCACCGAACCCAAGCCGAACCCCTACCAGGCGTTCATGGGCGGTCAGTCCCCGATCCTGCAGAAAGCCCAGTTCGAAAACTGCCTTGGCCCGAAAGCGCCCGAGTGCACCGAAGCGAACTTCAACCCGATCGGCACCGGCCCGTTCGTCGTGGATGATTTCCGCCCGAACGACGTGATCTCGCTGTCCGCAAACCCGAACTACCGCGATCCGGCGAAACCCGCCTTCGCGACCATGACCTTCAAGGGCGGCGGCGACGCGGCTGCGGCGGGTCGTGCGGTTCTGGAAACCGGCGAATACGATTACGCCTGGAACCTGCAGCTGGCCCCCGAAGTCATCGCCGAGATGGCCAAAGGCGGCAAGGGCACCCCGGTTTCGGCCTTCGGCACGCTGGTCGAACGGATCGAGATGAACATGACCGACCCGTCGCCGTCCCTGCCGGAAGGCGAGCGCGCGACCGCCAAGCACCCCCACTGGGCGCTGTCCGACGTCCGCGTCCGCAAGGCGCTGTCGATGGCCATCGACCGCGAACTGCTGGTGGAAATCGGCTACGGCCAGGCCGGTCGCCCGACCTGTAACCTGGTGCCCGCACCGGAGGTCTACGCCTCCGACAACACCGACTGCATCGCGCAGGACATCGAAGGCGCCAAGGCCCTGCTGGACGAAGCCGGCTGGACCGACAGCGATGGCGACGGCGTGCGCGACAAGGATGGCAAGAAGCTGGCGCTTCTCTACCAGACCTCGACCAACGCCGTGCGTCAGGACTTCCAGGCGCTGATCAAGCAGTGGTGGAGCGAGATCGGTGTCGAAACCGAACTGCGCAACATCTCGGGCTCGGTCTTCTTCGGTGGTGACCCGGGTTCGCCCGACACCTTCCAGAAGTTCTATGCGGACGTGGAAATGTACGCGAACAACTTCGACGGCACCGATCCCGAAGCCTACCTGGCGCAGCACACCTGCGAAAAGGCCCCCAAGCCGGAAAGCCAGTGGCAGGGTGAAAACATCAACCGCTTCTGCGACGAAGAGTACGACGCACTTGTCGCCGAGCTGGGCAAGACCGGCGAAATCGAGAAGCGTGCCGAGATCGCCAAGAAGCTCAACGACATGCTGACCAAAGACAGCTACGTCGTCGTGCCGCTGGTCGACCGTGGCCGTGTGTCCGCACATTCCAACACCCTGGGTGGTGTGGTCCTGAACACCTGGGACTCGGAACTGTGGAACGCCGCCGACTGGCACCGCGTCAAGTAAACGCCTGATCTTTACGCCCCCGCATCCACTTGCGGGGGCGTATCCCGTTTTTCGGGCGGTATTCGAAAGCCATTGGTGCAGGATGGCTTTCCAATGCAGCCCCAAAAGATGGACATGGCCTTTGCCCTCAAAGCTCCTCCCCAAAGACCATGAGGTCGCCCCATGCTGACCTTCACGATCCGGCGTCTCGTGCTCGCCGTGCCCACGCTTCTCTTCATCTCGCTGGTCATCTTCGGCCTGCTGATGCTGGCGCCCGGCGACCCGATGGCGCAGGTGCCGCTGACGGTGCCGCCGGAAGTCAAACAGAAGATGCGCGAGGCGCTTGGCCTCGGTGACGCCTGGTACGTTCAGTACTGGAAATGGCTGCGGCAGTTCTTCTGGGTCGAACCCCGGGTGCTGATCGACGCGATCTTCGGAACCGAATTCGCAGCCGGAGAACTGCGGGCGCTGTCCTGGCAGACCCGGTCGCCGATCATGGACATCGTCGTGCAGCGTATCCCCCAGACGCTCTGGGTGGTCGGCACGGCCTATGTCGTGGCCGTCCTGATCGCCCTGCCGATCGGCATCTATTCGGCCTACCGCCAGTATTCGCTGTTCGACAACGTCGGCACCTTCGTGTCGATGATCGGGTTTTCGGTGCCACCCTTCTTCTCGGGCGTGCTGGTGATCGTGATCTTCTCGGTCCAGCTGGGCTGGTTCCCGTCGATCTACGACACGACGCACAAGGTGACCGACTGGGACAGCTTCATGATCCAGCTGCGCCAGATGGTGCTCCCGGTGATGGTTCTGGCGTTGCAGATCACGGCGCAGATCGCGCGGTTCATGCGGGCCTCGATGCTGGACAACCTCAACCAGGATTACGTGCGCACCGCGCGGGCCAAGGGCCTGGGCGAACGCGTCGTGGTGCTGAGCCACGTTCTGCGCAACTCGATGATCCCCGTGGTCACCGTGATCGCGCTTGGCATTCCGTCGATCTTCGGCGGCGCCATCATCACCGAACAGGTCTTCAAGGTGAACGGGATCGGCCAGCTGCTGATCACCGCGATCCAGGCGAACGACCTGCCGATGGTGCAGACGCTGACCTTCATCTTCGCCGTGCTGATCGTGATGTTCAATCTGATCGCCGACGTGCTTTACGGCATTCTCGACCCCCGGATCCGCTATGACTGACCCCAACACACCCCAGCAGATCGAACCCGGCCCCGGCGAAGTCCAGGCCGCAGACGTCATGAAGGTGCAGGTGCCCAACACGCCGCCCCGGTCCCAGTGGGCCGAGGTCTGGAGCCAGTTCCGCCACCACAAGGGCGCCATGGCCGGCGGGATCATCTTCCTGCTGATCGTCCTGGTCGTCTTCGCCGGCCCGCTGTTCTGGCCGATCGAGGCGACCTTCATCGACATCCGCGCCCGCAACCAGGGGCCGTCGCTGGCGCATCCCTTCGGCACCGACCAGCTGGGCCGCGACATGCTGGCCCGGATGATGGCCGGCGGGCAGGTCTCGCTTTCCGTGGGCATCACCGCGATGCTACTGGCGCTGTTCCTGGGCTCGCTCGTGGGGGTCATGGCGGGCTATTTCAAATGGCTCGACAACCTGCTGATGCGGACGACGGACCTGTTCCTCGCCCTGCCCCTGCTGCCGCTGCTGCTGGTCATGGTTCTGCTGTTCCGTGAACCGCTCAACGCGGCCTTCGGGCCCGAAACGGGGATCTTCATCCTGATCGTGGTCGCCATCGGCGTGACCTCGTGGATGCCCACGGCACGGATCGTGCGCGGCGACGTGCTGGCGTTGAAGGAGCGTGAATTCGTGCTGGCCGCCCGGTCGATCGGGACGACGGACAGCAAGATGATCCTGCGGCATATCCTGCCGAACGTGATCTCTCCGATCGTGGTGTCGGCAACCCTGGGCATCGCCAATGCGATCATCACCGAATCCGCCCTGTCGTTCCTGGGTCTCGGCTTTCCGCCGGACTTCCCGACCTGGGGCCGCCTGCTGTTCGACGCGGTCGACTACATGCAGCAGAACCCGGAAAGGGTGATCCTGCCCGGCGTCGCGATCTCGCTGACCGTGCTGACGGTCAATTACCTCGGTGACGGGTTGCGCGACGCGCTTGATCCCCGCATCCGCGGGCGCTGAGGCAAATTAAGGCAAGGGTTCCACCGGCGCGCAGCGATGCGGGCCGGTGTTCCATTTCCCGGGGCTGGCGGGGACAGCGTTCTTGTCGCCCGCGCCGATCGGGATAATTTCCCGACCAAGCCACCTATTCGCATGAATGAATAGCTTGATATGGCCCCCTCTGCAGGCGTATCGGGACAATATTCCGCGCTCAGGAGATACCTATGTACGAATCCTTCGGCTTCGACACTCTGACACCGCAACAGGCGAGCCTCTGGTTCGCCCTGGGCCTCGGGCTGGTCTTCGGCCTGCTGGCAGCGGTCACCAAGTTCTGCTTCCGCCGCGCCCTGGTGGGCGAGGACCGCCGCGCCGCGCGCGGGGTCTGGGCGTTGGCCCTGGCCGTGGCGATCCTGGGCACGCAGGGCGCCGTGGCCGCCGGGCTGATCGATTTCGCAGGCCACCGCTATGTCACCGGCGACATGCCCGTTCTGGCCATTGCGCTAGGCGGGCTTCTGTTCGGCGCCGGCATGATCCTGACACGCGGCTGCGTCTCGCGGCTGGTCGTTCTGACGGGCGCGGGCAACCTGCGCGCGGCGCTGGTGCTGGTCGTCTTCGCGGTCGTCGCCCATGCCACGCTCAAGGGCGTGCTGGCCCCGGTGCGCACCACGCTCGGGTCGGTCACCTGGTCCGTCGGAGAGTTCGGGACGCTGGCCGCCCTGCCCGGCGGCCTGACCCTGTGGTCCGTGGTGCTGGCCGCGCTGGCGCTGGTCTTCGTGGTGCGGTCCGGCAATCCGGTCAGTCGGCTGGTGCTGGCCGCCGCCATCGGCCTGCTGGTGCCGCTTGGCTGGGTCGGCACGGGCTATGTGCTCTATGACGAATTTGACCCGATCACGCTGGAAAGCCTGTCGTTCATCGCCCCCATGACCGAGGGCCTCTTCTGGACCATCGCGTCGACGGCCGTGCCCGCGGGCTTCGGCACCGGGCTGATCGGTGGCGCGCTTCTGGGTGGCCTGATTGCCGCGCTGGCGCTGCGTAGCTTCGAATGGCAAAGCTTCGCGACCCCGGCACAGACCGGCCGCTACATCCTTGGCGCGACCCTGATGGGCTTTGGCGGCGTGCTTGCGGGCGGCTGCACCATCGGCGCGGGCCTGGCCGGGGTGCCGACGCTTGGCGTCGCGGCGCTGCTGGCGCTTGGCTTCATCTGCATCGGCGGCGTGGCCACCGACCGCCTGCTGTTGGGCCGCGCGCTGCCTGCCGCACTGGCGCAGCCTGCCGAATAATCCACCCATCCGCGAACGAAAGAAGGGCCCGCATTCGCCGGGCCCTTTTGCATATGAGGATCACGTCAGGATCTTCAGCATCCCCGCCTCGGCCTTCGACAGGCCCCGGCGGCCTTCTGGCAGATCCGCCGCATCCACGCCAACAAGATCGATCACCTTGGGGTGGATGTAGGAATTCCGCGCGACCGTCGGCGTATTCGCCAAGGCCTCGGACGCGGCCTGGGCCATGGACTTGATGGTCGCCCCCTCGCCCTCTGCCAGATGGCATTCAAAGGCGGCCAGCGACCCGGCCCAGGTGCGGAAGGTCTTGGCCGTGAACCCGTCGTGCCCGCCGATTTCCGAGAGGTATCCGTTCAACGCCGAAGAGGTGACCTTGTGCGCCGCGCCCGCGTCGTCGACCCAGGTGAACAGCTCTGCCCCCGGCAGATCGCGCGCCGCCTGCAGCACCCGCATCAGGCGTTTCGACCGGATGCGCCTGCGCACCTTCTTGCCGCCCTTGGCCATCCAGCTCAGGTCCAGCCCGCCGTCACGCAGTCGCAGATGGCGGCGGGTCAGGGTCGTCGCGCCATAGGTGCCGTTCTCGGCGGCATAGACCGGGTTGCCGACGCGCATCGCGGTCTCGTCGATCAGCAGCAGCGCGGCGGCCAGCGCGAACTCCGCCTCCCCCGCCTCGCGGTTGTTCAGGTCGCGGGAAATCCGGCCCCGTATCTTCGGCAACGCCTCGCCAAAGGCGGGCAGCACCGCGAATTTCTCGGCCGATCGCGCGGCGGACCAGTCGGGATGATAGCGGTACTGCTTGCGCGACCGGTCGTCGAACCCCGTCGCCATCAGGTGCCCGTTGTCCAACGGCGTCATCCAGACGCGATCATAGGCGGGGGGCACCGCCATGGCCTCCAGCCGCCGCCGCTCGGGCCCGCGGGCGATGGTGGTGCCGTCCGGTCCGCGATAGGTAAAGCCGCGCCCATGGCGCGCCCGGGTGATGCCGGGCCGGTCGTCGGGGTAATAGACCAGCTCTGCCATGCTCAGGCCCGCTCCACCTCAGAGTGCAGCTTGAGCACCTTGTCGCCGTCTTCCTGCACGATCAGCAGCGCGGGGTTGTCGTCAGATCCCTTGCGGGTGACCTCCTCGCCCTTGAGCGTGCGGGTGACCTCGCGGGTGAACCGCTCCTCCACCTTGCCGCTGGCCGAGCCATTGCCCCAGCTCCACTTCACCTGAGTACCTTCGCGGATCATCTGCATCTCCTCCGTGCTAATGACCAAACCCGGCCCGCTTCTTCTGGTTCCAAATACCTTGGGGGGAGGACCGGCACGGGCCGGGGGGCAAAGCCCCCCCTCGGTCGGCTCACACAAACGAAAAGGGCGGCCCCGCAGGACCGCCCTTTCCAATTCGCTTGACCGCAGATCAGTCGATCTTGGCCAGCAACGCTCCGACGCTGTCTTTCGCGTCGCCATAGTACATGCGGGTGTTGTCCTTATAGAACAGCGGGTTCTCGATGCCCGAATAGCCGGTGCCCTGACCGCGCTTCGAGACAAACACCTGCTTGGCCTTCCAGACTTCCAGAACCGGCATGCCGGCAATCGGAGAGTTCGGATCGTCCTGCGCCGCCGGGTTCACGATGTCGTTCGACCCGATCACGATGACCACGTCCGTATCGGGGAAGTCGTCGTTGATCTCGTCCATCTCCAGCACGATGTCGTAGGGCACCTTGGCCTCGGCCAGAAGCACGTTCATGTGGCCCGGCAGACGACCCGCGACGGGATGGATCGCGAAACGCACTTCCTTGCCCTTGGCGCGCAGCTTGCGGGTCAGTTCGGCGACGTTCTGCTGTGCCTGCGCGACCGCCATGCCGTAGCCCGGCACGATGACCACGCTGTCGGCCTCGTCCAGCGCCTGTGCCACGCCGTCGACGTCAATGGGCTTCTGTTCGCCCTCGACTTCCATCGCCGGGCCGCTGGTGCCGCCGAAGCCGCCCAGGATCACCGACACGAAGGACCGGTTCATCGCCTTGCACATGATGTAGGACAGGATCGCACCCGACGAGCCGACCAGCGCGCCCACAACGATCAGCAGGTCGTTGCCAAGCGAGAAGCCGATCGCGGCCGCTGCCCAGCCCGAATAGCTGTTCAGCATCGACACGACGACAGGCATATCCGCGCCGCCGATGCCCATGATCAGGTGATAGCCGATGAAGAGCGCGGCCAGCGTCATCAGGGCCAGCGGCAGGAAGCCACCGGTCGAGGCATACCAGAACAGGCAGACGACCGACAGGATGGCGGCGGCGGCGTTCAGCAGGTGACCGCCGGGCAGCTTCTGCGCCGCCGAGGTGACCTTGCCCGCCAGTTTGCCATAGGCGATGACCGACCCGGTGAAGGTCACGGCCCCGATGAAGATGCCGAGGAAGAGCTCGACCTTCAGGATGCCGATCTCGACCCCGTCTTTCTTGGCGATCAGGGCGGCAAAGCCCTTTAGCGCCTCGCGGGCGGTTTCGTCCATCGCGGCCACGCGGGCCAGTTCGATATGGGCATTGAAGCCGACAAAGACCGCCGCCAGACCGACAAGGCTGTGCATTGCAGCAACAAGCTGCGGCATCTCGGTCATTTCGACCTTCTTGGCCACGTACATGCCGATGGCCCCGCCGCCTGCGATGAGCAGAGCCGACAGCAGCCACAGGCCCGATCCCGGCCCGATCAGCGTGGCGAAGACCGCCAGCGCCATGCCCACGATGCCGTACCAGACGGCGCGTTTTGCAGATTCCTGCCCGGAGAGGCCCCCGAGAGACAGGATGAAGAGGACAGCCGCGACCACATAGGCCGCCGTGGTGAATCCGTAATCCATGATCCCCGCCTTTCCTTAAGATTTCTGGAACATGGCGAGCATGCGCCGTGTCACAAGGAAGCCGCCGAAGATGTTGATCCCGGCCATGAAGACCGAAAGCCCCGCCAGCAGGATCACCAGGAAGGACCCGGACCCGATCTGCATCAGGGCGCCCAGGATGATGATCGAGGAGATCGCGTTCGTGACGGCCATCAGCGGCGTGTGCAGCGAATGCGCCACGCCCCAGATGACCTGGAAGCCAATGAAGACCGACAGGACAAACACGATGAAGTGCTGCATGAAGCTGGCCGGCGCAACAAGGCCGACACCCAGCAGCAGAACGGCACCGACACCCAGCAGGGTCACCTGTTGCTTGGTCTGTGCCTTGAAGGCGGCCGTTTCGGCGGCGCGCTTTTCTTCGGGCGTCAGCTCCTTGGCCTTTTCCTTGGGCTTCTGGGCCGCGATGGCCGCGACCTTCGGCGGTGGCGGCGGCCAGGTGATTTCGCCCTTGTGGGTCACGGTCGCGCCACGGATCACGTCGTCATCCATATTGTGATCGACCACGCCGTCCTTTTCGGGCGTCAGGTCGGTCATCATGTGACGGATGTTGGTGGCATAAAGGCTGGAGGCCTGCGTCGCCATGCGCGACGGGAAGTCGGTGTAGCCGATGATCGTGACGCCGTTGTCGGTCACGATCTTCTGGTCCATCACCGTCATCTTGCAGTTGCCGCCCTTTTCGGCGGCCAGGTCGACGATGACCGATCCGGGCTTCATGGCCTTGACCATGTCCTCGGTCCACAGCTCGGGCGCTTCGCGGTTCGGGATCAGCGCCGTGGTGATGACGATGTCGACCTCGGGGGCCAGTTCGCGGAACTTGGCCAGCTGCGCCTCGCGGAATTCGGGCGAAGATACCGCCGCATAGCCACCCGTGGCCGCGCCGTCCGCCTGTTCTTCCTCGAAGTCGAGGTAGACGAATTCGGCGCCCATGGATTCAACCTGCTCGGCCACTTCGGGACGCACGTCGAAGGCGTATGTGACGGCGCCAAGCGAGGTCGAGGTGCCGATGGCGGCCAGACCGGCCACGCCGGCGCCGACGACCAGGACCTTGGCGGGGGGCACCTTGCCCGCAGCCGTGACCTGACCGGTGAAGAAGCGGCCAAAGTTGTTGCCGGCCTCGATCACCGCGCGGTAGCCCGCGATATTGGCCATGGACGACAGGGCGTCCATCTTCTGCGCGCGGGAAATCCGCGGCACCATCTCCATCGCGATGACGGTGGCGCCCTTGGATTTCGCGATCTCCATCCCCTGCTCGTTTCCGGCTGGGTTGAAGAAGGAAATCAACGTCTTGTCAGCACTCAGGCGCTTCAGCTCGGTCTCGTTCGGCTGACGCACCTTGGCGATGATGTCGACCTCTTTCCACAGCGCGGCAGCGGTCTTGACCACCGTGACGCCAGCTGCCTCGTACATGTCGTCGGCAAAGCCCGCGGCCGCACCGGCCCCGGCTTCGACGTAACACTCGTGGCCAAGCTTCTGGAGTTGCGCGGCCGAGTCCGGCGTCATCGCGACCCGGTTCTCACCCTCGAATACCTCTTTCGGCGTTCCGATTTTCACCTGTGTCGTCCCCCTTTTTGAACAACGGCTTTCCGACGGTCGGAATATTCCGACCAATTCCTCCTTGGGTCGCGCAAGATTGTTGCGCAACAGATCCCTGTCGATGTGCCCTTTCTGCAGCGCAGAGTCAAATCCAACGACGGGTCTTCTGACAATAGCGCGCGAAGTCAGCCCGGAATTTGCGCCTGAGTCCATCCTCTTCCGCGAAAATAAATCGCCGTTCGATAAACCAGAGGAAGATCGGAACAAGGGGGAGCGATAAAACAGCGTTCCAGTTGAGGATGAAACCGGCAAGGATCATGACATCGCCCAGGTAGATCGGGTTGCGCGTGCGGCTGAAGATCCCGGTGGTGACCAGTCGGCCGGCCTCGCGGTTGGGCAGGATCGTCGTGCGCTGGCGGTACATCTCGTGCGCGGCCAGGGCGATCAGGATCAGCCCGCCACCGACCAGCAGACCGCCCGCGAAATCCGACCACGCCCCGCCGAACGTCAGGCCCATGTCGAGATGACGCGCCTGGGCCCAGGCCGTTGCCAGCGCCAGGCCCAACCAGAGGGGCGGGATGTCGATCCAGGAACTCATGCCGGTGTCATTCCCACTCCATCTCTTCATAGACGCGCCCGGCATTCTTGGTCGCAAGTTCCTCGAAGGTATCAAGATGCGCATAGGGCGACTGGTCGACGTAATAGGCGCCGGCCAGGTCGCCGCCATCGTCGATATGCTGCCCGATCCGGTCGCGCAGGTAGACAAGGTAGTCGTGGGTATAGCGCCGCACCTGCGCCAGGTTCGTCGGGTGACCATGACCGGGGATGATGTAGGTGGGGGCAAGCGGCTCTAGCTTGGTCTCCCATGTCTCGATCCAGCATTTCGTGCAGGCGCCTTCAAAGATCGGCGGCATCCGTTCGTGAAAGGCGATGTCCCCGGCGATCAGGATGTCCCATGCGGGGATCCAGACCTGCGTGTCGCCGGGGCCGTGGGCCGGGCCCATGTGCATCACCTCGATCTGCAGACCGCCCATGTCGATGGCATAGCTGTCGGAAAACGACAGGTTCGCAGGCACCACGCGCGTGCCCTCGGCCTTGTCGCGATTATAGGCGCGCATTCCCTGCAGGATGAAATCCCCCTCGGCCTCGACCTCGGCGATCGCCTCTTCGTGGGCCAGGATGTCGACCCCCTGCTCGGCCCAGTAGGAGTTGCCCAGCATCGCATGCCCCTGCCCGTTCTCGTTGATGACCAGCTTCACCGGCTGATCGGTCACGGCGCGGATCTCGTCATGAAGCGCGCGCGCCAGGCGGTAGGAGGCCCCACCATTCACCACGATCACCCCGTCGCCGGTCACGATGAAGCTGAGATTGTTGTTGTGGCCCGCGTTCTCATAGGTCGGCGGGGCGGTGGCTCCGATGGCCGAAAAGACGTGCGGGATCACCTCGACCGGTTTCGAGTAAAGCTCGGACTGGGGGTACTGGTCGGGGATGTCTTCGCTGGCCAGCGCCGCGGTGGCGGTCAGGCACAGGGCCAGGGCGGTTTTGAAATGGATCATGGGCTCCTCCTGCCACAACATATTCATGATGACGAATGAATTGCAATCCACCACGCCGCTTGCGCTTTGCCCGGCGCGGCCTATGGTTCGCGGAAATCAATTCCGCAAGGGAGGAGCGGCCATGATGCTGGACGGGAAACATGCGATCGTCACCGGGGGTGGCACCGGGATCGGGCTGGCCATCGCGCGTGCGCTGGTCGCCGAAGGTGCGCAGGTCACGATCACCGGCCGCCGGATCGAGGTTCTGAAAGAGGTGGCAGAGCCCGGCATGCACCCGATGGTCATGGACGTGACCGACGAAGGCCAGATCATCGACGGCATGGCCGCCGCGGTCGAGGCGCGCGGCCCGATCCAGATCTGCGTCGCCAATGCCGGGATTGCCGAGGGGCGCAAGCTGCACAAGACCTCGTCGGAGTTCTGGCGCAAGATCATGACCACCAACCTGGACGGCTGTTTCTACACCGTACGCGAAAGCCTCAAGTCGATGCTGACCACCGACTGGGGGCGCTGCATCGCCGTGTCGTCGATCGCGGGCGTGCGCGGATCGGCCGGCGCGGGGGCCTATGCGGCGTCGAAACACGGGGTGCTGGGGATGATGCGGTCCTTCGCCGAGGATTTCCTCGAAGCGCCCTATACCTTCAATTCGATCTGCCCCGGCTACGTCGACACGCCGATCGTGACACGCAACACCGACGCGATCTCTCAGCGGGCGGGGGTGTCGGAAGACGCGGCGCGGTCGATGATGGTCGACCTGAACCGCCACAAGCGCCTGATCCGCCCCGAAGAGGTCGCGGCAGCGGCCGTCTGGCTGTGCAATCCGCTGTGCGAAAGCGTCAACGGCACCGAGGTGATGATCGGCGGCGGGCAGGTCTGAGATGGGCAGCCCCTTCGATGCCATCCGCGGCATCGACTACACGGTGATCTTTACGGATGACCTGCAGGCGATGCGCGGGTTCTACGAAGGGGTCCTGCGGTTCCGGTTCGTCCGCGCGCTCACGCCCCGGTGGCTTGAATTCGCGGTCGGCGGGCAGACCCTTGCCCTGTGCCAGGTCGATACGGCGCCCAAGGCCCCTGCCCTGCAGCTGGCCTTCCGGGTGCCGCCCGACATGGTGGCGGCCTGCGCGGCCGAGCTTGACCGGCAGGGCATCGCGATCGACCAGCCGGTCACGGACCAGCCGTTTGGCCACCGGACCCTGTTCTTCCGCGACCCGCAGGGCACCCGCCTGGAAATCTACGCCGAGATCTGAGCCCTAGGGCTCCAGCCCGCGCGCGACGAGGTCGGCATAGACCTTCAGGCGCGCGACATAGTCGGCATAGCTGGTCGCCAGCATCTTCTGGCCGTGCTGGCCGGCGATGATCGCCTCGGCCATCTGCGGGATGCTGTCGCCTTCAAGCCGGATGCGCCCGGCGGCGGCTTCGGTCGCCAGCCAGTCGGTCCAGATCGCGGCGATGCGGGCATTGCCCTCGCGGGTCTGCACTTCGGCCTCGCCGGACTTGATCGACAGAAGCTCCTCGCCGTGCGGGCTGTCCAGAAGCGCGCGCGCCAGATCCCCCGTGCCCGAGGCGCAGGCCAGTTGCAGCGCCTCTTTCAGCGGGCGGCCAGGTGTCAGCGCATCACGCAGTGCCGAAACGGCCACGTCGAAATAGGCGCCCACCCCGTGCAGCAGGATGTCTTCCTTGTTGCGGAAGTGCTGATAGAGCGCCGCGCGCGACATGCCCGCCCCCTTCGCGATGTCCTCCATCGAGGTGCGACGGTAGCCATAGAGCGAAAAGACCGACAGCGCCGCATTCAGGATGCGGGCGCGTTTTTCATCAGTATCCGAAAGGGCTTGCGTGTTCATGTCCGGCGTTCTGACAGAAATCGTGAAATCTGTCAATTGACACAATGACACTTTAGCCGCATTTTGTCAGAAAGTTCAGCAGGAGTGATTCCATGGCCAGACTGACCATCAACGGCACCGCCCAGACCGTAGACCTGCCCGACGAGGTGCCCCTGCTGTGGGCGCTGCGTGACGGGCTGAACATGACCGGCACCAAGTTCGGCTGCGGGGTGGCCGCCTGCGGCGCCTGCACCGTGCATATCGACGGAGAGGCCGTGCGGTCCTGCCAGGTCGCCATCGGCGATGTCTGGGGCGAGGTGACCACGATCGAGGGGCTGGGCACGCCCGATGCGCCTGCCGTGCTGCAGCAGGCCTGGGTCGATCACCAGGTGGCGCAATGCGGCTACTGCCAGTCGGGCCAGATCATGCAGGCCGCCGCGCTGCTGGCCGAGGTGCCCAACCCGACCGACGCCGATATCGACGAGGCGATGCAGGGCAACCTCTGCCGCTGTGGCACCTACCCCCGGATCCGCGCCGCGATCCACGACGCCGCGCAAAAGCTGCAGGAGGCCTGATCCATGTCCCGTATCGGTAAAATCGCCCGCCGCACCTTTCTGATCGGCACCGCCGCCGTGGCCGGGGGCGTCGCCTTCGGCGTCTATGCCGCGCGCAAACCCGCGCCGAACCCATTGACGCCCAAGGACGGCGAGGTCGCGCTGAACCCCTTCATCGTGATCGACGGCGACGGCGTGACCGTCATCGTCCCCAAGGCCGAGATGGGCCAGGGCGTGCAAACCACCTGGGCCGCGCTGGCGGCCGAAGAGCTGGACATGGACCCGGGCGACCTGCGGATCCAGCACGGCCCTCCGGGCAAGGCCTATTACAACCGCGGCATGGGCACCCAGATGTTCCCGACCGCCGAATACCGGTTGTCGGGCTGGCAAGAGGCGCTTGGCAACCAGATGTCGGTGGCGGGCAAGTTCCTGAACCTGCAGATCACCGGCGGCTCGACCTCCTCGGCGGACGGGTTCGAAAAGATGCGGCAGGCCGGGGCCTCGGCCCGCGAAACGCTGAAGGAGGCAGCCGCGCAGCAGCTGGGCGTGAACCGGTCGGCGCTGAAGACCGAAGGCGGCGCGGTGATCGCGCCCGACGGCACACGGCTGAGCTATGCCGAACTGGCCGTGGCCGCCGCCGAGATCAAGCCGATCGTGCCGGACCTGCGCCCACAATCCAGCTGGAAACACGTCGGCAAGAGCCAGCCGCGCCACGACCAGATGCCCAAGGCAACCGGCACGGCGCAGTTCTCGCTCGACGTGCGGCTTGAGGGGATGAAGTTCGCCGCGCTCAAGCGCAACCCCTACCAGGGCGGCGGCATGGCGGGCTTCGATCCCTCGGCGGCACTCGACATGGCCGGGGTCGAGGATGTCATAAACCTGGGCGACGGGGTGGCGGTGATCGCCAACAACTCCTGGTCCGCGATGCAAGGGGCCGAGGCCGTCGTCTTCGACTGGACGCCCGGCACCTATCCTGAAACATCGGACATGATCTTCGAAACCCTGCGCGCGGCCTTTGACGGCGACGTGAATTCGACACTGCTCGAGACCGGGGATGTCGACATCCTGCCCGACGGCGCGACCGAGATCACGGCGGACTACCAGGTGCCCTACCTCTGCCATGCGCAGATGGAGCCGCTGAGCGCCACGGCGCTGTTCACCGGCGAGACTATGGAAGTCTGGTCGGGCAACCAGATCCCGATCCACTGCCGCGATGTCGCCGCCAAGGAGGCCGGGCTGGACCCCGAGGCCGTGACCCTGCACACCACCCTGATGGGCGGCGGGTTCGGGCGGCGCGGGTTCCTGGATTTCACGCAATACGCCGCGCGGCTGGCGGTGAAGATGCCCGGCGTGCCGGTGCAGCTGCTCTGGTCGCGCGAAGAGGACATGAGCCACGGGTTCTACCGCCCCGGCGCTGTGTCGCGGTTCCGCGGTGCGGTGAAGGACGGCCGTGCGGTGATGGTCGACGGCCAGATCGCTGCGCAAAGCGCCACGGCCTCGCTGATGTCGATCCTGCTGGGCATGGCGCCCATGGGTCCCGACAAGATCACCGTCGAAGGCGCCTTTGACCAACCCTATGCCCTGCCCAATGCCCGGGTTCGCGGATACCTGGCCGACATGGACCTGCCAGTCGGGCCGTGGCGATCCGTGGGGGCGTCGATCAACGGCTTCTTCTTCGACAGCTTCATCGACGAGTTGGCCCATGCGGCTGGCGCCGATCCGCTGGCCTTCCGGCTGGACATGATGCGCGATGAGGACGCACGGTCGGCATCGGTGCTCGAGGCCGTGCGCGACGCATCAGGCTGGACCGGCAAGACACCCGACGGCGTGGGACGCGGCGTGGCCTTCTGCCACAGCTTCGGCACCCCCGTGGCCGAGGTGATCGAGGTGCATCAGACCGACGCGGGCATCAAGATCGCCAAGGCCTGGATCGCGGCGGACGTCGGCATTGCGCTGGACCCGAAGAACATCGAGGCACAGCTGTTCGGGGCCATGACCTTTGGCCTGTCGGCAGCGCTGCACCAGCAGATCACCTTTGCCGACGGCGCGGCGGAACAGGCGAACTTCTACGATTACGACGCGATCCGGATGCATACGATGCCGCAGGTCGTGGATATCCGGATCCTGGAAAACGGCCATCGCATCAGCGGCATCGGCGAACCGGGCACGCCCCCGGCGGCGGCGGCGCTGGCCAATGCGCTGTTCGATCTGACAGGCACGCGGGCGCGCAGGCTGCCGCTGGCCGAGCAGTTTGATTTCGCCGTCTGATCACCTGGCAGATCATGTCGAAGGGGCCGCCACCGCGCGGCCCCTTTCGTTATCCGGGCAAAAGGTGTCTGCTGCGCCCCGTGGCCAGATCCGGCCCGGGAGGACAGACATGAGCGACGAGATCTACGGAAACTGGCGGCTGGAGGCAGTGCGCTATGTCTTTTCCGACACCGGCGAGGAGTTTCTGCCTTTCGGGGATGATCCCCTGGGCTTCATCACCATCACCCGCGACAATCGGCTGAGCACGGTGATCACGGCCCGCGACCGCTCCCCCCACCCCGGCGAGACGCCCGAGGCCGCGATGATCCGCACGATGTTCAGCTATTCCGGTGCCTTGACGATCCGCGACGGGCAGTTCACCGCGCTGGTCGATGTCGCCTGGGTGCCCGCCTATGTCGGCACCGAACAGATCCGCAATTTCACGATCACGGACGACAGGCTGGTCATCGCGACCTCGGAAACCACCTTTCCGGCGTTTCCCGGGCGGCTTGGCGTCGCCTATCTGGACTGGGTGCGGGTGGCTGTGGCCTAACCCCTGCGGATCAGGCGGATTTTACCAGTTGCAACGGCTCGCGCCGCGTCATCCAGGCGCACGCGGCTTCGCCAAAGGCGGCGAACAGCGGGCGCGACACCGGGTCGGCGGCGGCGTTGAATTCGGGATGCCATTGAACCGACAGGGTAAACCCGGGCGCGTCCTTGACATAGGCCGCCTCGGCGGTGCCGTCCGGCGCGGTGCCGTCGATCACGAACCGCTCGCCCGCGCGGATCACCGCCTGGCCGTGCAGCGTGTTGGTCATCACCTCGGTCGCGCCAAAGATCTTGTGGAAGGGACCGCCATCGCTGACCGTCACCTTGTGGCGCAGCGCGAACCGTTCCTCCAGCGTGCCCTCGGGGGGCATCCGGTGGTTCATCCGGCCCGGCAGATCGCGAATTTCCGGGTGCAGGCAGGACCCCATGGCCACGGCAACCTCCTGAAATCCCCGGCAGATCCCAAGAAACGGCTGGCCACGTTCGACGCAGGCCCGCACCAGAGGCAGGGTGATCGCGTCGCGGGCCCGGTCAAAGGTGCCATGGGCGGGCGTTTCGCATTCGCCGTATTCTTCGGGGTGTACGTTCGGGCGCCCGCCGGTCAGGACAAAGCCGTCGAAGGTCTCAAGCAGTTCCTCGACCGAGGCCATACGCGGATCGGCGGGGATCAGCAGGGGCAGCCCCCCGGCCGCTTCGGCCACCGCTTCGGAGTTCATCACACCGCCCGCGTGGGTGCGGTAGCTGTCGTTGACGATATGAAGGTTGGTGATGATGCCGATGCGGGGGCGTGCCATGTGGTGTCGGGTCCTTTTGCCTGCACCAGATATAACCGGGGGACCGAGGCAATGAAACAACGCGCACTGTGCACGGACGCAGAGACAGGGCGCCGAGCCTGACAATTGTGCAATGGGCTCCGTGGCGGGCCGCCGGGCATGGGCCGACACTGATGCGTCTGTCAGCCGCCTGTGATTGGCTGCCGATATTGAATGTCCGAACTTGAACGTCCGATGCTGAGCTTCCGAGGTCGATGGCCCTTCGACAGCCGACGACCAATGTCCAACGCGCACCGCCGACGTGGCGTCGGTACAATTGACTTGCCTCGGTAAAGCCATTCTGTTCGACCGATGCTGTCAGCCAATGCATGGTTGAATTATGGCCGCCAAAGGACATCAGACCACGGCCTACCAACGGCCTACCTATAGCGCAGCATTCGCCCACCAGCACACGTCTAGGCGTCAAACCCAGTGCACCCCTGCTGTTGAGCGGAGGTCTTACGTGACCACATTGATCCGCACCACATTGGTCCGCGCTTCACTGCAACGCCGCGCCGCGTGGCTGACGAGGCACGACAACGGCGCCCCACGTCGCCCGCGGATGCGTCATTACTCGGTGGCGACGTCGCCCGTGCGGCCGTCGACCTGGGCGGCTGCGCCTTCGGGGGCATCGCCACTGGTCGCGGTCCAGGTGATCGCGGCGCCCATCAGCCCGCCGAAGATGACGGCTGCCAGGATCCCCCAGATCGGTGTGCTGTGACGGTGTGCCTGTTTCTCGATGTTCGTTGTCGGTGCGGACATGATAGCTCCTTCGGGTTTCCAAAGGATGAACGCAGGACGGGCGGATCGGGTTCAATCCGCTTCTTGTCCGGTCACGAAAGTATCAGGGGACCGTTAGAGGTTTTCGTAACCTTTGCGCCGTAGACAGGTCGGGTCAGTAAACATAGGACACCCGATGCTTCGCTCTCTTTCTCGCGACACCAGACGCGGTGCGCACAAGGCTTCCGAAGAAGAACAGAAACGCAACGACGCTCTGGTCCAGATGGTCATGTCGACCCAGGCGGTGATTCATTTCGCCCCCGATGCGACCATCCTGTTTGCCAACGACAACTTCCTCGGCGCCATGGGGTTTTCCGACGTCAGCGAAATCCAGGGGCAGAAACACGCGATCTTCGTGGAACCCGACTTTGCCGAGTCTGCCGAATACGCCACCTTCTGGGACCTTCTGCGAAACGGCCAGCCCCACACGGATGTCTTCAAGCGCCTGCGCAGGGATGGCAGCGAAATCTGGATCGACGCGACCTATGCCCCGGTCTTCGATGCCAGCGGCAAGGTCGCGCGCGTGATCAAGGTCGCCCGCGACATCACCGACAGGCACCTGATGAACAGCCTTCTGTTCCAGGGCCTCGACAATCTGCGTGACGGGGACCTGACGCCTGCGACGTTCGACGACAGGTATGACGTGGTGCGCAAACTGGGGCTGCGGTTCAACGAGATGGTGACGTCGATGGCGGATTTCGTCCGCAAGGTGCGGATGACCTCGACGTCGGCGCATGGCATCGCCAGCCAATTGGATGCGGCCACCGACGACCTTGCCCAGCGCGGCGAAAGCCAGGCCGCGTCGCTGGAACAGGTCGCGGCTGCCATCAACGAACTGTCGGCCAGCGCCGAAAGTTCTGTCCAGCGCGCGCGCGAAAGCCACGATCTGGCCAAGTCGTCGCAGGAAAGCGCCGAAGACGGCCGCAAGGTGGTGGATTCGGTCAAGGGGGCCATGAACGAGATCGAGGCGTCCTCGACCCAGATCGGCCACATCCTATCGAGCATCGATGAAATCGCCTTCCAGACCAACCTGCTGGCCCTGAATGCCGGGGTCGAAGCCGCCCGCGCCGGCGATGCGGGTCGCGGCTTCGCCGTCGTCGCCTCCGAAGTCCGCTCTCTTGCCCAGAGGGCCTCTGACGCCGCGACCGAGATCAAGCTGCTGGTGAAATCCAGCGACGAGCGGGTGAAGAACGGATCAAAGCTCGTGGCGCGCGCCGACGAGGTGCTGCAACGCATTTTCGAGGAAATCGGCACGATCTCCCAGAACGTCGCGTCGAACATGACCACCCTGGACGAACAGGCCATGACGATTTCCGAGATCAACATGGCGACCACCAAGCTGAGCACCGACACCGAACGCAACGCCGCCAACATCCGTTCGGCCGCCGACATGAGCCGCACGCTGAAGGGCGAGGCCGACGGGCTGATGCACGAGGTCAGCCGGTTCCGCACGGGCGACGAAGGCCGCGACAACGTGGGGCTGCGCATGGTGTCCTGACCGGATGTGGGCATGCCCGACACCACCTGCATGGTCACGCAGCGCCGGACCGCGGGTTCAAACAGGCCGCAGCGTTGCCCGCCGCGCTTCCGCATCCGCCCTGCCCCCCTTGCACTCCTCCGTCGCGGCTGGAACAACGGCGTGACCCAGCCATGAAGGAGCGCAGGCCATGACGGACGCGGCAAACCCGACCATCTATCTCAAGGATTACACGCCCCCCGCCTGGCTGGTCGAAGACGTGCATTTGGCCTTCCGGCTCGCCCCGACCGCGACCCGCGTGACATCGAAGGTGCGGTTCACGCCCAACCCGGACACGACGGATCGGAGGTTCTTTCTGGAAGGGGAGCAGCTGACCCTGATCCGCGCCGCAATCGACGGCGTTGAGGTGTCACCCACCGTGTCGCCCGAAGGCCTGACATGCGACGTGCCCGACGGCCCCTTCACCTGGGAGGCCGAGGTCGAGATCAGCCCCGAGACCAATACCGCGCTCGAAGGCCTTTACATGTCGAACGGCATGTATTCCACGCAATGCGAGGCGCAGGGCTTTCGCAAGATCACCTACTATCCCGACCGCCCCGACGTGATGGCGGTCTTCACCGTCCGGATCGAGTCGGACCTGCCGGTGTTGCTGTCCAACGGCAACAAGCAGGCAGAGGGACCTGGCTTCGCGGAATGGCACGACCCCTGGCCCAAGCCTGCCTACCTGTTCGCGCTGGTCGCCGGAGAGCTTTTGAACCTGCCGGGCCAGTTCACCACCCGGTCCGGCCGGGACGTCGAATTGAACGTCTGGGTCCGCAAGGGTGACGAGGACAAGTGCGACTTCGCGATGGAGGCGCTGAAGAAGTCGATGACCTGGGACGAGGAGGTTTATGGCCGGGAATACGATCTCGACATCTTCAACATCGTGGCGGTCGATGACTTCAACATGGGTGCGATGGAGAACAAGGGGTTGAACATCTTCAACTCCTCCGCCGTTCTGGCCAGCCCGGAAACCGCGACGGACGCGAATTTCGAACGGATCGAGGCGATCATCGCGCACGAATATTTCCACAACTGGACGGGCAACCGGATCACCTGCCGCGACTGGTTCCAGCTGTGCCTGAAGGAAGGACTGACCGTCTTTCGCGACGCCCAGTTCACGGCCGACATGCGGTCCGAGCCGGTCAAGCGGATCTCGGACGTGCTGGATCTGCGCGGGCGGCAATTTCGCGAGGACGGCGGGCCGCTGGCCCATCCGGTCCGGCCCGAAAGCTTTCAGGAGATCAACAATTTCTACACTGCGACCGTCTATGAAAAGGGCGCAGAGGTCATCGGCATGCTCAAACGCCTGGTCGGGGATGATGCCTATGCCCGCGCGCTCGATCTCTATTTCGACCGGCATGACGGTCAGGCCTGCACGATCGAGGACTGGCTGAAGGTGTTCGAGGATACGACCGGCCGCGATCTGAGCCAGTTCAAGCTGTGGTACAGTCAGGCGGGAACGCCCAGGGTCGATATGACCGAGGATTGGGCCGATGGCACCTATACCGTACATCTGAAACAGACCCTGCGGCCGACGCCCGAATGCGCCGACAAGAAACCGCAGGTGATCCCCTTCGCGATCGGCCTGCTGGACCGGTCGGGGGCAGAGGTGGTGCCGACCACGCTTCTGGAATTCACCGAGGCCGAACAAAGCTTTACCTTCGAAGGGCTCGCCGATCGGCCCGTGGCGTCGCCGCTGCGCGGCTTCTCGGCCCCGGTGATCCTTGAGCGTGAGGTCACGCACGAGGACCGCGCCTTCCTGCTGGCGCATGACACCGATCCCTTCAACAGGTGGGAGGCCGGGCGGCAGCTGGCGAAATCCGCGCTGCTTGGCATGATCGACGGCGGGCAGTCGCCCGATCAGGGGTTCCTTGACGGTCTGCGTCGGCTGGTGACGGATGACAGTCTCGATCCGGAATTCCGCGCCCTGTGCATGGGCCTGCCGTCGGAAGACGACCTGGCGCAGGCGCTGTCCGATGCCGGGCGCACCCCGGACCCGCAGGCGATCTGGGCCGGGCGACAGGCCATGCGCCTGGCGATGGCCGACACGCTGTCGGGCGACCTGCAACCGCTTTACGACCGCCACCGCGTGACCGGCCCCTATTCACCTGACGCGGGACCCGCCGGGCGGCGCGCGCTGACCGGCGCGCTCTTGTCGCTGATCACGCTGCGCGATGGCGGAGCGGCGGCGGCCGCGCAATACGAGACCGCCGACAACATGACCGAACAGCTGGGCGCGCTGTCGTCGCTTCTGGCGGCCGGGCTGGGGTCACTGCAACTCGGGCTTTTTGCCGACCAATGGGCCGGGGAACGGCTGGTGATGGACAAGTGGTTCATGGTGCAGGTCGCCCATGCCCGCCCCGAACTGGCCGCACAGGTGGCGCAGGGGCTGACGGAACGGCCCGATTTCACCATGACCAACCCCAACCGGTTCCGCGCGGTCTTTGGGGCGCTGGCGATGAACCAGGCCGGGTTCCACCATGCCAGCGGCGCGGGCTATCGCCTGATGGCCGACTGGCTGATGAAACTGGATCCGGTGAACCCCCAGACCACCGCGCGCATGTGTTCCGCCTTCCAGACCTGGCGGCGCTATGATGCGGACCGGCAGGGCATGATGCGCGAACAACTGGACCGCATCGCGGGGCTGAAAGGGCTGAGCCGCGACACCGGTGAAATGGTGGGGCGTATCCTCGACGCCTGATGGGGCGGCGTCAGTTGGTTGCCAGTCGCGTCCGCCCGTGATCAGATCGCGGGCGGAGGATCAGGATCATGAAACGCACTCTGCTTGTCACCGGCGCAAGTTCCGGGATCGGGGCCGCCTGCGCGCGGCTGGCGGCGGCATCGGATCAGCATCTGCTGCTGCACTACGGCCGCAATCGCGAGGCGGCCGAGGACGTGGCCGATGACGCCCGGACCCGTGGGGCCGAGGTCACGCTGATCCAGGCGGATCTGGAAACCCCGGATGACATCGCGCGGTTGGGACAGGAGGCCGCCGAGGCGTCGGATCCGGACCTGCCGCTGCACCTGGTCAACAACGCGGGCATCGTCGACACCCGGGCCTCGCTGGCCGATCTGACGCCCGAGCGCCTGACGCGGATGTTCGCCGTCAATACCATCGGCGCGATCCTTGTGGCGCGCGAAGCGGTGGCGCTTATGCGGCGCAGGGGCGCGGGCGGGCATATCGTCAACGTCTCGTCCACGGCCGCGCGCAAGGGGATGGGCGGGCAGTACATGGATTACGCGGCCTCGAAGGCGGCGATCGACTGTTTCACCATCGGGCTGGCGGATGAGCTTGCAGGCGAAGGCATCCGCGTGAACGCCGTGCGGCCCGGGCTGATCGAGACCGATATCCACGCCAAGGGGGGCGAGCCCGACCGGCTGGGCCAGATCGGCCATACCCCGCCCCTTGGCCGTCCCGGCACCGCCGAGGAAGTGGCCGAGGCGATCCTGTGGCTGCTGTCGGACGGCGCCAGCTATACCACGCGGTCGATCCTAGACGTGGCGGGCGGCCGTTAAGGCAAGACGGCGTTCACCTTGTGGACGGGTATCGGGCGAAGGTGCCGCAATTGGCACGCGGCGGCCATCTTTGCGCCAAGCTCGCCCCGGACGGTCACGCCAATTTCGTTCAAAGACCCGACACCTGCCCCGTTTCGGCCTGAAAGCGGCGTCATACCCATCGGCAGAACGACGGAGCTGCCCATGACCCCCCTTCGCCCCAGACAGACGGCCACGGCCCCCAGACCTTCCCTTCCGGTGCGCGGAGAGACCGCGCAGGATCGGGGGCGCAATGTCTACTTTGCCAAGGGGCAGACGCTGGCGCGGCAGGAACGATGGGACATGCTGGCCAAGCTGATCCACGAAACCGACCGCAAGCGCGTGACCTCGCCCTCGGGTGTCTCGATGGCGGCGCTACTGGCCGACGGGGCCCGATCGGACGCGGTACGACATGCCCGGGGTGCAATCACCGAAGGCGGCGCGCCGGTCCCCGGCGGCATCCGCGCGCTTGAGGAGATCGCGGAAGAACACGATGATTTCTGGGGCGTCGCGCTGGTCGTGGCACGGGCGCAGATCGAATGCGCCTGGGCCTATGAAGGCCAGGTCGATCCCTATGCCCTGCCCGCAGCCCCGAGCGCGGGGTTCCTTGACCGGTTCGAGGCAGCCTCGGCGCTGATCGTGCAGGCCGCCGTCACCGCCCCCCTGAGCGCCGAGATCGCCGCGACCCGCTGCGATCTGCTGGCCGCCGATCCCGGTGCCGGCGCACGGGTCGATGCGCTGCACCAGTCGGCGATCGACGCCGATGCGGCCAACCCGGGCCGGCTGCGCGCCTACGGGGTGCATCTTCTGCCGCGCTGGTTCGGCACCCACGACCGCCTTGAAACCACGGCCCAGTCCGTCGCGGCCGAGATGAAATCGGTCTGGCGCGATGGCGGCTATACCTGGATGTGGTTCGACGCGCTGCGGCTTGATCCCTCGGCGGCCTCGGTGCTGGATACCGAACGCTTCATTGCGGGCATGCACGACATTCTGACCTCGCGCCCCGATCCCGTTCTGGCAAACCTGTTTGCGGCCTATGCCGACGGCATGGACCCCGAGGTCGCGCCGGACGACCTGTCGCGGTCGGCCCAGACGGCGCGGAGCCGGATCCACGCGGCCCTGCCCGAACTGACCGACCGCCACCTGACCGAACTGCATCCGCAGGTCTGGGCCCGCGCCGATGCGCTGCCCGGGGCATCGCACCTAGGCCCGCTGTCCTCGGGTCGGATCGCGGCGGCGACGAAACGGGCGCAGGGCGCGGTGAATTCCGCGCTTTCCATGGGCGCGATCCATCAGGCGAACCGGACCAACGCCCGGATGTAGGGCAGTGCCGGTCCCGGACCGTCCCCCGGGCGCGCCCGCCCCGCAGGCCCCCTTGCCCCGCTGGCCCATCCCGCCTAGAACGCCTGTCGATATGCGACACATGAGGCGGTTATGCTCGATCTGACTTATGAGACCCCGAAGCCCAAGGTCATTGCCGGGGCCAAGCACGACTGGGAACTCGTCATCGGGATGGAAATCCACGCCCAGGTGTCGTCCAACGCCAAGCTTTTCTCGGGCGCCTCGACCGCCTTCGGCGCCGAGCCGAATTCGAACGTGTCCTTCGTGGATGCCGCGATGCCGGGGATGCTGCCTGTCATCAACGAATATTGCGTCGAACAGGCGGTCCGCACCGGGCTGGGCCTGAAGGCGCAGATCAACCTGTGGTCGGCCTTCGACCGCAAGAACTATTTCTACCCCGACAGCCCCCAAGGCTACCAGATTTCGCAGCTCTATCACCCGATCGTGGGCGAAGGCGAAGTGCTGGTCGAAATGGGCGAAGGCGTCGCGCGGCTGGTGCGGATCGAACGGATCCACATCGAACAGGACGCGGGCAAGTCGATCCACGACATGGATCCGCACATGTCCTTCATCGACATCAACCGCACCGGCGTGCCGCTGATGGAAATCGTGTCGCGCCCCGATATCCGTGGCCCCGAGGAAGCGGCGGCCTATGTCACCAAGCTGCGCCAGATTCTGCGGTACCTGGGCACCTGTGACGGCAACATGCAGAACGGCAACCTGCGGGCGGACGTCAACGTGTCGGTCTGCCGTGCGGGCCAGTACGAGAAGTACCAGGAAACGCAGGATTTCTCGCATCTCGGCACGCGCTGCGAGATCAAGAACATGAACTCCATGCGGTTCATCCAGGCCGCCATCGACGTCGAAGCCCGGCGCCAGATCGCGATCATCGAGGCCGGCGGCGCCGTCGTGCAGGAAACCCGCCTGTACGATCCGGACAAGAACGAAACCCGGTCGATGCGGTCCAAGGAAGAGGCGCAGGATTACAGGTACTTCCCCGATCCCGATCTCCTGCCTCTCGAGATCGAGCAGGCCTGGGTCGACGACATCGCGGCCTCCCTGCCCGAACTGCCGGACGCCAAGAAGTCGCGCTTCATGGGCGACATGGGGCTGTCGGACTACGATGCCTCGGTGCTGACTGCGGAAACCGAGAACGCGAACTTCTTCGAAGAGGTCGTCGCGGCCTGCGGTGACGGCAAGCTGGCGGCGAACTGGGTCATCAACGAACTGTTCGGCCGCCTGAAGAAGGACGATGCCGAGATTTCGGACAGCCCGATTTCCCCGGCGCGCCTGGGCCAGATCGTGGCGCTGATCAAGAAGGGCGACATTTCCGGCAAGATCGCCAAGGACGTCTTCGAGATCGCCTATACCCAGGACCGCGACCCCGAAGAGATCGTTGAGACCGAGGGCATGAAGCAGGTCACCGACACCGGCGCCATCGAGGCCGCCGTGGACGAGGTGATCGCGGCCAACCCCGCGCAGGTCGAAAAAGCCAAGCAGAATCCCAAGCTGGCAGGCTGGTTCGTCGGACAGGTCATGAAGGCCACTGGCGGCAAGGCCAACCCGGCGGCGGTCAACCAGCTGGTGACGGAGAAGCTGGGGCTTTAAGCCCGGCCAATCGTCCAGTCATCACCGCAGCGGCGGCAAGGCGACACCAGCCTGCCGCCGTTTGCATATCTGGCGAAGGCGTCCTTGCCTTTACCCCGGTGGCCTCGCCCCTTACCACGGGTCCGAACCAGAGGATCCGCATGACCCACGACCCCTACGCCCGCAACATGACCGGAGAGATGATCGACGGCCGTTTCCTGTCCGAAGAGATGGAGATCCTTCCCGAATGGATCGATTTCAACGGGCATCTCAACATGGCCTACTACGGTGTTCTGTTCGACATCGGCTGCAACCATGGTTTCAACGCCATCGGCTTTGGTGCGGACTACCGGCGCGATCACGGCATGACCTCGATGACCGCCGATTTCCGCATCCGCTACCTGCGAGAGCTGCTGCTGGGAGACCGGGTGCGCTGTTCGTTCCGGATCGTGAAGGTCGGGACGCGGGCGTTCCACTACTGCCAGGAGCTCATCCACAGCGACGGATGGGTCGCCGCCACGGCGGAAACGGTCAACCTGCATGTCGACATGGAGGCGCGCAAAGTGGTGCCCTATACCGACAAGCTGAGGAATGCGCTTGAAAAGATGGCGGCAGAACAGGCAAGTTCACCCGTGCCCGATTGGGTCGGGCTGCCATTGGGAGTGAGATCTTGAGCGATATTTTCCTGTCCCCCGAGATGGAGGTCAAACCGGAGTGGATTGACCAGAACGGGCACCTGAACATGGCCTATTACGGCGTGCTGTTCGACACCGGCGTCGACGAGGTGGCCAAGACCTTCGGGTTGGGATGGGACTATACCTCGAAGGGAACGCACACGACCTATTCGGCCGAATTCCGTATCCGTTATGTCCGGGAACTGCATGTGGGCGACAAGGTTCGTGCGTCCTTCCGGCTGCTGGATGTCGGCCCCAAGGCGCATCACTTCTGCCAGGAGCTGATCCACGAGGACGGCTGGATCGCCGCCACCGGCGAAGGGATCAGCCTGCACATCGACCAGTCCGGCCCCCGTGTCGCCCCCTACCCGCCCGAGGTTCTGGCGAAGCTGACCGAGACGCTGGACGCACATGCGAAGCTGCCGGTGCCCGACTGGGTCGGCGCACCCATGGCGATCCGCAAGTGATCTGACGTGCAGCGGGGGCACAGGCGCAGGGTCCGTGTCCCAAGGGCATGTTTTGCCTTCATATTCGGTCCGGATCGGGGAATACTGGCCAAAACCGCCAGGCCCCGGGCCATTTTGGCAGGACGGAACGGATTGAGATGAGCCATTACGAATACAAGGTCGTCCCCGCGCCCGCGCGTGGCAAGCGTGGACGGGGCATCAGCGGCCCCGAGGGCCGGTTTGCCCATTCGCTGGAACTGGTGATGAACGACATGGCGGCCGAGGGGTGGGAATACCAGCGCGCCGAAACCCTGCCGTCCGAGGAAAAGACCGGGCTGGTGAATGCCCATACCGTCTATCGCAACGTGCTGGTGTTTCGCCGCAAGCGCCAGTCGGACCTGGCGGCCTTCGATCCGCGCGCGATCCAAGAGGCCCCGCAGGCGCCGTTACTGCTGCCCCCTGTGTCCGGTAGCGACACCTCTGGCTCCGTCTCGGGGGATGCGCCCGACCCCGATGCGGGCGGTCTGAGCGGTCTGTTGCGGCGACGCGCCGCGCAACGGCAGTCGGACAGCGATCCTGAGGTCGAGGCCCCGTCGGATGCGGCGCTTGAGGATCTGGCGTCGCGCTTTGCCGAGGATGCCGAAGACCCGGTTGAGGATGCCGCCGCAGCCCAGAGGCGCACGGCGGCCGAATAGCCCTCAGGCAGCGAGATCCAGCGCCAGCGCGTGGATCCGCCCGATCAGATCGGGCCCCAGGGCATCGTGCACGGCGCGGTGCCGCGCGACCCGCGACAACCCGTCCAGTTCCTCGGCGCGCATCCTGACCCGAAAGTGACTTTGCCCGCCTTCCTGATACCCTGCATGGCCGATATGTTGTTCGCTCTCGTCGATCACCTCAAGCTCGCGCGGGGAAAACCGCGCGTCCAGCTTTTCGCGTATCTCTGCCGATACCAGCATTTTTTGTAACCTCGCCTCTTCAATCTTCGGACAGACAGTCTAAACTCCTGCGCCTGACTCGGAAAGGACATCTCATGGCCAAAAATGACCCCTTCGGATTCGACATGTCGGTTTCTTCGGCCAAGAAGAAGACCAACCGCGGCCGCCGGGGCATGACCGGGGCCTCCGAGACCTCGCAGAAACAGTGCGAACACCCGGGCTGCGAAGAAGCCGGGCAGTACCGTGCGCCCAAGGCGCCGGACGTGCTGGATGACTACTATTGGTTCTGCAAGGACCACGTGCGCGAATATAACCAGAAGTGGAGCTTCTTCGACGGCACGACCGAGGCCGAGATGAACGCGCAGATGTCCAAGGACAAGGTCTGGGAACGCCAGACGAAACCCCTGGGCGATCCCGAGGCCCGGGCCTGGGCCCGGTTGGGCATCGACGACCCGCACCAGGTGCTGGGATCGAACGCCACGCGCAACCCGGGCCGGTCCACGAACGGCGCCACCACGCGTCGTCTGCCCTCGACCGAACGCCGCGCGGTCGAGATCCTGGAAGCCAAGGACCACTGGACCAAGGCCGAGGTCCGCAAGTCCTACAAGGCGCTGATCAAGGTGCTGCACCCGGACATGAACGGCGGCGACCGCAGCCAGGAAGAACAGCTTCAGCTGGTCGTCTGGGCCTGGGATCAGATCAAGGACAGCCGCAACTTCAAGTGACCCTGCGGCCCCCTGCCCATCTGTCCGGGCGGGGTGGCACATGCGACGTCCCGCTTCGGGGACGTCGGGATCCGTAAATGTCAGACGCCCTGCAGCGGTCCGACGGCGCGCACCGGTCCGGTCGGCTGACCGGTCGGCGACCCGCCGGCAGGTTCTTCCGAAATGGCCAGCACCGCGCCCGTCAACTGCCCCGTCAGGTCCGAGGGAAGCTCGACCGTTTCGGCCTGCGACCCGTCCGGCCAGACGATGACCGATACCGGCGCCTGCCCTTCGGCGATCAGCCAGAATTCCAGCGAGGTCCCGGGCGCATGGCCGCCCGTCCGGTACTGCAGCGCCAGCTGGCCCGTGTCGGCGTCGAAGGCGGCCTCGAAGACAAGGCTGTCGTCCTCGGCCGCGATGCGGGCCTGATACTCGGGGGCTGCGGGCCTCATCACGCCGCTGTCGAAGGCGACCCAGGCCAGGCCCGCCGCCAGCACACCGCCCAGGGCATAGCCCAGCACGCCCAGCCCGAACCGGCGCGGCCGCGTCGTCACGGGCGTGTCGAGATCCCGGGTGATCGCAGGCCAGAGGTGCTCGGGCGGCGTGACCTCGGGGATCGGGTCGGTGAAGGTCACGAAGGTTTCCTGCCACTGCGCGACCTCGGACCGCAGGGCGGCATCGCCCCCCAGCCGGTCTTCGACCCCGCGCATGTCTGCGGGCGACAGCAGCCCCAGCACATACTCGGCCGCCAGGATGCGGTCGTCGCCGTCGCCTATGGTATCCTCGTCGCTCATTCCGACAGACAGTCCTTCAGTTTCATCAGGCTGCGGCGCAGCCAGGTTCGCATCGTGTTCAGCGGCACCTCGAACCGGCTGGCCAGGTCCGCATAGGTTTCGCCTTCAAGGTAGGCCCGCCGGACGGCTTCGGCGCGGTCCAACGGCAGCAGCGCAAAACAGGCAACGATCCGTGACCGGTCCGAGGCCGCCATGGCCAGGGCTTCGGGCCCCGGGGCGGCATCGGCGATGGCCTCGGCCTCGTCCATCCCGCCGCCCATGGCGCGCCGGGCGCGCAGCCGGTCGATCGCATGGTTGCGCGCGATCGTGATGAGCCAGGTCATCGGGCTGGTTCCCCCGGCCCGGTAGCGATCGGCGTTGCGCCAGATCTTGACGTAGATTTCCTGTACCGCCTCTTCCGTTTCGGCTTCTGATTTCAAGATACGCAGGGCCGTGCCGAAGAGTTTCGCCGAGGTGTATCGATAGAGATCGGAAAAGGCCTGCCGGTCGCCGGTGGCGCACTTATCGATCAGGGTCTCGATCTCCTGCCGTGTGGTCATCGTGCTCCTTCCCCGGGGGTGGGCCCGGATATTGGCCGCAAGACAGCCATTTTGCCCTTTCCCTCATTTTCCGCTTCGATATGTTGCGGGGCGGGCCTCAAGCAAGGCTTTCACGAGGAAAGGACAGGGCAACCATGGCCGAGGGCATGACCGATATCAACGCAAAACCGACCGAGGAAATCTCGGTTCGCGAAGTCTTCGGCATCGATACCGACATGGTGATCAAGGGGTTCGAGGACCGGACCGACCGCGTTCCCGAGGTCGACAGCACCTACAAGTTCGACCCCGACACGACGCTCGCCATCCTTGCGGGCTTTTCGCACAACCGCCGCGTGATGGTTCAGGGCTATCACGGCACGGGCAAGTCGACCCACATCGAACAGGTCGCCGCGCGGCTGAACTGGCCCTGCGTGCGCGTCAACCTCGACAGCCACATCAGCCGGATCGACCTGATCGGCAAGGACGCGATCAAGCTGCGCGACGGCAAGCAGGTCACCGAATTCCACGAAGGGATCCTGCCCTGGGCCCTGCGCAACCCGACCGCGATCGTGTTCGACGAATACGACGCGGGCCGCGCGGACGTGATGTTCGTGATCCAACGCGTGCTGGAACATGACGGCAAGCTGACGCTTCTCGACCAGAACGAAGTCATCACGCCCAACAAGTATTTCCGCCTCTTCGCGACCTCGAACACCGTGGGCCTTGGCGACACGACGGGCCTGTATCACGGCACGCAGCAGATCAACCAGGCACAGATGGACCGCTGGTCCCTCGTCGCGACGCTGAACTACCTGAGCCATGATGCGGAAACCGCGATCATCCTCAGCAAGGCGCCGCACTACAACAACGAAAAGGGCCGCAAGACCGTCAGCCAGATGGTACGTCTTGCCGACCTGACCCGGACCGCCTTCATGAACGGCGACCTGTCGACCGTCATGTCGCCGCGGACCGTGATCACCTGGGCCCAGAACGCCGAAATCTTCCGCAACATCGGTTACGCCTTCCGCCTGACCTTCCTCAACAAGTGCGACGAGCTGGAACGCCAGACGGTGGCCGAATTCTACCAGCGCTGCTTCGACGAGGAGCTTCCCGAAAGCGCCGCCTCGGCTGCCAGCTGACCGGGGTCATCCCAACGACAAAAGGGCCGCATCGCGCGGCCCTTTCTCGTTTCTTCTGGTCCGAAATACCTCGGGGTCCGGGGCAGAGCCCCGGGATGCCTCAGGCAGCGGCCTTCTGAGCGTCCGCGTCCCGCGCGGCCATGGTCGCGCGTGCCCACCAGGCCAGGTCGTCCAGCGTTGCCTTGGCGGCGGGCAGCAGGTTTTCCTCGACCTCGGAAATCGGGGCGCCACCACCCATCGGGTGCACCTTGAAGAAGTCCGCGCCGCCGATGTGCACGGCGTTGCGCACCGGCACCATCTGCAGTTCGACGGCGATGTTGCGCAGGTGTTCCAGCGCGCGGGTTGCGCCCATGGAGCCATAGGCGATGGCGGTCATCGGCTTGCGGACCCATTCGTTGTAGGCCTGGTCCAGCGCGTTCTTCAGGGCGCCGGAAATGGTGTGGTTGTATTCGGCCACGGCGAAGATGAAACCGTCGAATTCGGCCATCTTCTTCTGCCAGGCAACGGCTTTCTCGTCGCTCGTCGGCATCCACATGTTCGACGCCGGTTCGTTGAACATCGGCAGGTCGAAGTCCTTGAGGTCAACCAGTTCGACGTCCAGGTCGGTGCGGGCCTGCGCCTGGGTCAGCATCCATTGGGCGGGCACTTCACCCCAGCGGCTGTCGCGGGTCGAAGTGATGATGAGGGCGATCTTCGGATTGCGGGACATTGGTGTCTCCCCGTTTTGCATTTGCGATGTGCGGAATATCTTCGTGCGGAGGCGCAGGCAAAAGGCCGGCCGTCGCACATGGACTGTGCGGGAACGGAGAGTCGCCGGTCACCGCGGCTGCAACACTCCGGCCCACCTGAAAAGTGCAAATTTGCATCCTTTGCCAAATTCTCGCGATTTTCTAAGGGTCTGATTAAGAAATGTGCGCTATCTTGATCCCATGCATCTTGTGCGCGCCCTTGTTGTCTCTCTCGGGCTGGTTGCCCCGGCAACCGGACAGGCCGGGCCGGGCGACCTGTCGGATCCGGTGATGATCTTCGCCGATTGTGCCGGGCGCTTTTCTGCCGAAATGGAACACAGCTGGCTGATGGGCCACGACCCGGCCGAGGTCACGCGCCAGCGCGCCATGATGATCGACCTCGTCGATGCGGCGCGCCCGGCCGATGCGGGTCCCGCCATCCTCGCCACCCGGATCGAGGCAAAGTTCGCGCAGGCCGCCCTGCTTCAGCGGGCCAGTTTCACCCGGGATCCGCAACAGGCCCGACAGGCCCGTGCCACCGCCCGCGCCGCGTTGGAACGATGCCTGTTCCTGATGACCAGCTGACCCCCCTTGACCGCGACGCGCCGACCGGGCGCAATGGCAGGATGCTGCCCCGCCCCTCCCTGCCCTCATGAGCGGCCTTGGTCTGCCCCCCTCACGCCGCGAACCGCTTGCCGAGGACCGCGCGGAGTGCTTTACCTCTCGCATGAGCAAGCCAAGCGACAATCCCGCCGATCCGTTCAAGAAGGCCCTGGCCGAGGCCACCAAGGTCATGGCCGATGATCCGGAGCTGAACGTCAGCTATTCCGTCGATCCCTCGGGCACCTCGGGCGACAACATGCGCCTGCCGCAGATCAGCCGGCGGATGACCAAGGACGAGGTCCTGCTGGCGCGGGGCACGGCGGATGCGCTGGCCATGCACCGACGCTACCACGACGCCGCGACCCATGCGAAATTCGCGCCTCCGGGGCAGATGGCCCGGGATCTCTACGAGTCGATGGAAACTGCCCGCTGCGAAGCCATGGGCGCCCGCGACATGCCCGGCACCGCCGGCAATATCGACGCCAAGATCGGCGCCGAGGCCAAGCGCGCGGGCTATGAAGGCGTGACCCAGATGGCCGATGCGCCCCTGCCGGTCGCGGCGGGCTACCTGATCCGCCACCTTGCCACAGGGCGCGAGATGCCTGCGGGCGCGCAGAACGTGATGGAGCTCTGGCGACCCTTCATCGAGGATCAGGCCGGCGGCACGCTGGAAAACCTCGCGGAGAAACTGTCGGACCAGGCCGAATTCGCCCGTTTCGCGCGACGCATCATCGAAGACCTCGGCTACGGCGACCAGCTGGGGGATGACCCGGACGGCGGCGATGACGAGGACAACGAGGCGACCGAGGACGGGCAGGACGAAGAAGAACAGCCCGACAGCACCGGCGACAGCGACGACCAGGACGACGCCGAGGCCTCGCCCGAGCAAAGCCAGGAAGAACAGCAGGATCCCTCTGAAGCGACCGTGTCGATGGACGACATGGCCGAAGAGGAAATGGGCGACGAGGCCGAGATGCCCGAAGGCGAGGCCCCGCTGGAGCCGCCGCCCCCGCCACCCGCGTCGGAAGCTGACCCGAACTATACCGTCTATTCCACCGAGAATGACGAGGAAATCGCGGCCGAAGACCTTGCCGATCCGGTCGAACTGGAACGCCTGCGCGCCTATCTCGACCAGCAGCTCGAACCGTTGAAGGGCGCGGTCGGGCGTTTGGCGAACAAGCTGCAGCGCCGCCTTCAGGCGCAGCAGAACCGCAGCTGGGAATTCGACAAGGAAGAGGGCGTGCTGGATGCCGGCCGCCTGGCCCGGGTCGTGGCCAACCCGACCACGCCGCTGTCGTTCAAGGTCGAAAAGGACATGGAATTCCGCGACACCGTCGTGACGCTCCTGCTCGACAACTCCGGCTCGATGCGCGGCCGTCCGATCTCGATCGCGGCGATCTGCGCGGATGTTCTGGCCCGCACGCTGGAACGGTGTTCCGTCAAGGTGGAAATCCTGGGCTTCACCACCCGCGCCTGGAAGGGCGGACAAAGCCGCGAGGCCTGGCTGAACGACGGTCGGCCGCAGCAGCCCGGCCGCCTGAACGACCTGCGCCACATCGTCTACAAGTCCGCCGACGCGCCCTGGCGGCGCGCGCGCGAAAACCTTGGCCTGATGATGAAGGAAGGTCTGCTGAAGGAAAACATCGACGGCGAGGCGCTGGAATGGGCGCACCGCCGGATGCAGGGCCGCCGCGAAGCGCGCAAGATCCTGATGGTGATCTCGGACGGGGCGCCGGTGGACGACTCGACCCTGTCGGTCAACCCGGCGAACTTCCTGGAAAAGCACCTGCGCGATGTCATCGCCATGGTGGAAAAGCGCAAGGCGGTCGAACTGCTGGCCATCGGCATCGGCCACGACGTGACCCGCTATTACGACCGCGCCGTGACGATCACGGACGTCGATCAGCTGGCCGGTGCGATGACCGAACAGCTGGCCGCGCTTTTCGACACAGACCCGCGGGCCCGGGCCCGGTTCTCGGGGATCAGGAAGGCCTCCTGATCTTCTTTTTGCCCCAAATATCCCGGGAGGTCCGGAGGGCAGCGCCCTCCGGCGGCCCCCACAAGCGAGGCGCCTGACATGTTCCAGACCTTCGACAGCCCCTCTTCGCCGGATCAGGGCCCGCCCCGCCTGGCGCGTCTGCGCGATGTCATGACGGCCGAGAAGATCGACGCCTACCTCGTGCCCCGCGCCGACCGGTTCCAGGGCGAATACGTCGCGCCGCGCGACGACCGGCTGGCCTGGCTGACGGGGTTCACCGGATCGGCGGGCTTTGCGCTGGTCAGCGCCGATCATGCGCTGGTCTTCGTCGACGGCCGCTACCGCGTGCAGGTGCGCGCGCAGGTCGCGCCCGATTTCACCCCGATGGACTGGCCCGCGCAAAGCCATGTCGGCTGGCTGGCCCAGACCTACCCCGACGGTGGCGTTCTGGCCTTCGATCCCTGGCTGCACACGATCGACGAGATCACGCGCCTGTCGCGCGATCTGCCGAAGATGACCTTCCGGCGCACCGACAACCTGATCGACCGGATCTGGGCCGACCAGCCCGCCCCGCCCGCCGCGCCGATCACGGCCCATCCGCTGGAATTCGCGGGTGAGACGCATGATGCCAAGCGCGCCCGGCTGGCCGAGGACCTGCGCAAGGCGGGCGAGGCCGCCGCGCTGATCACCCTCCCCGACAGCGTGGCCTGGCTGTTCAACATCCGCGGCGCCGACATCCCCCGCAACCCGATTGCCCATGCCTTCGCCGTGCTGCGGGCCGATGGCTCTGCGGTGCTGCTGACCGATCCGGCGAAATGCGACGCGGTGCGCGACCACCTGGGCCCCGAGGTTCAGATCCGCACCGAAAGCGATCTGGCCGCGGTCCTTGCCGATCTGACCGGCCCGCTGCGGATCGACCCGCAGTCGACGCCGCAGGCGGTGGCCGACATGCTGGCCGACACCGGGCAAGAGGCACGGCATGGCACCGATCCCTGCCGTATCCCCAAGGCCTGCAAGAACGCAGGCGAACTGCAGGGGATGCGCGACGCCCATATCCGCGACGCCGTCGCCATGTGCCGGTTCCTGGCCTGGTTCGACGCCGCCGATCAGACGGACCTGTCCGAGATCGACCTGGTGACCTCTCTCGAAGGGTTCCGTCGGGATACGAACATGCTGCGCGAGATCTCGTTCGACACGATCGCCGGTGCGGGGCCGAACGGTGCCCTGCCCCATTACCGGGTCAGCACCGACACGAACCGTCGGCTCGAAGAGGGTGCGCTGATCGTGCTGGACAGCGGCGGGCAATATCCCGACGGCACCACCGATATCACCCGCACGCTGGTCGTCGGCGATGCGGGGGCCGAGGAAAAGCGCGCCTTCACCCTTGTCCTCAAGGGCATGATCGCGATTTCCCGGGCGCGGTTTCCGCGCGGCGTGGCGGGGGCGCATCTGGATGCTCTGGCGCGGTATCCGCTGTGGCTTGCGGGGATGGATTACGACCATGGCACCGGGCACGGCGTCGGCGCCTACCTCTGTGTACACGAAGGGCCGCAGCGGCTTGCCCGGGGCGGTGACGTGCCGCTTCTGCCCGGCATGATCCTGTCGAACGAGCCCGGCTATTACCGCGACGGCGCCTTCGGCATCCGGATCGAGAACCTGATCGCCGTTCAGCCTGCCGATCCCGTCACCGGCGGCGATGCGCGGGACATGCTGGATTTCGAGACGCTGACCTGGGTGCCCATTGACCGGCGGCTGATCGCGACCGACCTGTTGACGGCAGAGGAACGGGCGTGGATAAATGCGTACCACGCCACATGCCGCGACAATATCGGCCCTCTCCTGCCGCAGGACTGCAGGCTATGGTTTGACGCGGCGGTTGAAGCTCTCTGAGCATATTACAGAATTGTCACTTCACTGTCGCACAGTGAGGGCAAAGGCAGGATGGCCTGCCGGGAGGGACGAATGACGGACATACAAATTCACAAGGCCGAGGGCACATGGGTCGTGCGCGCCGGGGGCGCCGTTCTGGGCGAAAGCCGCGACGCACTTGAACTGACCGAGGGCGGCTATCCGGCGGTGATCTACTTCCCGCGCGGCGATATCGCGATGGCCTTCCTGGACCGGACGGATCACACCACCCACTGCCCCAAGAAAGGCGATGCGACCTATTTCTCGATCGTGACGAAAAGCACGACGCTGGAAAACGCAGCCTGGAGCTATGAGACACCCAAGGAAGGCATGGAACGGATCAAGGACCACCTTGCCTTCTATGCCACCGACTTCGTGGCGGTCGAACGGGTCTGACCCCCGCCGCACCACCGGATCTGACGACGCCCGCATCCCAGGATGCGGGCGTTTTCGTGTTCGCGGCCCATATCGGACGCAAGATCGGCAAATTCCGCTACGGCACGACGGAAATCGTCGGTGTCTGACTTGCACCCTCATCGTTCAGTTCATATTGAACGTTCCGAACGAGGAAAACGATGACCGACACACCCGAAGACCGTTTCGTCGAAACCCTGGGCCTGATCTTTCAGGGCGAAGGCATGCCGCCGATCTCGGGCCGCATCCTTGGACAGCTGGCCCTGGCCGACCGCGCGCTGAGCCTGACCGAAATCGCCGAGACGCTGCAGGTCTCGAAGGCGTCGGTGTCGACCAATGTCCGTTTGCTGGAAGCCAAGGGCATCGCGGTGCGCGAGGCGCGGCCCGGATCACGTCAGGACCACTGGCGGGCCGAGGCGCGGATGCATCGCGGCGTGCTGGAAAGCCTGTCGCTCAGGTTCCGGCGCAATGCCGAGCGGATCGACGAGATCGCCGACAGCTTTGATCCCGGCCAGGCACGGCAACGCAGGAAGGTCGAGGAATTCTCGGACTTCTACCACAAATCATCCGAATTCCTGTCGCAGTGGGCCCAGACGCTCGACGCGGCCCCGAAGGACCAGACACGAGGGGCCGAGGCCCCCGACAAGACAGTGAGCGATTGACATGGCAGACAAACCCCAAGACCCGCCCAAGCCCGACTGGGCGCTGACCGGTCGTGAACGCAAGGTCAAGGCGGCGCAGGCCGACGGGCGGCGCGGCCCCCGTCGGCGCTGGCCCTGGATCGTGGTGGCGCTGGCAGCAGTCGGAGCAGGCGCCTGGGTCGCGCAGGATCGTGGCCTGCTGGGCACCCCGCCCGCCGAGGAAACGGCCGACGCGCCCGCACCCGAAACGCCTGCCGAAACCCAAGCCCCCGCGCGCGAGGTCGTCATGCAGCTGCTGCCGGGAGAGTTGACCCGGATCGAACCGACCACCCTGCGCGACACCGTCCGCCTGACCGGATCGCTTGCCCCCGTCCGTCAGCTGGGCATTCCGGCCGAGGTCTCGGGCCGGGTGCAGCGGGTGGCCAAGAAGGCCGGGCAGACGGCTGTCGAGGGCGAGACGCTGATCCAGATCGATCTGGAGACCCTGCGCAACCAGCTGGAACAAAGCCGGGCGACGGCGGATGCGACGCGGGCGCAGCTGGATTATGCGCAGGAACAGTTCACCCGGACGCAAAGCCTTGTGGATCGCGGCGTGTCGGCGTCCTCGACGCTGGACAGCAACGAAGCCAACGTGCGGCAGTTGCGCGCCAATCTGGCGGCATTGGAAAAACAGGTGTCGAACGCCGAGCGTGCCATGGAAAAGGCGACGATCACCGCGCCCTTCCCCGGCGTGGTGTCCGAACGGCTGGTCGATCCGGGCGCCTATGTCAGCCCCGGCACGGCGTTGATGACGCTGGTCGATGTCTCGTCGCTGGAGCTTGAAGGCGCGGTGCCGGTGAACTACGGCCCCCGCATCCAGACCGGCCAGACGGTCGAACTGACCGTCGATGGCTTTGGCGATCAAAGTTTCTCGGGCAAGATCGAACGCGTTGCCCCGGTGGCGGTCTCGGGCACGCGGATGCTGCCCATCTATGCCACCATCGACAACCCCGACGAAGTGCTGCGTGGCGGCATGTTCGCCTCGGGGCTTCTGGTGCTGGACCAGGTGACCGATGCCTTCGGTGTGCCCGTCGATGCGATCCGCGAAGACGGCGACGGGTCTTTCGTGCTCAAGCGGGATGGCGGGCGCGTCGTGCGTCAGCCGGTGACGCTTGGCCAGTCCTGGGATCGGGGACGCGTCGTGCAGGTGACCGAAGGCCTGACGGACGGCGACGTGATCGTCACCGCCGCCATGCCCCGCCTGCAGCCCGGCATGCAGATCACCGTGGTTGGAGAGTAAGCGATGTTCCTGACCCGCATTTCCGTTGCCCAGCCGGTGTTCGCGACCATGATCATGGTCGCGATCTTCGTGATCGGGCTCTTCTCGTACCAGCGCCTGCCGGTCGAACAGTTGCCCGAGGTCGACTTCCCGGTCGTCGCCATCGTGACCACCTACCCCGGGGCCACGCCCGAGGCGGTCGAGGCCGACATCATCAAGCCGATCGAGGACGGGGTGTCGACCCTGTCAGGCATCGACGCCATCACTTCGACCGCGCTGACCGGATCGGCCATGACCATCGTGCAGTTCGAACTGGAGATCGACAGTTCCGTCGCAGCCCAGGACGTGCGTGACCGGATCGCCCAGATCGCTTCACAACTGCCCGACAACGCCGAAGATCCGCAGATCCTGCGGTTCGATCCCTCTGAACTGCCCATCATCTCGGTCGGGATCTCCTCGGAGAGGTTCGACACCGGGGTTCTGACGGCCCTGGCCGAAGACCAGCTGGCGACGCGCCTGTCGAACATTCCGGGCGTGGGCCGGGCCTCGGTCGTCGGCGGCGTCCCGCGCGAGGTGCATGTGCTGATCGATCCGGACCGCCAGGCGGCGCTTGGCATCGGCGCCTCGGAAATCGTGCAGGCCCTGGCCGCCGACAACACCGACCTGCCCGCCGGGTCGGTCACCAGCGGCGACAGCAAGCAATCGGTGCAGGTCGAAGGCCGCATCGCCGCGCTGGCCGATTTCGACGACATCATCATCTCGCGCCGTGGCGGTTACCCGGTGCGGCTGGGCGACGTGGCGCAGACCAGCACCAACCTTGCGGATGCCGAAAGCCTTGCCATGCTGGACGGCCAGCGCGCGCTGGCGGTCGACGTGGTGAAGACCCAGGGCGCCAATACCGTCGCCGTGGCCGAGGCCGTCCGCGAGGAAATCGCGAAACTGGCCGAAGACCCTCTCTATGACGGGATCGAGCTTGAGATCATCCGCGACAATGCCGTGCCTGTCGAACACAGCTTTGAATCCGTGCAGTCGATGCTGATCGAAGGGGCGCTGCTGGCCACCGTGATCGTGTTCCTCTTTCTCAATTCATGGCGGTCCACGGTGATCACCGGGCTGACCCTGCCGATCTCGATCATCGGGACGATGGCGGCGATCTATTTCCTGGGCTTCACGCTCAACATGATGACGATGATGGCGCTCAGCCTTGCCGTCGGCATCCTGATCGACGACGCCATCGTGGTGCGCGAAAACATCATGCGACACCTGCAGATGGGCAAACCGCACGACCAGGCGGCGCTGGACGGCACGAACGAGATCGGCCTGGCGGTCTTTGCCACCACCCTGTCGATCGTCGCGGTGTTCCTGCCGGTGGCCTTCATGGAAGGCATCCTGGGGCGGTTCTTCCTGCAGTTCGGGGTGACCGTGTCGGTGGCAGTCCTGATCTCTCTCTTCGTGTCCTTCACGCTTGATCCGATGATGTCCTCGGTCTGGTACGACCCGGCGGCGGACGCCAATGTCAAACGCGGGCCGCTCGGCCGTGCGATCCACCAGTTCGAACGGTTCTTCGACTGGCTGGGCCGCCGGTATCGCGGGCTGCTGAAGGTCGCGCTGCGCTGGCGCAAGACGACGCTGCTGGCGGCCTTCGGGTTCTTCGTCGGCGGGCTGGCCCTGTTCCCGCTGGTCGGCGCAGAATTCGTGCCGCCGGCCGACAATTCGGAAATGCAGATCGACCTCGAGATGCCGGTCGGCACGCCGCTGGACCGGACTGCCGAAAAGATCGCCCAGGTCGATGCCATCGCCCGCAGCTTTCCCGAGGTGATCGGCACCTATGCCACCGTGAATTCGGGCACGAATTCCGGTGAAAACGCGGCCTCCATCGTGTTGCGCATGACCAACCCGACCGAACGCGAACTGACCCCCACGACCCTCACGCCGCTGATGCGCGAGGCGCTTTCGGCGGTGCCCGGCGCCAAGTTCCGCGTCGGCCCTCCGGGAAGCTTCGGGGGCGGGGTGGAATCGCCGGTGGTGATCAAGATCTTCGGCGAAGACCTGGATACGCTTGGCCGCCTGTCGCGCCAGCTGGCCGACAACCTCGAGGCCGTGCCGGGCTTTGCCGATGTGCGCACCAGCCTCGACGATCCGCAGCCGACCATCGGCATCCGGGTCGACCGCGACGCGGCCTCGGACCTTGGCGTGTCGCTGGCGCAGGTGGGCAACGCCCTGTCGCCGATGATCGCCGGGCAGACCGTGTCGGACTGGACCGCGCCCAATGGCGACAGCTACGACGTGCTGCTGCGCCTGCCCGAAGGCGTGCGCAACGATGCGGGTCGGCTGGGGTCGCTGCCGGTGGCGACGGATGCCAGCGGCACCGGCGTCGTCCGGCTGGACCAGATCGCGGTCGTCGAACCCTCGGAAGGTCCCGGAGAGATCACCAGGGAAGGCCGCGAACGGTCGGTCCAGGTGACCTCCGGCCTTGACGGGCTCGACATCCGCACCGCCCAGCCCTTCATTCAGGAGGCCATCGCCGCGCTCGACATGCCGCCGGGCTACCGGACGGGCTTTGGCGGGGACAGCGAACAGATCGCCGAATCCGGCGCCTCGGCGGCGGCGGCGCTGCTGCTGGCGGTGGTCTTCATCTACCTCGTGCTGGCCTCGCAGTTCGCCAGCTTCGTGCAGCCGCTGGCGATCATGTCATCCCTGCCGCTGGCGCTGATCGGGGTGATGGCGGGCCTGCTGGTCGGGGGATCGACGCTCAACATGTTCTCGATCATCGGCTTCATCATGTTGATGGGCCTCGTGGTGAAGAACGCGATCCTGCTGGTCGACAACGCCAACCAGCACCGGCGCGCGGGGCTCAACCTTTTCGACGCGCTGGTCGAGGCCGGGACGACCCGCTTCCGCCCGATCGTGATGACGACGCTGGCGATGATCTTCGGGATGCTGCCGCTGGCGCTGAACATCCACGGCGGTTCGGGCCAGAACGCGCCCATGGCCCATGCGGTGATCGGCGGGCTGATCTCGTCCTCGCTGCTGACGCTGGTGGTGGTGCCGGTGCTGCTGACCTATATCGACAGCTTCCTGCGCGCGATCCAGCCCTTGCTGCCCAAGGCGCCCGACGACGCCCACGCGTGACGCCCGTGGCGGGGTCGGATGCCTCCGGCGGGGATATTTGGAGCAAAAAGAAAGCGGCGTTGGCTGATTTCTTTTTGCCGAAAATATCCCGGGTGTGAATTGAGCCCGCATGGGCTCAAGAGAGGGCAGCGCCCTCTAACTGTGTTCCTCGGCGGCCGTCGCGGCCAGCGCCCGGTTGTAGGCCCTGAGCGCATCGACGTGGTAGAGCGCACCCAGCAGGTCAGGCGGCTGGTCGGCGCGTGTCAACTGTACCACCGGCAGGAATACGGCACCGGTGCGGTCGAAGGCCGGCAGCGCGGCCTCGAGCGTGGATTGCGCGTCGATGTAGTCGCCGGCCTCGATCATCGCCCAGCAGTCGTCGTCGGGGGGGGCGCGTTTTTCGCCCCGGATGCGCATGACCTGCTGTGCCTTCAGCAGCCCCAGCAGATAGGCCTGCGGCCCGGCGGCCAGGTGGACGCCGCGCCGTTCGATCTGGGTCAGGAAGAAGGACCGGTCGACCAGCCGCGTGCCGATCGCGGTCGAGATCGACACGGTGACCATCACCGCCAGCCCCGTGGCCCAGTCGCCGGTCAGTTCGAACACGATCAGCGTGGTCGAGATCGGCGCGCCCAGCACCGCCGCCGCAACGCCGCCCATGCCCGCCAGCGCATAGAGCGTCGCCGAGCCCGAGATGTCGGGGAAGATGCCGGTGGCGATCTGGCCAAAGGCCAGGCCGGTCAGCGCCCCGATCATCAGCGAGGGCGAGAAGACCCCGCCGCCCATCCGTCCGCCGATGGTGATCGACACCGCCACCGTCTTGATCACCGCCAGCAGGATCGCGTTCCACAGAACGATCTGGCCGGTCAGCGCCAGCGAGGTCGTCTCGTACCCCACCCCGATGATCTGCGGGCACCAGATCGCCATGACGCCCAGCATTGCGCCGGCGAGGCCCGGGCGCAGCCAGCGCGGCAGGCGGTAGCGCGCCTGGATGTAGGAGGCGACATCCTCGGCCGCGAAGATCGACCGCATCAGCATCCCCGCCACCAGACCGCAGATCGCGCCCAGGATGAGAAAGGCGGGGAGTTCTTCGTAGAAATGCAGGATCGACCCGGTGGTCAGGGTGAATTCGGTCACGCCGCCGAATTCGAGCCGGTTGATCACCGTGCCCGCGACCGAGGCGATGACGATCGGGGCGAAGGCATGGATGGCGAAGTGGCGCAGCACCACCTCGAGCGCAAAGAGCGCCCCGGCGATCGGCGCGTTGAACGAGGCCGAGACCGCCGCCGCCACCGCGCATCCCAGAAGATCGCGCCCGGTGACGCCATCGGCCTTGAGCCAGGTCAGCACCCGGGTCGAGATCACGGCGGCCAGGTGCACCACCGGCCCTTCCCGCCCCGACGACCCGCCCGAGCCAAGCGTGATGAGCGAGGCCGCAGCGGAGGCGAGGCCTGCCTTGCCCTCGACCCGGCCATTGTTCAGCGCCGCCCCCTGGATCACGTCGGCCACCGACCTGACCCGGGCGTCGGGCGTGAACTTGTGCAGGATGACGCCCACCAGAAGGCCACCGCAGATCGGGATCGTCAGCACCCAGTACCAGGGCAGGTCACTGGCAAAGCTCGACAGGCGGGTGATGTCATCGGTGCGATAGAGGAAGGCCTGCAGCGCCTCGATCCCCAGCCGGAAGCCAAGTGCTGCGGCGCCGCCCGCGATCCCGACGGCAAGCGCGATCAGCCAGAACTGCACCTGGTTGGGGCCGCGCGTGCGGATCACGTGCCAGCCGTCCAGAAGATTGGCGCGCATCCGTTCGATCACGGCGGCCAAGGGCGATCTGGCGTTGGAGCTCATGGCGCCTTGCGGCCTCCGTGGTTGTGCGTTGTGCCGGATGTGGTGCCCTTCCCTCCCCCGGTCCCGTGCCATAATAGAGACGGGACACGTTCAGCCGCAGGAGACGAGATGACGCTGGAAAACGCCTGGCCCGACCTTACCGATGTCTTAGGCGATCGGGTCACGCGGTCCAAGCCGGAACTGGAGGCGCACGGCGCCTCGGAAAGCTATTTCCCCCTGACCCTGCCCGATGCGGTGGCCTATCCCGAAACGACGGCCGAGGTTTCGGCGCTGATGCGCATCTGTTCGGCGCATGGTGTGCCGGTGATCGGCTATGGCGCGGGTACCTCGCTTGAGGGCCAGGCGCAGGCGTTCTCGGGCGGGCTGGTGGTGGACTTCGCCCGGATGAACCGCGTGATCGAGATCGGTCAGGCCGACATGGATGCCCGCATCCAGCCCGGTGTCACCCGCGAGGCGCTGAACGAGGAACTGCGGGCGACTGGGCTGTTCTTTCCGGTCGATCCCGGCGCCAATGCCACGCTTGGCGGCATGGCCTCGACCCGGGCCAGCGGCACGACGGCGGTGCGCTACGGCACGATGCGGGACAACGTGCTGGGGCTTGAGGTCGTGCTGGCCGACGGCCGGGTGATCCGCACCGGCACGCGGGCGCGGAAGTCCTCGGCCGGGTACGACCTGACGGGGCTTTTCATCGGCGCCGAGGGCACGCTTGGCCTGATCACCGAAATGGTGGTGCGCCTGCACGGCCAGCCCGAAGCGGTCAGCGCCGCCGTCTGTGCCTTCGACACCATCGGGGACGCGGTGCGCGCCGTGTCGGACACCATCCAGATGGGCATTCCCATGGCGCGGATCGAATTTGTCGATGCGGCGACGGTGGATGCGGTGAACCGCTATTCGGGCATGGCGATGCCGCTGAAGCCGCATCTGCTGGTGGAATTCCACGGCTCCGAGGGCGGGGTCGCCGAACAGGCCGAGGTCTTTGGCGATATCGTGGCCGAACACCACGGCCACGGGTTCGAATGGGCGGCCAATGCCGAGGATCGCAAGGCGCTCTGGACCGTGCGGCACCACGCCTATTGGGCGATCCTCGCGGCGCGGCCCGGGACGCGGGCGGTGGTCACGGATATCTGCGTGCCGATCTCGCGCCTGGCCGAAGCGGTGGAGGCGACCCAGAAGGATCTTGAGGAAGCCGGTATCCCCGGCCCGATCCTCGGCCACGTGGGCGACGGGAATTTCCACGCGATCCTGCTGGTCGATCCGACGGACGAAGCCGACCTGAAACGGGTCAAGGCGGCCTCGGACCGCATGGTGGCGCTTTCGTTGGAGATGGGCGGCACCTCGACCGGGGAACATGGCGTGGGCATCGGCAAGAAGGGCTTCATGACCCGTGAACATGGGGATGCCTGGCAGGTGATGGGGCAGATCAAGCGCGCGCTGGATCCGCAGAACATCCTGAACCCGGGAAAACTTGCGCCTGACGCCAATTAGAGTCTATTGATGCGCCCAGACGCGCGACATCATTGGGACCCGGCGGCGCTGCATTCTGCAGCGTCTTGGGGATGTTGCGCGCCGGACCGGAATTGGGACGGTAGGGGCACAGGTGACACAGGCAGAACGCCAGCCGGACGCGGCACATACGGACGACGGCGCAGATACGGACGTTGAGGCGTCGGTCGTCGATCAATCCTACGATGCGGCGCTTGAGCCGCGACGTCTGACCGACCTCGTCACCCTTTGGGACAAGGTCTTTGTTCCGAATTGGCGGCTCTCGGCCCAGACGCGCCGGGCCCATCTGGACCGCAGCGGGATGCTGCGGCACCTCGGGCGGCTTGAGAAAATCCTGAAGCTTGGCGCGCAGGCGTCGCGGTCTTCGGCGCAGGACCGGGCGCTGGACAGGTTCCACCGGGCCGCGGCCTTCACGCTGGATGCGAAACTGCGGATCACGGTGGCGAATTCGGCGGCGGGCCGGATGCTGGGCCTTCGACGCGGCCAGGCCCTGCGGGATCTGCGGATCGGAGAGGACGACCTGGCGCGGCTGTCGATGACCGTGCAGGCGCTGCTGTCCGGTGAGGCGCCCGGCGGACAGCCGACACGCATCGTCCGCGCGCGACGCGTGACCGACGACCGGCCGATCCTCTTTCTTGTCCACTATGTGCCTGGCGCCGAGGACGAGCCGGATTTCGTCCTGGTTGCCACCACCGATATCCACTGGACCCCGCAGGCCCGGACCCTTCTGCGCGATGCCTTCCACCTGACCGAGGCCGAAGCCGAGGTGATGATCGCCCTGACGCGGCACCATTCGCTCAAGAACATTGCCGCGGCGCGGGGCCGGTCGCTGGCCACGGTCAGGTCGCAGGTCAAATCGCTGCAGGCCAAGACCGAAGCGCGCGGGCAATCCGAACTGCTGCGCATCGCCCTGTCGCTGATGGATATCGCGCCGGGGGACACGGACCGCATCAGCCCACGCAGCGACGGGACGGGGCTGCGGGTATCGCGCGGCGGGGCCGAACTGTCGCCCCTGCCCTTCCGCCAGATCACGCGGCCCGACGGGCGGCGGTTCGATTACCTTGATTTCGGCGATCCCGAGGGACGGCCGGTGATCTTCCTCAGTTCGTCGTTCGGGACCTGCCGCTGGCCGGCCACCGCTGAATTTGCCGCCGAACAGTCGGGCCTGCGGATCATCGCGCCGATCCGGTCGGGCTATGGGGGATCCTCGCCGCTGGCGCCCGGAGACGACCGGTTGGACTGTTTCGCGCAGGACGTGCTGGCCGTGATGGACAAGCTGGTGATCGGCGCGGCGCAGGTCATCGTGCTGGACGAGGACATGCCCTATGTCGCGCGCCTTTTCCGCCATGCCCCGGACCGCATCCACAGCATCCTCGGGTCTTCGGCCTTCCTGCCGCTGACCCGGCCAGAACAGTATGAACGCATGGGGCGCTGGCACCGGTTCATACTGGGCACGGCACGGTACGTGCCGGCGCTGTTGCCCTTCGTGGTCCGGCTGGGCTTTGCCATGGCGCGCCAGATCGGCAAGGCGGAATTCGTGCGGCAGGTCTATGCCGGGTCGCCCGCCGACGTTGCCATGACCCGGGTGCCGCGCCTGTTCGAATCGGTGGAAAGCGGATCCGACGTCATCCTGTCGGAAGGGTTCGAAGCCGCGCGCGCCTATGCGCAGGAGATCTCGATCGTGCACCGCAGTGACTGGCGGAGCGAGTTCGAGGCGATGCGCGACCGGGTGCAGATCGTCGATCTGATCGGCACCGAGGATCAGGGCATCACTGCCGAAACCATCGCCGAATATCGCGCGGATTACCCTTGGGTGACCATCATCCCGGTCGAAGGCGCCGGATCGTTCCTGTTCTTCCAGAAATGGGACATGGTCCTGCAGCACCTCAAGCGGATGGCGCATCTTCCTGCAAGCTAGGGCTTGTAGGAAAATCGTGGACGACCGGAAAATTTAGCCCAAATGGGGCATGACGGCCTGGGGGACGGTTCCTATGGTCCGCGAATATTGAGTGACGTGTTGGGGCCTTCGAGGAACGCTGTGCGATCTTCGGGGGCCTCTATTTTTCAAGGGGTTGAGACGCGGCCGCCCTAGCCCAGAAGCGATTGCGCGGCAGCGCGGGCTTCCGGCGTCACGCGATCACCAGACAGCATCCGCGCGATTTCGTCGACCCGTTCGTCCTGCGCCAGGGGCGTGACCGTCGACCGGGTGACATCGCCATCGACCGATTTCGCCACCCGCCAGTGATGCGACCCAAGCGCGGCGACCTGCGGGCTGTGCGTGACCACCAGAACCTGGCCCGTCGCGGACAGTTCGGCCAGGCGGCGCCCGACGGCATCGGCGGTCGCGCCGCCAACCCCCCGGTCGATTTCATCAAAGATCATGGTGACGCCCGAGGCCTCGCCCGACAGGCAGACCTTCAGCGCCAATAAAAAGCGCGACAGTTCCCCGCCCGAGGCGATCTTGTTCAACGGGCCTGCAGGCGCGCCGGGGTTGGTGGCGACGGTAAAGGTCGCGGCATCCTGTCCATCGGGACCGGGATCGGCGGGGGTCAGCGCGGTCGTGAACCGGGCGCGTTCCATCTTGAGCGGAGCCAGTTCGGCCTCCACCGCCTTGTCGAGCCGACCTGCGGCCTCGGCCCGGGCCTCGGTCAGGCGGGCAGCGGCGGCCTGATAGGCCTTGTCGGCCTTGGCGGCGGCGGCCTCCAGGTCCTCGATATCCTCGGCGCCACGGTCCAGCCGGGTCAGCCGTTCGCGCAGCGTGTCGGCAAAGGCGTGCAGGTCATCGGCGACGATGCCGTGCTTGCGCGACATGGCGCGGATTGCGAACAGCCGTTCCTCGGTCCGTTCCAGTTCCAGCGGGTCGATATCCAGCGCATCGAAGCACCGTTCCACCCCGTCGGCGGCCTCGCCCAGTTCAGTCAAGGCCCGCGACAGGGCCGCGAGGGGCGCGTCCAGCGCGTCGCCCAATTGGGCAGCAGCCCCGTCCAGCCAGCGTTGCGCGTCGGTCATCACGCCCTCGGCCCCGTCACTGCCAAGGGCCTGCATCGCGCGGGCGACGTCTTCGCGGACCTTTTCCGCGGCCTGCATCCGGCGACGGCTGCTGTCGAGCTCGGCTTCCTCGCCCGGCTGCGGGCCCAGCTTGTCCAGTTCGGCCACGGCATGGCGCAGGAAGTCTTCCTCGGCCTTGACCTCTTCGATGGCGGCGCGGGCAACGTCGAGCGCCTTGGCGGCCTCGCGCCGGGTGCGCCAGGCCTGGCGGGTGGCGTCCACCAGCGCGGGCTGATCCATGTAGGCGTCCAGCAGCGCCAGGTGCCCGCGCGGGTTCAGCAGGCCCCGGTCGTCGTGCTGGCCATGCAGTTCGATCAGGGTTTCCGACAAGCTGCGCAGCACTTCGCCCGACGACCTGCGGTCGTTGATCCAGGCGGTCTTGCGGCCATCGGCGGTGTTCACGCGGCGCAGGATCAGTTCGTCCGTGGCAGGCAGCCCGGCCTCGGCCAGGACGGCGCGTGCGGGATGATCGGCGGGCAGGTCGAAGACGGCCGTCACCTCGCCCTGATCGGCGCCGGTGCGCACCAGGTCGGCCCGGCCACGCCAGCCCAGCACGAAGCCAAGCGAATCCAGAAGGATGGACTTGCCCGCGCCGGTCTCACCGGTCAGCACGTTTAGACCGGGCTGGAACTCAAGCTCCAGCCGGTCGATGATGAGCATGTCCCGGATGTCCAGCCCGCGCAGCATCAGCTTATCCTGTCGCAGATCCCCAAAGGGGCAGCGTCACAGCCACTTGCCCTGGATCATCTGCCGATAGATGGCAGACAGCCAGTTCTTCCCGCGCACCTTCGGTTCCAGCCCCTGCTTTGTCAGCAGTTGATAGCTGTCTTCGTACCAGTTGGTGGACTGGAAGTTGTGGCCCAGGATCGCGCCGGCGGTCTGCGCTTCGTCGGTCAGGCCGAGTGACAGGTAGGCCTCGACCAGGCGATGCAGCGCCTCGGGCGTGTGGGTGGTGGTCTGGAAGTCTTCGACCACGACGCGGAAGCGATTGATCGCCGCGGTGTGGTGATGACGTTTGAGGTAGTAACGCCCGATCTCCATCTCTTTCGCGGCGAGATGGTCGAAGGCGAGGTCGAATTTCAGGATCGCCGACTTGGCATATTCGCTGTCGGGATAACGCTCGATCACGGTGCGCAGCGACTGCAGCGCTTGGAAGGTCAGGCCCTGGTCACGGCCGACTTCGTCGATCTGGTCATAGTAGCTGAGCGCCAGAAGATACTGCGCATAGGCCGCGTCTTCATCCGCCGGATAGAAATCGATGTAGCGCTGCGCGGACGAGCGGCTGTTCTCGTAGTCCTTGTCCTTGTGATAGGCGAAGGCCTGCATGATCAGCGCGCGTTTCGCCCATTCGGAATAGGGATACAGGCGTTCGACCTCTCCGAAGTATTCGGCGGCCCGTTCGTGGCGACGGCGGTTCATTTCGAACTCGGCCCGGCCAAAGATCTGTTCGGCCGTGAAGGCTTCGATCGGCTGACCGTTCATGCCAAGACCATCGGTGGCCTCGCCGCTGCAGGCGGCAAGAGCCCCGCACAGCATCAAGGTCGCCAAGGCACGCGTGCCATTTGCCGCAATTCGAGAGTTCACCACTAGCCGCCCCATGTCGTCTTTTTGGACCTGCCCACTCCGGTTACCGCCACCCTCGGGGCCGCGGTTACCCGGGTCTAACACAGAAAACCCGGGGGGCAAATCGACAATCGCCCGTTTGGCAGAGGAGGACAAGAGCAGGTTTGCCCTGAAAATCAGGCGACTGCGGGCATTTCCGCAAGATGCGCGCCCGCGCCCGGCAGACGGGCGGCCTGTGCGTCGGTGCAATCAACCACGCGATAGTTCGCAGGATCGGAAAAAACCTTGCGCAGCAGGGTGTTGGTCAGGCTGTGACCGGCGCGGGTGCCGGTGTAGAGACCCAGGATCGGGCCACCGGCCAGCGTCAGATCGCCAAGGGCGTCCAGCATCTTGTGACGCACGGGTTCGTCCCCGCGACGCAGACCGCCGGGGCTGACCACGTCATCACCGTCGAACACAACCGCGTTTTCGCCCGCAACGCCGCCAAGCGCCAGACCGTTGGCCTGCATCGCGTCGACATCCGCCTGACGGCAGAAGGTGCGGCAATCGCACAGCTCGCGCACGAAGGTGCCGTTTTCCATCGTCAGATGCTTGGCCTGCTGCCCGATGGCCGCATCGGCAAAGTCGATCTGGAAGGCGATTTCCATCACGCGGTTCGGTTCGATCCGGGCCACGGCGTCGCCGTTGGACACCTCGACCGGCTTGAGGATCTCGATCGCGCGGATCGGGGCGGCCTGGACCTGCAGCCCGCAGGTCAAAAAGCTGCGCACGAACGGCGCGGACGAGCCGTCGAGGATCGGGACCTCGGGGCCGTCGATTTCGATCAGCACATTGTGGATGCCGCAGCCCGCCAGCGCGGCCATCAGGTGTTCGATGGTCGACACGGTGGCGCCGGCCGCGTTTTCGATCCGGGTGCACAGGGGCGAGCGGTCGACCGCATCCCAACGTGCGGGGATCTTGGCATCGCCCAGCTTGATGTCGGTCCGCTTGAACCAGATGCCGTGATAGGCAGAGGCCGGGCGCACCACGAGCGTCGCCGGTTTCCCCGAATGGAGACCGACACCCTCGAAGCGGACTGGCGACTTGATCGTCTTCTGCACGGCAACCCCTTGTCTTGAACGCAATGATCCCGGGCCAGCTGCATGGTTCGGCCATACGGGGGCGTTCTGCTGATCCTTAACTAGTTGTGACGGCCCGACATCTCAATTCACTCTTTGCAACGGTTTGAAACACAACCGCCGCAGCGCGGCGAAAATTGACGCATCGGGTGAAGACACCGTCGGAACCCCTTGCTAGCAAAAGAAAAGGGCCGCCCGTCGGCGACCCTTTCCGTTCACGATTTGCGTAGGATCAGTTTGCCTGGCGGCGCAGGAAAGCGGGGATTTCGATCCGCTCCTGATCCTGATCACGGGCCGGGTCGGCGGCGCGCGGTGCTTCCTGCGGGCGCATCGCGGGCTGCTGGCGGACCGGCTGCTGCGGTGCGGGCTGCGCGGCGGCGGCCTGTCCGTGCTGACGCTCTCCGGTCATCCGGTTGATCAGGGAGTTGATCCCGAAGCGGGATTTTTCTTCCTGCGGCTGCTCCGCCTGGCGCGAGGGCGCGCGGTGGATCGCGGCCTGCAGGCGGGCAAGCGTTTCAGCCGAGGGCTGGCCCGGACGCGGCGCCTTGGGGGCCACGAAGGCCTCGGTCTGCTGCGGCTGCGGTTCCGGCGCGGGCTGCGGCGCGGCCTCGATCACCTCGGGACGGTAGGCCGGGGCCGGAAGGCCGTCGTCGGCGTCCTCGGCGTAGGTGTCCCGCGCGATGTCGCGGCCCGCTTCGTTGGCGTCAAAGCCGGTGAACAGGGACGGCGCGTCGTCTTCCTCGATCACATCTTCAACCGGAGCCGGTGCCGGGGTCGGCGCGACGAACATCGGGGCCGGACGGCGCGGAGCCGGGGCCGGTGCGGGTTCGTAGGCGGTTTCGACCGGTGCCGGGGCGGGCTGTTCGGCCACCTCGATCTGCTCGGGCGCGGTCTGGCGCGCCTCGGCCATGCGACGGCGCGGGGTCGGAATGTCCTGCGACATCTCGGTCACGTCGATGCCGGTCGCGACGACCGACACGCGCATCTTGCCGTCCATGTTCGGGTCGAGGGTCGAACCGACGATGATGTTCGCCTCGGGGTCCACTTCCTCGCGGATGCGGTTCGCGGCTTCGTCCAGTTCGAACAGGGTCAGATCGTCCGATCCGGTGATGTTGATCAGCACGCCCTTCGCACCGCGCAGCGAGATCTCGTCGAGCAGCGGGTTGGCGATGGCTTTTTCGGCGGCCTGGATGGCGCGGTCTTCGCCCTCGGCCTCGCCGGTGCCCATCATCGCCTTGCCCATTTCGTCCATCACGGCGCGAACGTCGGCAAAGTCGAGGTTGATGAGACCCGGACGGACCATCAGGTCGGTCACGCCTTTCACACCCTGGTAGAGCACGTCATCGGCCATCGAGAAGGCTTCGGTGAACGTGGTCTTTTCGTTGGCGAGCCGGAAGAGGTTCTGGTTCGGAATGATGATCAGCGTATCGACCATCTTCTGAAGGGCTTCGACACCGTCTTCCGCCTGGCGCATCCGCTTGGCGCCTTCGAACTGGAAGGGCTTGGTCACGACGCCGACGGTCAGAACGCCAAGCTCACGGGCGGCCTGCGCAATGATCGGGGCAGCGCCGGTGCCGGTGCCGCCGCCCATGCCGGCGGTGATGAAGCACATGTGTGCCCCGGCCAGCTGGTCGACGATCTGTTCGATGGACTCTTCGGCCGCCGCGGCGCCGATCGAGGCCTTGGCCCCTGCCCCCAGACCTTCGGTCACCTTCACACCCAGCTGGATGCGATGTTCCGCCTTGGCCTGTTGAAGCGCCTGGGCGTCGGTGTTGGCGACGACAAAGTCGACCCCGTCCAGCGCCTTGTCGATCATGTTGTTGACTGCGTTGCCGCCAGCGCCACCGACACCGAACACGGTGATGCGCGGTTTCAGTTCGTCCTGTCCCGGTACCGAGAGGTTCAATGCCATGGTTACGTCCGCCTGTGTGTCCATCTATCGACAGCTTTTATTCATGTCTATCGTTGCCAACTGTAGCGTGAGTCTCGGCTGAGGTCACGCCTGAATCTCTGAAACGCTAGCAAAATCTGGGGTCAGTTACGATTAAGTCAGCGTAATATTGCCGTTACAGCAATATCTTGATGTGCAAGGAGACGCAAGAATAGAGCGGACAACAGCAAGATTAGTCCGATTATGCAGCATCTATCGCGGCTTAGCGGCGCTGCGATTCTTGATATAGGGTGAGTGGTCACTGCTCGCGCCGACTCGGACGTTTTCCGTCCCTTGTTGCGCGGATTGTTGCACAAAGCCCGGAATACGCCAAGCAGACCGGCCAATTTCCGCAGGGCTTTCGCAAAAGCAAAGGCCGCCCAAGGGGGACGGCCTTTGCCCATGTCGTCATGTGTGGGTCGGCTCAGCCGCGGCGCTTGCGACGCAGCGCGGCAACGCCACCGATTGCGGCGAGAAGCAGGGGCGCGGAGGCAGGCAGCGGAACGGCCGTGGCATCGACGACTGCGGTCGCGCGGAAAGCACCCGGCGCGCCGACATCACGCAAAGTGAAAACGAGGCTGTTCACGCCAGCAAGGAAGCCAGTGTTTGCCGAGTAATCGTGCAAGCTGTTGAAATTTCCCGTAACAACCGCATTCAGCGAATCGAGAATGGTGCCGTTGAGCGCAACAGTACCGACGTTGTCGACGCCCCACTTTCCGGACAGGCTGGCCGAGGAAACGTCGTATCCCGTCAGGTCGAAAGTAAAGGTGTAGGTCGTGTCAACGTTGACAGCGGTGCCGTTCCAGACCCACTCGGATGCGGGGGTCGTGACTTCGCTGGAATAGGATCCGTGAGACACGGCGTAGGACGGGCCGTCGTTAGATTCGATACCGCCATCATTACTGGCAAGCGTAGCGCCGGACGCAACGGTTGCCGCTTCGGCGGCGGTCAGGGCAAAAATAGAAACGGCAGCTGCCGTCATGGTCATTCTGATCATGCTAATTCCTTCGAGTAATGGGCCTTATCGGGCTCAAGGTGGTGTCACCTTGGCCCCGTCTAACCCGACACGCAGGAAATTGCACCCGTCAATTCGCGGGTGTCGCCGCCAATCACCAGTTCTCTTTGAACCACTGCACCGCGCGGCGCAGGCTTTTGGAGGGGTAGCGTTCGACCGGCAGATCGAAGTCCCAGCTTTCGTCCTGCGGACGCGCCGCAAAGAGGCACATGCCGACGGAGGACGCAAAACCGGGGCCGGTGGCGGCCTGTGGCAGACCATGCACGCGCAGCGGGCGACCCAGGCGGACGCGCTGGCCGAGGATGCGCGCGGCAAGGCCGTCAAGGCCGGGGATCTGGCTGGCGCCGCCGGTCAGCACGATCTGCTGGCTCGGCAGGTGATCGAAGCCCGCGGCGTCCAGGCGGTGGCGGACCTCTTCGAGGATTTCCTCGACGCGGGGGCGCATGATGCCGATCAGCTCGGCCACCGAAACTTCGCGCCGGTCGTGGTTCCAGTCGCCGGTCTCGCCCTTCAGCTCGATCCGTTCCAGATCGTCGCGGCCCGTGGCGACGACGCCGCCGTAGAAGGTCTTGATCCGTTCGGCATGAGAGGTCGGGATCTGCAGCGCCATCGAGATGTCCGAGGTCACGTGATCGCCGCCCATCCGCACCGTGTCGGCATAGATCATGTGCTTTTTCATGAAGATCGACAGGCCCGTGGTGCCGCCGCCCATGTCGATGCAGGCCGCGCCCAGTTCCTGCTCGTCCTCGACCAGGCAGGACACGCCGGTGACATAGGACGACGAGGCGATGCCCGCCAGTTCCAGGTCGCAGCGTTTCAGACAGTAGGCCAGGTTCTGCACGGCGATCGCATCGACGGTCAGCATGTGCACGTCGGTCGACAGGTGATGGCCGATCTGGCCGCGCGGGTCGCTGAGGCCCGATCGGTGATCCAGCGCGAAGTTCACGGGCTGGGCGTGCAGGACTTCGCGGTGCGCGCCATAGTCGGGCACGTCGCAGGAGGCCAGAACGCGGGAGATATCCTGTTCGGACACCGCCTGCCCTTCGACCTCGATCTCGCCCGAGAGGCCGTAGGACTTCGGGTCGGCGCCCGAGAAGCAGGCGATGACGTGATCGACGCGGATGTTGGCCATCTTCTGCGCGGCCTGAACGGCGGTGCGGATGGCGCGCTCGGCCTCGGGCATGCTGTCGATTTCACCGAAGTTCACGCCACGCGACCGGGTGGTGGCCGCGCCGATGACCCGGAAACCGACCTGCCCGGCGAGAGAGCCGCCGATATCGTCGCGCATCCCGCTGCCGGACTGGTCGATCCGCAGCACGAGGCAGGCGATCTTGGAGCTGCCGACGTCCAGAACGGCCACCACGCCGCGCTGCATCGCCGCCTTGCGCATGTTGCGCATCGCCCGCTGAGTCTCATAGAGCATCGTCATCTGCCCGTCTCCACACGCATGTCCTTGATCTGCCGCCAGCGTTCGAGCGCCCCGGCATTCATTCTAAGTGTCGGGCGCGCGGCAAGGCGCAGGTCCAGCGCCGCGATGTCCCGGTTCAGCACGTCCTGTGCGTCGTGCAATGCAATCGCCCGTTCCAGCGCCAGAACGGGCTGGTGCGCCGGCAGCATGATCCGCAGATCGCCGTCCAGCACGATGTCCCACCTGCGTTCGCCCATGCGGACAATGCCGCGCAGACGGTCATGCAGAGGAGAGATCACGCGCAGCAGGTCCATCGCCTCCTCCACGTGGTCGTTGGCGCCGTAGCCGGCGATCAGCGGCAGGTCGGGCCGCAGGGTGCGGCTGTCGAGTTCGCCGATGATGATGCCGGTGTTGTCCAGCACCTGGATGCCGTCGTTGCGCCGCCACAGCAGCGCCGGTTCGCGTTCGGTCACAGTGATTTCCAGCACGCCCAACTGGCGCACGCTGACCGAAGCCGCAGCCACCGCAGGCAGCCCGATGATGTTTTCGCGCAGCGTGTCGAGATCGAGATCGAAGGTCGAGACCGGGAAGTCGAGTTGCGAGATCTCACGGATATCGCCTTCGGTTTCGGCCGAGGCGCCGTCGATGGCCATCAGCTTGACCATGAATTCGGGGCGGGTTTCGATCTGGTTGCGCAGGTCGACAATGCCCAGAAGGACCGCATCCTTGCGATCAGCGTCGGACATGTAGATCAGCACCGCGCTCAGCCCGATCAGGAACGGCAGGAAGACCCGCAGCGTCAGGCGATAGGCCGGGGTCAGCATCAGGCGCTGCATCCGGTAGGCGGCGCGCGAGGGCGCGGGATCGGCCTTGGGCTTTGGGGCGGCGCGTTCGGCCGGGTCGGGCCGGGCACCGACGGGGCGGCGGGCGATCAGCGGCTGCATGAGGCATCCTCCACCAGCCAACGGCACAGGGCGCCAAAGCTGAAGCCACGGGCCTGCGCCTGTTCCGGCGTCAGCGAGGTCGGCGTCATGCCCGGCTGCGTGTTCGTCTCCAAAAGGATCAACCCGTCGAGCCCGCGCGCCTCGTCCCAACGGAAATCCGTCCGGCTCACCCCGCGACAGCCAAGCGCCATATGGGCGCGCACGGCGTAGTCGAGGCAGGCCTGTTCGATCTCGGACGGGATCTCAGCAGGGCAGACGTGGCGCGATCCGCCGGGGGCGTATTTCGCGGTATAGTCGTACCAGCCGTCGGTCAGGATGTCGGTGACGCAAAGCGCGCCCGGATCGCCCTCGCCCGTCCCCATGACCGAGACCGTCAGTTCACGGCCCGGCGCGAAGGCTTCGACCATGACGGTGTCGGGCATGTCGTCGGACAGGGCGGGCGGCGTGTTGGCGCCTTCGTTCACGATATAGACGCCGACCGACGACCCTTCGTTGTAGGGTTTGACGACATAGGGCGGCGCCATCACGTGGCGGGCGCGGACCTCATCCTTGCTGGCCAGCTGGCTTGCCACCACGGGCAGACCATGGGTGCGATAGATGCCCTTGGTCTTTTCCTTGTCCATGGCCAAGGCCGAGGCCAGAACGCCGGAATGCGTATAGGGAATCTTCAGCCATTCCAGCATACCCTGCACGCAGCCATCTTCACCGAAGGGGCCATGCAGGGCGTTGAAAACGACGTCGGGGGCGATCTGGGACAGGCGCGCAGGAAGATCGGGGCCTGCATCGACCTCGACCACGTCATACCCTTCACCCCGCAGGGCGGCCGCGCATTCACGCCCGGTGGATAAAGACACCTCGCGTTCTGCAGAGGGTCCACCCATCAGTACCGCCACCTTGAGGGTTGTCCTGCTCGACACACCCACTTAGCGCCTCATTCGGGCTTCTCGCCCTTGTTAGTAGCTTTTGACCTGGAAGGTCCTGTTTTCTGCCTGCGCTCAGCTGTCCTCTGACGGGACGAATTCTCCGATGCGCATGATTTCCCATTCTAGCGTCAAACCCGAGGATTGTAAGACCCTTTTTCGAACCTCTTCGCCCAATCCTTCAAGGTCGGCCGCCGTGGCGTCGCCGGTGTTGATCAGGAAGTTCGAATGTTTCTCGCTCATCTGCGCCCCGCCCTGCCGCGCGCCGCGCATCCCGGCGTCGTCGATGACCTTCCAGGCCTTGAGGTCGTGTACGTCATCCGCGCGCCCGGTCGACGAAAAGCCGGCCGGATTGCGGAAGGTCGACCCGGCGGTCCGGTCCTTGGTGGGTTGAGTTTCGTCACGCTTTTTCAGCTGCGCGTCCATGTGGGCGGCCAGTTCGGCGGGATCACCTGCGGGGCCTTCGAAGGTGACCTGGGTGATCACCCAGCCCTCGGGCAGATCGGTCTGGCGATAGGCGAAGTTCAGGTCATCCGCGCGCAGCGTCACCTGCTGCCCGTCACGGGTCACGGCTCGGGCGGCGATGAAATGATCGGCGGTATAGCTGCCATAGCAGCCAGCATTCATGCGAAGCGCCCCGCCGATGGAGCCCGGAATTGTGCGCAGGAAGGTCAGGTCGATCCCCGCCTCGGCCGCGCGCCTGGCGACATGGGCGTCCAGCGCGGCGGCGCCTGCGGTGACCCGTTGGCCTTCTGCTTCGATGGCGTTGAACCCGCGCCCCAGCCGGATCACCACGCCGCGCAGCCCGCCGTCGCGCACGATCAGGTTCGACCCGACGCCCATGGGAAACACGGGCACGTCGGCGTCGAGATGGGCCAGGAAATACGCCAGGTCGTCTTCGTCGGCGGGCTGGAAGAACCAGTCAGCCGGGCCGCCGACGCGCAGCCATGTCAGGTCGGACAGGGCACGGTCGCCGGTCAGGCGGCCGCGGATCTCGATCTGGTCTGGGCGGGGCATGGCAGTTCCTTTCCGGCGTCGCGCCGGGATAGCAACCGCGCCCCGCGCCGTCCAGCCGGCGGTGTCAGGCGAAGCGTGCCCGACGCGCTTGGATCGCTCGCACGATGACCCGCGCGCCCAGCCCCAGCAGGCTGCCCGCAACAAGCATCACCCCGATGCCCCCGATCAGAAGCAGGTCCGACCCGGGGATCGGAACATAGACGGTCTGCAACAGGATCAGCACGCCCATGACCGGCAGGATCAACCCCTTGGGCCAGATGCGCGTGCTGGTCAGCGCGTAACAGACCGACAGCCCCGTCAGGAACGACAGGATCGTGACGATGAAGAAGTAGTTTGTCTGAAGGAAGAACATGTGAGTGGCCCCATCCCTTGATGGGGATGATGGTCCATCATCAACATGTGACCGGCAAACCTAAAACCCGATCAGCGGGAACTCGCCCATAAAGAGAGTCGATTTTGCAACACCGGGATCGCAGGGGTGGACGCCTGTCCACCCCACGCTAGGCCGCTAGTTGGCCAGTCGCGTCGGCAGGTTGTTCGCCCAGGCGGAAATCGTACCAGCGCCGAGACAGACGACCATGTCGCCCTCCTGCGCCTGTTCCTTCACCAGTGCGACAAGATCGTCTTCCGAGGTGATGGCACGGGCGTGGCGATGGCCGTGACGGATCAGACCGGCGACCAGATCATCGCGCGACGCCCCGGGGATCGGATCTTCGCCTGCGGCATAGACCTCGGCAATGGCGACGACATCGGCGTCGTTGAAACAGGCGCAGAAGTCGTCGAACAGGGTGTGCAGGCGCGAATAGCGGTGCGGCTGGTGCACGGCGATCACCCGGCCCTCGGTCGCCTGCCGCGCGGCCTTGAGCACGGCGGCGATTTCCACAGGGTGGTGGCCGTAGTCGTCGATCACCGTGACGCCGTTCACCTCGCCCACCTTGGTGAAGCGGCGGTTGACGCCTCCGAAGTTCGCCAGAGCGGTGCGGATCTCGTCCTTCTTCATGCCCAGATGACGCGCGACGGCGACTGCCGATAGCGCGTTCGACACGTTGTGATCGCCGGGCATCGGCAGGGTGCAGCCGTCGATCCTGTCGCCTTCGGCCTGCAGCAGGATGTCGAAATGCGCGACGCCGGCCTTGTAGCTCAGGTTGGCGGCGCGGATGTCGGCCTGGGCGTTGAAACCATAGGTGACGACGCGGCGGTCGGTGATCTTGCCGACCAGCGCCTGCACTTCGGGATGATCGGTGCAGCAGATGGCGAGACCGTAGAAGGGGATATTCGACACGAAATCCAGGAAGCCCTTTCGCAGCGTGTCGAAGTCGCCCCAGTGATCCATGTGTTCGGGATCGATGTTCGTGACGATGGCGATGGTTGCGGGAAGGCGGTTGAAGGTGCCGTCGGATTCATCCGCCTCGACCACCATCCATTCGCCCAGACCCACGCGGGCGTTCGAGCCATAGGCGTGGATGATGCCGCCGTTGATCACGGTCGGGTCGACCTGCCCCGCATCCAGCAGCGTCGCGACCATGGTGGTGGTCGTCGTCTTGCCGTGGGTTCCGGCGACGGCAATGTTGGATTTCAGGCGCATCAGCTCGGCCAGCATCTCGGCCCGGCGGACGACAGGAAGGCCACGGCGGCGGGCCTCGTCCAGTTCCGGGTTGCCCGGCTTGATCGCGGACGAGATCACGACAACCTGCGCATTTTCAAGGTTCTCGGCCCGCTGGCCTTCGAAGATCGTCGCGCCCAGCCCGGCCAGCCGGTCGGTGATCTTCGAGGTCTTCAGGTCGGACCCCTGAACGGTATAGCCGTGGTTCAGCAGCACCTCGGCGATGCCCGACATGCCGATGCCGCCGATGCCGACGAAATGGATGGGGCCCACGTCTCCGGGGAGTTTGGTCGCTGCGTTCACGGTACTGTCCTTTGTTCACGGTCGCCGGATGGCGCCCTTTACCCCTTGGCGGCGAGGGTTTCCACCATCTCGGCCAGCGCGACCGCCGCATCGGGACGTCCGACCGACAGGGCCGCGCGCGCCATATGCTCTGCCGCCTGCGGGTTCGACAAGATGCTGTCGATCTGTTCGGCGAGAGTCTGCGCCTCGAAGTGCTTCTCGGGCACGAGGATCGCGGCGTCGGCATTCACCAGCCCGCGCGCATTGGCGGTCTGTTCGTCGCGGATCGCGGCGGCCAGCGGCACAAGGATCGACGGACGGCCGATCACGGTCAGGTCCGCCACGGTCGAAGCCCCTGCCCGGCTGATCACCAGCTGTGCCTCACTGAGCCGGGTCGGCACATCGTGGAAGAAGGGTTCGACATCCGCGTCGATGCCGTTTTCGGCATAGTACGCGGCCACGCGCTCCTGGTCCTCGTCACGCGCCTGATGGCTGACACGGATGTGCCGCAGACGTTCGGGCGGCAGGGCGGCAATGGCGGGTGGCACGACATCGGACAGGATCCGCGCGCCCTGCGATCCGCCGATGACGAGGATCGACATCGGGTAATCGCCCGGCGGAATGTACCCGGCGCCCGCCCGGTCATGCACCGCAGCGCGGACGGGGTTGCCGGTGTGCACGGCCTCGACGCCCTCGGGCAGGGTCGTGGGCCAGGTGCCGCAGGCCACCGCATCGACGCGCTTGGCAAAGATCTGGTTCACCCGGCCCAGCACGCCGTTCTGTTCATGGATCATCCGCGGGCGTCGTAGGATGGTTGCCGCCGCCATCGCCGGGATCGCGGGATAGCCACCGAACCCGACGACCACACTGGGCTTGTCGCGCAGCATCTTCCACACGGCCCCGATCACGCCACCGATGATCCGGAACGGCACCATGGCCTTGGCCGCCAGGCCGCCGCGCGCGAAGGTAGCCGAGGACAGCACCTCGATCTCGACGCCCGGGGGGAAGCCGCCGGTATAGCGCGCGCCGCGCGCATCGGTCGAAAGTTTGACCCGCCAGCCCCGGGCCAGCATGGTTTCCGCCAGGGCCTGCGCGGGGAACATGTGCCCCCCGGTGCCGCCCGCCGCGATGATCAGCAGCGGTGCAGACAGGTTCATCGGCTTCGTCCTGACAGAAGGTCGGTGATCTCGCCCTGCGGACGGCTGCGGGTCAGCGCCAGCAGCATGCCGACGGCGATTCCCGAGGCGATGACTGACGACCCGCCGTAGGAAATGAAGGGCAGCGTCATCCCCTTCGAGGGCAGCAGACGCACCGCAACACCAAGGTTGATCATCGCCTGCACGCCGAATGTCGCGGCCAGCCCCACGCCCGCCAGGCGGACAAAGGGATCGCGTTCGCGCGTCAGCCGCAGCAGGGAGCGAAGCACAAGGCTCAGGTACAGCAGGATGATGACCGCGACGAGGACAAGGCCGTATTCCTCGGCCGCGACGGCGATGATGAAGTCGGTGTGCGCATCGGGCAGCGACATCTTGACCTCGCCCTGGCCGACGCCGACGCCGAACAGACCGCCTTCGCGGATGGCGTTCGTGGCATAGCCGATCTGCGTGGTCGGGTCGATTTCCGAGGTCAGGAAGCCGTCGATCCGCCGCGCGAAGTGTTCCGAGCTGTTGTAGGCCATGACGCCGAAGATCACGACGCCCCCGGCCATGGCCAGCAGCAGCTTCAGCGACGCACCGGCGACGAAATACATCACGCCCCAGCCAAACAGCACCAGGCTGGCCTGTCCGAAGTCTGGCTGCGCGGCCAGAAAGCCGACGATGATCGTCATCAACATGAAGGACCAGAGCCGCCCCGGAGGCCCGTTCAGGTCCTGCGCGGCCGCCAGCAGCCAGGCGGTGACGACCATGAAGACGGGTTTGAGGAATTCCGACGGCTGGAGCGACGCGAACCCGAGCGAATACCACCGCGTCGCGCCCTTGCCGAAGTCGGTGCCGAAGACCGGCAGCAGGGCGATGGCGGCGAAGGCCACCATGAACCCCAGCACCGACAGGCGGCGCACCGATTGCGGCGTCATGATCGAGGTCACGATCATCGCGATCATCGCCAGCGTGCCGAAAAAGGCCTGCCGCGTCACGTAGTGGAAGGGCGGATAGCCGTTGCGCTCAGCCAGCGGCGGAGAAGCCGCAAGCCCCAGAAGCAGGCCGATCGCAAAAAGGATAATGATCGTGAAGAGTGACCAACGATCGATCGTCCGCCACCACTTGGGAAGGATCGGCTCTCCGTCCGGGACGGGGAGCGCGCCATACACCATCTCTGTCATTGGACACTGCCTTCTGCCTCTGTCCGCCCCGTTTTTCGGGGTCTGATGCCATAGTTTAGCCAATTTTTGCCGCTCTGGCCAGTCTGAATGCACGCCGCCCGCGTTGCGCTGGCTGCCGGTTTGCGGCATGGGCGGGGGATGGAGTTTGACACGATCATCCTTGGCGCCGGGGCGGCCGGCCTGATGTGCGCCGCGCATTGCGGCGGGCGGGTGCTGATCGTGGATCATGCGAAGAAGGCCGGGGAAAAGATCCGGATTTCCGGCGGCGGGCGGTGCAACTTTACCAACACGGGCTGTGAGCCAGGCAATTTCCTGTCGCAGAACAGGCACTTCGTCAAATCCGCCCTGGCGGGCTATGGCCCTTGGGATTTCGTGTCGCTGGTGTCGGACCATGGCATTGCCTGGCATGAGAAAACGCTTGGGCAGCTTTTTTGCGACGACAGCGCCATGCAGATCGTGTCGATGCTGACGGGCATGGTCGCGGATGCGGGGGCCGAGCTTCGGCTCTCCACGTCGGTCGCGGGCGTGGAGGCGGTGCCGGGCGGTTATCGCGTGGCCCTGTCCTCGGGCGTGGTGACGGCGCGATCGCTGGTCGTGGCCACCGGCGGCAAGTCGATCCCCAAGATGGGCGCGACGGGCCTGGCCTATGATATCGCACGGCAATTCGGGCTGGATCTGGTCGAGACGCGCGCGGGTCTTGTACCCTTCACCTTCCCCGAGGGGCGATTTGCGCCACTGGCCGGCGTGGCCTTGCTCGTCAACGCAGGCGCCCAGACCGGCCCCGAATTCGCCGAGGCGCTGCTTTTCACGCACCGGGGGTTGTCGGGTCCGTCGATGCTGCAGGTCAGCTCCTACTGGCGCGAGGGAGAGGCCGTGCGCATCGACCTGCTCCCTGCTGCGTCGGCCTTCGACGCCCTGCGCGCGGCCCGGTCCGAGGCCGGCCGCCGCGGCCTGGCCCGTGCCCTGTCCGCGCTGATCCCGGCCCGCCTGGCCGACGCACTGGTCGAGGAAACGGGGCTGACCGGCAACCTGGCCGACATGTCCGACGCGGTCCTGCGAGAGGTCGCCGATCGGTTGCACCACTGGCAGGTCGTGCCGGGCGGCACCGAAGGCTACCGCACCGCCGAGGTTACGCTTGGCGGCGTATCCACCGATGCGCTGTCGAGCAAGACGATGGAAGCCAAGGCGCAGCCGGGCCTCTATTTCATCGGCGAATGTGTCGACGTGACGGGCTGGTTGGGCGGCTACAACTTCCAGTGGGCCTGGGCGTCGGCCATGGCAGCAGCGCGGGCGATCCGCGCGGTTTAGTCTTCGTTCTCAGCGGCTTGCATGGCGTTACTCATGCGACCACCCCGGCGCCGGGCCTTTTGGCCCGCTTATTCGTCAAATTGACTCAAAATGGGAATCTTTGCGTCAGTATTCGAACCAACGCCCAGCAATTGGTCGCAGCAGGATAAGGAAACTTGAGCTACCCTTCGGCGATCAATGCGTTTACCCGGGCCACGAAATCCTCTCCACGCCGCTCAAAGCTGTCGTACTGGTCAAATGATGCTGCAGCCGGAGCCAGAAGGACCGTATCCCCCGCCTCGGCATCCTCGGCAGCGCGTGCGACGGCGGTGGCCATGTCGGTGCAGACCTCTGCGTCGACCCCCCGCAGCTTTACGGCAAATTGCGCGGCCTCACGCCCGATGACATAGGCCCGGCGCACGGAGCCGGTGGCAGGCAGCAGGTCATCCAGCCCCCCCTCCTTCTCAAGCCCGCCGCAGATCCACCGGATGTTTTCAAAGGCGCCAAGGGCCTTTGCGGCAGCATCCACATTCGTCGCCTTACTGTCATTTACGAAACGGACACCATGATGTTCGGCCACGGTCTGGCTCCGGTGCGGCAGGCCTGCAAAGCTGTGGAAGGCGGCTTCGATCACGCGCGGCGCCAGCCCGAGCGCGCGACATGCGGCATAGGCAGCGCAGGCATTCTGGTGGTTGTGGGCACCGGGCAGACCGGTGATGCCCCGCAGATCGATCGCGCCGACCTGCTTGCCCTTGCGCCATTCGGTCAGGAAGCCCTTGCGCGCATAGACCAGCCAACCCGGCCCTGCCAGCTTGCGCCCGGACGACACACGGATCACCCGATCATCCACCGCCCCTTCGGACAGCTGGTTGGCCAGATACAGCCCCTCGTCCTCGTCCACGCCAATCACGGCGCGGTCCGGTCCGCCTTCGGCAAACAGCCGACGCTTGGCCGCGAAATAGCCGCCCAGGCCCGCATGCCGGTCAAGGTGATCCGGCGAAAGGTTCGTGAATATGGCCACATCCGGCGTCAGCGCCCGCGCCAGGTCGGTCTGGTAGGACGACAGTTCCAACACCACGACGCCGCCATCTTCGGGCGGATCGATGTCCAGCACGCCACGCCCGATATTGCCGGCCAGTTGCGCCGATCGCCCGGCGGTGACGCAGATATGGTGGATCAGGGCCGAGGTCGTCGATTTCCCGTTCGACCCGGTGACCGCCACGACCTTGGGCTGGCTGTCGAAATCGTCCCAGTCCGCACCACCGAGCGAGCGGAAGAAAAGCCCGATGTCATTGTCGACCGGCACGCCCTGGTCCCAGGCCAGCCGGATCACCGGATTGGGATCGGGGTAAAGATGCGGGATGCCGGGGCTGACGATCAGGGCGGCCACGCCCTCCATCCCGGCAGGCTTGGAGAGATCGGCGGTGAGGAACCCCTCGGCCTCGGCCTTGTCGCGGGCGGCGGGGTTGTCGTCCCAGCAGATCGGCTCCGCGCCGCCGGCCCGCAGCGCCCGTGCGGCAATCAGGCCGGACCGCCCCAGCCCCAGCACCGCAATCTTCTGCCCTTCCACACCGCGCACCGGGATCATGCCCGCATCCCCTTCATCTTGCCCAAAATACTCTGGGGGGTGTGGGGGCGCACAGCCCCCGCTCCCTACCGCAGTTTCAGCGTTGCCAGACCGACGAGGGCCAGGATCAGCGAAATGATCCAGAACCGGATGACGATGGTCGGCTCGGCCCAGCCCTTCTTTTCGTAGTGGTGGTGGATCGGCGCCATCAGGAAGACGCGCTTGCCGGTGCGCTTGAAGTAGGCGACCTGGATGATCACCGACAACGCCTCGACCACGAAGATGCCGCCGACGATGCCCAGAACGATCTCGTGCTTGGTGGCCACGCCGATCGCCCCGATCGCGCCGCCAAGCGCCAGCGATCCGGTGTCGCCCATGAAGACGGCGGCGGGCGGGGCGTTGTACCACAGAAAGCCCAGGCCACCGCCGATCAGGCCCGCGACGAAGATCAGGATTTCCCCGGTGCCGGGGACGTAGTGCACATCCAGATATTCGGAAAAGTCAACGCGACCAACGGTGTAGGCGATGATGCCAAGCGCCCCGGCCGCGATCATCGACGGCATGATCGCCAGCCCGTCCAGCCCGTCGGTCAGGTTCACGGCGTTGGCCGCGCCGACGATCACGAACATGGCGAAGGGCAGGAAGAAATAGCTCATGTTCCAGAGCACGTCCTTGAACACCGGCAGGGCCAGGCGGAACTGAAGCTCCTCGGGGTGCAGCATCGACGCCCAGTAGGAGGCGACGAAGGCAATGGCGAAGCCCAGCAGCAGCCGCACGCGCCCCGGCACGCCCTTGGTGTTCTGTTTCGACACCTTGGCATAGTCGTCGGCAAAGCCGATCAGGCCGAAGGCCAGCGTCACGAAGAGCACGATCCAGACATAGCCGTTGTCGAGCCGCGCCCAGAGCAGGGTCGAGGTCACCAGTGCGCCCACGATCAAGAGCCCGCCCATGGTCGGCGTGCCGGCCTTGACGAAATGCCCCTCGGGGCCGTCGTTGCGGATCGGCTGGCCCTTGCCCTGACGGCGGCGCAGCACGTTGATCAGCGGGCGGCCGAAGATGAATCCGAAGATCAGCGCCGTCATGAAGGCGCCGCCGGCGCGGAAGGTGATGTAGCGGAACAGGTTGAAGACGTCTCCGCCGTCAGAGAGCGCTGTTAACCAATACAACATCTCGCGTCCTCCTTGGGGTCTGCCTCAATTGTCCGGCGCGGGATGCCCCAGTTTGCGCATCGCGTCAACAACCAGACTGACCTTGGACCCCTTGGATCCCTTGACCAGCACGACATCGCCGGCGTCGACCAGCCGACTGGCCGCGCGGGCCAGCTCTTCCGCGGCATCGGCATACCGCCCGCGCTTTTCGGGCGGCAGCGCATCATACAGCGCCTTCATCCGGGTGCCGACGCAGTGCACGAGATCCAGCTTGGCGACAGACGGCAGATCGGCCAGCCGCGCGTGCATCGCGATCTCGTCGGGGCCGAGCTCCAGCATCTCGCCCAGCACCGCGATGCGGCGGCCCTTTGCATGACGGCCCAGGTTGTTTTCGGTGCGCGCGGCGGCGATCACCTCGAGCGAGGCGGCCATCGACACCGGGTTCGCGTTGAAGGCATCGTCGATCAGTTCGAACGACAGGCGATCGTCCACGGTGTCCAGCAACAGGCGTTCGCGCATGCCCCGTCCGGCGGGCGGCGCCCAATGGCCAAGGCTGGCGCAGGCCAGCGCCCGATCCAGCTTGAGCGCCTGCACCACGGCCAACACGCCAAGCGCGTTCTGCGCGTAATGGCGCCCGGCGGCCGCAACCTTGAACATCGCCTTGGCGCGCCAGATCCGGGCCAGTGCGACGGTGGTGTCGTCGACGATTTCGACCGTCATCAGGCGGTGGTGGTTGGCGGGGTTTTCGCCGAAGGTCAGAATGGTGGCATGGGCGGCGCGGGCGGCGTCGATTAGGATCGGGGTGGTGTCGAGATCGCCGTTGATAACCGCATGACCTTTGGGCATCAGGCCACTGAAGATGCTGGCCTTTTCCCGCGCGATCCCGCTGATGTCGTCGAAGGCTTCCAGATGCGCGGTGCCGACGGTCGTGATCATGGCGACATGCGGCCGGGCCAGATTGGCCAGCGGCGCGATCTCACCGGGGTGGTTCATGCCGATCTCGATCACGGCGACCTCGGTCTCGCGCGGCATCCGGGCCAGCGTCAGCGGCACGCCCCAGTGGTTGTTATAGGAGGCCTCGGCCGCGTGGACCCTGCGCTGGTCGCCGATGACCGCGCGCAGCATCTCCTTGGTCGAGGTCTTGCCGACCGACCCGGTGACAGCGACGACCTTGCCGGTCATGCGGGCACGCGCGGCCCGGCCAAGCGCCTCGAGCCCGCGCAGCACGTCGGGCACGATCAGCAGCGGCGCGTCCGAGGCGACACCATCAGGCACACGGGTGACAAGGGCGGCGGCCGCCCCTTTTTCAAGCGCCTGCGCCACGAAATCATGGCCATCGCGCGCGGCCGACAGGGCCACGAACAGATCGCCGGGCTGCAGGGTACGGGTGTCGATCGACACGCCCGTTGCCTGCCAGTTCCCCGAGGTCTTGCCACCGGTTGCCTGCGCGGCCTCTGCCGCCGTCCACAGCGTCATGGCAGCCGTCCGTCCAGCGCGGACACGGCAACGCTGGCTTGTTCGGAATCGTCAAAGGGATAGGTGGTATCCCCGACAATCTGACCCGTTTCATGTCCCTTTCCGGCAATCAACAGCGCATCGCCCGGACCCAGTGAATCGACCGCCCGCAGGATCGCCTCGGCCCGGTCGGCGACCTCGGTCGCCTCGGGGCAGCCCATCAGGACGGCCTGCCGGATCGCGGCGGGATCTTCGCTGCGCGGGTTGTCGTCGGTCACGAAGACAACGTCGGCGTTCGTTGCAGCGGCTTCGCCCATCAGCGGACGCTTGGTCCGATCCCGGTCGCCCCCTGCCCCGATCACGGCAATCAGCCGCCCCATGACATGCGGCCGCAGCGCCTTGAGCGCCGTGGCCACGGCATCGGGCGTATGGGCATAATCGACAAAGACCGCCGCCCCATTGGCGCGGCGCGCGGCCAGCTCCATCCGGCCATGCACGGTGGTCAGCGCGGGAAGGACGGCAAAGACCTCGTCCGGGTCTTCGCCCGACAGGATCGCCATGCCGGCCGCAACAAGCACGTTCTCGGCCTGAAAGCCGCCGATCAGGTTCAGCGTGGCCTGATGAATTTCGCCGTCAAAGGAAAAGCGGATCGTCTGGCTGTCGGCATCGAAGCGGCGGCCCAGGATCTGGATCTCGGCCTCGGCCGACGATCCGACGGTCAGGACATCCAGCCCGCGGTCGGCGGCGATATCGGCCATGTCTTCGCCGCGCAGCCCGTCGATGTTGATCACGGCGGCGGCGTCGGGGGGCAGGACACGGGTGAAAAGGCCCGCCTTGGCGTGAAAATAGTCCTCGAAATCCTTGTGATAATCGAGGTGGTCCTGCGTGAGGTTGGTGAACCCGCCGACCTTCAGCACCACGCCATCCAGCCGCCGCTGGCGCAGCCCGTGGGACGAGGCCTCCATCGCGGCATGGGTGATGCCCGCGTCCGCCAGTTCGGCCAGCATCCGGTGCAGGGTGATGGGTTCGGGTGTCGTGTGCATCAGTGGCGCGGAATAGCTGCCTTCGACCCCGGTGGTGCCAAGGTTCACGGCCTCGCGCCCGACCAGCATCCAGATCTGGCGCAGGAAGGTCGACACCGAGGTCTTGCCGTTGGTGCCAGTGACGGCGGCCATGGTGGGGGGCTGGCGCTGGAACCACAGCGCGGCGGTATAGGCCAGGGCCTGCCGGGGGTCTTCGGCGATCACCACGGCGGCGTCGCTGTCGGCCAGAACGTCGGCGGCGATCCGCGCACCTTCGGCGTCGGTCAGCACGGCCGAGGCCCCCTGACGCAGCGCGTACTGGATGAATTCGCCCCCGTGCATCCGCGTGCCGGGCATGGCCGCGAACAGATAGCCGTCCTCGACCTCGCGGCTGTCGACCGCGATGCCGGTCACCACGGCGTCCCGTCCGCCCTGCGCGGAAAGGCCCAGCTGTCCGAGTGTCTGCGTCTGGGAAGCTTCTGCTGCCATCGCCTGTCGCCTTTCCGGCTTAGTTGGATGTCAGCGTTATATCAGCGAGGGGGACAGGTGCAATCTCGGGGCGGAGGCCAAGCAGGGGACCGATGCGGGTGATCAATTCGGCGGCGACGGGCGTGGCGGTCCAGCCGGCGGTGCGGCGGGGATCCTTGCCCGAGGTCTCGACGGCCTCATCCAGGGTCACGATCAGCACGTATTGCGGATCATGCGCCGGGAACATTGAGGCGAAGGTCGAAATCGTCTTGTCCTTGTAGTAGCCGCCGGTCGGCTTGGGCTTGTCGGCGGTGCCGGTCTTGCCCGAAATCGAATAGAAATCGATATCCGCGAAAGAGGCCGTGCCTTCGGTTACGACCTGCCGCAGCATGGTCTGCGCCTGACGTGCGGCAGCGGCCGACATCACCTGCGGGCCGACCTGCGGCGTATCCTGGCGCAACAATGTCGGGCGGACGCGACGGCCGTCGTTTGCGATGGTGGCATAGGCGGATGCCAGATGCAGCGGGCTGATCGACATGCCGTGACCGAAGGACACCGTCATGGTGGTCAGTTCGGACCAGTTCTTCTGGATCAGCGGCGCGCCACTGGGGGCTTCGGAGAGTTCGACCGGGGTGGGTTCGAACAGCCCCAGATCCGCGAGGAATTGTTTCTGGCGTTCGATCCCGATCTGTTCGGCCAGACGCGCGGTGCCGATGTTCGACGACTTGATGATGATCTCTTCCACCGACAGTTCCTTGCCGTACCAGTGGAAGTCCTTGATCGTGTGGCGGCCCCAACGGATCGGCCCCCGGATGTCGACCATGGTCTTGGGGTTGGCGATGCCCATGTCCAGCGCCTGGGCGGCCGTGAAGATCTTGAAAGTCGAGCCAAGCTCGTAAACCCCCTGCACCGCACGGTTGAACAGCGGGCTGTCGTCGGGGTGACCTTCGGTCGGCGGGTTGGGCCGGTCGTTCGGATCGAAGTCGGGCAGCGAGACCAGGGAAATGATCTCTCCGGTATGGGCGTCCATGAGGATCGAGGTTGCGCCCTTGGCGTTCATCAGGCGCATGCCGCCGTAAAGCACTTCTTCGGCGGCAGCCTGCACGGTCAGGTCCAGCGACAGCTGCAGTGGACGGCCGCCGTTGGCGGGATCGGTGAGGTAGTCATTGAAGGCGCGTTCGATGCCCGCGGTGCCCTTGATCTCGGCCGCCGCAACGCCTTCTTCGCCATAGCCCGCGCCGCCCAGGATATGGGCCGCGATGGCGCCGTTCGGATAAAGCCGCATCTCGCGCGGGCCGAACAGCAGGCCCGGTTCGCCGATGTCGTGCACGGCCTGACGCTGTTCGGGGCTGATCTTGCGACGGATCCAGACAAAGCGGCGCGATCCGGTGAAATCCTTGATCAGACGCTCGCGGTCGAGGTCGGGGAAAATCGCAGCAAGCTCTTCGGCGGCGCGACGCGGTTCGACCATCTGGTGCGGATGCGCATAAAGAGAGAAGGTGTCGAGGTTTGTGGCCAGCACCCTGCCCTGCCGGTCGACGATGTCGCCCCGCTGCGCGACGATACCCATCCCGGCATAGGAGGTGCGCGGTTCGGCGGGTTCGGATTCCGCCACCATCCACATCTTGACCCCGATGGTCATGAAGGCCAGCGCAAAGACCGCCCCAAGCACCAGGATCCGACCCTCGGCCCGCACGCGGGCGCGGTCGCGCATTTCCTCGTGCCTCAGGCGCAGGTTCTCGCGTTCGATCGCGTCGGGGTTTTCGCCCTTTTCGCGAGCCTCGAGGATTCGGGCCAGCGGACGAAGCGGGATGCGAAGCGGGGTGTCGGTCATTCGGTGGCCTCCGGCATGGAGAGGGTCGAGACATCAACGGGGTTGTTCAGATCAACCTCGGGCACGGTGACGACCGGGTATTCCACCTGGTCCATGCGCCCGAACTGATCCGGCGTGATCGGCAGAAGCGCCAGCGGATCAAAGTTCAGCTCGGCCAGTTCACGAAGCCGGTCGGGGCGGTTCAGATAGGCCCATTCAGCCTTGAGAACGCCCAGACGTGCCCGGGCCTGGGCGATCTGGTTCTGCATGTGCTCGGCTTCGTTGACGATCTGCTTGGTCTGGTAGTTTTCCTCGTAGGCCCAGAAGCCAAGGCCGATCAGCAGCGCGAAAGACAGGATGTAAAGCAGCGGTTTCATGGCAGTTTCCCCTGAAATACAGGCATCCCCAGGGCCTTGCGATCAATGGCTTCGGCCGGGGCTTCGGTGCGCCGCGCGATCCGCAGCCGGGCGGACCGGGCGCGCGGATTCACGGCAAGTTCGTCGTCATCGGGACCGACGGCCTTCTTGGTGACGGGCGTGAAACGCGGGGCGTCTTCAGGCATCTCGGGCGCATAGCGGTTGGCCCGCCCGCCCCCGCCAGAGCGCATCTGGATGAACCGTTTGACCATGCGGTCCTCGACCGAATGGAAGGTGACGACGGCCAGCTGGCCACCGGGTTTCAGCGCGCGTTCGGCGGCCATGAGCCCTTCGGCCAGCGCGCCGTATTCGTCGTTCACCGCGATGCGCAGCGCCTGGAAGGTGCGGGTCGCGGGGTGGGACTGGCCGGGCTTGGCACGCGGCAGGCAGCCTTCGACGATATTGGCGAGGCGCAGCGTGCCCTCAATCGGGGCCTCGGCGCGGTTGCGGACGATCGCGCGGGCGATACGGCGGCTGGCGCGTTCTTCGCCATACAGAAAGATGACGTCGGCCAGATCGCCCTCGTCCATGCCGTTGACCAGATCGGCCGCCGACGGCCCCGCCTGCGACATGCGCATGTCCAGCGGGCCGTCCTTCATGAAGGAAAATCCGCGCTCGGCCAGATCCAGCTGCATGGAGCTTACGCCGAGATCGAGCACGATACCGTCGAGCGGTTCACCCGCGATGTCGTCGAGGTTGGCGAAGTTGCCCTGCCGCAGCTCAAGCCGGCCCTGGAAATCGCCGATCCAGCTTTCCGCCATCTCGAGCGCCAGCGGATCCTGATCGACGCCGATGACCCGATCCGCCCCTTCGGCCAGCAGGCCCCTGGCATAGCCGCCCGCGCCGAAAGTGCCATCCAGCCAGGTGCCGGAGACCGGCGCGACAAGCCTGAGAAGCGGGCGCAGCAGGACCGGGATATGGGGCGCGTCCGGGGTCTGGGCGCTGTCCACCATGGCCTACTCCGCCCCTTCGGTGTCGCCGAACATCAGGGCATCCATCTCGGCATCGGGATCGAAGTCTTCGCCCAGGTCGTCCTCGTACTGGGCGGCCTCGGCCTCAAGATCGACACGCTTCCAAAGCTGGAAGGTCTTCAGGTCACCAACGAAGGTGACATATTCATCCTTGCCCAGGCCCAGCCGGTCACGGACCTTGGCGGGCACGACAATGCGGCCGGTTTCGTCGACCGTCACCTGCACCGCGGAATGGATATAGTGGGCGCGCAGCGCCTTGAACTTCGGGTCGGCCTTGGGCTTGCGCGCCAAGGCGTCCTGAACTTCGGCAATCGTTTCAATGGAATAGCCCTCGACGTAGCCGTCAAGGCGGCCGGAGGTCAGAAGCACGAGGCGGGGTTGTTCACCGGGTTTCCAGTCGGGATCCTGGCTTTCGAGGACACGGCGGAAGTCGGACGGGATCGACAGGCGGAACTTGCTGTCCACCTTCATGTCTTCGCTGCCCTGGAACCGCTGCGTGTAGCCCACGTTCCTCGTCCCGTCCCCCGTTTGAATTTTCTAAGGCCCTGAAACGGAAACGGCGGATAGGAGCTGCTGCCACTGCCCTATCCGCCGCCCTCGTCCCGTTTCCGGGTATGTCCGACTGCGCGCGCCACCTGGGGGGATGTCTGCTCGCCCGCGCGCCGGATCTCTTGGTTTGATGAAAGCGGGTGCCTGTATGATCACTGCCTAGGGATTTTTTTATGGGGTCTTGATGCCCCGTTTCCCGTCTCATCTTGTGAGATATGGATGCCATGGGGGATCATGGGACGCAACAACAATTTCGCTTAAAAAGGGTTAACGACAGGGTTATCCACAGGGCTTGTCAAGGGCAACCACACCCAACAATCGGCAAAATATGGCCCATATCGTCACAGAATCGCGATCGAACACCATATATAGGCCCCGGACAGGCTTCGCCCAACCATCCCATGAAATCCAAAGAAAAGTTACGCACCGCAAGAAAAAGCGACTTTGGCGGGGTCCGCGCGGTCCGATTTCCCGGCATTTCCCGCAAAAAAGGCTCGAATCGCCAAGGATTCTTCGCCCGTCACCATGGCGGCGGCCAAAGAAAAGGCGGCCCCTGCCCGGGCCGCCCCATGGATTGCCCATGCAATCCCATCCATCCCACGATTTCCCGGAACAGTGCTCCGCCGCGCCTCAGGTGCCGGTCAGGCGAGGCCGCCTCGGATCAGCCCTTCGGCAAGACGCGCGTAGGACTCGGCCATTGGCCCGTCCCCGGCCGCCACCGGGGTTCCGGCGTCGCCGGACAGGCGGGTCTCAAGATCGATCGGCAATTGCGCCAGAAGCGGCACGCCCATCTTCTCGGCTTCAGCCGCCACGCCGCCATGACCGAATATATGGTGTTCGGTGCCGCAGGTCGGACATGTGAAAGAAGACATGTTCTCGATCAGGCCCAGCACAGGCGTCTTGAGCGTCGCGAACATGTCGATCGCCTTGCGCGCGTCGATCAATGCCACGTCCTGCGGCGTCGAGACCACCAGCGCGCCCGAAAGCTCGCTTTTTTGACAAAGCGTCAGCTGCACGTCGCCCGTGCCCGGCGGAAGGTCGACCAGCAGGACGTCCAGCTCTCCCCAGGCGACCTGCCCCAGCATCTGCTGCAGCGCGCCCATCAGCATCGGCCCGCGCCAGACCACCGCCTTGGCCTCGTCCACCATGAAGCCGATCGACATGAGCGTGACGCCATGCGCGTGCAGCGGTTCGATCGTCTTGCCATCGGGCGAGGCAGGACGCCCCGAGGCGCCCATCATCCGCGGCTGTGACGGACCATATATATCTGCATCCAGAAGGCCGACCCGCCGCCCCTGCTTCGCCAGCGCCACGGCCAGGTTCGAGGACACGGTCGACTTGCCCACGCCCCCCTTGCCCGAGGCGATGGCGAGAATGCGGGCCACCCCCGCCGGACGCATCGGCCCCGTCTGGGGCGTCGGATGACCGCCGACCTTCAACTGCGGCGGCTGTTTGGGCTTGGGCGCCGCGTCATGGGCCGTCAATACGACACTGACATCTTCAACCCCGGGCAGGTCACGCACCACACCTTCTGCCGCGCGCACGATGCCCGACATCTGCCGCGCGATCTCGGCCGAGGGCGCCTCGATCACGAACTTCACCTTGCCCCCGTCGACCGACAGCGCGCGGATCATGTCGTTCGCGACAAGATCCCCGCCATCCGGCAGAGAGATACGCTGCAACGCAGCAAAAACCGTGTCCTTGGATAGCAAAACCTGTCCTCCGGGCCATTTCCGGGCCTGTCTAACGTCCATCCGGCCGAAGTGCCAGCCGTGCAACATCCTGACGGGACGTGACGTCAACATGGTTGTCAGAGACAATTATTTTGCACACCAAATGGGCGCTTTGTATATTATCAATATCTTTCAATATCTTAATTCCCTCCCTTAATCATGCATCTGCCGCATAGCTGCGTTGCAGCATCCTCCATTGTGCAGATGCAGAAAAAAGGTACATTCAAGTCAACAGATCGCTGCAGACGCAAATACAGCAGCGAAGACGAAAGGTACGAAGATATGGCAACGATGATCGAAACCCGCAGCGCAGCAGTCCACACCGGTGGCTTCTTCACGCGCCTGCTGACCGGTCTGTCCGAGCGTTACGCAAAGTACACGACCTACCGCAAGTGCCTGGACGAACTGTCCGGCCTGTCGGATCGGGAACTGCGCGACCTGGGCCTGCACCGGTCGATGATCCGCTCCCTGGCTTACGAAGAAGCCTACCGGAGCATGTAATTCAGAGTTCGGACGGCCCTCTCCTCCTCCCTGGGCCGGTCGAAAACAGCGGCGGCATCTCTCCTCCTCCCTGATGTCGCCGCACTAATCCCCGGAGCCGGGTAAGACGCTCCGCACAGAATGCACCGGCCCTCTCCTCCTCCCTGGGTCGGTGATAGCAAGACCGGCGGCCCCTCTCCTCCTCCCTGGGGTCGCCGGACACTGCACAACAGCATCGGTGGCCCTCTCCTCCTCCCTGGGTCATCGTGAAATGGAACCGCGGCGCCTCTCCTCCTCCCTGGCGTCGCGGTTTTCTTTTTTTGGGGGCTGCATTGGCAAGACGACGGGCCCGCGGACGCCTGTGTGGATCAGCCGCCGTCAGGGGCTTCGCCCCTCTTGAGCCTGCGGCTCAATTCACCTGAAGGTATTTTTGACCAGAAGAAGATATCCGGACCAAAGGGGCCGGGTCGGACCGGTCAGTTCAAAATGGGATATCGTCGCTGGCCATCACGAACTTTGCCACGACCTTTTTCGGGCCTGCCTTTTCGAAATCGATGTCCAGCTTGTCGCCTTCGATCCCCGTCACCGCGCCATAGCCGAACTTCTGGTGAAACACCCGGTCGCCGATCGTGTAGGCGCTGATCGCCTGCGCGTCGATGACCTGGGCGCGGGTTTCGCGTGGCTGGCTGACCGGGCGCTGGTTCGCGCGGGCCTGCATGCGTTTCCAGCCGGGCGAGTTGTAGACATTCGCTTCGGACACGCGCTTGTCGATCTGGGATTCGACCTGCGGCTGTCCGGCCGCCGCGCCGAAACCGCCACCATAGAGGCCTGGGGGCGTCAGCACCTCGACATGTTCGGGGGGAAGTTCATCGATGAAGCGCGAGGGCAGCTGGCTTTGCCATTGACCAAAGACGCGACGGTTGCCGGCGAAGGAGATCGTGCAAAGCTCTTCTGCGCGGGTGATGCCGACGTAAGCCAGCCGACGCTCTTCCTCCAGCCCCTTCAGGCCCGACTCGTCCATGGAGCGTTGCGAGGGGAAAAGCCCGTCTTCCCACCCGGGCAGGAAGACCGCAGGAAACTCCAACCCCTTGGCCGCGTGGAGTGTCATGATTGACACTTTCGCACCATGGTCGTCGGATTCATTGTCCATGATGAGAGAGACGTGTTCGAGGAACCCCTGAAGGTTTTCAAAGTTCTCAAGAGCTTTGACGAGTTCCTTCAAGTTCTCGAGCCGACCGGGCGCTTCTGGCGTCTTGTCGTTCTGCCACATCTCGGTATAGCCGGATTCGTCCAGCACCATCCCGGCCAGTTCGACGTGGCTGAGATCCGCGTGGCCCGTCATACGGCCCCAACGTTCCAGGTTGTCGACCAGCGCGCGCAGTTGTCCGGCACCCTTGCCGGTGATCCCGCCCTCGTTCAGCAGGATGCGCGCCCCGTCGACCAGGGGCACGCCGTTTTCGCGCGCGCAAAGCTGGATCTTCTGCTGCGCCTTGTCGCCCAGCCCGCGCTTTGGCGTGTTCACGATCCTCTCGAACGCCAGATCATCGGACGGAGAGACCACCAGCCGGAAATAGGCCATGGCATCACGGATCTCGAGCCGTTCATAGAAGCGCGGGCCGCCAATGACGCGGTAGGGCAGACCGATGGTCAGGAACCGGTCCTCGAAGGCGCGCATCTGGTGGGACGCGCGGACTAGAATCGCCATGTTATCCAAGGACATCGGGGCCATGCCCCGCGTGCCGGACTGCATGGATTCGATCTCTTCCCCGATCCAGCGCGCCTCTTCCTCGCCGTCCCAATGGCCAATCAGGCGGACCTTTTCGCCGCCCTGCGCTTCTGTCCAAAGCTCCTTGCCCAAGCGCCCCTCGTTGCCGCGGATGACGCCCCCGGCGGCGGCGAGGATATGTTCGGTCGAGCGGTAGTTCTGTTCCAGCCGGACGACCTTGGCGCCGGGAAAATCCTTTTCGAACCGCAGGATGTTGCCGACCTCGGCGCCGCGCCAGCCATAGATCGACTGGTCGTCGTCCCCGACGCAGCAGATGTTCTTGTGCCCGCCCGCCAGCAGCCGCAGCCAGAGGTACTGGGCGACGTTGGTATCCTGGTATTCGTCGACGAGGATGTATTTGAACCAGCGCTGATACTGCGCCAGCACGTCTTCATGGGTCTGAAAGATCGTCACGATATGCAGAAGCAGATCGCCGAAATCGGTCGCGTTCAATTCCAGCAGGCGGCGCTGGTACTGGTCGTAAAGCTCGGTGCCGCGATTGTTGAAGGCCGAGGCCTCGGCCGAGGGCACCTTGGCGGGCGTCCAGGCGCGGTTCTTCCAGTGGTCGATGATTCCGGCCAGCTGCCGCGCGGGCCATCGCTTTTCGTCGATGTTGTTGGCCTGGATCAGCTGTTTCAGCAGCCGGATCTGGTCGTCCGTGTCGAGAATGGTGAAGTTCGACTTCAGCCCGACCAGTTCGGCGTGGCGGCGCAAGAGCTTGACGCAGATGGCATGGAAGGTGCCCAGCCAGGGCATCCCCTCGATCGCCTGCCCCAGCATCCGGCCGACGCGGGTCTTCATTTCCTTCGCGGCCTTGTTGGTGAAGGTGACCGACAGGATCTCGTTCGGTTGCGCCCGCCCGGTGTTTAGAAGATGCACGATCCGCGACGTCAGGGCCTTGGTCTTGCCGGTTCCCGCGCCCGCAAGCATCAGCACGGGGCCGTCCAGCGCCTCGACCGCCTCACGTTGTGCGGGGTTCAGGTCGTCCAGATAGGGCGTCGGCCGCGCAGCCATGGCGCGGGCGGAGAGGGAGGCGCCCTCAAAGGCGTCCTGTTCGTCATAGCTGCTCATGCGCGCAAAGATAGCGCGTCAGGCAGCGAAACGGAAGAGTGTGTTCACGACTTGTTCACAGGACTTCTGTTAGAGTTTTGCGGGTCAGTATCCGAACAGCGGCGGGCGCTGATCCCGCCGGAACGGCGCCGTCATCTGCCACCGGATCAGGAAATCCTTGTCCGTTGTCAGAAAGCTTACGCCCGCCGCCCTGGCGACGGTGCGCACCTGGTATTCGACGGGCTCAACCCGCCCGTCGGTGTCGATGATCACGATCGCAGGCAGCTTGCCGGTCAGTTCGGCAGCAAAGACCGCCTGATGCAGAGAATCAAAGGAGGATCGCTTGCCGTCAAATCCAACCTCGTAGACGTGCGTCGCGGTCTCGCAGTCGACGCGGATATGACGCACCTTGTCCCCGACAGTATAGTCGTGGCGCACCTCGGCCTCTCCGTTCAGGAGGAGCGAGCAGAGGATCGCGGCAAGGTGGGTTTCTCCGGGCATTAACGGAAGTTAACACGCCCGGTGGTGAAAGGAACGGTGTTTCACGCTATTGCCAATCCCTGCGACCGGGGACAGTGTCACCCGGCCATGGACCTAGACCTTTCGCACCCGACCCTGCCCGACCTGCGCGCCCGCGCGAAACGCCGCCTGCCCCATTTCGCCTGGGAATACCTTGAGAGCGGAACGGGCGAAGATTCGGCCATCCGCCGATCCCGAGAGGCGCTGGATGCGGTGGTTCTGGCGCCAGCCGTTCTCAAGGGACGGACCGAACCGGATCTGACGACCACGCTGATGGGCCGGACCTATACGCGCCCCTGGGGGGTGTCGCCGGTTGGCATGACGGGCCTGTTCTGGCCAGGGGCCGAAATCACGCTGGCGCAGCATTGCGTGGCGCAGGGGCTGCCGTTTGGCCTGTCGACGGTCGCTGCGGCCTCGGTCGAGGATCTCGCGCCGCATGTCGGCGATCAGGGCTGGTTCCAGCTTTATCCACCGCGCGACATGGATCATTGCGAGGATCTGCTGTCCCGCGCCAAGGCGGCCGGGTTCCATACGCTTGTCCTCACGGTCGATGTCCCCGGTCCGTCGCGGCGGGAACGGCAGCGGCGTGGCGGGTTGCAGACCCCGCCCCGGATTACGCCGCGGCTGTTCCTGCAATCGGTCCTGCGGCCGCATTGGTCGATGGCGGTCGCACGGGCCGGTGTGCCGTCGGTGCGCGGGCTGGCCAAATATGCCTCGCCGCATGAACCGGCGCGGCACGTCGGGCTTGCGCCGCATGCCGCACCGGACCTCGCGCTGTTCAAACGGTTGAGAGAGCTTTGGGACGGGCCGATCATCGCCAAGGGCGTGCTGGTGCCGTCGGATGCGGTGATGCTGCGGGATCTCGGCTTCGATGCGATCTGGGTGTCGAACCATGGTGGGCGCCAGTTCGACGGCGCCCCGGGATCGGCCGCCGCCCTGCCCCTTGTCCGCAAGGCGCTTGGCCCGGATTTCCCCGTGATCTTCGACGGCACGGTGACCTCCGGGCTCGACGTGCTGCGGGCGATCGCCCTGGGGGCGGATTTCGTGATGCTTGGCCGGCCATGGCTCTGGGGCGTCGCCGCTTTCGGCGCGCGTGGCGCGGCGCATGTGACGCATATCCTGACCGAAGACATGACCTCGGGCATGATCCAGATGGGGATCACCCGCCCGGCCGAGGTACGCGATCGGCTGTGGGACCAGGTCATCGGTTAAGTCCGCGCCCCCGCCGGAAAATTACGACACCACCCTTGACCAAAGGTTAGCGCAAACCCTCCTTCGCCTTATGGGGCAAGGGCTTTGCTGGGTTTGCAGTCCGCAGCCTTAACCGTTTGCAGTTTGCATATTCGCCCCTTGCGCTGCGGCGCGGCATGTCGTTTGCTTCGCGAAATGTCCCTCTCATGGAGAAGACCCCATGGCCGATTTCCAGAAAATCCTGATCGCCAACCGAGGCGAAATCGCGATCCGCATCATGCGGGCGGCGAACGAGCTTGGTAAGAAAACCGTCGCGGTCTACGCCGAGGAGGACAAGCTGGGCCTGCACCGCTTCAAGGCGGACGAGGCCTACAAGATCGGTGAAGGGCTGGGGCCGGTCGCGGCCTACCTGTCGATCGAGGAGATCATCCGCGTCGCCAAGATGTCCGGTGCCGATGCGATCCATCCGGGCTATGGCCTGCTGTCGGAAAACCCGGATTTCGTGGATGCCTGTGACGCGGCTGGGATCACCTTTATCGGCCCGAAGGCGGAAACCATGCGCGCGCTTGGCGACAAGGCCAGCGCGCGGAAGGTCGCCGTGGCGGCGGGCGTGCCCGTCATCCCCGCGACCGAGGTGCTGGGCGACGATTTCGACGCCATCACCAGGGAGGCCGAGGAGATTGGCTATCCGCTGATGCTCAAGGCGTCCTGGGGCGGCGGCGGGCGGGGCATGCGGCCCGTGACGAACTCCAAGGAGTTGAAGGAAAAGGTGCTGGAGGGGCGCCGCGAGGCCGAAGCGGCCTTCGGCAATGGCGAGGGGTATCTGGAAAAGATGATCACCCGCGCGCGCCATGTCGAGGTGCAGATCCTCGGCGACAAGCACGGGTCGATCTATCACCTCTATGAACGCGACTGTTCGGTGCAGCGCCGAAACCAGAAGGTCGTCGAACGTGCGCCGGCCCCCTATCTGAGCGAGGCGCAGCGCGAAGAGATCTGCGAACTGGGCCGCAAGATCTGCGCCCATGTGAATTATGAATGCGCGGGCACCGTCGAATTCCTGATGGATATGGAAACGGGCAAGTTCTACTTCATCGAGGTGAACCCCCGCGTGCAGGTCGAACACACCGTGACCGAAGAGGTCACCGGCATCGACATCGTGCAGGCGCAGATCATGATCGCCGAGGGCAAGGCGCTGGCCGAGGCCACCGGCAAGGCCAGCCAATACGACGTCAAGCTGACCGGGCACGCCTTGCAGACCCGGATCACCACCGAAGACCCCACGAACAATTTCATCCCCGACTACGGCCGGATCAGCGCCTATCGATCAGCCACCGGCATGGGCATCCGCCTGGACGGTGGCACGGCCTATGCGGGCGGCGTGATCACGCGGTATTACGACTCGCTGCTGGTCAAGGTGACCGCCAAGGCCCCGACGCCCGAACTTGCGATCCGCCGGATGGATCGGGCCCTGCGCGAATTCCGTATCCGGGGCGTCAGCACGAACATCGACTTCGTCATCAACCTGCTGAAGCACCCGACCTTCCTGTCGAACCAGTACACGACAAAGTTCATCGACACGACGCCCGAGCTGTTCGATTTCAAGCCGCGCCGCGACCGGGGGACGAAGGTCCTGACCTATATCGCCGACATCACCGTGAACGGGCATCCCGAGGTGCAGGGCCGTCCGCTGCCGCACCCCGACCTCAAGCCGCCGCGCATCCCCGAATTGCAGCAGGCCAAGCCCCCCGCCGGGACGCGGACGATGCTGGACGACAAGGGGCCAGAGGCAGTCGCCAAGTGGATGAAGGACCAGACGGAGCTTCTGTTCACCGACACCACGATGCGCGACGGGCACCAATCGCTCCTGGCCACGCGGATGCGATCGATCGACATGGTCAAGATCGCGCCGGTCTATGCCAGCAACCTGAGCCAGCTGTTTTCGGTCGAATGCTGGGGCGGTGCGACCTTCGACGTGGCCTATCGGTTCCTGCAGGAATGCCCCTGGCAGCGGCTGCGCGACATCCGTGAAAAGATGCCGAACATCCTGACGCAGATGCTGCTGCGCGCCTCGAACGGGGTGGGCTATACCAACTATCCCGACAACGTGGTGCAGGAATTCGTGCGCCAGGCGGCCGAGACGGGCGTGGATGTCTTCCGCGTGTTCGACAGCCTGAACTGGGTGGAAAACATGCGCGTCGCGATGGATGCGGTGCAGGCCAGCGGCAAGATCTGCGAAGGCACGATCTGCTACACCGGCGACGCCCTGGACCCGGCACGCGCCAAGTACGACATCAAGTATTACGTCGACATGGCGAAAGAGATGGAGAAGGCCGGCGCCCATGTGCTGGGCATCAAGGACATGGCGGGCGTGATGACCGCCCCGGTGGCGGCCGTCCTGTTCCCGGCCCTGAAGGATGCGGTCGACCTGCCGATCCACTTCCACACGCATGACACCTCGGGCGCGGCGATTGCGACGATCCTGACCGCCGCGCAGGCGGGCGTGGATTGTGTCGACGCCGCGATGGATGCGCTGTCGGGCAACACCTCTCAGCCCACCTTCGGATCGGTGCTTGAGGCGCTGAAGCACTCGGACCGCGCAAGCAGCATCGACATTGCCGCCGTGCGCGAGGTGTCGAACTATTGGGAGGCCGTGCGCGGCCAGTACGCGGCGTTTGAATCCGGCATGCAGGCCCCCGCCTCCGAGGTCTACCTGCACGAGATGCCGGGCGGGCAGTTCACCAACCTAAAGGCGCAGGCGCGGTCTTTGGGGCTTGAGGAACGCTGGCACGAGGTCGCGCAGGCCTATGCAGACGTGAACCAGATGTTCGGCGATATCGTGAAGGTCACGCCGTCGTCCAAGGTCGTGGGGGACATGGCGCTGATGATGGTCAGCCAGGGCCTGACCCGTGCGGATGTCGAGGACCCGAAGAAGGACGTGAGCTTCCCGGACTCGGTCGTCGACATGATGCGCGGCAATCTCGGCCAGCCTCCGGGCGGGTTCCCGGACGCGATCGTCAAGAAGGTCCTGAAGGGCGAGGCCCCCAATACCGACCGCCCCGGCGCGCATCTGCCCGCCACCGATCTTGAGGAAAAGCGGGCCGAGGCCAGCGCGGCGCTGAACGGCGTCGACATCGATAATGAAGATCTGAACGGATACCTCATGTATCCCAAGGTCTTCACCGACTACGCCACGCGGCACGAGCTTTACGGCCCCGTCCGCACGCTTCCGACGCTGACCTTCTTCTACGGCATGGAGCCCGAAGAAGAGATCACCGCCGAGATCGACCCGGGCAAGACGCTGGAAATCCGGCTGGTCACGGTCGGCCCGACGCAGGATGACGGCGAGGTGCGGGTGTTCTTCGAACTGAACGGCCAGCCCCGCGTGGTGCGCGTGCCGGACCGCAAGGCGACCGGGGCCAAGGCGGCGGCCCCCAAGGCCGATCCGACGAACCCGGCGCATGTTGCCGCCCCCATGCCGGGCGTGGTGGCGACGCTGGCGGTGTCGCCGGGTGCGAAGGTGAAGGAGGGTGACCTGCTGTTGACCATCGAGGCGATGAAGATGGAGACCGGCCTGCACGCGGACCGCGACGGGGTGGTCAAGGCCGTCTACGTCGGCGCAGGCGCGCAGATCGACGCGAAGGACCTGCTGGTCGAGTTCGAATAGCAGGACCGAAGTATGTTGACGTTGTGAAAAGGGGCGCGAAATCGCGCCCCTTTGTCATCGATTTTGGTGTCTCAACTGCGCCGGCGGGACCGCACCACGCCAAGCGCGCCGAGACCGGCCAGCAGCAGCGGGATCGACGCCGGCAGCGGCACGGCCGCATCGACGATCTTTGACTGGCCGAACGAATACGTCGTCAGCTGGGTCTGGCTGTCGGGCAAGACCATGGACAGAATGTCGCCTGTCGAAAAGCTGACACTGACGACCGAGTTCAGAGCTGGCCCGTTGTCAAACAGCACTTCGCGGAAACTTTCGACAGTATTCGCTGAGTCCGAGTCGATATCCAGAAAGAAGCTCGACATCTCACCCGGGCCGAAGTCGGTAAAAGCCAGCGCAACCTCGTCATATCTAACGCCGCCGTTCGTCTGGTCCCCCAAGGTGATGGACACCGTTCCACCAGCAGGTGGAGTAAGTGCGCCCGAGAAGTAATCAAAATTGTAGTCTGTATCCCCAACGGTGATCGAAAAGGCCGTGATCTCTCCGGTATCGCCGGTATTGGACAGGCTCAGCTTCGGCACGTTGAAGTTGGCGCCGACGGAGGAAGACCCGCTGATCGTCAGTCCGTAACCCAATGTACCGGCCGTCGCGGCCGTCGCAGTCAGCAGCGACAGCGCGGTGGTGGCCAAAATATGTTTCATGATGCGTATCCCTTGTTTGAATGATGCGATTTTACGCTGTGCGCTGCGGCCAGATCAATGTGTCGCAGTTTAACTTTAGGACGGAAATGACACTGATCGGCGCGACCTGCCCAGGCACGGCACGACGCTGGTCGAACAATCCTGACCAGACGGAGCCAGTTGGTTCCCTGGACCCGCCATTTTCGGGTGCGGTCACCGGTCCGCTGTGCCGCAAGCGCCCCGCGTTTGCACGGGCCGAACGGTCGCCGGACCGACGCGCGAAAAAAAGTGCACCGACCCCAAAATTCTCTCTTGCAGCCCCCCCGGGGTTTGATTAAACGCTGCCCTACCCAAGGAAGCGGGCGTAGCTCAGGGGTAGAGCATAACCTTGCCAAGGTTAGGGTCGGGCGTTCGAATCGCCTCGCCCGCTCCAACATCCTCCCTCAGGGGAGTGAAGAAAAAGCCTCCGGAAACGGAGGCTTTTTTCTTTTTCATTCATCTGGCGGCATCGTGATCCCGGAATGGCCTCTGGGCTCTGGCCTTCGCGGGCTGTCCCCACAAAAGTGGCCCCTGGTTCCACCGAAGGACAGCCGCGCCGTGCCGACGCTTTCGACCCTTATGCCGCTGCTGATCCTCGGCAGTCTGACACTGGCCGCAGTGCTGCTGCGGCGGACCCAGATCGGGCGGCCGCTGGCCTTCGTCGCGGGGATCGGCGTGCTGACCGGGGGATTTTCGGCGCTGGTGCAGGACCCGCCCGGTGATGGCAGCACGATCCGGGACACGCCTGTCACGACCCTGGGCGGCGAGGTCCGCGATCTGGGGCAGCGCAACGGGCGGCCGCTGGTCCTGAACCTCTGGGCGACATGGTGTGGCCCCTGCCGCAGCGAAATGCCGATGATGCAACGGATCGCAGAGGCCATGCCCGACATCGATGTGGCCTTTGCCAATCAGGCCGAGACGCCGCAACAGGTCGCGCTCTATCTGGCGACCGAAGGGTTGTCGGGGCGCGACGTCGTGCTGGACCCGGACAAGCGGCTGGCCCGGCGGTTCGGTGGCGCGGGGCTGCCTGCGACCTTCTTCTTTGCAGCCGACGGAGCGCTGGTGTCAGTATTCCTGGGCGAAATCTCCGAAGCCATGCTGCGCGACCGGATCGCGGTGATCCGCGACCGGCACTGATCCTGTCGGGGCACGGCAGCCCCCCTGTCAGACCGCCCTGCGAAGGCCGATTGCACCTTCCGCCCCCGCGTGGTTCATTCCGCGCAAAGGGAGGACCTCATGCGCTTTTTTGCTTTCACTCGCGACGGTGTCGCCGGGCTCGCCATTCAGACCGGGGCCGGATATGCCGGCCTGCTCGAGGAGGATGCCTCCTTCCCCGGATCGCTGGATGATATCCTTCGGGCGGGGACGCTCGACCAGGCGGCCAAGGTGCTGGCGGCGGGCGATGTGATCGACCCGGCCTCCATCACGCCCGCCCTGCCCTTCACGCGTGCCGGAAAGGTGCTGTGCGTCGGGTTGAACTATGCCGACCACGCGTCCGAAACGGGGCACGAGGCACCGCCCTATCCGACGGTCTTTGTCCGGTTCAACGACAACCTCGTGCCACACGAGGGCGATCTGGTCTGCCCGACGGCCTCGGACCAGTTCGACTATGAAGGCGAGGTCGTGGCAGTGATCGGCAAGCGCGGGCGGCACATCAGCCGCGACGCCGCGCTGGACCATGTCGCGGGCTATACGCTGTTCAACGACGGGTCGATCCGCGATTTCCAGATGGCCACGCCGCAGTGGACCCTTGGCAAGAACTTCGACGCGACCGGCGCGCTTGGACCGGATTTCGTCACCGCCGATGCCCTGCCCGCGGGCGCCAAGGGCCTGCGCATCACCACCCGCCTCAACGGCGAGGTCGTGCAGGACGCCAATACCGACGCGCTGATCTATGACGTCGCCACGCTGATCGAAAAGCTGTCGGCGGTCATGACGCTTGAGGTCGGTGACCTGATCGTCACTGGCACTCCGGCCGGGGTCGGCATGGCGCGCAAGCCGCAGCTGTGGATGAAGCCGGGCGATGTCTGCGAGGTCGAGGTCGACCAGATCGGCCTGCTGCGTAACCGGGTTGTCGCCGAATAGACGCGCGCATCTGCTGAAGTTTCGGGCATCCGGCGGGGTCCGACCGCGCCGGGTGCCGATAATCCTTGCCCGTCGCGCGGACCTGCGGCTAGGCGTTATTCATGCGACAACGGCGTCGCGAAATCCCGACAGACCGGATTTTGGGCAAGGCTGCCCGACGATCATGACCCTCGTCATGTGCTGTCGGCGGCCTTTTCGCGTTGCAAGGAGCGTTCCATGAAGACCTTCCCCATGTTCCTCAAGATGGCCGGGCGCCGCGTGGTTCTGTGCGGCGGAGGCGAGGAGATCGCCCGCAAGACCCGACTGATCCTCAAGACCGAAGCCCGGATCACCCTGCTGGCCCATGCGCTGGATGCCGAGCTTCAGGCGCTGGTCGATACGGGCCGGGCGGATCACGTGACCGATGCGGCCGGCGTCTTTGACAACGCGGCGCTGGTCTTCATCGGAACCGGCTGCCCGGCGTGGGACGTGGCGCTGGCCGTGCAGGCCCGGGCTGCGGGGGCCGTGGTCAACGTGATCGACCAGCCCGAGCTCTGCGATGCCTTCACGCCCTCGATCGTCGATCGCGACCCGGTGGTCGTGGCCATCGGCACCGAAGGACAGGCCCCGGTTCTGGGCCGCGCGATCAAGACCGAGGTCGAGACCATGCTGTCGCCGCGCCTTGGGTCCTTCGTCGCGCTGGCGGGGCGGTTGCGGGGGGCTGTGGCACAGCACATCGCGCGTCCAGACCGCCGGGCGTTTTGGGAATGGGCGTTCACCGGCGACGCCTTTCGCGCGCATCTGGCGGGGCGTGAACGGGCGGCGGCGTCGATGCTGAAGGCGGCGGTCGAGGCCGGTGCAGCCCCCGAACGGCGCGGTCATATCGCGCTGGTCGGAGCAGGCCCCGGCGCGCGCGACCTGCTGACGCTGCGGGCGGTGCAGCGGTTGCAGCAGGCCGATATCATCTTCTACGACCGGCTGGTCGATCCCGAGGTGCTGGAGCTTGCCCGGCGCGACGCCGACCGCGTCTACGTGGGCAAGGCCGTCGGGGCCTCGGCCTGGCCGCAGGAGCGGATCGACCAGCTGATCGTGGCCGAGGCCGCGCAGGGTCGGCGCGTCGTGCGGCTGAAGTCCGGCGACCCGTCGATCTTCGGCCGCGCGACCGAGGAAATCACCGCCGCGCGCCTTGCCGGGATCGAGGTCGAGGTCGTGCCGGGGATCACTGCAGCCTCGGCCGCTGCCGCCACGATCCAGACACCGCTGACCGAACGCGGAGAGACCGACAGCTTCACCATCTCGACCGGCATGTGCCGCCCGGGCGACGCCGCGCCCGACAGCGCCACGCTGGTGCGTCCGGGCACGACCACGGCCTTCTACATGGCCGTCGACAAGGCCCGGGACGTGCAGGCCGGGCTGATCCGGGGCGGTGCGCCCGCAGCCTGCCCGGTGGACATCGTCGCGGCGGCCTCCACCCAACAGGAGCGCCATGTGACTTGCATGCTGGGCGATCTGGCCGCGACCGTGCAGGCCGAAGCGATCGCCAGCCCGGCGGTGATCATGGTGCGGTACCCCAAGTCGCTGGCGAATGCGGCGCGGCAGGTGGCCTGAGGCCCCTCCCCCGCTCAGTCCGGGTCGAAGACCGTCCCGTCGAAGAACCGGTCGGGCGGCAGGATGACCCGCCCGCTTTCCGAGGCGACCTCGGTCGCGTGGTCCAGCCCGCCTTCCAGTTTCTGCGATGCGCTTGGCAGATCCGCGCTGACGCCCCGCAGGTGATCGCGGTAGATGTCGGTGCGGAAAACCGCGCGGGCGGCGGCCATGGCCTCGGCCTGGTCCAACCCTGTGCGTGCGGCGATGCGCATCCCGATCCAGGCCGCCTGCGACCGCCAGGGGAAGCCCGCCGCGCCGCTGGCGAAGGTCAGGAACCCGGGCGCGGCGCGCAGATCCCCCTGCGGCGAAATCGTGAAATTGCCCCGCAACCCGCGTTCGACAAGGTCGACCGGCAGGCCCAGGTAATCCGGCCGCGCCATGATCTCGGCCGCGACTTCCCGCTTTTCCGGCTGGTCCAGCCAGCTTGCCGCCCGCCAAAGTGCGCGCAGGGCCTTGCGGGTCAGGTCGGGGTTGTCCTCGGCCCAGCCCGAGCGCACCGCGAGCACCTTTTCTATCGCGGATTGGCGGATCGCCGAGGTCGGCAACAACATCACGCCATCGCCGTTTTCCACCGCCAGCGACCCCCAGGGTTCGCCGACGCAGACGGCATCGACCTCTCCGTCGGCCATGGCCTCGGCCATCAGGGGCGGGGGAACGGTGCGCACCGACAGCGACTGCGGCGCGGCAAGGCCGAGCGTGTCGAGCCAGTAATACAGAAGTTCCGCATGCATCGAGAAGGGAAAGGGCACGGCGATGCGCAGCGGCCGGCCCAGGGCGATCAGCGCGCGGCCGGCGGCGGCGGCGTCGGTGAAATCGAACCCGTAGCCCGCCGCCTGCATTTCCGCCGCGATCGCCTTGCTGACCGACACGACGTTGCCCGACAGGTTCAGCGCGGCGATCACATCCATGCCGCCCAGCGCGCCAAGGCCAAGGGCATGGGCCACCGGCACCGGCGCCAGCATCTGGGCCGCGTCCAGCTTGCCCAACAGAAGGTAATCGCGCAGCGACGACCACGAGGTCGCCTTGATCAGCGACAGCTCCAGCCCCTCTTCCGCGGCAAAACCCATTTCGCGCGCAACGATCAGCGGGGCGGCATCGGTCAGGGGCAGGAAGCCTGCCGTCAGCACATCGCTCATGACAGCAGACCCGCCGCGGTCACCAGCGCCTCGGCCACGTCCGACAGGCGTCGGCCCCGGTCCATCGCGGTCTTGCGCAGCATGGCATAGGCCTCTTCTTCCGACAGGCCCTTGGATTTCATCAAGATGCCCTTGGCGCGGTCGATGACCTTGCGTTCTTCCAGCGCGCGCTTCGTGGTCTCAAGCTCGGTCCGCATCCGCTTGAAGACGGAAAACCGGCTGATTGCCGCATCCAGCACGGGCCGGATGCGATGCGTCTGCAGACCGTCCACGACATAGGCCGATACCCCCGCTTCGACCGCTGCACGGGTCAGCCCGTCGTCGGACCGGTCCACGAACATCGCCACGGGACGTTCCAGCGGGCCGGACGCCGAGGCGAGCTCTTCAAGAATATCGCGCGAGGGGCTTTCAAGGTCGATCAGCACCACGTCGGGGTTCAGTTCGGCGACGCGCCGCGCAAGCCCGGAGGATTCAGAGATGACGGAGATCGCGAACTGGTCGCCGCCGCCCAGACCATCGACGATCTGCAACGCCCGGTCCCGATCCGATTCAACGACAAGGATGGAAAGCTGGTTGGCCATGGCTCCAATTCTGCGCCGCAGCGGGACGCGGGACAAGGTGTTTCGGGGCCCTTCCGGGGCCTGTACACCAGACGGCTGCGCGAGGAATCACCCGCCCGGGATCAACGCATACAGGCGTGTGCCCGGCCCGAGGGAAACCCGGACCGTTCCGATGCCGCGTATTTTTCGCGACCCACCCCGGGCATCTGATGAAACAATGTGCAAACCCGCATTTCTGCACATGCAAAATCGTCGAATCCTGACCTTTTCCCGGCTTTGATCTTTTTTCCTGCTGCTGTGCGGCCTATCCAGAATGCAACCGGACGCAATGGCGCTGACGGTTTTTGAATTTCCCATCGACAGGGACAAGCTGAGCAAAGCCGCTCGTACTCCGCCCATCTCAAGGCGTGACGTACTGCGGCTTTTTTTCGTTCATGCTCCGTCCCTTGCCGGACCGGAGCTATCTGGAAAGGAAAGACGATGAAGAAAGTTCTCTTTGGTCTGATGGCCTCTGTGGCCTTGGCCTCGCCCGCCTTGGCGGAGCTTGAGCTTGAAAAAGACGAACTGACCTTCGGGTTCATCAAACTCACCGACATGGCGCCTTTGGCCGTGGCCTATGAACAGGGCTACTTCCTTGACGAGGGTCTGTTCGTCACGCTGGAAGCGCAGGCGAACTGGAAGGTTCTGCTGGACGGCGTGATCGGCGGACAGCTGGACGGCGCGCATATGCTGGCCGGTCAGCCGCTGGCCGCCACCATCGGCTTCGGCACCGAGGCGCATATCATCACCCCCTTCTCGATGGACCTGAACGGCAACGGCATCACCGTGTCGAACGAGGTCTGGGAACAGATGAAGCCGAACATCCCCACCATGGATGACGGCCGCCCGCAGCACCCGATTTCCGCCGCCGCGATGGCGCCGGTGGTTGAAAAGTACAAGTCCGAAGGCAAGCCCTTCAACATGGGCATGGTCTTCCCGGTCTCGACCCACAACTACGAACTGCGCTACTGGCTGGCCGCCGGTGGTCTGCACCCGGGCTTCTACAGCCCCGAAAACATCTCGGGCCAGATCGCGGCTGACGTTCTGCTGTCCGTGACGCCCCCGCCGCAGATGCCCGCCACGCTCGAAGCCGGCACGATCTACGGCTACTGCGTGGGCGAACCGTGGAACCAGCAGGCGGTGTTCAAGGGCATCGGCGTTCCGGTCATCACCGACTATGAACTCTGGAAGAACAACCCAGAGAAGGTCTTTGGCATCACCGCCGAATTTGCCGAACAGTACCCGAACACCACCAAGGCGGTGACCAAGGCGCTGATCCGCGCGGCCATCTGGCTGGACGAGAACGACAACGCCAACCGCATGGAGGCGGTCGAGATCCTGGCCAAGCCCGAATACGTCGGCGCGGATGCCGAGGTGATCGCGAACTCCATGACCGGCACCTTCGAGTATGAGAAGGGCGACAAGCGCGAGGTCCCCGACTTCAACGTCTTCTTCCGCTACAACGCGACCTACCCCTTCTATTCCGACGCCGTCTGGTACCTGACCCAGATGCGCCGTTGGGGCCAGATCGCCGATGCGAAGTCGGACGAATGGTACGACGAGGTCGCCAAGTCGGTCTATCGCCCGGACATCTACCTCGAAGCAGCCCGTCTGCTGGTCGACGAAGGCCTGGCGAACGAAGCCGACTTCCCCTGGGACAGCGATGGCTACAAGGCGCCGACCCCGGCCGAAGACATCATCGACGGCATCCCCTTCGACGGCAAGACGCCCAATGCCTACCTGGAAAGTCTGCCGATCGGCCTGAAGGGCGAACAGAAGGTCGTGGGCAACGAGGTGCAAGGCTAAGGCCTGACCTTCCCCGGGGTGCGTGCCGACGCGTACCCCATGACGGGACGGCGGGCGGGGTGAGGCTCCGGTAGGAGCGAACGCCGCCCGACGTCGATCCCCCAAGGCCGCAACGGCGTGGCCCCTACAGAACCCAGCTACAGCAAGGACGGACATCATGACCGCCATCGACCACCAGGATCTGGACGCCGCCGCCGCCAAGGAAGCCCGTCGCGCCCGGCTCTTTACCACCGTCAACAAGGCCGACAAATGGCTGACCGTCCTGGGCCTTGCCTGGGTCGCCCCCCTGATCAAGGCCGCGGCCGGGGACAACCCGCGCGCCCAGATGAAGGACGTCTGGCGCCTGCTGGGCGTGCCGCTGCTGGCCATCGCGCTGTTTCTCGCGCTTTGGTCCAACCTCGCGCCTCGCGTGCAGACCTCGCTTGGCGCCGTGCCGGGCCCCAGCCAGGTCTGGACCGAAGTCGTGAACCTGCATCAAGACGCGCAGGACAAGGCCGCCAAGAAGGCCAAGTTCGAGGACATGGTCGCCAAGCGGAACGAGAAACTGATCGCCGCGGGCAAGGAAGACCAGGTCAAGATGGTCGCCTATACCGGCGCGCCGTCCTACTACCAGCAGATCTGGACCTCGATCAAAACCGTCTTCTTCGGCTTCCTGATCGCCACCGTGGTCGCCGTGCCGCTTGGCATCGCCGCAGGCCTTTCGGTCACCGCGAACGCCGCGCTCAACCCGCTGGTGCAGATCTTCAAACCGGTCTCGCCGCTCGCCTGGCTGCCGATCGTGACGATGATCGTCTCGGCCGTCTACACGACGAATGACGGGCTCTTTTCCAAGTCGTTCCTGATCTCGGCCATCACGGTGACACTCTGTTCGCTCTGGCCGACGCTGATCAATACCTCGCTTGGCGTGGCCTCGATCGACAAGGACCTCGTGAACGTCTCGAAGGTCCTGAAGATGAACACCTGGACCAAGATCACCAAGCTGGTCCTGCCCTCGGCCCTGCCGCTGATCTTCACCGGTCTGCGCCTGTCGCTTGGTGTGGGCTGGATGGTCCTGATCGCGGCGGAAATGCTGGCGCAGAACCCCGGCCTTGGAAAGTTCGTCTGGGACGAATTCCAGAACGGGTCGTCGCAGTCGCTCGCCAAGATCATGGTCGCGGTCTTCACCATCGGGATCATCGGCTTCCTGCTCGACCGGGTGATGTTCGCCCTGCAGGCCGCCTTCACCTTCACCAACAACCGCTGATCGGGGACGTATCATGAGCATTCTCAAGTTCGACAACGTCTACAAAGGCTTCGGCGAAGGCACCCAGCTGACGACGGTTCTCAAGGGGATCGACCTTGAGGTCGCCGAGGGCGAATTCCTGGTGATCCTGGGCTTTTCGGGCACCGGCAAGACGACCTTGATCAACCTGATGGCAGGGCTTGAGACGCCCTCCTTCGGCGAGGTCACCTTCAAGGGCAAGCCGATCGAAGGCCCCGGCCCCGAACGCGGCGTGATCTTCCAAAGCTATTCGCTGATGCCCTGGCTGACCGTCGAAGGGAACGTCCGGCTGGCGCTGGATTCGGTCTTCCCGTCGATGCCCGCCAAGGAAAAGTCCGAAAAGGTCGCGCATTACGTCAAGATGGTGGGGCTGAGCCACGCCGCCACCCGCCGCCCGGCCGAACTGTCGGGCGGGATGCGCCAGCGGGTCAACGTGGCACGGGCCCTGGCGATGAACCCCGAGGTCCTGCTGCTGGACGAACCGCTGTCGGCGCTGGATGCGCTGACCCGGGCCAACCTCGCCGACGAGATCGAGGCGATCTGGCAGGCCGACCGCAAGACCTGCGTTCTGATCACCAACGACGTGGACGAGGCCATCGTGCTGGCCGACCGGATCGTCACGCTGAACCCCGACGGGACGCTTGGCGCCGAATTCAAGGTGACCATCCCGCGTCCCCGCGAACGGTCGGCCATGAACCACGACGATACCTTCAAGAGGCTGCGGGCCGAGGTCACCAACTACCTGATGGACGTGGGCATCGAGGCCAAGCCGGAAGGGTCGCGCATCCTGCCCGACATCCAGCCCAAGCACACCCATGACGCCAACCTGCCCTCGGCCGTGGCCGACGCGCAGAAGGGCCTGATCGATCAGCGGTATCTTTCGTTCGAACAGCTGCACAAGATCTACCCGACCCCCAAGGGGCCGCTGACGGTCGTCGAAGACTTCAACCTGAAACTCGACCGGGGGGAATTCATCTCGCTCATCGGGCATTCGGGCTGCGGCAAGTCCACTGTGCTGACCATGGTCGCGGGGTTGAACGACATCTCGAAGGGCGTGATCAAGCTGGATGGCTATGACGTGCAGGGGGCCGACCCCGAACGGGCCGTCGTCTTCCAGTCGCCAAACCTTTTCCCCTGGCTCTCGGCCCGCGAAAACGTCGCGATCGGGGTCGACAAGGTCTATCCCAAGGCGTCGCAGGCCGAACGGCAGGACGTGGTCGACTATTACCTTGAACGGGTGGGCCTTGGCGATGCGATGAACAAGTCCGCCTCCGAGATGTCGAATGGCATGAAGCAGCGGGTCGGCATCGCGCGGGCCTTTGCCCTGTCGCCCAAGCTGCTGCTGCTGGATGAACCCTTCGGCATGCTCGACAGCCTGACAAGGTGGGAGCTGCAGGAGGTTCTCATGGAGGTCTGGTCCCGCACCAAGGTCACCGCGATCTGCGTGACCCATGACGTGGACGAGGCAATCCTGCTGGCCGACCGCGTCGTCATGATGACCAACGGGCCGCAGGCCACCATCGGCAAGATCGTCAACGTCGACCTGCCCCGCCCCCGCACCCGCAAGGCGCTGCTGGAGCATCCGGATTACTACCTCTACCGCGAGCAGGTCCTCGATTTCCTTGAAGAATACGAACACGGCGCGACCGGAAAGTCCGAAAAGACCGCCAAGGCCACGCCCGACGCCAAGAAGAAGGAGGCCGCGTGATGGAAACGGTTCTGGACGCCGAGGTCCGCACCTTCATCCAGGTCTCCGAGGTCTGGGTGCCCGAGGGTGACACGCTGGTCCATGCCGGGGGCGACTATGGCACCCTCGCCGCGTTCGAAGACGCCTCGCGCCGCGTGTCCTTCGCAAAGGGCGAAGGGCTGCCGGGCAAGGCCTGGGCCGAGGCACGGCCGGTCGTGCTCAAGGGGTTTGACGGGTCGTACTTTCAGCGGATCGAAGCCGCGGCCGAGGCCGGGCTGACCTCGGCCGTGGCGATCCCGGTCTTCGATGGCAAGGTGCTGAAGGCCGTGCTGGTCGTGCTGTGCGGCGACGATGATCAGCGCACCGGCGCGATCGAGGTCTGGCACGAAAACGACGGGCTCCTGATGCTCGACGATGGCTACTACGGGGCCGCCAAGCATTTCGAATGGGTCAGCCAGCACACGCATTTCCCGCGCGGCCAGGGCCTGCCCGGCGGTGTCTGGTCCTCGCACACGCCGATGCTGATGCGCGACCTCGGTTCGGGCTACAAGTTCATCCGCGCCGACAGTGCGGCCAAGGCCGGACTGACGACGGGATTGGGCCTGCCGATCCCGGTGCCGGGCGACACGTCCTTCGTGCTCACGCTGCTGTCGGCCCAGGGCACGCCGATCGCCCGCCGGTTCGAGATCTGGGACGCCCGCGCCGCCCGCAACGGCAGCGCGAACGAAGCGCGGCTGGTCGACGGGATCTGTGCCCGCGACGGCGCGCTCTGGGATCCCGAAAACGCCGGCAACGAACGCAAGGCCGTCGCCTGGCAGGGGGCCATCGGCCGCGTGCTGGGCACCGGCGTGCCGGTGATCGAGGCGGGCAAACCGGGGATCACGGCGGGCTATGCGTCAATGGTCGCGCTGCCCATCCATCAACACGGTGAACTCAGCCACGTCGTGGCCTGGTACCTTTAAAGGAGCCGAGAGATGCAGAAACTTGTCGTTATCGGTGCCGGGATGGCCTCTGGCCGGTTCCTGGAACACCTGATCGAAGCGGACGCCGGGGCGTATGACATCACGCTCTTCAACGCGGAGCCGCGCGGGAACTATAACCGTATCATGCTGTCGCCGGTGCTGTCCGGCGAGAAGAGCTTTGCCGAGATCGTCACCCACGACGACGATTGGTATGGCTCGAACAAGGTGAATTGCCGGTTCGGCGAAAAGGTCATTTCGGTCGATACCGCCCGCAAGGTGGTCGTCGGCGAAAAGGGCGAAGTGCCTTACGACAAGCTGGTCTTCGGCACCGGGTCGTCGGCCTTCATCATCCCCTGCCCCGGCCATGATCTGCCGGGCGTGGTGGCCTTCCGCGATCTGGAAGACACCGATGCGATGACCGAGGCTTCGGCCAAACCGGGTGCCAGGGCGGTCGTCATCGGCGGTGGCCTGCTGGGGCTTGAGGCCGCGGCGGCGCTACGGCTGCGCGGCATGGAGGTGACGGTCCTGCACCTGATGGGCCACCTGATGGAGCGGCAGCTGGATCCGGCGGCGGGGTATCTTCTGAAGAAGGATCTTGAGGGGCGCGGGATCACCGTGATGCTCGAAGCCTCGACCGACCGGATCGAAGGCGACGGCAAGGTTGAAAAGGTCGTTCTGAAGGATGGCACCGAACTGCCCTGCGACATCGTCGTGATGGCCGTGGGCATCCGCCCGGCGGTGCAGCTGGCCAAGGATGCGGGTATCCCCTGCGGCCGGGCGATCCACGTGGATGCGCAGATGCGCACGGGGGTCGAAGACGTCTACGCCGTCGGTGAATGCATCGAATACAAGGGCAACGTCTTCGGACTTGTCGCGCCGCTTTACGATCAGGCCAAGGTGCTGGCCAAGACCCTGACCGGCGAAGACGCGACCTTCCAGATGAAAGAGCTGTCGACCAAGCTGAAGGTCACGGGCTGCGATCTCTTCAGTGCGGGCGACTTTGGCGACGGCGAGGGGCGCGAGGACATCGTCTATCGCGACCCGGGTCGGGGTATCTACAAGCGGCTGGTGATCGAGGATGACCGCCTGATCGGGGCGGTGATGTATGGCGACACGGCCGACGGCAACTGGTTCTTCGGGCTGATCAAGGACGGCACCGACATCGCCGAGATGCGCGAGACACTGATCTTCGGGCCTGCCTTCCAGGGGGGCGCCTCTGCGGACCCTCTCTCAGCCGTTGCAGCCTTGCCGCCTGAGGCGGAAATCTGTGGCTGTAACGGCGTGTGCAAGGGCGACATCGTCGCGGCGATCGAAGCGGGGGCGACCGATCTGGGCGCCGTGAAGGCCACGACCAAGGCCAGCGCGTCCTGCGGGACATGTACCGGGCTGGTCGAGCAGGTGCTGCAGGTCACGCTTGGCGACAGCTTCGTGCTGCCGACCACGCAACCGATCTGTGGGTGCTGCGACCTGACGCACGAGGACGTGCGGCGGCTGATCAAGTCGCAGGAACTTAAGTCGCAAGAGGCCGTCTGGCAGGAGCTTGGCTGGAAGACGCGCAACGGCTGTCATGTCTGTCGGCCTGCGGTGAACTTCTACCTGCTGGCGGACTGGCCGGTCGAGTATCAGGATGACCCGCAGTCGCGGTTCATCAACGAACGCAAACACGCCAATATCCAGAAGGACGGCACCTTCTCGGTCATGCCGCGGATGTGGGGCGGGATGACCGACGCGAAAGAGCTGCGCGCGATTGCCGATGCGGCCGAGAAATACGGCGCGGCGGTCAAGGTCACCGGCGGCCAGCGGATCGACCTGCTGGGCGTGAAGGGCGAAGATCTGCCCGCCATCTGGTCCGATCTGAACGACGCCGGGATGGTCTCGGGACATGCGTATTCCAAGGGTCTGCGCACCGTGAAGACCTGTGTCGGGTCCGACTGGTGCCGCTTTGGCACCCAGGATTCCACGGGCCTCGGGATCAAGCTGGAAAAGATCCTCTGGGGGTCGTGGACGCCGCACAAGGTCAAGCTGGGCGTGTCCGGCTGTCCGCGCAACTGTGCCGAGGCGACCTGCAAGGACGTGGGCATCATCTGCGTCGACTCGGGCTACCAGATCGGGGTCGCGGGCGCGGCCGGCATGGACGTGAAGGAAACGGAACGCCTGGCGGATGCAGCGACCGAGGAGGAGGCGATCGCGCTGACGGTGGCCTTCATCCAACTCTACCGCGAGAACGCCAAGTACCTGGACCGGCCCTACAAGTGGGTCAAGAAGGTGGGTCTCGACTGGGTGAAGGCGCGGGTCGTCGACGATCTGGCAGAACGCCAGCGGCTGGTCGAGGCCTTCGAGCTGTCGCAGACGGTCTATCGCAAGGATCCCTGGGCGGATCATGTGAAGACGCGCGCCGAGCGGTACCAGCCGCTGGCCGATCTGACGCTGGAGGCGGCGGAATGAGTGGGTCCACAATCGCTGCCCATTCAGGTGTCATGAGAGCAAGTCCGACTGCGGTCGTCGCTGAGGGCAGCGACCGCCCCGAGGGTGGCGCGAAAGCACCGCCCTGGGGGGCGGGCCCCTCTCGGTGTTTGCCTGCAAACACCTGCCGGTCAACGCGGCACTGCCCGGCGTTACCGCCGGGCGGGACATATGTTCGGGGCGGAGTTCTTGTTCGCCAACTGAAGGGGATGCCTGTGATGACGACTCAAGGAGACACCCAATGAGCTGGATCGACATCGGATCGCTGGACGACGTCCCCCTGCGCGGGGCGCGCGTGATCAAGACGCCCGTGGGCTGCATCGCGCTGTTCCGCACGGCCGAGGCCGAGGTCTTCGCGGCCTCGAACACCTGCCCGCACAAGGCGGGGCCGCTGGCCGAGGGCATCGTGCACGGCCAGAAGATCACCTGCCCGCTGCACAACTGGGTGTTTGATCTGAACACCGGCGAGGCCATCGGCGAAGACGCCCGCATCACCACCTACCCCGTGCGGGTGGAGGGTGACCGGGTTCAGATCGACGCGGCCTCCATCGGATCGCGGAGAGTGGCCTGATGGACGGCTCCGCCCTGCCCGAGGTCCGGTCGACCTGCCCCTATTGCGGTGTCGGCTGCGGTGTTCTGCTGCGTGCGGACGGGATGGGCGGGCTGGATGTGCGGGGCGACCCGGACCACCCGGCGAACTTCGGGCGGCTTTGCTCCAAGGGCTCGGCGCTAGGCGAAACCGTCGGGCTGGGCGGGCGGCTGCGCGCGCCGATGGTCGGCGGGGTCGCGACACCTTGGGACGCGGCGCTGCAACAGGTGGCCGACCGGTTCCGCCAGACCGTCGCCGATCACGGCGCCGACAGCGTGGCCTTCTACGTCTCGGGGCAATTGCTGAGCGAGGACTACTACGTCGCCAACAAGCTGATGAAGGGCTTCATCGGGTCGGCGAATATCGACACGAACTCAAGGCTTTGCATGGCCTCGACCGTGGCGGGCCACAAGCGCGCCTTCGGGACCGACACGGTGCCGCAAACCTACGAGGACCTGGACGAGGCCGACCTGGTCGTGCTGGTCGGGTCGAACCTCGCCTGGTGTCATCCGGTGCTTTACCAGCGGTTGCTGGCGGCGCGGAAGGCCCGGGGCACGCGGATCGTTGTCATCGATCCGCGCCGCACGGCCAGTTGCGACACCGCAGACCTGCATCTGCCGATTGCGCCGGGCGGGGATGTGGCGCTCTTCAACCAGCTTCTGACGCGGATCTATGAAACTGGCGCGGTAGACGCCGGATACGTGAGGCAGATCAACGACTTCGACGACACCCTGCGCGCCGCGCAGTGCGACACGATCGACGCGACGGGCCTGGACGCGGCGCAGATCACCGCCTTCTGTGATCTCTGGATCAAGACCGAAAAGGTGGTGACGGTGTTCAGCCAGGGGGTGAACCAGTCGACCTCGGGCTCGGACAAGGTCAACGCGATCCTGAACTGTCACCTCGCCACGGGGCGCGTCGGCAAGCCCGGCTGCGGGCCGCTGTCGGTCACCGGACAGCCCAATGCCATGGGCGGGCGCGAGGTCGGCGGGCTGGCCAATATGCTGGCCTGTCATCTGGACATCGAAAACCCCGATCACCGCAGCGCCGTGCGGAGCTTCTGGGAAGCGCCGGTGATGCCAGAGGCGCCGGGGCTGAAGGCCGTGGACATGTTCCGGGCCGTGGGCGACGGGCGGATCAAGGCGCTGTGGATCATCCATACCAATCCGGCCGTCACCATGCCCGATGCCGACCGGGTGCGTGATGCCATCGCGGGGTGCGATTTCACCGTGGTCAGCGACGTGACCGGCGCGACCGACACCGCGCGGCTGGCCGATGTGCTTCTGCCTGCGACCGCCTGGGCGGAAAAGGACGGCACGGTGACCAATTCGGACCGCACGATCAGCCGCCAGAGGGCCGTGCTAACCGCGCCGGGCAGCGCGCGGCCGGACTGGGCGATCCTGGCCGAGGTCGGGCGTCGCATGGGGTTCGACGCGGCCTTCGACTATGCCTCCGCGGCCGAGATCTTTCGTGAATACGCCGCGTTGTCGGGCATCGCGGGGCGCTGCTTTGGCCGGGATTTCGACATCTCGGGCCTGATGGACATCGACGACGAGGCCTACGACGCCTTTGCACCGGTGCGCTGGCCGGTGACGCAGGCGCGCACCGGCGGACGGTTCTTTGCGGACGGGCAGTTCTTCCATGCTGACGGCAAGGCGCGGATGATCCCCGTGCGCTGGCAGCCGCCCGCCGCGAAGACCGACCGGCGCTATCCCTTCCGGCTCAACACCGGGCGCATCCGCGACCAGTGGCACACGATGACGCGGACCGCCCTGTCGCCGCGCCTGTCCGCGCACCTGGCCGAGCCCTTCCTTGAGCTCCACCCCGATGACGCGCAGCGGCAGGGGATCGCGGCGGCCGATCTGGTGCAGATCCAAAGCCCCACGGGCCGCGCGATCCTGCGCGCGCGCATCACCGACAGCGTGCAGCCCGGTCAGGTCTTCGCACCGATGCACTGGACGGGCGAAACCGCGCCCTCGGCCCGGATCGACGCGGTGGTGGCAGCGGCGGTCGATCCGGTGTCGGGGCAGCCGGAAAGCAAGGCCTCGGTCGTGTCGGTTGAACGGTTCAAGGCCGGGTGGTACGGATTCGCCGTGTCCTCCGGTCCGATGGATCTGCCGGGGGAGTACTGGGCCCTTGCCCGGACCACGGCCGGGTTCCGCGCAGAGTTTGCCGGAACGACCGAGATCGCGGACTGGGATGCCGAGGCCCGGCGCATATTCGGCATTGAACAGGCGCAGGTCTCGACCATCCGGGACGCGGGCCGGGGGATCACGCGAGTGGCACTTTCGACCGACAGCGGGCTGATGGGGGCGATTTTCATCGCACGCGAACCCGTGGCCGTCATGCGCGATTACCTGGCCACCCTGCCCGGCACGGATGCGCCGCAAGTGCTGGGCGGGCGGCGGCCTGTCGGGCAGCTCGACCCCGGCCCGGTGCTGTGTTCCTGCTTCGGCGTGGGTGTGAATACCATCGTGCGCGCCATCGAACAGAACGGGCTGATCAGCGTCGAGGCTATCGGTGACGCGCTGCAGGCCGGCACCAACTGCGGATCCTGCCGACCCGAGATCGCGGCGCTGATCGCCACGACCACGACAAGGGAAGCCGCCGAGTGAGCCTGGCCGAACACGTGCGCACCCTTGGACGCGGCCCCGGGCGGTCGCGGTCGCTGACGCGGGAAGAGGCCACGGACGCGATGCGCCAGATGCTGTCGGGCGAAGCCGCGCCCGAGGCCGTTGGCGCGATCCTCATGCTGCTGCGGATGAAGGGCGAAACGGCCCCGGAAATCGCCGGCTTTGCCGAAGCCGCGCAGGCCGGGATTGCCCCGGTCGGCGGGGTCGACCTGGACTGGCCGTCCTACGCTGCGGGGCGGACGCGGGGCGCGCCACTGTTTCTGCACGCCGCCCGCCGCATCGCCGACGACGGCCACCGCGTGCTGCTGCATGGCTGGAACGGCGCGGATCGCAAGGTGCGCGACGGGTTGCCGGATGCGGGCATCGGCATGGCCGCCACGGCGACCGAGGCCGAGGCCCTGCTGGCCCGCGACGGCATCGCCTACATGACGCTCGAAACCGCCCACCCCGCGCTTTTTGCCCTGCTGAACCTGCGCGACACCTTCGGGCTGCGGTCCTGCGTCAACACGGTCTGCCGGATGCTCAATCCGGGCCGGGCGCGGGCCAGCGTGCAGGGGGTCTTTCACCCCTCGTACCGGTTGTTGCAGGCGGATGCGGCGGCGCTTCTGGGCTGGGACCAGCTGAGCGTGATCAAGGGCGGCGGCGGCGAGTTTGAACGCAACCCGGCCAAGGTCATCGCGGGCTTCGGTCTGCGCAACGGTGCCCCGTGGGAGGGCAGCTATCCCGCGCTCTCAGATGAGACCCGCAGGCTGAGCGAAAGCGGCGACGCCGATTTCGACAGGCTGGTGGTCGAGGCAACGGCGGAACTGGCCCGCGACACGCTGCGCGGCGTGGTGCGATCGGCACCCGAGGATGCGGTTGAGGCGCTCTAGGCGGTCTCTGACGGCGCAAGCACTCCGGCCAGCGCGAACCTGACCAGCAGCGACTGCATCAGCCGCACCGACTGCGCCGCGCTGTCGGATCCGTCGAGGTCCACCGCGACGGCCCCGGCTTCGATCTGCGCGGCGATGGCGGCGGCAAGGGCATCGGCCGTGCGGCTGCCATCGAAAAGGCGGGCCAGCGGCGCGACAGCTCCGAGGTGCACGGGGCGGTGGTCGGCCGATGTGATCCAGGCCTGACCATCTGCCAGCTCCTGCCGGGCCAGCGGCCGAAGACAGGGTCGGACAGGCTGCGCGCCGCCCGCCCCGATCGGCGTGGTCCGCAGGGTGCACAGGCCGGCAAGGCCAAGTTTCAGCACGGCCTGCGCCACCCGTTCGGCGACCTGTGCCGCAGGGCCCTCGGGCGCCGCCGCGACCGCGACCTGCAGCACCTCGGCAAAGGGCATGGTGGCGGGGCTGCGTTGCCCCAGATGGTCGAAGGCGGCGATCACGGCAGGATCGTTGGTGGTGATGGATTTCCCGGTCACGGGATCCCTGAGCCGCCGCGCCGACGGCTCTGCCCCTTCAGAGGCCTCGATCGCCTGTTGCCGCAGCGGGCTGGACAGGTGCAGGCGCTGCAACCGGCCCGGCACCAGCTTGCGCGCGACGGCAGCTTCGTCCTGCACCAGAAGACTTTGGCGGAACTGGCGGCCTGCAAGGAAATCCAGGTATTGCTCGTACTGGAGGTCATCCGGCCCCGCGAGGGCCCGTACGACCTGGTCCAGCTGCGGGTTGGCGGCCCCCTGCATCAGGTACGACAACGCGGCCTCGCCCAGCCAGGACAGCCCGGCGGCCTTGGCATCGGCGGCGAAGTCCTTGAAATAACACGGCCTGTTTTCCTGCACGAGGAATTCGCTCATCAGGTAACTGTCGTTCTGGTCGCTCAGGTGCTGGGCCTCGCGGCGCAGCATCTGGCCATAGGGCGTCGACTGGTCCGAGGCCTTGGCCAGCTGGTCCAGCAACCACCGCCCGCGCGCCACCCGGTCCGGCACACTGCCCTGACCTGTATCGCTGAAGGCGAAGATGTCCCGGATCACGCTGCGCTGTTGCCAGCCCGGCAGGACATTGTAGCTGACATAGGCGATCCCGGTCGGGGCAAGGTGCCGCTTGATCAACCGCAGGATCGCCTGTTGCGTCGCCTGATCGACCCAGGAATAGACGCCGTGGCAGATGATGTAATCGTAGACGTTGTCGCCGAAATCGATGGTCAAAAGATCCGCGACGTCGAGCGTGACATTGGACAGGCCAAGCGCCGCGATGCGCGCCTGCCCGTCGCGGATGTGCCGCTCGGTCAGGTCGATGCCATGCAGCCGCGCCCCGGGGTATTCGACCGCCATCGGGATCAGGTTCCCACCCGAGGCACAGCCCAACTCTAGGATCCGCGCCGTCGCGACCGCAGGCACCTGTCGCCCCATCAGCGTGGCCACCGTGGCCAGCGTATCAGGGTGACTGGCCACGTAGGGGAAGGATCCGTAAGGCAGTTCACTGAACAGGGCCTGATCGCGTTCGATGGTTGCGGTGTGCCAGCTGTCTGATGATCTGTCTTCGGCCATGTGAAATGCAGTCCCGGTGTCAATAAATATGCGCGCCACCCTAGCGGATACGGGCCGGATGTCTCGTGAAATTCCGCGCGGTCCGGGGTCGCGCGGTCGCACCGGGGTCCGGCAGGATTGTCATGGATTAATCGCTTTGACCGAATCCGATCCCTGCGGCTAAACTTTCCGGGATTTCATTCAAGGATTTTCCCGTGGCCGAGCTTCGTTATTTTATCGACCTGGATCTGACGACTGACACGTCGGTCCTGAGCGGAGAGATTTCGACCAAGGCCTTTCCCGGCTTGTTCGAACTTTCGGATTATGCCTTCGTGGCCTCGACTGATGTGGGCCTGACCTCGGGGTCCTTTCCCTCGTCACAGAAGGTGGACTTCCAGGATCTGACCGCGACCATCAGGTTCGGGTCCAACAGCCTGGGGCTGTTCGACGGCATGTACCTGGGCCGGGCGCTGGACGAGATCCGCATCATCGGGGTCAACGACGCGGACACGATCGTCGAGACGCTGTCGTTCACCGGTGGTGCCCTTGGCGCCGTCAACCTGACCGGAACCGAGGCAGGCTATGTCACGGCCTCATTGTCGATCGGCACTGTCCGCGCCGGGATTGCGGCTGCGACCGTCGAGCCCGATGGAAAGGTCGGCGACCTCTGGGCACACGGGTTCGACGTGTCGACGCAGCAGGTGTACCAGCCCCCGCACGGCGTATCGAACGGTGCTGAGGCCTCGGGAACATCCGCCCCCGAAAATGTCGACTTCTACATCCGCATCGATGGCATCGACGGCTCCGTCGAAGGGGGTGACTACGCCGGCTGGTTCAAACTGTCGGATTTCGACATCGACCAGTCCCGCCTTCTGGACATGGCCTCGGGCAAGCATGGCAAGACCTTGGCGGACTTCGATCTGACGCTGCATTCGACCACGGGGCTGACGCATCTTCTGCAAAGCGCGGCGACCGGTCAGGCAATCGGCAAGGTTCAGATCGACGGCGTGCTGGCCAATGGCGACATGAAGGGCACCGCGACCCGGTTTCTCGAGGTCAAGTTGGGCAAAGTGCTGCTGGACAACGTGGCGACGGGCGCGGATCAGTCGATCGATCTCGGGGTCGGCGGTGTCGGCGCCATGACGGTCAAGACCTACAGCTACGGAACCGACGGATCGGGCAAGGAGACCACGCAGCAGTTCGGCTGGTCCTTCGAAGCCAACGACAAGACCGAAACGGCCTTCGAGGGCGATCCGACCAGCACACCCGAACGCGCCGCCATGCCGGCCGACACCTTCTACATCGCCTTCGACGACATCGTCGGGAACGCGACGAGCAAAGGCGTCAGCGGCTATACCCGGCTGTCGTCCTTCGACTTCAGCCTTGCCACCGAAGGCAAGTCGCCCGACCTCGGGGCGCTGTCCTTCACCGGCGACTTCTCTGCCATCGCGTCCCAGCTTCATCTCAAGTCCCTGACGTCCGAGGTCGGCATCGGGGCGCGCGTGATCGGGATGCGCCAGGATCAGGTCGTCTATGACCTCGCGATCGACGAATTCCTCGTCTCGCGCTTCCAGGCGACCGAAGACACGACCGGAAACGGCGACCTCGACCAGCTGACGCTGGACGCCCGGAAGGTCCAGCTGACAACGCATCTCGTCGACCAGAAGACCGGCGTGGTCTCGGGCAGCACCGACTTCTCGTTCGATTTCGCGACCAATGAAGCGGATGTCGCCGTCAACCAGATCACGCCCGGCACCGATCCGGTCGATGATACGCCGATCACCGCCTATTACCTGAAGTTCGACGGCCTGAACGGGGCGGCCGTCGCCGGGGATAGCTATGCCAACTGGATCCGTGTCGACAGTCTGTCACTGGACAGCCAGACCTACACGACCTTCGCCAGCCTTGGTGGCGGGGGCGGAAGTGGCAAGTCTATCCTCGGGCCGCTGACCCTGACCGGGGATTTCGGGTCGGCCCTGACATGGATGATCGGCCAGCAGCAAACGGGCGGGCTGACCGGCGCCGTGGTGCATGGCGTCGCCTTCGACGGTAAGGCGCAATTCGCCGTGCAAGAGGAATACCGGCTGGGCGACGTATCGCTGGACCTCGGCCAGATCCTGGTGCAGTCGGACCAGTCGCCGGGCCTGATGTCGGTCGATCTGACGGCCAAGCAGACCGGCATCAAGAACACCGTGCGCGACCTTCTGGGCAAGACGACGACCGTGGATCTTGGCGTCTGGAATGCCGATCTTGGCGCGGTGACCGACGGGACAGTGGCCACCTCTGACAGCGGCACGCAGGTGGTCGGCGGGGCAATGACCCTCGACTACTACCTGCATATCGAGGGGCTCGGCGTCGGGGACGTCCTCACCAAGGGGTACACCGGCACCTACCGCGTCGACAGCCTGGACCTGAGCGCGCTTGTCGATGAGGGCTACATCGATCTGGACCTGGATTTCGGTCTGGCCCTGACCGAAGCGCAACTGGCGGCGGCGACAAACAAGGTCCTTTCCAACGCGACGCTGGTCGGCGTGACCGCGGGGGCCGACACCAAGACCAGTTACGAGCTGTTCCGTCTTTCCCTGGAGGACCTGCAGATCGACGCTCTGGCCACGAACGCTGATGGAACCGAGTCCGTTGGGCTGACCACCACCCGCTACGGCCTGACTCAGCGCACGGTGGACGCGAAGGGCGCCCTGTCCTCATCCCCGCTGAGCTTCGGCTATGACCTCGAAATTAACGCAGTGGCCACGGTCAGCAGCGCTATGGTCGCGCGCACCGCGCAGCATGTTGGCACGCCGACCGGGTATTACATCAAGATTGAAGGGATCGACGGCACCTCGACCGATCCAGGCCGCGCGGGGTGGTTCAAGCTTGACGGCTGGGACGGCGGCGATCTGTCCGCGTTCGGGCCTGTCGGCGACAAGGGGGCCACGACCGCGAAGCTGAGCGATGTCGTGCTGGAATTCGACGACGCCGCGCTGACCGTCGGACTTTACGAGGCGATGACCACCGGCGACCTGATGAAGTACGTGGTGATCGAAGGCGTTGGCGTCATCGGCGACGGCCAGGAAACGGTCACGTCCATCGTGCTGAACGACGTGATGGTGAACCAGGTCAACAGCGTGATGGGGCGGGACACCGCCAGCCTCGCCTTCGCCCAGTTCGGCCGACTTGACCAGGGTGTCAGCAAGACAGGCCATCTGGATGCCCAGAAATCCTTTGCCTGGGACCTGACCAGGAATATTCACATGGACTTCGCCGACCTGGCGATCGCCAACAGGCCGCCGGTTGTGCAGATGAAGTCGGTGCTGCTGGACAGGGATACGATGTGGGCGCATCTGCCCGACTACCTGACGGTCAGCGATCCCGATGGTGACGCGATCACCCGGTATGAACTGCGCGACACCACCGGTGCCCATAACTGGTACGCGGACGGGCGGATCGTCGGCGCCACGGCCGGCTATGTGACGACCAACCTGAACGGGGTCTGGATCCAGCGCGACGCGACCGAGACCACGCAACAACTTGCCATCCGCGCGTCGGACGGGTCCGCATGGTCCGACTGGACAACCTTCGACCTGACGACCCAAAACCTGAACACCCGCCCCGAGGTCCGGGTCAATGACCAGTTCATGTTCGCCTCGTCCAACGCCTGGCGCAAGCTGGAGTCGGTCCTGGTCCAGACCGACGCCGAAGGGGACACGCTTGGCAAGTTCCAGATCTGGGACGACACCGGAACGGCAAGCTGGTGGGCCGACGGCAAGGTCGTCGATGCCTCGGCCGGGTATACCGTCACCAATCTTGGCAATGTCTGGTTCCGGCCCGATACCGTGGATTCGGTGCAGACGCTGTGGGTGCGCGGCCACGACGGATACGACTGGAGCGGATGGGACAGCTTCCAGCTGCATTCACGGGTGGCCAACGAAAAGCCCGTGGTCAGCCTGCCCAACCAGACGATGGTCATCGGCAGTACGCCGTGGACCCGGCTGCCCGACGTCATGTCGATCAAGGATGGCAACGGCGATCCGATCAGGTCGATCACGCTGTGGGACAGCACCGGCGGGCACAACTGGTATGCCGATGGCCGGGTCGTCGATGCCTCGCGCGGGTATACGACCACCAACGTCGATGGTGTCTGGTTCCAGCGCGATGCCACGCCCTCGACCCAGACGCTGTGGGTCAATGCCAGCGACGGCTTTGAATTCAGCGGCTGGAAGGCCTTCACCCTGACCACGCGTGCGACCAATGCCGCACCCGAGGTCGAGATCGCCGACCAGGTGATGTCCACCGACGACTACAACTGGGTCAGGCTGAAATCCGTCGCCAATTATTCCGACGCGGACGGCGACCGGATCAGCAAGATCCAGCTGTGGGACAGCAACGGCGCCGGCAACTGGTGGGCCGACGGCAAGAAACTGACCAACCCCAACGGCTATGTCACCGAAAACCTCGATGGCGTCTGGTTCAGCCGCGACACCTCGCCCTCCGTGCAGACGCTGTGGGTCAAGGCGCATGACGGGTTCGTCTGGGGCGACTGGGAACCCTTCGTGGTGACGACGCAGGCGCCGTCCGACACCGACTTCCTGGTGTGATCCGGCAGAATTCGGGGGTGTGGCGGCGCCGGTTTCCCGTTACACCGCGCGAAACGCCCTGCCCGATGTGAAGGTGCCCGATGGACGACATGACCCTCAGCCCGCTGATTGCCACGGCGATCTTCTGCGTCACCTGCCTGGCAGGCTACCAGTACCGCCGGGTCTGGAAGACCGAAGGCCCGCGCGCGATGTACTGGGTCTGGGGGCTGATCGCGGCGGCCGGGTTGCTGACGCTTGGGTTCGTGCCCCTGGATCTGCCGGGCTGACGCCGTCGGCCGGTCCGGTACGAAAAACCCCGGCGCAGGGCCGGGGCTTTCAATCTTCTCATCCGAAGGCTGATGTCAGGCGCGGGTTTCGGCATCCAGGCCGGCTCGTTCCAGCATCTTGCGGGCGCGCGGGCATTCCAGCCGTTCGCGCAGCGGCGAATTCGGATCGATTTCCTTGTTGCAGACCAGGCAATGGTCGGCATCCCCGATGGCGTTCAGCCCCCCGCAGCTGCCCTTGATCCGCTTGTTCATGAAGATCACGCCAAGCGCCATGCCGGTCATGACCATCAGAAGGACGGTAAAGGTCAGAAAGAAGGTTGCCATCGGATGCTCCTGCGATCAGGCGGTGAGTGCCTTGAACGCCGCGCTTGCGTAAGTCTTGAAGCGCAGGCCGTCGGCGGTGTGATCGCGGTCGACGAACTGCACGGCGATCCCGTGCCGCGCGGCCACTTCAAGCCCCTTTTTCCGACCCAGCACGTTCATTGCGGTCGACCAGGCGTCGGCCAGCATCGCGTTTTCCGCCAGCACGGTGGCCGAGGCGGTGTGGTGATCCACCGGGCGGCCCGTGGTCGGGTCGATCAGGTGGCTGTAGCGCTTGCCGTCCGCGTCGAAATAGTTGCGGTAGTCGCCCGAGGACGCCAGGCCCATGCCCGACACGCCGACAACACCCAGGATGCCGCGATCCGCGGGGTTGGGCGTTTCGATCCCGATCTGCCACGGCAGGCCGTCCCGGTTGCGGCCCGACGCGTAAAGGTCGCCGCCGATCTCGACCAGGTAATCCTTCAGGCCCATGTCCTGCAGCGCCATGCCGACGTGATCCGCGCCATATCCCTTGCCGATTCCGGCCAGATAGACCTGCGTGTCGCCTTGCGTCTTGCGCAGGCTGCCCGCGCCGATCGTCAGCGTGTTGCCGTGGCCCGAGCGCGCCTGTGCGGCGGCGATTTCGTGGGCGTCGGGCATCGCGCGGGTGCCGGGGGCGCCGAAGCCCCACAGTTCGATCAGCGGGCCGACGGTGGTGTCGAACCGACCCTGGCTGGCTTCGTTGACCTGCGCCGCAGCCGTCATCACATTTGTGAGAGGCGCGGACATCGCGACCGGCGACGCGCCCGCTTCACGGTTGAAAACCGAGATTTCCGAAGACGGATCCCAGTTCGACATGCTTTTGTTCACGTCCGCCAGCGCGGTCGACACGGCCGCTTTCACGTCCGCCTCTTTCAGGCGGTTGCTGTGATCTACTGCGACGACCTTGTACGAGGTACCCATTGAAAATCCGAGGATTTCAATGACCTGGCTGCCGGGTTTGCAAGCCGCCAGGGCCAGCGGCATGACCAGGAAAGAACGGCGCGAGAACGTAGTCAGAGTGCTCAAAGCATGCCCCTTTTTTCGAAAACTTGGCGTCTGGTAGTCGTGTTGTCCACATCTCTTCAAGCTCTTTATGGCCATTTGAATAAAAAAGAACTAGCAAGCGCCCGAGCAGGGTTCGGTATGCCCGCGCACACCGCAGACTCGTCGGCCAAGACATGAACGAGGGACCAGAAATTTGAAGCGTTTCAAGCTGCGCAAGGGGCTGGATTTGCCCATCACAGGCGCGCCGCGCCAGGAAATCGGGACGGCACCGGCCGTTCACAGCGTCGGTTTGCTGGGGGACGATTACATCGACCTCAAGCCGCGAATCGTCGTCGAGGAAGGCGACACCGTCGTGCCCGGATCCCCGGTGCTTTTCGACAAGAACATGCCCGAGGCAAAGATCGTCTCTCCGGTCGCGGGCAAGGTTCGTGCGATAAACCGTGGCGCCCGTCGCAAGCTGATCAGCATCGTGATCGACATCGACGAGAACGCGGGCCAGCCGATCGATTTCTCCTCGGTCGGGGATGCGGCCACCCGCGAGGGCGTCGTCGAACGTCTGTGCGCGGCCGGTCTGTGGACCTCGTTCCGGACCCGGCCCTATTCCAAGGTGCCCGCGCCCGACGCGACGCCCGCCGCAATTTACGTCACCGCACTGGATACCGAACCGCTGGCCGCCGACCCGCGCATCGCCATTGGTGAGGAGGCCGAGGCCTTCGCCAAGGGCCTGGCCACCGTGTCGATGCTGACCGAAGGCACCACCTACCTGTGCCAGGACGGCGGCGATGCCCTGCCCGGCCACGATCTGCCCGGTGTCGAAGCCGTCGCCTTCACAGGACCGCATCCCGCCGGTCTGGCCGGGACGCACCTGCATTTCCTCGACACGCCGCGTGCCGACCGGTTCGTCTGGACCATCGGCTATCAGGACGTGATCACCATCGGCCGGCTGATGCTGACCGGACGTTTTGATCCGTCGGTCCTGATCGCGCTTGGCGGTCCGATCTGCAACGATCCCCGGCTGATCCGCACGATCCGCGGTGCGTCGGTGGCGGAACTGGTGCAGAACGACCTGCCTGCCGGTGTGCCCGCGCGCATGGTCTCGGGGTCGGTCCTGTCGGGCCGTGCCGCCGTGGACGAAGCCGCCTACCTTGGCCGCTATGCCCGCCAGATCACGCTGATCGAGGAAGACCGCAAGCAGATCCCGCTTGGCTGGATCCGCCCGATGATTTCGAAGTACGCGGTGCAGCCGGTGCTGGGATCCGCCCTTGCCAGCCGCAAGTTCCCGCTGACCTCGAACCTCAACGGTGGCCGCCGCGCAATGGTGCCGATCGGCACGTTCGAAACGCTGATGCCGCAGGATTTCCTGCCGACGCAGCTGCTGCGGGCGCTTCTGGTTATGGACACCGATCAGGCCCAGGCGCTTGGCGCGCTCGAGCTTGACGAAGAGGACCTTGGCCTCGTCGGCTTTGCCTGCCCGGCCAAATATGAATACGGCATGGCGCTGCGCGACTGCCTGACCAAGATCGAGAAGGAAGGGTAAGGAATGGGCTTGCGCAACTTCTTTGACCGTATCGAGCCGAACTTTGAAAAGGGCGGCAAATGGGAACGCTACTTCCCCATCTACGAGATGGTCGAAAGCTTTCTCTATACCCCGAAAACGGTGACCACCGCCGCGCCGCACGCGCGCAGCTACATCGACATGAAGCGGATCATGACCTACGTGGTCCTCGCCACGATCCCCTGCATCCTGATGGCGCTCTACAACACCGGCTATCAGACCAACCTCGCGATCGCCGAATTCGGCGCCTCGGGCTGGCGGGCCGCGATCATCGACGGCCTGGGCATCGGCTTCAACGCCGCCAACCCGCTGGCCAACATGGCGCACGGGCTGCTGTATTTCCTGCCGATCTACATCGTGACGCTGGTTGCCGGCGGCGTGTTCGAGGTGATCTTCGCCACCGTGCGCAAGCACGAGGTGAACGAAGGTTTCCTTGTCTCGTCCATGCTTTACGCCCTGATCCTGCCCGCGACCACGCCGCTGTGGCAGGTCGCGCTTGGCATCATCTTCGGCGTGGTCATCGGCAAAGAGGTCTTTGGCGGCACCGGCAAGAACTTCCTCAACCCGGCTCTGACGGGCCGAGCGTTCCTGTACTTCGCCTATCCGGCACAGCTGTCGGGTGACAGCGTCTGGGTGCCGGTCGACGGCTTTACCGGCGCGACCGCGCTGGCGGTGTCGGCCTCGGACGGGTACCAGGCGCTGGCCGCACGCGGCATGACCTGGTGGGACAGCTTCCTGGGCTTCGTGCCCGGATCGCTTGGCGAAACCTCGACGCTGGCCGCGCTTCTGGGGCTGGTCTTCCTGCTGGCCACGCGCATCGCCAACTACCGCATGGTGGTCGGCTGCCTCGCGGGCATGATCGGCTTTTCGCTGCTGCTGAACTGGATCGGGTCGGACACCAACCCGATGTTCGCCCTGCCCTGGTACTGGCACCTGGTGCTGGGCGGCTATGCCTTCGGCCTCGTCTTCATGGTGACGGAACCGGTGTCGGGATCGCACACCAACCTGGGCCGCTACATCTATGGCGCGCTGATCGGGTTCATGGTGGTGATGATCCGCGTCATCAACCCGGCCTTCCCGGAAGGCATGATGCTGGCGATCCTGTTCGGCAACGTCTTCGCGCCGCTGATCGACCACTTCGTCGTGCAGGCCAACATCAAACGGAGGGCAAAGCGTCATGTCTGACCAGACCCAACAAGATCGCCCCAAGGGACCGATCGGCCGCTTCCTGGCCGCGCCGCCCGACAGTGTCGGCAAGACCGTCGTGGTGGCCGTGACCCTGTGCCTCGTCGCCTCGATGGTCGTGTCGGCAGCGGCCGTGGCCCTGCGCCCGGTGCAGGCCGAAAACCAGCTGCGCGACAAGCGGGTGAACATCCTTCAGGTGGCGGGCGTCTATGACGAGACCACGCCGGTGAACGAGGCCTTCGCGAACTTCGAGCCGCATGTGCTTGATCTGTCGACCGGCGACTTCACCGACCAGTTCGAGATCGACACCTTCGATCAGCTGGCCGCGAAGGGCGATCCGGCGATCGTCCGCGCGCTGGACGAAGATCCCGCGGGGCTCGGCGGCCAGATGGACGCCTTCCGCATGGTCTATCTTCTGCGTGACGACGCGGGCGAGATCGACAAGGTCATCCTGCCGATCGAAGGCTATGGCCTGTGGTCGACGCTCTATGGCTTCATCGCGCTGGAAGAGAACGGCAACGACATCTTCGGCCTGCAGTTCTACCAGCACGGCGAAACCCCCGGCCTGGGCGCCGAGGTCGACAACCCCCGCTGGAAGGCCCTCTGGAACGGCAAGAAGCTGTTCACCGAAGACGGCACCCTGGCCATTCGCGTGGCCAAGACCGTGCCGCCGCAGGGCCAGGAGTATTACGTGGATGCACTGGCCGGGGCGACCCTGACATCGGCCGGGGTGGATAACCTGGTGCGTTTCTGGATGGGAGAGACCGGCTACGGCGCCTTCCTCGAACGTCTCAAAGCAGGAGAGGTTGACTGATGGCTCAGACCTACCGTTCGCAACTTGTCGATCCGCTGATCGACAACAACCCGATCACGCTGCAGGTGCTGGGCATCTGTTCGGCGCTGGCCGTGACCTCGTCCATGCAGGTGGCGCTGGTGATGGCGATCGCCGTGACGCTGGTGACGGGCTTTTCGTCCATGTTCATCTCGGTCCTGCGCAACCAGATCCCCGGGTCGATCCGGATCATCGTGCAGATGGTCATCATCGCCTCGCTCGTGATCCTCGTCGACCAGGTTCTCAAGGCCTACGCCTACGAGATTTCCAAGACCCTGTCGGTCTTCGTCGGCCTGATCATCACGAACTGCATCGTGATGGGACGCGCCGAAGCCTTCGCGATGAAGAACCCGCCGGTGGCCAGCTTTGTCGACGGCGTCGGCAACGGGCTGGGCTATGGCCTGCTGCTGATGATGGTGTCGGTGGTGCGTGAACTGTTCGGCTCGGGGTCGCTTTTCGGCGTGACCGTGTTCCAGACGGTGAACAACGGCGGCTGGTACGTGCCCAACGGCCTGCTGCTGCTGCCGCCCTCGGCGTTCTTCGTGATCGGTCTGATCATCTGGGCCTTCCGCACCTGGAAGCCGGAACAGGTCGAAGAGCGTGAATACAAGATCCAGTCCGTGGAGGCGCACTGATGGAAGGCCTGATTTCCCTCGCCGTCAAGGCGGTCTTCGTCGAGAACCTGGCGCTGTCGTTCTTCCTGGGCATGTGCACCTTCCTTGCCGTGTCCAAGAAGATCTCGACCGCCATCGGCCTCGGCATTTCGGTCATGGTCGTGCAGGGCATCACCGTGCCCGCAAACAACCTGATCCTGACCTACCTGCTCGCCCCCGGTGCGCTGGCCTGGGCCGGGTTCGGGGACGTCGACCTGACCTTCCTCGGCCTGATCTCCTACATCGGGGTGATCGCCGCGATCGTGCAGATCCTCGAGATGGTTCTCGATAAGTACTTCCCGCCGCTCTACAACGCGCTTGGTGTCTTCCTGCCGCTGATCACCGTGAACTGCGCGATCCTTGGCGGATCGCTCTTCATGGTCGAACGGTCCTACAACCTGTCCGAAGCGGCCACCTATGGCGTGTCCTCCGGCTTTGGCTGGGCGCTGGCGATCACCGCCATGGCGGGCGTGCGCGAGAAGCTGAAGTATTCGGACATTCCCGACGGGCTTCAGGGCCTTGGGATCACCTTCATCACCGCGGGTCTGATGGCGATGGCCTTCATGTCCTTCTCGGGCGTGAAACTGTAAGGGGGCGCGACAGTGGCAACTTTTTCACTTGGTATCATCCTCTTCACGCTGATCGTCCTGGCGCTGGTGACCCTGATCCTCGCAGCGCGGTCGCGGCTGGTGTCCAGCGGCAACGTCAACATCACGATCAACGGCGAAAAGACGATTTCCGTACCTGCGGGCGGCAAGCTGCTGCAGACGCTGGCGGAACAGAAGCTCTTCGTGCCCTCGGCCTGCGGTGGCGGCGGCACCTGTGCCCAGTGCCGCGTGCGCATCCATTCGGGCGGCGGGTCCATCCTGCCGACCGAAGAAAGCCACATCACCAAGCGCGAGGCCGCCTGTGGCGACCGCCTGTCGTGTCAGGTGGCGGTCAAGCAGGACATGGACGTCGAAGTCCCCGAAGAGGTCTTCGGCGTCAAGAAATGGGAATGCACCGTCCGGTCGAACGAAAACGTCGCGACCTTCATCAAGAACCTGGTTCTTGAACTGCCCGAGGGCGAGGACGTGAACTTCCGCGCCGGCGGCTACATCCAGATCGAGGCGCCCGCGCACGAACTGTCCTACACCGACTTCGACATCGAAGAGGAATACCGGTCCGACTGGGACAAGTTCAACCTGTGGCAGTACAAGTCCAAGGTCGCCGAACCGATCGAGCGCGCCTATTCCATGGCGAACTACCCCGATGAAAAGGGGCTGATCATGCTCAACGTCCGGGTGGCCTCGCCGCCGCCGGGCACGACCGATATCCCGGCTGGCCAGATGTCGTCCTACATCTTCAACCTCAAGCCCGGCGACAAGGTCACCATTTCCGGTCCGTTCGGCGAATTCTTCGCCCGCGACACCAAGAAGGAAATGGTCTTCATCGGCGGCGGCGCGGGCATGGCACCCATGCGCAGCCATATCTTCGACCAGCTCAAGCGGCTTGAGAACCGCGACCGCAAGATCACCTTCTGGTACGGCGCCCGGTCGAAGAAAGAGATGTTCTTCGTCGAGGATTTCGACCAGCTGGCCGAGGAGTTCGACAACTTCGAATGGCACGTCGCCCTGTCCGATGCCCTGCCCGAGGACAACTGGTCCGGCCTGACCGGTTTTATCCACAACGTGCTGTATGAACAGTACCTCAAGGACCACCCGGCCCCCGAGGATTGTGAATTCTACATGTGCGGCCCGCCGATCATGAACCAGTCGGTGATCAACATGCTGCTGGATCTGGGCGTGGATCGCGAAGACATCATGCTCGACGACTTCGGCGGCTGAACCAGAGACCAGACAGAAAACGCCCCCGGCCATCGCGTCGGGGGCGTTTTTCGTTGGCCCGTGCCCGGGCGGTGGCGGTCAGTCCGTCGGTGCGGTGTCGTCCGGGGTCAGCGGGGCTACCTCGATGCCCGCCAAGGCCTCGTCGGTCAGCGGCTTGCGGGGCAGGAACTCGGGCAGGTAGCGGCGCAGATAGGTCACGGCGCAGGCCGTGCCCTCCTCGCGGTAGGCGTCGGTGATGCGCCCGTGATGTCCGTAGGACAGGGACCAGACCCCATCCATCGCCGCCGCCGCGATTTCCAGTCGGTGCGCCAGGTCAGGCATGGGCTGCATGTCGAAATAGGCGTGGAACATGCGGGCGCGACTTTGCGCGATGCGGGCATTGCCGGCGAAATCGGCATTGCGCACCGCCACCGACACCCCCGCCCCGAGAAACAGGCGCAGCGCTGCCGGACGGCTGTTCTGAAACACGGCCGCCGCCTTGTGCTTCATCGCCAGAAGCTCTTGCCAGCTTTGCGGTTCGGGATCGGTCGGCGGCAGGATCGACCTTTGATAGATCTCTTCGTTGAACCGCCGGGCCAGCGCGACGTAGACGGCGTTCCGGTTGGGGAAGAAATAGTAGACCGAGGCCAACGAGACGCCGGCGTCCTCGGCGATCTGGGCGAGGCTGATGTCTTCGTCCGTGGTCGCAGCCAGCAGCCGTTCGGTCGAATCGAGGATCAGGTTGTGGCGTTCGACCCCGCGCCGCCGCATGGGGCGGCCCTGCGCGGCCGGGTCGCCGATGATGTCCGATGCGCTCACGCCGTCCTCCTGCCTGGTTGGATCACCCTATGCAGCGCGACCGGGTGCCACAAGGCAACGGACTTTGGCCGGGCGACTGGGTTTTGATATACCATTATGACTGATTTTTCCTCGCAACATATACGGGGCCATATCCATACCCGACCGCAATATACGCCATTATTCCAATCTTTTCGATATCTTCCACCAAATCCATGACCTTCAAGCCGCCATTTTTCGGATTTTATTGCAGTCAGAAAGACGACTCACCTTGACGACCGCAATACTCATACGCCACTTAATATATCATATCACTTCCCCGACTCCCCGAAGGATCCGCCCATGCCCTCCGCCCTTCCGAACGATCCGCACTCTGCCGACAGCCGCCTGCGCGCCCGCGCCCGACAGGTCATTCCCGGCGGGCTCTGGGGGCACATGCGGGCCGAAGCGGTGCCTGCAGGCTATCCGCAGTTCTTCGAAGGGGGCGACGGCGCGCTGGTGCGCGACGTCAACGGGCGCGACTACATCGACTTCATGTGCAGCTGGGGGCCGATCATCCTGGGCCACCGCCATCCCGAAGTCGACCGCGCCGCGCTGGCCCAGATCAGCGCCGGCGATTGCCTGAACGGACCGACCGAACACGCCGTGCGGCTGGCCGAGAAGCTGGTCGCGACGATCCCGCATGCCGACTGGGCGCTGTTCCAGAAGAACGGGTCGGACGCGATGACAAGCTGCGTGACGCTGGCCCGGGCGGGGACCGGACGCCGCAAGATCCTGGTGGCACGCGGCGCCTATCATGGCGCCGTGCCGTGGAGCTCTCCTTCCCTGATCGGTGTCACCGCCGAGGACCGGGCGCATCTGATCCCCTACGACTACAACGACGCCGACAGCCTTGATGCGGCCGTCGCCCTGGCCGGGGATGATCTTGCCGGGATCGTCGTGTCGGCCTTTCGCCACGACCTTGCGCAGCGACAAGAGCTGCCGACCGAACCCTTTGCAAATGCCGCGCGGGCCCATTGCGACCGGCTGGATGCGGCGCTGATCCTTGATGATGTGCGCGCGGGCTTCCGCCTGAACCTTGGCGGCAGCTGGGAAGAGGTCGGCGTGCGCCCCGATCTCGCCGCCTATTCCAAGGCCATCGCCAACGGCTATCCGCTGGCCGCCGTGACCGGCACCGATCGCTTCCGCCAGGCCGGAGAGACCTGTTTCTTCACCGGGTCCTTCTGGTACGGCGGCGCGGCCATGGCCGCCGCCGTCGCCACGATCGAGGTGCTTGAGCGCGAAGACGGCCCTGCCCGCCTGCGCGCCGCCGGCACCCGCTTTGCCCAGGGCCTGACCCGCAGCGCCGCGCGCCACGGCTTTGACGTCACGCTGTCCGGTCCGCCCGCCATGCCGATCATGCATTTCGCCGATGATCCCGGCGCCAGGCTGGGCGAGGCCTTTTGCCAACAAGCGCTGGCCCGGGGCGTCTACCTGCACCACACGCACAACATGTTCCTGTCGCTGGCCCATACCGATGGCGTGATCGACACTGCGCTGTCGGCCATCGACGATGCCTTCGACGCGCTGGCCGGGCACCGCGCGGTGCCTGCCGAATAACGCAACGCCCGGTTTCGGTCATGTATGCTGTGCACCGAATCCTCGGAAGAAAGGACAGGACATGAGCCCCAGATACGGCGTGATCTCGGACGATTTCACCGGCGGCCTGCTGATCGCCAGCTATTTCGAAGAGGCGGGGCTGGAATGCCCGGTCTTCTTCGACCCCGAAGACGCCGCAGCCGCCGCGCCGCTGTCGGCACCGATCGTGGTCATCGCCAGCCGCACCCGGCTGATCCCGGTCGATGACGCGCGAACCGAACTGACCCGCGCCCTTGATGCGCTGGATGCGCTTGGCTGCGCCACGGTCGCCTACAAGGCCTGCGCCACCTTCGATTCCACCGAAGAGGGCAACATCGGCCTGGCCGCCGACATGCTGGCCGACCGGTATGGCGACCTGCCCGTGCTGCTCAGCGCCGGGTTTCCCGAATTCCGCTGCACCGTCGCCATGGGCCACATGTTCTATCAGTCGACGCTGGTGAACGAGAGCGCCAAGCGCTTTGATCCCGTCACGCCCATGCCGGACCCGAACATGGTGCGGTTCCTGTCGCAACAGACGCGCGCTCCGCTCGGCCACGTCAGTCACCTGGACCTCGTGCAGGGCGAAGCCGTCGCGCGCGCGGCGCTGCAGGCCGAGGCCGCCAAGGGCCACCGGCAGGTGCTGCTGGACTGCGCCGATGATGGCGACGTGACCGTCTCGATGCAGCTGGCGCGCGGGACGCGGGCGATCGTGGCCAGCGATCCGCTGTGCATCGCGGTCGGCCTGGACCGCGCCGCCGGCCTGACCGGCACCGCCCCCGCCCCGCGTCATGCCGACGGGCCGGTCGCCGTTCTGATCGGATCAGTCGGGCCGGTCGCCGAAGACCAGACCGCCGCCTTCGCCGCCGAACATCCGGTCCTGCGGATCGACCTGATCAGCCCCACGCCCGTCCCCCAGCAGATCACCGAGGCCTGCGCCTGGGCCGCCGATCACATCGGGCACCGCCCCTTCGCGATCACCACGCTGGCCGATGCGGACGGAGTAAAGGCCGCCCAGGCCGCCTTCGGCCAACTGGGCGCGGCCCGTCGGGCCGAAGCGCTGCTTTCGGGCATCGCGGCGCATCTGCATGACGCGGGCGTGCGGCGTTTCATCGTGTCGGGCGGCGAAACCTCGGGGGCGGTCGTCGGGGCGCTTGGCATCCGCCGCGTCCGCCCCTTTGCACGCGGCCCGCTTGGCGGCGGGTTCTGCGTGTCGGACGGCATCGACCCGGTGTCCTTCTTCCTGAAATCCGGCAAGCTGGGCACATCCGACGTGTTGTTGCGCGCCCTGGACGAAATGAAAGGCTGATCATGACCGAAGACGAAATCCGCCAGGCGCTGGTCGACCACAGCCGCCTGTGCGTCACGCGCGGGCTGTCCAACGCCACGGCCGGCAATATCTCGGTCCGGTTCGGCACCGGCATGCTGATCACGCCGTCGGGTGTCGAACCTGACCGGATGAGCGCCGACCAGATCGCCGAAGTCGCCTTTGACGGCAGCTTCTCGGGCGGGTGGAAACCGTCCAGCGAATGGGCACTGCACGCCGCGATCTATGCCGCGCGGGACGAGGCGCAGGCGATCGTCCATGCCCATCCGACCTATTGCGTCGCGCTGTCGTGCCTGCGCCAGCCGATCCCGCCCTTCCACTACATGGTCGCCGGGTTCGGCGGCAATCAGGTGCCCTGCGCGCCCTATGAAACCTTTGGCAGCCAGGCGCTGGCCGATGCGGTGGTGAGCACCCTGGGCACGACCTATTCCGCCTGCCTCATGGCCAATCACGGGATGATCGCCATGGGTCGCAGCCTCACTTCGGCCTTCGGGCAGACCGAAAAGCTCGAGGTGCTCGCGCATCAGCTGCAGCTGAGCCGCTCGGTCGGCGACCCGGTTCTGCTGACGGATGGTGAGATGGCCGAGGTGCACGCGGCCTATCGCAGCTATGGCTACGGCAAGCCGACCACCACCTGAAGGCGTCCTGAAGACGGTGATTAACGGCGGCGGCGCGGCTTGACCCGCGCCTGGTCGGCCTCGTGGGCGGCCAGGTGTTCACGCAGGTTGCGCCCGCCCTCCATCAGGTCCATGCGGATCGCTTCGCGCAGGGCATAGGCGTCGCGCGCCCGCAGCGCGTCCAGCACGTTTTCATGCTGGTGCCGCCCGGCATAGGTCGGGTGGGCATCGGGGTAGAGTTCGCTCAGCAGCGGGCCGATGCGGATCCACAGACCTTCCAGAACCTCGGTCAGCGTGGGCATGCCGGACCGGGAATAGAGGCCGAAATGAAAGTCGAAATTCGCCTGCAGGGCCGTCGCCCAGTCGCCCGACGCCTCGGCGGCGACCAGCGTGGCATGGGTGGCGGCCAGCGTCGCGATCACCGCGTCGTCGACATGCGGCAGCGCGCGTTCGGCCGCCATCGGCTCAAGGCTCATGCGGATGTCGCGGATTTCGTTGTATTCGGCCAGCGTCAGGCGGCGCACCCGGATATAGTACCTTGGCCGGATCTCGATCGCGCCCTCGTGGGCCAGCTGGAACAGCGCCTCGCGCACCGGGGTTTCCGACGTCCCCATCTGCTGCGCCAGGTCACGCACCTTGAGCCGCTGGTGCGGCTTCAGTTCGGCCTGCATCAGCGACCGGCGCAACCGGGCATAGACCACTTCGGACAGGGGGATGGCGTCTTCCGTCGCCGCGTCTTCGATCTGAGCGTCGCTCACCTGTCTGCCCTTTCACGTGGTCTGGCCGTCAAAGTCCGGCAGGGGGGCCGGTGTGTCAATCGGCGCCCGAGCGGATTGCCCAGTAGATATATCATAATGCACCAATCCCCCAGCAATTTCGGACGTATCCATAGGAATTTCGGCCAATTCCACCAATTTCCTTGATCTACGGCCAAACTGGATATATCAAATTCGAAAGCGAGGAGAGACCATCGATGCCAGACAGATCCAACGTCAACATCGCGGTGCTGGAAGACCGCGCCAAGTTCATCCGGACCGAAACCGTCCGGCTGACCAAGATCGCGGGCGCGGGGCACTATTCCTCGACCTTTTCCTGCGCCGAGATCCTGTCGGCCCTCTATTACGCGCAGATGCGGATCGAACCGGCCAAGCCGGACTGGGACAACCGCGATCGGTTCGTCATGTCCAAGGGACACGCGGCCATCGGGCTGTATCCCGTGCTGGCGGACCTTGGCTATTTCCCCCCGGCCGAACTGGACACCTACACGCGGCTCGGGTCGAAATACGGCGATCATCCGGACATGAAGAAGGTGCGCGGGCTCGATTTCTCCTCGGGCTCGCTTGGGCACGGGCTGTCCGTCGGCGTCGGCATGGCGCTGGCCGGGCGGATCAAGGGGCTCGACCACCGGACCTACGTGATGCTTGGGGACGGCGAGATCTCGGAAGGCCAGATCTGGGAGGCCGTGTCCTCGGCCAGCCATTTCAAGCTGGGTCACCTGGTCATCCTGCTGGACCGCAACGGCCTGTCGATCGACGGGCACACCGAAGACATCATGGCGATCGAACCCGTGCACGACCGCTTTGCCAGTTTCGGCTGGGACGTGCAGCGGGTGGACGGACATGACCTGCCGTCGATCCTGGCGGCCTTCGATGCCCTGCCCCGGGGCACCACCGGCAAACCGCAGTGCATCGTCTTCGACACCATCAAGGGGCGCGGCGTGAAGCGGATGGAGATGTCGCTGGACTGGCACGTCGGCAACCTGGTCGGCGAAGACTATGACGACGTGATGGCCGAACTTGAGGCCGGCCTTCAGCCCTATGAACCGGAGCCCGCAGAATGACCACCGAAATGCAGAACGAGGCCGAGATCTTTCGCGGCACGACCGAAGGCAAGACGGTCTTCAAGGACACGCGGTCGGTGCGCGGCACCCCGCGAAAGGGCATGCCCGCCTTCGTGCTGGGCGAAGAACTGGCCGAGATGGCCAAGACCGACCCGCGTATCGTGGTGGCGACGGCGGACCTGGCCTCTGCCAACCGCACCAACGATTTCAAGGACGTGCACCCCGACCGCTTTTTCGACTTCGGCATCGCCGAGAAGAACATGATCACTGCCGCCGCCGGCATGGCTGCCAGCGGCATGGTGCCCTATGTCGCAACCTTCGCCAGCTTTGCCTCGATCCTCGGCGCCGAGCAGATCCGCACCGACTGCGCCTATCCCCGGATGCCGGTCCGTGTGATCGGCACGCATTCGGGCATGTCCATGGGGTTCTACGGGTCGTCCCACCACGCGCTGGAAGACCTGGGGATGCTGCGCTGCATGGCCGATCTGACGGTGATCTGCGCGACCGATGCCAACCACCTGCGGGCGGTGCTGCGGGCCTCGGCCGACCATCCGGGGGCGATGTACATCCGACTGGGCCGGGGGCGCGACCCCGAGGTCTATGCCGAGGTACCGGACCTGACCATCGGCAAGGCGATCCGCCTGCGCGAAGGCACCGACCTGACGCTGATCGCCACCGGCAGCCAGGTGCGCGCCGCGCTGGATGCGGCCCTTGCGATGGCGGCGGACGGCATCGGGGTGCGGGTCGTCGACATGCACACGATCAGCCCGCTCGACCGGGACGAGGTCATCGCTGCCGCCACGGAAACCTCGGCGATCATGACGGTGGAAGAGCATAATGTGACCGGCGGGCTTGGCACCGCCGTGGCCGAGGTGCTGATCGACCTGCCCCGCCTGCCGTTCAAGCGGCACGGGGTTCCCGACTGCTATGTCGAGGTCGGGCCGCCCGCCGCGCTTTATGCCGCCTACCAGCTTGATGCGCCCGGCGTCGAAGCGGTGGCGCGGGACTTTATCGCCGGGATCTGATCCCGGCCCGGACAGGAGGCCGAGATGACGAAACCCGCCCAGAAACTGTCCAGCGCCCGACAACCGCAGCGCACCCGTGGCAAGGAACGGGTGCGCCACCTGCTGGACGTCACCGAAGACCTGCTGGCGGAACACACCGACACCGAAGTCACCCTTGCCATGATCGCCGAACGGGCCGAGGTGCCGCTGCCCTCGGTCTATCACTTCTTCCCCAACCGCAACGCGATCTACGTCGAACTGGCGCGCCGTTTCCACCAGGAGCTGGCCGAACTGTCGGGCAGTCACATCGCGCCCCCGCCCGATCGGTGGCAGACCCTGCTGCTGACCCGCCAGTCGCGCGGGCGGGATTACCTGAACGGACGCCCCGCCGCGCTGCGGCTGTTCATGGGCGCCGGCGTCAGCGCCGAGGTGCGGACGCTGGACCTGCGCGGCAACTCGTCACTCGCGCGGGTCCGGGCCGAGGAATTCCGCCGCCGCTTCATCTGCACCGGGCTTGACCGGCTGGAAGACTGGCTGGCGGTTTCGATCGGGGTAATGGACGGGGTCTGGATGATCTCATACGCCGAACACGGACGGATCACTGATCACTACCTGCAGGAGGCCTGGCGCGCCTCGGTCGCGTACCTGCGGATCTACCTGCCGGAAGAGCTTCTGCCGCACCCTGAGTTTTCCAGCTAAGTTAATCAAATAAATTATCACTTACTGATGGCGCGGGGACATCGTGCACTCGCAGAATTCCGAAACAGTTGCGCTGGATTAACCCCCGGTACTGCTTGATAAAATACCTCTCTGCACAGCAAATCCGCAGTTTGAAAACCAAAGTGTTAACACCCAGCAACTGCGTATCAATAACAGTTGTCAGCTGAATTTTCCGTCAATAACCTCGATATAAATCAGTTACAAACCAACGGGATACCAGGCTCATGTGGGACAATTCCAAGGATCGCGCCCTGCGCGAACGGGCAGCCGAGGTCATCCCCGGCGGCATGTACGGCCACCAGTCCACCGCGCTCATGCCCGAGGACTTTCCGCAGTTCTTCACCCGCGCCGAGGGCACCCGGATCACCGATGTGGATGGCAATGAATACATCGACTACATGTGCGGCTACGGACCGAACCTGCTGGGCTATGGCCATCCCGACATTGCCCGCGTGGTCAGCGAACAGCAGACCCGCATCGACACGGCGACCGGCCCGTCCCCGCTGATCGTCGACCTGGCCGAGGCGATGGTCGGCATGGTGTCCCACGCCGACTGGGCGATGTTCTGCAAGAACGGCGCCGATGCGACGATGATGGCGCTGATGATCGCCCGCGCCTATCGCGGCAAGCGCAAGGTGCTGCTGGCCAAGAACGCCTACCACGGGTCGATGCCCTGGAACACGCCCCGCCCCGGCGGCGTCGTGGCCGAGGACCGGGCGCATTTCATCTATTTCGACTACAACGATCCGCAGGCCCTGACCGATGCGGTCAAGGAGGCCGGAGACGACCTGGCAGGGATCTTTGCCGCGCCCTTCCGGCACGACACCTTCGCCGACCAGTCCCTGCCCGATGCCGAATACGCCCGCACCGCGCGGCGGCTGGCCGACGAGCACGATGCGCTGCTGGTGGTCGATGACGTGCGGGCCGGGTTCCGGCTGGCGCGCGACTGTTCGTGGGAAACCATCGGCGTGCGCCCCGACCTGTCGGCCTGGGGCAAGGTGCTGGGCAATGGCCAGCCGATCTCGGCGCTGCTGGGCAATGACCGGGCGCGCGAGGCGGCCAAGTCGATCTTCGTCACCGGATCCTACTGGTTCTCGGCTGTGCCGATGGCGGCGGCGCTGGAAACGCTGCGGCTGGTCCGCGAAAGCGATTACCTGGAACACATGACCCAGATCGGTGAGGCCCTGCGCAATGGGCTGGACGAACAGGCGGCGGCAACGGGGTTTGCCCTGCGCCAGACCGGGCCGGTCACCCTGCCCATGATCCTGTTCGAGGACGATCCGGACTTCAGCCTGGGCTACGGTTTCTGCCGCGCCGCGATGAAGCGCGGGGTCTACATGTCGCCCTACCACAACATGTTCATCAATGCCGCGATGACCCGCAAGGACATCGCCACCACCCTCGAGGCGACAGGCGCCGCCTTCGAGGACATCAAGCAGAGCCGTGCATCGCTGAAACCCTCCGCCGCACTGGCGGGGGTCATCGATGCGTGAACGGTCATTTCATGCGCCAACAGGGAAACCCAGAATGACACACTTCAGACTAAAGCACGGGCTGACCGCCCTCGCCCTGGCCGGATCGGCAGTCTTCGCCGCCCCTGCCCTGGCCCAGGATGACGACACGCTGGTGATCGCGCGGTCGATGGACGTCAACTCGCTCGATCCGAGCCGGGCGTTCTGCGACACCTGCCAGTTCTACCTCACCGCCGTCTACGAGACGCTGGTGACGCTGGACCCGGACAACAAGACGCTTGTCCCGAACCTGGCCGAAAGCTGGGAGGTCAACGACGACTTCACCGAATTCACCTTCATGCTGAAGGACGCGGTCTTTGCCGACGGCTCCCCGGTCGAGGCCTCGGACGTCGTATGGACGTTCGAACGGCTGAAGAACCTCAAGGCGTCGCCGTCGTTCCTGATGGACGGGCTGGCCAGTGCCGAAGCCGTCGATGCCAAGACCGTCAAGTTCACGGTCGAGGCACCGAACGCGGAATTCCTCAACAAGGTTTCGGCGCCCTATGCCGGGATCATCAACGCCGAAGTGGCCGAGGCCAATGGCGCCGTTGCCGGTGACGGCGCGGCCGAAGGCGACAAGGCCGAACCCTGGTTCCTCGAGAACTCGGCCGGGTCCGGCCCGTTCCAACTGGCGGGCTATTCGCCCGAAGCCGAACTGCGGCTGGCGCGCAACGACAGCTACTGGGGCACCGCCCCGGCGTTTTCGGAAATCGTCGTGACCCAGATCCAGGACGCGGTCAGCCAGGCCCAGGCGCTGGAAACCGGTCAGGTCGACATCGCCATGCAGATCGACCCCGACACCGCCCAGTCGATCCGGTCGGGTGACGTGACCACCGAGGTCGTGCCGTCCTTCAACTTCGTCTACATCGGCTTCATTCCCGGCGCCAAGGGCATGTCCGAGGTGCTGACCCCCGAGGTCCGGCAGGCGCTGGCGCTCGCCATCGACTATGACGGGATGCTGGATTTCACCGTGGGCGGCAACGGCACCAAGGTCGCCGCTCCGATCCCCAACGGCTTTCCCGGCACGGCGGGTCTGACCCCGCGTGAACAGGATGTCGAGAAGGCGAAGGAAATGCTGGCCGCCGCCGGTCAGTCGGATCTCAAGCTGGTCGCGGGCTATCCCAACGACAACATCTATGGCGTCGACTTCAACATCATGATGCAGAAGGTCCAGCAGGACTTTGCCGCCGTCGGTGTCGAGCTTGAGCTCAAGCCGCTGACCTGGGCGGTCTGGCGCGATGAACTGGGTGCGGGCGAATGGCCGGTGACGGCGATCTACTATGCGCCGGACTACTACGGGTCGGGCCAGTATGTCGCCTATTTCGCGATGATCGAGGGCTATCCCTGGACCGGTCGCGCCGGGGTCGGCAACGACGCCCTGGTCGCCAACCCGGCCGAGGCCGAGCTTTACGCCAAGGCGCTTGCCTCGTCGGGCGAAGAAGCCGAAGCCGCCTATACCGCGCTTGGTGAAGAGATGATGAAGGATGCGATCATCCTTCCGCTGGTCTCTCCGAACCTCGTGCTGGCCTATCGCAACGATATCGAAGGCGTGCGATACTCGGCCTGCTGCAACCTGCCGCTGGCCGAAATCTCCCGGAAGTAAGACAGATGCTCGCGTATATCCTAAGACGGCTGATCACCATTCCCTTCCTGCTGCTTGGGGTCGCGAGCGTCTCGTTTCTTCTGTCACAAATGACCAAGGGCGACCCGCTGGCCGCCCTTGTCCCCGAACGGATGATGTCCAACCCCGAGGTCGTCGCCGCCGTGAAGGCGGAATGGGGCCTCGATCAGCCCTTGCCGGTGCGATACGTCGTCTACCTTGGCAAGCTGGTGCAGGGGGATCTGGGCACCTCGTTCACCACCCGCCGCCCCGTCGCCACCGATATCGCCGAACGCCTGCCCGCCACGCTTGAGCTGGTCGTGGCCGCGATGATCATCGGCACGGTCATGGGGCTGGCGCTTGGGCTTCTGTCGGCGCGGTTCCGCGGGTCGGTGATCGACAGCGTCGCGCGGATCTTCGCGCTGATCGGGTCGTCGCTGCCGATCTTCTGGTCCGGGCTGATCCTTCTTTATCTTCTGTCGGTGCGCATTTCGCTGGTGCCGGGGACCGGGCGACTGCCGCCCCGCGTCGACCCGCCGCCGCATACCACCGGCTTCTACACTGTCGACGCGTTGATCGCGGGCGACGTGGGGCTTTTCGTGCAGGCGCTGACCCACCTGGCCCTGCCCGCCTTCGTGCTGGGATGGGCCGTCACCGGCGTCATCACGCGCCTTGTCCGGTCGTCGCTGATCGAGGGGCTGTCGATGGACTATGCCCGCACGGCCCGCGCCAAGGGCGCTGCCGAACGGCGGGTGCTGGTCGGCCATGCGCTGCCCAATGCCATGATCCCGCTGCTGACGATCCTGGGCTTTACCTTCGCCTACCTCATCACCGGCGCCGTCCTGACCGAGGCGATCTTTGCCTGGCCCGGCATCGGATCCTACGCGGTGCGCGCGGCGGCGTCGCTGGATTACCCGGCGATCGGCGGGGTGACCATCGTGGGGTCGATCGCCTTCCTTCTGGCGAACCTGCTGACCGACATCGCCTATGCCTGGGCCAATCCGCGGATCAAGGTGCACTGAATGACCGACGCAAGCCAACCCGCCGCGCAGATCGCGCCGCGCCGCACCCCCGGACCGATCGCGCGCACGATGAGACGCCTGCCGCTGACCGCCAAGATCGGGGCCGCGATCCTGCTGATGTGGCTGATCACCGTGGTGACCGTGCAGCTGTGGCCGCTGGCCGATCCGCTGCAGATGGTCGGGCGGCGCCTGCAACCGCCGTCGATGGATCACTGGCTGGGCACCGACGCGCTTGGGCGGGACGTGTTTTCCCGCACCCTGCACGGTGCGGTCTGGTCGATCCCGATCGCCATCGTCGTGGTCGCCTGCGCGGTGGCCATCGGGTCTTTCCTTGGCGCGATCTCGGGCTTTTTCGGCGGCTGGTGGGACACGATCATCATGCGCCTCGTCGACGTGACCGTGGCTTTCCCGCCGATCCTGCTGGCCATGGCCGTCGCCGCCATGCTGGGGCCGGGGCTGGCCAATGCCTCGATCGCGATGGTCATCGTCTGGTGGCCGATCTATGCGCGGCTGATGCGGGCGCAGGTGCTTGAGGTCCGCGAACGCGAACATGTCGAGGCCGCCGTCGCCGGGGGCGCGCCGCCGCTGCGGGTGCTGCGGGTGCATGTCCTGCCGCTGTGCTGGACGCCGACGCTGATCAACGCGACCATGGACTTCGGGCAGGTCGTCCTGCTGGCGGCCTCGCTGTCCTTCATCGGGCTGGGCGCGACCCCGCCGTCGCCCGAATGGGGCAGCATGATTTCCGAAGGGGCGACCCGGTTCTACAACTGGTGGATCGCCTTCGGCCCCGGCATGGCAATCCTGACCGTGGTGCTGGCGACCTCGTTCCTGGGTGATGGCCTGCGCGACCTTTTCGACCGGAGAAGCCAATGACCGCCCCCCTCCTCGAGATGACCGACCTGCGGATCGAATTCACCGATGCCGACGGCAACCGGGCCGAGGCGCTGCGCGGTGTGGACCTGTCGGTCGACAGTGGCGAAGTGCTTGGCATCGTGGGGGAAAGCGGGTCGGGCAAGTCGATTGCCATGATGGCCTTCCTGCAGCTTCTGCCGCGCGGGGCCCGGGTCACCGGCAGCGCCAAGTTCCGCGGAGAAGAGCTGATCGGCATGTCGTCCGCACGGATTCGCAAGATCCGGGGCAAGGCGATCGGCTGCATCTTCCAGGACCCGCTGTCGGCCTTCAACCCGGTGCTGCGGCTGGGCGACCAGATCGCCGAGGCCATCCTGCTGCATGATCGGTCGATGTCACGCCGCACGGCTCTCAAGGAGGTCGAGCGCCTGTTCGAGCTGGTCGCCATCCCGCAGCCGGCCAAGCGTATCCGCCAGTACCCGCACGAATTTTCCGGCGGGATGCGTCAGCGGGCGATGATCGCCATGGCGTTGGCCAACCGGCCCGAACTGGTGATCGCCGACGAACCGACCACGGCGCTGGACGTCACGGTGCAGGCGCAGATCCTCGACCTGCTGGGCGATCTGCGCAAGGAACTGGGCATCGGCCTGGTCATGATCACCCATGACCTGGGCGTCGTCGCGGGCATCGCGGACCGGATCGCGGTGATGTACGGCGGCCGGATCGTCGAACGCGGGCCGACGGATCCGTTGTTCTATAACACCGCGCATCCCTATACCGCCGGGCTGATCGGCGCGGTGCCGACGCTGGACGGGACGGGCGCGCTTCGCCAGATCGAGGGGACGCCGCCGTCGATCTTCAACCGCCCGCCCGGGTGTTCCTTCGCGCCGCGATGCACGGTGGCGCAACCGGTCTGCCACCAGACGGACCCGGCCCTGCGTGTCACCGGCGCAACCGACAGCGCCTGCCATTTCCCCCTGACCACCGTAACGCCGGAGGTGGCGGAATGATCATGAACAGCCCTCTGCGCGACGGCGTCCCCGCCCTGCCCCCGATTTCGTCGAAGGCGGCATTGTCGGTGCGCGACCTGGTCAAGGAATTCCCGTTGAAGGGCGGCCTGCTGGGCCGCGAAGTCGGGGCGGTCCAGGCGGTGTCGGGCATTTCGTTCGACATCGCGCCGGGCGAAACCTTTGGTCTCGTGGGTGAATCCGGGTGCGGCAAGTCGACCCTCGGGCGCAGCATCCTGCGGCTGATCCAGCCGACCTCGGGTCAGGTGATGGTCGGCGGCAAGGACGTGACCGGTGCAGATGACGCTCACCTGCGGCAGCTGCGTCGCGACATGCAGATCGTCTTCCAGGATCCCATGGCCTCGTTGCATCCGCGGATGACGGTGGCGCAGATCCTGGCCGAGGGGCTGCGGCTGGCCGACCTGCCGCGCGCCGCACTGAAGACACGCATCACCGAGCTGATCGACCTGGTCCGTCTGCCCGCCGACATGGCCACCCGGTACCCGCACGAACTGTCAGGCGGGCAGCGCCAGCGCATCGGCATTGCCCGCGCGCTGTCGCTGAACCCCAAGCTGATCGTGCTGGACGAACCGGTTTCGGCGTTGGACGTGTCGATCCAGGCCGGGGTCCTGAACCTGCTGGAAGACCTGCAGAAGGACCTGGGCTGCGCCTATCTTTTCATCGCGCATGACCTGGGCGTGGTGCGCCATATCTCGCACCGGGTGGCGGTAATGTACCTGGGCCGCATCGTCGAAATGGCCCCGGTGGAGGAGCTGTTTTCGAACCCGCAGCATCCCTATACGCAATCCCTGATCTCGGCCATTCCGCGGCCCGACCCGATCCTGGAACGCAAGCGCAAGCGGATCGTGCTGACCGGTGACCTGCCGTCGCCGATGAACCCGCCCTCGGGCTGCCGGTTCCATACCCGCTGCCCCAAGGCGACGGCGCTTTGCGGCCAGACCATGCCGCCCCTGGCCCCGGTGTCGGATCCGGCGGCGGTGGTCGCCTGCCATCATCCCGGCCCCATCCCCGGCTGATCGCACACCCGGCCTGTCCGTTTTGGCACCTTGGGGTCGGCGGCGCAGCTGTGGCAGGAAGGGGCATCCCAAGAAGAGATGCCCCATGCACTACGGTTCCGACCGCCCCGAGATCCTGAAACACGACCCCTTCAAGGCGATTGTCGCGCCCCGGCCGATCGGCTGGATCGGCACGCTGAACGCCGACGGGGTGCCGAACCTCGGCCCCTATTCCTTCTTCATGCCGCTTGGCTCGGCCCCGCACATGATCGCCTTTACCAGCGAGGGGATGAAGCATTCGCCCGCGAACGCCAAGGCGCAGGGAGAGTTCACCTTTTCGCTGGCCACGGATGCGTTGAAGCATGCGATGAACGTGTCCTCGGGCAGCCATCCGGACGGGGCGAACGAATTCGAACTGGCGGGCCTGACGCTCGGGGTGTCGCAGGTGGTCGGGGCGCCCTTCGTGGCCGAAAGCCCCGCCGCGCTGGAATGCCGGACGATCTCGGTCCAGCCGCTGGTCGACATCGAGGGCAACACGATCGACCGGTACCTGGTGATCGGCCAGGTGGTGCAGACCCATATCCGCGACGAGTACATCCGCGATGGCAGGTTCGACACCGCCGCCGCCGCGCCGTTGGCCCGGCTGGGGTATCGCGACTATGCCACCGCCGACACGCTGTGGGAGCTGACGCGGCCTGACGACTGAACCGGGCGTGACCGGGCAAGTCAGCCGGGGATCGGAAGGTCCTCGGGCAGGTTCTGGTAGCACACGGGGCGCAGGAAGCGCCGGATCGACAGGGTGCCGACGCTGGTGGCGCCAAAGTTGGTCGAGGCCGGGTAAGGCCCGCCATGCACCATGCTGTCGGCGACCTCGACCCCCGTGGGGAAGCCGTTGACAAGGATCCGCCCGGCCTTGCGTTCAAGGATCGGCAGCAGGTCGCGCGCCTGTTCGGCATCTTCGGCGTCCATGTGGATCGTCGCCGTCAACTGCCCGTCGAAGCCGCGCGCCAGTTGCGCCATTTGCGCGGCATCCGCCACGCGGACGACCAGGCCCGAGGGGCCGAAGATCTCTTCCCCCAGCCCATGATCGGCCAGGTAGCTGTCGGCGTCGGTCTCGTAGAGGTTGGGCGTGGCGCTGCGGCCGTCCGAGCGGGTCGTCACCACCGGGCGCACGACGTTGCGTGCGGCGAACCTCTCCTGCCCCTCACGGTAGGCGGCGGCGATGCCGTCTGTCAGCATGGTCTGTGGCGCGGCATCGGCCAGCGCCCGGGCTGCGGCGGCGACGATGCGGTCGCCATCCGCGCCCGTGGGAATGACCGCGATGCCGGGATTGGTGCAGAACTGCCCCGCCCCCATGGTCAGCGACCCGGCCCAGCCGGTGCCGATGTCATCGGCCCGCGCCCGCGCGGCGGCGGGCAGGATGAACATGGGGTTCACCGACCCCAGTTCGCCAAAGAAGGGGATCGGTTCGGGACGTTGCGCACATAGGTCAAAGAGCGCCCGGCCTGCCTTCAGCGATCCGGTAAAGCCGACCGCGCTGATCAGCGGGTGTTGCACCAGCGCCTGGGCAAACCCCACCTGGTCGCCCTGGATCAGGGAGAAGACGCCGGGGTGCATGTCGCAGCGCGTGATCGCGGCGTGGATCGCCTGCGCCACGATTTCGCCGGTGCCGGGATGGGCGGGATGGCCCTTGACCACCACCGGGCATCCGGCCGCCAGCGCCGCGGCGGTGTCGCCCCCGGCGGTTGAAAAAGCGAGCGGGAAGTTCGACGCGCCGAACACCGCCACCGGCCCGATCGGGCGCTGGATCATGCGCAGGTCCGGCCGGGGCAGCGGGCTGCGATCCGGCAGGGCGGGATCGTGGCGCGCGTCCAGATGGGCGCCCAGCCGGATATGCGTCGCAAAAAGCCGCAGCTGGCCGGTGGTGCGCCCGCGCTCGCCCTCCAGCCGGGCTGCGGGCAGGCCGGTTTCAGCGGTGCCGATGGCGGTGATGTCGGCGCCACGGGCCTCGATCTCATCGGCGATGGCATCAAGGAAGGCCGCGCGGGTATCGCGGGAGAGGTAGCCGTAGCTCCAGAAGGCGTCCTCGGCCGCCGTTACGGCGCGGTCGACATCGGCTTCGGTGCCGCGGGCATAGTCTGCCCCGCTGCCCGTGGCCGGAGAGGACCGGAAGGTGTCGGTGCCGGACACCCAGTGCCCGGCGATCAGGTGCTTGCCCTGCGGCGTGAAGGTCATCGGTCAGTCCCTGTAGATCGGTTCGGCGGTGAACTTGCCGCCCTGATAGACGCTTTCGGGCGCATCGGCGGCGGGGCACGGGGCGGCGGCCTCGACCTCGGCCCGGTAGGTTTCCGAATTGTCCTTCGGCCCCCAGCCGATCAGCCGCGCGGTTTCCGTGTTCCACCAGCGCTCATTGTTGTCCGACACGCCCCAGATCACCGGACAGCCCAGCATCGGCACGCGGAAGACGCATTCGACGAGGCTGACGAAGTCGTCGGGCGACATCCAGGTGGCCAGCATCCGGCGGTCGCGGGGTTTTTCGAAACACGACCCAATGCGGACCAACGCGGTCTCCTGCCCGAACTTGGAATGATAGAGCGACGCCATGGCCTCTCCGAAGCATTTGGACACGCCGTACAGGCCGTCGGGCTTCTGCGGGGCCTTGGTATCGATCACCTCGTCCTGGCGGTAGTAGCCGATGGCGTGGTTCGACGAGGCAAAGAAGATACGCGGCATGCCGTGGGCGCGCGCGGCCTCGTAAAGATTGTAGACCCCGGTGATGTTGCCGCGCTGGATCTGGTCCCAGGGCCGTTCGACGGACACGCCGCCAAGATGCAGGATGCCGTCGCAATCCTTGACCAGGTCGTGCACGGCGGCCTCGTCGCCCAGATCGCAGGTCACGACCTCTTCCCCCTCTTGGGCGGGGGGCATGTCGGCGATGTCGGACAGGCGCAGCACGTCGGCGAGGTGTCCAAGGCGCGCGCGCGCCAGTTGTCCAAGGTTACCGGCGGCACCGGTGATGAGCAGACGTTTCACGGGTGTCAGATCCTTATTTCAGCAGGTTGGGCAAGGCCATCGAGACGGCGGGCACATAGGTGACCAGCATCAGCGCGACCAGGATGGCGATGTAGAAGGGCCAGATCGTGCGCACGGCCTGTTCGATCCGGATGCCGCCGACGACGCAGCCGACGAAAAGGCAGGCCCCGACCGGCGGGGTGCACAGACCCAGCCCGAGGTTCATCATCATGATGACGCCGAACTGCACCGGGTCCATGCCCAGGCCGACGACGACCGGCAGGAAGATCGGCGTGCAGATCAGGATCAGCGCGGCCATGTCCATGATCATCCCCAGAACCAGCAGCGTCAGGTTCAGCAGCAGCAGGATCACGAAGGGGTTCGACGAGATCGAGGTGACGAAGGTCGCCAGGTTGTCGGGCACCCGGTACAGCGCCAGCAGGTAGGCAAAGGACGACGCCGTCGCGACCAGGACCATCACCAGCGCCGTGGTCCGCACGGCCGAGATCACGGCCAGCTTGAAGCCCGGCCAGGTCAGTTCGCGATAGACGAAGACGGTGACCAGCAGCGCCCAGATCGCCCCGAAGGCCCCGGATTCGGTCACGGTCATGACGCCCGACAGCACGCCGCCGACGATGATGACCGCCGTCAGCAGGCCGGGGATCGCGGCGGCGAAACTGATCAGCAATGCATGCCAGCCCGGAAACTCCTCGGACGGGTAGCCGCGCTTGACGGCGATGTACCAGGCGACGATGCCAAGGCAGAGGCACATCAGGATGCCCGGAACGATCCCCGCGACAAACAGCTGCGAGACCGAGACGCCCCCCGCCGCGACCGCATAGAGGATCATGTTGTGCGACGGCGGGATCACGACGCCCGCGACCGACGAGGTCACGGTGACGTTGACGGCATAATCCGCGTCATAGCCCTTTTCCTTCATCACCGGCATCAGGATGGCCCCAAGCGCCGAGGTATCGGCCACGGCCGAGCCCGAGATGCCGCCGAAAAGCATCGAGGAGGCCACGTTCACGACCCCCAGCCCGCCGCGCGACTTGCCCACGGCCGAAGCGGCGAGCCGCACGAGGCGGCCGGCGATGCCGCCCTGCATCATCAGCTCTCCGGCGAAGATGAAGAAGGGGATGGCCAGCAGCGAGAAGACCGAGATGCCCGACAGGATCCGCTGGAACCCGATGAACATCGGCAGTCCTTCGTACAGGAACCCGCCCACGGTCGCCAGGCCAAGCGCGAAGGCGACCGGCATGCCCGAGATCAGGCCAAGGGCAAAGATGCCGAAAAGCAGTGACAGGCCCATTCAGAGTTCCGCCGGGTCTTGGCCACGGACAAGCATGGCGAGGTGATAGAGGGAATAGAAGACTGACAGCACGCCGCAGACCGCCATGGGCACGGCGCGCCAGCCCTCGGCGATGGCGAGCATCGGGATGCGACGGCGCCAGGTCTTCTCGGCCAGGTCCCAGCCGTACCAGGCCAGGTAGGCGGCGAAGATCAGCACGCCCAGCACCGCCAGCCAGCGCAGGGGGATACGGAAGACGGGGGGCATCATTTCCCGGACGAAATCGATCGACAGATGCGCCCGGTTCCAGACCCCGGCCGCCGCACCAAGGAAGGTGATCCAGACCACCAGCATCAGCGCGGCCTGTTCGACCCAGGTCGGCGTGTCGTTCAGCACGTAGCGACCGAAGACCAGCCAGCCGAAGATGGCGATCAGGGTCACCAGCTGGATGCCCGCGATGGTCATGCAGGCCCGCGCCGTAAGGTCCAGCACCCGGAAGACGGGGTCGCGGGTCGGGGTGTTCGTGTCAGACGTCATCCGTGTCTCCGACGTGAAATGCCCCGGCCAGAGTGCAGCCGGGGCATCGCAAGGCAAGGGATCAGCTGCTGGCCTGGATGTCCTTGATCAGGCTTTCCAGGTCGGGATTGGCCTTGATGAAGCCTTCGTAGACCGGGCCCATGGCATCCTGGAACGCCTTGGGATCCTTGACCTCGTTGATCTGCGACCCGGCCGCTTCGACCTTTTCGCGGCTTTTCATTTCGCGGTCAGCCCAGAGTTCGCGCTGTTCCTTGGCGGCGTTCACGGCGGCCTCTTTCACGATGGCCTTGTCTTCGTCCGACAGCCCGTCCCAGGTCGCGGTCGACACGCAGAGGCATTCGGGAATGATCAGGTGGTTGGTGATCGAATAGTACTTGGCCACCTCGAAGTGGTTGGAACTGTCGTAGGAGGGATAGTTGTTCTCGGCCCCGTCGATCACGCCGGTCTTCAGCGACTGGTAGACCTCGCCATAGGCCATCGGGGTCGCGTTGCCGCCCAGCTGATCGACCATCTGGACGTAGAGGTCGTTGTTCATCACGCGGAACTTCATGCCCTTGACGTCATCCGGCGTCTCGATCGGCTGCTTGGTGTTGTAGAACGACCGCGATCCGCTGTCGAACCACGACAGGGCGACCAGCCCCTCTTCCGCCAGAGCGTCCGAGAAGCGCTGGCCGATCTCACCGTCCATCACCACGTGCATCTGGTCGACGTCCTTGAAGATGAAGGGCAGCGACAGAACGTTGGTCGCGGGCACGATCTGGCCCATGGGGCCCATGTTGAAGTTCGCGAAATCCAGGCCGCCGTTGCGCACCTGTTCGATCGCGTCCGGCTGATCGCCCAGCACCGCGTTGTGATAGACCTGCGGTTCGATCCGGCCTTCGGTCTTTTCCGCCACTTCCTTCGCGAAGGTCTCAAGCGCGATCGAGTTCGGGTAGTCTTCGGGGTGAATGTTCCAGCCGCGCCACTGGTCTGCCAGGGCGGGCACCGCGACCAGGGCGGCGATGGCACTGGTCAGGGCGATCCGGGTAAATGTCATGTCTTGTCCTCCCATTTGATCTGGCGATCGACGCCAGCTATGCCGGAGGTATGGATAATCATCATACAACTTGTCAACACATATGATGCATGCGGCGAGGATTTGACAAAGTGACCGGTATTCAGCTTATGTGCAGGGCACGGAAGGATACCGACATGACACAGCCCTCACCCGACAGACCCGCCCGGCGCGGCCGACGCAACCTCGTGGCCGAGGTGGTGGCCGAACTGCGCACCCAGATCGCCAGCGGGGACGTGCAGGTCGGGGACCGCCTGCCCTCGGAAGCGCAGCTGACAGAGGCGTTTTCGGTGTCGCGCACGGTCATCCGCGAGGCGATCGCCACCCTGCGCGCGGACGGGCTGGTCGAGCCCCGGCAAGGCGCCGGCGTCTTCGTCCTTGCGCCCGCAGATCCCGTGCAGCGGCCTTTCCAGATTGTCGACGTGGACAAGATTTCCTCGATAATCGAGATGCTTGAGCTGCGTACGGCCGTCGAGATGGAGGCCGCCGCCCTGGCGGCTGCACGCCGATCCCCCGCGCAGGAAGAAGAGATCTACGAGGCCGAGGCCGAGATCCGCGCCCTGGCCCAGCAGGGGCTGGCCACCACCGAGGCCGACTTCCGCTTTCACCGCGCCATCGCCGCCGCTGCGAACAACCCGCGCTTTGCCGAGTTCCTGGACGTGCTGGGGCAATCGGTGATTCCCCGGTCGGCGCTGCAGGCCGGCAACGGGCAGCGCAGCCCGGACAGCTATATCACCCTGATCTCGGGCGAACATCGCGCCATTGCCGATGCCATCGCCGCCGGTGACCCCGATACGGCCCGCGACGCCATGCGGCATCACCTGAAGGGCAGCCAGCAGAGATATCGCAATATGCTGCGCGACACATCCAAATAGATCATACAACTTATTGACACCTGTCTGTCAGGTCGGATAGCTCTGGGTCCAATCGGAACACCGGAGCACATCATGGACCCGCAAGACCTCAAGACTTCCCTGGGCTCAGGCCTTCTGTCCTTCCCCGTCACCCCCTTCGGGGCGGATGGCGGTTTCAACCGGGACGTTTACGAGAAACACGTGGGCTGGCTGTCGGGCTATCCGGCCGCGACGCTGTTTGCCGCGGGTGGCACGGGCGAATTCTTTTCGCTCAAACCCGCCGAGATCCCCGAGATCGTGTCGGCCGCCAAAGCAGCGTCGGGCGAAGTTCCGATCGTGTCGGGCTGTGGCTACGGCACGGAAATCGCGGTGGATATCGCGAAGGCGGCCGAACAGGCCGGGGCCGACGGCATCCTGCTGATCCCGCACTACCTGATCGATGCCCCGCAGGAAGGCCTTTACGCGCACGTGAAGAAGGTCTGCGACTCGGTCGGTATCGGCGTGATGGTCTACAACCGCGACAACTCCATCCTGCAGCCCGACACGCTGGCCCGGCTGTGCGACGCCTGCCCCAACCTCATCGGGTTCAAGGACGGGTCGGGCGACATCGGGCTGGTGCGGCAGGTGACGGCCAAGATGGGCGACCGGTTGATGTATCTGGGCGGCATGCCCACGGCGGAACTCTTTGCCGAAGCCTATCTTGGCGCGGGCTTCACCACCTATTCCTCGGCCGTGTTCAACTTTGTCCCCGGTCTGGCGATCGAATTCTACGATGCGCTGCGCGGCGGCAACCGCGGCCGTTGCGAAGAGATCCTGAATGATTTCTTCTATCCCTTCATGGCGATCCGCAACCGGTCCAAGGGCTATGCCGTGTCGGCGATCAAGGCAGGCGTACGCCTGCAGGGCTTTGACGCCGGCCCGGTGCGGTCGCCGCTGACGGATCTGGACAAGGAAGAGATGGGCCTGATGGAAGACCTGATCGCCCCCTACAAAGCATGAAGATCACCGAAGTACACACCCACCTTCTGGAACACCGGCTCGACACCGCTTTTGAAAGCGCCTCGATGCGGTTCGACCGGCGCCAGCACCTGCTGGTCGAGGTTGTCTGCGATGACGGCACCGTTGGCTGGGGCGAATGCCTGGGCCCCGCGCGCGCCAACCGCGCCGTGGTGGACACCTACGCGGGCTGGCTGATCGGCATGGACCCGCTGGAGACCGAGAAGATCTGGGCGGTGCTGTACAATGCGCTGCGCGACCAGGGGCAACGGGGCCTGACGGTGACGGCGCTGTCGGGGATCGACGTGGCGCTGTGGGACATCAAGGGCAAGCATTTCGGCGTGCCCGTCTCGACCCTTCTGGGCGGGCGGTTCCGCGAAAGCGTCCGCGCCTATGCCACGGGGGCGTTCAAGCGCGACGGCGTCGACCGGGTCAGCGACAATGCCGAAGAGGCCGCCCGCCACCGCGCGGCCGGCTTTCACGCGATGAAGATCAAGATCGGCTTCGGCTTCGACGAGGACATGGCGGTGATCCGTGCCGTGCGCGACGCCATGGGGCCGGACATGCGGCTGATGATCGACGGCAACCACGGCTATGACACGATCGAGGCGATCCGGGTTGGCCGTGCCGCCGCCGATCATGGCATCGACTGGTTCGAGGAACCAGTGACCCCCGAACATCTGTCGGCCTATCGCGAGATCCGCGCCAAGCAGCCCATCCCGGTCGCGGGCGGGGAAACCTGGCACACCAGGTGGGGCATGCGCGAGCCGGTCGAGACGCGGGCCATCGATATCCTCCAGCCCGACCTCTGCGGCTGCGGCGGCTTCACCGAGATGAAGCGGATCGCCGACCTGGCCGCGCTGCACAACATCCGCGTGGTGCCGCATGTCTGGGGGACGGGGGTGCAGATCGCGGCCTCGTTGCAGTTCATGGCGGCGATGGTGCCCAACCCCGTGCGGCTGAACCCGGTCGAGCCGATCCTCGAGTTCGACCGCACCGACAACCCGTTTCGCCAGGCGGTCCTGACCCGTCCGATCGAACATGATCGCGGCGTCGTCACGATCCCCGACGGCCCCGGCCTGGGGATCGAGATCAACCGTGACGCCCTGCGCGACTTCGCCCCGAAGGAAACCCGATGATCGACCGCAAACTGACCGGCACGCCGCCGACGATCCGCCTGCCCGAGGGCGCGATCGACACCCAGTGCCACATGTACCTGCCCGGCTATCCCGCCCTGCCCGGCGGCCCCGGCAACCCGCCGGATCCGCTGCCGACGCCCGCCATGTACCGGCAGATGGCCGAATGGATCGGCATCTCGCGGGTGGTGGTGACGCAGGGCAACGCACAGCAGGGCGACAACAGCTGCCTGCTGGCCTGCCTCGAGGACCTGGGCGACATGGCCCGGGGCGTTGCGGTCATCGACGCCGATACCTCCGAGCAAGAGCTGGACCGGCTGAGCGCCGCGGGCATCGTCGGCGCGCGGATCATGGACCTGCCGGGCGGCGCGGTCGGCCTGTCGCAGCTTGAGGCCGTGGACGCCAAGGCCGCCGCGCGTGGCTGGGTGCTGGCGGTGCAGTTCGACGGATCGGATATCCTCGACCACGAGGCGCGGCTGTCGGGGCTAAGGTCGAACTGGATCCTCGACCACCATGGCAAGTTCTTCCGTGGCGCCGCGCCCGACGGGCCCGAACTTGCTGCCGTGAAGCGACTCATCGACGGCGGGCGCTGCTGGTTCAAACTGGCGGGCTGCTATGAAAGCTCTCGGACCGGGGGGCCGGAGTACGCCGACATCGCCGCCGTCACCCGCGCCGTCGCCGCCCATGCGCCGAACCGGCTGATCTGGGGCACCAACTGGCCGCACAACCTGGCCAGGACGACCGCCGACTATCCCGACGACGGCCTGCTGACAGACACGGTGCTGGGCTGGCTGGACGAAGACACCCGGCGGCTAGCGCTCTGCGACACGCCAGAACGGCTTTTCGGGTTCTGACCCGGCGCGGTCTCAGGCGAACACCCGCCCCTCGAACAGCTTGCGGGCCGTGCGCAGGGTGCCGGCCCGGGTGACCTGCCCGGTGCGGTCACGCTCGATCAGCACCTCGGCCGCGCCGGTCGGATGTTCGATCGCGAAGGTCGCGCCCCGGGGCAGGACGGCAAGTCCCGCCGCCGTCGATCCCGGCAGCGTGCAGGCCGTCGCGACGGTGACGGCGGCAAAAACGCCGATGGTGGCGTGGCAGCGATGCGGGATGAAACTGCGGGTGGCGATGACCCCTCCGTGCTGCGGCGGGGACACCAGCGTCATCTTCGGCACCGATTTTTCCCGCACGTCACCCAGGTTCATCCTTGGCCCGGCCTGCAGGCGGATCTCCTCAAGCCGCGCCTTCAGCCCGGTGTCTGCCTCAAGTTCCTCGCGCGCTTCGGTGCCGGTGACACCCAGATCCGCTGCGCGCAGGATCACGCAGGGCATGCCATTGTCAATCAGGGTGCAGGCGATGCCGTCGATCACGTCGGCCACCCGCCCGGTCGGCAGCAGCGCGCCGCACATCGATCCGGCGACATCGCCGAACATCAGCGGTACCGGCGCATGCCGGCCCGGCACCCCGTCGATACGCGCATCGCCCACATAGCTGACCCGACCGCCCGGCGTGGCGACCCGGGCCGTCGCGATGTCGCCGGTGTTGAGCATGTGAATGCGCACCTCGGTCTCATCGCCCTTGGGCCGGACCAGCCCGCGTTCGATCGCGAAAGGTCCGACACCGGCCAGGATATTGCCGCAGCCCTGGGCATCGCTGACCAGGGGTTGGTCCACGAAGACCTGCAGGAACAGGTAATCGACATCCGCATCCGCGCGGGCCGAGGCGGAAAGGATGGCCACCTTCGAGGTCAGCGGATCCGCCCCGCCGATCCCATCGATCTGCGCCGGGTCGGGCGAGCCCATGATCGCCAGCAGCAGCGCATCGCGCGTGGCCGGGTCCTCGGGCAGATCGCTGGCCAGGAAATACGCCCCCTTCGAGGTCCCGCCGCGCATCCAGGTGCAGGGGATGCCGTCGTCCGCAATGCTCATCCCCGCCTCCTCAGACGTAGCGCAGCCCCTTCTCGGCCAGCCGCCCCCGCATATCGTAGATGTCCAGCCCCAGCTCGCCTGCGGCCAGCCTCTTCCGCTTGACCTCTTCCGCCGCCAGCCGCGCCTCGGCCTTCGCCAGAACCTCGGCCGCTGCGGCGCGACGGACGACACAGACGCCATCGTCGTCGGCCACGATGACGTCGCCTGCCTCGATCTGCTGCCCGGCGCAGACCACCGGCACGTTCACCGAACCCAGGGTTTCCTTGACCGTCCCCTGCGCCGACACCGCCCGGGACCAGACCGGAAAGCCCATGGCGGTCAGGTCCCGGATGTCCCGCACGCCCGCGTCGATGACCAGCCCCCTGCAGCCGCGCGCCATGGCCGAGGTTGCCAGAAGATCGCCGAAATAGCCCATGTCGCAGGGCGCGGTCGGCGCCAGCACCAGCACGTCGCCATCGCGCAGCTGTTCGATCGCCACATGCAGCATCCAGTTGTCACCCGGCGGGGCCGAGATCGTGACCGCCGACCCGGCGATCTGCGCGCCGCCGTAGATCGGCCGCATGTGGCTGGCCAGACACCCCGTCCGCCCCTGCGCCTCATGCACGGTGGCGACGCCCGCCCGCGCCAGCCCGTCGATCACCACGGGATCGGCCCGGTTCACATCCTGCACGACAACAGCCATCCTGACCTCTTCCTCTTTCCCAAAATACCCGAGCCGTACCGCGCTGCGCGGCACGGCCCCTAGCCCTTCACCGGCGGCGTTCCGTGGGTGTGGAACGTCGGGATCGTCTTCAGGCCCCAGGCCTGCCCCTTCCTGCGGTCGTCTTCCGTCCATTTCACCGGCTGCCAGTCCGGCGCCAGGATCAGCCGCGCCCCGGCGTTGGCCAGTTCGACCCGGTTGCCGGCGGGCTCCCAGACATACAGAAAGAAAGTCCCCTGGATCGCATGCTTGTGCGGCCCGGTTTCGATATGCACGCCGTTCTGCAGGAAGACGTCGGCCGCGCGCAGGATGTCCTCGCGCTGGTCGGTGGCATAGGTGACATGATGCAGACGGCCGTCACCGCCGCCGTGTTCTTCGGTGCAGGCCAGGTCATAGGTCTTGTTGTTCACCGTGAACCAGCAGCCGCCGATCCGACCGTTGTCCAGCTGGATGTATTCGGTCACGCGACTGCCAAGGCAGACCTCCATGAACCGCCGGAATTCGGCCACGTCCGAGGCCAGCAGGTTCAGGTGGTCGATCCGCCGCGGCGCCGCGCCCGAAAAGGCCGAGGCCGTGTTCTTCAGCGCCGGGCGGTCCGCGTCCTGCTGCGCCTCGTACCACTTGGTTTCGTAGTAGATCTCGAAGACATGGCCGAAGGGGTCCTCGAACCGGAAGGCCGGGCCGTGCCCCGGATCGCCCTCGACCCAGCCGTGGGTCTTGTAGCCGGACGCCTCGATCGCCGCGACCCGCCGCGCCAGCGCCTGCGGAGAGGCCGCGCGATAGCCGATGTGCCCCACCCCGGTCGTTTCGGCCCGCGTCAGCTTGAGCGTGTGGAATTCGTAATCGTCCCAGGCGCGCAGGTAGGCCGAGGTCTCGTCTTCGGCCGACAGCTTCAGCCCGTAGACCCGGGTGAAGAAATCGAGGCTCTCGTCATAGCGGTCGGTCAGCATCTCCATGTGGCCCAGATGCGCGATATCGAAGCTTGGCGTGGTCGGCTCCATCCTGTCCTCCTCTTCATCTTGCCGGAAATACTCCGGGGGGCGCGTCAAAGCGCGCTTTGACGTGCGGGGGCAGCGCCCCCTGCCCGATCACAACTCGTCGACGGTCCGGGGGAAGATCGACTGGAACCCCTCGGCGTATCGGCAATCGCGTCCGCCGGACTGACCGCCGGAATTGCGCTTGAAGTGGTTGGCGCGCTGCTGTGCGACGCGGGTGTAGTAGTCCCACAGGTGCTCCTGCCCCTGCATGCATTCGATCGCCGCGCGCTTCTTGTCCCAGACCGGCGTGATGTCGAGGAAGGTGTCGGGCTTCCATCCCATCTGTTCGGTCTGATGCGGCTCGAACAGGTAAAGCTGTGGCGCGCCCAGGACCTTTTCGCCGGGGTTGTGCCCCCAGGCCTGGGCGATCATCCGGCATTCCAGCACCGCGTTCGTGGTGTTCATGTGGTCGGTGTTGTAGGGGTCGTACTGCGAATGGCTCAGCATGAAGGCCGGCTGCACCCTGCGGATCACATCGACGATCTTCATCTTGTTGTCGGTCGAGAACTCGAGCGGGTAATCACCGAGATCGAGACAGACCAGGTCCGCCACCCCAAGCGCCTGCGCGGCCGCTTCGGCCTCTTGCCGCCGGACGGTCTTGACCCGGTCCAGCGTCATGCCTTCCCGCTTCCACAGCTTGGCGCTTTCGCCGCGTTCGCCGAAGGACAGGCACAGAACCGTCACGTCATAGCCCCTGTCGGCATGCAGCGCGATGGCACCGCCGCAGCGCCAGACAAAGTCGGCGGCATGGGCTGAGATCACGAGGGCGGTCTTCCGGGTCATTGGGTCCTCCTCCGTCCGGGTGCGGCGGTGATCTCACCCTCGGGGCGATGCGGCAATTCGAATTGGCGTGCATCAGCATAAGATGAAGCTATGATGGATGGCGAATTAGACTGCCGGACCTTTGCGCCCATGACGACATTTTCACGCAATATCAGACACTTTCGGCTTCTCCTTGCGGTGGCCGACACGGGATCCCTGACGTTGGCGGCCGATCGGACCAACGTGTCCCAGCCGGCCGTGACCCAGGCGCTGAGCAAACTTGAGGCCGAGGCGGGCGGCCCCCTGTTCGACCGGACCCGCCAGGGTGTCTTTGCCACGCCGCGCGGGGCGCTTCTGGCCGATCGGCTGCGGCGTGCCTTCGACCGGTTGGACCCGGCGCTGGAAGACCTGGCGCCACGGCTCAAGCTGACGGCGACCTTCGCGCAGTTGCAGGCCATCGTCGCCGTGCACGAGACCGAGAACTTCACCCTTGCCGCCCGTCGCCTGGGGCTTGCACAGCCGACGGTGCATCGCGCGGTGTCGCAGATGGAAAAGGAGGCCGGGCGCAAGTTGTTTGACCGCACCGGCTTTGGTCTGGTGCCGACCCGCCAGACCCGTGCGCTGGTGCAGGCGGTGATGGTGGCGATGACCGAAGTGACCTCGGCCGAGAGCGACATCGCCGATCTGGACGGCGGGGAAAGCGGGCGGATCACCATCGGCGCCCTGCCCCTGTCGCGGTCGGTGCTGCTGCCCCGGGCGCTGGTCCGGTTTCGCGAGGACCGGCAAAGGCATCCGGTTCAGGTGATCGACGGTCTGTACGATGATCTGCTCGGGGACCTGAGACGCGGCGAGGTCGACATGATCCTCGGTGCCCTGCGCGATCCCGCCCCGATCGGGGACATCCGGCAGGACCCACTGTTCGAGGACGGGCTGGCCTTTCTGGCGCGCCGGGATCATCCGCTTGTCGGACAGCACGGACTTGGCCCCGCCGACCTGCACCGGGCAAGCTGGGTCGTGCCGCGCCACGGCACCCCGACCCGAACCCAGTTCGACCAGTTTTTCGCCCCGCACCCGCCCGAGGGCATCATCGAGGCCGGTTCGATCCTGTTGATGCGGGAAATCCTGCAGCACAGCGATCACCTGGGCTGCATCTCGGCTGCGCAGGCAGGGGCCGAACTGCAGCACGGGCTTTTGGCCAAACTGGATGTACGCGCCGCATGGCAGCGCCGCCCGATCGGCCTGACAACGCGGAAAAACTGGGTGCCGACGAAGGCGCAGGCCCTGTTGATCGAGGTGCTGCGGGACGAGGCCCGCAAACTACCACTATAGCTTTGACTTATGTCAGGCGGCTTTGATTGAATTGGCCGCCTTGCGCCACGACGCGCTACTCCGACCGCAGGACCGGCCCGCCTGGCCGTCCGGTCTGGAGGAGCAGATGACACTCACCACCGCACTACGCCGCCGCAGCCGGCAGGCGTCCTGAAATGGGTCGCAAGACCCCACCCACCATGCGACGGCTGGACGGCCTGACGCGCGCGCTGGACCGCGCGGCGCTTGGATTGACGGTGATCGGCGGCATCTGCCTGATCGCGATCCTCGGGGTTGTCACGCTTGGGGTGGTGCTGCGCTATGTCTTCAACGCCCCGCTTCTGGGCGGCAATGAAATCGTTCAGCTGACCGCCGTCGCGCTGGTGATGTCCGCCCTGCCCTACTGCACGACCAAGTGCGATCACGTGGCCGTCGATGTCTTCGACCCCTGGCTTGGCCCCTGGGGCCGATACGCGGGCGACCTGCTGTCGCGGGCGATCTCGGCGCTGGTGCTGGGGCTTCTGTGCCGTCGCGCGGGGATCAAGGCGCTGGATGCGCTGGAATGGGGCGACGCCACCAACATGCTGAAGATGCCGATCTGGCCGTTCTACGCGATCCTGGCGGCGGGCACGGGCCTGTGCGCGCTGGTCTTCGTGATCCAGGGGCTGGCCATCGCGATGCGGGGACCGGAATGATGACACCGATGATGGCCGGTCTTCTGGGTATCGCCTGCCTGTTCGGGCTGCTGATCCTGCGGATGCCCGTGGCCTTTGCCATGATGTCGGTCGGCTTCTTCGGGTACTGGGGCCTCGAGGGGCTGCGGTCCGCCGGCGGCGTGCTGCTGACCGAAAGCTATTCGGCCGTCGCCAACTACAACCTGATCGTCGTGCCGATGTTCGTTCTTCTGGGCAACATCGCCTCTGCCGCCGGGTTTTCCCGCGGGCTTTACGACGCGGCCTTCGCCTGGGTCGGGGCCTTTCGCGGCGGGCTCGCCTCGGCCTCGGTGCTGGGTTGCGCGGTCTTTGCGGCCGTGTCGGGATCGTCGGTTGCCACCGCCGTCACCCTGGGCAAGGTCGCCCTGCCCGAGATGAAGCGCCTGGGCTATGCGCCGTCGCTGGCCACCGGGTCGATCGCGGCGGGCGGCACGCTTGGGTTCCTGATCCCGCCGTCCACCGGTTTTGTGCTTTACGCCATCCTGACCGAGGAAAGCATCGGCCGCCTGTTCATGGCCGGCATCCTGCCCGGCCTGCTTCTGACCGCGCTGTTCATGGGGGCCATCTGGATCGTGTCGGTCCGCGACCCCAAGGCCGGTCCGCGCGGCGCCCCCGTCCCCTTTACCGACAAGCTGCGCCTGCTGGCGGACGCGGGGCCGCTTCTGGCGGTCATCCTGATCTCGATCGGCGGCATCTACCTGGGGCTTTTCACCCCGGTCGAGGCCTCGGGCATCGGCGCGGCGCTGGTCATCGTGCTGGCCTTGGCGCGGCGCCGCCTGACGCTTGCGGGGTTCAAGGAGGCCGTGCTGTCGACCCTGTCGACCTCGGCCATGCTTTATACCATCGTCATCGGGGCCAACGTGCTGAACCCCTTCTTCGCGATCACCCGCATCCCCGCCACCCTGGGCGACGGACTGGGATCGCTTGGCCTGGGCGCCTACGGCACGCTGGCGGTGATCATCCTGGCCTATGTGGTGCTGGGCATGTTCATGGACGGGCTGTCGATGCTGGTCATTACGGTGCCGGTCGTCTTTCCGGTCATCACCGCGCTTGGCTTCGATCCGATCTGGTTCGGCGTCGTGGCCGTCATCGTGATCGAAATGGGCATGATCACCCCGCCCGTCGGCCTGAACGTCTTTGTCGTCCGGGGCGTCGCCGGGGATGTGCCGCTGACCACCGTCTTCCGGGGCGTGATGCCCTTCCTGTTCGCGATGATCCTGGCCCTGCTGCTGATCATCGCCTTCCCGGGCATCGCGCTGCTGCTGCCCGACACCATGTTCGGGTGATCCGCACCCGTCCCCGACATCCCAAGAGGAGGACCCAGGATGTTCATCAAGACCCTTACCGCCGCGCTGGTTCTGGCCGCGCCCATGGCCATGGCAGACGAGCTCAAGCTGGCCGATTTCCAGCCGCCGACGCATTTCGTCGTCGATCAGGTCTATGCCCCCTTCGCCGCCACCATCGCCGAGAAGACCGGCGGCGACGTGACCGTCACAACCTACATGGGCGGTGAGCTTGGGCCGGGTCCGGTCGAACAGTACAACCGCACCGTGGAAGGCGTGACCGACATCGCCTTCGGCTTGCCGGGCTATACCGCATCGACCTTTCCAAAGACCCTGCTGACCGAACTGCCCGGCGTGATCAGCGCCGACACCGGCACCGCCGCCGTGCAGGCCAACGTCGACATGCTGTCGGACGAATACCGCCGCGTGGTGCTGGTCGGGCTGTGGAACAACGCGCCGAACCTGCTGTTCACCGCCGAAAAGCCGGTGCGGTCGCTGGACGACCTGACAGGGCTGAAGATCCGTGTGCCGTCGCGCAACGCGGGCCTCGTGGTCGAGGCCTGGGGCGCGACGCCCGTGTCGATGCCCGCGCCCGAGATCTACAACGCCATGCAGACCGGCGTCATCGACGGTGCGATGATCGACGCCACCACGCTCAGGGCCTTCAAGCTGGCCGAGGTGACCAAGTACATCACCATGGGCATGGACACGACGATCTCGAGCTTTTTCATGATCATGAACCGCGACAGCTTTGGCGATCTGAGCGGCGACCAGCAACAGGCGGTGCTGGCGGCGGGCAAGGATGCCTCGCTTGCCGCGAACAAGGCCTGGATGGGCGTGGCCGAGAAGGCGCTGGCAGAGTTCGAGGCCACCGAGGGCAAGGAGGTCATCACCCTGTCGTCGGATGAGGCGGCCAAGTTCAACGCGGCCTCTGCCCCGGTGGTCGAAAAGGTCATCGCCGAGGCCGATGCCCAGGGGCTGGGTGCGGGCGATTACGTCGCCGCGCTGAAGGGGAACTGAGGGGCGCTGCCCCCGTCGATCGACTTTGCAAGGGGCCGTGGGAAACCGCGGCCCCTTTGTCGTGGGACCGGCCCGATGCGGTTGGCCGACGCCCGGCCTGCGCCGCCGTCAGTGGCCGAGGTCAAGGCGCAGATGCATCGACCGGTCCCGTGTGAACGCCACGCGGCACCTCAGCGGGCTTTGACCCCCCGGGAACTTTGTGCAAGCAATGCGGGCGACCCTTGCGGCGGCGTCCCCCTGCGTCGCCCCTTTTCGATCGCCGATCCTGACCAAACCGAGCCCCAGATTGAAACCCCTCGCCCAAGCCCCAAGCCGGACGGAACTGGTCTACCAGATGATCCGGGACAATATCCGCGACTGCACGCTCGAACCCGGCAAGCACCTTGTGCAAGAGGACCTGGCGGCGATGCTTGGCGTCTCGCGCCAGCCGGTGCAGCAGGCGATGCTTCTGCTGAAGACCGACGGGCTGGTGGTCGAACGCGGGGCGCGCGGGCTTTACGTCGCGCCGCTGGACCCGGAACAGATCGGCCACCACTACCAGATCCGGCTGGTGTTCGATCAGCTGGCCGCCGGTCTTGTCGCCGACCGCGCCGCCACCGATCCGGGTTTTGCCGCCGACTTGCGCCGGGCGGGCGAGGCGATCCTGCAAGAGGGCGAAGCGGCCCGGTCCGTCGGGGCTGCCGAAGCGGTGGCGCACGATGTCCGGTTTCACACGTTCCTCTACGAGATGTCCGGCAACCCGCTGATCGCCCCTGCCGCCGACATGCACTGGAACTTCCTGCGCCGGGTCATGGTCGCGGTCCTTCTGCATGCCGAACGCGGACCGGTCGTCTGGTCGCAGCACCGCGACATCCTTGACCTGCTGGTCGCTGGTCAGGCCGAGGCGGGCCGCGATCTGGTGACCCGCCACATCCTTGGGGCGAAGGACGCGCTGTTCGAGGCACTGGCCACCCACAGCTTCGACGCGACTCAGCCCGACTGATCTTTTCCATCCGCTCTCGCCGACACCTGCCAGCAACCCGCTGTCGCAGTTCGGTTTTTCACACGCCCTTGACTTACTGAATTCTGAATTCAGAATGCGCAAAAGGCCAGGAGGGGCCTTGCACGGCTTGAGGAGGAGACCATGCAAAACGACCGCGTTCTCAACATGGCCGAGATCGTCGACGGCTTTGCCCGCATCCGGCCCGACCGGATCGGCGCCCGCGATCTGGACCGGGATCTGACCTATGCGCAGTGGTCCGGCCGCGCCAACCAACTGGCACAGGGCTTGATGTCGCTTGGTCTGGCGAAGGGCGACAGGGTCGCGGTGCTGGCATGGAACTGCCTTGAATGGGTCGAGATCTATGTCGCGGCGGCCAAGTGCGGCGTCATCGTCGTGCCGGTCAACTTCCGCCTGACGGCCGAGGAAGCCAGCTATATCTTGGAGGATTCCGGCGCGACGGCCATCATCGCGCAGGAAGGCCTGCACCCGGTGATCGACACGCTGCGCCCGACGCTTGATCTGTCGCCCGACCGGTTCGTGCATTTCGGCGGCCCCGCCCCCGATGGCTGGACCGGCTATGAGGCGCTGATCGCCGCCGCGCCCGATCGCGCGCCGGACGTGGCCATGACACCCGAGGACCCCTGGACGCTCATGTACACCTCGGGCACGACCGGCCGCCCCAAGGGCGTGATCCGCAACCATCGCGGCATGGCCATGATCGCCCTGGTGACCGAGGTCGAACTGTCGATCCGGTCTTCGGACAACGCGCTTCTCGTCATGCCGATGTGCCACGCCAATTCGCTGAACTTCTTCTGTTCGTTTGCCTATGCCGGGGCCGAGATCACCGTGCATTCCCGCCGCAGTTTCGACGCGGCCGAGGTGCTGTCGGTCATGGGACGTCACCAGTGCAGCTTCACCTCGCTGGTGCCGACGCAGTACATCATGATGCTGTCGCTGCCCGAGGATCAGCGCCGTGTCGACGGGCTGGACTGCATGACCAAGCTGATGATCTCGTCGGCCCCGGCGCGGGCCGAGACCAAGCGCGACATCATGAAAATGTTCCCCAATTCCGGCCTGTTCGAACTGTACGGGTCGTCCGAAGCGGGCTGGGTCACCATGCTGCATCCCGACGAACAGTTCAGCCACCTCGGCAGTGTCGGGCGCGAATGCGTCGGATCGGGCCCGATCCGGCTGCTGGACGACACCGGGCAAGAGGTGCCGGACGGTGAACCCGGAGAGCTGTTCAGCCTGACGCCCTACACCTTCTCGGGCTACTGGAACCTGCCCGAAAAAACCACCGAAGCCTTCAACGACGGCTGGTGTTCGGTCGGGGACATGGGGATCCGCGATGAACACGGCTTCATCAAGCTGGTCGACCGCAAGAAGAACATGATCATCTCGGGCGGAGAGAACATCTATCCGTCCGAGGTCGAGGCCGTGCTGGGCCGCCACGAGGCAGTGCAGGACGTCGCCGTGATCGGTGTTCCGCACGAACTTTGGGGCGAGGCCGTGCATGGCGTCGTGGTGCTGCACGCAGGCGCGACAATCACGGGCGACGACCTGATCGCGTGGTCCAGGGACAAGATCGCGGGCTACAAGCGCCCCCGCTCCATCACCATCATCACCGAGGCAGAGATGCCCCGCACCGCCACCGGCAAGGTGCTGCACCGCGTGCTGCGCGACACCTTCGCCCAGACCGCCGGCGCCTGAGGAGACATGACCATGACCAACAGAACCGGGGCCGACCTGATCGCCGCCACCCTCAAGGCCCGTGGGGTCCAGCGCGTCTTTGCGCTGTGCGGCGGACACATCATGTCGATCTGGATGGCGCTCGACGCCGCCGGGATCGAGATCGTGGACGTGCGCGATGAACGGGCCGCCGTCTACATGGCCCACGCCCATGCCGCCGTGGGCGGTGGTTTCGGCGTCGCGCTGGTGACCGCCGGGCCTGGCGTGACCAACGCGATGACCGGGATCGCCAATGCCCATGTCAGCCGGATGCCCGTGCTGGTGCTGTCGGGCACCCCGCCCAGGCCCCAGGAAAACCGTGGCGCCCTGCAGGACATGAGCCATGTCGCGCTGGTGCAGTCGATCACCCGCGTCGCCCGCACCGTGCGGCATGCCCCCGCCCTGCCCCGGGAACTGGACCATGCGATCGCGGCAGCACTTGGGCATGGTGGCGAACCCGGTCCCTGTTTCCTTGACGTGCCGGTCGATGTGCAGCGCGATGTGGTGCCGCCGGTGCTGTTCGACATCGAACAGGTGGCGGGCCGTCCGGCCCCACGGGCCCGCGCGCTGGAGACCGATCTGGACGCGGCGGCGGATCTGATCCGCACCGCGACAAGGCCCGTCGTGATCTCGGGCCGGGGCGCCAATGGCGCGGCCGGGGCGCTGGCGCGCTTCCTGACTGCCTCGGGTGCAGGGTACCTCGATACCGGGGAAACAAAGGGGATCGTGCCCGACAGTCACCCCGCCCATATCGGCGCCATGCGCGGGGCGGCGATGAAAGAGGCGGACCTTGTGATCACCCTTGGCCGCAAGCTGGACTTCCAGCTGGCCTATGGCTCGCCCGCGATCTTCGGAGAGGCCCGGTTCCTGCGCATCTCGGACGTCGCCGCCGAACTGACCGACAACCGGCTGGGCGATGTGGCACTTCTGGGCGACGTCGCTCTGTCGCTCGACGCACTGTCAGACCGGCTGACGGGGGCCGACATGGACCGCGCCTGGACCGGCGCCATGCGCGACCGGCATGTGCAGCGGACCGCCGGACTGGCTGATGCGCTGGCTTCCGCGCCCTCGGACGACCTGGGGCGGATCCACCCGAACCGCCTGCTGGGCGAGATCCGCAAGCGTCTCGATCCCGAGGCCGTGGTCATCGCGGATGGTGGTGATTTCCTCAGTTTTTCGCGGATTGCCCTGTCCTCCTCGACCTACCTCGATCCCGGCCCCCTTGGGTGCATCGGGCTGGCAACGCCCTTTGCCATCGGGGCCGCCAAGGCCGCGCCGGGGCGCCAGGTCGTGGCGGTCACCGGCGACGGGGCCTTCGGTTTCTCCGGGATGGAGATCGACACCGCCGTGCGTCATGGCGTGCCGGTGATGATCGTCGTGTCGAACAACGGGTCCTGGGCGATCGAGGTGCGCGACCAGATGGACCGCTTTGGCAAGGCCGTGGGCACCGAACTGCAATTCGCCGATTACGCGGCCATGGCGCGCGGCTTTGGATTGAAGGCCTGGCGGATCGAGGGCGAAGAGGCCATCGCCCCGGCCCTCGACGAAGCCTTTGCCGCCCTGGCGCAGGGTCACACCGTTCTGATCGACGCCGTCACCTCGCCCCTTGCGGCATCCTCGGACAGCAAGACCGGCCTGGCCTGGGTTCCCGATCTGCAGGCGCTGGCGGCCTGGGACGAGGCAGAGCGGACCTGGCTGGCAGAGGGGTGACGCTGCGCCACGAGCTCGGGGGTCGTTTCTGGGTAGGAAGGGAAGTGGCGGAGGCTCAGGGATTCGAACCCTGGGGACGCTTCCACGCCCGTCGGTTTTCAAGACCGGTGCATTCGACCACTCTGCCAAACCTCCGCGTCGGGGTGGTCTAGCGGGGGTTCGGCGATTCTGGAAGCGGGTTTCACGCTGCTGAACCAGTCGGCGGCACCCTTCCTCTACCTGCCGCAGACAAAGGCCGCGCATGGTTCAGGCCGGTGGATCGGTGGTTGTAGCAAACGACCCAGTCCGAACCACCTAGGTCTGGCCAGATAAGTGACGTGTAGAGCAGCATCCCTGATGGCGCATCGCGTTTGCATTCCGAAAATTTCATTGAAGCGACGCTGAAAATGCGTAATAACGCAGGCATTAAAGCGGCTTAAGTGTCGCGACCAGTTTTTATCAGTGATCCGCGTTTTGACAAAATTCATTCGAAGAAAGAGCATTTCATGAAGCATCTTCTGCTTTCCGGCCTTGTGGCCGCTTCATGCCTGGGCGCCACCGAAACGATGGCTGCTTCGGTGCAATCATATGCCCAGGCCTCCGGCGGTGGCTGTGGCTTGTCCGGACCCAATGACATCTACGGCTGGAGCGCGGGGTCGGGCGCCGTTGCATCCTCCGGGGCGTGCACGACCTCTGCCAATGCCACGACCGGCCCCGGCTACACGACGGTCATCGTCAGCGGTGGCAACGGATCGGGCGAAGGCAATCTGTCCGGCGTTGGCAACGCGCAGGCCCGGCAGCAGGTCACGTTGCAGATCGACGCGCCGCAGAACTACGGCGGCAATGGCGTCGCACTGACCGTCCAATCGCATGCTCACGGGACGGTCAACGCGGATCAGAACGTGTCCCAGGGCGACTACGAAGCCTTGGCTTGGCTCGAGGCCATTTTGACGGTGTCCTACTACAAGCCCGGCCGCGCAACTATGACCACCACCGACGTGTCGACAAAAGTCGAGGCCAAGGCGTCCGCTGTTGCAGGCACCACGCCCAATGCCTCCGCCTACGATGTCATGGATGAGCTCCTCAAGATCGAAAACCTGCTCATCGATCCCCTCCGGGAGATCAAGGTGGGTTTCAACTTCAAGGGCGGGGCGCGGTACCTTGCGAATGAGGTCGCTTCCGGCAGCGCGGCGGCACTGGGGGGCAGCACCTTTGGCTTTGCGCCCCAGGCCTTCATCTTTGGCGACCCCGGCTTCTCCGTTTCCTTTGCAGACGCCGCCATCGTGAACAACCAGTGGATCGATCCGCGCGGGACGCCGGCGGTGCCGCTGCCGGCCCCGGCGCTTCTGCTGCTGGGCGGGTTCGGGGCGCTGGCCGCGCTTCGGCGTCGCTCATAAGCCACCTGATCCGGACACTCACGGAACACAAGCCCCCGGCCCGCGCGCCGGGGGTTTTGCGTTGCGGCGACCTGACGGCCTCGTGACCGGGAATTTTCGCCGATGCCCCATGGCAGACTTTTCACATCGCGCCCGAATGGATAGACTGCGCCAAAACAAAGGGCAGGGCCGGGGATCCGGCCGCGCGCAGGGCGCGCCGACGAAGGGGCGAAGAATGGGATTTCTGGTCATGAGATCGGGCAATGGCATGGCGCGGGCGATGCTTGCGGCCTCGGCGCTGGCGCTGCTGGCGGGCTGCATGGAAAACGACGGGGCGCTGTTCAAGTCCGAACCGGCAGCGGGTGGCGGCACGTCGACCCGGCTGGTCGAACGCGATGTCGAGGCACCCGAGGTGTTCCAGGCCACCGAAGCAGGGCTTTGGGACGGTCGGCCGTCGCTTGGCGGTGTCTGGGTGGCCCATCCCGACGTGGATGAACCCGAACGCGCCCTGATCCGCAATACCGCGAACGGCAAGTTCGTCATCGGCGCGCTTTTCCGCCCGTCGCTTGACCGGCCCGGACCACGGTTCCAGGTGTCGTCGGACGCGGCCGAGGCGCTGTCGATGCTGGCGGGCCAGCCGCAGAACCTGAACGTCACGGCCCTGCGCCGCGAGGAAGTGCCAACCGCCACCGCGGACCCGGCACCGATGGAAACCGCGCCAAGCGCCACGGCGGCCGCCGAGATGCCCGCGCCCGAGGCGGTTCAGACGGCAACGCTTGACCCGGTCAGCGGGGCCTCTGCCGCGCTGGATGCGGTCGAGGCGGCCGAAGCACCTGCGGCCGTCGCCGCAGCCCCGGTCGAAGAGGCCCCGAAGAAACGCCGCTGGTTCTGGCAGAAAAAGGACACGGCCGAGCCCGAGGCCATGGCCGCCGCGCCCGAGGAGGCCGCCCCGGCCCCCGTCGCCGCCCCTGCCCCACAGGCCGTGACGTCGGCGCCGCTGCCCAAACCCGTCGCCGCGCCGGTGGCGAAACCGGTGTCGAAACTGGACAAGCCCTATCTGCAGATCGGGATTTTCAGTGTCGAACAGAACGCCCAGAACACCGCCGTGGCGATGCGGCAGGCGGGCATGATCCCCGAGGTTCTGGAACAGAGCGCCAAGGGCAAGACATTCTGGCGGGTCATCGTTGGCCCCGCCACCAACAGCGAAGAACGCGCCGTGCTTCTGAAGAAGGTCAAGACGGCGGGCTTCACGGATGCCTATGCGGTGACGAACTGACGCCTTCGGGCGGTCAGGCGCACCGCCTGAAGGAGGTAGGATGACCCAATCCAATCGCCCCGGCGCAGGCCTGCGCCCCCTTGATCGCGGCACCGGGCTGCGCCGGATCGTCCAGGCAGCGGGCCTGGCCGTCGCCATGGTCGCGGCCGGGCCCGCCCTGGCCTTCGACACGAAGGCCCGCGCGGCCTATGTGATCGACCTGACCACACGGACGATCCTGCTGGACAAGAACGCCGACACGCCCCTGCCGCCGGCCTCGATGTCCAAGCTCATGACGCTTTACATCGCGTTCGAGGCGCTGCGCGATGGCCGCCTGTCGCTGGACGAAAAGCTGCCCGTATCGTCGCATGCCATGAGCTATGGCGGATCGACCATGTTCCTTGACACCACCGACCGGGTCGCGGTCGAGGACCTGATCCGGGGCATCATCGTGCTGTCGGGCAACGATGCCTGCGCCGTGATCGCCGAGGCGCTGTCGCCCGACGGGACCGAGGCCGGGTTTGCCCGTTACATGACGCAGCGCGCGCAGCAGATGGGCATGACGAATTCGACCTTCGCCAATTCCAACGGCTGGCCCGCCGCAGGGCACCGCATGTCGATGCGTGATCTGGCGCTGTTGGCGACCCACCTGATCGAGGACTTCCCGAACTTCTATCCGCTCTTCAACGAACGGAAGTTCGACTTTGACGGGCGCGCGCCGCAAAACAGCACCAACCGCAACCCGCTTCTGGGTCTGGGCATCGGCGCGGACGGGCTGAAGACCGGGCACACCGAAGAGGCCGGCTATGGTCTTGTCGGATCGGCCAAGCAGGATGATCGGCGCGTGGTCTTCGTGATCTCGGGCCTTGAATCGCAGGCTGCCCGGGCGCAGGAATCCGAGGCGATCGTGAACTGGGCCTTCCGGCAGTTCACCCAGAAGACGCTGCTCAAGGCCGGTGAGACGATCACCAAGGCGCAGGTCCACATGGGTCAGGCCCCGACCGTGGCCCTGACGACCGCGTCCGACCTGTCGGCGCTGGTGCCGGTGCTGGGCGCGGATCGCATCCCGGCCGAGGTCGTCTACAACGGCCCCTTCTCGGCCCCGGTGAAAAAGGGCGACAAGCTGGGCGAGCTGATCATCTCTCCGGACGGGCTGCCCGCGACGACGGTGCCGCTGGTGGCGGCGGATGATGTCGCGAAGGGCGGCTTCATGGTGCACATCACCACCGCGCTCGACCATCTGCTGACAGAAATTGGCGGCGGCGTGCCGTCGGACGCACCGGCAGAAGAGGCCCCGACCGAAGAGGCGGCCTCCTGATGGGGCAGACCGGGGGTCTGTTCCTCAGCTTTGAAGGCATCGACGGATCCGGCAAATCCACCCAGGCCCGCCTGCTGGCCGAGGCATTGCGCGCCAACGGGCGCGAGGTCGTGCTGACGCGCGAACCGGGCGGATCGCCGGGCGCCGAGGAAATCCGCGCACTTGTACTGCAGGGCGATCCTGACCGCTGGTCGGCGGAAACCGAGATCCTGCTGTTCACCGCCGCCCGTCGCGACCACCTGGAACGCACGATCCGGCCCGCGCTGGCCCGCGGGGCCGTGGTCATCTGCGACCGCTTCGCCGACAGCACCCGGATGTACCAGGGCCTGTCGCGCGGTGATCTGCGCGGCGTGGTCGACCAGCTGCACGACCTGATGATCGGGGTCGAGCCCGACCTGACCCTGCTGATCGACATGGACCCCGAGGTCGGGCTGTCGCGCGCCAAGGGGCGGCAGGGCGTGGAGGAACGGTTCGAGGATTTCGGCGCCGATCTGCAACGCAAGATGCGGGCGGGGTTCCTTGACCTGGCCCGGGAATATGCCGACCGGTTCCGCGTGATCGACGGTGCGCGTGCGCCCGAGGCGGTAGCCGTCGATGTGCGCGCCGTGGTTGACGCGGCGCTGAACGCCCGGGCCGTCTGATCCGCCTTTCGCCCGCCAGCAAAGACCGCCATAGTCGCCGCCATGACCGACACCACCCGCCCCGAACCAGACCGCATCGACGGCGCCCCGCATCCCCGCGACACGGCCCATGTCTTTGGCCAGCAGGCCGCCGAAGAGGCGTTCCTGACCGCCTTCCATTCGGGTCGGCTGCATCACGGCTGGCTGGTCACGGGGCCGCGCGGCGTCGGCAAGGCGACACTGGCCTGGCGGATCGCCCGGTTCCTGATCGCCACACCCGCGGCCGAGGAGGACGGGCTGTTCGGCGCGCCGCCCCCGCCCGAGACGCTGGACATCGCCGTCGATCATCCGGTCGCCCGCCGGATCGCCGCCGGGGCGGAGCCGTCGCTTTTCCTGCTGCGCCGGGGCGGCGCCGGGTCGACCGAGAACGACCGCGACAAGAACTTTCGAGACGGCAAGTTTTCCAAGGTCATCCGGGTCGAGGACGCGCGGCCCCTGAAATCCTTCTTCGCCCTGTCGTCCGCCGACGGCGGGCGGCGCGTCGTCATCATCGACAGCGCGGACGAGATGAACCCGAACGCCGCCAACGCGATCCTCAAGCTGCTTGAGGAACCGCCCGCGCGCACGGTGATCCTGCTGATCTCGCACCAGCCGTCGCGGTTGTTGCCGACCATCCGGTCGCGCTGCCGCGAGTTGCGCCTGTCGCCCCTGCCGCAGGACGCGCTGGAACAGGCGCTGGCACAGGCCGAGATCGAGGCGCCCGCCAACCATGCCGCGCTGGCCGAACTGGCCGCCGGATCGGTCGGCGAAGCGGTGCGGATGATCACGCTGGACGGCCTGAAGCTTTATGCCGAGCTGATCGCGCTGATCGGCACCCTGCCCCGGTTCGATGCGTCGCGCGCGCAAGCTCTGGCCGATACCGCCGCCGCCCGGGGCGGAGAAGACAGGCGCGTGCTGCTGCACCACCTGATCGACCTGGCCCTGTCGCGGCTGGCCCGCACTGGCGTGACCGGCATGGCCCCGGCCACCGAGGCCGCGCCGGGGGAGGCCGAAATCCTGACGAGACTGTCGCCCGATGCCTTTGCCGGGCGCAGATGGGCGCAGGCTGCAGAAGAGATAGGGGCGCGGTTGCGTCATGGTGAGGCGGTCAACCTTGACCCTGCCGCGCTGATCCTTGATACCGTGTTCAAACTTCAGAGCATTGCGGGCGGTCAGGCCGCCTGATTTCAGGGCCGAATGACCTCCGTACAGATCACCGACAGCCATTGTCACCTCGACTTTCCCGACTTCGACGACGAACGTGACGCCGTCATCGCCCGCGCGATCGACGCGGGCGTCACGCGGATGGTGACCATCTGCACCAAGTTGCATAACCTGACCAAGGTGCAGGCGATTTCCGAGGCGCATCCAGAGGTCTTCCATACCTTCGGCGTGCATCCGATGTCGGCGGCCGAACATCCTGCCGTGACGGTCGATCAGCTGGTCGAGCTGTCGTCGCACCCCAAGTTTGTCGGTATCGGCGAGACGGGGCTGGATTACCACTACACCGCTGAAAGCGCGGACATCCAGAAGTCGTCGCTGCGCGTGCATTGCCAGGCGGCGGCCGAAACCGGGCTGCCCCTGATCATCCATGCCCGCGCGGCGGACGACGACATGGCGCGGATCCTGTCCGAAGAACACGCCAATGCGCCCTATGCCTGCGTGATGCATTGCTTTTCCTCGGGCGCTGATCTGGCCAAGGCGGCGCTGGATCTGGGGTTCTACCTGTCGATGTCCGGCATCGCGGCCTTCCCCAAGTCTCAGGAGCTGCGGGATATCTTCGCCGCCGCGCCGCTTGACCGGATCCTCGTGGAAACCGACAGCCCCTACCTTGCGCCGCCGCCCTACCGCGGCAAGCGGAACGAGCCGGGGTATTCAGTGCACACGGCCAAGGTCGGGGCCGAGGTCTTTGGCCTGAGCTATGAGGACTTCGCCGCCGCGACGCAGGCCAATTTCGACCGGCTCTTCACCAAGGCCGCCGCATGGACGCCCGCGTGATGGGAGAGCTGCGGTTCACCATCCTTGGCTGCGGATCCTCGGGCGGGGTGCCCCGCCTTGGCGGGCACTGGGGCGATTGCAACCCGGCGAACCCGAAGAACACGCGCCGTCGCTGTGCCCTGCTGGTCGAACAGGAAACGGCCGACGGCACCACCCGTGTGCTGATCGACACCGGGCCCGACATGCGGGCGCAGCTGCTGGATGCGGGCGTCGGCAAGCTGGACGCGGTGGTCTATACCCACAGCCACGCCGATCATGTGCACGGGCTGGACGATCTGCGGATGATCGTCTTCAACATGCGCAAACGCCTGCCGGTCTGGGCCGATGGCGACACGCAGGCCGCGCTATATGACCGCTTCGCCTATGCCTTCGTGCAACCCGAAGGCTCGCCCTATCCGCCGATCCTCGACATGAAGACCATCGACGGGCCCTTCATCATCGGCGGCGCAGGCGGAGACATCACCTTTACCCCCTTCAGCGTCAATCACGGGTCGATCGACGCGCTTGGCTTCCGGGTGCGCGACTTTGCCTATCTTCCGGACGTCGCCAAGATGACCGACGAGGCCTGGGAGGCCTGCACCGACCTGGATTGCTGGGTATTGGACACGCTGCGCCGCGACCCGCATCCGACGCATTCGCATTACGAACAATCGCTGGCCTGGATCGACCGCGCCGCGCCGAAACGGGCCATCCTGACCAACATGCACATCGATCTGGACTATGCGACGGTCGAGGCGGAAACGCCCGATCACATCACCCCGGCCTATGACATGATGCAGATCGTGTACCCGATCTGATGGGATCGCTGATCGTCGTCATCCTGCCCGTCTTCCTGCTGATCGGAACGGGTTATGTCGCGTCCCGCTTTGCCGGGTTTCCGCAATCCGCCGTCGACGGCCTGATGCGGTTCACGCAGACCTATGCCTTCCCCTGCCTGCTGTTCCGCGCGGTCAGCACCTTCGACATCAGCGAACAGTTCCATGCGCCGCTACTGCTGAGCTACTACCTCGCCGCGCTGATCTGCTTTGTCCTTGGCTTCCTTGCCGCGCTGCTGATCTTCCGGCGCGATCCCGAGGACGCGGTGGTCATCGGGTTCTGCTGCCTGTTTTCCAACACGCTGATGCTGGGCATTCCGATCACCGAACGCGCCTTCGGGGCCGATGCGCTTGAGGCGAACTTTGCCATCATCGCGATCCACGCACCCTTCTGCTATTCGCTTGGCATCGCCATGATGGAGATGGTGCGCGCCCGGGGCACCGGGTTCCATCCGCTGCGGGTCGGGGCGCAGATCGGGCGCCAGATGATCCGCAACCCGCTGGTCATCGCGCTGATCCTGGGCTTTGTCGTGAACCTTGGCGGCATCCACATTCCGGTGCCGGTGATGGATACCGTGTCGCTGATGGTGGGCGCCTCGGTCCCGGCGGCGCTGTTTGCCGTGGGCGGCGTGCTGACGCAGTACAAGATCCAAGGCGACCTGCGTGTCGTCGTGGTGATCTGCATCATCACGCTGCTGGTGCACCCCGCGCTGGTCTGGACCTTCGGCAGCCTTGCCGCGCTGGACGAGGCGCAGTTCCGGTCGGCGCTCATCACCGCTGCCGTGGCGCCAGGGATCAACACCTACGTCTTTGCCAACATCTACGACCGCGCCAAGCGGGTGGCGGCGTCGTCGGTGCTGGTGACGACCTCGGCCTCGCTGGTGACGGTGTGGTTCTGGCTTAGCCTGCTGCACTGACGGCTGGACACTTCTTCCGATCTGCGAAAGACTGTTCCGCAAATCAGGGAGGATGAGATGAGCGACAATCTGTTGATCGACCGCCAGGGCGGGGTTCTGGTGCTGACCATGAACCGGCCCGAACGCAAGAACGCCTTCACGCGGCCGATGCTGCACGCCATGGCCGATGTCCTGACCGAGGCGGCGGACGACCCCGAGGTGCGCGTTGTCGTGCTGACCGGCGCCGACGGCGCCTTCTGCGCGGGTGGCGACGTCAAGGCGATGAGCGAAGGCGCCCATCAGGACAAGTCGTTCTACCAGCAGCGCAAGGACCTGCGCACCGTGATGGAGGTGTCGCGCCTGCTGCACGAGATGCCCAAACCCACGATCGCCGCGATCGAAGGGGCTGCGGCGGGGGCCGGGCTGTCGCTGGCACTCGCCTGCGATTTCCGTGTCGCCTCGGACACCGCCAAGATCACCACCGCCTTTGCCAAGGTCGGCCTGTCGGGGGATTTCGGCGGCACCTATTTCCTGACGCAGATCGTCGGCACCTCGAAGGCAAAGGAACTTTATTTCTTCTCGCCCATCATCTCGGGCAAGGAAGCGGCGCAGATCGGGCTGGTCAACCGGTCGGTCGATCCGGGCCGCGCGCTGGATGAAGCCAAGGACTTCGCCGCGCCGCTGGCCGCAGGTGCACCGCTGGCGCTTGGCCGGATGAAGGCGAACCTGAACCTGGCGGCGGGCGGCGGGTCGCTGGCGCAGGTCATGGATCTCGAGGCCGACAACCACACCAATTCCACGGCCACCGCCGACCACAAGGAAGCCGCCAACGCCTTCGTCGAGAAGCGCAAGCCGGTCTTCACCGGAACCTGAGGGCCTAGAGGTCGGGCATCCCCGCCTTGTGGGCCAGTTCCACGATGCGGCCCGTTTCCTCGTGATAGTCGTCCAGCGCGCCTTGCCAGAAGGCGCGCTGAAGAGCCCCGACCTCCTGTGGCTTGGCCGTCAGCAGGTCGTGCTGAAAGGCCATATCCTTTTGCAGGCGGCGCGCGCCGAAGCTGACCAGCCCGGTGCCCATTTCCATCCAGGCCCCCATCCAGGCCATCGCCGGGTTGGTGGCTCTCATCGTTGCAGTGCGTGCCATCGCGTCCCCTCCGCTGGATTTTTCGGCAACTGGGGAAGGCTAGCACAGGCGGCCGCCGGATTTGTTGATCGGTGTCAATATGGCTGTCATTTGCGCGTGGCATGAGCAAAGTTGAGGCAAAAGCAGGTATTTTGACATGATTGAGAACAAGACATTTGAAGATCTGCAGGTCGGCGACCGGTCCGAACTGCGCAGGCTGTGTACGGCGGACGACCTGATCGTCTTTGCCAATGTGTCGGGCAACCACAATCCGATGCACCTGCATGACGAAGACGGCGACGGCGATGGTGCGACTGAGGCGATCTGCCCCGGCATGTTCGTGGGCTCTCTGGTCTCGGCCGTTCTGGGCAACGTGCTGCCCGGGGCCGGGACGCTCTACCGGTCGCAAAGCTTCGAATTCCTCGACCGCGCCCATGCCGGGGACGAGCTGATCTCGACGGTCGAGGTGATTGCCAAGGACGCGGCGGCCCGCACGGTGACGCTGCGCACCGATGTGCGGCGCGTGGCGGATGACGCGCCCGTCCTGCGTGGTGAGGCCGTGGTCGAACCGCCCAAGGTCCGCCGGGTGCAGCGCATGTCGGACCTGCCCGGTCTGGTGGTGCAGCGCCACAGGCATTTCGAGGCCCTGCTGGCCCGCGCCGAGCCCCTGCCCGCGCTGCGGACCGCCGTGGTCTGCCCGGAGGAAGAGAATTCGCTTGGCGGCGCCCTGCTGGCGCGGCAGCACAGCCTGATCGATCCGATCTTCGTCGGCCACGCCGGAAAGATCACTGCGGCGGCGCAGGCCGCAGGCGCGGATCTGACAGGGATCGAGGTCATCGACATCCCCGACCACGCCGAGGCCGCCGCGCGCGCCGTGGCGCTGGTGAACGAAGGCCGCGCCGATGCGCTGATGAAGGGCCACCTGCACACCGACGAACTGCTGCGCCCGACGCTGGACCGCGACCGGGGCCTGCGCGGGCGGCGGCGGTTCACCCATGTCTTCGTCATGGACGTGCCGGGGCTGGCGCATCCGCTGCTGGTCACGGATGCGGCCATCAACATCGCCCCGGATCTCAAGACCAAGGTGGATATCGTGCAAAACGCCATCGACGTCGCGATTTCCATCGGGATCGACGATCCCAAGGTCGGCGTCCTGTCGGCGGTCGAAACGGTGAACCCGGCGATCCCGTCGTCGATGGACGCGGCGCTTCTGTCCAAGATGGCGGAACGCGGGCAGATCACCGGCGGGCTGGTCGACGGGCCGCTGGCCATGGACAACGCGGTCGACATGGCGGCGGCACGGACCAAGGGCATCGTGTCGCCGGTCGCCGGCCGCGCCGAGGTGCTGGTGGTGCCCGACATCGACGCGGGCAACATGCTGGCGAAACAGCTGACCTATATCTCGCACGCAGAAGCCGCGGGGGTGGTGATGGGCGCGCGGGTGCCGATCATCCTCAATTCCCGCGCGGACGGGGAAATGTCGCGGCTCGCCTCCTGCGCGGTGGCGGCGCTGCATCATTTCCGAATGGCCGGGACGCTCGCATCATGAGCCATATCCTGACCGTCAACGCCGGGTCGTCGTCGCTGAAATACGCGCTTTACCGGGCCAAGGCCGAACCGGTTGTTCTGGCGCAGGGCAAAGTCGGCCGGATCGGCGGCGCGGCCCAGCTGACGCCCGCGGGCGGTCCCGCGCGGGACCTGCCCCCCGGCACCGATCACGCAGGCGCGCTTGCGGCCGTGCTGGCCGAGCTGAGCGAAAGCCACCCCGATGCGCAGGTCACCGTGGTCGGTCACCGCGTCGTGCATGGCGGGCCAGATTACGCGGCCCCCGTCGAACTGACGCCAAAGGTCATCGCGCAGCTGGAAGGCTTTGCCCCCTACGCGCCGCTGCACCAGCCGCACAACCTGGCCGGTGTCCGCGCGGCCATGGCGGCCTTTCCGCAGGCGCGGCAGATCGCCTGTTTCGACACGGCCTTCCATCGCGGCCATCCCTTCGTCAACGACACCTTCGCCCTGCCCCGGCGCTTCTATGACAAGGGCGTGCGGCGGTACGGGTTCCACGGACTCAGCTATGACTACATCGCCGGAGAGGTCGCCCGCCGCGCGCCCGCGCTGTCGCGGGTGGTCGTTGCGCACCTGGGCAATGGCGCGTCGATGTGCGCCCTGCGGGATGGGCGGTCGGTGGCCTCGACCATGGGGTTTTCGGCGCTGGATGGCCTGCCCATGGGCACCCGCTGCGGGCAGCTGGATCCGGGCGTGGTGCTTTACCTGATGCAGCAGGAGGGGATGGACGCCGACCAGATCAGCGATCTTCTTTACACGGAAAGCGGGCTGAAAGGCATGTCGGGTCTCAGCAACGACATGCGCGAATTGCAGGCCTCGGACGATCCCCGGGCGGTCGAGGCGCTGGACTACTTCGTCTTCCGTATCCGGCGCGAGTTGGGGGCCATGGCGGCGGTTCTGGGCGGGATCGATGGCCTCGTCTTCTGCGGCGGGATCGGAGAGAACTCGGCCCCCGTCCGGGCGCGGGTCTGCGCGGGCATGGACTGGCTGGGCATCGCGGTGTCGGACACGGCCAATGACGCCAATGCGCCGGTCATCAGCACCGGTCCCGTGCAGGTCATGGTGATCCCGACAAACGAGGAAATCGTGATCGCCCGCGCGGCGGTGGCATTGGCCGACGCCTGATCGCGCGGCCTATTCCATCGGCCCGCGTGGCAGGCTACACCTTGCACATGACTGATTTCACCCCCGGCCCGCACCTTCTGATCGACCACCGTGGCGACCGTCACCTGACGGACGCCGACGCCCTCGAGGCCGCCTTGCGCGGCGCAGCCGAGGCCGCGGGGGCCGAGGTTCTGTCGGCCAGCTTTCACGCGGTCGACGGCGGCGTGTCGGGCGCGCTGATCCTGGCAGAAGGGCACGTGGCTGTGCGGACCTGGGCCAAGCAGGACTATGCCTCGTTCGACGTGTTCATCCCCGGCGAGGGGCGCGGCAAGCTGGCGGCGGATCATCTGGCCCGGGCGCTGCTGCCCGACTGGACGCAGATCCGGTCGGTCACGCGCAACGACTTCACCCCCGCCACCGCCTGACCCTGCCCGGCCCGGCGCCAGCCCCGGCTTGTCAGGTCACGGCTTTGACCTTACCAATTCCGGCAAGGCGCCCACGTCGATCGGGCGGCAAAGGGGCGAGCGATGCATTTCACGATCAACTATACGCGCGGTGCGCATGATCCCAAGGGCGGGCCGGTCAAGGTCGGCTGGCTGCTGACGGATGTCGACAGCCCGGTGATCTACGACCCGCCCCGGCGGGTGAATTCGCGCGACGCCCGCAAGGAGCACGCGAAAAGCGCCTCGCGCTGCCCCGCCGTGCTGAACCTTGAAAGCCGCTATTTCGAGGTCCCCTGCCCGTTCGACCTGAACCTCGGGTTCGCCCGCGACAAGGACGGGCGGCCGGTCCTGCGCAACCTGTCGGGTCCGGCCAGCAGCATCCGGGGCTCGACCCTGGGCAAGCGGATCATGGTGGTCAACGAAACCGAATGGCGATTTCCCGACCGGCCGATCATCCAGTTGAAGCTGCCCTATCTCTTCATCGCGGATGAACCGGTCTACATGTCGCAGCTGGATGCCTACATGCATTACCGGCGCACGCCGCTGCCCGGCACGATCTTTGGCGGGCGCTTCCCGATCAACGTCTGGCCGCGCCCGCTGATGTGGGCCTTCGAATGGCACGACATCGAGAAACCGATCGTGGTGAAACGCGGCGAGCCGCTGTTCTACTGCCAGTTCGAATTCGACAGCCCCGAGCGGACCGTGCAGATGGTCGAGGCCCAGATGACGCCCGAGCTGAAGACCTACATCGACCACATCGGCGGGGCGGTGAACTACGTGAACCAGACGTTTTCGCTGTTCGAGGCGGCGGAACGGGTCCGCCCGGACACGCTGATCACCCCGCGCAAGTCGTGACCCCCAAGGCCGACGATCCTGCGGCGATCTTCGACCGCGCGACCGAGGCCTTCAACAAGGGCCAGGTCTCGGACTGCCATGCCCTGATCGCGCCGCTGATCGCCAATCCGCCCCCGGGCGCGCGCGACAGGTCGCGGCTGGCTTACCTGCAACTGGGCTGCGCGCTTTACCATACCGGCGACCTGGCGGCGGCGCGGCGGCTCAATGCTTCGCTTGCCACCACGCACTGGCGACCGATGCGCTATCGGCTGGCCCTGCGCCAGAGGGATCCGGCAACGGCGAAACGCCTGCGGTCGGACCCCGAGGTCACCGATCAGGAACGCGACGATTTCCGCACCACGGCCGGGCTGCACATGCTTTGGGCCAATCGCTATCGCACGGGCTTTCCGCTTTATGCGGCGCGCCACAACGCGATCCTCTTTCCGCGCACGGTGCCCAAGGCGCTGGCCCATGCCCCCCTGCCCGAAGATCCGGCCGAAGATTGCGGCACCATCATCCTGGAACAGGGGCTGGGCGACGTGCTGTTTCACCTGGCCCATATCCGGGCCGAGGGGCGGCACGAGACCGCGCGCTTCGTGGGGCTGCGCAAGTACGGGCCGATCATCCGGCGGTATTTCCCGCAGGCGCGCTTTACGGCGCATGACGATCTGCCCCGCGACGGCGCCCGCCCCCGCGCCCATCTGGCGGCCGATTTCGTCGGGCGGGGGTATCGCCGCACCGGGCAGATCGCTGCGCCTGTCACCTTCGACACCCCCCTGCGCCGGGAGGGCGAGCCGCCGGTCTGGGGCATCTGCTGGCGCGGCGGGTCGGGCCAGAACCGGCGCGAGGAACGGCATATCCCGCTGCAGATGTTCCTCGATTTGCTGCCGCGGGATGCGCGGTTTTTGGCGCTGCAGTTCGACATGTCCGAGGCCGAACGCCAGCTGCTACTGGCCGACGGGCGCTGCATGGTGCCGCTGGCGGATATCACCCGGAACCCCGTGCACACGATCGACATGATCCGGCCGCTGGCGGGCGTGATCTCGGTCGACAGCGCGAACTGGCACATGGCGGGGCTTAGCCAGGTGCCGCTTCTGGCCATCATGAATCGCACGGCGCATTGGTTCTGGGGGGCGGAGGCCCGGGCCGAAAGCGCCTATGCCAGCGCCTCGACCGTGCCGAAGGACGACCTGACCGCCGATGTCGTGGGCGGCTGGATCGACCGGACCCGGAAGGCCTTTGCCGACCGCCCGGCCCTTGCCCGGCCAGCCCCCGGCCCGCAGCCGCAGCAGCCGGTCTTCGTGCTGGGCCTGCCGCGATCGGCGACCTCGATGACCATGCGGGTGCTGCACGACCATGGCCTGTGGCTGGGCGACACGGTGCCCGGAAATGCCGAGAACCCGCAGGGCTATTTCGAAAGCCGGGCGCTGCGCGACGGGATCGTGAAGCCGCTGCTGCGCGACCTCGGGGCGGATCCGCTTGGCGTGCGCAGCCTTCCTGCATGGGACGTGCTGCCCCCGGACCCGACCCTGCGCGGCAGGATCACGCGGCAGCTGCGTACCGAAGGGTATGACGGGTCGCAGCCCTGGGGGTTCAAGGATCCTAAATTGACCCTGTTGTGGCGGCTGTTCGATCAGGCCTTTCCGAACGCGATCTGGGTGATCGTGACGCGCGACCGCGCGCGGGTGATCGACAGCCTGTGCCGCACGTCCTTCATGGCGCGGCATTCGACCAGCGCGGACTACTGGGTGCCTTTCTGCAACGCTTATGACCACCGCCTTTCGCAGCTGCGCCGATCAGGCGCGCGCGTGTTCGAGGTGGACAGTGACGCGCTGTCGGACGGCGGGTTCGGGCAGATCCGCAAGGTGATCGAGGCCACCGGGCTGACATACGACGCGAAGACCGCGCGGGCGGCCCTGGTCAGACCGTGAGGGTCACGCGTTTTCGCGCACCCACATGCCATCGGCGACAAGGTTCAGCAGCGCCTCGGCCTCATAGGCCTTCAACAGCGGACGTGCGGGCCGCATCGCGTCCAGGTCGTGGCGCAGCGCGGGAAGCGCGGCGAACAGATCCTCCAACTGCAGCCGGTCCAGGGCCGAGGCGCCGATGTCGCCCGGCAGGAAGCTTTCGGCGGCCACACCGTCGGCGCATAGGATATCATGCTGATCAAGGCAGACGTGGTAATAGACGACGCTGCCGCCCGGCCGGCTGACCACCTTGCGCCCGTCGATGGCGTATTTGGCGGGCACCAGAACCTCTGGCTCTCCGAAAAGGACCTCGGCCTGCCAGCCGGTAAACAGCAGGCGATGCTGCGGCGACACCTTGACGGCGCGGGTCGCCCCCCAGGCGCCGGGGCGCAGGATCACGGGCGCGGTGCTGTCGGTCGTCGCCTCGACCCGCTGCCGCCCGAGCCAGCGAATGGGCTGCAGCCCGCTGTCGCGCGTGACAAGCAGGTCGCCAAGGTCAAGGTTCTCGACCCGGCGATAGCCGTGGTTCGTCAGCAGACGCGTCCCGCGCGCGAAGCAGACGATCTTTTCAAAGCCCGAGAACGTCGCGGTATCGCCGTTGGCAAAAAGGATCGTGCCGCTTTCCCGGTCCGGCGTGTCATAGGTAATCGACGTCACCTGCCCCGCCGCCCCGAGCGCCGAGATATCCAGGGTGTCGAAATCGGTATCGCCCGGGTCTTCGCCACCGAAAAGCGCATAGGCGTTCTGCCCGGTCAGCGTGACATAGTCGTCGCCCGACCCGCCGTAGATGCCGTCGTCACCCGACGCGGCATAAAGGCTGTCGTTGCCGATGCCGCCATACAGGCTGTCGATCCCGGCCCCGCCCCAGAGGGCGTCGTCACCGGACCGACCATAGAGGGTGTCGGGGCCCGCGCCGCCGTGCAGCGTATCATGGCCAGAGCCGCCGTCGATCAGGTCATCGCCCGAGCCGCCGTACAGCGTGTCGTGGCCGGCATCCCCCATCAGCGTGTCGGTGTCGGCGCCCCCGGTCAGGAGGTCACCGCCGCCGCCGCCTTCCAGTCGGTCATTGCCCGCCGACCCGCTAAGCGTGTCGTTGCCATCCCCGCCATAGATCTGATCGGCACCCAGATCGCCCGACAGGGTGTCATCGCCCGACCCGCCATAGACGATATCGTCGCCACTGCCCGCCGCGACGGAATCGCCGCCACCGCCGGTGCTAAGGCTGTCGGCCCCGGCGCCGCCGATCAGGGTCTCGCCTCCGGCCCCGCCCGTCACGGTGTCGTTGTAGGCGGTCAGGCGCAGGGTCTCGATGCCCTCGAAGGTGACGGTATCGGCGCCGACCACGACCGTTCCGGCCTCGGGGGCGGTGTAGTTCGCGGTGACGGCCGCCCCCTGAGAGCTCAGGTCGATCTCGTCGTTGTCGGACCCGCCTTCACCGCCATAGATGAAATCGCCGCCCGGGCTGCCGGTCATGGCAAAGGTGTCGTCACCGCTGTCGCCGAACATCCAGTCGGGGCCGCCGCGCCCGTCGAACCAATCGTCACCGGCGCGCCCGAAGAAGACGTTGGTATAGGGATCGCCACCACCCGACCAGGCATCATAGCCCGTGATCGTGTCGTCGTAGTTGGTGCCGTAGATGCCGTCCATGCCGCCGCCGAAGACGTCACCGGCCGCCGCACCGCCGATAAAGCCGGTGCCCATGTTGACCTCGACGCCCGAGGTTTCGGCCCCGAAATCCACGTAATCCAGGCCCGTGCCACCGTAATAGGTGTCATTGCCCAGACCGGAATGCAGGGTGTCCCAGCCCAGATCGCCGTGAAGCTGGTCATCGCCCGATCCGCCATAAAGGCGGTCATCGCCCGACTGGCCATAGACCGTGTCGTTGCCCGCGCCCCCGTAGATCGTGTCGTTGCCCGCGTAGCCGAAGATGGAGTCGTTGTTGCCGTCGGGGCCATCAACGAAATCCCCATCCGCGTCCACATAGGACGCCGGTATGGAGTCGTTGCCGGCTGTACCGTCGACCTTTCCGTCTGCCATAACCTACCTCAGCCAAGCGCCCGCCGGTGCATCGCCGACCGGTCACTGTCATTCGGGCGCGCCCGCGTGAGGGTGCGCCGTGTTTCTTATGTGACCGAATTGGGGCGGAAGTATGACATTTGCGTCCACGGCCGGAATTCAGGAACGAAATCAGATAATTGGTCGAACCAATTCATCCAAAGTTCCTGACACTGGGGCGACGCTAAAGCTGCCGCATCCAGAACTGCAGCGGGTGGTCTGTCTGGTCCGGCTGGTCGATGTCGCGCCACCGGAATTGCGCCACCACACCGGGCAGCGGCGCATAGCCCCGGCCCCGCCAGAAGACGTCATGGCTGCGCGCGCCCTGCGGCTTCAACGGATGATCCTCGGGCCGCACCACGGAACAGAAAGCCGAATACCGGCGGCCCAGATCGCGGGCATGGGCTTCGCGCGCATCGAAGAAGGCGTGACCCACCCCCTGTCCACGATAGTCGGGCAGTAGGACCGACTCGGCGCAGTAGAAGATCTCCTCCATCCGTTCGGGACGGGTGGCGAAGGGGGCAGCGAAGTCGTCGGCGTGGGCCTCCATCGCCGTGCCGGTCGCAGCCCCGACCAGTCGCGCGTCGTCAAAAGCCGCAACGACGATAGCCGAGGGGTCGGCGTAGGCCTGAAGGTAGTCCCTCTCGTAGGCGATATCGCCGTCGTAGAGGTAGGGCCAGTCACGAAAGACCGCGATCCGCAGCCGGGCCAGATCGTCGATGGCCGCGGCCAGCGAACCCCCGGTCAGGACGCGGGTCGTGATCATTTCGAGACCTGTGCCACCCAGTCAGCCAGGTTGTAATAGGTCGTGACCCGGGCGATCTTGCCGTCGCGCAGGGTGAAGAACGACCCCGCGGGCAGGCGATAGGTCTGCCCTTTGGCCTCTGGCAGCCCCTCGTCGGTCGCCAGATACGTGCCGTTCACGACGAATTCGGCGGCCGCGCGGGTGCCGTCGTCGGACAGGAAGATCACCATGTCGGTCAGGTTTTCGCGATAGCAGCGGGTCATATGCGCGTTGAAGTCCGCGAATTTTTCGCGGCCCGTGCGGATGACGCCTTCGTTGACGTGATGCGCGACATCTTCGGTCAGGCAGTCAAGCATCGCGTCGGTGTCGCCCGCATTGAAGGCGTCGAAATAGGTCTGGATGATGGTCATGATCGGGACTTCCGGCTTGAAAATTAGGGCTCTAGGACTGGCGGGCCGAACCGGCGCTGCAGGTTGTCGATGATCTGGTCGCGCGCCTGCCGGTAGGCGTTCAGCTTGGTTTCCCGCGTCTCGCCGATGCCGGTCGGGTCCATGATCGGCCAGTAGTCGACCGTCAGGTGATAGAACTTGGTCAGATCCAGTGCCCGCTTCTGGCTGGCCGAGGACAGGGCGACGATCATGTCGAAGCTGGAAAGGTCATCGCCGTAGCGCGCCATTTCGTCGAACGACCGCGACCGGTGGCGCGACAGTTCGACCCCGATCTCTTCGCAGACCGCGATGGCAAAGCCGTCGATTTCCAGATCGTTGTAGCAGCCCGCCGACTGGACATAGGTGTCCGAGCCGTAGAACTTCTTCATGATGCCTTCGGCCATCGGCGACCGGACGGCATTGTGGTCGCAGCAGAACAGGATGGATTGCGGACGTTCTGCTGCCACCGGTCAGCCCCCGAAGTGCAGGACGCAGATCAGGGTAAACAGGCGCCGGGCGGTGTCGTGGTCGACCTCGGCCTTGTTTTCAAGGCGTTCGGCCAGCACGCGCGCCCCTTCGTCATGGATGCCGCGACGGGCCATGTCGATGGTTTCGATCTGCGCGGGCGGCAGGTTCTTGACCGCGTCGAAATAGCTTTTGCAGATGGCGAAATAGTCCTTCACCACTTGCCGGAAGGGGCCAAGCGACATGATGAACTGGGCGGCGGGGCTGTCGTCTTGGGTGGTGACATCGAAGACGAGGCGCTTGTCCTGGATCGACAGGCCGATCTTGTAGGGCCCGTCGGGCACAAGGCGATCGTCCCGCTTGGGCAGGCTGAAGCTGTTTTCTTCCAACAGGTCGAACATCGCCACGCGGCGTTCCTGTTCGATCTCGGGTGTGGGCGGCGGCAGGTTGCGGTCGTCCAACTCGATTTGGGCAATATAGGACATCGGTCCGGTTCCCTCTGATCGGTTGTGAGTCTCCCTGCCAACCAATCTATGCTGCAATGCAGCGAATTTCCACTTGATAGCTGCGGAAGGTTAACTTCTTAACCCGTTTCAGCCAGTATTTTTTGGCGTATCGTTCAGTTTTTTCAAGCGGGCTGTGACCGAAAGGCCATGCGCCTCAAGGCTTTCCGAGATGGCCAGCGTCTCGGCCGCCGGGCCGATGGCGCGAAGTGCCGCAGGGGTCATCCGGGCCATGGTCGTCCGCTTCAGGAAATCCATGACCGACAGCCCCGAAGAGAACCGTGCAGACCGCGCCGTGGGCAGCACGTGGTTCGGACCGCCGACATAGTCGCCGATCGCCTCGGGCGTCCACTGGCCCAGGAAGATCGCGCCGGCGTGGATGCACTTGGCAGCCAGCGCCTCGGGGTCGGCGACGCAGAGTTCCAGGTGTTCGGGCGCGATGCGGTTCGACAGATCTGCCGCCTCGTCCAGGTCGCGGACGGTGACGATGGCGCCGTTGTCGGCCCAGGACTTGCCCGCAACCGCCCGGCGATCCAGCGTTTCCAGGCGTTTGGCGACCGCGTCGGCCACCGCCTGACCAAAGGCCGCGTCGGTGGTGATCAGGATCGACTGGGCGCTTTCGTCGTGTTCCGCCTGGCTCATCAGGTCCAGCGCGATCCAGTCGGGATCGTTGTCGGCATCGGCGATCACCAGGATTTCCGACGGGCCCGCGATCATGTCGATGCCGACCTTGCCGAAGACGCGGCGTTTCGCGGCGGCGACAAAGGCGTTGCCGGGGCCGGTGATCTTGTCGACCGGCGCGATGGTGTCTGTGCCATAGGCCAGCGCTGCCACGGCCTGCGCGCCGCCGATGCGATAGATTTCGTCCACGCCCGCCGTGCGCGCGGCATAGAGCACCAGCGGGTTTACCTTGCCGTCGGGCGTGGGCACGGTGATGGCCAGCCGCGGCACGCCCGCGACCTTGGCGGGAATGGCGTTCATCAGGACCGAGGACGGATAGGAGGCGATGCCGCCCGGCACGTACAGCCCCGCCGCCGACACGGGCGTCCAGCGCCAGCCAAGCGTCGCGCCTTCGGGGTCGGTCCAGCTTGCATCTTCGGGCATCTGGCGCACGTGGTAGGCGCGGATCCGTTCGGCGGCCAGATCCAGCGCGGCGGCTTCCTCGGCAGTCACCAGCGCGCATTGGGCGTCGATCTCGGCCTTGGAAAAGGCCAGCGTTTCGGGCGTGAGGTCGAGCCGGTCGAATTTTGACGTCAGCGCGATCACTGCCGCATCGCCGCGCGCGCGCACGTCCGCGATGATTCCGGCCACGGTGTCGTCGACATCCGGGCTGTCCTCGCGCTTCATGTTCAGCAGGTCGCTGAAGCGGGCTTCGAAATCGGCGTCGGCGCTGTTGAGGATGTGGGGCATGGCACTCTCCGTCTGTCGGCGCTTGTTAGCGGGCGGGGCGAAGGGCGGCAAGGTGGTGCGGCGGCGCGGGTCGGGCGGCCGTCCGTTCAGTGCCGGGTCGGCTCGTCCTCACCGGTTTCGCCGCGTTCGATGGCGTCGATCGCCTTTTCCATGTCCTCGGGGTCGGTCGAGGGGATGGAATAGCCGCCCTTGAACCACCGGGCCAGGTCCACGTCTGCGCAATGCTTCGAGCAGAAGGGCTTCCACGTCGCTTCGGTCGGTTTCTGGCAGATCGGGCAGCTCATTCCAGCATCTCCTTCGCGACGACCTCCGTCAGCGGCTGGCGGGCGCGTTTGCGCTGCAGCTCGTAATTTCCGAGCGGCGTCCAGCCGGCCATGACCGTATCGGTATCGTCGGTTTTGAGAGCGGCGCGCAGGGCGCCCTCGAAACTGCGGCGGTCCTTCTTGGGCATCGGCGCAAGGTCAAGGATCACGACACCGCCCAAGCCCCGCAGACGCAGCTGGCGCGGCAGGTCACGGGCCATGGCGAGGTTGGCCTTCAGCCCCGCCGCAAGGGATGTATCGCCGCCGGTGTTCACGTCAACGGCGGTGAAGGCGCGGGTCGGTTCAACGAACATCGTACCGCCGCCGATACGGACCTCGGGGCGGAAAAGCGCGGCGATCTTGTCGACGACCTCGTGATGATCGAAACAGCCTGCCTCGGTTTCGATCGCGGCCTCCATCACCCATTCGCGCCAGGCGGTGGCATGGGGGGCGTCGCCTTCGGTCAGCTTCTCGGCCTCGCCTGTCGCATCGGCCATGACCTGACAGCAGAGATCCGCCATGGCGGCGATGTCCTCGGCCACGGCATCGGGATCGGCGCCCTCGCAGGACGACCGCAGGATCAGGCCGCCGTCGAGGTCGTGGACGGGGTGGCCATCCATCACCTCGTGCGCGATTTCCAGCAGGCTGTCGCGGATGTCGTCGTCCTTGATCTGGCGCGACACGTTCAGGCCCGGCGCACCGGGGGTGACGATGGCATAGCGGCTTTTGAACAGCAGCTTGGTCGTCACCGGGATCGCCTTGCCAGGTTCGGCATGGCCGGTGACCTGGACCAGAAGCGGTTCGCCCGGCGACAGGCCCTTGACCTGCCGCAGAAAGGCCGGGCCGTCGGGCGTGGTCAGGAACATGCCGCCCTGCCCCTTGACCGGGCGATCCGCGCGGGCGCGGTAGATGGTGCCGGGGCGCGGGGCGTCGCTGTCGACAAGCAGATCTTCAAGCTGGCCGTCGCGCAGCAGGGCCGCAGCCTCGACCGGGCCATCGGGACCGTCGAGGTGATCGAGGAGGATGAGGTGACCCTTCATGATGTGCTCCAGACAGGATAGCCGGCGGCGCTCAGCAGCGCGGCGGTTTCGGCGACGGGCAGGCCCATGACGGCGGTATAGCTGCCCTGGATCCACGGCAGAAAGGCGCCCGCAGGCCCCTGGATACCATAGCCGCCGGCCTTGCCCTGCCAGTCGTTGCTGGCGAGATAGGCGTTGAGTTCATCGTCGCTGAGCCGCTTCATCTTGACCGTGGTGACGACATCGCGTTCCCAGATCCGGTCGCCCCGGCGCACGGCGACGGCCGTGATGACCTTGTGACGACGGCCGGACATGGCCAGCAGGAATTCCGCCGCCTCGCCCGCGTTGGCGGGTTTGCCCATGATCCGACGGCCAAGCGCGACGGTGGTGTCGGCGCACAGCACGATATCCTCGGGGTCGGCGACCACGGCCTGCGCCTTTTCACGCGACATGCGCGCGCAATAGGGGCGCGGCTGTTCGCCGGGCGCGGGGGTTTCGTCGATGTCGGGGGGGCGGATGTCGGCGGGTTCGATGCCGAGGGTGGCAAGAAGGTCCAGCCGACGGGGGCTGCCCGAGCCGAGGATCAGTTTCACGGCGTGCTCCCTGCCCATAAACGCGGGCCCATGAACGTGGGGCCTTGGTCGCGGGGCCCCGGCTTTGACACCGGGGCGGCGCGGTTATTTGAAGCGGTAGTTGATCCGACCTTTGGTCAGATCGTAGGGGGTCATTTCGACCTGCACCTTGTCGCCGGCCAGAACACGGATGCGGTTCTTGCGCATCTTGCCTGCCGTATGTGCGATGATTTCATGGCCGTTCTCAAGTTCGACCCGGAAAGTCGCATTGGGCAGGAGTTCCTTCACGACGCCGGGGAATTCGAGAATGTCTTCCTTGGCCATGTAGTCTCCATTGCTGCGTTGCCCGCAATTTCGCGCGGGTGCGCGTTAAATGGGGGGAAACGGGGTGATTATCAAGTGGAAACTCCGTGATGGGGGGAACGGTTCCGCGGGTGTGGGGGCGCTGCCCCCATTGGCCTGCGGCCAATTCCCCCGGGATATGGAACCAGGGGAAGCGGGGGACTGGAAAAACGGGGGGTTGGCGGGGCTGGTCATCACCCCGCGCCACCCGTAATGTCGCCGCACTGCGGAGGTGGGCATGGACCTGTTCGAAGACGATGCACCGGGGCCCGGTGGCAATGCACATGAATTCACCGTCAGCGAGCTGTCGGGCGCGGTCAAGAAGACCATCGAATCGGAGTTCGGCCATGTCCGCGTCCGGGCCGAGGTGGGGCGCGTGTCGCGGCCCCGGTCGGGGCATCTGTATTTCGATCTGAAGGACGACCGGTCGGTGCTGGCAGCGGTCAGCTGGAAGGGCCAGGTCGCGCGGATGCAGGTGCAGCCAGAAGAGGGGATGGAGGTCATCGCCACCGGGCGTATGACGACCTTCCCCGGGCAGTCGAAGTACCAGCTGATCGTCGACAATGTCGAACCGGCGGGCGCGGGCGCGCTGATGGCGCTGTTGGAAAAGCGCAAGGCGATGCTGCAGGCCGAGGGCCTGTTCGCGGCCGAGCGCAAGAAGCCCCTGCCCTACCTGCCGCGCGTGATCGGCGTCGTGACCTCGCCCTCGGGCGCGGTGATCCGCGATATCCTGCACCGGCTGCGCGACCGCTTTCCGGTGCATGTGCTGATCTGGCCGGTGGCGGTGCAGGGACAGGCCTGCGCGGCAGAGGTCGCGCGGGCGATCGAGGGGTTCAACCGTCTGGCGCCGGGCGGCGCGGTGCCCCGGCCCGATCTGCTGATCGTGGCGCGCGGCGGCGGGTCGATCGAGGATCTCTGGGGGTTCAACGAAGAGGTCGTGGCGCGGGCGGCGGCCGCATCGCGCATTCCGTTGATTTCTGCCGTGGGGCATGAGACGGATACCACGCTGATCGATTTCGTGTCGGACCGGCGCGCGCCCACACCGACGGCGGCGGCGGAACTGGCCGTGCCGGTGCGGTCCGAGCTGATGGCCTGGGCCGCCGACATGCAGGCGCGGCTGATCCGGGCGCAGGGTCAGGCGATCATGCTGCGGCGGCAGCGGCTGGCGGATCTGAGCCGCGCCCTGCCCCGGCCCGAACGGCTGACCGAAGGGGCGCGCCAGCGGCTGGACACCTGGGCGGACCGTCTGCCCAATGCGCTGCGGCGCGGGGTGTCGGCGCGGCGTGTCGCCCTGTCGGAGGCCGGCGGATCGCTGAAACCGGGCGTGCTGCGGTCGCGCATCGCGCAGGACCGGCAGCGGGTGACAGGCTGGGCCGATCGGCTGCCCACGGCGCTTGAGCGCGGCGTGGTGCGGCGACGCGAGACGCTTGGCCTGTGGGCCGGACGGCTTGAGGCGCAGCCCGCCATGATGCGCCGGGGACTGGACCGGCAGCGGCAGGACCTCGACCGGCTGGCCGCGCGCTTTGCCGATGTCGCCCGGCGCGGCATCGAGACCCGGCGCGACCGGCTGGCCGCGCTTGACCGGCTGCGGGCGACGCTTGGCTACGAGGCGACGTTGGAGCGCGGCTATGCGGTGGTGCGCGATGGCGAGGGCCGCGTGATGACCCGCCGGGCGCAGGCCGAAGGTGCCGAGAGCCTGGCGATCCAGTTCGCGGACGGCGTGCTGACCACCGGCGCCGGGGCGGCAGCCGCAAACCCCGGGACACAGGCCCCGGCGCCTGCCGAACCGAAAACCGCGAAGCCGAAAACCCCCAAGTCCAAAGAGGCCAGGAAAGACACGCCGCCGGAACAGGGCAGCCTGTTCTAGGCTAGACCCCGACCTCGGGGCCGAGACAGCGCATCGGCTCTTCCGCGCTTTGCACCTCGTAGAGCGTCGTCTGCGCCGGATCGCCCTGGAACTGCGCGACCAGCCCCGACGGCCCCTTGAAGAAGGTCCAGCATTGCGGGCCGGGATCGGGGTCTGCGTCGTAGACGAAGCAGATCATGCCGTCCTGTTCGTACCATTCCCCGTCCGCGCATTGCCCATCAAGGAACGACCAGGTGACCCGGCGGCCGTCGTAGTACTGTTCGACCCCATAGGCCTGCCCGCCCGAGCCGTAATAGAAGGTCTTGCCGCGGGAATAGGCATCGAATTCCTCGGCCGACATGGGGCTTTGGGCGGTGGCGGCCTGCGCGACAAGCGCGGCAAAGATCGGGATCAGGCGTCTCATGCGGGCAACCTGCCAGAGCCGGGCGACACAGGCCAGCGACAATGATGTGAAAGGCGGGGACGTGAGAGTCGGGGGGCGCGCCGTCAGAAGTGGTCCTGCCACTTGAGCAGTCGCGGGTTCATCACCCGCCGCCACCACGGCGGAACCAGCGCGACGACGGCCATCACGGGCAGCGACCGGGGCAGGATCGGCATCTCTTCGGGGTCGATCTGCAGGCCTGGATAGATCCGGCTAGGGTGCATGTGGTGATCGGAATGGCGCGGCGCATTCAGCATCATGGCCGAGGTTACGCGGTGCGGGCTGTTCCAGCTGTGCACGGCGCGCACGGGATCCAGGCGACCGTCGTCGCGTTCGCCACGCTCCAGCCCGTAGTGCTGCACGTAGTCCGACAGCAGGATCTGAAGCTGTGCGAACCCTGCCAATGCCAGAAGGACCAGCACCCCGTCCTGATCGGCCAGCAGCCACGCCAGGCCGATGAAGCCGATCGCGCCGAAGACGTAGCCAAAGTAGGGATGCGAGGTCCAGGACCGCCCCGCGCGCTTGAGATCATGCATCTCGATCCGCATCCCTTCGCGGAACGACCCGAACCAGGCGCGGAAGAAGAAGCGGTAGAAGCTCTCGCCCAGCAGGGCGGAATTGGGATCATAGGGGGTCGCCACGTAGACGTGGTGGACCTTGGGGTGCGACGAGGCATGGTGCCCGAACAGCAGCGAGGTATAGACGATCTTGCCCAGCTGCACGGCCTCGCGGCCCGACCGGTGGATCAGTTCATGCGCGTTCGGGTGGCTGACCTGGCCGAAGTAGACACCATAGGCCAGCAGAACCGGCAGGATGTCCCAGCCCTCGGCCCCGCCGGGACCGCCAAGGTAGCGGACGGCAATCACCATGAGAAACAGGTGCGCGATGCCAAGGGCGATCGACAGCCCGTGGCCTGCCTTGAATTCCTGCGCGGCATCAACGTTGCGCCAGCTGCGCGGCAGCAGGTGATCGAGCAGCGCGGTGAAGACGGTCAGATAGGCCAGAACGGCCCAGCCGATCACGCCGCCCGTGCCGGTCGCGATGATCAGAAGCGGGATCGGCACCAGGGTGGCGATCAGGAAACCGATCATGTCTTCAACTCCGCGCAATGGTGGTTTCGGAAACTCGCGGCAGTTCTAACCCATCATATGGTGTTCCGCCTAGGCCAAAAGCGCCATCCCTTCCAAGCAGGCCTTGGATTGCGCACTGGCCCCTTTCCCTTCCCCGCCCGGCGCATTAGGTGTTGTCCGATCACGTCAGGCGGGGTGCAGATGGCCTTTTTCTCGAAACTCAAGGACCGGCTGTTCAAGTCTTCCTCAAAGCTGGAAGAGGGGCTGGATGCCATCGTCGCCGACGGCGGCCATGAAGAGCCCGCCGAGACGCCCGACGTCCCGCCTCCGCCGACCGAAACGCCGCCCACGCCCGAGCCGGAGCTGCCGCCGCAGCCGGATCCCGCGCCGTCCCCCACCCCGGAGGAGACGCCGCAGCCCGATCTGCCCGAGCCCGAGCTGCCGCAGCCCGATGCGGAACCCGTGCCGGATGCGCCCACGATCCTGCCGTCGCCGGGGCCCGAGGAAGTGCCCGCCAGCCCGCCGGACATGGTGCCCGCACCGCGCCCCGACCCCGCACCCACGCCCGAGCCGGACCCCATCCCCGCGCCGCCGAACGAGGCGCCCGACACTGACCTGCCCGAAGAAAACCGTGGCGCTGCGCGCGACGGCGGGATCCTGTCGCGGCTCTTTACCCGCAAGGACAGCGCGCCGGTGGTCCGCCGGGTGCTGGACGACGACATGCTGGAACAGCTGGAAGAGCTGCTGATCGCCTCGGACATGGGCGTCGACACGGCGCTGCGCGTGGCCTCGAACATGGCAGAGGGGCGGATGGGCCGCCGCCTGTCGACGACCGAGATCAAGGGACTGCTGGCCGATGAGGTCACCCGGATCATGGAGCCCGTCGCCAAACCCCTGCCCCTGTTCCCGAAAAAGCCGCAGGTGGTGCTGGTCGTCGGCGTGAACGGATCGGGCAAGACCACGACCGTCGGCAAGCTGGCCAGCCAGTTCCGGGGCGCGGGCAAGTCGGTGATCATCGCCGCGGGCGACACCTTCCGCGCCGCGGCCGTCGAACAGCTTGAAATCTGGGGCCAGCGCGCCGGGGTGCCGGTGCTGAAGGCCGCCGAGGGATCGGACCCTGCGGCCCTGGCCTTTGACGCGCTTCAGAAGGCCGAGGCCGAAGGCGCGGACCTGCTGATGATCGATACGGCCGGGCGGCTGCAGAACCGCGCCGACCTGATGGAGGAACTGGCCAAGATCATCCGCGTGCTGCGCAAGAAGGATCCCTCGGCCCCGCACAACACGTTGCTGGTGCTGGATGCGACCACAGGCCAGAATGCGCTGAGCCAGGTCGAGACGTTCCGCAAGATGGCCGATGTCTCGGGCCTGGTGATGACGAAACTCGACGGCACCGCCAAGGGTGGCGTGCTGGTGGCGCTGGCCGACAAGTTCGGGCTGCCGATCCATGCGATCGGGGTCGGCGAACAGATCGACGATCTTGCGCCTTTTGACCCGGACGACTTTGCCCGCGCCCTGACCGGAGCAGACAGCTGACGCCGTCCCGCCGCATCATTCCATGACTGACTTGAACAGCCACAGCACCACGATCGCGAGCCCCGCGGCCAGCAGTTCCAGGCCCAGGTATCCCAGCCCGCAGGCCGCCCCGATGGCCCCCGCCATCCACATGCCCGCCCCGGTGGTCAGCCCCAGCACGCGGTCATTTCCGGCGGTGAAGATCGTCCCGGCCGCCAAGAAGGCGACCCCGGCGGTCACGGCTTCGATCAGGCGGATCGGATCGGTGCGCACCTGGTCGACATCGGCGATCGGATCGCTGAGAAGCCCAAGCGTCAGAAGCGCGAAGAGACAGGCTGCGGTCGAGATCAGCACATGTGTCCTGAGGCCCGCCGCCTTGTCGCGGCGCTCCCTCTCGAACCCGACGACGGCGCCCAGCAGCACCGCAAAGACAAGCCGCAGGATCATGACCGGCCAGCTCAGGCCCGGCACGGGGTCACGGAAATGGTGCTGCAGCAGGTCTGTCAGATCAAAGTCTATGGGTCTTCTCCGGGTCTTGCCCGGACCAACGTGGCGCGACCGCTTTGGTTTCCCCCCTGCCCGAATTTCCGCCCGCACCGCAGCTGAACTGCGACCGGACACCGCGAAAGGCGGCCCCTCGTGAGCGAATGGATCACCTCGATCGAAGGGACGGAGGCCGGGCACCAGGCCGCCCTCGTGCTGGCCCTGCTGGCCGCCTTGCTGCATGCGATCTTCGGGTCGCTGCAGAAGGGCCGCATCGACCCCTGGCTGTCGCGCGGGGCGATCGACACGGCGCAGATCGTCATGGCCCTGCCGATGGCGCTGTTCCTGGTTCCCGCCCCGGAGGGCAGCGAATGGCTGTTGATCCTCGGCGCCCTGCCCATCCATTTCACCTACAAGGTCGGCATGGCGCTGGCCTATTCGCGCGGCGCCTTCACCGTCGTCTACCCGGTGGTGCGCGGCATGGGGCCGGTCTTTACCGTCATCGCCGCCTGGATCGTCTTTGGCGAGACCTTCACCCTGACCCAATGGCTTGGCGTGCTGGTCCTGCTGCTGGGGATCTTCGGCCTTGCCGCCTACAACCTGCTGACGATCCAGGTGGCGCGGGACACGCTGGTGCCCGCGCTCTGGCTCGCCGCCGGAACCGGCGGGTTGGTGGCGCTTTACACGACCTATGACGCCTACGCGATCCGGGGCACCCCCAACCCCTTCACCTTCCTGGCCTGGTTCTTCGTGATCTGTTCGGTCGACATGCCAGTCGTTGCGGCGCTGCGCTGGCGGACCATGACCAACCGGCCCGACATAGGCAAATTGATCCGCCTCGGCTTTACCGGCGCGACCATCGCCTTCGGATCCTTCGGATCGGTGATGCTGGCCACGCGGCTCGACAAGGTGGGCGAAGCGGCGGTGCTGCGCGAAACCTCGACCGTCTTTGCCGCCGTGATCGGCTGGCTGGTGCTGAAGGAAACCGTCGGGCCACGGCGCATTGCACTGATGACGCTCATTGCCCTCGGGGCGGTGATCGTGGAACTTGGCGGCTGACGCAGGAGACACCATGACCGAGCAACGCAAGATCAATCCCTGGCTGAAGACCGGGCTGGAACTGGGCCCGATCGTCCTGTTCTTCGCCGCCTACGTGAAACTGAAGGACCGCGTCTTCACAATCGGCGGGACCGACTATGACGGGTTCATCCTGGTCACGGCCGCCTTCATCCCGCTGATCCTGATTTCGACCGGCATCCTGTGGAAGCTGACCGGCCACCTGTCCAAGATGCAGATCGTGACGGCGGTGCTGGTGACTGTCTTCGGCGGGCTGTCGGTCTGGCTGAACGACGACCGGTTCTTCAAGATGAAGCCGACGCTGATCTACCTGCTTTTCGGCGGCATCCTCGGGATCGGGTTGCTGCGCGGCCAAAGCTGGCTGCGCCACGTGATGGAGGAACTGGTGCCGCTGGATGACGAGGGCTGGATGAAGCTGACCCGCCGGTTGTGCGTTTTCTTCCTGGCGCTGGCCGTGGCGAACGAGGTCATCTGGCGCACCCAACCGACCGAAACCTGGGTCTATTTCAAGACCTTCGGCCTGACGGCAGCGCTGTTCGTCTTCTTCATCGCCCAGAGCCGCCTGTTCCGCGACCACGGTCTGGAGGACGGCAAATGATGATCCGCGTCGCGGCTGCGGCCTATCCCCTCGACTGGTTCGACGATTGGGATGGCTACGAGGTCAAGATGACCGAATGGGTCGGCAAGGCGGCCGATCAGGGGGCGCAGATCCTCGTCTTTCCCGAATACGGCGCGATGGAGCTGGCCTCGGTCGCGGGTGTCGCGGCGGACGACCTGGATGCGGCCACCCGGGCCGTGTCGGACCTGCTGCCGCGCGCGGCCGACTTCCTGTCGGGGCTGGCGCAGGCGCACGGCGTGCATATCGTCGCGCCCTCTGGCCCCCTGATGACCGACGCGGGGCTGGTGAACCGCGCCATGTTCCTGGCACCCTCGGGCGCGCAGGGCCATCAGGACAAGCAGATCATGACCCCGTGGGAGGTCGACCCCTGGCAGGTCACCGGCAACGGACCCTTGCAGATCTTCGACACGACGCTTGGACGGATCGGTATCCTGATCTGCTATGATTGCGAATTCCCGATGCTGGCGCGGCGCCTGGTCGAGGAACAGGTCGACATCATCCTGATCCCCTCGGCCACCGAAACCGTCGCGGGCTATTCCCGGGTTCGGATCGGCGCCATGGCCCGCGCGCTTGAAGGGCAGTGCTTTACCGTCATGTCCTCGATCGTCGGCGATTACCCGATCGAGGCCGTCAACATCAGCCACGGCGCGGGCGGGGTGTTCTGCCCGCCGGACAAGGGCCTGCCACAGACCGGCGTGATCGCCAGCGGCGATCTGGACGTGCCCGGATGGACCTTCGGGGATCTCGACCTCGAAAAGCTCGCCACCGTGCGCGCCGGCGGGGGTGTGCGGACGCGCGCGGACTGGCCGCTCCAGATGGATCGCCCGGTCCGTCACCAGCCCCTGACCTGACTTTCTTTTTGCCACAAGTATCCCGGGGTGGCTGCCGGATGCCCGCATCCGGCGGCCGGGGCAGAGCCCCTTTGGTCCGATGGTGGAAAGCGCGCGGCTAGGGCTGATGCGGCAGATGGTCCCGGCCCGTGGGCCGGGCGTATGCGGATGGCGCGAAATCGGCATACTCGGTCAACCCCTGGCCGACGGATCCCGTATACCCATGAATACCGACGCCCCCCACCCCGCCGCAGACCACCCGCATCGCGCCGCCGTGGTCGAGGAACTGCACGCGCGCCCTTTCCCCTCGATCCCCCTGCCCGCCTCGGCCTGGTTTGTCGCACTGCGGCCCGCGCGGCGGATCGACCGGGACCGGGCAGCGGAACGCGATCAGCTTGACCGCCTGCTCGGCGGGGCCTGCCTGCCGCTGCCCGACGTCGGGGCGACGCATTGGTCGGGTCGGCTGGGGCCGCTTCACATGAAGTGGGAAAGTCACAATGAATTCGTGACCTACCTGGTCTGGGGCGGCACCGAAAAGGACGTGCTGGCGCTGGCGCAGGACATCCTGCGCGATGCGCCGGGGCTGCGCATGGCCTCGGCCCGGTTCCGGATCCAGACGATGGACAGCGACGACCAGGTCAACACCGTTCTGCAATCGGATCACGCAAGCGACAGCCTTGCGGTGGCGCGGGTGCTGGATGGACAGGCCGTGATCGCGGGCGATTTCAGCCCCGATGCGGGCGGCGACATGCGGTTTTCCGTGCTGGTCCGCAACGGCGTCGGGCCGAAACGGATCGGGCGCACCGTGCAACGCCTGTGCGAGATCGAGACCTACCGCGCGATGGCCATGCTGGGCTGGATCCGCGCGCGCGACATGAGCCCGCAGCTGGGCGAGATCGGCACACGCCTGTCGTCGGCGGTCGGCGGCCTGGGCGAGGCGTCGCGCGATGCCGAGGGCACGCTGCACGATTTGCTGGACATCTCGGCCGGGCTTGAGCGGCTGGCGGCGCGATCCAGTTTCCGGATGGCGGCCACGGGGGCCTACGAGCGGCTGGTCACCGCCCGCATCGATGCGCTGCGCGAGGACCCGTTCGAGGGTCGCCAGACCTTTGCCGAATTCATGCTGCGCCGTTTCGATCCCGCCATGCGGACGGTCGAGGCAACCGAACGTCGCCTGACCCGGCTGACCGAACGCGCCCGCCGCGCCGGGGAACTGCTGCGCACCCGGGTCGAGGTCGAGCTGTCGCGCCAGAACCGCGCCCTGCTGACAAGCATGGACCGCCGGTCGGACGAAGCCCTGCGCCTGCAGCACACGGTCGAGGGGTTGTCGGTCGTCGCGATCTCCTACTACGCGACCGGGCTCGCGCTCTACTTCCTTGGGCCTTTCGCCTACGAGATCGGGATCGACAAGGGCTGGCTGGCCGCGCTGGTGACGCCGCTGGTGGTGCTCGGGGTCTGGGTGTCGCTCAGGTCGATCCGCAAGCGGTTGCACTAGTCATTGCCTTCGCGGCAAGGGCTGCCTAGAACCGCGCGCAACAAAGGGGGCCCCTGATGAATATCCTGATCCTGGGCGGCGGTGGCCGCGAACATGCACTGGCCTGGGCCGTGCTGCAGAATCCGAAGTGCGACAAGCTGATCGTCGCCCCCGGAAACGCCGGGATCGCCAAGATCGCCGAATGTGCGGATCTGGATATCCTTGACGGCGGCGTGGTCGGGCAGTTCTGCGAGGAAAACGCCATCGACTTCATCATCGTCGGGCCCGAAGCTCCTCTGGCCGCCGGTGTGGCCGACGACCTGCGAAATGCCGGGTTTCTGGTATTCGGCCCGTCGAAGGACGCCGCCCGGCTTGAGGCTTCGAAAGGGTTTACCAAGGAAATCTGCGACGCCGCGGGTGCGCCGACTGCTGGCTATGCACGGTTCACCGAGGCCGGGCCTGCCAAGGATTACATCCGCGCGCAGGGCGCCCCGATCGTCGTCAAGGCCGACGGGCTGGCGGCCGGCAAGGGCGTGATCGTGGCGATGGACGACGCGACCGCACTGGCCGCGATCGACGACATGTTCGGCGGCGAATTCGGCGCGGCCGGCGCCGAGGTGGTGATCGAGGAGTTCATGGAGGGCGAAGAGGCGTCCTTCTTCGTGCTCTGCGACGGCGAAAACGCCCTGCCGATCGGCACCGCACAGGATCACAAGCGCGCCTATGACGGCGACGAGGGGCCGAACACCGGCGGCATGGGCGCCTATTCCCCCGCCCCGGTTCTGAGCGATGCCATCCAGACGCAGGTGATGGACCAGATCGTCTATCCGACCCTGCGCGAGATGGCCAAGCGCGGCACGCCCTACGAAGGCGTGCTTTATGTCGGGCTGATGATCAAGGATGGCGCGGCGCGGCTGGTCGAATACAACTGCCGCTTCGGCGATCCGGAATGTCAGGTTCTGATGCTGCGGTTGGGCGCGCAGGCCTTCGACCTGATGCATGCGGCGGCTGAAAAGCGGCTGGACAAGGCGCGGGTCAACTGGGCCGATGATCACGCGATGACCGTGGTCCTCGCGGCCGACGGCTATCCCGGCAGCTATGAAAAAGGGACCGAGATCAAGGGGCTGGACGCCCTGCCCGCGACCTCGTTCGAGGTCTGCTTCCATGCCGGAACCACCGCCGACAAGGGTCGTGTGCTGGCAAATGGGGGCCGGGTGCTGAACGTCACGGCGCGCGGCGCGACCCTGCAGGAGGCGCGCGACCGGGCCTATGCCATGGCCGGGGCCGTCGACTGGCCCGAGGGCTTCTATCGCCGCGACATCGGTTGGCGGATCCTGGGGTGAGCCCGCGCCGGATCTGGGTCGGCGTCTCGAGCGTGGGGTCGGACGAGACCACCAGCCGCTACCTTGATCCGCAGGCGCAGGGCGCCACGGGCCATCTGCCCCCGATGATCCGCACGCGCTTTGGCGCACCCGATCCGGCGCCCGGCGACTACATGGTCATCGGGCGCGACGATATTCCCGACCGGGCCTTCGATACCGAACCTCTGCGATCGCGCCTTCCCGGCGGCACGGCGCTGCCCGGTCTGGACAAGGCCCTGGCAGGGGACACGGGCCGCGAGATCCGGTCGATCTTCCATGTCATCGCCGATGGTGACCCCACCCGAGGCACCGACGGCACGGTGACGATCACCGATGTGCTGGACGTGGCGGATGTCTCCGAAACCTCGACCACGAAACCGCCCACCCAGACGCACTTCAGCTTCAAACCCGCACCGCTGCGGTTTGCCCAGACGTGGGAGCTTCGGGGCGACACCCTGACCACCCCCGCGACCACGCTGGATCTGCGCCGGGTGACGGGCTGCCAGATGGCCGAGATGGGCCTGAAGGGTGGCGGCGTGATCCGACGGCTGGATCTGACCCATCCGGGCGGCAAGCTGTCGGTTCCGGTGACGGGCGCCTGGAATGACCGCCAGGTGCAGACCCATGCCGCCCTGATGGTCGCGATCCTGGAGCGACTGGCGGCGCGCGATCCGGACTTGCCGCTGGTGATCGGTGAAGGCGGCGCACCCCGGGTGATGATGTTCGTGGTTGGCCTCGTGTCGCTTCTGTTCAGCGCCGGGATGGGGGTGGCGGTGCTGGCCTGGTCGGGGCGCGGCGGCCAGGACGTCATCGCGCCCCTTGGCGTGCTGATCGTCTTTGGACTGGTCGTGGCCTGGCGGTATCGTCCGTGGCGCAAACGGCCGGTGCTCGGGGTCGCCGCCGGGGCGATCCTGGTGCAGGCGCTAAAGCGCTAGCCCTCGCAGCGCAGCAGGCGTTCCATGCTGGCGGGTCCTGTGAACCGTCCCTCGGCGCGGGTGTCCAGCCGCTGCTCTTTCTCAAGCCAGAAGACCGACAGGTTGGCCAGCCAGTCGCCGGTGGCCAGGATCATCTCGGGGCGGCCGGTGCAGGTGCGCACGCCGCCGGGGATGTAATCCCAGCCCAGACGATGGTTGGTCACGCCGCGCAGCGACGCGATCTCGACGAACTCGCCCGCCTCGATCCGGATCAGGCGAAGGGTCTGGATCAGGTGCGGGCGGTCGACATAGGCGATCTCGATCGTGCCGTCGCCATCGAAATCCGCCGCGCCTACGGGGGCGAGCCAGCGGTTGCGCTGGCCGATGAACGCGGTCGAGATCAGGCGCCCCTCGGCACCATAGACCGTCAGGCGCGCGCCCTTGGACAGGCTGCTTTCGACCGTGATGACCTCGGCCGCGCCATCACCGGTGACATCGGCCAGGCGCGGGGTCAGGTCTTCGAAGACCATGTCCTCGGGCAGGGTAAAGCGGCGGATGGTGCCATCGTCCAGCGTCAGCGCCAGCGTGGTCCATTCCAGCTTGTCGCCCAGCACGCCGTGGTCATAGCGGTCGGTCGGGCCTTCATAGGTCGCGGCGGTGATCCCGGCGGCGGCCGGCACGGTCAGCGCCAGCCAGAGGGCCAGACCGCCAAGCGCGCGGCCGACCCCGGGCAGACACGGGCGGGACAGTCGGGGCCGCGCCCGGGCCATGGATCAGATCTGCTTTTCGGGCATCTGGACGACCAGTCCGTCCAGCGCGTCGGTCACCTTGATCTGGCAGGTCAGGCGCGACCGGGCCGGATCGGGTTCGTAGGCGAAATCCAGCATGTCCTCTTCCATGTCCTGCTTTTCAGGCAGCTTTTCGACCCAGTCGGGCGCGACATAGACATGGCAGGTGGAACAGGCGCAGGCGCCGCCGCAGTCGGCTTCGATCCCCGGGATACCGTTGTCGCGGGCGCCTTCCATCACTGTCATGCCGTTGGCCACGTCGACGACGTGTTCGGTGCCGTTGTGCTCGATATAGGTGATCTTCGCCATCTGTGTCTCCCTTGGCCGTCGGGGAACATCTAAACCCGCGATGCGCCCCGTTCCAGTCCCTTTCCGCCCAACTTCTTCCGGGGCTTGAGGAACGTTGCGTTGTTCGCTATTTGTTCTCGCATGAGTGATCGCCCGCCCCCCTTCCCAGATCCGCGTGCGCCGGACCCCTACCCCTGGCCACGCCCACCCGCCTGCCTGCCCGCCGACATGCTGGATCTGCCACCGCAGGGCGCGCGGGTGGCGGTGGCGGGGCTGGTGATCCTGCGACAGCGGCCCGGAACGGCCAAGGGGGTGATCTTCCTCACGCTCGAGGACGAGACGGGCGTGGTGAACGTGATCGTCTGGCGCAAGCTTTACGAGGCCTTCCGCCGCGCGGTGATCGCCGGTCGGATGCTGCGAGTGACCGGACGGCTGCAGCGCGAGAACGAGGTGACGCATGTGATCGCCGAGACGATCGAAGACATCTCGGCCATGCTGGACGACCTGCTGCGCCCGGGCGGCGCGGGGGACAGGATGCCGGGCGGGGGCGGCTTTGACGCGGCAACGAACTCTGGCTTACGTGTCGCGCCCTTCGACTAGATGCTCTGCCCGGCGAACACGCCTGTTGATAATCCATGGGGTGACCATGGCTGGTCGTGGCAGTCGGACCGGAAAATCGGCGCCACCGTTCCAAACACCCCCACCCTTCCGCAAATCCCCAAAACCGGGTAAACTCTGCTGCAACGGGCCCAGACCCGACCGAGCAGAAAAGGCACCCGATGACCCCTCGCCGCTGGTCCGTCCCTTGCGGGATACTGACGCTTGCCGTGCTGACGGGCTGCGACATGCCGCTGCCCGTGCCCGGCGTCGGCGAACCGGATATCATCCAGATCCATTCGACCCCGCCGCCCGGATCACCGCCCGGAGCCTGCTGGGGACAAGAGGGCAGCCCGGCCATCCTTGAAACCGTGACGGAACAGATCCTGCTGCAGCCCGCACAGGTGCGCAGCGACGGCACGGTCGAAATTCCGGCGGTCTACAAGACCGAAACCCAGCAGCGTATCGTGCAGGAACGGCGCGAGCTTTGGTTCCGGACCCCCTGCCCCGATGAGCTGACCTTCGATTTCGTCGCCTCGCTTCAGCGCTCGCTGATGGCGCGGGGGCTGTATGCGGGCCAGATCAACGGCCGGATGGACAGGCTGACCCGGCGCGCCGTGCGGAACTACCAGGCGCCGCTCGGGCTCGACAGCGGGATCCTGTCACTGGCGGCGGCCCGCAAACTGGGGCTGGCGGTGGTCGACGTCACCCGCGAGGACCGCGCGATCCTGCCGCAGGACGAATAACGCCGGAACGGAAAAGGCCCCGGCGCGGACGCCGGGGCCTTGAACCGGTTGGATCCGGTCAGATCAGAACGAGACGTTCACCAGATCGCCCATGGCGGCGGCCGTATCCGCGTCGAAGGCGACCGGAGCCGGGATGGTGTCAAGATCGACCCGGGCCGCGAGATCGGCCGGAAGCGCGGCTTTCAGCGCCTCGAGCATTTGCGGCGCCTGGGTGGCGATCGCTTCGACGTTCGCGGCCGGAAGCCGGGAATAGGACACCTCGAAGGTGCCGTGTTCCGGGTAGGCGGCCAGTTCACAGGCGGGCTCCATGTAGGTGCCCGGCAGCGAACAGCGCAGCTCTCCGACCACCTTCTGCCCCGAGATGAACCAGAAATTCCGGTGTTCGCGGCGCGGATCGATGCCCGGAGCCGAGGCCTGGCAGGCGCCAAGATGTTCCGGCAGCAGGGCCAGCGTCACCCCTTCGGACGCGCGCGGCACGGTGGCCAGCCAACGCGGCAATTCCACGGTGATGGCACGGTTGCACGTGCGATCCGTCATGTCGTTGCGTTCGGTGACATTGTCCCACAGAGGCGTCGGCATCGACACCTTCAGCGCTTCGGGCATCGGCGGCGCGTCCTGCCGGGGCTGATGCTGCGACAGGATGATCCAGGCCGTGCCATCACAGGCACCGGCGCCGTTGTTCAGCTGGCACCCCTGCACGAGGTCCGCTTCGGGAAGTTCGGTCCGGAAGAACAGCCTTTCGGCCGTCTCAACCTGATCTTCATTGGTAATTTCGTCGGCATTGTTCATGCCGACAGCGAAGTAAAAGGCAAGTGACCCCCAAAGGACGGTCCCCGCCGCACCCATGGCCACGGTCTTTGCCGTTGCTCCCCAGGTGGTTGCCGCCGCAGCAGCCGAGGTGGAAGTGGATTGCATGGATTCTGCCTGCAAGAGTTGTTCAACTGCAGCGAGCAATACCCATGGTTTCCGGCCAGAATATGGCAATTATCTGAAAATTGTTTCTACCTCGGCGACTGATTAACCGTCCGTTAATCATTGGCCACGGCCCGGCAATACTTCAGCACCTTGTTTTCATTGGGAATGGAAAGGGCCGTGCAATGCACGGCCCTTTCACAGTCGGATCCGATTGGATCGAAAAGTGCAATGATCAGCTTTCGTCGATCGGCAGGGCCACGAACCGCGGCTCTCCTTCACGACGGATCAGCAGCAGGATGGACTTGCGGCCCGCGTCCTTGGCTTCGGCCACGCGTTCTTCCAGCTGCGCGATCGTATCGATCTTCTGTTGACCAGCTTCGGTGATCAGATCGCCGGCGCGCAGGCCCTTTTCATAGGCATCCGAGGCCTCGTCGACGTCGCGGACGACCAGGCCCTTGGCGCCATCTTCCAGACCCAGCTGTTCGGCCAGCTCGGCGGTGACGGACGACAGGGACATGCCCATCAGGTCCTTCTCGACCGGCTCTTCGCCACCGGGCTGCGCGGCAGGAACCGCCTCGGCCTCGGCTTCTTCACGACGGCCCAGGGTCACCTTCAGCGTTTCGGTCTTGCCGTCGCGCCAGACGGTGACGCGGACGGTCTTGCCGACCTGCGTCGCGCCGACCTGGCGGACAAGCCCGCGGGTGTCGGCCACGTCCACACCGTCGAAGCTGGTGATCACGTCACCGGCCTGCATGCCCGCATCCATGGCGGGGCCTTCAGGCACATCGGAGACCAGTGCACCGGTGGCGCTTGCCAGGCCCATGGCATCCGCCATGTCCTCGGTCACGTCCTGGATGCGCACGCCCAGCCAGCCACGGCGGGTTTCGCCGAATTCCTTCAGCTGGTCGACCACGCCGGTCACGACGTTCGAGGCCATCGAGAACCCGATGCCGATCGACCCGCCGTTCGGCGACAGGATCGCGGTGTTCACGCCGATGACTTCGCCATCAAGGTTGAAGAGCGGACCGCCCGAGTTGCCCCGGTTGATCGCCGCGTCGGTCTGGATGTAGTCGTCGTAGGTGCCCGACAGCGCGCGGTTGCGGGCGGATACGATCCCGGCCGAGACCGAGAAGCCCTGGCCAAGCGGGTTGCCCATGGCGACGACCCAGTCGCCCACACGGGCCAGGTCGCTGTCGCCGAAGCTGACGAAGGGCAGCGCATTGTCCGCCTCGACCTTCAGCAGGGCGATGTCGGTCTTTTCGTCGGTCCCGACAAGTTCGGCATCCAGCGTGTCGCCGTTGAAGAATTCGATCGTGATCTCGTCCGCGCCGGCGATGACGTGGTTGTTGGTGACGATAAAGCCGTCCTCGGAAATCACGAAGCCGGAGCCAAGCGCCGAGGACCGGCGGGGGGCGCGGTCACCACGGTTGCGGTCTTGGAATTCGCGGAAGAAGTCCTCGAACGGGGACCCTTCGGGAACCATCGGCGTGGCCTGATCGCGGCCTGCGACCATGGTCGACGTGGTGATGTTGACGACGGCCGGGCTGAACTTGTCAGCCAGGTCGGCAAAGCTGTCGGGGCGGGCCATCGCCTGCATGGCCTGCAGCAGGACCAGCGCCGTCGCCAGCAGAAGGGTCCAGAAGGCACGGGGCGCGGTTGCGCCCTGCCGAAGTGCCTTGACCTGCGGGGCCCGGGATAATGCCTGAGTGTTCACTCCCGTATCTCCTCTTATGGGTGTCTGACGGGCGCAGCCACTGTGCCGCGCCGATGGACATGTCATGCAACGTAGGCTGACACGTCGGCAACTCAAAGCCAATCGCATCGCGACAAGTGACCGTGATTGTCATGTGAAAAACTGTAACATGACGGTCTACGCAGTGCGCGCGGCCTTACGCGCCCAGCATCTTCGCCAAATAGACCAACAGCAGACCGCCACCAAGCGCCCCCAGCCCCAGCATGCGCCGCTGGTCTTCCGGCATGGCGCGCAGCGCGTCCAGCAGGCGCTCCACAAGCGAAGGGGCCAGCGCATAGGCCAGCCCCTCCACGATCAATACAAGCCCGAGGGCCAGAAGCGCGATGCCGATCATTCGGTCGCCGGCGCGGTTTCCTCGGCCCCGGGCGCAGGCGCCTGCGGGGTTTCGGTTGCGGGGGCCTCGACCGGCTGTTCGTCCTCGACCGGGGTCTCCTCGGCTGCGGGCGCTGCCGCGGTCGGGGTCGCCGTTGCCGCGAGGCCGGTGCTCTTGAGGTAGGTGAAGAACTCGCTGTTGGGGTTGATCACCATGGTCGAATTGCCGTCCTGCAGCGCCTTCTGATACGCCGCGAGCGACCGGTAGAAGTCGAAGAACTCGGGATCCTTGCCGAAAGCATCGGCGAAGATCGCGTTGCGGCGCGCATCGGCCTGACCGCGGGCGATATCGGCCTGACGGTTGGCGTCCGACACGATTTCGACCTGGGTCCGGTCGGCCTGGGCACGGATCCGCTGCGCGGCCTCGTTCCCGCGCGCGACTTCGTCCGCCGCCTCGCGTTCCCGTTCCGCCCGCATCCGGGCAAAGGTCGCATCAAGGTTCTCGCGCGGCAGGTCGGTGCGCTTGAGCCGGACGTCGATGATTTCCAGCCCGAGGTTCCGCGCCTCATTTACCGCACCGTTACGGATACGCTGCATCAGCGCGGCCCGGTCGACCGACAGGATGTCGTTGGAGGACACGGAGCCGAGAACTTCGCGGATCTGCGACCGCAGGATCGAGTCGAGACGGCTTTCAGCGGCCGAGATGCCACCGACACCGACAGCCTGACGGAACTGTTCGACATTGGTGATCCGGTACCGCGCGAAGGCGTCGACGACCAGACGACGGTCATCCAGCGGCGTGACCTCGAGCGGGTCGGTATCGCGGCTGAGGATGCGGTCGTCGTAGCGCACGACTTCCTGGATCAGCGGCACCTTGAAGGCGAGCCCGGGCTCTTCCTTCACGTCGACGACACGGCCGAACTGCAGCACCAGCGCCTTTTCCCGTTCGTCCACGATGAAGATCGAGGACAGGAAGATGACGACCACCACAAAGAGAACGGGCAGGAGAAATGCGGATTTCTTCATGATCAGTTCCCCCCCGTCTGACCGGAGGTCCGGTTGCGGTTCAGTTCATTGAGCGGAAGGTAGGGCACGACACCCTGTCCTGCCTGATCATCCATGATGATCTTGTCGACACGGCCCAGCACGTCCTCCATCGTTTCCAGGTACAGACGCTTGCGGGTCACTTCGGGCGCCTTGGCGTATTCCTCCAGAACGGCCGAGAAGCGCGAGGCCTCACCTTCCGCCTCGTTGACCACGCGGGCGCGGTAGGCTTCGGCCTCTTCCAGCACCTGCGCGGCCTCACCGCGGGCCCCGGCCATGATCCGGTTGGCATAGGCATCGGCCTGGTTGGTCAGACGTTCACGCTCCTGCTCGGCGGCCTGCACCTCGCGGAAGGCGTCGATCACCTGCGCGGGCGGGTCGGCCTTGTCGAAGGTCACACGCACCACGGTCATGCCGCTGTCATAGCTGTCGAGGGTCGACTGGATCAGGTCCTGCAGACGTCCGGCGATGGCCCCGCGATCCCGGTTGAGGATCGGCGCCAGTTCGGACTGGGCAATGATCTCGCGCATGGCGGATTCGGCCACGGCGCGGATCGTCATGCGCGGATCGCGCAGGTTGAACAGGAACTTGGCCGGGTCATTGATGTTCCAGACAACCTGGAAATCGATGTCGACGATGTTTTCGTCCCCGGTCAGCATCAGGCCCGCGTCCCCGCCACGGCCCGCAACACCGATGTCTTCGGTCTGTTCGCGGGTGACGGGGATCACCTCGTAGGTCACGACCGGCCAGGGGGCAAAGTTCAGACCGGGCTGCCCGGTCGAGGAATAGTCACCCAGGAACAGTTCGACCGACTGTTCTTCCGGCTTCACGGTATAGAAGGACGCCGCCAGCCACATCGCCACGACCACGCCAAGCCCGATCACCACGGTGCCGCGCGTCAGCTTCGGCCCGCCGGATCCGCCCTGACGGCCGCCGCCGGTGCCGTTGCCGCCGTTGCCACGGCCGCCCATCAGCACGCGCAGCTGGTCCTGGCCCTTGCGCATCAATTCATCGATATCCGGGATCTGCGGTTTGTCCCCGTCGGGACGTCGCCCGCCTCCTCCTCCTCCGGATGGCGGCTGCTGCCGCCCTCCGCCGGAATTTCCGCCGCCGCCCCAGGGGCCGCCCGAATTACCAGCCATGTTGTTCCTTCTCACTTACCGTCTTTTGTGGTCTTGGCCTCAAACTGTGCATTTGTGACCGAATTTCAAGATTTACGGGTCGGGTTGCGCATCGTGACGATCTCTTCGGCCATGGTCGGGTGCACCGCCACGGTCCGGTCGAAATCCTCTTTCGTCGCCCCCATCTTTACTGCGATCCCCGCCATCTGGATCATTTCCCCCGCCTGCGGCGCGACGATGTGACAGCCCAGCACCTTGCGGCTTTCCTGGCTGACGATCAGCTTCATCATGACGCGATTTGACCGGCCCGCAAAGGAGGATTGCATCGGCTTGAACGACGTCACGTAGACCTCGATCGGCTCCTGATCGCGGGCGGCCTCTTCCGACAGGCCCACCGTCCCGAATTCGGGCTGGGTGAAGACGGCCGTCGGGATCAGGTCGTGATCGGGGCTGGTCGGGTTGCCCTTGAAGACCGTTTCGACAAAGGCCATGCCTTCGCGGATCGCCACGGGGGTCAGGTTCACGCGGTCGGTCACGTCGCCGATGGCATAGACCGACGGCACGGCGGTCTGCGAATATTCATCGACCTCGATCGCGCCGTTGCGGCCCAGCTTCACGCCCAGGTCCTCAAGCCCCATGTCGTCCGAATTCGGCTTGCGTCCGGTGGCGAACAGCACCTGTTCGAAAACCTCTTCCGTGCCGTTCGTTGCCTTGACGCGGATGCCGCCGTCGGCCTTCGACATCTCGAGGATATCGGTGCCGCAGTGCAGGTCGATCCCGCCTGCGCGCATTTCCTCGGCGATCAGCCCGCGCGCCTCGTCGTCGAAGCCCCGCAGGATCTGCGCGCCGCGATAATATTGCGTCGTCTTCACGCCCAGCCCGGCCATGACGCCCGCAAATTCACAGGCGATATAGCCGCCGCCGATGATCAGGATCGATTTCGGCAGGGTATCAAGGTGGAAGATGTCGTCGCTGACGATGCCAAGATCGGCATTTTCCAGATCAGGACGCACCGGGTGGCCGCCGGTGGCGACGAGGATATGCTTGGCCGTCTTGCGGGTGCCGTCGGCCAGTTCGACCGTATGCGCGTCGGCCAGCTTGGCGCGCTGGTCGAACCGTTCGACGCCAGATCCGTCCAGCAGGCGCTGATAGACGCCTTCCAGCCGGTCCAGTTCGGCCTCGAGCTTCGGTTTGAACTGGCCCCAGTCAAACGTCGCCTCGCCGATGTCCCAGCCGTATTCGCGGCCCTCGTCGACCAGTCCGCCATAGCTGCTGGCGAAGACCATCAGCTTCTTGGGCACACAGCCCCGGATGACGCAGGTGCCGCCATAGCGGCTTTCCTCGGCGATGGCGACCTTGGCGCCGGTCTCTCCCGCGGCCACGCGGGCGGCACGCACGCCGCCGGATCCGCCACCGATGACAAAAAGGTCGTAGTCGAAGTCAGCCATGGGGGTCTCCTGTCGTTCAGCCGTTCTATCCCACATGGGCCTCGGGATGACCAGAACAACCCCAACGCCCGGGCCCCGCATTCTTCTGGTTCCAAGTACCTCGGGGTGAATTGGCCGCAGGCCAAGAGGGGCAGCGCCCCTGCCCGGCTGTCCGCCTCAGTCGCTGAGATCGGAAAACAGGTTGTCGTCTTCCAGGAAATCCAGCCGCGTCTCTTCGATGGTGCCGGCGTTGATGTCGCGCAGTTCGACGCGGCCGTCGCCGTAGCCGATGATGACGCTGTCGCAGATGTCGATGAACAGGCCGTTCTCGACCACGCCCGGCATCTGGTTCAGCACCATGGCCAGCTGCCGCGCCTCGCCGATGCGGTTCAGGTGCAGATCGAGGATATAATTCCCCTCGTCCGTCAGGAAGGGGCGCGGGCCGTTCATCCGAAGCGTCGAATTGCGCCCCAGCACGTCCATCGAGATCAGCATTTCCTCGACCAGCGCCTGCGTGGTCTGCCAGCCGAAGGGGATGACCTCGATCGGCAGGGGGAAGGCGCCAAGCGTCTCGACCTCCTTGCCGACATCCGCGATCACGATCATCTGGTCGCTTGCCGTGGCCACGATCTTTTCCTGCAGCAGCGCGCCGCCGCCGCCCTTGATCAGGTTCAGATCGCCGTCGAATTCATCCGCGCCATCAATCGTCAGGTCCAGCCACTTCGCCTCGTCCAGCGACATCACGTTGATCCCGACTTCCTTGGCCAGCTGCGCCGTGCGCGCCGAGGTCGGCACGCCCTTGATCTTCAGGCCGTCGTCGCGGACCAGTTCACCCAGGCAGCGCACCATCCAGGCGGCGGTCGACCCGGTGCCGAGGCCCACGCGCATCCCGTCCTCGACAAAGTCCACCGACCGCTTGGCGGCGACGTACTTGGCCTTGTCGATAGGGGACAATTCTCCGGACATTGCGCTCTCCTCGGGATCTGGTGCGGCGGTTATAGGTCGCGCCGCCCCGCGTGGCGAGGGGCAATCGGGCGGTCGGCGACGGCTTTCCGGCCCGAGGCGGCACCCCGCGACGTTTCAGGGCAGAAGCACGTCGCATTCCGATGGAGGATCGGGCAGGGTTTGTTGCACGATCCCCCCGACACCCTAGCCCGAGGCCTGCATGTTCCTATCCGTATTCGATGTCTTCAAGATCGGCGTCGGCCCGTCGTCGTCGCACACCATGGGGCCGATGGTGGCGGCGGGGCGGTTCCTGGACCGGCTGCGCGCCGCGCCCTTCACGGCACAGGGGCTGCGCGCGACACTGTACGGATCGCTGGCCTTCACCGGGCGCGGGCATGCCACGGACCGGGCCGTGATCCTTGGCCTTGCCGGATACCTGCCCGACCGTTTCGACGCCGATGCCGCCGAGGCCACGCTGATGGACATCGCCAAGACCAAGCGCGTTTCGCCAACGGGGCTGACCCCGCTGCGCTTTGATCCCGAGGCCGACCTGCGGTTCAACTACGACGCCCCCCTGCCCGGTCATGCCAATGGCATGGTGATCGACGCGCTGGATGCGCAGGGGGACGTGATCGCCTCCGAGACCTACTATTCCATCGGGGGCGGTTTCGTCGTCACCGCCGCCGAACTCGAGGGTGGCAAGGCGCAGGACGAAGGCGATCCGGTGCCCTTCCCCTTCAAGTCCGCGGCCGAGATGCTTGAAATGGCGCGCGCCTCGGGCCTGAGCATCGCCCAGATGAAGGAACGCAACGAGGCCGCGCGCAAGACCGGGCCGCTGAGACAGGGCACCTACCGGATCTGGGGTGTCATGAAGGACTGCATGGATCGCGGGCTTCGCAGCGAAGGGGTGCTGCCGGGCGGGCTGAACGTGAAACGCCGCGCGCCCGGCATCCTGAACAAGCTGATCGAGGAACGCGGCCGCAACCTGACCGCGCCGCACGTCGTAAACGACTGGATCGGCACCTACGCCATGGCGGTGAACGAAGAAAACGCGGCCGGCGGGCAGGTCGTGACCTCGCCGACCAACGGCGCGGCGGGCGTCGTACCTGCGGTCATCCGCTATTATCTGGATCACGTGCCCGGGTCGTCCGAGACCAAGGTGCCGGAGTTCCTGCTGACGGCGGCGGCGATCGCCGGGCTGGTCAAGTTCAACGCCTCGATCAGCGGGGCCGAGGCCGGCTGTCAGGCCGAGGTCGGATCAGCCGCCGCCATGGCCGCGGCCGGATTGTGCGCCGTGCTGGGCGGCACGCCTGAGCAGATTGAGAACGCGGCGGAAATCGCGCTGGAACATCATCTCGGCATGACCTGCGACCCGGTGAAGGGGTTGGTGCAGGTGCCCTGTATCGAACGGAATTCGCTTGGCGCGATCAAGGCCGTCAGCGCGGCTTCGCTGGCGCTGCGCGGTGACGGGACGCATTTCGTGCCGCTGGATGCGGCGATCGAGACGATGCGCCAGACCGGGCGCGACATGCACGAGAAGTACAAGGAAACCTCGCTTGGCGGGCTGGCGGTCAACGTGCCCAACTGCTGAACGCAAAGGCCCCCCGGCGCAGGACGCCGGGGGGCAGGGACCAAAGTGGTCAGGGGTTACGAGCGGTCGTCGACCAGAACCGAGTAGGAGCCGTCCGCGCTCTGGTACACACCGATCACGTCGTCGGAGGTGTAGCCCTGAGCTTCGAGCATCGCGTTGAAGTCCGCGTTCGAGGCGATCATCCCACGGTAGGAGGTCATGTCGCCCTCGGCATTGGCCATCGCGGTGTCCAGCGCCGTCTCGTCGTCGGTGCCTTCGATCTGCGACAGGGTCATCATCTTGACCGAGCTGTCAGCCTTGATGGTGGACACGTCGGAGTTGACGTTGGCACCGGATTCAACCGACGCGATGACGTTCTTGTAGGTCATCTTGGACGGGTCACCAGCAGCAGCGCCGGCGTCACGGCCATCAGGGTTGTAGGCACCTTCGGTGTCGGCGGTCGCCATGGTCGAAGCGGAGCCGTCGACTGCGCCATTGGTCGGGTCACCGGCCAGAGCGCCCGCATCGCGGCCATCGGGGTTGTATTCGGTGCCGGCAGTCACTGCGCCAGCGGTGGAGCCTTCAACCGAAACCGACGGCGTCGGGTCGCCAGCTGCGGCACCGGCGTCACGGCCATCGGGGTTGTACGTCGCGGTCTGGGCCAGAGCGGCACCGGACACGGTCGTAGCAAGGATGGCAGCAAGGCTGGCGGTTTTGTTAAAGCGGATCATCGTAGTCTCCTTTTCTCATCAGGGCGCCACCGTGGGCGTCCGTTGGGAGACCAATGCGTCGGCCCCCTGCCCCGTTCCCGAAAAGCGGCAAAAAAGGTGCGATTATTGAACCAGTTAAACATTTTTCAGAAATCCCGCACCTGGGCAGTCACGATCGTGTTTTTTCCGGTCGGAATGTCGTGAAATCCGTTGTCGCGCGCACCGACCGCCCTAAACGCGCAGGCGCGCCGTTACAGGTGTATCGCTTGCCCGGGGGGTGGTGGCGTGGTTCGGTCGCCGGACGCCGATCACCCGAAGGACACCCGATGACTGCCGACCGCCCGCTTCTTGGCATCGCCCTGATGGCCGCCTTCTGCCTGATCGCCCCGATCTCGGACGCGACGGCCAAGGTGCTGGGCCAGGCGGCCTATGCGCAGCCGGTCTTCCAGGTCCTGTTGTTGCGTTTCGCGATGCAGGCCCTGTTCCTGATCCCGCTGGCGGCGGCCACCGGTCGGCCGTTGCGGATGCCGACACGCACAACATGGCTGGTGCTGGCGCGTACGGTCTTTCACATCGCGGGGGTGGCCTTCATGTTCACCTCGCTCAGGTTCCTGCCACTGGCCGAGACCATCGCCATCGCCTTTGTCATGCCCTTCATCCTGCTGCTGTTGGGATGGGGCCTGATGAACGAGGAAGTCGGCTGGCGTCGCCTGGCCGCCTGTGCGGTCGGGTTTGTCGGCACGCTGCTGGTGATCCAGCCCAGCTTTGCCGAGGTCGGCTGGCCCGCCCTGCTTCCCGTCGGGGTGGCGCTGACCTTTGCCTTCTTCATGCTGGTGACGCGGGCTGTCGCGAAGTCGGTCGATCCGATCGCGATGCAGGGTGTCAGCGGCGGCATGGCGGTCCTCATTCTGGCCCCCTTCGCCGTGGCGGGGCTGATCTGGCAGGGGCCGCTGTCGCCCGCGCCCATCCCCTCGGGCGCCTGGCCGCTGTACCTTGTGCTGGGGGTGCTGGGTTCGTTCGGCCACCTGCTGATGACGTGGTCGCTGCGCTACGCGCCTTCGGCCACGCTGGCCCCTATGCAGTACCTCGAGATCCCCTTTGCCACCGTGATCGGCTTCCTGATCTTCCGCGATCTGCCGAATGGTCTTGCGGCGCTTGGCATCGGGGTGACGATGGCGGCGGGGCTTTACATCATCCTGCGCGAACGGGCCATCGCGCGTCAGACAGTGACAGCCCCGCAAGCAGCGGGCGGAGGGCCGGGCGCGGCAATATAAGTAGCATGCGCGGCGCGTCGATCTGCAGCCGGATCTGCCCGTCGCTGACCCGGTTCGAGGTTCCGACACGTCCGTCCGGCCGCAGGCGCAGCCCGTCGATCGGCCAGTCCAGCCCTTCGGACCGCCCGCCAACCTCGGCCATCGGATAAAGCGACAGCCGGTCGCCCGGCGTCAGGTCCAGCGTCAGGTCGGGCGGGCAAAGGCAGGTGATGTCCTCGTCCCCGATCACGATACAACGCCGATCGGGTTGCAGGGTCAGCCCAGTCATCACCGCCAGCTGGTGGTCCAGCCGCCCGCCAGTGAAGCCCACGCCGAAGACCAGCGGCGCGCGGATCTCGGACAGGGCCTTGTCGAAATCGGTGGTCAGCTGATCGGGCGTGTGATGCAGCACGGCGGGGTCGATGGCGGCGCGATCCTCGTCGGTCAGGCTGTCGAAGTCCCCGATCACGGCCGTCAGCGGCAGACCTGCCGCCCGGGCCAGCCCGGCGCCACCGTCCGCGGCGACGACCGGCATCCGATCCAGCGGCAGATCGTGGCGCAGGGTCGTCAGCTGTCGCAGCGCGCCGCCGCGATCCGCACCGCCCAGCAGCAGCACCGGGCTGTCCGAGATCACGATTTCTTCAGTCATGCGGCCTTATCCTGCCCTTCCGGTACCTTGGCGATTGTCCTCATATCCGGGCCAAAGTGGACAGGCACCATGAAATTGTCACAAAATGAAACGACCCATTCCTTAGATTCGAACGTTCTGGGCCTCATGGTCTGGCTGACAGAGGTGGAAAAAGAGCAGTCCCACCAAGCGCGGCACGTGACAAGAAGCGAGATATATCGTGGCAGAGTCTAATAAAATCCTCACCGTGTCCTACGGGACGTTCTCCTGCACGCTGGAGGGCTTCGATGACGCCTTCACGACGATGAAGGCGATTGCCGAATATTTCCGGGATCTTGCGGCGGATGATCGCTTTTTCGGCGCGGAACCTCCGACCCCCGATGCCGACATGCTGGCCCGCCTGGCCAGCCGCACCGCGTCGCGCCGGGTTGAAGCCCGTCAGGATGAAAGCGGGATCGTGCTGCGTCAGGAAACCGCTGCGCTGAACGCCCCCACAAAGGCCCCCACGCCCGAGATCGAGGACGCCGAAGAGCCGGAGGCCGAAACCGAAGAGGCCGAGGTCGCGGTCGAAGAGGCAGAGCGCGCGGAAGAGCCCGCCGCGGACCCTGACGCCGAACCGACCATCACCGAAGAGGTCATCGCCGAGGACGAGCCCGAGGGCGAACCGGTCGCGGAGGCTGATCCGGTCGCCGAAGAGACCCCCGAGCCCGAAGCAGCCGAGCCCGAAGCCGAAGCGCCCGAAGCTCCGGTCGCCCGTCCGGTCCTGGCCCAGAACAAGTCCGCCGTCGTCACCCGTCGCGCCAAGCCCGAAGCCGCCCGCCGGGTGCAGCCGAACCGGCCCCGCGTTCAGGTTTCGGCCAGCCGCCCGACCCGCGTGACCCCCAAGACGCCTGAGCCCGCGCCGCACCCTGACCAGAATTCGGTCGCGGCCAAGCTGGCCCGCATCCGCGGCGTCGTGGCCAAGACCGGCAAGACCGACGTGCCGAACGGATATTCCGAGGATCAGCATGCCGAAGGTGGCGACACCAATGCCGTGGCCGAAGATCTGGCCCGCGCCTTCGAGACCGACCTGATCGAAGACACCGCCGAATCCGATGCCGCCGCCACCCGCGCCGCCATTGCTGCCGAGCTGGCCGAACGTGAAGGCCGCACCCCGGAGGCCGTCGAGGACGATCTGGACGCGGACGACGCCATGGCGCTTGCGAACATCGCCGCCGAGGTTGACGCCGAAGAGGAGGCCTTCGACGAAGAGAGCTTCTTTGCCGCCGACGAAGACGACGACGCGAATGACGACGCCGAGGATGACTTCGCCTTCAACGCCGACGACCACGGCGGGGAATTCGAAGATCTCGACGAGGATCTTGAAGAAGACCTGGACGAGGAACCGGTTGCCGAAGCCCCGGCTGCGCCTGCCGCACGTCCTGTTGCCCGGGTTCTGAAGGTCAAGCGCCGTGACTTCGAGGCTGCGGTCGCCGATGGCGCGATCGAGGAAGACGATGAACCCGAGGTCCCCGATGCGATCCGGCGCGGTGAAAGCTCGCTCAGCCCCGAAGACGAGGCCGAGCTGCAGAACGAGCTTCAGGCGCTTGAGCAGGAAATCGCCCTCGGGTCCGATGTTGAGGTCGCGGAGACCACCGAGGAGACCTACGCCGAGGACGACGACGAAGACGACCTGTCCTTCGCCGACGACAGCGACGACGAAGATGACCAGGACGACGACATGTCCTGGGACATGGACGACACCGCCGAGGATGACGCGGAGGACGAAACCGTCGCCGAAGACGACACCGACGATGCGGCCTTCGACGACGACGACGCCCCGGCACAAGAGGCGGTCAATCCGCGCCGTCGCCTGCTTCGCGGTGCCGACGACGACATGGACCGCATCATGAAGGAGACGGACAACCAGCTGGGCGACAGCGACAGCACCCGCCGCCGATCTGCCATCGCCCACCTGCGGGCCGCCGTCGCCGCGACCAAGGCCGAAAAACAGGCCGGGGGCGTGGCAAAGGATGACGAACGCGAAGTGGCGGATGTCTATCGCGACGACCTGGCCCAGGTGGTGCGCCCGCGCCGTCCGGTCAGCCGGGGCGACACGCCCTCGCGGCGCGCCGAAGACCGCCCCGCTCCGCTGAAGCTGGTGGCCGAACAGCGCGTCGACCTGCCCACGGCCGATGCCGGCCCGGTCCGCCCCCGCCGCGTGCGGATGGCCGATCTGGCCCGGGGTGAAAAGCTTCCCGCGTCGGACGAGGCCGCAGATGCCGAGGCCCACGCCCGCGCTGCCGCTGCCAATGCCGCGTCGTTCAACGAATTCGCCGAACGCGTCGGTGCCGCCAGCCTGCCCGACCTGCTGGAAGCTGCTGCCTCCTACCTCGCCTTCGTCGAGGGCCGGGAACAGTTCACGCGTCCGCAGCTGATGGTGAAAGCGCGTCAGGCACTGGAAGACGAGTTCTCCCGCGAGGACGGTCTGCGCCACTTCGGCCGCCTGCTGCGCGAAGGCAAGCTGCGCAAGGTTGCCGCCGGTCAGTTCGCCGTATCCGACCGCATCAACTTCCGCCCCGAGGAACGCGCGGTCGGCTGAGGCCTCCGTTCATCAAATCGAAAAGGCCGCTCCTTCCGGGGCGGCCTTTTGCATGAATTGATGTATGTTCTTTCGGGCGGCTTCTCAGAAATCAGTCGGAGTTTCCGATCGTGCGTATTGGGAGAGGCGGGTCCGCGGACAACGCTGCCGCTCAGCGATGCGAGATATACTGAGTAGTCCGCGCCTCCGACAGCGGCGAACCGTCTTCGAAACACTCTAAATTTTCCCGCGCGTAAAGAATGAACTCCTCAAGGACAGCCAGATCGATATCGTTGTTAAATGTATTTAATTTCAATTGATTAAGTCCGTCGAGGCGCGAAATCTCGGCAAGGATATCTCCATCAGCGTCGATCAACTCTACCGACAAACTGTCGCGAAAGGCATTCGAACTAATCTGGTACTGCAAGCGCTTCATTCTTCCAGTGTGTAGATTAGTTCTTGAAGGCAAAAAAGGGCTCGAAGCCGACATACCTCGGCAAGATCGGCACGTTTTTTTGCCAACTGTGCACAACAACGAAAGGCCGCTCTATCCGGGGCGGCTTTTTGCTTTTGTGGTGCGCGGGCGTTCAGGACCGGCGGAGCGTGGCGGTCGCGACCCCCATGGCCACAAGGGCACCGCCGCCCATCCGTGTCAGAAAGGGCAGCACCGACGGCCGCGCGATCTTCTGGCGCAACTTGTCGGCCAGCAGGGCAAAGGCCAGCGCGTTGATCGCGGCAAAGCCGACGAAGGTTGCGACCAGCACCGCGAACTGCGGCGCCAACGCGGCGTCCGGATTGATGAACTGCGGGACAAAGGCGATGAAAAACACGATGGACTTGGGGTTGAGCGCCGTGACCGCCGCGGAATGCGCGAAAACCTTGCGGGGCGAGGTCACGGGCGCGTCGTCCAGCGCCCCGAGGGACGCACTGGGCGCGCTTCGAAACAGCTTGATCCCGAGATAGACGAGGTAGACGGCGCCGATCCATTTCAACAGGATGAACAGCTTGGACGACGCAAGGACCAAGGCACCAAGCCCGGCCAGCGACGCCGACATGGCGACAAGATCACCAAGCGCGACGCCAGCAACTGTCGCAAGTGCGACCCGTCGGCCCTGACTGATGGCATAGCTCAGCACCAGAAGAACGGTCGGCCCCGGTATCAGCAGAAGGGCAATGGAGGCGGAGGCGAAGGCAAGCCAGACGTGAAATTCCAAGATAATACCTTTCGGAAATGTCGCGTCCGTCGAGCCAGCTATAGATCGCAGGTCAAGTAAAGCGATTATTCGGAGAGGGGCCCGGGGCTGCGGTCCGCCCCGTTGGCGGCCCGTTTCACTTGGCCCAAAGCGGAAGGGCCGCTCCGTCCGGGCGGCCCTTTGGTAATTACGTCCGGTGCCGTCAGCTGACCTCACGATCCGCCCTCGGCGCCGCGGTCAGAATGCGGGTTTGCGACCGGCCATGTTGGCCGACACGATCTCGATCTGGTGCGCACCGCCGATCAGCTTGGCCTGTTCGACCGATTCCGCCATCAGCACGTCATCTTCGGACGCGCCGCTTTCCGCGACCTCGATCAGTGCCTTGGCCAGCCGTGTGCCCGAGGGCGACTTGTCGGCGATGTTCGTCACGATCTCGAGCGCGCGGGCATGCGGGTCTTCGGCGATCTCGGTTACGAAGCCCCAGTCGAGGCCCTTTTCGGCGCTGACCGGTTCGGCAGTGTAGGTCATCAGGCGGATCACGTCGGACCGCATCAGCGTCGGCATCAGGACCATGCCGCCCATGTCGGGCACAAGGCCCCACTTGGCCTCCATCACCGCGAACTTGGTGCCGGGCGCGGCGATGCGCACGTCCGCGCCAAGCGCCAGCTGGAAGCCCGCGCCGAAGGCCACGCCCTGAACGGCGGCGATCACCGGCACCGGCACGCGGCGCCAGACCATGGCGACCTGCTGCATGAGGTTGGCGTTGCCGTGGGTCCGGGCGACGATGCGGTCGGTCTGATCCCCGCCCGAGGCGTGCTTGCCGAAGGACGCCACATCAAGCCCCGCGCAGAAGGCCCGGCCCTCGGCCGAGAGAAGCACGGCGCGGATGTCATCATTGCCGATCAGCGCTTCGCCCGCCGCGACGATGGCCTCGGCCATGTCGGGGTCGACGGCGTTCATCTTGTCGGCGCGGGTCAGCGTGACATGGGCGACGTGGTCGCGGATTTCGGTGGTTACTCGGCTCATTTCGGTCCTCCCTCGGGTTCGGGCGGAGTGTGCATCGCCCCTGCGGCCCTGACCAGACCCGACCTTGCGTCGCGACCTGCGGCAAGGTTATCTCCGCCCGAGGATAGGGAGATGCATCATGCCGCCGCGTTACACCAAGCTTGTCGACAGCCTGCCCGCGACCGTGCCCTTCGTCGGGCCCGAGACGCAGGAACGCGACCGTGGGGCGCCCTTTGCCGCGCGGCTTGGCGCGAATGAATCCGTGTTTGGTCCCAGCCCGAAGGCGTTGGCGGCGATGCGCGACGCGGATGCCGAGATCTGGAAATACGGCGACAGCACCAGCCATGACCTGCGCCATGCGCTGGCGGCACATCACGGGGTCGGGCCGGACAACATCGTGGTCGGCGAAGGCATCGACGGCCTGCTGGGCTATCTGGTGCGGTTGGTGGTCGAGCCGGGCGATACGGTCGTGACCTCGGCCGGGGCCTATCCGACGTTCAACTATCACGTGGTCGGCCATGGCGGCGTGCTGGACATGCTGCCGTTTCGCGACGATCGCGAGGATCTGCCTGCGCTGGTCGCACGGGCGACGGAGGCCGGCGCCAAGCTGGTCTACCTGGCGAACCCGGACAACCCCATGGGCAGCTACTGGTCCGGGGCCGAGATCGCGGCGGCGCTGGACGCCCTGGGCGACGGCACGCTGATGGTGCTGGACGAGGCCTACGGCGAATTCGCACCCGACGACGCGGTGCTGCCGCTGGACGTGACCGACGACCGGGTGATCCGGATGCGCACCTTTTCAAAGGCCTACGGGCTGGCCGGCGCGCGGGTCGGCTATGCCATCGGGGCCGCGCCGCTGATCCGGTCGTTCGAGAAGATCCGCAACCACTTCGGCATGAACCGGTCGGCACAGATCGCCGCGCTGGCGGCGCTGGAGGATCAGGATTACCTCGCCCAAGTGCTGGCGCAGGTCGAAACCGCACGGGCCGGGATCACCCGGATCGCGGCGGCCAACGGGTTGACCGCCCTGCCCTCGGCCACGAATTTCGTGACGGTCGACTGCGGCGGCACCGGCGATCTGGCGCGGGCGGTGGTCAAGGCGCTTGGTGCGCGCGGCGTCTTCGTGCGGATGCCCTTCGTCGCGCCCGAGGATCGCTGCATCCGGATCAGCTGTGGCCGGGCCGAGGATCTGGCGGTGCTTGAGGCAGAGCTGCCCGCCGCGTTGGCAGAGGCACGCACGGCGGTCTAGCCCGGCGGCGCCGGACGCGCGGCCCGGAAAAATTCGACCGCCCGGCAGTGGGCCGGCGCAGGTGTCATGCTATCTTTCCGGAAGACCTGCCCGGACCGCATGATGAGAGACACCCGCCCCGCTGCCCCCGATTACACCACCCCCGCGCTTGTCATGGGGCTGGTGAACCTGCTGTGGATCTTCGGCGTGATCTGGGCGCTGTTCGGCCTGCCGGCGGTGATGGCCACCGGCTGGCTTCTGAACCTCGGGATCGACCGGCTGCGACGTTAGGCCTTGGCGATGATGCGGGCCGCCGCTTCCAGCGCGCCGGGGCCATGATGGACGCCGATCGCCTGCATCCCTGCTTCGAGCGTGCCAAGCATCCCCAGCACCATGTGCGCGTTCAGGTGGCCCATGTGACCGATCCGGAAAAAGCCTTCGCCCTTGGGATCTTCCTTGGTTTCCATGCCCAGCCCGATGCCAAGCGTCACGCCGGCGCTTTGCGCCACCCACTGCCGCAGCGCCGCGCCGTTGCGCTGGCCAAGGCCAAGTGCGGTGACCGCATGGCTGCGCTTAGCAGGGTCCGCCACGTTCATCCGCAGCGCGCCGTTGTCGGCGCCCCAGGCCTCGCAGGCGGCCCAGATCGCGCGGGCCAGCGTGTCGTGGCGTTTCCAGACCTGCTCCATCCCCTCGGCGTGCAGGATGTCGAGCGAGGCCCGCAGCCCGAACAGGTGATGCGTCGGGGCGGTGCCGCCGAAGAACTGGTAGAAGGCAGCCGGATCGATCCGGTTGGTCCAGTCCCAGTAGCGCGACACGCGGGTCATGGCCTTGCGGGCCGCTTCGGCCTTGGGGCTGACAAAGACGAACGACAGGCCCGGCGGCACCATCAGGCCCTTCTGGCTGCCGGTCACGGCGATGTCGACGCCCCAGGCATCCATGCGAAATTCCTCGCACCCCATGGAGGCGATGCAATCGGCCATCAGCAGTGCGGGATGCCCGGCGGCATCCATCGCGGCGCGCAGCGGGCGCGGATCGTTCAGAAGCGAGGTCGCGGTGTCGACGTGGCTGAACAGGACCGCCTTGTATTCATGTGCGGTGTCGGCGCGCAGGGCCTCTTCCAGCCGCGCGGCGTCGATGCCGTCCTTGGTGCCGAAGTCGATCTTGTCGGCGATGATCCCCAGCCCTTCGGCCATGTCTGCCCAGCCGTGGCCAAAGCGCCCGGTGACGCAGACCAGGACCTTGTCGCCCTCGGCCGCGATGTTGGACAGCGATGCCTCCCATGCGCCGTGGCCGTTGGCGATGTAGATCGCAACCTTGGCCTCGGTCATCGCGACCTTCTTCAGGTCGGGCACCATGCCCTGCATCATCGCGACGATGTCACCTTCGTAGATGTTCGGCGCGGGCTGGTGCATGGCCGCCAGCACGGCGTCGGGCATGACGGAAGGTCCGGGAATGGCAAGGTAGGGGCGGCCTGCGGCTAGGGTCATCTGGCACCTGTCGGATCGTGAATTGGCAAAGTGTTAGCGGCGGTACCGGCGGGGTCAATCCGGGGTCTCATGAATTCTCGTTACGGCTTTGTGCACGGATTGACATGATCGGGCGGCGGATGTGACTCTTTGTCCGGGAAGAGGAGATCGAGCAGTGACAAGAACCATCGTGATCGGCGCCGGTCCGACCGGGCTGGCCGTAGCCGCCTGCCTGAAGGATGCGGGCGTCACGCCCATCATACTTGAGCGTGCAGACAGTATCGGGGCGTCCTGGAGGGGGCATTACGATTGCCTGCGGCTGCACACCGTACGGGGGCGGTCGGGCCTGCCGGGGATGCCCTTTCCCGCGACGGCCAGCCGGTACCCCGACCGGGCCGAGGTGATCACTTATCTCGAAGACTATGCCCGCGCCAAGGGACTTGCCCCGAAATTGGGCTGCGAGGTGACCGGCGCCCGGCACGACGGCGCGATCTGGCGCGTCAGCCACACCGGCGGCGAGGAGGAGGCCGAGGCGCTGGTCGTCTGCACCGGGTTGAACGGCACCCCGCGCCTGCCGGACTGGGCCGGGGCCTTTGACGGACCGGTGCTGCATTCGTCGGACTACCGCAACCCCGCGGCCTTCGCCGGACAGCGCGTCCTGGTCGTGGGCTTCGGCAATTCGGGGGGCGACATATCGCTTGATCTGGCGCGGGCGGGGGTGACGGTGGCGCTGTCGGTGCGCGGGCCGGTGCAGATCCTGCCGAAGGAAATCCTGGGACAGCCCATCACCTCGTTCGGGACGTTGTCGAAAGTGCTGGGGCCCCGCATGGCCGACCGGCTGACCGCGCCAGTCCTGCGGATGTACGTCGGGCGGCCCGGTGATTACGGTCTGACCCCTTACGCGAAAGGCCCCGCCACCATGGTGGCCGAGGACGGGCGCATCCCGCTGATCGACGTCGGCACCCTTGGCGCGATCCGCGACGGGCTGATCGCGACGCGGCCCGGTGTCGCCGCCGTCGAGGGCCGCGAGGTCTGTTTCAGCGACGGCACGGTGGCCGAGTTCGACGCGGTGATCGCCGCCACCGGCTATGCGGTCGACCTGCGGCCGATCCTGGGCGACACGTGCGCGGCGCTGGACCATCTGGGGCGACCCAAGGTCAGCGGCGTGCCCACGTCGGTGCCGGGCCTCTACTTCTGTTCCTTCCGCGCCACCGCGGACGGCCAGCTGCGCACCAGCGGGCTTGAGGCGCAGGCCATCGCCGCCGATGTGGCGCAAAGGGTGCCGGCGTGACGTGTCGTTTCCGCCACGCTTGCTTGCCTGCCCCCGCCCGGTCGCCTAAATGGGGCGAACCGTAACACTGACCCGAGGTGACATGAGCCTGATCGCACGGATACAGGAATGGGAACGCAACCTGCGGGCCTCCTACAATGTCGATCTGTCGACGCCGGAAAACCGGCGGCGGGCGCATATCTACAACCTCTGGTTCGACCACGCCGTGCTGCGCAAGATCTGGACGAACTTCTACCCGATCGCGCCGGGCGTCTACAGATCGAACCATCCGACGCACGAACGGTTCGAAAAGATGAAGGCCATGGGGATCAAATCGGTCCTCAACCTGCGGGGGGCCGGCGGGGCGGCGCATTACCTTGTCGAACAGGAAAGCTGTGCGGCACTGGGCCTGACGCTGGTGGACTGCAACCTGCAGGCCCGTCACGCGGCGCCGCGTCAGGATATCCTCGATGTGATCACGGCCTTCCGGACGATCGAGAAACCCTTTGTCATGCACTGCAAATCGGGCGCCGACCGCGCCGGGTTTGCCAGCGCGATCTACCTGATGGTGATCGAAGGCCGCCCCGTGGCCGAGGCGCGCCGGATGCTGTCGGTCAAATACGTCCACCTGAAGTGGAGCAAGACCGGCATCCTTGACTACATCCTCGACGTCTATGCCGCCCGGCAGGCCGAAACCGGCATCGGGTTCGAGGACTGGATCGCCACCGAATACGACCACATGGAGCTTCAGCGCGCCTATGAAGCGCAGCGGGGGCGGCGATGAGCGGCGCGCCCTCTCCGCGCTCGGACGAGGGGCTGAGCCTGATCCGCTGGCTCTGGCGCGGCTATCTGCACAAGCACATCTGGCTGCTGCTGGCGGCGCTGTTCTTCATGGCGCTGGAAGGCTCGATGCTGGGTGCGCTGTCGTGGATCATGAAGCCGATGTTCGACGAGGTCTTCATCCAGGGCAACACCGGTGCCCTTGGCTGGGTCGGCGGCGCGATCCTGGGGATCTTCTTTGGCCGGGCGCTGGCCTCGATCATGCAAAAGGTCATCCTGGCGCGGATTTCGCAGCGGTCCTCGGCCGATATGCGGATCGATCTGCTGTCGCGGCTGATGCGGCAGGACGGGGTCTTTCACCAGACCCATCCGCCGGGCTTCCTGATCCAGCGAGTGCAGGGCGACGTCAGTTCGATCAACGATGTCTGGAACGCTGTGCTGACGGGCGCCGGGCGCGATGCCGTCGCGCTTGTGATCCTGATGAGCGTGGCCGTGTCCGTCGATTGGCGCTGGACGCTGGTGGCGCTGATCGGTGCGCCGCTTCTGGTGCTGCCTTCGGTCGTGGTACAGCGGTTCGTGCGCCGCCGGTCGCGCGAGGCGCGGGATCTGGGGGCGAAGCTTGCCACCCGGCTGGACGAGGTGTTCCACGGCATCGTCCCGGTCAAGCTGAACCGGCTGGAACGCTATCAGGCCGACCGCTATGGCGCGCTGACCCAGGATCTGGTCCGGGCCGAAATCCGTGCGATCACCGGCACCGCCGCGATCCCGGCGCTGATCGACGCGATGGCGGGCATCGGGTTCCTGGGCGTCCTGATCTTCGGCGGGCAGGAAATCATCTCGGGCGAGAAGACCGTGGGCGAATTCATGGCCTTCTTCACCGCCATCGGCTTTGCCTTTGAACCGCTGCGCCGTCTGGGCGCCGTGTCGGGCGTCTGGCAGATCGCAGCCGCCGCGATGGAGCGGGTGCGCGAGCTGATGGATGCGAAGCCCACCATCCTGTCCCCGGCCAACCCGGTCGCCGGGCCCCGGGGCATGCCCGGCGTGGCGTTGCGCGACGTGGACCTGAGCTATGGTGACACCCAGGTGCTGCACGGTCTGACGCTTGAAGCGAAGGCGGGCGAGACGACGGCGCTGGTCGGTGCCTCGGGGGCGGGCAAGTCGACGGTGTTCAACCTGCTGGCGCGTCTGGTCGATCCGCAGGCGGGCCGGGTCGAGATCGGCGGCGTGTCGGTGCGCGAGATGGCGCTTGAAGACCTGCGCGGGCTGATTTCGGTCGTCAGCCAGGACGCGGCACTGTTTGACGAAACGCTGCGCGAGAACATCCTGCTGGGGCGCACGGATGTGTCCGAGGAAAAGCTGGACGAGGTGTTGAAGGCCGCGCATGTGGCCGATTTCCTCGACAAGCTGCCCGCGGGCCTCGACACGCCTGTCGGTCCGCGCGGGTCCGCCCTGTCCGGCGGTCAGCGACAGCGGGTGGCGATCGCGCGGGCGCTGCTGCGTGACACGCCCATCCTGCTGCTGGACGAAGCGACCTCGGCCCTCGATGCGGAATCCGAGAAAGTCGTGCAGAACGCGCTGGACCGGCTGTCGCATGGCCGCACCGTGGTGGTCATTGCGCACCGCCTGTCCACTGTGCGCGAGGCCGACAAGATCGTGGTGATGGATCGCGGCCGGGTCGTCGACGAAGGCCCGCACGAGGATCTGCTGGCGCGCGGCGGGCTCTACGCCCGGCTGCATGACCTGCAGTTCAAGACCGACGGGATGACCGCCGATAAGCTTGCGCTAGAACGTGCGGGTCGGACCCGGTCAGGTAGCGCAGCAGAAGGATCAGGTTCCGTGCCCCTCGGCGCAGCCAGCCTTCCGCGGCGTATCTGGCAAAGCTTGTTCGGGCGGTAGCGTCCAGCACGTTCAGCGCCGGCAGGCGACGCGCCAGGGCCACGTCCTCCATCAACGCGATGTCGGGATAACCGCCGAGATCCTTGAGCATATCCGACCGGATCAGCATCCCCTGATCGCCATAGGGCAAGCGGAGGATCCGCGTGCGCAGGTTCGCCCAGGCGGCCGTAACGCGCGGACCCATGCCACGGGCGTCGTAGGCGAGCCGGAAGGTGGCGGGCGTGCCGTGCGACAGGTGGTCGGCGACCGCATCGGACCAGCCGGGTTCCAGCTGGGTATCGGCATGCAGGATCAGCAACCAGGCCCCCTGCCCCGCCGCACAGCCGCGGCGCAGCTGGCCACCGCGCGACGCAGGGCCGGTCACGATCTCGGCCCCGATGCTTTCGGCGACGGACAGGGTCGCGTCGGTCGATCCGCCGTCGCTGACGATGACCTCGCGGATCAGGCCCGCGTCCAACCCCTCCATCAGCGCGGCGGCGCAGCCGGGCAATGTGGTCGCGGCGTTCAGCGTCGGGATGATGACAGAGACGGGGGCGCGCATGGTCGGGGTTTTGTCGGGCGATTGCGGTGTTATATCTGGCCCACAACCCATGCGGGGAGAGCAGAGCCATGACAAGTCCTAATCCCGAAACCGACCGGACCGTGCTGCGCGTCACCGGAGCCGATGCGGGCGATTTCCTTCAGAACCTCGTCACGAACGACGTGGGGCGGCTGGACCGGGGGCCGGTCTATGCCGCGCTTTTGACGCCGCAGGGCAAGCTGATCGCCGATTTCATCATGGTGGCCGAGGGCGACGCCATTCTGATCGACGTGGCCACGATCTGGGCCAAGGGGCTTTTGCAGCGCCTGACCATGTACCGCCTGCGCGCGGCCGTGCAGATCGACGAAACCGACCTGCAGGTGCGGCGCGGCACCGGCGAGGCGCCCGAGGGTGCCGTCGCTGACCCCCGCCATCCCGCGCTTGGCTGGCGGCTTTATGGTGCCGAGGGGGGCGATGACGGCACCGATTGGGACGCGGTTCGGGTTCAGGCCGGGGTTCCGGCCTCGGGCATCGAGCTGGGGCCCGAGAGCTATATCCTCGAGGTCGGGTTCGAACGGCTGAACGGTGTGGATTTCCGCAAGGGCTGCTATGTCGGGCAGGAGATCGCCGCCCGGATGAAGCACAAGACCGAGCTGCGGAAGGGGTTGCGCGTGATGGGTCTGGACGGCACGGCCCCCGTGGGAACCGAGATTCTGCGCGACGGAAAGCCCGTGGGCACGCTTTTCACCCAGTCCGGGGACAAGGCGCTGGCCTATGTCCGGTTCGATCGGCTGGGCGACGGCATGGTGGCCGGGTCGGCAAAGGTCATCGATCGGGGGTGATCCTGCGGTCTTGCCGGACATGAAACGGAAAAAGCCGAACCATCGGCCCGGCTTTTCCCTGATCTTTGCGGAACGGCTCAGGCGCGTTCCGAATATTCCATCGTCTCGGTGTTCACGATGATGTCCTCGTCCGATCCGACGAAGGGCGGCACCATGACGCGCACACCGTTGTCGAGCACGGCGGGCTTGAAGCTGTTGGCGGCCGTCTGGCCCTTCACGACCGGCTCGGTCTCGACGATCTTGCAGGTGACCTTCTGCGGCAGGGTCGCGTTCAGCGCCTCTTCCTCGTGGAATTCGACAAGGATGGTCATGCCGTCCTGCAGGAAGGGACGACGTTCGCCCAGGATGTCGGCGGGCAGTTCGACCTGATCGAAGGTTTCGGTGTCCATGAAGGTCAGCATGCCGTCGGTTTCATACAGGAACTGCATGTCCTTCTGTTCCAGCCGCACGCGTTCGACCTTGTCGGCGGACCGGAAGCGTTCGTTCAGTTTGGACCCGGTGCGCAGGTTCTTCATCTCGACCTGGGCAAAGGCGCCGCCCTTGCCGGGTTTCACATGATCGACCTTGACCGCAGCCCAGAGGCCGCCGTCGTGCTCAAGAACATTTCCGGGTCGAATTTCGTTTCCGTTAATCTTTGGCATGCCAGTTTCCGCCTATCCGGGTTGATCGTAATCAAGGCGGTGCTATATCTGCACCTCCTGTTCCTGACAAGGGATGGGAACGAAGGGGATCGCACTGCAGAGCCATGCACCACGCGCATGGCAGGGTTGAAAAAGTTGAGGACCCGAATCGACACAATTTCGCCATAAACGGCGACACGCCCGAACTGCAAGAGCAATAACAAAGGTCGCACTATGAAAGATTTCGTTGACGGAACGGCATACAATAACGAGCAGGGAAACCGCTCGCGTAAACTGTTTGCCGCCGTGGTGCTTGCTGCCCTCGACGATGCCATCGCCGACGACAAGAAGTACGGCAATGGCCCGGAACAGATCGCACGTTGGGCTCGCTCGCGCGATGGCCGCGAAGTGCTGAGCTGTGCCGGTATCGACCCGAACGAACGGGTCGTGAATGGTTTGATGGAATTCGTTGGTCGCGGTGTCCGCACCTCTGTCGCGCTGTCGCGTGAAGAGAGCGAGCGCCGTCATGCCGCCGAACAGGCCGACGCCGCCTGATCTGGTCCCACGGACTTTAAAAAAGCGCGCCCTTCCGGGGCGCGCTTTTTTGTGTTCGGGTGCGGCGAACGTCAGGAAGGCGACATCGGAGGCGACATGGCACGCGCAATCATGATTCAGGGGACCGGGTCGAACGTCGGGAAATCGCTGCTGGTTGCCGGACTGGCGCGCGCCTTTGCCGATCGCGGGCTGCGGGTACGCCCCTTCAAGCCGCAGAACATGTCGAACAACGCCGCGGTGACCGAGGACGGCGGAGAGATCGGGCGCGCCCAGGCGTTGCAGGCCCGCGCCGCCCGCGTGGCGCCCCGGGTCGATATGAACCCGGTGTTGCTGAAGCCCGAAACGGATGTCGGCGCGCAGGTGATCCTGCGGGGGCAGCGGCACGCCACCCTGTCTGCCCGTGACTACGCCCGGGAAAAGCCGCTGCTGATGGCGGCGATCGTGGACAGCTTTCGGACCCTTGCCGCCGACTCGGATCTGGTCATCGTCGAAGGTGCGGGCAGCCCGGCCGAGATCAACCTGCGCGCGGGCGACCTGGCCAACATGGGCTTTGCCGAAGCCGCAGGCGTCCCGGTTGTGCTGGCGGGTGACATCGACCGGGGCGGCGTGATCGCGCAGCTGGTCGGCACCAAGGCGGTGCTGGACGCGGGCGATGCCGCACGGATCAAGGGGTTTCTGGTCAACCGCTTCCGGGGCGATCCGTCGCTGTTCGATGACGGCATGACCGCGATCGCGGACCGCACCGGGTGGGAGCCGCTTGGACTGGTGCCGTGGTTCAACGACGCCTGGCGGCTGCCGGCGGAAGATGTGCTGGATCTGGCGTCCGGGCCAGGCAATGGCGCCTTCAAGGTGGCGGTGCCCCGGCTGAACCGGATCGCGAACTTCGACGATCTTGACCCTCTGTCGTCCGAACCGGGCGTGACGGTCGAGATCATCGAGGCCGGGCGCCCCCTGTGCGGCGACGCGAACCTTGTCCTGATCCCCGGGTCCAAGTCGACCATCGCCGATCTGGCGCATTTCCGGGCGCAGGGCTGGGACGTGGATCTTGCGGCGCATGTGCGGCGGGGCGGGCACGTGCTGGGCCTGTGTGGCGGATACCAGATGCTGGGCGACTGGATCGACGATCCCGACGGGATCGAGGGCCGACCGGGGCGGTCGCCCGGGCTGGGCCTGCTGCGGATCGAGACCGTGATGCAGGCCGCCAAGACGGTGCGGCAGACGCAGGCGGTGCATGTCGACAGCGGCACGGACGTCACCGGGTACGAGATCCACCTAGGCCGTACCTCGGGGCCCGATTGCGACCGCGCCTGGCTGCGGATCGGCGACCGCCTAGAGGGCGCGGCCAGCGCCGACGGTCGGGTGCGGGGCTGCTATCTGCATGGGCTCTACGCCTCGGACGCGTTCCGGGCGGTGGATCTTGCGGCCATGGGGGGCGCGTCGGGGCTGAGTTACGAGGCCGATGTCGATGCCGTTCTGGACCGGCTGGCCGCGCATGTCACGGCGCACATCGACCTGGATCGGCTATGGGATCTGGCCGAGGTCGTGCGCGACTAAAGCATCACGTAAAGCAAAACCCCGACCAGATGCCCGGGGTTTGCTCATTTTCCGTAACCGTTGCAGCGCCCGCCTAGTGCAGATCCTGCGCAGACAGCGCGCGATGGATTTCGCGGCGCACCAGCTTGCGGACGTTGCGGGTGATGCGTTCCCCCAGGGCGCCCTGAAGCTCTTGCCGGACGATTTCCGACACCAGATCGCGCAGCATCTCTTCGTCGAAGAGCGTCGTGTCTTCGGTCAGCGCCGTCTGGTCTTCGTAGACATAGCTTTCCACGTCCGACCCTACCTCGGCCTCGTCCACGATGTCTTCGACGGGCGCCGCTGCGACAGGTTCGGGCTTGGGGTCGGGGGCGGCGCGCAGCGGCGGTTCCTTGCGGAAGGCTGCGATGTCCGTCTCGACCCGAAGCTCGCCGTATGCGCCAAGCTCGGGCAGGTCGTCCTCGTCGGCCGTATGATCGGCGAAGGGGGCCTCTTCGAAGTCTTCGTCGTCGAAAGAGGTCATATCCTCTGCCGCATCCGTGTCGGCGACCGCCAGGACAACGGCCTCTTCCTCGTCCTCGTCCGCGCTTACGATATCTTCAGGCTCTGGGACACGACGCGGCTCTGTCAGGTGCAGGCGTGGCGTGGGGCGTTCCTGGAAGTCACGTTCGACGGGATCAGGCGCAACCGACCAGTCGTCGTCGCCAGCCGTCACGTCTTCGGCCAGAACGTCGTCGGCCATTGCGTCACTGTCCGATCCATCCTCGTCAAAGGCCGAGTCGTCGAAGGACGCCATCGGCGCTTCTTCTTCGGGCGCGGCCTCATCCCAGGGCAGACCCCCGGCCTGCGGCACCGGAGAGGCCTCTGCCTCCTCGCCGACTTCGGGTTCCCATTCGCCGCCGCTGGTCGAGACGACGGATTCCACCTCGGCGATGCGCTGTCCGAGCGAGGTGATGCCGTTGCGGTGCAGGAAGCGCGGCACATCGGCCACGGTCGCGTCGTCCGAAGCGTCTGCGTCGGCGTCGTCGTGATGGTCGTCCGGTGCGTGTTTCAGGCGATCGTCACGGCCCGCGAAGTCCAGCGTGTCTTCCGCTTCGAGCCGCGCGAGATCATCGGCAAGGCTGTCGGCTGTGTCGTCCTTCGGATCGAAGGCATCGCGGTCTCCGCCCCCAAGCGCCACGAGCGCGGACCGGATCGCGGCCTCGGTCGCCGGGCCCATCTCTTCCTTGGGCTTGGGGCGTTCCACGGCGGCGATGCCCTTGGGGCGGCGCGCCTCGACCTCGGCCTGGCGGGCGCCGGCGGCGCGGACGCGGGCCATCAGATCCAGTAGATCGGCCTCTTCCGTTTCGGCTTCGGCATGGGTGAACGGGGCTTCGTCGGCGTCATCCTGCCCGGTCTCGGCGTCAGGCTGGACCCGCAGTGCGGGCGTCAGCAGCAGCCGGTCGTCCGGCGCAGGATCCTGCGTGCCACGGGCCTGTGCACGGTCCGGCCGCACCGCTGGCGCGGGGACCTCACGGGTCTGGGCCCGCACCTCTTCGGATACGAGTTTGCGGATAGAAGACAGGACATCTTCGATCTGCACGTTAGTTACAGAATCTGACATAGGTTCCAGCCGATCTTGCCTCCGCGGCAGGGTAACGCGAAGGGCGGAATTTCTCAATGGATAGGGCTGATTTTAATCATTCCCGATGCGACGCAGCACGCGATCCAGTTTCGCGCCCTGTTCGCTCAGGCCAGCCGGAGCATCCTTGACCATATTGTAATAGCCCGCGGGGTCGTAGATTCTGACCTTGAGCTTCAGCTTCTGTGCGGTGAGTTCTCCCATCGCGGCGAGCAGGGTATACCCTGCGGAGATTTCGTCAACCTGTGCCGAAATCAGATTGGCCCGCGCGTCGAGCAGTTCCTGTTCGGCGTTCAGGACATCCAGGGTCGTGCGGGCGCCCAGCTGGGCTTCTTCACGCACCCCGCGGAAGGCGACCTGGGCGGCACGGATCTGTTCCTGCGAGGCCTGGATCGAAGACCGGGCGACCTGCCAGTTGGCCAGCGCATTGCCAACATTCTGACGGATCGTGTGCGACACGACGTGCAGGTTGGCCCGGGCGGCATCGCGATTCTGCATCGCCTGCCGCTGCAGAGAGCTGAGCCGCCCCCCCGCATAGATCGTCTGCTGGCCGGACAGCCCGATCGATCCGTTGGTGCCATAGGCCTGGTTGTTCAGCGTATTGTTCCTGGTCAGCTGGCCGTTCAGCGAAACCGTCGGATAAAGGGCCCGATCCGCCAGGTCGACCCGCAGGTCGGCCACGGTGGCCTGGCGACGCGCCTGTGCCATGTCCGGGTGCTGCCGCAGGGCTGCGTTGGCCGCCGCCTCAAGCGAGCTGGGCAGGCGCTTCAACCCGCCCGACGGCGACAGGCGCCCGGGCTTGTGACCGACCGCCGCAAGGTATTCCAGCTGCGCCCGCGCCAGGTCACCCTGGGCCGCGGCCAGGTTCGACCGGGCGGCCGCCAGCCGCGCCTCGGCCAGCGAGACATCGGTGCGGGTCACCTCGCCCACCTCGAACCGGTCGCGGGCCGCGCGCAGTTCCTGGGTGATCAGGCGCATGTTGCTTTGCCGCAGCGCCACGAATTCGGACGTACGACGGACGTTGAGATAGGCGTTGGCGGCGCGCAGCAGCACCTGCTGTTCGATCGAGGTCAGGCCTTCGCGGGTGGCAAGCACCGATTCCTTGGCGATCTCGACCCCAAGCGCCGATTGCCCGCCGTCATAGACCACAAGGCTGGCCGACAGGCTGAGCGAAGCCGAGCTGCTGGCCGAATTCGTGGGCACGAAGGCCGTGGCCGCCGTCGCATTGCGGCCGAAGTCGCGCGACATGTTCGCGCTCCAGCTGATGACGGGGCGAAGCGCGGCCAGCGCCTGCGCCACCCCTTCGTCCGCCGCCCGAAGAAGCGCGCGGTTCTGGTCAAGCAACCCGGAATGTTCATAGGCCGAGGCCAGCGCATCTGCCAGCGTTTCGGCCTTTACGGCCCCGGCCGCGAATGTCGTGGTGATGGCGAGGCCCAGGGCCATGGCTGCGGATTTCATCGAGAAGGTCATTCTGCTCATCTTCTTTTCCATGCCCTGTTCTTCGGCCTTGCCTACAGGCTGAAGGCCTGGTGCCGCCGGAACCCCGGCAACACCGGCGCGCCAGCATTGAACGAAAACCGCCAGTTGATCCGGCCGTCGATACGATACCCGATCCGGACGGTGCCGAGCCGGCCTTCCAGGAACAAAGCGGCGATCCGCCCGCCTTCCTTCAGCTGATCGGTGATGGTCTCGGGCAGGTGTTCCACCGCGCCCTCGACGACAATGGCATCATAGGGCCCCATGTCCGGCGCGCCTTCGATCAGCGGCGCTTCGTGCAGCACGACGTTGTCGGCCCCCACGTCCGACAGCGCGGTCTGCGCCTCGGCTATCAGCGACGCGTCTTCCTCCTGCGCGATCACCGCTTCGGCCAGCCGGGCCAGCACCGCCGCAGAATAGCCCGTGCCCGCACCGAGATCGAGCACCAGCTCATCCGGCTGGATGTCGATGGCGTCGAGGATCTTCGCAAAAGTCCGCGGTTCGAGCAGCACGCGCCCCTGGCCAAGCTCGATATTGTCGCCGAGATATGCGGCTTCCTGGCGATCGGCTGGCACGAAGACCTCGCGCGGGACGGACAGCATGGCTTCGATGATCGGAAACTTGGTCACGTCCGAGGGCCGGATCTGCGTGTCGACCATCATCGTGCGGCGCTCTGCGAAGTCTGTCATCGGTGCTGGGGTCCGTCGGCAACTGTGTCTATCGGGGTTCTGACATATCTTGCCCGCCCCGGCAACGTCCCGCGCACAGTCCCGCGCGGCTGGATGACCATTTGCCCATCCCCTCCCCTGCGCGTAGAGGCTTGCAGCCCGCCCGCAGATAGGCTAGGCCACGCAAACCGTTCCGAGGCGAGTTGGCGGAGTGGTGACGCAGCGGATTGCAAATCCGTGTACACCGGTTCGATTCCGGTACTCGCCTCCACAATCTTTTCAATGACTTATCAGATCCGGATCTGGCCCGGACATGCAGGTCCAGACGTTGTGCGGACGCTCCGCTCACGTGCAACGTCACTTTACGCGACGCCGATGGCTCAATAAGCCGGGTGCCTCAAATGCGATTGCACTCACAGACCCCATGCTTAAGGTGCCCGCTCGGCAGGAGGTAATTGGATGATTTTCGTGTGGCTCAGCCGCATTTTGGCAGCGGCTCTGATAGCCCTTGGTGCGATAAAAGTGGGCTTGGGGCTATATGTGGCCCGGACCTTTACGGCCCCAGCAGACTACGAAGCCGCGACACGGCGTTACATCGGCTCGGGCACGACCGGGGACGCGATTGATCAGGGCATAGTGTTTTGTGGTCTGGGCATTGCGCTCGGGTTGCTCGCGTTCTTTCTCGCGAAAAGGCCGACAGCCGCGCGTCATTGACTGCGGTCGCTACGCCGCGACATCGGCTCGGCTCCAGGCGATCCGCGCGGCTCGGGCCGATGCGTCTTGCGGAGCGTCGGGACGCGAACGCATTGGCGAAGTGGATGCTTATTAACGTGGACGTCCGCCCATGGGCCACAATCCCTTGCCTGCCGCATTTGGATCGCAACCAGTCGTCGCGACCGCTTGGCGCATCGGTCGAGAAATCTGTTCGAAACCCAAGCTAACTCGATGAAACGGCTCAGCCCGTGCCGCTGATCAGAAAAACCAGAACCGCGCCGAAGCTGCTGATGAAGAGCCAGCCGAATGCGCCGAGAAGGAGCGGCGCCAGGCCCTCTTTTCGGATGGAGGCCATGCGCGTCTCGACCCCCATGGCGCCAAGCGCCATCGCCAGCATGAAGGTCGAGGCCAGCGTGATGACGCTCTGCAGACTGTCTGGCAGGCCGACCAAGGTGTTGACGACGATAGCCACGAGGAACAACATGACGAAATACGGCGGCGCCGTGCCGGGCCGGGTCTCGCCGCCGCCCCTGCCGATCAGGCCCATCCCGAGGATCATGGGCGCCAGAAGCAGGACGCGGCCGAGTTTCGTGATGGTCGCGGCCTCTCCGGCGACGGGTCCGGCGGCCCATCCTGCGCCAACGGCCTGCGCCACCTCGTGGATGCTGATGCCCGCCCACATGCCGTAGGCCCGCGCGTCTACCTCCAGAACCGGCATGATCATCGGAAAGATCAGCATCGACAGGGTGCCGAAAACGGTGACGCAGGCGATGGCATAGGCGACCTCTTCGTCGCGGGCGCGGGTCACGGTCTTCATGCCCATGATGGCCGAGGCGCCACAGATCGACGTTCCCGCCGCGATGAGATCGGAAAGCGGCCCGGACACGCCAAGCGCACGGCCCGCGCGACGGATGATAAAGAAAGTGACCGTCACCACCAGACCGATCGCGGCCAATCCCGACAGGCCGAGCGCGCCCAGATCGGCCAGTGTCAGGCGGAAGCCCAGCAGAACGATCCCTGCGCGCAGAACGGGGCGCATCGCGATCGACGAACCTGCGGCAAGGCGGCTGCGCACCGGCGTGACGTTGCCCAGTAACAGGCCACCGAGCAAGGCGACGATCATCGGGCTGACCGACGGTGCAAATCCCGCCATGGCCCAGACCGCGAAACCCAGGGTGGCCAGCGCGACCGATGCAGCCAGGCCGGGAAGCGCTGCGGTGACGGCCCAAGGGCTGCGTCCCGGGTGGGGCATGGTGCCAGGGTCTGACGGGGGCATGATCGGATCCTCCTGTTGCCTGCAGGAATGGCCGCGATGCCATCGTTCAGTCTATCGAATAGTTTTTGTTCTTTCGTTCGATTACGTTTATGATTTCTCCATGACGCTCGACCAGATCCGCATATTCCTGACCGTGGCCGAACTATGCCATGTCACCCGCGCGGCCGAACGGCTGAACATGACGCAATCGGCGGTGTCGGCCGCCATTTCCGCGCTGGAACGGCGCTACGATGTTCGGCTTTTCGACCGGGTGGGGCGCGGCATCGTGCTGACCGAGGCGGGGGTGCAGTTCGTGCAGGCCGCGCGCCGGGTGCATGCCGAGGCCGACGCGGCGCAGTCCCTTCTCAGCACGCTGACCGATGAACCCAGGGGGCGGCTGCGGATCTGGGCCAGCCAGACCATCGCCAGTTACTGGATCACGCCCCGGATGATCGGGATGCAGCGGGCCTGGCCGAAGGTCGAGATGTCCCTGCACGCGGGAAACTCGCTTGAGGTGTCGACGGCCGTGCTGGACGGAACGGCGGACCTGGGGCTGGTCGAGGATGACGTGCCCGCAGAGGGGCTGGTGCGGCAGGTGGTCGGCCATGACGAGCTGTGCCTGGTGATGTCGCGGCGCCATGCGCTGGCGCGCAAGCCCGTGCTGGATGCGGGAGATTATCGCCGGACGCCCTGGCTTCTGCGCGAACCCGGATCGGGGACGCGGCGGGTGACCGAACAGCATCTGGCCTCGATGGCGCTGACCGTGGCGGATCTTCCGGTGCTTCTGCAGCTGCCAACGAACGAGGCGATCCTGGCCGGGGTGCGTGACGAAGAGGGGCTGGCAATGCTGTCGTGGCGTTCGGCCCGGCTGGCCCGGTCCAGCGGGCTTGCTCTGCGCCGCGTCACCTGGGCGCCCAGGCCGCGACGCCCCTTCCTTGCCCTCACGGATCCCCGGCGGGCGCGGACCGGGGCGCTGACCGCGTTCCTGGCGCGGTTCTGAACCGCCATCATGGGCCGGCAGCCCTGGGGCGTCGCAGGTGGCACGCCCTGTCCGTCTTGGGGCCAGCGCCGCGAACCGCCGCATCAGATCCAAACACAGGTCAATGGCGCAGGGCCGCCCGTCGATGCATCACTCCTCGGGCAGCAACTCCGCCGGGTCGATGCCGCGTTTGGCGGCGCTGGCCCGCACCGCTTCGCGCAGGGCGCGGCTTCGGTCTAGCAGCTTGCGGAAGCGGTCCTCGTCCAGCACCAGAAGGGTCGTGGGGGTGATGGCGCGGACGTCGGCGCGGCGGGCCTTGTTGGTCAGGATCGCCATCTGGCCGAACATCTCGCCCAGGCCAAGACGCCAGGTCTGGCCGGCCGTGGTCAGTTCGACCGCCCCCGAGGCGATGAAGAACACCCGGCGCGCCGTGCTGTCCTTACGGATGATGACCTCGCCCGCGTCGACGTAGCGGGTCTTCAGCACGCGGACCAGCTGCTTGAGGACCGCGTCGTCCAGCCCTTCGAACGGCGGCAGGTTGCGGATGAAGTCGGCGCGCTGGATGGCCACGTCCAGCCCTGGGCGTTCCTCGGCCGCGGCGCGACGCAGGGACAGGTCCTGCATGAGCGAGGTGTAGACCTCGGCGCCGATCAGGCCGTCTTCGCGCATGGCGACATATTCGCGTTCTTCCAGTCGCAGCGCGGTGCGGCGGATGAAGCGGCGCTCAAGCTCTTCGGCGTAGCCCGGATATTGCAGGCGCAGGCCGTCCAGCGCGGTTTCGACCGCTTCGACCCGGCGGGCCAGAAGATCGTGCAGCAGTTCGGCCACCCGGCGGCCGTGAATGCGGCGGATGCGGCCATCGATGAAGCCGCCCAGATCCCGCAGGATCAGGCGTTGCGACAACAGCAGCTCGAACCGGTCGGCGGTCATCCGGGCCAGCGGGGCGGATATGCCCAGGCGACCATGCAGCAGCACGGCGGCACGCAGGCCCCGGGCATAGTCGACGCTGCGCCGCGCCGCGCGCTGATAACCGCTGCGGCCCATGGTGCGCGCACCTTCGATCAGCCGGTCGGCATCGGACAGGACAACTTCGGCCATGCGGGCGGATATCGTGCGCTCGCGGACGCGGGACAGGATGGTGTCGCGTTCGTGCCCGGCCAGGGCGATCAGGCCCAGGGCGATCCGGTCTCGATCGAGGATGTCGGCGTTGTCCTCGGCTGTCTTGACCGCCACGTCGAGCCGTTCGCCGAACCGTTTCGCCTCGGACCGGACGGTATCGCGGTTCAGGTCATAGTTTTCGGTCGTGCGGGCCACGTCTTCGCGCACGGTCTGCAGGGCGACGGCGACCACCTGACGCGACAGCGCCTCGTCGATCGGGGACAGGCGATCAAGACCGAGCCTGCTGATGATCCAGCGCAGCGTCGTCCCCTGCACCAGCAGCGTGAACAGCGTGAACCCGGTGGCCAGGATGCCGACGACCCGCTGGATATCGTCGGGCACCCGGACGCTTTCGGTCACCGCCAGCGCCAGCGCCAGCGTGACGGCCCCCCGCAACCCACCCCAGAGGATCGCGACCCGGTAGGGGCGTTCCACGGTCGGCGACAGCTTCAACCGCGTCAGGACCGGCATCAGGCCGAACAGGATGGCACTGCGTGCCGCGATCGCGGCCACCACGACCACGCCGACAAGACCGAAATCACTTAGCCGGACCTCTTCAAGCAGGCGGGGGATCAGCAAGGCCGCCAGGATGAAGATGAGCGCCCCGGCCCAATGCGCCAGCACGTCCCAGAGCTCTCGGAGGTTGAGCCAGGATTGCGGCGGCAGGCGTCCGGGGGCGGTCAGGTTCAGCGTCAGGCCGGCCGCCACGACCGCGATCACGCCCGAGGCACCTACGCCCTGTTCCGCGACGATATAGGCCAGATAAGGCAGCGCGACCGAGATCGAGATCTGCGCCAGTTCGTGCCGCCCGAACATCGCCATGACCCACAGGCCGATCCGCGCGGCCAGCCAGCCGGTCAGCGCGCCGCCGGCGATCAGGAAGGGAAAGCGCGCGAGGGCGTCACCCAGCTCCGGATCCGGGAAGCCCAGCATCACGAAGCCCATGAAAAGGCCAAAGAGCGCGATGGCGGCGGCGTCATTCAGCAGGCTTTCGCCCTCGATGATCCGGGCCAACCGGCGCGGGGCCGAGATCGAGCGGAAGATCGACACGACCGCCGAAGGGTCGGTGGTGGACACGATGGACCCGATCAGAAGGCAGGCCGCCAGCGGCAGCGGGCTGACCCAATAAAGCGCGTATCCGACCGAGATCGTCGCGACCACGACCGCGACCACCGCCAGCGTCAGGATCGGCACCCAGTCGTCCAGCATCCGCCGCAGGTTCATGCCAAGGGTCGCCTGGAACAGCAGCGTCGGCAGGAAGACATACAGGAACACGTTCGACCGGATCGGCAGGCCCAGGATCGCCTCGGCCACGGGGTTCAGCGCGTCGGTCAGATCGGTGCGCAGGAAAAACGTCGCCCCCGCCCCGATGAGGATGCCCAGCACGGCGAGGATCACGCTGTAGGGCAGTTTCACCCGGGCCGCGAAGGGCTCTGCGATGCCGATGACCACGAACAGGGACGCGATGACAGTGGTGACGAGGATGATGTCCATATCACGGGAATACCAGAAGTTGCCTGAGACGCATCCGCGTTCTCGCGGCCTGGGCCCGAAGCGTCACGTGCCGTCTATGTAGTCACGCCGAGAAGCCTTCGCCAGCCGCACCTTTTGCCGCAGCAGGGCTTTGCCGGCGGCCTGTACCGAGGGCGTCGCGTCCTGCCGAAATCCTCAGCGTTGCGCGTCCGCGGCCAGCGCCGCGAGACGATAGAAGCCGTGCGCCATCTTGGTGAAGGGGGTCAGCAGGAAAAAGGCCAGCACTGCGCCCAGGTGGATCACCAGCAGCGTCGGCATGACCGCGGTCTGTCCCAGGGCATAAAGCAGCAGCCCGCTAAAGCCCACGAACCCCAGCAATCCGACAAAGCCCATCTCTCCGCCCCGGGCGCCCTGCGCCCCCAAGGCCATGTCGGATTTCAGCTTGAGGCGGATCATCTCGACACAGCCGAGGGTCAGCAGCACGCCGCCCGAAAGGCCAAGCAGTTTCGGCAGCGACAGCAGGCCGTAGGGCGCGGGCATGTCGAAGACATAGTGCATCACGGTCGCCACGCTGGTCGATGCGAAACACAGCAGGAACCCGTACATCACCGCCTGGTGCACCGCACGACGGGCGTGGGTAAAGCGGTCCTCGTCCTCAAAATTGCAGCCATCCCCGTGACCGCCGCTGAGATTGCGCATCGACGAAGCGCTTTTCAGTGCCGCGTGCAAATGCGCCAGGCGCAGCGGCCCGGCCCCGATCCGGCGCCAGTAGCGGCGCAGGCTGATCGCGATGCTGAGCAATGGGAACAGGAAGGCCGGCAGGAAGATCGCCACCATCGCGTTGTGCGACAGCACTGCATAGAACCCGTCGCCGCCCGAGGCGGCCAGCGCCCGTGCCGCCCAGAACAGCAGCGCAAAGCCGATCACGGTAGCCACGGCGATCAGCACGCCGTTCTTCTGAAAGGCGCGCCCGGCAGCCCGGGGAAAGGCCAGGTCTTCCCAGCTGTCCTGCCGGACATTGGCCAGCGCCTGTGGCAGGTTCAGGTCAAACTCATGCGGGGCGGTGTACTGGCAGGCGTAATAGCAGCCCCGGCAGTTGTGGCAGAGGTTGGCCAGCTGGGTCAGGTTGCCGTCCGAAAACGCGCGTTCGGCATGAAGGGCCGGAAAGACCGAACAATAGCCTTCGCAATAGCGGCAGGCATTGCAGATCTCGGCCTGTCTGCGGGCCTCTTGCAGCAGGTCAGTTTGCATAGGCGGCGGCCTCCTGGCCCGCGATGCGTCCGAAGACGGTGCCGATGGTCATGCCGAAGCCGGCCAGGTACCCCTGCCCCAGGATCGATCCGGCCATGGTTTCCCCCGCGGCCCAAAGGTTCGCGACCGGGCGGTTGCCGATGGAACACTGGGCGCGCGCGTCGACCTTGAGCCCGAGGTAGGTGAAGGTCACGCCGGTGCGCAGCGAATAGCCATAGAACGGCGGTTCGGTTATGGGTCGCGCCCAGTTGGTCTTGGGCGGGGTCAGCCCGGTGGTGGCGACGCCGTCCAGTTCCGTGGGATGAAAACCCGAGGTGTCGCCGCAGGCCGCGTTGAACCTCTCGACGGTCTGCACCAGCGCCTCGGCGGGCAGGCCCATCTTGTCGGCAAGCTCGGGCAAGGTCTCGGCCTTGATGGGCGGAAAGACCGAGGGCATGAACAGGTCAAGCGACTTGGCGTCGATGATCACATATCCCACCTGGTCGGGCTGCGCGGCGACCAGTCGGCCCCAGATCGCATAGCGTTTGGGCCAGACGTCCTCGCCCTCGTCATAGAAACGCTGCGCATCCTTGTTCACGACGATGGAGAATGGCACGCAGTCCAGCCGGGTGACGATGCCGCCGTCGAACTTGGGCGCGCGGCCGTCGATCGCGACCGCGTGGCACTGGGTCGGATCGCCGACCTGTTCGACACCCTGATCCAGCAGGTCCGCCAGCACCACCCCGCGATTGTAGGGCGTGCCCCGGATCAGGAAGTTCTTTGCCGCAGGTCCCCAGGCGCGGGCCAGCCAATCGGTGTCGGCCTGGAACCCGCCCGAGGCGACGACCACCGCGCGGGGCGTCAGGCTGCGGGTGGTGCCGTCCTTGGTGTAATCGACCCGGACAATCCGGTCGTCCTCGCGTTCCAGATGCGTGACGGCCGCGTCGTATTCCACCGCGACGCCCAGCTTTTCGGCGGTGCGGTAATAGGCGTTCACCAGCCCCTTGCCCCCGCCCAGGAAGAAGGCGTTGGTGCGGGCCAGCGACAGCGTACCCGACAGCGAGGGCTGGAAGCGCACGCCGCGCTCCTGCATCCAGGGCAGGCATTCCTCAGAGGTGCGGATCGCCAGACGCGCCAGTGCCTCGTCGGTCTTGCCATCGGTGACCTTCATCAGGTCGGCGAGGTATTCATCCTCGGTATAGCTGTCGACCAGAGGGCCAAGTGGCCCGTGATGCATGCAGCGAAAGTTGCGGGTGTGGCGCGAATTGCCGCCACGATAGGGCTTGGGCGCGGCTTCGAGGATCAGCACCCGCGCCCCGGCCTCGGCCGCCGTCATGGCCGCACAAAGCGCGGCATTGCCGCCGCCGATGACAAGGATGTCGGGGTCGGTCACAGCAGGTCTCCGTCAAAGCTGGCGGCCGGTTCGGCGCGGGTCCGCAGGGCGCGGACCCGGACACGCTGCGCGGCCTCGATATGCGCCCGCATCGCGGCCTCGGCCTCTTCGCCGTTGCGGGCACGGATGGCGTCCAGCACGGCGCGATGCTCCTCGACCGCCCGTTCGGCACGGTCGGGCTGGGTCAGCGTGGTGGGGCCAAGGATCATCATCGCCTTCTGCAGCGAATGGATCGACCGGGTCAGAAAGCGGTTCTTGGCCGCGTCCAGCAGGGCCGCGTGAAGCTGCCGGTTCAGGACGAAGGCCTCTGGCACATTGCCAAGGGCCGCAAGCTGCCGGTTCATGTCATAAAGCTCTTCAAGCTCGATATCCGATGCGGCGCGGGCCGCAAGCCGGGCGGCGGTGCCCTCCAGCACGGCGCGCATCTCGTAAAGCTCCATCACCTCGGCGTAATCCAACGTGCGGATGCTGGCGCCCTGACGCGGCACATGGGTGACGATGCCGTCCGCCTCGAGCTGGCGTATCGCCTCGCGGACGGGTGTGCGCGACACGCCCAGACGGTCGGCCAGGTCGGTTTCCCGCAACCGGTCCCCGGGGTTCAACCGCCCTTCGCGCAGCTCGGCCAGCAGGCGCGCATAGGCCGCGTTGCCCTGCGGGGTGCTGTCGTCGTCGATGGCCATATGCTCCTCCGCATCCATCTTGTATCCAAATGAGTACAAGCGTACACAGAATGCGTCAAGACAGGCAGGAGGCCCGTTTGCGCGCATCTTTCTTCCACTCTGCCACGGGCCGCCGGACCCTGACCTTCCTGCTGGCCGCCGTGGGTACGGCGCTTTTCGCCGCGCTGGAACTGCCGCTGCCGTTCCTCTTCGGACCGATGACCTTCTGCCTGGCGGGCGCGCTGGCCCACATGCCGCTCAAGGGGTTCGGAGAAGTGTCGGTCGCAGCGCGGACCATCCTGGGTGTGGCGGTCGGGGCGTCGATCACGCCCGACGTGGTGGCCGAGCTGCCGCGCATGGCGCTGTCGGTGGCGCTGGTGCCGGTCTTCATCGCGCTGATCGCGCTGGTCGGCGTGCCGTTCTTCCGCAGGCTCTGGGGGTTCGACGCGCCCACGGCCTATTATTCGGCGATGCCCGGCGGGCTGCAGGACATGGTCATCTTCGGCACCGAGGCCGGAGGAGACCCCCGCGCCCTGTCGCTGATCCACGCGACGCGGGTGCTGATCATCGTGACGCTGGCCCCCTTCATCCTGACGCATTTCTACGGCGCCGCGCTGTCGAACCCGATCGGCGCCCCGGCATCAGACCTGCCGTGGCACGAGCTGGTCATCATGGCGCTGGCCGCCATCATCGGCTGGAAGGGGGGCCAACGTGTCGGGCTGTTCGGGGCGGCGATCCTGGGGCCGATGATCGTGACGGCGGCGCTGTCGCTGTCGGGCATCGTCCACTTCCGCCCCCCGGCCGAGGCGATCCTGGTAGCGCAGTTCCTGATCGGCTGCGGCATCGGCGTGCAGTTCCTGGGCGTGACCTGGGCCGAGCTGACGCGCGTGGTCGCGGCCGGCGTGGCCTATGTGCTGGTGCTGGCGGTGCTGGCGGCGGGGTTTGCCTGGGTCGTCACCGCGCTTGGCCTGGGCGATCCGGTGGCGGCCTTCATGGCCTTCGCCCCCGGCGGACAGGCCGAGATGACGGTGCTGGCCATCGTCACAGGCGCCGATCTGGGCTTTGTCATCACCCACCACCTGACGCGCATCGTTCTGGTGATCGTCGGCGCGCCGGTGGTGGCCGGGATCATTGCCCGGCGGCGTCGGGGTTGATCATGTGGATCGGCGCGCCTGCCGCATAGGCGTTCACCTGGTCGAAGATATCCGCGAACTGCTTGTCGAATTCGTCTTCCGTGACAAAGCCGATGTGCGGGGTGGCGATCAGGTTGGGGTGCGACAACAGCGGGTCGGCCGCGTCGGTCAGCGGTTCGGTGTCGAAGACATCCACGGCCGCCATGCCGGGGCGGCCGGCGTTCAGCCCCGCCAACAAGGCGCCCGGCGCGATCAGCCCGGCCCGCGAGGTGTTCACCAGAACCGACCGGGGTGACATCTGCGCCAAGTCCGCGCCCGTGACGATGCCGCGCGTCGTGTCGGTCAGGCGCAGGTGAAGCGACACAACATCGGATCCGGCAAAGAAGGCTTCGCGGCTCTCGGCCACCGGCTCTCCATCGGCGCGGGCACGCTCCAACCCGGCGTCAGAGGCCCACCAGAGCACCTTCATCCCGAAAGCCCGGGCATAGTCGGCCACCGCGCGCCCGATCTTGCCATAGCCATAGAGCCCGAGCGTGCGACCGCGCAGGGTGCGCCCGACACCCATCTGCCAGCCCCCGGCCTTGGCGCTGGCCATCTGCTGCGGCAGCTGGCGCATGGCCGACAGGATCAGCCCGAAGGTCAGCTCGGCGGCGGCATAGTTCGCCCCGTCCGCGCCGGTGTTGGAACACAGCAGAACCCCGTGGTCGGTACAGGCGGCAACATCGACGTGCGGATAGGCCCCGCGCTGCGAGATCAGACGCAGCGTTGGCAACTGGTCCAGCAGGGTGCGCGTCACCTTTGTGCGTTCGCGAAACAGCACGACGCAATCGGCGTCCGCCAGCCGCGCGGCCAGCTTGGCCTCGTCGGGTTCGTGGTCGGTCCAGACCGTGACGTCGTGATCCTTCAGCAGATCAAAGCAGGGCAGCCCCCGCAGCGTGTCGAACCAGTCGTCGAGGATGTGAACTTTCATGGCGGCCTTTCCGGGCGTCCGGCCCTGTGCGCAGGACGCCTTGATGGCCCGCCCGGGGCCATCGCGCAAGGGCGGGTGAATGCGCGGCCGACCCGGGGGTCGACCGCCCTGCCCCTACTGGCGCGGACCGACGGTGTTGCGCAGGATGCCGATGCCCTCGATCTCAAGCTCGACCACGTCGCCGGGCGACAGGTACTTGTTCAGCTCAAGCCCGCAGCCGCCGCCGACCGTGCCCGAGCCGAAGAATTCGCCCGCGCGCACTTCCTCGTCGCGGCTGACGTGTTCCAGGATACGGCCGAACGAATGGTGCATTGAGGACGAATTGCCCCGACTCCATTCCTCGCCGTTGATGCGCGCGATCATCTCGAGCCCCGAGCCGTCGCCGATCTCGTCCTTGGTGACAAGGCAGGGGCCCATGGCGTTGGCGGTCTTCCAGTCCTTGCCCTTCGCCGGGCCCAGACCCCCGGCCATTTCGAGCATCTGGTGATCGCGGGCCGAGAAATCGTTGAAGATCAGGAAGCCGAAGACATGGTCCTGCCCGTCGGCTTCGCGGATGTCCTGGCCGCCCTTGCCGGTGATCATGCCCAGCTCAAGCTCGTAATCCAGCCGGGTTTCCCCGGTCGGCCAGAGGATCTGGTCCTCGGGGCCCGAGACCGAGAACCGGTTGCCCTTGTAGTAGATCGGCTGATCGTACCAGACCTGCGGCAGGGCCACGTCCTGCGGTTCAAGATCCGGCACGCCGGGGGTCAGCTTGGACATGGTCGAGCGCGCGTTGCGCAGGTGCATCTCGAAGGTCAGGCTGTCGCGCATCTGCACCGGCTCGGGCACCGGGGCGCGCAGGCGGACCGATCCGAGGTCCAGCTTGGTGGCCGTGGCCTGCGCCGCGCGCGCGGCCTCAAGCGCCTCGTCCCCGCCGTGGATCAGCGCCAGCATCGATCCGAAGGCGGGGTTGGCGGCGGCGTCCAGCAGGGCGATCCGGTCGCCGTCGAGGATGCCGATGGCCTCGGCCCCGGTGTCGTTCTGGAATGTCACGAGTTTCATGCGGGCTCTCCAATCTCGTCGTAGATGTCGGTGACGCGCGTGCCGGGATAGTAGGTCGCGCGATAGGCGGGGCGGGCCTGCATGGCCTCCCACCAGCGTTTCATGTGGGGCTTGTCGGACCAGGCCTCGGACAAGCCCAGGTCGCGCATCCGGTCGATGGTCGGCACGACGCAGAAATCCGCAAGCGTCAGATCCACGCACAGCCAGTCGCGATCGGCCAGCGCATCGTCCATCCGGGTGACGGTTTCGCGCAGGCGGTCATAGCTTTCCTGCAGGCGGGCGTCGGAAAACCCGGTGCGCCCCATCTCGCGATAGAAGGTGCGGCGCAGGGTGCGGGCGTTGGTGTCGTCCTCCAGATCCGCGTCGCTCAGGTCGGCCCGGTGACGGACGAAGACCTGGTTGAAGGACGGGATACGGATTGCGACGGTCGGCACCTCTTCGATGAAGCGCAGCCATTTCCGCATCTTGGCCCGCCCGACCGGATCGCGCGGTGACAGGGGAACATCCGGAAAGACCTCATCCAGGTATTCCATGATGACCGAACTATCGAGGATCGGCTGGCCGTCATGCAGCAGCGACGGCACCACCCCGTCGGGGTTGATCGCCAGGTATTCGGGCGTCAGGTGTTCCTTGGCGCGGAAATCGATGCGGGTGTCAGTAAAGTCGATGCCCTTTTCATGCAGCACAAGGCGGACCTTCTGCGAACAGGTCGAGATCGGGTTGTTCAGCAGTTCCAGCATCAGTGATGGCCGCAGCTGCAGGCGTCGTCATGCGGGCACTTGGCCCCGGCGGAATAGCGCATCATGTGACGCAGCACGTCTTCCTGCGCCGGGTTGATCTTGCCGCCCGACAGGTCACGGTAGATCGTGGCGACGTTGGCAACCACCCGTTCCCGGTCGAGCCAGCTGTCGAAATTGGCATAGCCGACCTCGAAGGCCGCCTCTTCCCAGCCCAGCCCGGCCTCGTAGCACTTGGTCGTCTCGGCCAGGATGTGGGTGAAGTAGTCGCGCAGACCCTTTACGCAGCTCTTGTCGCTGACGGGGCCGTGGCCCGGCACGATCACATCCACGTCGAGCCCGAGGATATGGTCGCAGGCGGCGATCCAGTTGCCGACCGGCCCGGCCCACATGATCGGATGCCCGCCGTGGAAGACCAGATCGCCGGTATAGCAGACGCGGGCGTCCGGCACGTGCACGATGATGTCGCCGCGGGTGTGCGCGGGGCCAAGTTCCGTCAGTTCGATCGTGCGGCCGCCGACGGTGAGGGTCTTGTGCCCCTTGAAGGTTTCGTTCGGCGGGACGTGTTCGATGTCGGAAAAGTCGAACTTGCCCATGTAGTGATCCAGGAATTCCCCGAAGATGCCATAGGCCTTGGGATCGGCGGCGGCCGCCTTGAAGAAGCTGGCCGGGCGCTCCTCCATCTCCTCGACACACTCGGCCGACCCGATGATGCGGGCGCCGCCGACAAGGTGGTTGCCGAAGGTGTGGTCGCCGTTGTGGTGGGTGTTCACCAGAACGTCGACGGTTTTGGCCGCCGGTTCGGCACGGGCATAGGCCTCCAGCATGTCCTGCGTCAGCCGCCCGGTAAACAGGGTGTCGATCACGACGGTCTGGTTGTCTTCGCCGACGATGAGGCCGGAGTTGCTCCACCCCCAGGACCCGTCGCCCTGAACCCAGGCGTAAAGTCCGTTGCCAAGATTTTCGAGCTCGCGGTGCGTATCGGAATACATGTGATTTCCTCCGGTTAAAGCAGGCCGATGGCCAGCCAGGGCATCGCGACGATCAACGCCACGAGCACGACCATGATCAGCGCGAAGGGGGCCGCGCCGGCAAAGATGTCATTCAGGGTGATCCGCTTGTCGTCGAGGTTCGCCTTGATGACGAAACAGGCGACGCCCAGTGGCGGGGTCAGCAGGCCGACCTCGACCGCGATGATGGTCAGGATACCGAACCAGACCAGATCGACGCCAAAGGGCTGGATCACGGGCAGGATCAGCGGCAGCAGGATCAGCAGGATCGAAGAACTGTCGAGGATCGTGCCCAGCAGGACGATGGCGATCAGGTACAGGACCAGCACGCCGTAGAGACCCAGATCATAGCTGGCCAGCAGCCCGGTCATCGCATTCGGCAGGCCGGTCAGGGCCAGCAGGCGCGAATACATGTGCGCGGCGATGATCAGGAAGGTGATCGAGGCCGTGACCTGCCCCACCTCGAGCATGATGTTCCAGATCTCGCGCCCGCCCAGACGGCCCTTGATCATCGCGATAACCAGCGCGCCCAGGGCGCCGACGCCACCCGCTTCGGTCGGGGTGAAGAACCCGCCGTAGATGCCACCCAGGACCAGCACGACCAGCAGGATGATCGGGGCGGACTTCAGGATCATGGTGCCCCGGCTCATCTCGGGCAGGTCCGACGCGCCGGGATTTCCGGTGAAGCGCGGAAAGAACTTGGCCATCAGCAGGATCGCGGCGCAGAAGAACAGCGCCAGGATCACGCCCGGCACGATCCCGGCGGTGAAGAGATCGCCGATCGACACCTCGGCGATGATCCCGAAGAGGATCAGCAGAAGCGACGGCGGGATCAGCATCCCCAGCACCGACGACCCGGCGACGACACCGACGGAAAAGCGCGGCGTGTAGCCCTGGCGGATCAGTTCGGGCACCGCGACCTTGGTGAAGACCGACGCCGAGGCGATCGAGGTGCCGTTGACGGCCGCGAAGACCGCGTTGGCAAAGACCGTGGCAATGCCAAGGCCGCCCCGGAACCGCCGGAACATCTGGCCCGCCACATCGAACACGTCGCGACCCAGCCCGCAGGCCCCGACCAGCACGCCCATCAGTACGAAAAGCGGGATGACCCCGAAGGAATAGCGCTCGACCCCGTCCAGCGCGGCGTGGGACAGAAGCGCGCCTGCGACCACCAGCTTGCCCTTCACGAGGTAGACCCCGAAGAACGACACGGCCATCAGCGCGATGGCGACATGCATCCCCAGCTGGATCAGCACGAGGATCGCGACGATCGACCAGATGCCGATTTCAACCCCGGTCATGCCGTAGCCTCCCGTCCGAAAGCCTTGATCGCGAACCCAAGCGTCAGCATCGCGTATTGCGCCAGCGTCAGGATGCAGCCGGCCAGGACGCAGACCACGAAGGGCCAGCGGGGCATGGTGAAGATGCCATAAAGCCCGACCGTTTCATTGCCCTCGATCGACTCGAGGATGCCCGGCGCGACGTAGTAGATCAGGATGCCCAGCATCAGCGTGCCGACCGCGTGGTGGACGGTATCCAGCATGTAGCCCGCCCGTCCGTGATCGCGGCCCAGCCGGTTCAGAAGCATGTCGGATCGCACGTTGCGGCCTGCGGCGGTCGCCTGGGGCAGTTGCAGAAAAACGATCGCCACGATGGCGGCGCTGACGATTTCGGCCGTGGCGGGCACGGGGGTGCCGAAGGCGCCCCGCCCGATCACGTCGGCATTGATGATCGCCATGATGCCCAGGGTCCCGATCCCGCCGATCGCCGCCAGCGCCAGCGTCACGCGGTTCAGCCACAGGGCCACAGGGCCGCCCGGAAATCCGGGCGGCTGTGTCGTGTCGGTCGCGTCCGTCACTCGGCTGCCCAGTCCCGTGCGTGGTTGATCCCGGCTTCCTTGGACAGGCGCATGTAGGTCTCAAGCACCTCGGTGCCCGGCTTGCCTTCGCTGTCCAGTTTGGCCGCCCATTCGCGGGCAATGTTGGGCAGCTTGGCCGCATAGGCCGCGCGCTGTTCGTCCGACAGTTCGCTGACTTTCGCGCCCCCTTCGACCGCCTTGGCCAGCGAGGCCTCGCCGCCCTCGCGATAGGATTCAGCCGCGATGTCACGATATTCGTCCGCGACCTCCTGGATGATCTGCTGCACGTCCTCGGGCAGCGAATTCCAGGTATCCAGGTTCACCGTCAGCGCCGAGGCATACTGCGCGCCGAAGTTGATCTTGGTGATATACGGCGCGACCTCGTAGAACTTGTAGGGCGCCACGACCGATTCAAAGGTCATGATCCCGTCGTAAAGGCCCGTCGACATCGAGTTGTAGAAATCCGGCAATGCGCCCGCCACCGGCGTTGCGTCCACCCCCTTGAGCCAGTTGAGCGCCAGACCGGCGGTGCCGATCTTGTGCCCGTTCAGATCCTCGACCTTCTCGATCGGGAACTTGGTGACGAAGTGGTAGGTGTCGATGCCGACGGGGGCCAGCACCTTCTGGCCATTGTCGGCCCAGGCCTGATCCATCGCCGGGATCTCGGCATACAGCTTGTCGATCACGCCCATCACCTTGATCAGGTCGGCCGAGCCGAAGGGGGTGATATAGGTGATCTGGTCCAGCGGCAGCTTGTCGCCTTCGAACAGCTGCGGCACATAGCCGAATTCCGCGACACCGCTTTCCACGGCCTCAAGCACGCCGGTCGGCGGGGCGACGGCGCCGGCATAGGCCTCGGTCCAGTTGATCGTGTGGCCCAGTTCGGCCACGCGACGGCTGACTTCGGGCACGAAATGGGTCGAAATGGCCGAGACGCCCTTGGTCAGCGGCGGGTGGCCCGCGATCACGGTGAAATTCCAGGTCTCTGCCGTGGCGGGCAGGCCCGCGCAAAGAAGCAGTGCGCCCGCAAGGGCGGTCGTGGTGTACTTGGTCATGTGTCCTCCTCCCTGAGGTATGCTTGGCCGGTTGTCCGGCCGCCTTTGCCGCCTTGTCTCCTTCAGGGCAGCCTTGTGATCATCCCCCCCCGGGTGCCCGCCGATGGCCGAGGCTGTCGACCAGGAAGGCAACCAGTTGGTCCTTGAATTCACGACGGTCCTCGGGATGGACCAGCCCTTTCGACAGGTTGGCCATCCGTCCGTCGCGCGCCTGGTCCGACAGGCTCATCATCACGGCGCCGACCATCAGGTGATAGCGCCAGTGGATCTCGGGTTCGGTCAGATGCGGTGCGGCACGGCGCATGAACCCCATGTAGGTGATCGCGAAATCGTCCAGTTCTTCCCGGACGATGGCGCGGGTCCATGCGCTTGGCCGCACGCGGTGTTGCAGCACCAGATGCGCCAGAAGCACCCCGGTGCGCGGCGTATCTTCGTTGACATAGGCGTCGACGAAGGCCTCGACGATCTCGGGCAGCGTGGGTTCGCGGCCCTCGGCCTGCGCCGTGGCGTCAATCCGGGCAAGGTTCTTCAACCTGCGCTGGACCGTGCGATGCGCCACGTCGCGGAAGACCGCCATCGTGAGGTTGTCCTTGTTGCCGTAGTGATAGTTCACCGCAGCCATATTCACGCCCGCCCGTTCGGCCAGTGCGCGGGTCGTCACGCCGTCGATTCCGTTCTCGGCATACATTTCCTCGGCCACGGCGCGGATGGCGCCACGGGTTGCAGAAGAGCTTTTGTCAGAATCATTCAAGCGCATGTTTGAAACGTATGTTTGAAAGTCGATAGTTGTAAAGCCCGTTGATCAGGTCACGGGATTGCGACCCGGAATCTCGGCGACGCATAGGCGGCAGGGGGAGCGCCATCCGGTGCACAATCGCAGGGCGCGCACCCACGCCGAGAGACTGCACCGATACGTGCAAAGCGACGGGGCCTGACGCTTTCACGCGTCTTTGCTATGGCGAGAATCGAGTTTTTACCGTACGTTAACCTTAAGGCATTGAACGGACCTGTTTCCGGCCGCACGATATCCTGCGGCCCGGCGGTACGCTTGCGAATTGACTGGCAGCGGACCGTGCGAATTCACGACATGCGGCAGGGTTGCGCCTGTTGAAAACGAGGAAGAAGATAGAACTACTCTTTTGTTATACCAGTATTTTTCTGTTCCTGCGCCGTAGCCGCAAGACGATCTGCTGAACACCGAAGACCTGAAGTCCGGGCCGCTGCCGAGGGATGGACAGCCCGCCCGCAGGTTTCATTCGCAGGGACCGAGATGACTGATTTTGGGGGATCAGACATGACGGTTTGGCCGACAATCGGCACCGGACTGCTAGAAAAAGCTGTCCAGACACTTCAGGCACCACGCGAAAAAGGCCCAAGGGCCGTCACCGGGCGAGACCCCGATCAGGCAACCGGCGCACCACGACGACGCGCCGCTGCGGCGCCACCCGCCGACCTGCGCGGTGCCATCGTTGCGGCTTGCCATACAGATGACCTCGACGTGGCCTGCCGTCAGGTTCAGGACATCCTTGGCATCGACGGCGACGGGCTGGCGCCCCTGCACTTCGACTATCTGCGCGACAAGGACGCCCCCGGTCCCGGCTGGCGCGATCTGGACCCGCCCGCGCGTCACCGTCTGCTTCTGGGCTATGCCGTGTCCGAGATCATGAGCTTCGGCGCCGGTCTGTTTCCGTCCATGGGCGACGACGAGATCGAGGGGCCCTTCATGGCCCCGCCCCCTGCCCCGGCTCGGGAACCGCGCCCGGCCAATGCGCTCGAGGCGTTCCGCCGCACGGCAGAGGTGATGACAGTTGCCGAATTCCGGTCGCGCACGCGCACCAACGACATCGACCTGCCGGCCGGGACGGTTCTGCGGATCTACGCGGGGCAATGGTGGCTGGCCGAAGGTGACAACGGCACGTGGCGGCTTGATCTGGGGGACGATCCTGACCCCGATAGCGCCACGCTGGAGGACCTGGAAGAGCGGCTGTTCCATCACGCCGTGACGGCCAAGATCACGGCCTGAGTGTCAGGTCGGCACCCCCGGACGATCCCGGAGATGCCAGTGTCGGGTTACTTCTGCAGGTCGGTCCAGATGGCCGAATACAGATCCTGAACTTCCTTGGAGCAGGAGGAGGTGAACTTGCCCGCCGCCTTCAGCTCTTCCGGCACGACGATCTCGGGCGCGGATTTCATGTCGTCGGGCATGAATTCCTCGGACCCGTCGATGCCGTTGGCATAGCGCGCGAAAGACGAGATCATCGCGGCATTTTCCGGATCCATGATGAAGTTGACGAAGAGCTTGGCGTTCTCGACGTTCTGCGCGTCCTTCAGCACGGCGACGTTGTCCATCCAGACGATGTAGCCTTCCTTGGGATAGCCGTACACCACGTCCGAATTGTTGACCCGCGCGCGGAAGGTCGATCCGTTCCAGTTCACGGTCGCCATGACATCGCCGTTCGACAGCTTTTCGGTCATGCCGTAGTCCATTGACATCCAGTTCTTCTTGGCCTCGACCAGCTTGTCGCGGACCTCTTTCAGCTTGGCCTTGTCGTTGGTGCAGGGCTCACCGCCCATGTACATCACCGCCAGGTTCATCACGTCCTGCATTTCGGGCACGACGTTGACCTTGCCCTTCAGCTCATCCGGCGTGTCGAGCCAGATGGCCGAGGTGTTGATGTCGCCGGAATAGGCCGTCTTGTTGACCGCAACGCCGGTGGTCCCCCACTGCCACGGCACCGTGTATTCGCGGCCCGGATCCCAGTCGACGTTCTTCCACACGTCCGAGATGTTGCCGTAGTTTTCCATCTCGGGGATGCCGGGCTTCATCAGAAGATCCTTGCCGACATAGATCTGCACGTAGCTGTGCGTCGGGACCACGATGTCGAAGCCGTGGCCGCCTGCCTCGATCTTGGCCAGCGCGGTGGTGTTGCTGTCAAAGTCCGTGATGGTGACGTCGACGTCATATTCCTTTTCGAACTTCTCGATCAGCTCGGGGTTGGTGTAGTTGCCCCAGTTGTAGATGTTCAGGGCACCTTCGGCCTGGGCGGCGCCGGTCAGCGCGGCCAGGGCCAGGGCAGAGGTCATTAGGCGTTTCATGAGTTACTCCTTGTTGGTCAATCCGGGGTTCAGCCCCGTTTTCTTGTCAGCAGGAAAAAGGCCGTCAGCATCAGAACTGTCAGCACCAGCAGCGCCGTCGAGATCGCGTTGACCTCGGGCGTGACCGCGCGGCGCAGCTGACCCAGCATGTAGGTCGGCAGCGTATCCTGTCCGGCGGATTTGACGAACTCGGTGATGATAACGTCATCAAGCGAAATCACGAAGCTCAGCATCGCGCCCGCCGCGATCCCCGGCGCCATGAGCGGCAGGGTAATACGGCGGAAGGTCTGGAACGGCGTGGCATAAAGGTCGGCGGCTGCCCGTTCCAGCGTCAGGTCCATGCCTTCAAGCCGCGCCCGGATCGGCAGGTAGGCGAAGGGCACGCAAAAGGCGGAATGCGCCAGGATCAGGTAGCCCAGGCCAGTATAGCCCGTCGCCTTCTTGATCGCGGCGAAGAAGATCAGCAGCGCCACGGCGGTGACGATTTCGGGCACCATCAGCGGCTGGTTGATCATCACGTAGATGAAGGTCTGTCCCTTGAACCGCTTGCGCCGCGTGGTGCCAAGCGCGGCCAGCGTGGCCAGGGCGGACGCGATGACGGCGGCCGAGGCGGCCAGGACCAGCGACCGCACGGTTGCCTCTTTGACGAAGTCGTTTTCCCAGGCGATGGCGTACCACCGCAGCGAAAACCCACCCCAGAGCGCGACCGAATCCGACGCGTTGAAGCTGTAGATCACCATGGTCACGATCGGCATATACAGCAGCACAAAGGCCGCGATCGCGATGGTGGCAAAGCCGGGCATGGCGGCGATATTGAAGTCGCGCCTAGACATTCTGGCGACCCTCGGACGAGGTCACGCGGACATAGGCCAGAAGCGCGGTCAGCACGATCACCAGCAGCAGCATCGACAAGGCCGCGCCAAGCGGCCAGTTGCGCCCCTGGCCGAACTGTAGCTCAATAAAGTTGCCCAACATCATGTTCTTGCCGCCGCCCAGGATACGCGGGGTCACATAGGCGCCAAGCGACGGGACAAAGACCAGGATCGAGCCCGCCACGATCCCCGGCCGCACGATCGGCACGACGATCCGGCGCAGCACCTGCCAGCGCGAGGCATAGAGGTCATAGCCCGCCTCGATCAGCTTGAAATCGAACCGGTCGATGGCGGCGAACAGCGGCAGCACCATCAGCGGCAGGTAGACATAGGCCATGCCGATCAGCACCGCCGTGTCGGTATAAAGGATCTGCAGAGGGTCGTTGATCACCCCGAGCCAGAGCAGGAAAGAATTCAGCAGGCCCTGATTGCGGATGATCTCAAGAATCGCGAAGGTCCGGATCAGCAGGTTCGTCCAGAAGGGAATGGTGATCAGAAACAGCCAGGCCGCGCGGCGGTTCGGCGGTTGCGTGGCGATGAACCAGGCCATCGGGAAGCCGACCACGAAGGTCGCGAGCGTGGTCAGCAGCGACAGTTTCAGCGACCGCCAGAAGATCGTCAGATGCGCATCGGCGGCCGACACCGTGTCGTCGAAGATGTCGCGTTCAAAGAAGACGCGGAACCAGGCTTCGGTGGTGAAGGTCCATTCCACGCCCGAGAAATCGCCGGGTGTGAGAAAGGAATAGATCACCACGATCAGCAGCGGGCCCGCCGCCCCGACGGCCAGAAGGATCAGCGCCGGGGCAGACAGCAGCCATCCGTTCCTGGCGGATTGCGACAGGGCCATGTCAGTCCCCCTCCAGCACCTGCACCGATCCGGGTACGGGTGACAGGCGCAGCGTCTCTCCGATGCTCAGCCCGACATCGCCCGAGGGCGGAGACTGCAGGCGCGCCACGATCTCGGTCCCGTCCTTCAGCTGCAGATGGCAGTGCGTGTCGGTGCCGAAATAGACCGTCTGGGTCAGCCGCGCCTCAAGTGCGCCCTCCGGGTCGATCCGGATCTGTTCGGGCCGGATGGCCAGCGTCACCTCACCCTGCCCCGTGGCCTCCGGCACGTCGAGCATTTCGCCCGACGGCAGCCGCACCCGACCCGCCTCAAGCGTGCCGGTCAGAAAGTTCGTCTCTCCGATGAAATCGGCGACAAAGCGGTTCACGGGGCCGTTGTAGATTTCGCGCGGTCCGCCGACCTGCTGAAGCTTGCCTGCCCGCATCACGCCGATGCGGTCGGACATGGTCAGCGCCTCTTCCTGGTCGTGGGTGACGAAGACGAAGGTGATGCCGGTTTCGGTCTGCAACCGCTTGAGTTCCAGCTGCATCTCCTTGCGCAGCTTCAGATCAAGCGCCGACAGCGGTTCGTCCAGCAGCAACACCTCTGGCCCCGGGGCCAGCGCACGGGCCAGCGCCACCCGCTGCTGCTGCCCGCCCGACAGCATCGCGGGCTTGCGGTCGGCCATCTGGTCCAGCCGGACAAGGGCCAGCATCTCTTCGACCCGGGCGGCGGTTTCGGCCTTGGGTCGGCCCAGCATCTCAAGCCCGAAGGCGATATTGGCGGCGACCGACAGGTGCGGGAACAGCGCATAGCTCTGAAAGACGGTGTTCACCTTGCGCTTGTTCGGCGGAATGTCGGTGATGTCCTGCCCGGACAGCAGGATCTGACCGGACGTCGGGGTTTCAAACCCGGCGATCAGGCGCAACAGCGTGGTCTTGCCGCAGCCCGATGGCCCGAGGAGGGTGAAGAATTCGCCCTTCCGGATGGTCAGCGACACGTCGTCCAGCGCCTTCACGACGGACTGGCCCGACCCGTAATGTCGCGCCGCGTTCCTGGCTTCTACAGCTGCTTGATCTGTCAATGCACACCCCCGCCGACCTACTAGAGCGCAGGGCGGGATTTACTTCAAGCCTGTCGTTTTGCCCTGGGTGTCGCGCCAGGGGTCATCGCCGATTGTGCAAAAATGTCGGGCACTTGCGGGGTACGGCCCCGGATCAGCGGGCGAGTCTGTCCAGGATCTGCTGCGCGATCCCGGCGCCCAGAAGGTAAAGGCTGGTGGCGAAAAGGCCGACCTGGACGACGTGCCCGGGATCGAAATGCGCGACCGAAGCCCAGGCCCCGAAGACGGTCCAGAGCACGGCGATCGGCAGCGACAGGCGCCGCCAGCGGACGGTGCGTGTCGGATGGATGAACTTGAGAGGCAGGAACATCGCCACCGACAGCACGAGGATCAGCGTCATGATCGTCCAGGTCGGCGGTTCGGTCGCAAAAAGCACAAGGATCATCATGTTCCAACAGCCGGGGAAGCCCTGGAAACTGTTGTCGGTCATCTTCATCCAGTTGCCGGCGAAATACAGCCCGCTGGTCAGGGTGATCCAGAACAGCGCACCCCAGGCCCAGATGCCGGGCAGGATGCCGGACTGGAACAGCGCGTAGGCCGGGATGAACACGTAGGTCAGGTAGTCGATGATCAGGTCCAGCAGCGCGCCGTCGATATGCGGCGCGTGGGTCCGCACGTCGTACTTTCGCGCCAGCGGCCCGTCGATGCCATCAACGGCGAAGGCGACGACCAGCCACAGGAACATGTTTCCCCAACGCCCGTCCACCGCGGCAAGCAGGGCGAGCATGGCGAAAACGGCACCGGTGGCCGTCAGAAGATGGACCGAGAAGGCCCTGATGACGGAAGACGACATTAATCCGTCTTACCGCATTCGGGCCGAAATGGAAGGGCAAGCGGTGCGCGGGGCGGCGTTTCGCGCCGCCGCGACGGGCTGCAACGCCAGTCGTGCCACGGTTGATCTGCGGTTTCATTTGTGCGGATCGGCGTTTGCAATATATTTACAAGGGTGACCGACACTCGGGCCCTGCCCCTGTCCGGTCCCGACGTCCCTGCCCCGCCCTGCGAGGTCCTGCTTGAGCTTTCTGAACCGCACATCCACCCCACGGGAATTCCGCAAGCTGGACGAGTCCTCGATCCGCGAACAATACGCGGCGCTGTGCTACCGGGTCGTCAACGACAAGATCCGCATCCTGCTGATCACCAGCCGCGGCACCAAGCGGTGGATCGTGCCCAAGGGCTGGCCGATGGCGGGCAAGCACCCGCATGAGGCCGCGCTGACCGAGGCCGCGGAAGAGGCCGGTGTGATCGGGCGCGTCCAGAAAGATCCGATCGGGCATTACACCTATTTCAAGCTGCTGGACGACGGGCACCAGATCCCTTGCGTGGGCACCCTGTTTCCCGTGCACGTCCGGCTTCTGCGCGCCGAATATCCCGAGGCGAACGAACGCGACCGGAAATGGTTCAGCCGCAAGAAGGCCGCCAAGAAGGTGGACGAGCCCGAGCTGGCGGCGCTGATCCGCACCTTCGATCCGCGTGGGCTGGACTGACATCGGCTTGCATCGGCTCGTATCGCGACTATGTAATGTGTCAGTCTTGCGAACAGGTTATCGATGATCCAGTTCAGCCTCAGATGTGACCGGGACCACCGGTTCGACAGCTGGTTTCAGTCCGCCTCGGCCTTCGACACGCTGAAGGCCCAGGGCATGGTGACCTGCGCGATATGCGGGTCGGACAGCGTGGAAAAGGCCGTGATGGCCCCGCGTGTCACGACTGGCCGCAAGAAGGCCACCCCCGACACACCCCGCCCGCTGTCCGAGCCTGCCTCGCCCGCCGAACAGGCGCTGCGCGAGCTGCGCAAGAAGATCGAGGCCGAGTCGGATTACGTCGGCAAGGATTTCGTCCGCGAGGCGCGGCGCATCCACGACGGAGAGGCCGAGGCGCGCCAGATCCATGGCGAGGCCCGGCTGGAGGATGCCAGGCAGCTTCTGGAAGACGGCGTGCCCGTCATGCCGCTGCCCTTCGCGACGAACAGAAAGGCGAACTGAGACATGCGGATCGTGATCACCGGCGCCAGCCGGGGTATCGGCGCGGAACTGGCGGCGCGCTATGCGGCGCGCGGCGACGAGGTCATCGGAACCTCGACCCGGGGCGGCACCCTTCTGCCGCTGGACCTAAGCCAGGCGGCACCGGATTTCGCCCCGCTTCTGACGGCCGTCGCAGGTGGGCCCGTCGACCTGCTGATCTGCAATGCGGGCGTCTACCTCGACAAGGGGCATGGCCTTGAAGACGGCTTCGGCGCGGATCTCTGGGCGCGGTCGATGGCGGTGAACGTGGCGGGGCCCTTCCTGACGGTTCAGGCGCTGCTACCCGCGCTGCGGCAATCGCAATCGGCCAGGGTTGCGGTCATCGCCTCGGCCATGGGCAGCCAGGCGAGGGCGCCCGGCGGGTCCTATACCTATCGCGCGTCCAAGGCGGCGGCGGTCAACGTCGCGCGCAACCTGGCGCAGGACCTTAAGGGCGCGGTCGCGGTCGGCGCCTATCACCCGGGCTGGGTCCGCACCGACATGGGCGGATCGGGCGCCGACATCAGCGTCGAGGCTTCGGCCCAGGGCCTCATGGCGCGGTTTGACGCCCTGTCGCCCGCAACCTCGGGCTGTTTCGAATCCTACGACGGCACCCCCGTCCCCTTCTGATACCCGTGCCGTGACGGCAATTGGCAGTCTTGCGCTTTCCCGCCGACCTCACTAAACCGCCGCGGAACAAGGTTGGGGAGCGTTCATGCCCGTTCTCGTGATGAAATTTGGCGGCACGTCAGTCGCCACGCTGGACCGCATCAAGCGCGCCGCCAAGCGCGTCGGTGTCGAGGTCGCGAAGGGCTATGACGTGATCGTCATCGTCTCGGCCATGTCCGGCAAGACCAACGAACTGGTCGGCTGGGTCAACGAGACCTCGAAATTCTACGATGCACGCGAATACGATGCGGTGGTGTCCTCGGGCGAGAATGTCACCGCAGGCCTGATGGCGCTGACTTTGCAGGAAATGGACGTGCCCGCGCGGTCCTGGCAGGGCTGGCAGGTGCCGCTGAAGACGAACAACGCGCACAGCTCGGCCCGGATCGAAGAGATCCCGACTGACAACATCAATGCGAAATTCGCAGAAGGCATGAAGGTGGCCGTGGTCGCGGGCTTCCAGGGCATCAGCCCCGAAGGCCGGATCACCACGCTTGGCCGGGGCGGGTCCGACACGACCGCCGTCGCCTTTGCCGCGGCCTTCGGTGCGGAACGCTGCGACATCTACACCGACGTGGACGGGGTCTATACCACCGACCCGCGGATCACCGACAAGGCCCGCAAGCTCGACAAGATCGCCTTCGAGGAAATGCTGGAACTGGCCTCGCTTGGCGCCAAGGTCCTGCAGACCCGGTCGGTCGAACTTGCCATGCGGTTCGGGGTACGGCTGCGGGTGCTGTCGTCCTTCGAGGAACAATCTGATGAAGCCGGCACGCTGGTCTGTGCCGAGGAGGAAATCATGGAAAACCGTCCGGTTTCGGGTATCGCCTATTCGCGCGACGAGGCGAAGATGACCCTCATCTCGGTCGCCGACCGCCCCGGCATTGCCGCCGCGATCTTCGGCCCGCTGGCCGAGGCCGGCATCAACGTCGACATGATCATCCAGAACATCGCCGAGGAAGGTCGCACCGACATGACCTTCTCGTGCCCTGTCGATCAGGTCGCGCGGGCCGAAAAGGCGCTGAACGCGGCAAAGGATGCCGATCAGATCAACTTCCATGATCTCATCGCGGACACCAACGTCGCCAAGGTCTCGGCCGTGGGCATCGGCATGCGGTCGCAGTCGGGCGTCGCAGCGCAGATGTTCAAGACGCTGTCGGACGAAGGCGTCAACATCAAGGTCATCGCCACCTCCGAGATCAAGATCTCGGTCCTGATCGACCGGAAGTACATGGAGCTGGCCGTTCAGGCGCTTCACGACACCTTCGAGCTGGAAAAGGCCTGACCGGCCAGTCTGTCCTTGGGGCATTCGCAGAATCGGATCTAGGATGGGGGCATTGATTGCCCCCTTTTCCTTGTGAGGTCCCGATGCGCCGGTTTGCCCTGTCCACCCTGATCGCCCTGACGCCGCTGATGGCCCATGCCAACCAGTTGGACGTGCCGATCACCGAAAACCCCTATCGCGACTGCGAAGCCGCCTGGTACCAGATCGGACAGGTCCACGGCCTCAAGGCCGGCGGCGACGGGTTCCTGTCGGTGCGGTCCGGGCCGGGGTCGAATTTCCGCAAGCTGGACGAAGTGCACAACGGTGACCGGCTTGAGATCTACGAGAAGCGCGGGGATTGGTACGGCGTTGTCTACCGGTCGAACGGCGAGGACTTTGGCTGTTCCACCACGCCGCGCGCCCTGCCCTACACGTTCAAGGGCTGGGTTCACGGAAACTGGGTCAAGGTGCTGGACATCGGCTAGGGATCGCCCGCCGATCGGTCAGGACATGCCCAAGCCCGCGACACTCGCGCCCAACCGGGCGGCGCAAGGTCAGAACCATTTGGCATTGCCGCCTCTTCTGGTCTAAGCAACACCAGAGGAAAGGGACGCTGATCCGCGACATGACGCATGACTTCCAGACCGACAGCCGCTCCATGCTGGCCCGGCTCCGCACGGCGATGGCCGAAGAGGCGGCCGGTCAGGCAAGGCTCGACAAGATCACCCACCTGATCGCCGATTCGATGCGGACCGAGGTGTGTTCGGTCTATCTGTTCCGCGATTCCGAAACGCTTGAACTCTGCGCGACCGAGGGCCTGAAGGCTGAAGCCGTCCACCAGACCCGGATGCGGCTGGGCGAAGGCCTGGTCGGTCGCGTGGCGCGCACCGGCCGCCTGATCAACACGCCCGATGCGCCGTCGGAACCGGGCTTTCGCTACATGGCCGAGACGGGCGAGGAGATCTATTCGTCCTTTGCGGGCGTGCCGATCCAGCGGCTTGGTGAAAAGCTGGGCGTCCTGGTCGTGCAGTCCAAGATCGCGCGGCGGTTTTCCGAAGACGAGATCACGCTGCTGGAAGTCGTTGCCATGGTGCTGGCCGAAATGGCCGAACTGGGCGTCTTTGTCGGCGAGGGCGCGGCCCTGTCGGCGCTGCACACCAAGCCGGTCGTCTTCCGGGGCACCACGGGCCAGGAAGGCACCGCCGAAGGCCATGTCTGGCTGCACGAGCCGCGCGTGGTCATCACCAACCCGATCGCCGAAGACCCGCACCGCGAACGCGAACGCCTGCAAGAGGCGACGGAACAGCTGCGCGATGCGGTGGACCGGATGGTCTCGGGCATCGCCGAGGACGACAAGGAACAGCTCGAGGTTCTGGAAGCCTACCGGATGTTCGCGAACTCCAAGGGCTGGATGCGCCGGATGGAGGAAGACGTCGCGCGGGGCCTGTCTGCCGAGGCGGCGGTCGAAAAGGAACAATCGACGGCCCGGGCCCGGATGGAATCGATCACCGATCCCTACCTGCGCGGCCGCCTGCATGACCTCGACGACCTGTCGAACCGCCTGCTGCGGATCCTGTCGGGCCAGGGCAAGGAAACCGGCGCCGACATGCCCGCCGATCCGATCCTCGTCGCGCGCAACATCGGCCCGGCCGAACTGCTGGACTATGGCCGGAGCCTGCGCGGCATCGTGCTCGAGGAAGGGTCGGTCGGGTCCCATGCAGCGATCGTGGCGCGGTCGCTGGCGATCCCGCTGATCATCCACGCCGACCGCGTCACGACCGAAGCGCTGAACGGCGATCACATCGTGCTGGACGGGGACAACGGCGTCGCCCACCTGCGCCCCGAGGATACCGTCGTCACGGCCTTCCGCGACAAGATGGCGATGCAGGCCAAGGCGCAGGAACGGTACGGGTCGATCCGCGACCTGCCCGCCGTGACCATGTGCGGCGAACGCGTGCACCTGATGATGAACGCGGGCCTGATGGCCGACCTGCCGTCGCTGGCGGGATCAGGGGCCGAGGGCGTGGGCCTGTTCCGGACCGAACTGCAGTTCCTGATCCGCAACCAGATGCCGCGCCGGTCCGAGCTTTCGGCGCTCTATGCCCGGGTCATGGATTCGGCTGCGGGGCGCAAGGTGGTCTTCCGTACGCTCGACATCGGGTCGGACAAGGTGCTGTCCTACATGAAGCCGACGGACGAACCCAACCCGGCGCTTGGCTGGCGCGCGATCCGGGTCGGGCTGGACAAGCCCGGCGTCATGCGGATGCAGCTTCAGGCGCTGATCCGGGCCGCCAACGGGCGCGCGCTGTCGGTCATGTTCCCCTTCGTGGCGCAATACGACGAATACCGCGCCGCGCGGGCCGAGATGGACAAGGCGATGGAGCGCGAGCGCATCCTTGGCCACCCCCTGCCCGCTTCGCTGGAAATCGGCGCCATGCTGGAAACCCCCAGCCTCGCCTATGCCCCCCGGCGGTTCTTCGAAGAGGTCGATTTCCTGTCGATCGGCGGCAATGACCTCAAGCAGTTCTTCTTTGCCGCCGACCGCGAAAACGAACGTGTCCGGCGGCGCTACGACACGCTGAACGTGTCGTTCCTGACCTTCCTGCAGGGCATCGTCGACCGCTGCGCCGACACCGGCACGACGCTCAGCTTCTGCGGCGAAGATGCCGGCCGCCCGGTCGAGGCGCTCTGCCTGGCCGCCATCGGCCTGCGCACCCTGTCGATGCGCCCCGCGTCGATCGGGCCGGTCAAGTCGCTTCTGATGCGGACGGATCTGACCGCCCTGCGCGGCGTGATCGACAAGGCGCGCGAGGACGGTCTGCAATCGGTGCGCGGCCCGGTGATGGATTTCCTGCGCGCCGACGGCTAGCGCCGGTCAGGCCCCGTCGAAGTCACACAGGGTGATCAGTGGCAGGCCCATGGCCTCAAGCCGCTTGCGGCCGCCCAGCTCGGGCAGGTCGACGATGAAGGCGCAGCCCATGATCTCTCCGCCCAGCTGACGGATCAGCTTGATCCCGGCCTCGGCCGTGCCGCCGGTCGCCAGAAGGTCGTCGACGATCAGGATGCGTTCGCCGGGGCGGATGGCGTCATCGTGGATCTCGACCCGCGCCTGACCGTATTCCAGCGTGTAATCCTGCGCGATCACGCGCCCCGGCAGTTTGCCCGCCTTGCGCACCGGAACGAACCCGGTCGACAGCTGGTGGGCGACCGCGCCGCCCAGGATGAAGCCCCGCGCCTCCAGCCCCACGACCTTGTCGATGCGCTGTCCGGCAAAGGGCGCGACCAGCTGGTCGATCGCCATGCGAAACCCGCGCGGGTCGGCAAAAAGCGTCGTGACATCGCGGAACATGATGCCCTCGTGCGGGAAATCCGGGATGGTGCGGATGTAATCCTTGACGGTCTTGCTCATCTCAGCCTCTCAATACGCGGCCGGCGACGGTGGACAACCGGTCCACCAATACCGGGTCACGCTTGTCCGGTGCCGTCATCACGGCGAACTCAAGCGCGGCGTCGCAGGCCTGGTCACAGCCCTCGGCCATCCGCCCGGGCAGCCCGGCGATCATCGCCTTGGCATGGGTCGTATTGGCGCTCAGCGTCGCGATGATCTGCGTCACGTCGACCTCGCCATGGTCGGGATGCCAGCTGTCATAGTCGGTGACCATGGCGACGGTGGCATAATGCAGCTCGGCCTCGCGGGCCAGCTTGGCCTCGGGCATGTTGGTCATGCCGATCACGTCGCACCCCCAGTGCTCGCGGTACATCCGGCTTTCGGCCAGGGTCGAAAATTGCGGCCCTTCCATCGCCAGATAGGTGCCGCCCCGGTGCACCTTCACGCCTGCCGCCTGCGCGGCCTCGGCCGCCGCCGCCCCAAGCGCGCGGCAGGTCGGATGGGCCATCGACACATGCGCCACGCAGCCCTGCGAGAAAAAGCTCTTCTCCCGGTTGACGGTGCGATCGATGAACTGGTCGACGATCACGAAATCGCCCGGCGCCATCTCTTCGCGGAACGACCCGCAGGCCGAGACCGACAGCACATGCGTCGCCCCCAGCTGCTTGAGCGCATCGATATTGGCGCGATAGGGCACATCGGTCGGGCTGTGGACATGGCCGCGTCCGTGGCGCGGCAGAAAGGCCATGCGCAGCCCGTCCAGGGTGCCCGTCAGGATCGCGTCCGACGGGTCGCCCCAGGGCGTCGTCACCCGGTGCCAGCGCGGGTCGGTCAGCCCGTCGATTTCGTAAAGGCCCGATCCGCCGATCACGGCCAGCATATGGTCTGTCATGGTGCGCTCCCTCGGCTCCACCCGATGCCCCGTTGTGACCCGCCCCGGCGCCAAGGACAAGCCACCGCCGCCGCCTTCTTCTGGTCGGAAATTCCTCGGGGTCCGGGGCAGCGCCCCGGTCGCGGCGTGCCATATGCGCATCGGCTTGGCCTGCCAGCGCCCCATGCCCCCCGCCGGGGTTGCTGCACTGCGGCCCATCCGCTATCCCGCGCTCAACCCCAAGATCCCCCAAAAGGCTTCCGATGTCCCGATCCCCCCTGGCCGCGTTCACCGACCGCATCACCCTGCCCGACCTGCGCCTCTCGCCGGGCGAACCCATGACCCCTTCGCGCATCCGGATCGAGCTGCTGTCGGGCCTGACCGTCGCGCTCGCCCTGGTGCCCGAGGCGGTGGCCTTTGCCTTCGTGGCGGGGGTGCACCCGCTGGTCGGCCTCTACGCGGCCTTCATGGTGGGCCTGATCACCGCGGTCTTCGGCGGACGTCCGGGCATGATCTCGGGCGCGACGGGGGCGCTGGCGGTCGTGATGGTGGCGCTGGTGGCGGAACACGGCGTGGAATACCTCTTCGCGACCGTGGTGCTGATGGGCATCCTGCAGGTTTTCGCGGGCGTGATGAGATGGGGCAAGTTCATCCGGCTGGTGCCGCACCCGGTCATGCTGGGCTTCGTCAACGGGCTGGCCATCGTGATCTTCCTGGCGCAGCTGACCCAGTTCAAGGTGCCAGGCACGGTCGAAAACACCGGCCACGGCGCGGGCGGAGGGGCCTGGCTGTCGGGCGGCCCCCTGGCGCTGATGCTGGCGCTGGTCGCGGCGACCATGGCGATCATATGGGTCATGCCCCGGATCACCAAGGTCATCCCCGCGCCCCTGGCGGGCATCGGCATCATCGCTGCCATCGTCATCGCCTTCGGGCTGGACGTGCCGCGCGTGGGCGACATGGCCTCGATCGAAGGCGGCCTGCCCCCCTTCCACATCCCCATGGTGCCGCTGACCTGGGAGACCTTCGAGATCATCCTGCCCTACGCCGTGATCCTGGCCGCGATCGGTCTGATTGAATCGCTGCTGACGCTCAACCTGGTCGGAGAGATGACCAACCAGCGCGGCGGCGCCAGCCAGGAATGCGTGGCGCAGGGCGCGGCGAACATCGTGACCGGCTTCTTCGGCGGCATGGGCGGCTGCGCCATGATCGGACAGTCGATGATCAACGTGAAATCCGGCGGACGGACGCGGATCGCGGGGATCGCGGCGGCGCTGTTCCTGCTTGCGTTCATCCTCTTCGCCTCACCGCTGATCGAACAGATCCCGCTGGCGGCGCTGGTCGGCGTGATGTTCATGGTGGTGATCGGCACCTTCGCGTGGAATTCGCTGCGCATCCTGGCGCGGGTGCCGCTGACGGATGCGGTGGTGATCGTTCTGGTGACGGGTGTGACGGTTTATGCCGACCTCGCGGTGGCGGTGGTCGTGGGGGTCATCGTCTCGGCCCTCGCCTATGCCTGGAACAACGCCCGGCGCATCCACGCCAAGACCTATGCCACGCCCGAGGGCGCCAAGGTCTACCAGGTGCAGGGGCCGCTTTTCTTCGGGTCGTCCGACGGGTTCGTGGAGCTTTTCGACGTGAAGACCGACCCGGGCCTCGTGATCGTCGACTTCGCCGACAGCCGGGTGGTCGATCAGTCCGCCCTGCAGGCGATCGAAGCCGTGGCGATCAAGTACGAGGCGGCAGGCAAGAAGATTCAGTTGCGCCACCTGAGCCGCGACTGTCACCGGCTGCTCAAGAAGGCCGGGCACCTGATGGTCGACAGCGCCGATGACCCGGACTATGGGCTGGCGGTCGATTACGACGTGCGGACCGGGATCCTGGGCGGTCACTGACCCCGGGGCTCTGACACGAAAACCCCCGCCCGGTGTGAAGCCGGGCGGGGGTTTCTTTTTCTAGACTGGTGGGATCAGGCGCTGACCGCGGCCACGCCCTCTTCCGCAACGAAACGATCGAACCAGCTTCTGTCCTCTTCGTATCCCAGATCCTCGACGATCTGGTGCAGCGCCGGGAAACGGGTGAACTGGTCGATGATCCGGTCGCGGTGATAGGCCAGCCGCCAGCGTGCCTCGCGCGGGGCGTCGGCCGGGCGCACGCCCGTCAGCTCGGGCCCGTGCGTGGCGATCTCTCGGGGGTGGTACTGGCTGAAATCGCCGTCGAAGGTCAGTTCAAGACAATCGGCCAGCAGGTTCTGCACCCGGCGCGGTTCATCGACGAGGTGTTCGTATTTCAGCAGGATGACCCCCTGCGGAAGACTGTCGGACGCGGCCAGCGCGGCGATCTGCGCATGGATTTCCAGCACGCCGGGCAGGATCTGCTGCGGGCCACCCTGGGCGTTGACGAAGTAACTGCGATCCGCGGCACAGACGTAGTCGTCCGGCAGGCGCGCGTCATAGCTGGTCAGGATGTCGCGCGGATCGCGCAGCATGACGATCGCGTCCAGCCGCTTGCGCCCCTCGGCCGCCGCAACGATCCGGTCGAAATCGAACAGGTCGTGACCGCGCCGCGAACAGGTGTTGCCGGGCATGTGGATCACCGCCCGCGCCGGGAACTCCGGCCCCGGGATGTTGAAATCCCGCAACGCCCTTTGCAGCATGCTGTACAGCAGCGAACTGCCCGCCTGCGACTGTCCTGTAACCAAAAGATGCCTGTGCATTCCCGCCACCATTATTTTTGTCTTTCGACATAGGTTGGCGGCAGGGATTTCGGCCCGGTTAAAGTCCGGCGCGGCGTTGCACCCGGGACACGTTTTGCGTGTCCAAGTCGGCCGTTTCCTCGCGCAAGGCATCAAACCAGCTGGTGTCGGGTTCGTAGCCCAGGTCGATGACGATATCATGAAGGGTCGGGAAGCGGGTGAACTGGTCGATGATCCGGGTGCGATGCTTGGGCGCGCGCCACTTTTCGATCTGTTTGCCGTCCACCGGCCGCAGCCCGTTCATCGCCCGGTCCATCGAGGCATCCACGTCGCGCTTGTGGAAATCCGAGAAGCGGGCGTGGAAGTCGAGGCCCATGCCTTCGGCCAGCATGGCCTGGATCCGGTCCGGGTCCGCGACGAGGTGTTCGTATTTCAACAGGAAGGCCCCGCGCGGCAGAAGGCCGGACTTCAGCGCCTCGAGGATCGCCATGTGCACCAGGATCAGCCCCGGCATGGTCTTCTTCGGGCCGCCGGGGGTGTGGATGTTGTAGGTCAGGTCCGCCGAATAGAAATAGTCGTCCGGCACGGCCTTGTGCATCGAGGTCAGGACATCGCGCGGGTCGCGCAGCGTGACGATCAGGTCCAGCTGCTTGCGGCCCTCGGCGGCTTCGGCCAACTTGGCGAAATCAAAGATGTCATAGGGCCGCTTGGTGCAGACATTGCCGGGCAGCGACAGGAAGCCGCCTGCCCGCACCTCGGTCTCGGGCATCGTAAACCCCGAAAGCGCGTGTTGCATCATGCTGTAGAACAGGGTGCTGCCGGCGCGGCCCTGCCCTGCGATCAGAAGGTGACGATCCATACCCTGCCCCATACGTTGTATGATGCGGATATAGCGCCCCTCGATTTAGGCCACGTTAACCCTTGGCTCAGTCGTCGGGGCGGGCCAGCGAAAAGACCTCGCGGATGACCGAATAGTCACGGTAGCCCAGACGGGTCAGCGGGCTGAACTTGGTCACGTCAAAGATCCCGTCGGTCATGCAGTCGTCGCGCATGTGGATGCCGATGACTTCGCCCAGCACCAGCTTGTTGGTCTCGCCTTCCAGCGTGACGATCTGGGTCAGTCGGCATTCCAGCGACGCCGGCGCATTGGCGACGCGCGAACAGGGGATCAGGGTGCAGTCGGTCTTTTCGATCCCGGCGTGGGCAAATTCGTCGGTGCCCGCAGGCAGCGTGGCCGAGGTCTTGTTCATCACGTCGCGGGCGTCGAATTCGACGATGTTGACGCAGAAGTATCCGGTGTCGCGGATGTTCTCGGTGCTGTCCTTGCCAAACTCGCGGTCGTCCTTCGACGAGGTCGAGGCGAACATCACCTGCGGCGGCACATAGGCCACGGCGTTGAAGAAGCTGTAGGGCGCCAGGTTGTCGACCCCATCCGCCCCGCGCGAGGAGATCCAGCCGATCGGGCGCGGCGTGACTATGGCGTTGAACGGGTTGTGCGGCAGGCCGTGGCCGTCCTTGGGTTCGTAGAACACTGGCATTCCTCCTGTTTGCCCTGTTGGTATCCCCATGTTACTCCGCAAGAAACCCCGAAAAGACGAGGGAGGCGGCCCGGGTGTTCACCCTATCGGAAGAATCCACCCAGGACTGGTGGGAGGTCGAGGCGCTGTATGACCTCTGTTTCGCGCCGGGCCGCGAGGCGCTGTCGTCCTATCGTCTGCGTGACGAGGTGCCCAAGGTTGCCGCCCTGTGCCTTGTGGCGCGGGATGCCGCCGGCACCGTGGCAGGTGCGATCCGGTACTGGCCGGTCCTGGTCGGCGGTACACGCGTGCTGTTGCTGGGGCCGGTCGCGGTGCACCCGACCCACCAGGGCGAAGGGCTGGGCGCCCTGCTGATCGCCGAGTCGCTGAACAAGGCGCAGGCCGAGGGCTGGGCGCGGGTGATGCTGGTGGGGGACGCGCCCTACTACAGCCGCTTCGGCTTCGACCGGCTGACCGGCGTGATGATGCCGCCGCCCACCAACCCCGACCGGGTCCTGGGGCTTGAGCTGCAGGAGGGATCCTGGGCCGGTGTGACGGGCGACGTGACCCGCGATCTTCCCGCGACACCTTGATCCGGCGCGCGCGGGACCAAATCTAACCCTCACAGACCGGAGGAAGACCACGTGCCCGACCGCAGACCCAAGGCCATCCCCTCGCAGCTGCTCGAGGATGCCGATCCAACCCCGATCGACATCGAGGCCGAACTGGACGCCCTGGCCCGCCGCTATCGCGGCGCGGGCGGTGTCGGGCTTCAGATCCTCAACCTGGTCGGGGACAGCGCCGAGGGTCTGATCAAGCGCCTGCCCAAGGACATCCGCAACCGGCTGGACCGCACGACCGAAGCGGCCCTTGGCACGGCCATGCGCGCCGCCAACGGATCGCGCCGGGTGGTGAAGGACCAGCCCGACTGGCTGAACCTTGCGGTCACGACCGCCATGGGGGCTGCCGGGGGCTTTGGCGGGCTGCCAAGCGCCATGGCCGAATTGCCGGTCACCACGACCGTGCTGTTGCGGGCGATCCAGGGTGTGGCGCGGGACCATGGCTTTGATCCCGAATCCGAAAGCGTGCAGTTTGACTGTATCCGCGTCTTCGCCGCAGCCGGGCCGCTGGCCGAAGACGACGGCACAGATCTGGCCTTCTATGCCACGCGCGTGACGGTCACGGGCGGCGCCGTGAAGGGGCTGATCGCCAAGGTCGCGCCGCGCTTTGCCACCGTCTTGGGACAGAAACTGGCCGCGCAGACGGTGCCGGTGCTGGGCGCGGTGGCCGGGGCCGCGACGAACTATGCCTACACAAGCTACTACCAGGAAATGGCCCACGTGCATTTCCGCCTGCGCAAGATCGCGATCGAGGCCGACGTGCCGCACGAAGACCTGGTCGCCGGGCTGCAACGCCGCCTGTCCAAGCGCAAGATCCGTCAGGCCTGAGGCAGCACCGCGCCGGGGTTCATGATGCCATGCGGGTCGAAGACCTGCTTGATGGCGCGCATCATCTCGATCTTCACCGGATCGCCATAGCGGGCCAGGTCACCGGTCTTGAGCCGGCCGAGGCCATGTTCCGCGCTGACCGACCCCTCCATCTCGTGCACCAGGTCATGCAGCATCGTCTTGACCGCCTTGGTGTGCTGGCGCCAGTCGGCCACCGGTGCGCCCTTGGGCGGGAAGACGTTGAAGTGCAGGTTGCCGTCGCCCAAGTGGCCGAAGCAGTTGATGCGGAAGGGCCCCATCTTCGCAACCTCGTCCGAGGCCCGTTCGATATAGCCGGGCAGGTTCGACAGCGGCAGGCTGATGTCATGCGAGGACACAGATCCGACCAGGCGGTTCGCCTCGGGGATCTGTTCGCGCACCTCCCAGAACTCTGTCGCCTGCGCCTGGTTCTGGGCGATCAGCGCATCGGTGACCAGTTCGGCCTCCCAGGCCTGTTCGAAGATCGCCTCGAAGGCCTCCTGCGGGTCAAGCCCGGCGGGAAGGCCCAGGTCGATCAGCACCATCCATTCCGGCGCGGGATCGAAGGGGCGGCGGATCTGCGGCAGGTGCTCCTTCAGGAACTCCAACCCCATGCCCGCGATCAGCTCAAAGCTCGATACTGCCTCGCCCACGCGGTCGCGCACGAGCGCCAGCAGGTCCAGCGCGGCGCGCGGCGACGGCACCACCGCCAGCGCGGTGCCCTGCGCGGCAGGGATCGGGAACAGCTTCAGCGCGGCGGCGGTGATGACGCCAAGCGTGCCTTCGGACCCGATCATCAGGTTGCGCAGGTCATAGCCGGTGTTGTCCTTGCGCAGGCGGCTCAGCCCGTTCCAGATGCGCCCGTCCGGCAGCACCGCCTCGATCCCGAGGCACAGATCGCGCGTGTTGCCATAGCGCAGCACGTTCACCCCGCCCGCGTTGGTCGCCAGGTTGCCGCCAATCCGGGCCGATCCCTTGGCCGCCAGCGACAGCGGGAACATGCGCCCCTGCGCGTTGGCCGCGCGATGCACGTCTTCCAGGATCGCGCCGGCCTCGACCACCGCGACGTTCTCCACCGGGTCGACCTTGCGGATCGCCGTCATGCGCTCCAGCGACAGGATCACCGGGTCCGGGCCGTCGGGCATGATCTGACCGCCGACCAGACCGGTGCCGCCGCCGTAGGGCACCACCGGAACACGCGCCGCATGGGCGGCCTTCAGGATCGCCGAGACGCCGTGCACATCCGCCGGGGCCAGCACGAGGCCCCCCGTCCCGGCCCAGGTGCCACGCGGTTCTTCCAGGTAGCGGGGTTCAAGATCGCGAAAGGCGCGCGCGTCCAGAGTGTCGCGCAGGCTGTCGGCAAAGGCGGGATCGGCGGGGTTCAGCGTCATGCTGATCTGCTAGCACCAAAGCGCGGTGATCGCCCAGCCCCTTCGTCGCTATTCGTCGCGCAGCCAGTTGGGTTGCAGCACCACCACCTTTCGCCGCTGCGGCAGGTCGCGCAGGGACACCGTCAGCTCGGATGTGCGGCGCAGGTCGATGTCGAACTCGTCCTGCACGCCTTCCAGGAACCACCGCAGCGAGGCGTCGGAAAACCAGTGCATCGGCAGCACGATCGAGGCCTTGAGCCGTTCGACCACCCGCACCATCGTCGCGGTATCCAGCGTCATGCCGCCATCGACCGGCACCATCACGACGTCCAGCCGCCCGATAGCCGCATATTGCTCCTCGTTCGGTTCGTGATGCAGGTGGCCCAGGTGACCGATGCACAACCCCTCGACCTCGAAGATGAAGATCGAATTGCCGTTCTCCTCGACCCCGCCCATGGACCGGATGTCGGTCGAGACATTGCGGATCAACACCGCGCCGATTTCCAGGTGATGGTCGGCGGCCTCTCCGAAGGTGTCGGACCAGCCACGCAGCACATGCGGGATCGCGGGATCGGGGGCCGGGGTAAAGTGGCTGGAATGGGCGTGGTTCATGGTGATGACATCGGGGATGAAATCCACGTTGCCGTGAAACCCGTTGTAATCGGTGATGATCGTCGGCCCGTCCGGCGGCTGGATCAGGTAGGAACTGTGCGTGACATAGCTGAGCCGCACCGAATAGTCCGGCACCGGATCGCGGAACCCGGCCTTGTGGATGTATTCGATCCCCGGCGCGGCATCGGCAATGGCGATGCAGTGGCTCATCCGGCCCTGCGCGGCGGCGGGCAAGGACAGCAGACTGAGGCCAAGGGCAAGCAGGGCGGTGCGCATGGCCAAAGCCTAGCACGCGGTTTTCCGGCCGCGGCGATCACATTCCCGTAAGGCCGACCGGAAAGGCCCGGCATGCTTCTTCTGGTCGCAAATACCTCGGGGGAGGCGCGCCAGCGCCGGGGGCAGCGCCCCCTAGCCCGCGTCCGTCCGCCCGCGCCGGTCCATCCGCAGCGAGGCATAGAGCACATGGGTCCGCCACCGACCGTCGATCTGCAGGTAACTCTGCGCGACGCCCTCGTACTTGAACCCGCAGCTTTCCAGCAGGCGGCGCGAGGGCGTGTTCTCGGGCAGGCAGGCGGCTTCGATCCGGCTCAGGTCCATGCGGTGGAAGGCGTGGTGCACGACGGCATTGATCGCCTCGCGCATGTAACCCTGCCGGGCATGGCGTTCACCGGTCCAGTATCCGATGGTGCCCGCCTGCGCGGGGCCCCGGCGAATGTTGTCCAGCGTGATGGCGCCGACAAGGTCGTCATCCTCGCGGCGGAACAGGAACAGCGGCACGGCCGAGGAATTGGCGATCGACCGCTGCGCCCAGTAGACGCGGTTGGTGAAGGACCGGCGGGTCAGGTGGTCCGCTGCCCAGGCGGGTTCCCACTTGGTCAGATAGTCCTGGCTTTCCGACCGCAGGGCCGCCCAGCTTCTGTGATCTCCGTGCACCGGCGGACGAAGCGTCAGACGCTCGGTCTCGATCTTCACTTTCCGCCGGTTCAGAAGCATCAGGCCGCGCGTTTCAGGGTCAGTGCCGCGTGATCCGGCGCGTCCTTGACCGGACCGTAGTATGCCAGCGCCATCGGCGCGGCGGTGGCCATGGCGACGGCATAGCGGCGCAGGTCGTCGCGGGTGACCGCGTCGATCTTGGACACCACCGTATCCAGCGGCGGCACATGCCCCCAGATCTGCACCATCCGCGCCATGCGTTCGGCGCGGGACGACGGGCCTTCCAGCCCCATCAGAAGCCCCGCCTTCATCTGCGCCTTGGCGCGGGCGGTTTCCTCGTCGCTGAAATCCTCGGCGGCGCGCTTCATCTCGTCGATGGTGATGGCGGCCAGATCGGCCACCTGATCGCCCGAGGTGCCAGCGTAGACCGTCGTCATACCAGTGTCGGTATAGGCCCCGGCCTGCGCGAAGATCGTGTAGCAAAGGCCCCGTTTTTCACGGATTTCCTGGAACAGCCGCGACGCCATCCCGCCGCCGAGCGCCGAGGCATAGACCTGCGCGACATAGGCGTCGGCATGGGTGTAGTCGGGGCTTTCAAAGCCGATGGCGATATGCGCCTGTTCCAGCGCCTTTTCGGTCCGGCTTTCGCCGCCTATGAATTTTGCCGCGCCTGCAGGCACTTGCGCCACGGGCTTCATGTGACCGAAGAGATCTTCGGCCATGGCCACGATGGCGTCGTGATCGACGTCGCCCGCAGCCGACAGGATCATCTGGCCCGGGCCGTAGTTTTCGGCGACAAAGGTCGCCAGATCAGCACGTTGGAAGGCGCGGATGCGGTCCTCGGGGCCGAGGATCGTGCGGCCGAGCGCTTGGCCGGGATAGGCTTTTTCCTGCAACCAGTCGAAGATAATATCGTCTGGCGTGTCGAGAGCCTGACCGATTTCCGACAAAATCACCCCGCGCTCAACCTCAAGCTCCTTCTCGTCGAAGGTGGCGTTCAGCAGGATGTCCGCGATCACGTCCAGCGCCAGCGGTACGTCGGCGCCCAGAACGCGGGCGTAATAGGCTGTCACCTCGCGCGAGGTATAGGCGTTCATGTAGCCGCCCACGTCCTCGATCGCCTCGGCGATCTGGATGGGGCTGCGTGTCTTGGTTCCCTTGAACGCCATGTGTTCAAGGAAATGCGCGATGCCGTTCTGTTCAGGCCGTTCGTCGCGCCCGCCTGCCCCGACCCAGACACCGATGGTGGCGGACTGAAGGCCGGGCATCCGTTCGGTGACGATGCGGAACCCGTTCGGCAGGGTGTGAAGCTTTGGTGTCAATTCGCGATCTTTTCCCGGATCAGATGTTCGATTTCAGCGAGGTCGTTTTCCACCCGCGTGACTCTTTCGTCCCGGTCGAACAGATCGGCCATGCGGGGCGGAAGGCCCGGGCGGATCCCTGTGGCGGCTTCGACCGCGTCGGGGAACTTGGCCGGATGGGCGGTCGCCAAGGTAATCATCGGCACGGCAGGATCAAGGTTCTCCTGCGCGACTTTCACACCCACTGCGCTGTGCGGGCACAGGATCTCTCCGGTGGTGGCGCGCAGGGCCTTGATGGTGGCCGTGGTTTCCTCTTCGGACGCGCGGCCCGAGACGAACAGATCCTGCAGGTGCTGCAACGCGCCCTGGCTGACGGTGAAGCCGCCGGCTTTCAATTCGTCCATCAGCTGGCTGACCGCCTTGCCATCGCGCCCGTAGGCATCGAACAGCACGCGTTCAAAGTTCGAGGACACCTGGATATCCATCGACGGGCTGATCGAGGGGATCACGCCGTCGGGGATGTAATCCCCCGTCGACAGGCAGCGGTGCAGGATGTCGTTCTGGTTGGTGGCGACCACCAGCTTGTCGATCGGCAGGCCCATCTTGCGTGCGATATAGCCCGCGAAGATGTCGCCGAAGTTGCCCGTGGGCACGGTGAAGCTGACCTTGCGGTGCGGGGCGCCCAGGGCGACGGCAGAGGTGAAGTAATAGACGACCTGAGCCAGAACCCGCGCCCAGTTGATCGAATTCACGCCCGCCAGCTTCACGCCGTCGCGGAAGTCGTGGTCGTTGAACATGTCCTTTACGCGCGCCTGGCAATCGTCGAAATGCCCGGTGAGCGACAGGGCGTGCACGTTCGCCTCGGACGGGGTGGTCATCTGGCGGCGCTGCACCTCGGACACGCGGCCGTGCGGGAAAAGGATGAACACGTCGACCGCATCCAGCCCCTTGAAGGCCTCGATCGCGGCGGACCCGGTGTCGCCAGAGGTCGCGCCGACGATGGTCACCCGGTCGCCGGAGCGGGACAGCGACGCCTGGAACAGCTGGCCGATCAGCTGCATCGCGAAATCCTTGAAGGCCAGCGTGGGCCCGTGGAACAGTTCCAGCAGGAAATGACCGGGGGCCAGCTGCACCATGGGCGCGCGGGCGGCATGGCCGAAGCCCGCATAGGCCTTGGCGATGATCTCGCGGAATTCGTCGTCGGTGAAGGTGTCGCCCAGGTAGGGGCGCATCACGCGAAAGGCGACCTCTTCGTAAGGAAGGCCCGCCAGCGCGGCGATGTCGGCGTGGGACATCGCGGGCACCTCGGCGGGCACGTAAAGGCCACCGTCCCGGGCCAGGCCCGTCAGCATCGCCTCTTCGAAGGTCAGGTCAGGGGCCGCACCCCGGGTCGAGATGTATTTCACGTCGCGTCGCCTTCTTTCGGTCTAAGCGTGCGATAAATCAGATAGCCGGTCATTGCCAGCCAGATCACCGCCAGAGCGTACCAGGTGATGGCATAATTGCGGTGATCGTTCGGGATGCCTTCGGTCGTCACGGCAAAGGGATCGACCGTGCCCGGATCATAACTGACGTCCGAGGCGACGATCAGCACCGGTTCGGTTCCAAGCGCAGAGGCCATGGCGGCGACATCGCGGGCGAACCACAGGCCGCCGGTGATATCCGGGGCGGGGGTGAAGCTGTCGGTTTCGTCCGGCCACATCAGGTTGCCGCGGATCGTGACATCGCCGCTTGGCACCTCGGGTGCGGCGATGCCGTCGCGCAGGAAACCACGGTCGACAAGGATCGACCGATCGCCGACCTCGAACCGCTGGATCAGGCGGTGACCCGCGCCGATCAGCTTGCGGCTGGACAACACGCGCAACCCGGTTTCGCCGTAGTGCCCGTTGACGGTCACCGGCAGGAACTGATCCGTGTCCTCAATCGGGACGACGGGCAGCGGACCCGGGTTGTCGGCGATCCGGGCTTCGATGCTGGCGATATAGGCCTCTTTTTCGGCGATCCGGCGCACCTGCCAGTTGCCGAGCGAGACAAGAATGGCCACGCCGCCCACGCCGAAGATCAGCGGTCCGATAAGTTTCCTGAGCATAAGTTCCGCCTTGAATGTCAAAGGCGCGGAGCCCCGCCCCGCGCCTTTCCTAGATCGTGGTGCGGGAAGCCCGCCCCGCTTAGCCGCCCCAGATGTAGACAGCCGCGAAGAGGAAGAGCCACACGACGTCGACGAAGTGCCAGTACCAGGCGGACATTTCGAAGCCGACGTGATGCGCCGGGGTGAAATGCCCGGCGTAGACGCGGAACAGGCACACGATCATGAAGATCGTCCCGATCAGCACGTGGAAGCCGTGGAAGCCGGTCGCCATGAAGAAGGTCGCGCCGTAGATGTTGCCGGAGAAGCCGAAAGCCGCATGGCCGTATTCATAGACCTGGAACACGGTGAACAGAGCACCAAGCGCGATGGCCAGCATCAGGCCCCACTTCATGTCCTGACGGTTGTTTTCATGCACCAGCGCGTGGTGCGACCAGGTCAGCGCCGCGCCGGAACACAGCAGGATCAGCGTGTTGATCAGCGGCAGGTGCCAGGGGTCGAAGGTTTCGATGCCCGCGGGCGGCCAGACGCCGTCCTTGATCGGGGACATTTCGCCCATGGGGTAAAGCGCGTGCTTGAAGAACGTCCAGAACCAGGCCGAGAAGAACATGACCTCGGACATGATGAACAGGATGAAGCCGTAGCGCAGGCCGATTTCCACCACCGGGGTGTGATCGCCGACCTTGTTTTCCTTCACGGTTTCGGACCACCAGCCGAACATGACGTACAGCACGGCGGCCAGGCCGATCAGGAAGGCCCAGGGGCCGCTGTCGTGCATCCACAGCACGGCGCCGAACAGCATGATGAAGGCACCGATCGACCCGAGGAAGGGGTAAATCGACGGTGCAAGGATGTGGTAGTCGTGATTCTTTTCATGCGCCATATCGGTGCCCTCGTTCCCTCGCCTGAGGTCTTAGTTTACATCCTTCGACCCTTCCGTCGCAAGCTGGGCCTGCTCAACGGGAAGGTCGGTTTCATAGAACGTGTAGCCGAGCGTGATCGTCTGCACGTGTTTCGCGTCGCGGTCCTCGACCATCTCGGGGTCCACGTAGAAGGTGACGGGCATCTGCACAGTTTCCCCGGGCTGGAGAACCTGTTCGGTAAAGCAGAAGCATTCGATCTTGGTGAAATAGCCGCCTGCCTCATAGGGGAAGACGTTGTAGCTGGCGGTGCCCGCGATCACCCGGTCGGTCGGGTTGTGCGCCTCGTAGAAGGCCAGGCCGGTTTCGCCGATCTGGACCTCCATCTGGCGCTGCACGGGCTTGAAGGACCAGGCCATGCCGCTGTCGACGGTGGCGTCGAAGCGGATCTTGATGGTGCGGTCCAGGATGGTGTCAGATCCGGCCTCGGCCTCTTGCGTCACGCCACCAAAGCCGGTGACGCGGCAGAACAGGTCATACAGCGGGACCGACGCGAAGCCGAGCGATCCCATCACGAAGACCACGCCAAGGGTGGTCGCCACGGTGCGTTGCGGTCCGGAAAGTGCCATCAGTTCCCCCCCTGCTGCTGTACCGCAGAGCTGGGTTTGAGCTGGCCATTGTCCAGCCGCAGCGGATCGTTGGTCACCTTCACCACGGTCAGGCCGAAGACCAGTGCGACGAAGACGGCCAGCACGATGCCGAGCCCGAGGTTCCGGCTCCAGCGGCGCTTGTGCAGCTCGTGCGGTTCACGGAATGCCATCACCATCCCCCCATGCCCCAGGGGCGCAGCGTGGCCTCTGCCAGGATCGCGCCGAAATGCACGAAGAGATAGAGAAGCGAGAAGGCGAAATAGCGCTTCTCGACCTTGTACTTGTCCGCCTCGGCCGTGGGTTCGTCGCGGCGCAGTATGTCCCAGGCGCCCTTCACGAAGGCCAGGTTCATCACCACGGCGACGGCCAGGTAGATCGGGCCGCCGACCTGCGTGAAGGCCAGGCCGATGGCCAGCGCGGCCAGCGGGAAGGTGTAGGCAAAGATGTGACGGCGGGTGGTGCGACGGCCGTGGGTCACGGTCAGCATCGGCACACCGGCCTTTTCGTAGTCCGAGTTCATGAACAGCGCCAGCGCCCAGAAGTGCGGCGGAGTCCACAGGAAGGTCAGGCCGAACATCAGGATCGAGGCGAGCGTGATGTCGCCCGTGACGGCCGCCCAGCCGATCATCGGAGGGAAGGCGCCCGCGGCACCGCCGATGACGATGTTCTGCGGCGTCCAGCGCTTGAGCCACATCGTGTAGACGACGGCGTAGAAGAAGATCGTGAAGGCCAGCAGCGCGGCGGCGACCCAGTTGGTCGCAAGCCCCAGCATGATGACCGAGAAGCCCGACAGCGTCAGGCCGATCGCCAGCGCCTCTTCGGGCTGGACGCGACCCGACGGGATCGGACGGCCCGAGGTGCGTTTCATCACGCGGTCGATGTCCGCGTCATACCACATGTTCAGTGCGCCGGATGCCCCGCCGCCGATGGCGATGCACAGCACCGCAAAGAAGGCGATGAAGGGGTGCACGCCACCCGGCGCGGCCAGAAGGCCGACGGCGGCGGTAAAGACGACCAGCGACATGACGCGCGGCTTGAGCAGGGCGACATAGTCGCCAAACTGCGCCTCGCCCGTCTCGGTCTGCGTCTCAAAGCTCGCGTCGGTCATTCTGGGTTCCGTCTATCTGGCTGGCGGGCAGGATGCCCGGCCCTGGCGGGATTGCCCGGGGCGACGATCGTCCCGAGCCCGTCGGATCAGCTGTTCAGCTTTTCCGGATCAACGTATTCGCCGGCTTCTTCGCAGGCCGCGAGCCAGGCGTCATAGGTTGCCTGGCTGACCACCTTGACGGTGATCGGCATGTAGGCGTGGTCCTTGCCGCACAGTTCGGAACACTGGCCAAAGTAGATGCCTTCCTTCTCGGCGGCGAACCACAGCTGCGCCAGGCGGCCCGGCACGGCGTCCTGTTTCACGCCGAAGGCCGGCATCGCCCAGGAATGGATCACGTCTGCGCCGGTCACGGTCATGACGACGGTGGCGCCGACGGGCACGACAACGGCGGTGTCGGTGGCCAGCAGGAATTCATCCGCGTTGTAGCCGCTGGCGGCCAGCTTGGCGGTCATCGCGTCGGACCGGACATAGGCCACGGCGCCGGCTTCTTCGTCCTCGGCGGTCATCGTCGCGGGCTGACCGATCATGTAGCTGTCGAAGGCCAGGCCGGATTCGGTGTCGGTGTATTCGTAGCCCCAGTACCACTGGTAGCCGGTCACCTTGATGTTCACGTCACCCTCGGGGAAGGTCTGCTGCTTGAACAGCGTCGGGAGCGAGAAGGCCCCGATGAACACGAGGATCAGGATCGGCACGATCGTCCAGGCGATTTCCAGCGGCGAGTTGTGGGTGAAGGTGCCGGGAACCGGGTTGGCCTTGCGGTTGAACCGGAAGACCGCGAACAGCAGCAGGCCGCTGACCAGGATCACGATCGCCGTGATGATGTAGAGGATCATGTGATCCAGCCACTGCAGGTCACGTGCGACCGAGGTCACGGCTTCCTGGAACGCGATACCCTTGGGGTGTGGCTTGCCGATCACCTCCAGGTCCTGCGCCATGGCGGGAAAGGCTGCGGCGGTGGCCAGAAGGGCCGAGAGGCTGGTGATTTTGCGCATGTGACACCCTGATCTAGAAGGCACTTGTCCGGTCGACGGAAGATTTGCGGAATCCCGCGCACCTCCCGTTGTTTGACGCAGTCTAAAACCATATTCTTTCCCGCAGCACAATAATCGCGCATGTGGCAAACGGACGCTTTTTTTGATCTAGATCAGAAAAATTGGTTTGCAGACGCCGCAACCGCAGGAGGCCCGAGCCATGTCAGACACCCCTTTCCGCCCTTTCGAGACCCATCTGGACGAGGCCCAGGCCCTGTCGATCCTGCGCGAAGCCGTCGCGGGCGGTGATGACGGAGAGCTGTTTCTCGAACGCAAGCGGTCGGAAATGCTGCACTACGATGACGGGCGGGTGAAGACCGCAAGCTACGATGCCTCGGAAGGGTTCGGGCTTCGGGCCGTGCGCGGGGACGTGTCGGGTTATGCCCATGGCACCGACATGACCGAGGCCGCGCTGAAGCGGGCGGCCGAAACGGCCCGGCTGGCCGTCGGCGACGGCGGCGGCACCATGGCCCCTGCCCCGCGTGCGACCAACGCACGGCTCTACACCGACGCCGACCCGATCGCGGGGGCCGAGTTTCCCGTCAAGGTCGAGACCCTGCGCGAGATCGACGCCTTTTCCCGCGGTCTGGACCCGCGGGTCGTGCAGGTCTCGGCCACGATCATGGCCTCGCTGCAGGAGGTCGAGATCCTGCGCCCCGAAGGCGGCATCGTCCGCGACGCGCGCCCCATGGTGCGGGTCAACGTGTCGGTGATCGTCGAACAGAACGGCCGCCGCGAATCCGGCACGGCCGGGGGTGGCGGGCGCGTCGGTCTGAACGGGCTGCTTGATCCGTCCGACTGGCAGGCCAAGGCGCGCGAAGCCCTGCGAATCGCGCTTGTGAACCTCAAGGCCGTCCCGGCCCCGGCAGGCGTCATGGACATCGTGCTGGGCCCGGGCTGGCCCGGCATCCTGCTGCACGAAGCGATCGGGCACGGGCTGGAAGGCGATTTCAACCGCAAGGGATCGTCGGCCTTCGCCGGGCTGATGGGACAGCAGGTCGCCGCCAAGGGCGTCACCGTGCTGGATGACGGCACGATCCCCGACCGGCGCGGGTCGATCACCGTAGACGACGAAGGCACGCCATCGGGCAAGAACGTGCTGATCGAGGACGGCATCCTTGTCGGCTATATGCAGGATCGCCAGAACGCGCGGTTGATGGGGGTCGAGCCCACGGGCAACGGGCGCCGCGAAAGCTATGCCCATGCGCCGATGCCCCGGATGACCAACACCTACATGCTGGGCGGAGAGGCGACGCCCGAAGAGATCGTGGCCGAGATGAAGGATGGCATCCACGCTGTCGGCTTCGGCGGCGGGCAGGTCGACATCACCAGCGGAAAATTCGTGTTCAGCTGCACCGAGGCCTACCTGGTCAAGGACGGCAAGCGTGGCGCGCCGGTGAAGGGCGCGACGCTGATCGGGGACGGCCCGCAGGCGCTGACCCGCATCCGCGCGCTTGGCAACGACATGGCGCTGGATCCGGGCATGGGCAACTGCGGCAAGCAGGGGCAATGGGTGCCCGTGGGCGTTGGCCAGCCTTCGGTCCTGATCGGCGGTCTGACGGTCGGCGGATCAGCCTGAGACGCTGGACCTGCGTGAACGGATGCGGCTGGATCTGTCTCTGGTCAGGTCCAGCCGCCATTTGAACCGCCACACTCACACTGGTCCGATCAATAAAACCTGCGGTTCAAATCAACATGCAGCGCAGCAACATACCTGCGGTGCGATCACTCGTACACATAAGCGGGAGACACGGAATTTTGCCCCCCAGCTCCGTTCAACATCATGGATAACGGCAGTGAAACGCAGGGCTGTCAAACGAATGCGGCGGCGCTTTTCAAATTGAAAATGCATAGGAAGTGGAGGCAGCTTCCCTTAGGGCACGTGACGCCAATTGGCGCCTGTATCCACTGGGAATTTCGGGACTGAACAGTCCAGTTTACCCAAAGATTTTTTCAAAATGGAAATCGCTCAACTTGGCTCCATGCCCCACGGCGCGGCCCCTATTGCCGGGTCAGCGGGCGTTTCGCGATAGGACAGAATCAGCCGATCCATCGCGGCGCGCGACACATGGCGGTGCGCCTCTGCATATCCAAGCGAGGCGACCATCTTCCAATGGCCGTACATCAGGCAGACAAACAGCCACGACAGCTCCTCGGCCGAACGTTGCGTGAGATCGGGGTACTGCACGCCGAACTCGTGGCTCAGAACCTGGCCGATCAGGCGATACTGGCCGACCAGTTCCTTCCGGATGACCGGCGAGGTGGCCGAAAGCGACATCATGGCATCGTAGATCCGATCATCGCGCGGCTTGGGCGTGCCGTCGAGCAGATCGAAGTAGAAGTCGAGAAAGGCATCCACCCGGGCGGGTCCCTTCAGCTGACCTGCGGTGGTGATGAGCGCTTCGCGGTAAATCCCCGCAAGATGGTCGCAGACATCTTTCATCAAAGTGTCCGGATCCGAATAGTGATAGCGGATCAGCTGGCGGGTCACGCCGGCGGCTTCGGCGACGGTGTCATAGCTGAGATGCGGCAAGCCCTGAGACTGAAGGGCCCGCATGGCCCCCTGGATGATCTGCTGCTTGCGGTCGTTGCTTTCCGTCACGGTCCGAAAGCCCCTTCCCTGACCCGCGCCTGCCGACCGGCCTGCCGCGGGATCTGACACCTTGTTCCACTATACGTCGTTAACCATCATATTCACGCTTAATTAACCGGGTCGACCTATACCTGATTCCGCAAGCAGGCGGAGCGACACGGTCGTGGATTATCATCCTTCCACTCACCCCCCACTCCCACCCACCTCGGAAGATGAACGGCTGGCGTGGCTTCGCCTCTTGCGCTCAAGACGGGTCGGGATATCGACCTTCTACCGGATGCTGCATGAACATGGCACGGCCCGCGCGGCGCTGAAGGCGCTGCCGGATGTCGCGGCAGAAGCCGGGCTCCGGGATTACACCGCCTGTTCCGTCGACGCGGCGCAGTCCGAACTCAGGGCCGCGACATCGATCGGCGCGCGCATGGTTCCGGTCGGCAGCGCGGACTACCCCCCCGCCCTGCTGGACGTCGACGATCCACCACCGATCCTGTGGGTCATGGGCACGGGCAAGGTGCTGAACCGCCCGATGATCGCGATCGTGGGGGCGCGCAATGCATCGTCCCTCGGGCTGCGGATGGCGCGGTCGATTGCCCGCGATCTGGCGGCCGAAGGCTTCGTCATCGTCTCGGGCCTGGCGCGCGGCATTGACGCGGCCGCGCACGAGGCCGCATTGGACACCGGCACGCTGGCCGTTCTGGCGGGCGGGGTCGACGTGATCTACCCGCAGGAAAATGCAACGCTTGCCGCGAAAATCCCTGAAAACGGCCTTCGCCTTTCGGAAATCGCCATGGGGCAGCAGCCGCAGGCCCGGCATTTCCCCCGACGCAACCGCCTGATCTCGGGCCTGGCGCAGGCGCTGGTGGTGATCGAGGCCGCGTCGAAGTCCGGCAGCCTCATCACCGCGCGCACCGCGCTGGACCAGGGGCGCGACGTGCTGGCGGTGCCCGGGCATCCCTTCGACGCCCGCGCTGCCGGGTCGAACATGCTGATCCGGGATGGCGCAACGCTGGTGCGTTCGGCCGCCGACGTGATCGAGGCCCTGCCCAAGCCCGCACCGATTTTGGAACCCGAACTGCCGCTGGCCCCGCCCCCCGACACCCGCAGCCTGCAGGAAACCGCCGCGCTGCATTCACTGATCCTTGACCGGCTGGGCCCCACGCCGCTGGCCGAAGACCAGCTGATCCGCGACCTGGCCCGCGCCGCGCATCACGTCACCCCCGCCATCACGCAGCTGGAAATCGCCGGGCAGGTCCGCCGTCAGGCGGGCGGGTTGCTGTCCCGCGTGGCACGGGGGTGACCGCCAAAGCGGCAGAGGCAACGGGGGTGATGCGCTTTGGCATCCTTGTGATGTCCTGCGTCCAGCACACTCATTGACATTCCACCCTTGTGGGTCACATGGTCCGCCGCCATATAGCCCGTCCAGAGTTCGGAAGGATGTTTCATGCCCGTCGTTGTTGTCGAATCCCCGGCCAAGGCCAAGACAATCAACAAGTATCTCGGCCCGGACTATACCGTTCTGGCGTCTTACGGGCATGTCCGCGACCTGCCACCCAAGGACGGATCGGTCGACCCGGATCATGAATTCGACATGAAATGGGAGATCGCGAGCGACAGCAAGAAGCACGTCAAGGCCATTGCCGACGCGCTGAAGGACGACAACGCGCTGATCCTCGCAACCGACCCCGATCGCGAGGGTGAAGCGATCTCCTGGCACCTGGAAGAGGCCCTGCGCAACCGCAAGGCGTTGAAAAAGGACACGCCGGTTAGCCGCGTGGTCTTCAACGCCATCACCAAGACAGCCGTGACCGAGGCGATGAAGAACCCGCGCCAGGTCGACGGTGACCTGGTCGAGGCCTATCTCGCCCGCCGCGCGCTGGATTACCTGGTGGGCTTCAACCTGTCGCCGGTGCTGTGGCGCAAGCTGCCCGGCGCGAAATCCGCGGGCCGCGTCCAATCGGTCTGCCTGCGCCTGCTGGTCGAGCGCGAGATGGAGATCGAGGCCTTCCGCGCCCGCGAATATTGGTCGGTCAAGGCGCTGCTGGCGACGCCCCGCAATCAGGAGTTCGAAGCGCGCCTGACCCTTCTGGGCGGCAAGAAGCTTGATAAGTACGACCTGAAGGATTCCACCGCCGCCGAGATGGCGGTGCAGGCCGTGTCGTCGCGCGACCTGACCGTTCAGTCGGTCGAGGCGAAGCCGGGCACGCGGAACCCCTCGCCGCCCTTCATGACCTCGACCCTGCAGCAGGAAGCCAGCCGCAAGTTCGGCATGGGCGCGCGCCAGACCATGCAGGCGGCGCAGCGCCTGTATGAGGCCGGGCACATCACCTACATGCGGACCGACGGCATCGACATGGCGCCCGAGGCGATCACCGCCTGCCGCGACGCCATCGGCGACCGGTTCGGCAAGGATTACGTGCCGGGCAGCCCGCGGGTCTACAAGAACAAGGCGAAGAACGCGCAGGAAGCGCACGAATGTATACGCCCGACCGACATGGCCGCCGACGCCGACAGCCTGCGGCTGACCGAGGGCGACCAGAAGAAGCTGTATGACCTGATCTGGAAACGCACGCTGGCCTGCCAGATGGAAAGCGCCCGGCTGGAACGCACCACGGTCGAAATCGGGTCGCGCGACGGCCAGGTCGGGCTGCGCGCCACCGGTCAGGTCGTGCTGTTCGACGGGTTCCTGCGCGTCTACGAAGAGGGCCGCGACGACGTCGAGGATGACGACGACAAGCGCCTGCCGCAGATCTCGCAGGGCGATCCGATGGCCAAGAAGGACATCACGCCCGAACAGCATTTCACCCAGCCCCCGCCCCGCTATACCGAGGCGACGCTGGTCAAGCGGATGGAGGAGCTCGGTATCGGGCGGCCTTCGACCTACGCGTCCATCGTCACGACGATCCAGGACCGCGGCTATGTGCGCAAGGACAAGAACCGGCTGATCCCCGAGGACAAGGGGCGGCTGGTGATCGCCTTTCTCGAGAACTACTTCCGGAAGTATGTCGAATACGACTTTACCGCCGATCTGGAAGAAGAGCTTGACGACGTGTCGGCCGGATCGCGCGACTACAAGGATGTGCTGACCCGCTTCTGGCGCGATTTCTCGGCCGCGATCGCGGAAACCTCGGAGCTGCGGATCACCGAGGTGCTGGAAAAGATCAACGAGGTGCTTGAACCGCACCTTTTCCCGCCGACCGAAGACGGGTCCGACCCGCGCCTCTGCCCGAACTGCGGCGCGGGCCGCCTGTCGATGCGCACGGCGCGGTCGGGCGGGGCCTTCATTGGCTGTTCGAACTACCCTGAGTGCCGCTATACGCGCCCCTTCGGCCCGCCCGATGCCGAGGCCGAGGCCAGTGCGATCCCGCCCGATGGCAAATTGCTGGGCGAAGACAACGGCGACGAGATCCGCGTGTTCAAGGGCCGCTTCGGGCCCTACGTGCAGCGCGGCCCCGTGACCGAGGAAAACAAGAAGCCGCCGCGCCAGTCGGTGCCCAAGGACTGGACGCCCGAAGATCTGACGCTGGAACAGGGCGTCATGCTTCTGACCCTGCCGCGCCTGATCGGCACCCATCCCGAGGATGGCGTGAATGTCTGGGCGAACATCGGGCGCTATGGCCCCTATATCAAGCACGCCGACACGACATCCGACCGGGGCGGCACCAACGCCAACCTCGACGGGATCGACGAGGTCTGGACCGTGGGCATGAACCGGGCCGTGCAGCTTTTGGCCGAAAAGGTGGCAAGCCGGAAGGGACGTGGGGCCGCCAAGGTGCTGAAAGACTTGGGCGAACACCCCGAGGCCGGCGGCAAGGTCGAGCTGATGGAGGGCAAATACGGGCCTTACGTCAAATGGGACAAGATCAACGCCACCCTGCCCAAGGACAGCGACCCCGAGGCGCTGACCATGGAACAGGCGGTCGAGCTGATCGCCGAACGCGCCGCCAAGTCGGGCAAGAAGGCCCCCAAGAAAAAGGCCGCGCCCAAGAAGGCCGCTGCCAAGAAGTCGCCCGCCAAGAAACCTGCGGCCAAGAAAACCGCGGCGAAAAAGGCCGAAGACGACGAATGACCCCTGCCCGCGTCCCCGCGGGTGGTGCGAAATTGCAAAGGCCCCGGCGCATGTCCGGGGCCTTTTGCGTCAGCCGGCGAAATAGCTGCGGTCGCCCCGGCTGCTGATCGCGTCGGCGATACGGGTGATCGCCTTGGCGTAGGCGGCCTCGCGCACCGGGATATCGTCGTCCCCGGCACGGTCAAAGCAGGCCTCGGCGATCGCCTCCATCCGCTCGGTCAGACGGTCGGTGACGGTTGCGGCACCCCACCGTTCACCGGTCCGGCCCTGCACCCATTCGTAATAGCTGACCGTGACGCCCCCGGCATTGGCCAGAACGTCGGGCAGGATCACCTTCCCGTCCTTGACCAGCATGGCATCAGCCTCGGGCGTCACCGGCCCGTTCGCGATCTCGAGGATCAGCGGCGCCGTGACGGTGCCTGCGTTGTCCTCGGTGATCGCATCCTCCATCGCGGCCAGCACCAGCACATCGACATCAAGGGCCAACAGGTCTTCCTGCGCGATCTCCTCTCCGCCGTTGCCTTCCTTGACCGAACTGTCGGCGTAGAGGGCACCGGAGAGTTCCTTTTCCTTCTGCTTGTAGTCGAGCAGCTTCGACGGGGTCAGACCGTCGGGATCATGAATGGCCGCCTGGCTGTCCGACACCGCGACGATCCGATAGCCGCGTTCATGGGCGAGGCAGGCGAAATGCGCCCCCGCGTTGCCAAAGCCCTGCACGGCCACGGTCACGTCCTCGGGCTTGCGACCCTCGCGTTCCAACCAGGCGTCAAGCACGATCAGCGCGCCGCGCCCGGTGGCCTGCGTACGGCCCTCGGACCCGCCCAGACAGACCGGTTTGCCGGTGATGCAGGCCGGTTCGTGCCGCCGCGTGATCTTGGCGAATTCATCGGCCATCCAGCCCATGACGCGCGCGTCCGTGTTGACGTCGGGCGCCGGGATATCCCGGTCGGGGCCGATGACATCGGCGATCGCCCCGATATAGCCGCGTGCCAGCCGCTCGACCTCAAGCGGGGACAAATCCTTCGGGTCGACCTGCGCGCCGCCCTTGCCGCCACCGAAGGGCAGCTCCATGAGCGCGCACTTGATGGTCATCCAGAAGGCCAGCTGGGTGCATTCCTCGGCGGTGACACCGGGGTGGAAACGGATGCCGCCCTTGGCCGGGCCAAGCGTCGTGTTGAACTGGCAACGCCAGCCGGGAAAGACCGCCAGCGATCCGTCGTCGCGGCGCAGCGGCACGGACACGGCGATCTGACGGTCCGGCTGCGCCAGGATCGCGCGGGCATCGGGCGTGACCTCCTGATCGTCGAATATCTTGTGGACAAGGTCGGGCAGGTCGAACGCGGTCATCTGGGACTCCTTCACATGCTTTTGGCGGGCTGGGGCATGAAGCTAGGCGGAAAGCGCCGCAGGGACAGGGGTCTGCCCTGGGGCAACCCCGGTTTTGCGGGCGGGAACATATCACCTCAACTGAATGTGAGTGGTGTTGTGCGGCCCGTGCCGCGATGGTCCGGCGAAACCGCCGACGCCAATGCGACACAAGATTTCGACACGAGGCAAAGACATGACCCGATCCCCCTTCCCGACCCGCCGCGCCGTGATCGCGGGTGGTGCGCTGGCCCTGGCCGTGCCCGGCCTGCTGCGCGCCCAGACCCTGCCGGAGGAGCCCCAAGCCCCCGTGCGCCGCAATGCGTCGAGCTTTTCGTCCCAGGACTGGCGGGCGCATTTCGACGACCTCGGCAAGGGGGCGATCGTCTGCGACACCACCAGCCGCGCGCTGCACTACTGGTCGGCGGACGAAAGCGACTATCGCATCTACCCGACCTCCGTCCCGCGCAGTGATGAGCTGACCAAGCGTGGCTATACCAAGATCGTGCGCAAGAAGGTCGGCCCGGACTGGACGCCGACCCCCAGCCAGAAGGAACGCTTTGGCTGGGAATACATGCCGCCGGGTCCGGACAACCCGCTTGGCACCCACGCGATGTACCTCGACTGGCCCGCCTACCTGATCCATGGCACGCATGACACGCGCAAGATCGGCCGACAAAGCTCGGACGGGTGCATCGGCCTGTTCAACGCGGCCATCGCCGAGCTGTTCGAGATCACGCCGATCGGCACGCAAGTGCGGGTGATCTGATCGCGCTCGCGGCGGGGACCTACGCCCGCCGGAATGCAAAGGGGCGTCCGCAGGCCGGGCGCCCCTTTCCGCACCGCGGCAAAAGATTGACTCTTGGTCACTGGCCATCCATCACCTTGGCAACCATTCAGGAGGACTCTCATGAAGAAGATCTATGGATCGGCAGCCGAGGCGCTGGACGGTCTGCTGTTTGACGGCATGTTCATCGCCTCGGGCGGCTTTGGCCTTTGCGGCATTCCCGAGCTGCTTTTGCAGGCGATCAAGGACGCCGGCACCAAGGACCTGACCTTTGCGTCGAACAACGCGGGCGTCGACGATTTCGGCATCGGCATCCTGTTGCAGACGCGCCAGGTGAAAAAGATGATCTCCTCCTACGTGGGTGAGAACAAGGAATTCATGCGCCAGTACCTTTCGGGCGAACTGGAGCTGGAATTCAACCCGCAGGGCACTCTCGCCGAACGGATGCGCGCCGGTGGCGCGGGCATCCCGGGGTTCTACACCAAGACCGGCGTCGGCACCCAGATCGCCGAGGGCAAGGAACACAAGGACTTCAACGGCGAGACCTACATCCTGGAAACCGGCATGTTCGCGGACCTGTCGATCGTGAAGGCCTGGAAGGCGGACGAGACCGGCAACCTGATCTTCCGCAAGGCCGCGCGCAACTTCAACCCGCCCGCCGCGACCTGCGGCAAGGTCTGCGTGGTCGAGGTCGAGGAAATCGTGCCGACCGGATCGCTCGATCCCGACCACATCCACCTGCCGGGGGTCTATGTGCACCGGATCATCCAGGGTGAGCATGAAAAACGCATCGAACAGCGCACCGTGCGCCAGCGGGAGAACGCATAATGCCTTGGGATCGTAACCAGATGGCCGAACGCGCGGCCCAGGAACTTGAAGACGGCACCTATGTGAACCTCGGGATCGGCATCCCGACGCTGGTGTCGAACTACGTCGGTGACAAGGACATCACGCTGCAGTCCGAAAACGGCATGCTCGGCATGGGCCCCTTCCCCTTCGAGGGCGACGAGGACCCGGACCTGATCAACGCGGGCAAGCAGACGATCACCGAACTGCCCCGCACCGCCTATTTCGACAGCGCGACCTCTTTCGGGATGATCCGCGGCGGCAAGATCGCGGCGGCGATCCTGGGCGCGATGGAAGTGGCCGAAAACGGCGACCTCGCGAACTGGATGATCCCCGGCAAGCTGGTCAAGGGCATGGGCGGCGCGATGGACCTGGTGGCGGGCGTGCAGCGCGTCATCGTCGTCATGGACCACACCAACAAGGCCGGTGAGACCAAGGTGCTGAAGGAATGCACCCTGCCGCTGACCGGCACGGGCGTGGTCGACCGGATCATCACCAACCTCGGCGTCCTCGATGTCGTCGAAGGCGGGCTGAAGATCGTCGAACTGGCCGACGGCGTGACCGAGGAAGAGCTGCGCGCAGCGACCGAAGCCACCATCGTCTGACCCGCGCCACAGCGTAAAACCATGGGGCGGTCCGATCATGGCCGCCCCTTCATCTTGCCCGAAATACTCCCGCCGGAGGCATCCCCCGGCGCCGCCCGCGATCAGGGCTGACGGAAGGCGCAGCCGTCCGACACCAGTTCAGGCGGGGTCAGGCACAGCCCGCGCGCCACGGCGAAGGCCGCCAGCACCTTGGGTACGTAATCGCGGGTCTCGGCATAGGGCGGCACGCCTTCGTGACGGCGTACGGCATTTTCGCCAGCGTTGTATCCGGCCAGCACCAGCACCGGATCATTGCCGAAATCCTTCATCAGCTGATCCAGGTAGCGCACGCCGCCGCGGATGTTCTGCGCCGCGTCCAGCCGGTCGGTCACGCCGAAGCGCTCGGCGGCGGCGGGCATCAGCTGCATCACGCCCTGTGCCCCGGCGCTGCTGGTCGCATCGGCGCGGCCGCCGGATTCGACCGATATGACCGCCAGCGCCAGCGCAGGCGACACCCGCGTACCGATCGTCGACATCAGGATATCCGCGCCGTAGCGTTCGGTCAGGGACAGCAGGTCGCTCAGCCGGGGTTCGGGCACGGAGGTACCGGCCGGCGGATTGGACAGCCGCACCAGTGCCGGCGCCAGCCGGTCCGGCCCCGCATCCGTCAGCGCGGGCGAGATATCGGTCCAGAACCAGTCCAGCGCGGCGGCCGTGGGCGTCGCGGGCGGTGCGGCCTCGTCCTCGGCCTTGGGTTTTGGCTTGGGCTGTGGCAGCGGGTCGGTGATCTGAACGGTGATGCGCTGACCGCCCGACGCCTTGGGCGGCTTGACTCGCTTGAAGGTGAAATCCTCGAACGGCGGAGGGTCCGCCCGCAGCGGCGATGACAGGGTCAGGGACAGGGCAATGACCAGTGCGGCCCCGCCAAGGGCCCTGGCTGTGTCGTAACGGTTCATGAGGACCGCCTGTGTTATGTCTGCTCGGTCTTTCCGGCAAGTGTCGCAGAATCCGGGGCTTGGAACCAGACCGGCCTGAAAAGGCGTGGCATTTTCGCAATGGCGCCCGCCGAAACACCGCGAAACCGCAGCGGCAAACGCAATATTTTCAATCAAATTCAAAGCGTTAAGCGAATATTCATCAAGGCTGCCTGTTTCTTTATTTTCGTGCCAATGATGCCCAAATGCTGCCCAAATTCGCGGGCTATATGACGCTGTCCCGGAAAGGTGGTGTCCATGGAGGAGAGAGCCATGAGTGCCATTCCAACCGAACCGGAACATTGACACATCGATACGATCCTCTGGAGGGACACGACATGCTTAAATTCATCAAGAACTTCCGCAAGGACGAACTCGGCGCCGTGACGGTTGACTGGGTTGTTCTGACCGCTGCCGTCGTTGGCCTGGGCGTTGCCGCCTACGGTTCCATCAAGACCGGCACCACGACCCTGACCGGCAACATCGGCTCCTACATGGGCTCGATCACCCCGGCCGAATAAGATCTGCACAGTTCCGAACTGCGCAAACAGGCCGTGCCTTCCGGGGCGCGGCCTTTTATCTAAGCCCGCCCCACGCCACGGCTCGGACGGGCCCGCAGGCACAGCAACAACCCCCTAGAGATACGGGTGAGCCATGAAAGCCAGACTTCAGAGATTCCTCGCCTCGGACGAAGGTGCCGTGACCGTGGACTGGGTCGTCCTGACGGCCGGCGTCGTCACCGTGATCGTGCTGATCTTCGGGGCGGTCAGCGAAGACACCCTGGGCCTTGCCGGGAACATCGGATCCTACATCGGATCCCAATAAAACCGTCACCACACAACCCGATCCCCACCCTTCTTTGGCCACATTCGCTTGCGAAATATTAAGAAGAGAGTGGCAGGTGGCACAGGCCACCACAGGTGAGACAAAGGATAAAAGCCATGCGAGCAGTATTCGGTTTGGTTCTTGTAGTCGGGCTCGGCCTTGCCGGGTTCGCCGTCATGATGGTCAAGGATTTCATGGCGCAGCAGGCCGTGATGGCCGAAGCCAAGGCGGTGCCGGAAACGGTGCCGACCAAGATGGTCTATGTCGCGAAGACGTCCCTGAAATACGGGGACGAGCTGACCAAGGCTGACGTGCGCCGGGTTGAATGGCCCGAACAGGCCATGCCGGCCGGCGTCTTCTTCGAACAGGCCGAGCTTTTCCCCGACAACGATCCCCGCCCCCGTTTCGTGCTGCGCGCGATGGAGCCGAACGAGGCGATCATGGACGTGAAGGTCACCAAACCCGGCGAGGACGCCGGCCTGACCTCGCGCCTGAACAAGGGCATGCGGGCCTTCGCGATCAAGGTCGACGTGGCCTCGGGCGTGTCGGGCTTCCTGCGCCCCGGTGACCGCGTGGACGTCTACTGGACCGGCCGGGTCGACGGCGTCGACCGCGCGTCGTCCGGCGAAGTCACCAAGCTGATCGAAACCGGCATCCAGCTGATCGCGGTCGACCAGATCGCCAACGGGGACCACTCCGAGGCGATGATCGCCCGGACCGTCACCGTCGCGATCAACCCGCAGCAGGTCGCCGCCCTGGCCCAGGCCCAATCCACCGGCCGCCTTGCGCTGTCGCTGGTCGGCAACCTGGACGACACCGTGGCCGAGGCCATCGAGGTTGACCAGCGGTCGCTGCTGGGCCTGGCCGAAGCGCCGAAGATCCAGGAGGCGCGCGAAGCCCCGAAGCAGCAGGTCTGCACCATCCGGACCCGCCGTGGCGCCGAAGTGGTCGAGACCCCGATCGCCTGCAACTGATCCCTGCAGACCCTGAATTCCGCCAAAGCCGCAGGCCCCGCCTGCGGCTTTGCTGCATCAGGATGTGGCCAAAAGGCTTTGATTCTTGCATGAAATCCGAAACTGGCGCAGTATGAGTCAAAATCACGGGCAAAAAGACCCGACCAGAGGCGTGATCGAGAGGCAGGTCACATGACACATTGCAAATTCCTTGGGGCCGCCCTTCTTGGGTTGTCCCTGACGTTTGGTACCCTGTCCGGCCCCGCCGAGGCAAAGACGCTGAGCATCGTCAATCGAAACTCGGACAGTCGGCTGAACGTGTCGATCAACCGCGCGGTCGTCGTGGAAAGCGACGTCTCCTTCGCCGAACTGTCCATCGCCAACCCCCAGATCGCCGATATCTCGTCGCTGTCGGACCGGTCCATCTACGTGCTGGGCAAACAGCCCGGGATCACCACGCTGACCTTGCTGGACGCAGAGGGGCGGTTGATCACCAACGTGGATGTGGTGGTGTCGGCGGATATCTCGGAATTCAAGGAACGGCTGCGCCAGATCCTTCCCAACGAGAAGATCGAGGTGCGCACCGCCAACGACGGCATCGTGATGTCGGGCGTCGTGTCGTCGTCGCAGAAACTGCAGCGCGCGCTGGATCTGGCCGAACGCTATGCGCCGGAACGCGTGTCCAACCTGATGAGCGTCGGTGGCGTGCAGCAGGTGATGCTGAAGGTCCGCTTTGCCGAAATGCAGCGGTCGGTGTCCAAGTCGCTGTCGGCCTCGCTGGCGATGAACGGCAACGCGCTGAACGGCAACCTCGGGCTCTCGGGCGGCTCGGGCCGCTATTCGAACTCTGCCAGCCAGGGCAATGGCCTGGGCGGCACCCTGCCCGCCTCGAACACCAACTCGGGCGCGACGCTGCTGGGCTTCAACGCCGGGGCCGTCCAGGTCGGTGTGCTGCTTGAAGCGCTGGAATCCAAGGGCGTGGTCCGCACCCTGGCCGAACCCAACCTGACCGCCCTGTCGGGCCAGGAAGCCAAGTTCCTGGCGGGCGGCGAATATCCGGTGCCGGTGGCGCAGGACGGCGGGTCCGTCACGGTCGAATTCAAGCCGTTCGGGGTCGAGATGAACTTCATCCCCCGCGTGGTGGACGACAAGATCATCAACCTGGAACTCAAGGCGGCCGTTTCGGCCATCGACCCCAACAACGGGTTCGAGCTGAACGCCTTCCGCATCGATGCCTTCAAGCGGCGCGAGACCTCGACCACGGTCGAGTTGCGCGACGGCGACAGCTTTGCCATCGCGGGCCTGCTGCAGGACGACTTCCGTGACCAGAACAGCCAGATCCCGTGGCTGGGCGACATTCCCGTGCTGGGCGCGCTGTTCCGCAGCGCCGAATATCAGCGCGAACAGTCCGAACTGGTGGTCATCATCACCGCGCACCTAGTGTCCCCCACCCGGGGCGAGGCGCTGGCCCTTCCAACCGACCGCGTGAAGCCCCCGTCCGAGAAGGACCTGTTCCTGTTCGGGCGGACGTCGAAAGACGCCAGCAAGCTGCGCGGCGCGGCAAAAGAAGTGGCGAAACAGGACTTTAACGGGTCCTACGGCTATGTGATGGAGTGAGACAGATGGTGCGTGCCCCCAAACTCATCCTCGCCGCCGCCGCCGGGATCACCCTTGTCGCCAGCTGTACCCAGGACAGCGCCCGCACCTTCCACAGCGAAGCGGGTGCCTTCGGGGACAACGGCTTTGGCAATGCCACGATGAACAACACGCTGGTGATGTCGGGCGAACGTGACTACGTGCTCAGCCTGGCCACCCGGTTCGCCGAAGAGGTCGACAGCACGGTCAACTTCGCCTTCAACTCGGCCGTGCTGGACGCGCAGGCGCAGACGGTCCTGCTTAAACAGGCGCATTGGATCCGGCAGTTCCCCGAGGTGCGGTTCAAGGTCTATGGCCACACCGATCTTGTCGGGTCGAATTCCTACAACCAGCGTCTTGGCCTGCGCCGGGCGCGCGCGGTGGTGAATTTCCTCGTGTCGCACGGTGTCAGCCGCCAGCGGCTTGAGGCTGTCGTGTCCCGTGGCGAAACACAGCCGTTGATCGTGACCCAGGGCCAGGAACGGCGCAACCGCCGGACCGTGACCGAGGTGACGGGCTTCGTGCGCGGCAACCCCCTGATCCTGGACGGAAAATACGCGCAGATCATTTACCGCAGCTATGTCGAAAGCGCCGTGCCTGCGACCGGCCTGTCGGGCACCGAGCTGTCCGGGTCGGCCAGCGGCGGGTAATCAATCGCGCCTCCGGCTCCGGATCGTTGCCGGGGGTCGCACAATTAATTGGATTTGGCCCCACTATTGCCCAGATTCCCCGCCATCCTGATCCGTGAAGCATACCGTCTGACTTGAGTCGGACTGTCGCACCGGCTCCGGGAAAATATCCGGAGATAACAGGCGAATAAGCCGGGCGAACTAACGGGATCTGAGGCAATGACTGCGATCGAAGACGAGCACACAGAAGAGGCACCGATCCTCGCCTGCACAATCCGGAGGGATCCGGACGGCTTCGAACTTCTGATCGAAGACATGGAAGCGGCGCTTGGGGATGCCTGGGGCGATCTGGGTTTTGCCGAGGCGCTGATGTTCTTCAACCAGCCCGAAGCTCAGTCGCTTGAATTCATTGCCGTCGCCATGGACGATGAGGACGAAGACAACATCGGCCTTCTGGGCGAGGTCATCAGCCAGGCGCGCAACAACGGCATCAAGGTCATCCTGATCGCCGAAGATGTCAGCCCCTCGGCACTGCACCAGCTGCTGCGCAAGGGCGCCGACGAATTCGTCCCCTACCCCCTTCCCGAAGGTGAACTGGCCGCGGCGATCGAACGGCTGCAACAGCCCGAGCCGGTCGTCGAAGATCGCGCCCCGTCACGCAAGTCGGCCAAGGGCACCAAGGACGGCGCGGTCCTGGTCTGTCACGGCCTGGCCGGTGGCACCGGATCGACCACCTTCGCGGTGAACCTGGCGTGGGAACTGGTGCATGCGGTCAAGAAGGGCGAAGAGCCCCCGAAGGTCTGCATCATCGACATGGATCTGCAGTTCGGCGCAGTCGGGACCTATCTGGACCTGCCCCGCCGTGAAGCAATCTACGAACTTCTGTCGGACACCGAAGCGATGGACGACGACGTGTTCAAGCAGGCGCTGCTGGACTTCGACGGCAAGGTGCACGTGCTGACCTCTCCGTCCGAGATGTTGCCGCTGGACCTGATCAGCTCGGACGACGTGACCCGCCTGATCGACATGGCGCGGTCGCACTTCGATTTCGTCGTGATCGACATGCCCTCGACGGTGGTCCAGTGGACCGAAACCGTGCTGAACGCGGCGCATGTATACTTTGCGATGATGGAGCTCGACATGCGGTCGGCCCAGAACACGCAGCGGCTCAAGCGGGCGCTGCAGGCCGAAGACCTGCCCGTCGAAAAGCTGCGCTATGTGCTGAACAAGGCGCCCAAATCGCTGGATCTGCAGGGCAAGTCCCGCGTCAAGCGTCTGGCGGAAAGCCTTGATATCTCGATCGAAGTTCAGCTTCCCGATGGTGGGAAGCAGGTCATGCAAAGTTGTGACCACGGTCAGCCTCTGGCCCTGACGGCGGCAAAGAACCCGCTGCGCAAGGAGCTGCAGAAACTGGCCCGGTCCTTGTACGAAGTGGGTGAACAGGCGGCGGACGCTGAAGCGGCCTGAAGCAGGGGAAACGGGGAATGTTTTCAAGATACAAGAAAGAGGCACCGTCAGCACCTGCCCCGCGTCCGAAACCGGCCGCGGCGCCGCGCCCGTCGACCGCAGGCACGGGCAATGGCGCGGCCCTGCGCGAACCCTCGAACCTCAAGCCCACGGGCGGCGCGGTCAACGCGGTGTCGCCGGGCACCATGCGCAAGCCGATGCCCAAGTCGGCCGCCGTGCCCCTGGCCGCGGACAAGAACCGCAAGCGCAAGGAACGGCTGGGCGAGATCAAGCTGGAACTGCACCGCGCCCTTCTGGACAACCTGAACCTCGCCGCGCTCGACAATGCGACCGAACAGGAACTGCGGCTCGAGATCAATTCGATCGCGACCGAAGTCCTGCAGGAAAAGGGCATCGTGCTGAACCGCGAGGAACGCACGACCCTCAACCAGGAACTCTACGATGAAGTGAAGGGCCTTGGCCCGCTGGAAAGCCTTCTCAAGGACGAAAGTGTTTCGGATATCCTTGTGAACGGCCCGCACCAGATCTTTGTCGAACGCGACGGCAAGCTGCAGCTGTCGGATGTCACCTTCAAGGACGAAAAGCACCTGCTGCGGATCATCGACAAGATCGTGTCCGCCGTCGGCCGCCGTGTCGACGAGATGAACCCCTATGTCGACGCCCGTCTTCAGGATGGATCGCGTTTCAACGCCATGGTCCCGCCGATCGCGGTGGACGGGTCGCTGGTGTCGATCCGGAAATTCAAGAAGGACAAGCTGGGCATCGACGATCTTGTCCAGTTCGGCGCCTTCACCGAAGAAATGGCCGCCTACCTTCAGGCCGCCGTGGCCACGCGCCTGAACGTCATCGTTTCGGGCGGTACCGGTTCGGGCAAGACGACCACGCTCAACGCCCTGTCGTCGTTCATCGACGACAGCGAACGGATCCTGACGATCGAGGATACGGCCGAACTTCAGCTGCAGCAGACGCACGTGGGCCGGATGGAAAGCCGCCCGCCGAACGTCGAGGGCAAGGGCGCGGTTTCCCCCCGCGACTGTCTGAAGAACGCCCTTCGTATGCGCCCCGACCGGATCATCGTCGGGGAAACCCGCGGCGAGGAAGTCATCGACATGCTGCAGGCCATGAACACCGGCCACGACGGGTCGATGACCACGATCCACGCCAACTCGGCCCGCGATGGCGTGAGCCGTTTGGAAAACATGATTGCCATGTCCGGGATCGAAATGCCGCTGAAGGCGATGCGGTCCCAGATCGCGTCGGCCGTGCATCTGATCGTGCAGGCCTCGCGTCTGCAGGACGGGACACGCCGCATGACCTCGATCACCGAAGTGACGGGCATGGAAGGCGACGTGATCTCCATGCAGGAGGTCTTCCGCTTCCAGCGCACCGGCCTGACCCCGGAAAACAAGATCGTCGGCCATTTCACCGCCACCGGCGTGCGGTCGCACTTCTCGGAACGTTTCAAGATGTGGGGCTATGACCTGCCCGCGCATCTCTTTGAACCCACCCGGATGGAGTAAGACCCGTGTCGATCAGCCCGGAACCGATCATCTACGGCGTCATCTTCATCGCCGTGCTGGCCATCATCGAAGGCATTTACCTGCTGTTCTTCGGCAGCTCGGTGCGGGCCAACCGCAAGGTGAACCGCCGGCTCGAGATGCTGGACAAGACCGGTGGCAACCGGGAAGAGGTTCTGGAAGTGCTGCGCAAGGAAATGCAGCAGCACATGACCGCGCAGAAGGTGCCGCTGTATTCGCTTCTGGCGGACAAGGCGCAGAAGGCGGCGATTGCCTTTACCCCGCAACAGCTTCTGCTGCTGATGGTGGGCCTGTCGATGGTCGTCTTCCTTGCGCTGACCATTGCCACCGAAAGCTCTGCGCCCCTGCGTGCGGTCCTGTCCGTCGGCATCGGCGTCGGCGCGATCTACTTCTGGGTCAACAAGAAGGCCAAGAAGCGCATGTCGATGATCGAGGAACAGCTGCCCGATGCGGTCGAGCTGATGGTGCGGTCGCTGCGCGTCGGGCACCCGTTCTCCTCGGCGATCCAGATCGTCAGCCGCGAGGTCGCCGATCCGCTTGGCTCGGAATTCGGGGTGATCGCGGACGAAAACGCCTATGGCCGCGACCTGGGCGAGGCGCTGAAGGACATGGCCGAACGCATCGGCCTGCAGGATCTTCGCTTTCTCGCGGTCGCCGTGACCATTCAGCAGCAGTCGGGCGGTAACCTGGCGGAAATCCTGGCCGGTCTGGCCGGCGTGATCCGGGCCCGGTTCCGGCTGTTCCGCCGCGTGAAGGCCATCACCGCCGAGGCACAGTGGTCCGGCATGTTCCTGTCGGGCTTCCCGGTCGCCGCGCTGATCGCCATCAACCTGATGGATCCGAACTATTACGACGAGGTGATGGATCACCCGTTCTTCATTCCCGCCTGTTTTGCCGTGGCCGCCTTCCTTGGGCTGAACCTTTTCGTCATGCGCAAGCTGGTGGACATCAAGGTGTGATCGGGGGGAGAGATCATGCAACAGATTAACGCGATCATCGTGGACATGCTGGGGCCCCTTGGCCCCCTCATGCTTGTCGGCGGGCTGGGAGTCCTGCTGATTGTCGGGTCCCTGCCCTTCATGCTGAAGAAAGAGGTCGACCCCCTTGAAAAGCTGAAGAAGAACAATGGCGCGCCTGTCCCGGCGAACGCCAAGGACCGCCTGCGGACCGGCAAGTCGAACAAGCGGCTGGAACGGTATTCCAGCTTTCTCGAACCGCAGAACGAAAAAGAATATTCGGCCATGCGCACCAAGCTGCTGCAGGCCGGGTACAGGTCCAAGGACGCGGTGCGCTATTATCATTTCGCGCAGTTCTCGCTTGGCATCTTCGGGCTGCTGGCCGGGGTGATCTATTATCTGTCGACCATGGCGGGCGATCCCAATGTGACCACCCAGCAGACCGTCATGTGGATCCTGGGCCCCGGCGGGGCCGGGTACATGTTGCCCAAGTACTGGATCAACAAGCGCCAACAGGAACGCCAGGAAGAGATCACCAACGGTTTTCCCGATGCTCTCGACATGCTGCTGGTCTGCGTCGAGGCCGGGCAGTCGATGGATCAGGCCATCCTGCGCGTGTCCGAGGAAATCGCAGTATCCTATCCGTCGCTGGCCGATGAATTCCAGATGGTCAGCCACGAGATCAAGGCCGGCAAGGACAAGGCTTCGGTGCTTGGCGACATGGCCGACCGCTGCGGCGTGCCCGACATCGCCTCGTTCGTGACGGTGCTTGTGCAATCCGCCAGCTTCGGCACCTCGGTCGCGGATGCGCTGCGGGTCTATGCGTCGGAAATGCGCGACAAGCGGGTGATGCGGGCCGAGGAAAAGGCCAACAAGCTGCCCACCAAGATGACGCTGGCCACCATGATGCTGACCGTGCCGCCGCTGCTGATCATCCTGATCGGCCCGTCGGTCCTTGGCATCACCAAGATGGGCGAGCTGACGGCGCAGACGACGCAGCAGAAGGCGGACGAACAGTGATCCGGGCGGCCTGCGCCGCCCTTGCCTGTCTGATCGTCGTCGGTGCCTGCACCGACACGGCCCGGATCGACAAGGATACGCCCTATGCCCCGGGCGTGGACCGCAAGAAAGAAGCGGTCGATGGCATGATCGTGGGCAACCGCCTGCTCGAGGCCAAGCAATACGAACTTGCGCTGGACGCCTTCACCCGCGCCGCCGCCACCGAAGGGCTGACCCCCAAGGTCTATGCAGGCCTCGGGGCCGCGAACCTCGGGCTTGGGCGCCTGGGACAGGCCGAGGTGCAGCTGCGCGAGGCGATCAAGGCGCCGGACGCCGCGCCACAGACCTGGAACAACCTTGGCGTGGTGCTGATGGACCAGGGCGAAGTCCCCGAAGCGGTCGAGGTTCTGCGTCGCGCATTTGCCCTATCCAACGGAGAAAATGACGAGATTCGCGACAATCTTCGCTTGGCACTCGCCATGAACGACAAAACAGTCTATGATCCGGATGCAGAACAAGAACTCGACTTGGTACGCAGCGGGTCCGGACAGTATCGGCTTCGCGAGCAGTTCCCATGATCGGGGCAGAGCAGTAAAGGACGCAGGCACATGCGCCACCCTGTTTTCGTGATCTCCTGTCTGGCGGGGGCATTGGCCCTGTCTGCCTGTTCGAAGACGTCGACCAGTGAGGTCAACCGCGCTTTCCGCGATGTGAACGTCGTGGACGAAAGCAATCTGAACGACATCATGCTGACGGTCGGGGATCCGAACGAAGCCGTGGTGCATTTCCAGCGCACGCTGCAGGACAACCCGGACCGCATCGACGTGATGCGCGGCCTGGCCCAAAGCCTGATCCGCGCCCGCCGCCCCACCGAAGCCGTGGGCGTCTGGGCCAAGATCGTGGCCCACCACGAGGCCACCGATGACGACAAGGTGGATTACGCCGAGGCGCTGATCCGCAACGACGAATGGGACAAGGCCGACAAGGTGCTGGACAGCGTGCCGCCGACCCACGAGACCTACAAGCGTTATCGGCTTGAGGCGATGGTCGCCGACAGCAACAAGGAATGGACCAAGGCCGACAGTTTCTATGAAACCGCCATGGGCCTGACCACCAAGCCCGGCGGCGTCATGAACAACTGGGGCTATTCCAAGCTGACGCGCGGCGATTTCTCGGAAGCCGAGAAGCTGTTCGCCCAGGCGATCCAGCAGGACCCCGAGCTGTTCACCGCCAAGAACAACCTGATCCTCGCCCGCGGCGCGCAGCGCAACTATTCGCTGCCGGTCATCCCGATGCAGCAGACCGAACGCGCGCAGCTTCTGTACACGCTTGGTCTGAGCGCGGTGAAGCAGGGCGATGTCGAAACCGGCAAGTCGCTGTTGCGCGAAGCCATCGACACGCATCCCCAGCACTACGAAGACGCCGTGCGGTCCCTGCGCGCGCTTGAAAGCTGACACATGCTGGCGCTGGACCCGGTCGCCGCCCGGGCCTTCCTGCCCTTCGTGGCGGTCATCGGGCTCTACGTCGCCTGGAGCGACCTTCGGGCCATGCGCATCCCCAATGGCAGCGTGATCCTGCTGGCCCTGGTCTTCATCCTGATCGGGCCCTTCGTCCTGCCGCTTGAGGTCTATGGATTTCGCCTGATCCACCTGGTCGTGATGCTGGTCGGCGGCATCGTCCTGACCGCGCTGCGGGTGATGGGTGCGGGCGACGCCAAGTTCATCGCCGCCGCCGCGCCCTTCGTCGCGCTGGCCGATCTGCGGCTTGTCTTCATGATCCTCGCTGCGACCATGCTGGCGGCCTTCGCCACGCACCGCGCTGCGAAACGCACGCCCCTGCGGCGGCTGGCACCCGACTGGGAAAGCTGGGACCGCAAGCGCGACTTTCCCATGGGAACCGCGCTGACCACCGCGCTGACGCTTTACGTGGCGTTGGCCGCGTTTTCCTGACCGGTGATCCGGTACAGCGTGAAAGCCTCGGTCCGCCCGACCTCCTCAAGCGTGACACCGGCCTGATCCAGCAGGTCCGTCACCCTTTGGCGCGCCCGAAGGTCGGCGGGGCAGTCGGGCACCATCACGTGGGTCGCATCCGCCAGCCCCGGCAGGCCGTCGTAGTACCACGGCGTGCCACCCTGCAGCGGCCGCAGCCCCGCGAACATCCAATGCGCCTGGAACAGATCCGCGACCAGGGGCTGGCGGTCGATCGTCGGGTCAAGCCGCGTCAGTTCCGCCGCGTCCCGTTCCAGCGTGGTGATCAGGCCACCGGACAGCTCGCACTCGGGCAGATCCCGCCCGCGAAACACCGCTGCGGTCTGGTCGGGCGGGGCCACCAGCGTGACCTTGGCAAAGGCCGCCTCGGCCCGTGCGGTCACCATGCGCAACGACGCATCGCCGGGCAGCAGGGGGCGCGACAGGTCGGCCGGGGCCAGCACATGGCGCAGCGGGCTGTATAGGACGTTGGCCATCATCGGCAGCACCAGCACGCCCGCCGCGACGGCCGTCATCCGCAGCCCACGATACCCGGCCCCCTGCCCGCCTTGCGACAGGCACCAGCCGATCAGCGCGATCACGGCCAGCCAGATCGGATCATTGCCGTAGTTCTGCCAGCTGATGAAGGTGAAGGCGGCAAAGAACAGAAGCGTCAGCGCCGCCAGATCCTTCCGACCAATGCGCCCGCCGAAATAGATCAGGGCGGCGGCCACCAGCGTGACCGGAAGGCCAGCGGGCGACAGGATCAGCGCCCGCCAGTCAGCCCCCGGGGCGGCCCTGTTGGGGGACCCGGCGACTGTCAGAAGGTCGGCCAGGTAGGCTTGCCAATAGCCAACACCCAGCACCATTGTCACCGCGCCCAGAACAATCAGGGCAGTACCGATCGCAGCAAGCAGCGTTTTGGTGCGACCGTTTCGCAACAGTCCGAAGATGACCGGCAGGGCCAGAGCCACCGGAAAGGACACCTTTATCATGGCCATGGCCGCCATCAGCCAACCGATCGCGATGCCTTCTCCGACCGATTTCGGACGGGTCCCGGGCAGGAAGACCGCCAGAACGACGATAGATGACGCCGCCCAGCACCAACGATTGTAATGCATCGACAGTGACACAAGCGGGTCCGTCCCGCCGAAGACCAGGGCCCCGGTCAGGCCGGTGACACACAGCCCGAAGACCGCCGCCTGCACGACGGTCAACCTGCGCAGGGCGATCAGCGCCAAGGGCGGCAAAAGTACAACCAAAGCAACCATTTGCCCCCAGACCATGGCACTGCCCAGGCCAAGCCCCGCGCGGTGCAGCAAGGCCATCGGCAGGGTCGCCCAGCCGCCGACAGGTGTCGCGATATCGTGATGAAAGACCGCCCCTGCGGACTGGCGCAGAACAAGGTCGCTCAGGTGCACCATGTCGGCTTCGTGACTGGTGAAGAACAGCCCGCCGCCGATCAGCGTCAGCGCCGCCTGCATCAGCGCCAAGGCCCCGAGAACAATTAGGATTTGAAGCTCTTTGCCTGCCAAAACGCGTGCCCATCTTGAGTTTTTGTGCACGGTATCAATCTAAGTTTCGCGTTGCACTCAATTTCCGTGGCAGGTCGAATCGAAACACGCTATGATTGAAGCACTAAAATGCAAGAGCAGTTGCGCATGAACATGCAGGTATCGACAGCGGTTGTCGCGCCACCACCGCCCCGGTCGCTGGAAGAGCTTGAGCTTCCGGTTGTCATGGCGCGCGACATCCTCATCAAGACGATGTTCCGCAAAAGCGTCGACAAGCTCTCGAAAATCTCGACCGCCATCAGCCTTCCGCCGAACGTGACGCAGGAACTGATCGATCTGGCGCGCGAACAGATGCTGCTCGAGGCGACGGGGACGCTCAAGGCCACGGCCGACCGCGAGATGGGCTATCAGCTGACCGACAATGGCAAGGCGCGGGCGCTGGATGCGCTGGCACAGTCCGAATACTACGGCGCGATGCCCGTGCCGCTGGCGATCTACCACCAGCAGATCAAGCGTCAGTCGATCCGCGACATCCAGATTTCGCGCGAACAGCTGACCTCCTCGATGGGTCACCTGGTTCTGCCTGATGACCTGATCTCGAACCTCGGGCCCGCCGTCAGTTCGGGCCGGTCGATCCTGATGTACGGCCCGCCGGGCAACGGGAAATCCTCGATCTCGAACGGCATCCGCGACGCGCTTGGTGACAAGATCTACGTGCCGCGCGCCGTGGAATATTCCGGGCAGGTCATCACCGTCTATGACCCGATCATCCATTCGCGCGCCGAGGAACAGATCGACGATCCGACCGCGCTGCGCCGCTCGGGCAACCGGTTCGATGCACGTTACGTGCGCTGCGAACGGCCCACGGTGATCACGGGCGGCGAACTGACGCTCGAGATGCTGGATCTGAACTACAACGCCGTCGCGCGGACCTACCAGGCGCCGCTGCAGATGAAGGCCACCGGCGGCGTGTTCATCGTCGACGACCTTGGCCGCCAGTCGGAACCGCCGCAGGCGCTGATCAACCGCTGGATCGTGCCGCTGGAAGAGGGCAAGGATATCCTGTCGCTCCAGTCCGGTGAAAAGTTCGAAGTCCCCTTCGACACGCTGGTCATCTTCTCGACCAACTTCCACCCGAACGAAATCTTTGACCAGGCCGCGCTGCGCCGGATCTTCTTCAAGATCAAGATCGACGGCCCGAGCCAGGAGAACTTCCTCAAGATCTTCGCGCTGGTGGCGCGCAAGAAGAAGATGCCGCTGGACGAAGCCGCGCTGGTGCATCTGCTGAAGAAGAAATACCCGACGATCAACAACGTCTTCGCGAACTATCAGCCGGTCTTCCTGATCGACCAGATGATCTCGATCTGCGAATTCGAAGGCATCCCCTACCAGATGACGCCCGACCTGATCGATCGCGCCTGGGGCAACATGTTCGTCAAGCACGAAGAGATCGTGAAGTAGGACGCCCCCCTGAAGCGGGACGGGCGGTTATTCCGCCGGCGTCTGCTCTGCCCCCGGCGCACGGCTCGGGCCAAGCGGGATTTCGACCAGCCGGGTCGATGCGAGGCAGGCCACCGCCGCCACCACAGCCCCGACATAATAGATCGGCGTCAGCGCCGCGGCAAAGCCGTGCAGCACCTCGAGCTTCAGCACAGGATCCAGCCGGTCGACCATGTCGACGGTCAGCGACCGGGCGTCCGACACACCGGGCATGAGAGGCTGGACATGGCGCGACAGGCCGGCGGCGAAGATCGCCCCGAAGACCGACGTGCCGATGGCGCCCCCCACGAGGCGGAACATGTTGGCGCTGGCCGTGCCCACGCCCAGATGTTCGCGCGGGATCGAGGTCTGGATCGACACGATTCCGACGCTCATCGTCGGGCCGATGCCGATGCCGACGAAGAACAGGTAGATCGGGATCAGCCACATCGGCGTGTCGGGCCCGATGGTCGTCAGGGCCAGCATCGCCACGGTCAGGATCGCGGTCGACACCGTCGGCAGCACCTTGTAGCGCCCCGTGGCCGAGATATAGCGCCCCGCCACGAAGGACGTGCCGATCAGGCCCAGCATCATCGCGACAAGGTACAGACCCGACCGGATCGGATCGACGTGTTTCACCACCTGCAGGAACATCGGCATGAAGGCGATCGTGCCGAACATGGCCATGCCGACCATGAAGTTCACGCTGTTCGCGGCCTGGAAGTTCCGGATGCGGAACAGGTCCAGCGGCATCACCGGCTCGGAGGCGCGACGCTCGGCCGAGATGAAGCCGACCAGTGCCATCGGCGCCAGCACCAGCAGGACCAGCACCGGAAGCGAGGACCAGTCGAAGACCGTACCCGCGAGGTTGGCGATCAGGACGACGGTGGACAGCAGGATCATCAGCAATGCCGAGCCGACGTAATCCATCTTGTGCGGCACCCGGTCGGTGCGCGACGGCAGGGTGCGGCGCAGGATGAAGAAGGCGGCGATGCCGATCGGGAAGTTGACGAAGAAGATCCAGTGCCAGCTGACGACCTGCACCAGGAACCCGCCGATCAGCGGACCCACCACGGTCGAGAAGCCAAAGACCGACGACAGCGCGCCCTGTGCCCGCCCGCGTTCGCGCGGCGGCAGCACCTCGGCGACCACAGCCATCGACACGACGATCAGAGCGCCGCCCCCCATGCCCTGCACGAACCGCCCGGCGATCAGCACGATCATGTTGCCTGCCAGCCCGCACAGCGCACCGCCCAGCAGGAACACCCCGATGGCGAATTGCAAAACGACCTTGCGGCCGTACATATCGCCCAATTTTCCGGCAATCGGCGCGCCCACGGTCGAGGCCAGCAGATAGGCCGTCACCACCCACGAGATATAGGTCAGCCCGCCCAGGTCGCTGACGATCGTCGGCAGGGCCGTGGTCACGATCGTATTGCCCGTCGAGGCCAGGAAAAGCGTGGTCGCGACGGTGATCAGGATCACGCGCAACGTGGCGCTGTCGGGGCTGGGGATGTCCTGTACCCCGTCTGTGATCGGCTGTGTCTTGTCTTGCATGGTGCTCGTCTGGCCGGCGGGGTATGTCGAAACGCAACGGCAGGAAGTTGATTCAGAGGTAGGAATGCGTCTGAGTTGAATTTATATATGTGTCAGTCGCATATACATGTCAAGAACATGCATTGGCAGGAGGGCGGTCCGATCGGCGGTCGCAACGAAGATATGAAGGCGGTGCTTGAGGGATTTGGCGTCCCTCGGGACGTCACCCAGCACGCGCTGGAACTGGACGCGATCCTGCAGGCCTGGCGGCGGCGGGTGCAGAAGCGCGAACTGGGGCACATGGCCCTGACCGAACTTGGCCTGCCGATCGACGTGCCCAAGCTGGACGTGATGATCGCCATCTGGGCCCCGTCCAACGAATTCGGATCGACCGGCAAGGAAGAGACGATGGTCGCGACTATCGCAGCGCGTCTGGGCATCGACCCCTCGCGCGCCTCGCGGCTGGTGACCGAGTTGATCGCAGAAGGCTACGCCGCCCGCGCGGTCAGCCAGCAGGACGCGCGCCGGACCATCGTGACCCTGACCGAAAAAGGCACAGCTGTGGTCAATGCGGTGCGCACGATCAAGTACCTCGTGCTGGGGTCCTTCCTGTCGGACTGGACCGAGGATGAGATGAACACCCTCACCCCCCTGCTGCAACGGCTGACCCATTGGGTGGACGAGGTCGGCTCTGCCGGTACCGACACGTTCGGTGACGAAATCGCAACGCTGCGGGACGGGCTGAAAAAGCACTTCGACTGACCTCGCCAAGCGCCGGGGGGCGACCTATATTCCCCTTATGTTCCCCCCTGTCCTGCCCTCCACATTCACAGACTGGTTCGCCTCGCGCGGGTGGCAGGTGCATCCGCACCAGGCCGAGATGCTGGGCCGGGCCACTGAGCCGTCACTTCTGCTGATCGCGCCGACGGGCGGCGGCAAGACGCTGGCCGGGTTCCTGCCGACGCTGGTCGAGCTGTCCGAGGGCGGGCATGAGGGGCTGCATACGCTCTACGTCTCGCCATTGAAGGCTCTGGCGTCGGACATCCGCCGCAACCTGTCGACGCCGATCGACGAAATGGGCCTGCCGATCCGGGTCGAGGACCGCACCGGCGACACGCCGTCGTCGCGCAAGCGGCGTCAGCGGGCCGATCCGCCGCATATCCTGCTGACCACGCCGGAAAGCCTGGCGCTGATGACGTCGTATGAGGACGCGGCGCGCACGTTCAAGGGGCTCAAGCGGATCGTGGTGGACGAGATCCACGCGCTGGCCGACAGCAAGCGGGGCGATCAGCTGTGGCTGGCGATGGCGCGGTTGCAGCGGCTTTGCCCGGATCTGCGGCGGGTCGGCCTGTCGGCCACGGTCGAGGACCCGGCCGCCATCGCGCATTTGCTGGCGAAACACCCCGATCCCTGCCCTATCCTGCAGGCCGATCCCGGGCCGGACCCGGATATCCGGATGCTGGAGACCGAGGAACAGCCGCCCTGGTCCGGCGGCGGCGGCAGCTATGCGATCCCTGCGATCCTCGATCAGGTCAAGCGACACAGGACCACGCTGATCTTTCACAACACCCGCGCGCAGGCCGAGATCTTCTTTCACAACCTCTGGCTCGCCAACGAAGACGGGCTGCCGATCGGCATTCACCACGGATCGCTTGACCGGACACAGCGGGAACGGGTCGAACAGGCCATGGTGCAGGGGCGGTTGCGGGCGGTGGTCTGCACCGGGTCGCTCGATCTGGGGATCGACTGGGGGGATGTGGATCTGGTGATCCAGGTCGGGGCACCGAAGAACGTCAAGCGGCTGGTGCAGCGGATCGGGCGGGCGAACCACCGCTACAACGCGCCGTCCAAGGCGCTGCTGGTGCCCGCGAACCGGTTCGAGGTGGTGGAATGCGTCGCGGCGCTTGAGGCCGTTCAGGACCATGACCTTGACGGCGACCCGCGCGGTCCCGGCCCGCGCGACGTGTTGTGCCAGCATATCCTCGCGACAGCCTGTGCCGGACCCTTCGACGAGGCCGAGGTCTTTGCCGAGGTGAAGACCGTCGGCGCCTATGCCTCGCTTAGCCGGGCGCAGTTCGATGAATGCCTCGAGTATTGCGCGACCGGGGGCTATGCGCTGCGCGCCTATGACCGTTGGCAGCGGCTGATGCAGGACGATCAGGGGCGCTGGCACCTGCGCGACCCGCGCGCGGCGCAGCTGATCCGGATGAACCTTGGCACCATCGTCGACACCGACAAGGTCAAGGTGCGCATGCGGTTCGGCGGCGGGCGGCCCCTTGGCGAGATCGAGGAGAGCTTTGCCGCGCAGCTGGAGCGCGGCGACACCTTCCTGATCGGCGGGCGCATCGTGAAATACGAGGGGCTGAAGGAAACGGCGGTCGAGGTCACGCGCTCGGCCGCGACCAAGCCCAAGATCGCGACGTTCGCGGGCACCAAGTTCGCGACCTCGACCCAGCTGTCGCAGCGCATCCTGCGGATGTTCCAGCAGGAGAGCTGGCCCGAACTGCCCCGCCACACCGCCGAATGGCTGGGCCTGCAGCGCGAGATCTCGGCCCTGCCGCAACCCGGGCGGCTGCTGGTCGAAAGCTTTCCCTTCGACGGGCGCGAACAGCTTTGCCTTTACGGTTTCGCGGGGCGCAACGCGATGCAGACGCTTGGCCTGATCCTGACCAAGCGGATGGAGGAGATGGGACTGGATCCGCTCGGCTTTGTCGCCTCGGACTACGCGCTGCTCATCTGGGGGCTTGAGGCGGTGACGGATCCGGTGCCGTTGCTGTCCCCGGCCGCGCTGCATGACGGGCTGGAACGGTGGCTGGCCGGCAACGCGGTGATGAAGCGGACGTTCCGGAATGCGGCGCATGTGGCGCAGCTGTTGCAGCGCAACGCCCCGCAGGCGCGCAAGACCGGGCGGCAGGCGACGTTTTCGTCGGATATCCTGTATGACACCCTGCTGAAGTACGACCCCGACCACCTGCTGATGGAGATCACGCGGGAAGAGGCGATGCGCGGGCTGGTCGATTTTGGCCGGATCGAAGAGATGCTGGGCCGGGTCGAGGGGCGGATCGACGTCATGCGGCTGGACCGGGTGACGCCGCTGGCGGCGCCGCTGTTTTTGGAGGTCGGCAAGGTGCCGGTGGACGGGATGGGCCGCGAGCGACTGGTGGCGGAAGAGGCAGAGCGGCTGATGGCGGAGGCGGGGCTGACGTGAGGGGATGGAGGGGGCGCTGCCCCCCTTGCCCTTTCAGGCCAATTCCCCCCGGAGTATTTATGGCAAGATGAAGCAGGGGACGGGATACGGGGTCGAGTTCTGCGGCGCGTCTTTGGAGGCGCGCCCCTCCGGCGCGCTTTGGTGGGCGGCGCGGGACATGCTGGTCGTGTCGGACCTGCACCTGGGCAAGTCCGAACGGATGGCGCGGCTTGGGGGAGCGGTGCTGCCGCCCTATGAGACGCTGGAGACCTTGGAACGGCTTGAGGCGGATCTGGAGGCCACGGGCGCGCGGGTCGTGGTTTGTCTGGGTGACAGTTTCGACGATGCGGCGGCCGCGCGGGGATTGCCCGAGGATGTGGTCACGCGGCTGATGCGGATGCAGGCCGGGCGCGACTGGGTCTGGATCGAGGGGAACCATGATCCGGGGCCGGTGTCGCTTGGCGGGGCGCATCTGGCCGAGATGGAGGTGGGGCCGCTGGTGCTGCGCCACATCGCCGAGGATGGCGCGCAGGGCGAGGTTTCGGGCCATTATCACCCCAAGGTGCGCATTGCAGGCGCCTCGCGTCGGTGCTTTCTTGTGGACGACCGTCGGCTAATCCTGCCGGCGTATGGGACATATACAGGCGGGCTCAGGTCGCGGGATCCGGCGCTGGCGGGATTGATGGGGCCACGGGCGCTTGCCATCCTGACCGGACCGGTCGCGCGGGCGATGCCGATGCCGCGATAGGGAGGGGACATGGACGCAATCGAGGCGCGGGTGCGCGAGGGCTTTGCACGGCAGCCGATGATGGAGACCTTCGGGGCGGAGCTTTTGTCCGTCCGCGAGGGCGAGGTGCGGATCAAGGCGCCGATCCTGCCGCTGGCGCGCCAACACCTGGGCCATGCCCATGCGGCGCTGACCTTTGCGCTTGGCGATACGGCGGCGGGGTTCGCGGCGCTGACGGTGATGGCCGAGGGCGCGCAGGTCGTCACGGCCGAGATTAAGATGAACCTGCTGGCACCGGGCGTGGGCGATTACCTGATCGCGACGGGCCGGGTGGTGAAGCCCGGCCGGCGGCTGGTGGTGGTGCAATCCACGGTCACCGCCTTTGACGGCGACCGTGAGCGCGACGTGGCCATCCTGCAGGGCACGATGGTGCCGGTCTAGGGGACGCGCTCAGGCGGTCAGGCCTTCGGGTTCGTCCAACCCGTTGATCCGGCAGGCGGCCGTCACGGTATTGGCCAGCAGGCAGGCGATGGTCAGCGGGCCGACGCCGCCGGGGACCGGGGTGATGTAGCCAGCGACCTGCCTGGCGCTGTCGAAATCGACATCGCCCACGAGCCGGGTCTTGCCCTCGCCCTTCTCGGGAGCGGGGATGCGGTTGATACCGACGTCGATCACGCAGGCACCGGGCTTGATCCAGTCGCCGGGCACCATCTGCGGGCGGCCCACGGCGGCGACCACGATGTCGGCGCGACGGACGGTTTCGGCGATGTCGGCGGTGCGCGAATGGGCGATGGTCACGGTGCAGCTGTCGCGCAGCAGAAGCTGGGCCATCGGCTTGCCCACCAGGTTCGACCGGCCGATCACCACCGCGTCCTTGCCCGACAGGTTGCCAAGCGTCGCGCGCAGCAGCATCAGGCAGCCAAGCGGCGTGCAGGACGCCATGGTCTTCTGCCCCGAGGCCAGCAGACCGGCGTTGGTCACCGACAACCCGTCGACGTCCTTGGCCGGGTCGATGCGGGACACGATCTCGGTTTCCGACAGGTGATCCGGCACGGGGAACTGCACCAGGATGCCATGCACCGAAGGGTCGGCGTTGAGCTGGTCGATCAGCGCATAAAGATCCTCGGCCGGGGTGTCGGCGGGCAGCTTGTGTTCGACCGATTTCATGCCGCATTCCCGGGTCGCGATGCCCTTGTTGCGCACGTAGACCTCGCTCGCCGGGTCTTCGCCGACCAGGACAACCGCGAGGCCCGGTTGCAGATCGTGATCGGCCATCAGGCGCGTCACATGTTCTGCCACCTTGCCCCGGATCTCGGCCGCGAAGGCCTTTCCGTCGAGGATCTCTGCCGTCATGCGTCTTCTCCTTCGGTGTTGCGCACCCGTCCTTGCGGGCGGCATAGCGTGTAGCGGCGGCGGCGAAAACACCTTCTTGGCGGTTTCGCCCCGGGCACAGGGCCGCAGCCTTGCGGGATGCCTGCGGACGCGGCAGCCGGGACCTAGAACAGGCCCTCGACCTCGCCCGCGTCGTTGAGGCGGATGTTTTCGGCCGAGGGCACCCGGGGCAGGCCCGGCATGGTCATGATCTGGCCGCAGATCACCACGACAAAGCCCGCGCCCGCCGACAGCCGCACCTCGCGCACCGGGACCGAATGGCCAGTGGGCGCGCCGCGCAGGTTCGGATCAGTCGAGAAGCTGTACTGCGTCTTGGCCATGCAGACCGGGAGGTGACCATATCCGGCCTCTTCCCAGGCGTGCAGCTGGTCGCGCACCGATTTGTCCGCCAGAACTTCGTCGGCGCGGTAGATCCGCTTGGCGATGGTTTCGATCTTCTCGAACAGCGGCCTGTCGTCGGGATACAGCGGCGCGAACTGCGACATGCCCGCATCCGCGATCTCGGCCACGCGGCTGGCGAGATCGGTGATGCCTTCGGAGCCCTTGGCCCAGTGCTGACACAGGATCGCCTCGGACCCCTGCCCCGCGACGTAGTCCTTGACCGCCTGCACCTCGGCCTCGGTGTCGGTGACGAAGTGGTTGATCGCCACGACGACCGGCACGCCAAAGCTTTTGAGGTTGGCGATGTGGCGGCCCAGGTTGGGGCAGCCCGCCTGAACCGCGGCGACATTTTCCGCGCCCAGATCGGCCTTGGCCACGCCGCCGTTCATTTTCATCGCCCGCACCGTCGCGACCAGCACCACCGCGTCGGGGGCCAGGCCTGCCTTGCGGCACTTGATGTTCATGAACTTCTCGGCGCCCAGGTCCGCGCCGAAGCCCGCTTCGGTCACCACGTAATCGGCCAGTTTCAGAGCCGTCTTGGTGGCGATGACCGAATTGCAGCCATGCGCGATATTGGCAAAGGGGCCGCCGTGCACGAAGGCCGGGTTGTTTTCCAGCGTCTGCACAAGGTTCGGCTGCATCGCGTCCTTGAGCAGCACGGTCATCGCGCCGTCGGCCTTGATGTCACGGGCATAGATGGCGCTGCGGTCGCGGCGATAGGCGACGATCATGTCGCCCAGGCGCTTCTGCAGATCCCGCAGGTCAGTCGCGAGGCAGAGGATCGCCATGACCTCGGAGGCGACGGTGATGTCGAACCCGGTCTGGCGCGGAAATCCGTTGGCCACACCGCCAAGCGAGGTGACCGTGTCGCGCAGCGCGCGGTCGTTCATGTCGAGCACCCGGCGCCAGCTCACCCGGCGTTCGTCGATGCCCAGCTCGTTCCCCCAGTAGATGTGGTTGTCGATCATCGCCGACAGCAGGTTGTGGGCGCTGGTGATGGCGTGAAAATCGCCGGTGAAGTGAAGGTTCATGTCCTCCATCGGCACCACTTGCGCCAGCCCGCCGCCCGCCGCGCCGCCCTTCATGCCGAAGTTCGGACCAAGCGAGGCCTCGCGGATGCAGATCGCGGCCTTCTTGCCGATGCGGTTCAGGCCATCGCCCAGCCCCACGGTGGTGGTCGTCTTGCCTTCGCCTGCCGGGGTCGGGTTGATCGCGGTGACGAGAATCAGCTTGCCGTCCGGGCGGTCCGTGAGGCCGTTGATGAAGTCCTGACTGACCTTCGCCTTGTCATGGCCATAGGGGACAAGCTGATCCGCCGGGATCCCCAGCTTGTCGCCGATGGTCTGAATGGGGTGTTTTTTCGCGTCGCGGGCGATTTCGATGTCGGATCGGTAGCTCATGTCGGCCTCCCTGCCTGGGGCCCTCCTCTGGCCCATAGCCTTGATTACGGCAGCGAATTCGGACCAGAGGGCGTAATTCCGACCTTTTCGTGCGGTTTTCGCCCAAAGCGTTAAGTGATTCGGAAACAGTTTTGTGAGACGAATTTGTCAAGTGAGGGAACCAACCGTGGTATGATGTCGTTGTTCAAGTAACAAATGTAACCGTAGGCGGATCGCTGCTGATCCACCTGCATGTTTCACCGGAGGACATACTGATGAAAGCTGCTGCCGTCGTATTCTACGCAAGTTTTGCCACGACGATGATTGTCGCCGCAGGCCTCATTTCCGCACTTTGACGATTTAACAAGTCACCGATCTCACAAGTCGGGCCCGGGGGCTGTTCCCTCACCCCCGGGCATTTTCCAACTGCGACCACACCGGTTGATCCGGGATAGCAAGGCGCAGATCGTCCCCAAGGGACAAGACCCCTTCCCGTTCGACCCATGCCGTCACGCCGCGAAGTCCCTTCGCGGCGCTTTTGAATGCCTTGCCCTTGCCCGGCAGGTGCGTTTCGATCACCCGCGCGGGCAGCTGGCAGGGGCGGTTTTCCATATCGACCACCAGCGTGACCCCATCCGGCCCCTGCAGACGCGAGGACGGGGGAAGATGGGTGAAATCGGGCAGGCCTTCAACCAGCATCGTGACGCCCAGCCATTCAGGGTTCAACGCCTCGACCTCCATGTTGGCGGCGATCTGCGCCAGGTCTTCTGCGGACAGGACCGAGAACTGCCGGACATTGCGGATGGGCGTGTTGCGCGGGTGCAGGTGCATCACGCGGCTGCACGAAGGGCGGTTGATACCACCGTGGAATTCTCCCTCCGGGCCGTCGAAGGCGGCTCTCAGGCTTTGCACCGGGGTCGAATCCAGCGCCGCGTCGCGGTCGGTCACGCGGCCCAGCCAGGTGATGCGGCAGGTGAAATCGGTCAGCTTGAGCGCGGGCATGGTCTCTCCGGTGTCAGGGTCGGGTCAGGATGAAGAACAACCGCCGGAAAGGAAAGAGCACCGAGTCATCCGCGCGGCGGGGATAGGCCAGCTCCATCGCCTCGTCATAAAGACGGGTGATCAGGCCCTGTTCGTCCGCGTCGAGGGTGTTCAATACCGGCCGCGCGAAGGTCGACGAGGTGAACAGCCGCACGGGATGCGCGTCGGTCGCCGGATCCAGTCGCTGCATGTACTCGGTCTCCCACAGCGTCAGGTGCCCGAGCGGATCCAGCAAGTCGTAGGTCGTGCGCGCGTCGAGGATCCCGGGGGTCTGGTCGGGGTCGTAGCGGCCGGGGAAATGCTGATCGACCAGATCGATCCAAAGCCGGTGCGACGGGGCCGAGTTCTGGTGCGGCATCTGCACCGCCAGGGTGCCGCCCGGGGCCAGATGTCCGGCCAGTTCGGGCAACAGGGTCGCATGATTGGGCAGCCAGTGCAGGGCCGCGTTGGAATAGATCAGCGCAGGCGGCGTCTCGGGGCGCCATTTGGCGATGTCGCCTTCGGTCAGGGCGTCATAGGCACCTGTTTTCCAGGCGTCCTCCAGCATCGCCGGAGAGCTGTCGAGCCCCGCGATACGGGCCTTGGGAAAGCGGGTGCGCAGAACCGGCCCGACAGCGCCATTGCCGCAGCCAAGGTCCGTGATCTCGTCCCCGACCAGCGGCGGCACCTTCATGAGCAGATCGACGGCGGGCCGCAGACGCAGGGCCGAGAATTTTGAGTAAGCGTCAGAATTCCAGTCGGACATGGGCGGGCTCCCTGCGGCGCGTGAGACGGTATGCGACGGCATACAATCACGACCTGCCACAAAAGGAAAGGCCGGGGAAATCCCCGGCCCTGTCCGTCATGCTGTGGGTTCAGGCTCCATCCCGCCCGAGCTGCCGGGCTTGGAGCGCGGCTTGGTCTTCGGGATCGCGGTGACCGAGGGCGCGCTGCCCTGGTCGGACCCGGCGTCTTCGTCGCCCGAGGACGGCGGTTCGCCGTTCATCACACGCTTGATCTCGTCGCCCGTCAGGGTCTCGTACTCAAGCAGGCCCTGCGCCAGGCGCTCCCACTCTTCCTTGTGGTCGGTGAGGATCTGGTAGGCGTGCTGATACGCCTCGTCGATCATGCGCTTCACCTCTTCCTCGATCAGCTCTTTCGTATGAGCCGAGATCGAGAAGCCACCAGCGCCGTTGCCGTTGTAGCCTTCGTGCGCCTGTTCATAGTCGACGTTGCCGACCTTGTCGGACATGCCCCAGCGAAGAACCATGGCACGGGCCAGGGCCGAGGCCTGCTGGATGTCGCCAGCCGGGCCGTTGGACACTTCGTCTTCGCCGTACTTCATGATCTCGGCCGCCTTGCCGGCCATGGTCATGGCAAGCTTTTGCTCGCACTCGGACTTGTGCCAGTTCAGGCGGTCGATTTCCGGCAGCGACACCACCATGCCAAGCGCGCCGCCGCGCGGGATGATCGTGGCCTTGTAGACCGGATCGCACTTGGGCAGCACCAGACCGACGACAGCGTGGCCGGATTCGTGATAGGCGGTCTTTTCCTTCTGATCCTGCGTCAGGACCATCGACCGGCGCTCTGCGCCCATCATGACCTTGTCCTTGGCGTTTTCAAAATCGACCATGGTGACAAAGCGGCGCCCCACGCGGGCGGCCATCAACGCGGCCTCGTTCACGAGGTTCGCCAGATCCGCGCCCGAAAAGCCGGGCGTGCCGCGCGCGATGATGCGCAGGTCGACATCGGGGCCAAGCGGGGTCTTGCGGGCGTGAACGCCCAGGATCTTTTCGCGGCCCTTGATGTCGGGGTTGCCGACCATGACCTGACGGTCGAAACGACCGGGACGCAGAAGCGCGGGGTCCAGAACGTCGCGACGGTTGGTGGCGGCCAGGATGATGACACCCTCGTTGGCCTCGAAGCCGTCCATTTCGACCAGCAGCTGGTTCAGCGTCTGTTCGCGTTCGTCGTTACCGCCGCCATAGCCTGCGCCACGATGGCGACCGACGGCGTCGATTTCGTCGATGAAGACGATACAGGGGGCGTTCTTCTTGGCCTGTTCGAACATGTCGCGCACGCGGGATGCACCGACACCGACGAACATTTCCACGAAGTCAGACCCCGAGATGGTGAAGAAGGGCACACCGGCCTCGCCGGCGATGGCGCGGGCCAGCAGTGTCTTACCAGTGCCCGGAGGGCCCACCAGCAGCGCACCCTTGGGGATCTTGCCGCCAAGGCGCGAGAATTTCTGCGGGTTGCGCAGGAATTCGACGATTTCTTCCAGCTCTTCCTTGGCCTCGTCGATGCCCGCGACGTCGTCAAAGGTCACGCGACCATGCTTTTCGGTCAGCATCTTGGCCTTGGACTTGCCAAAGCCCATGGCCCCGCCTTTGCCGCCGCCCTGCATGCGGTTCATGAAATAGATCCACACGCCGATCAGCAGAAGGATCGGCAACAGCGACACGATGAACGCCTGGAAACCGGATTCTTCCTGGCTCTTGGCGGAAACCGGGATTTCGTTGTCGATCAGCGTACGGGTGACTTCGGCGTCTTCCGGCTTGATCGTGACATAGTCCTTGCCGTCCTTGCCGCGATAGCGCACCTGCTCACCATCCAGGGTGACAGAGCTGACTTCGCCGGCCTCAACGCTGCGCACGAACTCCGAATAGGGGATTTCACGGCTTTGCAGCGTATTGCCCGAACCGCTGAACAGGTTGAACAGCGCCACGATCAGCAGCAGCAGAACGACCCAGAAGGCGAATTGTCTCGCGTTGCCCAAGGAAAACTCCTCCAGATTGGGGATAGGCGCGGGGTTAGCATACCCGGCTTGGACTTAAAATAAGATTTGGCCGCCCATGTTCAATGCGTGCGCAGTGTCGCACGGAAATCTTCCGCCGTACGAATGAGCTTTGCGGTGAAACCGGCCGTGTGGCCAGCCAGCGGTGCGGCGCGCAGGTCTTCGCCCTGCCAGACGGCCGGCGCGGCCATCAGGGTGGTGCGCGACAGGCCCGTCTCGCGCCAGTCGGGAACGGCGCGCAGGCCCGCTGCGCCCGTCGCGCGGATCTGGTCGCCGGGGCCGAAAGGGCCGTCGACTTGCCAGCGTCCGTCCCATGGCGTGCCGGGATCGGCGATCAGGGCCGCCACCGCCCCCGGTTCGCGTGTCAGGCGGATCATCCCCTTGGCAGGACTTGCAAAGACCCCGGCAAGGGTCACGGCATCGCCGGCCCTCAGCGCCTCCGTGAACCGATCCAGCGCGGCGCTGCGCGGCGGGTAATCACCACCGGCAATCCAGCGCAGGGCGGCCTGCAGCAGGCGGCGCGTGATCTCGGGCGGCAGGATATCCAGGGCAGCGGGATCGATCAGCACGTCGGGGCCGTCGATCCGCAGGTGGCGCGCGGCCTCCTGTTCGGCGTAATGCGCCAGCGTATCGGATGCCGAGCGGAGGTTGCGGGCGGTTGTCGTCAGCGCCTCGACCGTCAGGCCAAGCGCGGCAAGGTCCGGCAGGGCCTTGCGCAGGCGGGGGCGGTCAAAGCGGGTGTCGTCGTTGGTCGGATCGTCGACCCAGGTTTGACCACGGACGCGCAGCAGGTCGCGCAGGACCTCGCGCCGTTCCGTCAGAAGTGGGCGCAGGAAGGTGACGCCGTGGATCACGCGTCGGTCGGACATGGCCGCCAGTCCCTCGGCCCCGGCGCCGCGCCCCAGCCGCATCAGCAGGGTTTCAGCCTGATCGTCGGCCGTATGGCCCAGGGCGACCGCGCCGATGCCCTGGGACTGCGCCCATTCGGCGATCAAGGCGTAGCGTGCGCGCCGGGCCCGGTCCGGCAGGTTCCCCTGCCCGTCCCAGCCCTTCCAGTGCACTGTCGTGTGGGCGATGCCTTGCGCGGCGCAGATCCTGGCGACAAAGGCGGCTTCGCCTGCCGCCTCGGGGCGCAGGCCGTGATCGACCGTCACCGCGCGCAGGCGATCGGGGCCGAGAAGATCATGGGCCAGCAGCAGAAGGGACAGGCTGTCGGATCCGCCCGACACGGCCACGCCAAGCGGGCCGTCGGGCAGCGGGGTCAAGGCCCGGGCGATTGCCTGCGCGGCATCGCCCGAGGGCTTGGTCACTGACACCCCAGCTTGGTGCGTTCCGCCATGGCCAGATCGACCTGCGGCGCGCCGGGGAAGCGGTTGCCGACCTCTTGCAGCGTGGTGCAGGCCTCGGGTCCCTGCCCCAGCTGGCCAAGACCACGCCCGAGGTTGAACAGCGCCTCGGCGGCCACCGGGCCGGTCGGCGCGGCGGAAAAGGCCGCGAGGTAGGAGCGCGCGGCCTTGGTGATCTCTCCGCCCGCCTCAAGCGCCTTGCCCTTGCCAAGTTCGGCCTGCGCCTGCATCGGCGAGCCGGGATAGTTCAGCAGGAAGGCATCGAATTTCGACGCGGCGTCGGCGGATTTGCCTTCGGCCAGCGCCGCCTGTGCGGCCTCGTAGTCGGCCTTTTCGGCGATGGCCATTTCGGCCACAGGCTCGGCCGGGGTGCTGGTCACCGGCGGCGCGATGGTGCCCGAGGCCGCGCCGTCGGGCAGCGCGCCGCCCAGGGTCGAGGTTTGGCCCAGCTTTGAGACGTCGCCGCCCTCAAGCTCGACCAGGCGGAATTCCAGATCGCCGATCCGGTTGGTGCCGTCGGTGACGACCGAATTGATGCGGAACTCAAGCTCTTCGGTCTTGGAGGTCAGGCGCGATGCCTCGGCCTCAAGCGCGTCCATGCGTTCCAGCACCGATCCGCCCACGGTCGCGCCACTGGCGGTGCCGGTGGTCGACAGTTCGCGTTTCAGCTTCTGGATCTCGACGTTCAGCACGGTCAGCTCCTGCCGGATGTCGGCAAGGGTCTGGTCCTGCGATTGCGCCTGCGCCCCGAGGGGCAGCAGGGCGATCAGACCGATGGCGATGAAGTTCCGCATGCAGGCGTCCTCAGCTCATGGCACCGGCGGCCAGAACGGTCACGGCGCGGCGGTTCTTTTCATAGCAGCTTTCGACCGAACAGATCTCGATCGGGCGTTCCTTGCCATAGCTGACGGTGCGCAGGCGCGCGGCGGACACGCCCTGGGTGATCAGGTATTCGCGCACGGCGTTGGCGCGACGGCCACCAAGCGCAAGGTTGTATTCCCGGGTGCCCTGCTCATCGGCGTGGCCTTCGATCACGGCGGTGTAGTCGGCATTGACCATCAACCACTGGGCCTGTGCGTTCAGCACGGCGCGGGAACTGTCGGACAGCGTGTGCTGGTCGACGGCAAACAGCACACGGTCGCCGACCGACTGCTGGAAATAGAGCGGCGAGGCCGGGTCGTTGGCCGAGCCGGGCACGATCGCCCCGTTGGCGCCCGCGCCGCCGCCCAGGGCGACGTCGTTGTCGAACCGCTTGGAGTTGTCGCAGGCGGCCAGGGCCAGCCCTGCGGTCAGCATCAGCGCTGCGCGTGTGATATGTTTCATCTCGTGCCTCATGTCCTAGGGTAGCCCGGTTCTATCATCTGACGGGCGTATGGAAAACGGTTGGATCAGTTCTGCAGCGGCGACCACGACGGGTCGGAGGCCGCACCTTCGGTCCGGACCTTCTTGAGGTTCCGGCCCGAGATATCGACGGAGTAGAGCGACGCCTGCCCCTGTTCGCCCTGCGTTTCGCGGGTGAACATGATGACGCGGCCATTGGGCGCCCAGGTCGGGCCTTCGTCCAGGAAGGACGCGGTCAGCAGCCGTTCCTCGGACCCGTCCAGGCGCATGACACCGATGTGGAAGCGGCCCTTGGACTGCTTGGTAAAGGCGATCAGGTCACCGCGCGGCGACCACACGGGCGTGCCATAGCGGCCCTGGCCAAAGGAAATCCGGCGCGGCTCGCCGCCGTTCACCGGCATGATGTAGAGCTGCTGAGACCCGGAGCGGTCGCTTTCGAAGACGACCTGACTGCCGTCGGGCGAAAAGCTGGGCGCGGTTTCGATCGAGGGCGCGGTGGTCAGCTGGCGCGACTGGCCCGTGTTGATGTCCATCGAGAAGATGTCGGTATTGCCGCCCTGCGACAGCGAATAGACGATGGTCTGCCCGTTCGGCGAGAACCGGGGCGCGAAGGACATGGTGCCTTCGGGCGTGGTCAGGGTACGGCGGCCGACGCTGGCGACGTCCAGAACGTAGATCTTGGGAAAGCCGGTTTCATAGCTGGTATAGAGCACCCGGTCGCCCGAAGGCGAAAAGCGCGGCGCCAGCACGATGGCCGAGCTGTCGGTCAGGTACTGGGTGTTCGCGCCGTCGTAGTCCATGATCGCCAGCCGCTTGCGCCGGTCGTTCTTGGGGCCGGTCTCAGAGACGTAGACCACGCGGCTGTCGAAATAGGCGCCTTCCCCGGTGATGCGGGAATAGACGGCATCGGCCACCTTGTGCGCCATGCGCCGCCAGCCCGCCGTGGTGCCGGAAAACTGCAGGCCATCACCCATCTCGGCCCCCGAAAAGACGTCGTAGAGCCGGAACTTGACGTTCACCCGGTCGCCCGTGACCGACACCGCACCGGTGATCAGCGCCTGTGCGTTGATCGCCTTCCAGTCGGCGTATTGCACCGGGCTGGAGAAGCTGGTGACCGATCCGATATGTGCGGTCGGCGGGATTTCCCGGAACAGGCCGGTGCCGGTCAGGTCTTCCGACACGACCCGGGTGATGTTGTTCGCCATTTCGGCCGATCCGCCGGTTTCCGGCACGAAGGCCGGGATGGCGAAGGGCAGCGGTTCGATGACCCCCTCGGTGATCTCGATCCGCAAGGGGCCGTCCTGTGCGGTGACAGGGGCGGCAAGTGTCGTGGCGGCCATGGCGGCGGCCAGAAGGCCGACCCGCGTCATGTTGAAAAGCCTGGTCAGATGTGTGGTCATTTGATCCGCATCTTCTCCGGGTTGAAGGTCATCTCAATCTCGCGCCAGTGGTCGTACTTGTCCACCGGCAGTCCAAATCCCTGTCCGCCGCAGCGGATGATTGCACGGCGCGCGGCGTCGAAGGCCTGCTGCGCCGAGGTTCCCGTTCCGCCCGAGGATGTGAGCATCCGAATGCTGTCCCCCCGGGGCGTGCCGTCTTCGTTCATCTCGACGGCCACCACGACGGTAGTGCGCAGGGCGTCGGTGGAAAGGCTGCCGGTGTTCCAGCAGGCCGACACGGCGACGCGCAGGGCGTCTTTCTCACCGCTGGTCAATGGCGGGCCGGACGGGCCGGCGGGCACGTTATCGCTGGATGCCGACGACGTGGACCCGGCCAGCGCACGGCTGAGCGCGTCATTGATCGCGTCTTTCTGTTCGGGCTTCGGCGCGGGGGTCGGTTCCGGCTTGGGCTCGGGTTTCGGCTCTGGTTTGGGCTCGACCGCGGCGGTCTGCACCGGACGCGACGGCGGACGCGGAGAGGACTTGGGCGGCCCATCCCCCTTTTCGTCGGCTTCGGTCAGGATCCGGGTCGTCGCCTCCTCGGGGGCCTTTTCCTCTTCGGCGGGCTTGACCTCGGTCGCCTCTTCCGAGGGCGCGGTCTTGGCCTGCGGCAGGCTGTCGACCTGAGCATCCGGCGACGGGCGGTCGACCGGGCGCGGCGCGACGCGCTTGATGTCGCGGGGCGCTTCGTTGGACTGTTCGGGCATGACGACCGCCACGTCCTCGGACGGGGGCGTGATCTGCGGCGTGCTGTCGGCCACCTCGGCCTGCGGGGTCGAGACGTCGGGCTGTTCGGGCGTGGTTTCGGGCGCCGGGGCCTCGGTCACCTCGGGTTGCGACTGCGCGGGCGCGCTGTCGGTCTGGGGCGTCGCGGCGGGCGGGGCGTCGGCAGGTTCGGGGGCGGGAAGTTCCGCGACCTCGGTATCGGCGCCCGGCGCCTGGTCCGTCGGCGGGGTCAGCGCCGCGAATTCCTCGGGCGAGATCAGGGCAACGTCCGTGACCGCGATCGTGTCCTCGGGGGGCAGCGAAAAGCTGCCCAGGAACGCCCAGGCGAAGAGGGCCAGATGCCCTGCCCCTGATATGATGTGCCCCGTGTTCATTTGTGGATCAGTTTCCGCCGAGCGTCGGCCCGCCGGGATCGGTCACCAGGCCGATGTTCTTGAAGCCACCCTTGTTGAGCGCCCCCATCACCTGCATGACCTGTTCATAGGGCACGGACCCGTCCGCGCGCAGGTAGATCCGGTCGCCGTCGCGTTCGGTCGCAATCGCCCGCAGCTTGGGGATCAGGTCGTCGCGCGCGGTTTCGGTCGTCTGGATCATCACCTGCCCGTCCGCGGTGACGGTGACGGTCAGCGGTTCTTCCTGTTCGGTCGGCAGCGAATTGGCGGCGGTTTCCGGCAGTTTGACCGGCACACCCACGACCATCAGCGGCGCGGCGACCATGAAGATGATGAGCAGCACCAGCATGACGTCGACAAAGGGCGTCACGTTGATTTCGGCCATGGGCTGGGCGCGGCCGCCACGACGGCGTCCCCTGCGGCCCCCGCCGCTGCCCTTTGAGATGACACCGGCGCCCATGGATCAGGCGTCCAGCTGGCGCGACAGGATGGTCGAGAACTCATCCGCGAAGGCTTCGTAACCGCCCACGATGCGGTCCACGTCGGTCGACAGCTTGTTGTAGAAGATCACGGCCGGGATCGCGGCCAGCAGGCCCAGCCCCGTGGCCAGCAGTGCCTCGGCGATGCCGGGCGCCACGACGGCGAGGTTGGTGTTCTGGCTTTCCGCGATGCCGATGAAGGCGTGCATGATGCCCCAGACCGTCCCGAACAACCCGACGAAGGGTGCCGTTGACCCGACGGTCGCCAGCACGGGCAGTCCGGCCTGAAGACCCTCGGCCTCTTTCGCGATGGCCACGTCCATCGACCGGTCGATACGCGCCTGCGCGCCTGCGATCATACCGCCATCTTCGCGGTGCGACCGACGCCATTCGGTCATGCCGGCGGCAAAGACCCGATGCGCCCGCCCCTTGGGGTCGGGGCCGATCTGTTCATAGAATTCGTCCAGCGGTTCACCCGACCAGAAGGTCCGGTCAAAGCGCGCGGCTTCAGATCGGGCCGCGCGGTAAGCGATGATTTTCTGGATGATGATGGACCAGGACCAGAAGGAGGCGCCGATCAGCATCAGCATCACCATCTTCACGGTAAAGGTCGCACGTGCGAAAAGCCCCCACATGGAGAAATCCATGTTCTGGGCGATTGTCAAAGTCTCGGTTTCCATTGCGCCTGCTCGTCAGCCATAGGATGTCGGGCCGTCTTTCGCGGCCTCGTTGGCTGGGAATATAGCGGATCGCAAGCGACAGCGCCAACACATTGGCGTGTGCGCGCGTTACAGGCGTGTCTCTAGTGCATCTGGCGGCGGATATTCGCCGGAAGCCGTGCGGGATGGCCGGTTTCATTGATCGCCACGATGGTCACATGGGCGGTGAACAGGACCTCGCCCTCGCGCAGCACGTGCTGCCGCAGGACGATCCGGGCGCCGGTGACGGCTTCGGTCGTGGTCTGTACCTCAAGCTCATCGTCGAACCGGGCCGGATGAAGGTAGTCGGCCTCGAGCCGCCGCACCGCAAAGACGGTGCCCGTTTCCTCTTTCATCTCGCGCTGATCGATGCCGAGCGTGCGGATCCATTCGCTGCGGGCCCGTTCGATGAACTTCAGGTAATTGGCGTAATAGACGATGCCCGCCAGATCCGTGTCTTCGTAATAGACGCGCAGGGTGAAGCGATGTGTCATGGCAGGCCGTCCGGAAATTCAGTCCCTTCGGCTATGCCCGCCCCCTGCCCCGGGGGCAAGGCGAAAGGTCGGCCCTTCAGCCTGTGACAAGGCGCAGCACCGGCGCTTGCAGGCCCTTGGCGTCGATCAGGGTGCAGCGCGGGTTGCGCAGATGGCGTTCGATCAGCCGCCGCGCCCGTTTTAGATCGGTGCGCAGCCGGGCGGGCGTCATCCGCGGACGCCCGTTGACGAAGGGCTCGCGGGGCAGCGCGGCGCGCAGGGCCTTCCAGTTGGTACGGCCGATCCGGGCGCGCGTGTCCTTGCCGACGAACAGGCTTTCGACGGGCAGGCCATTGGCGATGACGACGTGGTGCCCTTCCAGCAGCAGGTGGATGGCTTGTCCGTCCTGCGGACGGGCGCGGGTGATCCCCGGCTGGCCGACAAGGCTTTCGGCAGGCACCAGAACCTCGTCCTGGCCGAACATCTGCTCGGCGATCCGAGAGGTGATGCGCACCCCGTGATCGGGCGCCAGATAGAGCGTGGCCGTCGGCAGGCCCTGTCCAAGCGCGCCCTTCTCGATCCGCACGACCGTGTCGGCGCCGCCGTGCATGGCGTCGCGCGGGGCGACCCACAGAACCGCGACGTACCGTCCTTCGACCGTCCGGACCAGATCGCCGGCGCGCAGATCTTCGATGGCGCGCGCGCCCAGGGGGGTGGCGATCATGGTGCCCGGCGCGAAACACGCCTGTCGGGAAGACGGCAGACGTTCGCCGCCGGTCGCCTCGGCCTGATGCACGGCAAGAAACGTCGCGACCTGCCCGGTGACGGGCGTCTGCAAGACGTCAAAACCTGTCAAATCGTGCTTCGCCACGGGACCCGAGCCTTTTCCACGCGGGCCGTCAATCGGACAGAACCATCCTTCCCGCTGAACCTGTATACTGATGTTCAATTGGGGCAAGCAGATGAACGGATTTTGGTATCTTCATAACATTGACGCATTTGGATGACGCTTAATAGCGTCAGCCTCCGGCAAACTGCCGGCAGAAAGATGTAACAATCATAAAATTTTATCGAACCAACTATCTGATAGTTCTAGGTTATTTTTTGACGCCCCAGGACTGACGTCAACCCGCGTCAGATCAGGCAGAAAACCACCCGCCCCAATTCTGCCTTATTCGCGCGGAAGGCGAGCGAAGATCCGCAAGGCATGCGCCGGGTCGAAAGCGGCCACGGGAAGCACCGGATCATAGGCCGCGCCGACCACCACGGCCATCGCCGGATCGACCCGCGCCAGCCCGTCCGCGCCCCGCACCAGCGGAGAGCGGGCGGCGAAAGCGTGAGGCCCCCAATCGAGGATCGACTTGATCGCCAGATCCAGGCCGATCTCCTCGGCCGGGCGGCGCGCCGCCTGGCCCTGCATCCGGATGAAGACAAAGGCCGCACGGATCGCGCCCTGTTCGTCGAAGCGGAAGATGCGGTACTGGTTGGCCTCTGCCGCGATCAGCCGGGGCACCAGCGCGCCCAGTTCGGGGATCAGCTGCGACAGGCCTTCAAGCTCGACCATCTCTTCCCAGTCCTTCAGGAAGAAGACCATCAGGTTCGTGCCAAGTTCGGGGTCGGTTTCGCCCATGTGGTGCCCGGCCATCAGCACCACGGTTTCGATCGCGCCTTTCAGCGGCGGCAGGCTGGCCTCCTCGACCCCGAAGATCACGGGCACGATCGCACGGCCCCATCTGGCGAAATGAAAGCTGCCGTCTTCGCGGGTGAAGAGGCGTTCGATCTGTTCCGGTTCCAGCATGGCGGTCACGGTGGCGGCTCCGATGAGGGTCATGGTGACCTCTGCGTTGCCCCGTAGCGCCGCGAAGAGCAAGCCTTATTCGAAAAGCGTCCCCTGCCCGGCGGGTCTTGGCGGCTCAAGCCCGATGTGCCGCCAGCCCTTAGCCGCCAGCATCCTGCCACGCGGCGTGCGCTGGATCAGGACCTGCTGCAGCAGGTAGGGCTCGATCACCTCTTCCACCGCGTCGCGGCTTTCGCTGAGCGCGGCGCAGAGGGTTTCGATCCCCACGGGGCCACCCTGATAGTCTTCGCCGATCATCTTCAGATACCGCCGGTCGGCGCTGTCGAGGCCAAGGTGATCGACGCCCAGCCGTGTCAGCGAACTGTCGGCCAGATCGCGGGTGATGGTGCCGTCGCCCTCGACCACGGCGAAATCGACCACGCGGCGCAGCAGACGCCCGGCGATCCGGGGCGTGCCGCGCGCGCGCCGGGCGATTTCACGCGCGCCGTCGCTGTCGGCGGGCGCGCCCATCTTGCGGGCGTTGCGGGTGACGATCTCGTGCAGCTCGTCCTCGGTGTAGAACTGCAGGCGGGTCGGGATGCCAAAGCGGTCGCGTAGCGGCGTGGTGAGCAGGCCAAGGCGCGTGGTCGCCCCGACCAGCGTGAAGGGCTGAAGCTCGATCCGGACCGTACGCGCCGCCGGCCCTTCGCCGATCACCAGATCCAGTTCGAAATCCTCGAGCGCGGGATAGAGCACCTCTTCCACTGCGGGGTTGAGGCGGTGGATCTCGTCGATGAATAGCACATCGCGCGCCTCGAGGTTCGTCAGGATCGCGGCCAGATCGCCCGCCTTGGCCAGAACGGGGCCAGAGGTCATGCGGAAGTTCACGCCCAGCTCGCGCGCCATGATCTGCGCCAGCGTCGTCTTGCCCAGTCCGGGCGGGCCATGGAACAGCGTGTGGTCCATCGCCTCGCCACGCTGTCGGGCGGATTGGATGAAGACGCGCAGGTTCGCCCGCGCCTCTTTCTGGCCGATGAAGTCATCCAGCGTCTGCGGTCGCAGCGCGCGGGTATCATCGGCATCCTCGGGCAGCGGGTCGGGGCGGAGGGTCGGATCGGATGACATCGCTTACCCCTTCGGCGCCAGCTTTTTCAGCGCGGCGCGGATCAGCGTGGGGGTGTCGGCGTCTGTGATCTCTCCGGCGGCCTCGGCGACGGCGGCGGCGGCTTCGGAGGGGGCGTAGCCGAGGTTGCCGAGGGCCGAGAGCGCCTCGGCCTGGGCAGAGGCCGAGGGGGCTGCGGCGGGCGCGGGCCGGGACTTGCGGCTGGGGGTGTCGGCTTCGATCACCTCGTCATCGGCGGTGGTCGCGGCGGGGGCTGTGCCGCCCATGGCCATGACGGCGGGGGCCTTGTCCTTCAGCTCAAGCACAATGCGCTGCGCCGTCTTGGGGCCGATCCCCTTGGCGGCCTTGACGCTGGCCTGATCGCCAAGGGCAATCGCGCGCGACAGACCGTCCGCGCCGAGTGCGCCAAGGATCGCCAGCGCGCCCTTGGCCCCGACCCCCTGAACGGAGGTCAGCAGGCGGAACCACTCTTTCTCGACCAGCGTCGGGAAGCCGTAAAGCTGCAGCAGGTCCTCCCGCACCAGCAGTTCGGTATAGAGCGCGGCTGCCTCTCCGGTCCCCGGCAGGGCCATCATCGTGCGGTCCGAGACAAAGACGACATAGCCCACCCCGCGCACGTCGATCAGCACGTGATCGGTGCCGCGCATGTCGATGCGGCCTGCGATCCGCCCGATCATGCGCGCACCTTGGCGGCGCGGGCCAGCGCGTTCGCGGATCCCATGTGGTGGGCGTGGCACAGCGCGATGGCCAGCGCATCGGCGGCATCGGGGCCGGCGAAGTCGACGCCGGGCAGTTGAAGACGGACCATGTGCTGCACCTGTTCCTTGGCTGCATGGCCGACTCCGACCACGGATTTCTTGATGGTATTGGGCGCATATTCCCCGACCGCCAGCCCGAACTGCGCAGGCACCAGCACGGCGATCCCCCGCGCCTGCCCCAGCTTCAGCGTCGCGGCGCCGCTTGAGTTGACGAAGACCTGTTCGACCGCCGCCGCGTCCGGCGCGTGTTCGGCCAGCACCGCCGTCAGGGCCACGTGCAGTGCCAGCAGCCGTTCGGCCATGCCGTCGCCGGTGCCGTGACACTGGCCGTTTGCGACATGGCTGATTCGGCTGCCCGCCACGGAAATGATGCCCCACCCAAGCGTGCGGAGCCCCGGATCGATGCCGATGACCTTCAAACTGCCCATTCCCGTGCCTGCGGTGTTGTCCTTTTGGCCACAAATAGCACGAAACAGGAACATCCGCCAAGTGCGCGTGCGTCACAAACCGACGTCGGAAAACGACACCCGATACTCCACGCCCGACACGAGGGTCGCAAACAGACCTCGCGATGCCGCAAATCTGCTTCCGGATGACCCCGATTATTTACCTTGTTTCAACACTTTAGGCCGCTTTCTGGCTATGCATTTCCAGCATGGGTGTGTTGCAAAAACTATGCTTCCGTGGGCCCGCCTGCCCGATTATTGGGCGCTTTGAAAACTCACTTCAGCACAGGAGCATCCCCATGCCCGTCTACTCGATGACCACCAATACCCAGAGCGGCTTTGCCGTTGCCTTCGGCCAGTTTGGCCGTCTTGTCTCCAACGTCCATCTCGCCGTGCGCGACTGGAACGACCGTCGCATCACCCGCAAGCTGCTGGGTGGCCTGTCCGACCGTGAACTGGCCGACATCGGCCTGCTGCGGTCCGAGATCGACAGCCTCTCCTGACCTTATCAGCTCGTGCTGATGCTCAAGGCCGCGCCCGAGGGGAGCGCGGCCTTTTTCATGTCCGAATGGTGGGGATGGTGGGCAGCATCGCGCGGATGCAGCCGCGTCAGCCCAGAAGGAAGTGCAAAACTTCGTAGATCCAGAGCGTGACCGGATCGACCTGCATCAGGTAGGCCCCGACGCGGTCCATGGTGTCACCCTGCGCCATCCCGGCGACCTTGGCGGTGTAGACCCCAAAGCCGAGACGATACAGCAGGAAGCCTTTGAAGCAGAGCACCACGACGGCCATGATCATCATCGCGCGCAGCGGGATCATGCGGCCGATCTGACGGCGCCGCGCGCCGGTCGGGATCAGCTTCATCAACCCGGTGTCATCCACGCTGAGCCGGTGGCCTTCATCCAGAGCCGCTTTCTTTTCCTCCAGCTGCTCGAGCCGTCGGTCGAAATGTGCGAATCCGTCCTTCATCTCCGTTGTCTCCTCGGAAGTCGTCGGAGACAGGATTAGCGGGGGATTGAGGCGCGAATTTGACTAAACGTCGTCAGATCGGCTTTTTGAGCACGAGGGTGGACCAATCGCCGATCTGCTCGGCCTCGACCTGGGCCAGGCCCTGAGCGACATAGGCGGCGGTGACGGCCTCGGCCTGTTCGTTCAGCAGGCCCGACAGGATGACATGCCCGCCCGGCGCCAGGTGGCTGGTGACGTCAGGCGCCAGGTCGATCAGCGGCCCCTTGAGGATATTGGCGAAGATCAGGTCATAGGGCGCGCCTGCGTGGATCGCCTCGTGATCGAACCCCGTGGCTTCCAGGCAGGTGACGCGACCGGCCATGCCGTTGGCGGCCAGGTTGGCTTCGGCGACCTCGACCGCGACCGGGTCGATGTCGCTGGCAACCGGCACTCCGGGCCAGATCCGGGCGGCGGCCATGGCCAGAACGGCGGTGCCGCAGCCGATGTCGGCCACCTTTTCCGCCACCACGCCCTGCGTCGCCAGCCGGTCCAGCGCACGCAGGCAGCCCTGGGTGGTGCCGTGGTGACCGGTGCCGAAGGCCATGGCGGCCTCGATCAGCAGCGGCTCGACGTCTGCGGGCACGCTGTCGGCATCATGGCTGCCATAGAGATAGAAGCGCCCGGCCCGGATCGGGGCCAGCTCGCGCTTCACCTTGGCGACCCAGTCGACGTCCGGAAGTTCGGACACGGCAAAGGGTCTGGCTTCATGCAGGGTTGCCAACAGGGCCAGCCCGGCCTCGTCCGGGGCTTCGGTGAAATAGCCCCCCACTTCCCAAAGCCCGCTGTCGTCCTCGATCTCGAAAACGCCGACGCCATAGGGTTCGGGGGTCAGGGCCTCCATCGCCTCGCCAAGGGCTTCGGCCTTGGCCTTGCCGGGAAGGGTGGTGAGCGCGGTGTAGGTCGGCATGATCGGCGTCCTTGAAGGGCGTTGCGGGTCGCGAGCGGCCTAAGCGCCGGCCTGCCCCGCGTCAAGTCTGGCGCGAGGCAGGACTGGCTTACTGCGCCGGGGTCAGCGCCTCGGCGAAGACGGTTTCATGGCCGGGTTCCGGATGGCGCGGGATCAGCAGCGCCAGGCAGAAGGAGGTCGCCGCCATCCCCGCCGCCAGGAAGAACACAGCCCCCGGAGAGATCAGCCAGAGGTATCCAAGCCCCGCCGGCAGGAAGACCGCCGCGATGTGGTTGATGGTAAAGGCCACGGCCGCAGTGGGGGCGATATCGCCCGGATCCGCAATCTTCTGGAAGTAGGTCTTCAGCGCCAGCGCCAGCCCGAACAGCAGGTTGTCGATCACGTAAAGCGCCGAGGCCAGCAGGACCCCCCAGCCAAAATAGTAGATCCCGCCATAAAGCGTAAAGACCGTGACCAGCCCGACGTATTCGAACCGCAGCACCTTGGCCTCGCCGAAATGCCCCACGGCGCGCCCCATCATCGGCGCGATGATCATGTTGGCGACAAGGTTCAGCAGGAACAGGCCCGTGACCTCGTGCACGTCAAAGCCGAAGCGTTCGACCATCATGAAGCCCGCGAAGACCACGAAGATCTGACGCCGCGCCCCGGCCATGAACTGCAGCAGGTAATACAGCCAGTAGCGGCGGCGCAGGATGAACTTCTTGACCTGTGGATTGGGGGCCTCGAACTGAGGATAGGCCACCATGGCAAACACCGCGATGACGGCCGTGATCCCGCCCGAGATCAGGTAGACGATGTTGTAGGTCAGGCTCAGCGGTTCCCACAGCAGCATGATCAACCCATATGAACACAGCGTCGCCGCCGATCCCGTCGCCAGCAGCTTGCCCAGCACGCGCGGCGCTTCCTCGCGGCTCAGCCATTGCAACTGCAGCGACTGGTTGACGGTCTCGTAATAGTGGAACCCGATCGACGACAGCAGCGTGATCGTCAGGATCCCGCCGAGTGACGGAAACCAGGCCGTCACGGCGGTCGCCACGCCCAGCATCGCAAGGGACACAAGGCCCAGAACCTGTTCGCGGACAAAGATGATCAGGGCGATGACGCCGATGGCGAAAAAGCCCGGGATCTCGCGCACGGTGTGCAGCCAGCCGATGTCGGAGCCGTTGAACTGCGCCACCTCGATCACGAAGTTGTTCAGCAGCGCAGACCAGGTCGCAAAGGCGATCGGCATGGCGGCGGCCATGAGGAACAGCAGGGTCCGGGGGTGACGCCAGCGGGGCAGATGCGCCACCTCGTCCAATTTAACTGTCTGAGTCATGCATTTCCTGTACGCCCAATTTCCCACCTTGGCGAGAGGGGCTGATCTGAATCAATGACATCCGAATGTGATGATGGGATTGCAGGGCAAACGACGGAGCCTGCCATGGACCTCATCCCCCTACTCGACCGGATCGGCGAAGCCCCGACCGCCGCCCTGCTGGGCCTGATCACGGGTGTCACCTTTGGCGTTGCGGCGCAGCGGTCCCGGTTCTGCCTGCGGGCGGCCACGGTGGAATTCGCGCGGGGGCAGCTGGGCGACAGGCTGGCGGTCTGGTTGCTCACCTTCTCGACCGCCGTGGTCTGGGTGCAGGCGGCGCAGCTTGCGGGCCTGATGCAGTCGGGCGAAGCGCGGATGATGGCCGTCACCGGAAGCTGGTCCGGCGCGGTGATCGGCGGGCTTCTTTTCGGCATCGGCATGGTGCTGGCACGCGGCTGTTCGGGGCGGCTGCTGGTGCTTGCGGCAACGGGCAACCTGCGGTCGGTCGTCTCGGGCCTGATCTTCGCGGTGGTGGCGCAGATGTCGCTGGCAGGGGCGCTGGCACCGCTGCGCGACCGGCTCGCCGCGCTATGGGTCACGCCGGGCGGGCGCAACGTGAACCTGCTGTCGGCGCTGCATCTGCCCGCGTGGTCCGGGCTGGCGATCGGCCTCGGGGTCGCCGCCCTGGCGCTTGTGCTGGCGCGCCGCAACCGGATCGGCGCCGGGCGCCTGGTCTTCGGCGCCGGCGTCGGGTTCTCGGTGGCGCTTGGCTGGGTGCTCACCTTCGCGCTTTCCCGTGTCGCCTTCGACCCGGTGCAGATCGAAAGCGCCACCTTCACGGGACCCTCGGCCAATACGCTGATGTTCTTCCTCGACCGCCACGCGGTGCTGGAGTTCGACGTGGGCCTCGTGCCCGGCGTCGTCCTCGGCGCCTTCGCCGCGTCGATCCTGACCGGGGAATTCCAGTTTCAGGGCTTCGACGGCCCCGCCCCGATGCGCCGCGCGATGATCGGCGCGGCGCTGATGGGGTTCGGCGGCATGCTGGCCGGCGGCTGTGCGATCGGCGCCGGTGTCACCGGCGGGTCGATCTTCGTCGGCACCGCCTGGCTTGCGCTTTTTGCGATGTGGATCGGGGCCATGGCGACGGATGTGCTGGTCGACCAGCGGGGAACCATAGCCACGGCCTGATGCCAAGTGCAACAAAGGGCCAGCGCCCGTCCGCCGGGTGGGCGTATACCCTGTGCGGTCATCAACTTATCTCGTCGTGGCAGCCACTAGTTCAATCGTCGCGCCCACGGCGACGCAGCGCCCGCCCGAGGGGGCGGACGGGCGCTGGCCCGGCGGCACTGCGTGCCTTGTTCCGGGCCATCGGCAAAGTACACGTCTCAGAAAAAGCTCTGCGGGTCGATGTCCAAGGCCACGCGCAGATCCTTGTGGGGCCGCAGCTGCCCGACCCATTGCGCCATCGCCGCCTGCAGCGCCACGCCCTTGTCGGCCTTCACCAACAGGCGGACGCGGTGCCGCCCCCGGATCCGCGCAATGGGGGCGGGCGCGGGGCCAAAGACCTGCGCGCCGATGGCGGTCAGCGGTCCCGGACGCCGCGCCAGGTCCTGGCCTGCGCCAAAGGCCAGCTGTGCCTCGGGCGCCGACAGGATCACCGCCGCCAGCCGACCGTAGGGCGGCATCCCGGCGGCGCGGCGGGCATCGGCCTCGGCGCGCCAGAAATCTTCCTCGTCGCCGGTCAGGATGGCGCGGATCACCGGGTGGTCGGGCTGATGCGATTGCAGCAGCGCCTCGCCCGGAGCCTCGGCCCGCCCGGCGCGACCCGCCACCTGCCGCATCAGCTGAAAGGTGCGTTCGGCGGCGCGCAGGTCGGAACCCTGCAGCCCGAGATCCGCGTCGATCACGCCCACCAGCGTCAGGCGCGGAAAGTTGTGCCCCTTGGCCACCAGTTGTGTGCCGATGACGATATCGACATCCCCGTCGGCGATCTGGGCAATCGCCTCCTTCAGCGCGCGGGCCGAGGAAAATAGATCCGAGGACAGCACCGCCGTCTTGGCGTCAGGAAAGACCGCAGCGACCTCTTCGGCCAGCCGTTCGACCCCGGGCCCGATCGGGGCCAGCTTGCCTTCGACGTGACACGACGGGCATTCGGTTGGCATCGGCTTTGTCTCGCCGCACTGGTGGCAGACCAGCCGTTTCAGGAACCGGTGTTCGACCATCCGCGCGTCACAGTGGTCACAGGCGATCTGTTCGCCGCAGGCCCGGCACAGCGTCACCGGCGCATAGCCGCGACGGTTGAGGAACAGCAGCGACTGTTCGCCCCGCTCCATCCGCTGCATGACCGCCGTGACCAGCGCGGGCGAAATCCAGCGCCCCGGGTCGACCTTCTGCGCCCGCATGTCGATCGACCGCATGTCCGGCAGCACCGATTCCCCGAACCGGCTGGTCAGGTCGAGCCGGTCATATTTCCCCGCATCCGCGTTGGCCCAGGTCTCAAGTGATGGCGTGGCCGAGGCCAGGACCACCCGTGCCCCCGCCAGAGAGGCGCGCAGCACCGCCATGTCGCGGGCGTTGTAGATGACCCCGTCATCCTGCTTGTACGAGGTGTCGTGCTCCTCATCCACGACGATCAGCCCGAGGTCGCGGTAGGGCAGGAACAGCGCCGACCGTGCGCCCACCACCAGCTCGGCCTCGCCCTGTCCGATCATCTTCCAGGCGCGGCGACGTTCGGTCATGGTGACGCCCGAATGCCATTCGACGGGCTTGGCGCCAAAGCGTTGTTCGACCCGGACAAGGAATTGTTCGGACAGGGCAATTTCCGGCAGCATGACCAGCGCCTGACGTCCGGCGGCCAGGCAGGCGGCCACGGCCTCGAGGTAAACCTCGGTCTTGCCCGACCCGGTGACGCCGCGCAGCAGGGTGGTGCCATAGCCGCCCTTGGCGAACCCGTCGGACAGGCGCGCCGCCGCCGCCGCCTGATCGTCGGTCAGTGGCTTGCCGTGGCGGGCGGTGTCCATGCGTGGATAGGGCAGATCGCGAGGGGTTTCCTCTTCGCGCACCGCGCCTTGGGTCACCAGCCCCTTGACCACGCCGGTCGACACACCGGCCATCTCGGCCAGTTCCTTGAGCGTGAAGGACAGCCCGCCATAATCGCGCAGCACGTCCAGAACGCGGGTGCGGGCATCGGTCATCCGGTCGGGTTCGACCCCGCCCAGGCGATAGACCTTCTGCATCGAGGGTGGGTTCGACAAGCCCGGCGCGCGGGTCGCCAGCCGCAGCATCGCGGACATCGGCGTCAGGGTGTAATCCCCTGCCCGGACAAGGAATTCGCGCATCTCGTCGCGCATCGGCGCGGCGTCCAGCACCTTGGTAACGGGCCGCACCTTGTTGTAGTCGAAATCACCCTTGCCCGGCCCCCAGACCACGCCCAGCACCTGCCGGGGCCCAAGCGGCACCTGCACGTAGGCCCCCAGGAACACGCCGCCCTCGGGCGCCTTGTAATCCAGGAACCGGTCCAGCGGCTGGGCGGTCAGGACCGACACCAGCTCTCCGGCGGCGAAATGGGACCGATCGTCCAAGGGCTCTCCTTGCGGTTAGCGCAAACGTAAATGGCGATCCGGGGTTTCGGACCTCTCCCCTATCGGGTAAATCGCGGGCGACGTCTTTCCAACCCCCGGCGTGCATCTGCCGGGCCTGCCCCGGAGACCTGACATGAAATTCTTCGTCGATACCGCCGATGTCCCCGCCATTGCCGAGCTGAACGAGCTGGGCATGGTCGACGGCGTGACCACCAACCCCTCGCTCATCAAGAAGTCCGGCCGCGACATCCTGGAAGTGACCAAGGAGATCTGCGATCTGGTCGACGGCCCCGTGTCCGCCGAGGTCACCGCGACCGATGCCGAGACGATGATCGCCGAGGGCCGCAAGCTCGCCAAGATCGCCGACAACATCGCCGTGAAAGTGCCGCTGACCTGGGACGGCCTGAAGGCCTGCAAGGTGCTGTCGGGCGAAGGCAACATGGTCAACGTGACGCTGTGCTTCTCGGCCAACCAGGCGCTGCTGGCAGCCAAGGCGGGCGCGACGTTCATTTCCCCGTTCATCGGGCGTCTGGACGACATCAACCTCGATGGCCTCGACCTGATCGCGGACATTCGCACGATCTATGACAATTATGGCTACGACACCGAAATCCTCGCGGCCTCGATCCGTACGGTGAACCACGTGACCGAATGCGCCAAGATCGGCGCCGACGTGATGACCGCGCCGCCGGCCGTGATCAAGGCGATGGCGAACCACGTGCTCACCGACAAGGGGCTCGATGCCTTCCTGGCGGATATCAAGGCGGCCAATATCTCGATCCTCTGAGGGTTGTCGCATTCGGGGCTCACCCCGGAAAAAAGCAAGAAAATGACACGAAAAGGCCGGCGCGATGCCCGGCCTTTTCTGGTATCCACAGGCAAAAGACAAAAAGAAGCAGGCCCGAAAGACCATGACCAACCCCACGATTGATGCGTCCCTTCGCGAACGAATCCTCGCGGAGCCGGACACCATTCTTGAAGACCACGATCTGATGACCGCGCTGATCGCCGCCAACGACCGGGCCACCGGATCGAACGTGGTGGACCTGCGCGGCGTCGCGATGGAACGGCTGGAGGCCCGGCTGGAACGGCTGGAAGACACGCACCGCTCGGTCATCGCCGCCGCCTATGAAAACCTTGCCGGGACGAACCAGGTGCACCGCGCCGTGCTGAGCCTTCTGGACCCGCTGGATTTCGAATCCTTCCTGCGCGACCTCGAAGGCGAAGTGGCCGAGACGCTTGGCGTCGATCACATGCATTTGGTGCTGGAAACCGTGCAGACCGAAGACGACCCGACCATCGGCAAGGTGGGCGCGGTGCTGCGCGTCGTGCCGCCGGGGTTCTGCGACCAGTATGCCGACGGCGGGCGCGGTGCGCCGCCACGCCAGGTGAACCTGCGTCAGGTGCAGGGCGGCCATCAGTCGATCTACGGCGACGCCTACGAATGGGTCCGCAGCGAGGCCTGCCTGAGGCTCAACTTCGGGCCCGGGCGCCTGCCGGGGATGCTGGTGATGGGCGCCGAGGATCCGCACCAGTTCACGCCGCAACACGGCACGGACCTGCTGGGGTTCTTCGCAGGCGTCTTCGAACGCACCATGCGGCGCTGGCTGAACTGATGAGCCTGATGATCTCCGACGCTGCGCGCGACGCCCTGGCCGACTGGCTGTCGGGGATGCGGTCGCTGCGCGGCGCGTCGGAGGCCACGGTCGGATCCTATCGCCGCGATCTTGTCGACTACCTGTCGTTCATGACTGAACACATGGGCGGACCCCAGGGCCTGGTGGCGCTGGCGGGCGTCCGGACCTCGGACATGCGGGCCTGGATGGCACGCGAACGGTCGCAGGGTCTGGGCGCGCGGTCGCTGGCGCGCAAGCTGTCGGCGGTCAAGACCTTCCACCGCTGGCTGGCGCAGCGTGAAGCGGTCGATGTTACCCCCGTCCTGTCCGCGCGGGCGCCGAAGTTTCAGAAATCGCTGCCCCGCCCCCTGCCCGAAGACGCCGCCCGCGCCATGATCGACACGGTCGGCAGCTGGGACGCCCGGCCTTGGGTCGCGGCACGGGATGCGGCCGTGGTGACCCTGCTTTACGGCTGCGGGCTGCGGATCTCAGAGGCGCTGTCGCTGACGACCCAGGCGCTGCCCCTTGGCGATACGCTGCGGATCACCGGCAAGGGCGGGAAAGAACGTATCGTGCCGGTCATCGCCCCCGCCCGGCGCGCGGTCGAGGCCTATCTCGACATCCTGCCGCATATCCTGGAACCCGGCATGCCCATCTTCCGGGCGGTGCGGGGCGGCGCGCTGTCGCCGCGCACGGTGCAGAAGGTGGTGGCGCAGGCCCGCATGGCGCTTGGCCTGCCGTCCTCGGCCACGCCCCATGCCATGCGCCATTCCTTTGCCACCCACCTGCTGAGCGCGGGGGGCGACCTGCGGTCGATCCAGGACCTGCTGGGCCATGCATCGCTGTCGACGACCCAGGTCTACACGGCTGTGGACACGGCGCGGCTGATGGAGGTCTACGACAAGGCCCACCCGAGGGCGGCGAAGGGATAACACCGGCGCCGTAAAGCCTTGGCGGACCCGGCACCAGAGTGGGTCGGGTCTTTGGCACACTGTCCGGCACTCTTCCCCGGCCCGCAACAGGGTGTGTAGCACCGCCGGACCAGCGCCCGTCCGACCGCTCAGGCTGCCTTCGGCGTCGCCTCCAGCCAGTCGTGCAGCACCGCAGCCACGCCGCCCGGATCTTCAAGCGTGGGCAGATGGCCCGCGGTCGGAAGGCAGGTGAACGTCGCCCAGGGTGCCAGTTCGGCCATGAAAGCCTGGCGTTTGGGGGTCACGATCGTGTCGTGCTGGCCGGCGATGATCTGGACCGGGCATTGCGCGCGATAGAGCGTCGACTGGTGGTCGCGGCGGCGTTGCTGGGCGCGGGTCTGGATCTGGAAGCCCGCCAGCCCCTGGCCCTCGGCCATGTCGGCGTAGGTGTCGGCCACATGGGCCCGTCCGACTCCGGGGGCCAGCGCATCCGGCGGCAGGGTGGCGCGCACGGCCTCGGCGAAGCGACCGGCGCGGGCCTGCACCAGCAAGGGTTCCCGGTCGGCCGACACATTCGGCGCATCGGGAAAGACATCGGTGGCAATCAGGCACAGACGTTTGACACGTTCCGGCGATTTCCGCAGGATTTCCAGCGCGACGGTGCCGCCAAGCGACGCGCCGACCAGCGCGAACCGAGGTGGCAGGTTGGGCAGCAGGTTCGAGGCCATCTCCTCGCACCGTTCGCCCAACAGGGGCGCCTGGATGACGATGTGGCGCGCCGACAGATCATAGGCCTGGGCCAGATACATGCGCTGATCGCACAGGTATCCCGGTAGGAATACGATCGGAACTGTCATCTGTGGGCCTGCCCCGCCTCTTTTCCAGAATCGTCTCACATCTGGCGGACAGGTCAACCCCTGCGGGTGCTATCCGGCGACGATTGCAGCGGAAACCTGCGCAACCATGTCCTCGATCAGCCGCAGTTCGGCCGGTTCGGAAAACCGGTGATCCGAGCCCTTGACCAGCGTCAGGCGGATGTCGGGGCCTTGCGCGCGGTCCATCAGCCGGTAGGCGACGGACAGGTCGACGGCGGTGTCCGCGGTGCCGATCAGGAACCGCGTCGGGAAGGGCAGCTCAATCGGGCCGCGCAGCACAAGGTGGCGGCGCCCGTCCTCGATCAGGCGCTTGGTGATGATGTAGGGGTCGCCATAGTCCGACGGCAGCGACACCTGTTCGACCATTTCAAGCGCGGCACGCTGTGCATCGTCGAACCCGGCCCACATGCTGTCTTCAGTGAAGTCCGGCGCGGCGGCGATGGTGACCAGCCCCGCGACGTGATCGGGGATCGCCTTGGTCATGAGAAGGGAAATCCAGCCGCCCATGGACGACCCGACAAGGATCTGCGGCCCCTCGGTCAGCTGGGTGATGGCGGCACGGGCGTCTTCGGCCCAGTCGCCGATGCACCCCGCGATGAATTCACCGTCGCTTTCCCCGTGACCGGAATAGTCGAACCGCAGAAAGGCCCGGCCCTCACGTCTGGCCCAGTCTTCCAGCGCGATGGCCTTGTTGCCCTGCATGTCGGATTTGAACCCGCCGAGGAAAACCACCCCCGGCCCCGCGCCTTCGGTGCGGCGATAGGCGATGCGGCGGCCCTGTGGCGTGGTCAGGAAATCAGGGTCGGTCATGGCGGCTCTCCGATGGCGTCGGGCAAATGTGTGCCATGTCAGCGCGCTACGCGCAATCGCGGCCCTCGACCTCGCGCAGGGTCATGGCCAGCGCGCCGCCCCCCGCCGCCATCAGGGCAAAGCCCCCCACGGCCCAGGCCGCGCCGATGGCCCCCAGCCCGCCGCCAAAAGCGCCGGTGGCCAGCAGGATCAGCCCGATGGTCAGGTTGGCGACGGCGGCATAGGTCGCACGGTCATCCTCGGGCGACATGTCGACCAGGTAGGTCGACCGCCCCTGCCGCACGCCGTGATAGGCCAGCATCAGCACGAACAGCACCGCAGGCCCGGCCCAGGCCGCCGTAGCCAGCCCCAAGGCGGCCAGCCCCAGCATCGCCGCCAGGGCCACGGCGGCCACCCCGCCCGACAGCGCCAGCACGCTGCGCGACGACCGATCCGACAGCCGCCCCCAGACGAAGGAACTGACAAAGGACGCCCCGGCCGAGGCCAGCACAAGCGCGCCCAGCCGACCCAGCAGGTTGTCCGACCCTTCGCCGGTCATCACGACGATCCAGGGCGGTGCCAGCGCCGTCGACACCAGCAGCCCGCGCACAAGAATGAACCGGCGCAGATCCGCATCCTGCCGCAAGACCGACAGCACCGGCGGCAGGCCCGCGTCGGGGTCCGGTTCGACCTCGGGTTCCTCCATGGTCGAGAAGAGCGCCGCCGCCGACAGCCAGAAGACCCCGGCCAGCGCGATGGCGACCAGCACCGGCCCCTTGTCCTGCAAAAGCCCCGAGACCAGCAAGAGCGCGAAGATCACCACGCCGATCGAGGCCACGGATCCGGCCAGACCGGTCACCGCACCGCGCCGACGCTTTTCGATCGTCCGGCCCAGCACGTCCTTGGTCGACACAGAACAGGCCGCACGGGACACCGCCAGAAGGGCCAGCAGGGCACAGATAACGACGCCCGCAACCGTGCCTTCCAGCATCAGCCCCGCCACGGCAATACCAAGCGCCGACAGGCCCTGCCCCGCCGCGCCGGCCGACCAGATCCACTTGCGGTGACGCATCCGCTGCACCAGCCCGGCGTAGAAGACCTGCGGCAGCAGCGCCCCGGCCTCGCGGATCGGGACCAGTGCTGCGGCCAGCGCGGCGGGGGCGCCAAGTGCGGTCATCAGCCAGCTGAGCACCAGCTTGGGGTCGATCAGCCCGTCCGAGACCTTCGAGAGGCTGAGGCTACCGATGAAGCGCAGGCCGTTCCGGCTTTCCTGCCCGTCCGGCCTGTCATCACCGTCGGCCCCGGCAATGCGGGTGAACAGGTCGGTCTCGGCCCGGGTGTCGGGAGTGGTGTCGGCGGACAGGTCGGTCTGGGTCATCGGGCTTGCCTTCGCGGCTGGCTGAAATTCGTGAAGACAGGGTGGGCGGATGACGGGCTGTCGTCATCGAAATGGAGTGGGTCGTTCTGAACCGCGGGTCGCCGCGGCGGTCTTGAAATCAACTCTGAAATACCCGTAGCGCCCCGGTTGCTCCGCTCATCACGGACCGTGGCGCGTCCCGTCTTCCACAGCACCCTGCCTTCGCAAGGGCAACGCCACGGCCAAGGGCAGGTTCCCGCCGAAGGGGCAGAAAACCGAAAAACACTGTCAGGTGAGGCCGTTGCACGCGGCAAAACCGACGCCATGCCGTGGTTGCACAGGCAATCGCGTGTTGACAAGACCGCGCCGTCCGCGCACCTATGCCCGCGAAACCATACCCGCAACCGGGCGTTCCGTGGGCGCCAAACCGACGAGGAGGACAGACATGTCCCAGATCACCCTCACCTTCCCCGATGGCAACTCCAAACAGGTCGACGCCGGCATCACGCCCGCGCAGGTGGCCTCTGACATCTCGACCTCGCTTGGCAAGAAGGCGATCAGCGCGACCGTGAACGGCGCGCATTACGATCTGCAGTGGCCGATCGAGGACGACGCCGAGATTGCCATCCACACCCTGCAGGACGACGATCAGGCGCTAGAGCTGATCCGCCACGACCTGGCCCACATCATGGCCCGCGCCGTGCAGGAGATCTGGCCGGACGTGAAGGTCACCATCGGCCCGGTCCGCGATCATGGCTGGTTCTACGATTTCGACCGGGCCGAGCCCTTCACCCCCGAGGACCTTGGCCAGATCGAAGCCAAGATGAAGGACATCATCAACGCCCGCGACGCGGTGAAGACGGAGGTCTGGTCGCGCGCCGATGCCATCGCGCATTACGAGAAGACCGGCGAGCCCTACAAGGTCGAGCTGATCAACCGCATCCCCGGGGACGAGCCGATCCGCATGTACTGGCATGGCGACTGGCAGGATCTGTGCCGCGGCCCGCACCTGCAGCACACCGGCCAGGTGCCCGCCGACGGATTCAAGCTGACCCACGTGGCCGGCGCCTACTGGCTGGGCGACAGCACCCGGCCGATGCTGCAACGGATCTACGGCGTGGCCTTCAAGGACCGCAAGGCGCTCAAACAGCACATGCTGATGCTGGAAGAGGCCGAAAAGCGCGACCACCGCAAGCTTGGCCGCGAGATGGACCTGTTCCACATGCAGGAAGAAGCCCCGGGCCAGGTGTTCTGGCATCCGAACGGGTGGACCATCTATACCGAGCTTCAGGACTACATGCGCCGCAAGCAGCGCGCGGGCGGCTATCGCGAAATCAACACCCCGCAGGTCGTCGACCGCAAGCTGTGGGAGGCCTCGGGCCACTGGGACAAGTACCAGCACCACATGTTCGTCGTCGAAGTCGACGAAAGCCGTGACGGCGAAAACGACGATGCGGAGGCCAAGAGCCGCGAACACACCCGCATCAACGCGCTCAAGCCGATGAACTGCCCCTGCCACGTGCAGGTGTTCAACCAGGGTCTGAAATCCTATCGCGACCTGCCGCTGCGGCTGGCCGAATTCGGATCCTGCGCGCGGTTCGAACCCTCGGGCGCGCTGCACGGGATCATGCGGGTGCGTGGGTTCACCCAGGATGACGCGCATATCTTCTGCACCGAAGACCAGATCCAGGCCGAATGCGCCCGGTTCATCGACTTCCTCGCCAATATCTATGCCGAGCTTGGCTTCCCGGAATTCGAGATCAAGTTCGCCACGCGCCCCGAAAAGCGGGTCGGCACCGAGGAAAGCTGGGACTATGTCGAGAACGCGCTGGAAAACGCCATCAAGGCCGTGGGCCGCGACTATACTCTGGAACCCGGCGATGGCGCCTTCTACGGGCCCAAGCTGGACTTCTACCTGACCGACGCGATCGGCCGGGTCTGGCAGTGCGGCACCTTCCAGGTCGACCCGAACCTGCCCGAACGCCTGAACGCCAGCTATATCGCGGCGGATGGCGACAAGCACCGCCCCTACATGCTGCACCGTGCGACGCTTGGGTCGTTCGAACGCTTCATCGGCATCCTGATCGAGGAACACGCAGGCAAGCTGCCCGTGTGGCTGGCCCCGCGCCAGGTCGTCGTGGCCTCGATCGTGTCGGATGCGGATGACTACGTGCGCGAGGTCGTCGCGGCCCTGACCGCCGCCGGTGTCCGCGCCGAGGCGGACCTGCGCAACGAGAAGATCAACTACAAGGTCCGCGAGCATTCGCTTGGCAAGGTGCCCTACATCCTTGCCGTCGGCGCGCGCGAGGTCGAGGAACGGTCGGTCTCGGTCCGCAAGCTGGGCGAGAAACAGACCTTCGCCGCCAGCCTTGACGAGATCGTCGCGCAGCTGAAGGGCGAGGCGACCCCGCCGGACATGCGCTGAGCGTCAGATCCCCGATGTTTCAGGAAAGGCCGGTCCCGCGACCGGCCTTTTTGCTGCCCTTTCGCAGTCATGAACGTTCTCCTGCGACGCCGCCTTGATGCCCCTCAGGCGCCCGTAGGGTGCGTGCTTGCACGCACCGCCCCCGTCACCCGTCCGACCGTCGCCCTACCAGCGCAGCCACTTGCCGCCCGCCCAGGCGCCCAGCCCGGCGGTGAAGATGATGCCAAGCGAATACCACGTCGCGTAGAACAGCGGGCTGTCCTCGGTGCAGAAGGTCGAATAGAGCGCCGTCGCCAGCCCCGCCGACGCCAGCCCGGCCAGCGCCCCCGCCAGTTGCGGATCGACCGGCGCGCCCCGGCGCAGGGCAAAGATCAGCCCGCCGAGGATCGGCAGCGACAGCACGTTGATCGCAGGCAGGCAGACCGGGATCGAATGGCCCAGGAAATCCACCAGCCGTTCGCCCGGGGGCGTCGCAACAAAGGCCCAGACAAACAGCGCTGCGGCCATCAGCGGTACCAGCCAGACCAGCCGCGCGGCCTTGCCCATGGCGGCGCCGGGGCGCACGCGACGCAGGCTCAGCACCAGCGCGAGGGCAAAAAGCCCTAGCGGCAGCAAGGTTTTGGCCAGCACTACGGGATCCTGCCAGCGGATCATCAGGTCCGCGCGGGGGCCCAGTGCCAGCAGGTAGAGGATCAGCGCCCCGACAAACCCGAACGCCACGCCCAGCACGGCCTGCTGCGCCACGGGGGCGGCGGGGGGCGGGGCGGCGTCTTGGGCCAGCAGGGAGATCAGGTCATCGGTCTTCATCAGCTCGTCTTGTCCAGATGCGGGTGGGCATCGCCCTCCGCCAGGTCCTTCAACCGGACCAGCGCGCGGTGATAGGCCACCCGGACCGCGCCGTCCGTCATGTTCATCTCGGCGCCCACCTCGGCGGCGCTGCGTCCCTCGACCCCCATGGCCCGCACGATCCGGGCCGACCGGTCGTCGATCCGGTCCAGCAGGACCGACAGGTCGCGGGCGGCGGTGGCCTCTCCGGCCTCTTCGGGCAGGATCTCGGCCAGGTCGTGGATCGGCACCTGCGGCCCCTGACGGCCCCGCCTGCGCCCCGCGTCCGCCGCCTTGTAGCGCGCGATCGCGTAAAGCCACGGCGTCACCGGTTCGTCCTCGCGCCATGTATGGCGTTTGGCGTGAACCGCAAGAAGCACCTCCTGCACGATGTCCTCGGCATCTTCGGCACCGCCGGTGCGGGCGCGCACGATGCCCCGGATGACCGGGGCGATTTCACCAAGGAAGGCCCCATAGGCGGCACCGTCCCCGCGCAGGCCCCGGCGCAGAAGATCGCTCCAACGGTCGTTGCGATCCGGCATTCCCCTCTCCATTCGCGCATCCCGGGGCAATCGTTACAGCGAACCGATTAAAATTGGAAATATCCTTCACTCGTTCGTGAGCGATGTAACGGACCCTCCCCGGCCCGCGAATGGGATAGCACGGTCGCCAATTCCGGTGCCGCACCTTTGCAAGTTTCCAACGGAGGAAATCATGAAAACGAACAAAGCCCTCGTCCTGACCGCATTCGCCGCCGCCGTGTCCGCCACCGCCGCTGCCGTTCCGGCAAGCGCGGCCGACAACGTCAAGTGCTTCGGCGTGTCGATGGCCGGCAAGAACGACTGCGCCGCGGGCCCGGGCACGACCTGCGCCGGCACCTCCAAGGTCGACTACCAGGGCAACGCCTGGACGCTGGTGCAGGACGGCACCTGCGAAAGCGCGGAACCGGTCCTGGCCGACGGCACCAAGGTCATGCTGCCCGAAGGCAAGATGGGCAGCCTGAGCGAGTTGGACCGCGACCTGCCGATGGAAGGCTGAGGCCTTTGGCGCGGGGCGGGGATGATCCTCCGCCCCGTGGCTTCGGCGACGCGGTCGGCGGGGTGAACCCCGCCCTACACGCCAGCGCATTCGTAGGGCGGGGTTCACCCCGCCGCTACTCCCCGCAGCCACTCCTCCACCCGCCACTGATCTTGCGCCCAGACAGGAGACCCCGATGCATCACCCCCTGCCCCCCGCGCCCGGCGTCGGGTACAAACCGCAGCACTATGCCGACATCATGGCTGATCCCGGTGCCGTCGGATGGCTGGAAATTCACGCCGAGAACTACATGGGCGATGGCGGCCGTCCGATCGCGCAGCTGCGTCACCTGGCCGAGCGATTTCCCATTTCCGTGCATGGCGTCGGCCTGTCGATCGGCGGCGAGGGGCGCCTGGATCCGGACCACCTGGCGCGGCTGAAACACCTGTGCGACTGGCTGAACCCCGCCAGTTTTTCCGAACACCTGGCCTGGTCGACGCATGACGGGGCCTTCCTGAACGACCTGCTGCCCCTGCCCTACACCGCAGAAACGGTCGCCCGGGTGGCCGATCACATCGACGAGCTGCAAGAGATGCTTGGGCGGCAGATGCTGCTGGAAAACCCCTCAAGCTATCTCGCCTTCACCGAGAGCACGATGACCGAGACCGAGTTTCTGGCCGAGGTCGTGCGCCGCACCGGTTGCGGGTTGCTGCTCGACGTGAACAACGTCTTCGTCTCGGCCACGAACCTGCGTCTGGATGCCCGGCAGTACATCGCCGATTTTCCCATGGACGCGGTCGGAGAGCTGCACCTTGGCGGCCATGACGAGGATGAAGACGACCACGGCGCGCCGCTGCTGATCGACAGCCACGGGCGCGCGGTCGCGGATCCGGTCTGGGCTTTGCTGGACGACGTGCTGGCCCGGCGCGGACCTGCGCCGTTGTTGATCGAATGGGACACAGACGTGCCCGACTGGTCCGTTCTGGCGGCCGAGGCCACACGCGCAGAGAACGCGCTGTCACGGGCCGCCGAAAGGGCCGCCGCATGACGGACCAGTCCACATTCCGCGCGGCGCTGAGCGATCCCGGAATGCCGGTCCCGCCCACGCTGACCGATGGCACGGGGCGGCCCGCCGGGCGGCGCTTTGCGGTCTATCGCAACAACGTCGCGGTCAGCCTGACCGAGGCGCTGATCGACGGATTTCCAGCTTGTTACATGGTGCTTGGTGACGATCAGTTCCGGGGGATGGCGGCGGTCTACCTGCGGGCCCACCCCCCGGAATCTCCTCTCATGGCGCGGTTCGGCATGGCGCTGCCCGCCTTTCTTGATGCCGCGCCTCAGGTTGCGCGGATGCGCTGGATCGGGGATCTGGCCCGGCTGGAGCTTGCCCTGCGCGACAGCTATCACGCCGCCGATGCGGACGCCCTGACACCTGCGATGTTATCTGCGATCCCGCCCGAGGATCTGGGCGACACGCGGTTTGCGCTTGCCCAGTCGTTGCGGCTGATCCGGTCCGACTGGCCCGTCTGGTCGATCTGGCAGCGCACCCGGGACACAGAGGCGCCGCAGGCGACGCCGGGCGCGCAGGACGTGGTGATCCTGCGCCCCGGCTATGACCCCGCGCCACACCTGCTGTCGACGGGGGATGCGGAGTTCATCGACGCCCTCGCCCAAGGGTCGCCGTTGTCCACGGCCGCCGAGGCCGCCTGCGCCGTGGCCCCTGACCACGACCCGACCGCGATCCTCACGCTGCTGATGCAATCGAACGCCCTGATCCAAGCCCCCGGAGGCCCCAGATGACCGACCCGACAGCCCCCCTTGCCCGGCTCAGCCCGCTGTTGCCGCTTCTGGCCCGTTTCACCTTTGCCGCCGTGCTGCTGCCCTATTTCTGGGCCTCGGGACTGACCAAGCTGGGGTCGGGTCTGTTCGGGATCTTCTCGCCCTCGCTCGGGGCCTATGCACAGATCTTTCCCAAGGCGACCGAGGCCGCGGGCTATAACCCAGACAACCTTGGTGTCTTCCACTGGGCCGTGGTCACGGCGGGCACCTGGGCCGAATTCATCCTGCCCGCGCTGATTGTTCTGGGCCTGCTGACCCGGCTTGCCGCGCTTGGCATGATCGGTTTCGTGGTGGTGCAAAGCCTCACCGACCTTTACGGGCACGGCGCGATCGCGCATCCCGAAACACTTGGGGCGTGGTTCGACAAGGTGCCGGATGCGTTGATCCTGGATCAGCGGGCCTTCTGGGTGACGCTGCTGGCAACGCTTGTCGTGCTGGGCGGCGGCGTGCTGTCGCTGGACCGGCTGGTCTTCAGAAATGCGCCTTCGGTTCATCCGGGCGCCCTGCAGCCAACGCCATGATCCCGGCCACGCCGCAGAAGGCCATGGGCCAGAGGGTGAAGAACCCAAGGCCCATCCCCATGTACATGCCCACGACCGACACGATCAGAAGCAACCCGCCGACAAGGGCGCGATGCGGCGCCATGCCTGCCCCGGCCAGGGCCAATATCGGCGCGATCACCGAAGCGGCGCGGATCGCATCGACGTTGGCCACCTGTTCGAACAGCCCCTCGACCTCACCGAAGTGGTCGATCGCGGTGGTGTAGCCATAGCTGACGATCCCCACGAGCAGCCCCATCAAACCACCGATCAGGCCAAGGATCAGCGCCGCGCTGCGCATCTCAGACGCCCATTTCGGTTTGCGCGGCCTTGGTCCAGCCCAGCACCATCCGGTCGCCGTCGACAATCAGCGGGCGCTTCATCAGGGTCGGATTGTCCTGCAGTAGCTCCAGCGGGGGCCGGGCGCGGGCGGCATCGTCCAGCCCCCGCCAGGTGGTGGATTTGCGATTCACCAGCGCCTCTCCGAAGGTGTCGAGCGCGGTGGAAAGAATCGCAGGCGGCACGCCCGAATCCCTGACATCGACGAATTCCGCATCCGGCAACGCCTTGCGCGCGGCGCGGCAGGTGTCACAATTTTTCAGACCATAGAGCTGCATTGTTTCCGTCCGTTTGGGCGTTTGTGATGACATAGGTAACAATCGGCCCGAATTCATCACCGTTTTGCTTGATTTTTACATGGGCTCCGCAGTCTCCTGTCCGTGATCGGGACGTTTGCGGCCCGGTCCCCCTTCGCTGATCTGCAGGGGAAGTATCGAAGTACCAGAAGGAGACGCGGCATGCCGAATGGCACCGTAAAGTGGTTTAACACGACAAAAGGCTACGGCTTTATTGAGCCGGAAGACGGGGGCAAGGACGTGTTCGTCCATATCTCCGCCGTGGAACGGTCCGGTTTGACGGGCCTGGCGGACAATCAGAAAGTCACGTTCGAACTTCTCGACGGGCGCGATGGCCGCAAGATGGCCGGAGACATCAAGCCCCTGTGATATCGTCATGCCCTGTGCGTGACCTCATGCCCAACGCGTGACCCGGGCGCTTCAGGCCGGGTCTTTTCGGCCGGTGTCCGTCCAGGCCTCTCCCATTGCCACGATGCAGCTTTGACCGCTGGCATAGGTGATGACCATCGTCCAGTCTCCGCGCTGGTCGGTCCAGACCTCGACCACCTGTTCGGGGCCGCGCAGGCCCATGCTCTGACGTTCGCTGCGCAGCTGGCGGGTCAGCTTTTCCTTCATCCGCGCGGTCGGCTCGCAGATCACCTCTGCGATCGGGTTGGCCATCGCGGGGCTGCACAACGCCAGGGTCAGGGTCAGACAAACGGGACGCAACATCTTGGGCCTGCTTTCGGTTCAGCCCCAATGTAACAGATTCAAGACACCCGGGCGAAGAAAATCGCCACCCTGCGCCCCCGAAAAGCGCACATGAAAAAGGCGCCCCGGAGGGCGCCTTGAAGCAACAGTCGCGACCGCGTCAGTAGCGGGGGGATTTCGACCCGTCCCACCCCTGCGGCGACTTCGATCCGTCCCAGTGCTGCGCGCGATAGACGCGGCGGGGGGCCGGATGGGCCTGGTACTGCGAATAGGTCACCGACTGGTTCGGCACGCCGCAGCAGATCACGCCGCCCATCTGGATGGGCTGAAGCCCTTCGGGGCAGTAGTTCGCCTTGGCGGGATAGGGGAAAAGCTTGGCGTCCGCGGCCGCCGGTGCGGCCATGGCCAAAAGCCCGAAGCCCGCGGTGATAAAGAGTTTCTTCATATGGCTGCCCTCGTCGGAAATGCCGTCTGGCTGATTGGCGCCAGATTAACAGCCCCCTCCGAAAAGGCAAAAGCAAATGCGTCAGTCGGGCGCGCCGCCGAAAATCGCCCGGGTGATGAGCACCCCCAGCCAGGCCGAGGTGCCGGTCAGCACCGTGCCCCAGATCAGGTCGACCGCGACCATCTTGGGCGCCCAGTCCTTGAGCGTGGCGTAATTCGTGAATTCGTAGGTGCCATAGGCCATCGCCCCGATCAGGGCCCCCTGCAACAGCGCCTGCACCGGCACATCCTGCTTGAGCGCGGGCAGCGACACGAACCAGATCACGCCACCGACGTAGAACAGGTAGAACACGGCCGCCGGGGCCAGCCGCAGATCCTCGAGCAGCAGGTCCGAGATCCGCGTCTCAAACAGCGGCCGCATCACGTTCTTCAGCATGATCGCATCGAGGCCGAGGAAGATCAGCGCGGTGGAAAGGTAGAGTGTCAGGGTTTGCATGGGCGATTTTTCCGATGGTGTCACACTGTGTACGGCCGGGACGGAAAAGTGGATTGATCCTTGGCTGGCACCGCGTCGAACCTTGCAGCGCGGCATCACGCGAATACCGCTTGTGTCGCCGATGCCCGGTAGGGCGGGGTTTACCCCGCCGACGCGATGCGAGCGGGGCCATGGCGGGGTGAACCCCGCCCTACACGGATCGGAGCGTGCGGCGGACGTTCGCCAAAAGCGATGAGGGCCGCGCCCGACCCTGGGGTGAGAGGCGTCTCGGAAACGCTCCGGCGGAGCGTTTCCGCCTCGAACGCGCGAAGCGCAGGGGAGTGCTTTAGGACGCTTCTGGTCTGCGGTTTATCTCAGAAGCATTTTGGTTTGGTTGAGTCGTGGATGACGTCGCCAATGCGCACTCCCGGGGGAGGGGTGAGGGCCGGTCCGCGTAGCGGAGGGCCGTCCAGTGGACGGACCGAGGCCCAAACGGGCGGAGCCCCGGCGGGCGCGGGTCAGAGGCGGTGAGGGTCGCGCGCGACCCTGGGAGGGCGCTTCGGGGCGATTGTGGTCTGCGTTTTATCTCAAAAGCTTATAGCTGGGGTTTTGCGGCGGGAGACGTCGCCAATGCGCCCTCCCGGGGGAGGGTCGGGCGCGGCCCGGGGCTGGTCGCCCCGGGAAATCGCCTAAAGATAAAGTGTTCAAAATCTCTTCAACCAAGTTGAAGAAGGATTTCGTCTACTTCAGGGACGTGCTTAGCGCTTTGCGTCCCAAAGCTAATGTAACTCGAAAGGACGTTTCCTCCAATAGCGGCCTCACTCATCGGGTACTTCAGGAAGATTGAAAGAAAAAAACCAAATGAATTTTCTGAAACCGGAACCCAAATCATTGATCTCTGCTTATCGTTGATGTGCAAGCTGTTCGGAGCCACGTTTATCAATACTCCGCCATGATTGACAACAATCATATCGAACTGCTGAGACCTCGGAACATTGAACTCCAAGTAATAATCGCACACCTCGCGAATTAGCTTCTCGTAATCTGAGTATGTGCGAGTAGCAAATATGATAAATGGAATTCTATGAGCAAAGTCTTTTGCGGACATGTCTTCACGCCCTTCAAACGCCCAAGTCAAATCCAATAGACCAGTGCGTTGCCTAAATATTTTCTTCACCGAAATCCCTTGCGCCAACGCACGCCTAAGCTCAACCTTATTAGATATATCAGGCTTTACTTCTATGGCGGCATCTACACCTTCGGCCAAAATCAAACTGATGTCACCGTTCTGATCAACCAAAGAGGGATGACCAGAACTCAAAACCACACAATCGATGGATTGTGACTTATAACCATCAACCCCAACCAAACCTCCTTTTGCAATTCTTTGGCCCGGCATAAGGTAGCGCGATAGGACTCTCTGAAAATGCCCTTCCCTTCTATCAGAGACGTCGGAGGGCGTGCCTCTGCCTTCGAAACTGGCTCGTTGAAAGAACATTCGCAGCTCATCGGACTCCGATTTCAGATAATCCCTTAGACCACTCACCTCCCCAACTCCCTTACCAAATATCCCAATTCCCCCTCGCCCGGCAGGGATGAGATCTCCCGCCACTCTCCCTCATCCACCTCGGGAAACCACGTATCCGCGCCCTCGACCGCGCAGTCGACCTCGGTCAGCAGCAGCCGGTGCGCCAGCGGCAGCATCTCGCGATAGATCCCCGCCCCTCCGATCCCGTACAGCCGGAAATAGCCCTCTGCACGGGCCAGCGCGACGGCCTCGGCCACCGATCCGACCACGTGTTCGGCCAACGAAGGATCCCGCGAGACGACGATATTCAGGCGCCCCTTCAAAGGCTTGACCGGCAGGCTTTCCCATGTGGCGCGGCCCATGATGACGGCGCCTCCGGTGGTTTCGCGCTGGAACATCTTCAGATCGCCCGGCAGGTGCCAAGGGATGTCCCCGTCCCGACCGATGGCGCCGTTGCGGTCGCGGGCGACGATGAGGGTGATCATACCGCCACCGGGGCCTTGATCGCCGCGTCGGGGGCGTAACCCTCGAACACGAAATCTTCATACCTGAAGTCGAAGATGGACGAGACCTCGCGCGTCAGCCGCATGGTCGGCAGCGGATGCGGCGTGCGGGTCAGCTGCAGGGCCACCTGGTCCATGTGGTTGGAATAGATGTGCGCGTCGCCGATGGAATGCACGAAATCGCCGGGCTCATAGCCCGTGACATGGGCCAGCATCACCAGCAGCAGCGCGTAGGAGGCGATGTTGAAGGGCACGCCCAGGAACATGTCGGCCGAGCGCTGGTAGAGCTGGAGGTGCAGCTTGCCTCCCGCGATCCGCACTTGCCAGAGCGTGTGGCAGGGCGGCAGCGCCATCTGGTCGACCTCGGCCGGGTTCCAGGCCGAGACGATCAGGCGGCGCGAGTCCGGGGTCTTGCGGATCATCTCGACCAGCTTGGCGATCTGGTCGACCTCGCCCACGGGAGTGGGCCAGTGGCGCCACTGGTAGCCGTAGACAGGGCCGAGGTCGCCGTTCTCATCCGCCCATTCGTCCCAGATGGAGACGCCATTTTCCTTGAGATACCGGATGTTGGTGTCGCCCGACAGGAACCAGAGCAGCTCGTGAACGATGGATTTCAGGTGCAGCTTCTTGGTGGTGACCAGCGGAAAGCCCTCGGACAGCGGATAGCGCGCCTGCAGCCCGAAATAGGAGGTCGTGCCGGTGCCGGTGCGGTCGGTCGAGGGGGTGCCATGCTCCAGCACGGTGCGAAGCTGGTCGTGGTATTGGCGCATGAACGGATCCTCCGGCGGCGTCTGGTGATTCCCAAGGGTGGCGATAGCTACAGTATATAGCGGGGCGCCCGGGCAATCACCACCAGATACGGTAGGGCATTTGGGCCGCACCATGGCGCATTCACCCTTGCAGGATTGACTTTGCGGCACATCCGGTTGATCTTGCCTGCAAAACAATGCGCCGCAAATGGCACATGAGGCAGGCATATGATCAGGAAAACAACGGCAGCTCTGCTGGCGATGCTCGCCATGGCGAGCTGCGGAGGCAACGGCACCAATCCGTTCGACAACACCGACGATGGCGGCGGCACGGGCACCCCGGGCGATGACACCGTCAACGGCATCCCCGCGTCGCTTGCGAACAATCTGACAAACGCGGTCTACGATCCCGACAGTGGCACGCTGAGCCTGACGCTTGAAGGCTTTGACGCCACCCCGATCGTGGCGAGCTTTCAGCGCAACGCGGCGCTCGATGTGAACGGCTACCAGGCCTACACCTTGCAGGATGACCCGCTGGACCGCCACTTTACCGCGCTGACCCGGCGGTCGACCGACCCGGGCCAATCGGTGAAGGCCGGGGTCGCGGGTGATGGCGGCCAGTTCAACTATTTCTATTCGGGCGGCTACTATGAACGCTCGGGCACCTACAGCGCGCCGTCTTCGGGCGGCCAGCCGCAGGGGCTGGTGTCTTATGCGGGGGACTACGTCGGGGTCACGAACCTGAACGTCGATGCCGCCTCGCCCGCCAACGACCTGCAGACGGTTGCCGATCCGACCGTGCCGACCGTGAACCGGCCCAGCCAGGCGCGGCGCGTGACCGGCGACATCTTCCTGAACGTCAGCTTCGGCGACAATTCGGTCAACGGCAGCATCAGCAACCGCCAGATCCTTGACGGCGATCCGGCGGTGAACGGCGGAATCCTGGCCGTGCCGGACATCGTGCTGGTCCAGGGCGAAATCGACGGGACGACAGGCACCTTCACGGGGTCCGTGGAACATGCCGGACGCACCGGGACCACCATCGGCGGCTTCGGCGGGATCTTTGGCGGCGTGGCTGCCACGGCCGTCGGCGGTGTCGTGACGGTCGACCAGATCGACATCAGCGATGGACTCGGGCTCGAGAACGAATTCGAACGCGGTGTCTTCGTGCTTGATCGCTGCGGTACGGCTAACGACGATCCGATCTGCAACAACGTGAACTAGGGTGCGACGCCTCGCGCTTGCCCTGACGGTTCTGGCCGGGCTGGCAGTGACGCCTGCCCGGGCGGACCAGGTCAGCGTGGCGCAGGCCCGCGAGATCGGGGTGACGGCGCTGATGCAGGGCCGCACCGACCTGGCCGAGGAGGTCGCGACAGGCCTGCTGCAGCGCGACCCGAAAGACGCCTTTGCCCACCTTCTGCTGGCCCGCGTCCGGGCCGCGCAGAACCGCCCCGAGGAGGCCCGGCGCGCCCTGCGCCATGCCTTCCGCGCGGCCGACAAGCCGATGCACAAGTTCCAGGCGGCCCAGATGGCGGCCCGCCTGGCCTATGAAGACGACAGCCTGACGGCGGCGCAAATCTGGCTGCGGCGGTCGCTGGCCTTCGCGCCGACGAAGCAGCACGAACAGGTGGTGGTGCGCGATTATCGCATCCTGCGCGCCAAGAACCCGTTGCACTTCGACATGGACGTGTCGATCGCGCCATCGTCGAACGTGAACAACGGGGCGGAAAGCGCGGTGTCGGTGATCGAGGGCCTTCCTTTCGTCGGGCAGCTGAGCCCCTCGGCCCAGGCGCTGGCGGGTACGGTGGCGACGGCCGAGGCGCGGGTGAGGTTCCGGCTGGCCGGATCACCACAGGCGCGCACGGATGCCTCGGTCACACTTGGCACGCGGCAGGTGCGGCTGAACGCGGCGTCGCGCGCGGCGGCGCCTACTGTGACCGACGACGACCTGTCCTCGATCACCGCCGAGGTCGGGCTGACCCACCTGCGCAAGCTGGGCCCGGTCAGTCTGCGCGGCGAAGCCAGCGTCGCGCGCAGCTGGCAGAATGGCGCCCCCCGCCAGGATGTCGTCACCACCGGCCTGACCTTCGGGCGGGCGATCAGCGACGGCCTCAGCCTGCAGGGCGGAATCAGCCGCGACTGGCGGATCGTGCAACCGAACCGCGCCCAGGACCAGCAGGGCTGGACCGCGCGCGGCGGTCTGGGCTTTGCGCTGGCGCAGGGCGGCAAGCTGGACCTGGCCGTCACCTACCGCGTGGCCGACAGCGGTGACGCCAACCGACGGTCCGACCGCTGGCTGGCCTACGCCAGCTATCGCCCCAAGGACAGCATCGGCCCTGCGGACGTGGCCCTGCGGCTGGGCGCGGCGGGCGAAGGGTTTCCCGATTATGCCGTCGGGCTTTTCGCCGTGCCGGGGGGCCGCAACGACCAGACCTGGTTCGCCAATGTCGACATGGTCTTCACCGAGTACGACTATGGCGGCTTTGCCCCGTCGGTCACGCTGTCGGCGCAGCGCACGACGTCGAACGTGTCGCATTTCACCAGCAGCCAGATGGCGATCAGCCTGGGTATCCGGTCGGCCTTCTGACGCCGCTGCCCCCTCGACAGCCGGGCAAAGGGGCCTATCCTGCGTGGGATACGGCAACAAGGAGCCCGCAATGAAAGTTCGTTACCTGCACACCATGGTCCGCGTGAAGGACCTTGAGAAAACCATGGCCTTCTTCGAACTGCTCGGGCTGAAGGAAACCCGCCGGATCGACAACGAACAGGGCCGGTTCACGCTGGTCTTCATGGCGGCCGAAGGTCAGCCGGACACGCCGGTCGAACTGACCTACAACTGGGACGGCGACGATGCCCTGCCCTCGGACAGCCGCCATTTCGGACACCTCGCCTACCGGGTCGAGAATATCTACGACATGTGCCAGCGGCTGATGGACGCCGGGGTCACGATCAACCGCCCGCCGCGCGACGGTCACATGGCCTTTGTCCGCTCGCCCGACAATATCTCGATCGAGCTGCTGCAAGAGGGCGGATCGCTTGAACCGGCCGAGCCCTGGGCCAGCATGGAAAACACGGGGCACTGGTGATCCACGCCCTCGCCGCCGCACTGCTGGTGCTGCAGGCTTCGGCCGCGGCGGCGCAGTGTCGGCTGGCGTTGGTGCTGGCGATGGATGTCTCGGCCTCGGTCGACGCGCAGGAATACGCCCTGCAACGCGACGGACTGGCCCGGGCGCTGGATGCCCCCGACATCCGCGAGGCGATCCTGACCGGGGCACCCGGCCACGTGAGCCTCGCCATCTATGAATGGAGCGGACGGTACCAGCAGACCGTCATGCTCGATTGGACGACGCTGGACAGCCCCGCCGCGCTGGACCGCGTGGTGGCCCATGTCGCAGGGGCGCGGCGGTCGTGGAAGGATTACCCGACCGCCATGGGCTATGCCCTTGGATATGCAGCACGATTGTTTGAAACCGCCCCACCCTGCGACCGCCGGGTGATCGACGTGTCGGGCGACGGGCTGAACAACGAAGGCTTCCTGCCCGACCGCGCCTATGCGCATTTCCCGTTGGACGATGTCACAGTCAACGGCCTGGTCATCGAGGGCGCGGATGCGGGCCTGATCGACTTCTACCGGGCCCAGGTCCTGCGCGGCCCGGGCGCGTTCCTCGAGGTCGCCCGCACCTTTGACGAGTTTGAGGCCGCAATGGCCCGCAAGCTGCTGCGCGAGGTCGGCGGCATGATCCTGGGATCGACCGGAGGCCAAGCATGGCCGCCCGGTTAGCTGCGATCGCGCTGATGCTCTGGGGTGCGGCCTCGGGCGCGGTGGCGGAGTGTCGGCAGGCCCTGATGCTGGCGCTGGATGTGTCGGGGTCGGTCGATCAGCGCGAATATCGGCTTCAGCTGGACGGGCTGGCCAATGCACTTCTGGATCCGCAGGTCGTCGCGGCGCTGGAGGCGATGCCCGGCGCGCCGGTCCGGCTAGCCGTGATGGAATGGTCGGGGCCCGATTTCCAGCGGATCGTGCAGCCCTGGGTCGACCTGCCGGACGTGGCCGCAGTGATGGCCCTGGCCGCACGGCTGCGCGCGACCGCCCGGGTCGAGGCCGACCTGTCGACGGCCATCGGCGCGGCGCTGCTTCGGGCGGGGGCCGAGGTGCAGGCCCAATCCGATTGCTGGCGGCGGGTGATCGACGTGTCGGGCGACGGCAAGTCCAACACCGGCCCCCTGCCCGGCTCCGTCGGCGCGGTGCTGGACGGGGTCACGGTCAATGGCCTGGTGATCGGAGAGGCCGTGCCCACGGCCGGCGAAGGCCGCAGCGAGGGGATCGCGGCGCTGACCGCCTATTACCGCGCCTACGTCCTGCGCGGCGAGGATGCCTTTCTGGAAACGGCGGCCGGGTTCGAGGCCTTCGAGGCCGCGATGGTCCGCAAACTGCTGCGCGAGCTTCAGGTGGTGGCCGTGTCGGACATCGACACGCGGCGTTTGCAGGAGCGGTGAGCACCGAGCGGAGCAACCCCGCCGAGACACACCGGGTCACTTAAGCACCGGACCACAGGACCACCGGACCACCCAACAGCCCAACAGCCCAACAGCCCAACAGCAAACGGGCCGGTGTCAACACACCGGCCCGCTACCTTTCACTCACGTAGCCATCGCACCCCGCGACGGCCCCAACTGGATGTGCCTGCACAACCATTTCCCAAAGTCCTTTCTGGACAGACACCAACCAAGGGTGGACCTGGGGTCCGTGTCAGATCAGTAGATGTACCGGATCTGATCGGACCAATACCGTTCGACGCGGCGGAGGGAGGATGTGATCAGGTCGATCCCCCCGGCGTCCAGAATTTCGCGCCGCGCGATTTCGTCAGCGTGGCGGGCAAAGAGTTCCGAGACGGTTTCCCGCACCTCCCGACCCTTGGGGGTCAGGCGGACGCGGACCGAGCGACGGTCGATTTCGCACCGCTGGTGGTGCATGTAACCCATCTCGACCAGCTTCTTCAGATTGTAGCTGACGTTGGAGCCCTGGTAGTAGCCCCGCGTCCGCAGTTCGCCTGCCGTCACCTCGTTGTCGCCGATGTTGAACAGAAGCAGCGCCTGCACCGCGTTGATGTCCAGCACGCCGACCCGCTCGAATTCGTCCTTGATCACATCCAGCAACAGCCGGTGCAGCCGTTCGACCAGCGAAAGACAATCCAGATAGGTCGCCAGAAAGGCCTCTTGTCCTGCCGGGCGCGGCGCGGGGTCATACATCGACATCGTCAGTTTCCGTTTCCGTCACTTGCTGCAGGACCGAAACTGACCGAAAAAACCGAAAAAACCGTTAAACCGAAACCGGTTTATGCAGCGGGCCCGCGCTCGGCCTCGGCGGCGATGCGCGCGATCAACGGGGCAAGGTCGCCCGGGGCGCCATCCTGGCCGGTGATCCAGCGATAGAGATCTTGGTCGTTTTCCTCAAGGACACGGTCCAGAAGGTCCAACTCGGCCTCGTCCATCGCATCCAGATGCGCCTCGGCGAAGCGCATCATCAGGATGTCCATTTCCTTGGTGCCCCGGCGCATCGAACGCATGCGCATCCGCTTGAGACGGGTTTCGCGGGGCTCTGCCATGGATCAGGCTTCCTCTTTCAGTTTCGCGCGCAGGCGCTTTTCCAGGATCGCGAGCCGGCCGACCTTGGCGTCCAGATCGGCGCGCAGGTCGCGCAGTTCGGCCAGGATCGCCGATACGTCGCCCGACAGCTCGCTCGCCTCCGAGGGCGGTTCGACGCCCTCGCCTTCGCCGGTCAGCAGCCAGGGCAGCGATACGCCCAGAAGGCCGCTGAGCATCGACAGGCGGTTGGCACGCGGTTCGGACTGGTCTTCCTCCCAGCCGCGCAGGGTCGAGGCCTTGACACCCAGGCGGCGGGCGAGGTCGGCCTGGGACATGCCCGCGGCGTCGCGCGCGGCGGCCAGCCTGTCGCCGAAGGTGGCGCTGTCCGCGCTGAACCAGTCGTAAGAATCGTTGGTCATGCCGTCTTCCTCTCCGAACCCGCTTGAGGGGCCTTGCAGATGCTTCTATGACAGGGCCGTCCGAAACTCAAACCCTTGGGGGCCCCGATGCCTTTCCTCTCCGACACCCTGTCCCGCGTAAAACCGTCGCCGACCATCGCCGTGACCAACAAGGCCCGTGAACTGAAGGCGGCCGGCAAGGACGTGATCGGTCTGGGGGCCGGTGAGCCCGACTTTGACACGCCGGAAAACATCAAGGCTGCGGCAATTGCGGCGATCAATGACGGGAAAACGAAGTACACCGCCGTCGACGGCATCCCCGAACTGAAGGACGCGATCTGCGCGAAATTCAAGCGTGACAACGGGCTCGACTACACCGCAGACCAGGTGACCGTGGGCACCGGCGGCAAGCAGGTGCTCTACAACGCGCTGATGGCGACGCTGAACCCGGGCGACGAGGTGCTGATCCCCGCGCCCTACTGGGTGTCCTACCCCGACATGGTGCTGCTGGCCGGCGGCACGCCGACCTTCGTGGAAGGCCAGCTGCAGACGCAGTTCAAGATCACGCCCGAACAGCTGGATGCGGCGATCACCCCCAAGACCAAGTGGTTCATCTTCAACTCTCCGTCGAACCCGACCGGCGCAGGCTACTCCCGCGAAGAGCTGAAGGGCCTGACCGACGTGCTGAAGAAGCACCCGCATGTCTGGATCATGACCGACGACATGTATGAACACCTGGCCTATGACGATTTCGAATTCTGCACCCCCGCGCAGGTCGAACCCGCGCTTTACGACCGCACCCTGACCGTCAATGGCGTCTCCAAGGCCTATGCCATGACCGGCTGGCGGATCGGCTATGCGGCCGGCCCGAAAGAGGTCATCAACGCGATCCGCAAGATCCAGTCGCAGTCGACCTCCAACCCCTCGTCCATCTCGCAGTGGGCGGCGGTCGAGGCGCTGAACGGCCCGCAGGATTTCATCGCCGAGAACAACAAGACCTTCGTGCGCCGCCGCGACCTGGTGGTCGAGATGCTGAACGCCATCGACGGCATCACCTGCCCGGTGCCCGAAGGCGCGTTCTATGTCTATCCGTCGATCGCGGGCCTGATCGGCAAGACCACCCCGTCGGGCGTGAAGATCGAGGATGACGAGGTCTTCGCGACCGCGCTGCTGGAGGACAAGGGCGTGGCCGTCGTTTTCGGCGCGGCCTTCGGGCTGTCGCCCAACTTCCGTGTCTCCTACGCGACCTCGGACGAGGCGCTGAAGGAAGCCTGCACGCGCATCCAGGACTTCTGCGCGAGCCTGAGCTGATGGCAGGCGCGGGCGATCGGGTCACCGCCAATCTGCCCGCGAAAGATTTCGATGCGACCGTGGATTTCTACGGTCGCATGGGCTTCGATGTCGACTACCGCGACGATCACTGGCTGATCCTGCGGCGCGATGCGTTGGAGATCGAGTTCTTCCCGCATCCCGAGGTCGACCCGAAATCCAGCTGGTTCAGCGCCTGCATCCGGGTCGATGATCTCGAGGCGTTTCACGCGGAATGGCGCGCGCTCGACCTGCCGCGCGATCACACCTCCATTCCCCGGATCACTGGCATCATGGACCGCCCGCCGGTGCCACGCATGTTCGCCCTGATCGACGCGGACGGATCGCTTCTGCGGGTGCTTGAGAACGACAAGACGTCTGCGACCGCATAATTTCAGTGCGGTGTGATGCGCCGCGTCGTCCGGTTTTCCAGCGCACCACCCTGATCCGCCACCACGCGACATATTCCATGATGATCCGTCCCCCACGCCGGTTCACAAAGGGTCGCGCGCGATGCCGTTTTTTGCTAGGACCAAGGCAGGCCCCATATTTCGGGCGCCGTCGATCAGGAGATTTCAGATGCGCTTATTTCACGGGATCCTTCCCGCCCTCGCCCTGCTTTGCGTTGCCTCCGTGGCGCAGGCGACGATCTATCACTACAAGCTCGACAGTACCGTGGACTTTGGCGGCGACAGCTACCGGTTGCCCGGTACGCTCAGTGGGTCGTTCTATTACGACACGGCGACCGGCGTGGCGTCGCACGGGACTTTCACGGTCACCGGCACCGGCGATACAGGCACGGGCGACAACAGCCGTGCAGGCACCTACACGACACTGGTCCAGACCTACCCGAGATACGTGGGCTTCACCCGCACCGGCACCGGGCCGGACTTCACGCAAGAGCATATGGTCTGGCTGCATTCACCGAACTTCTTCGGCAGCGCGCTGACGCTTGATCTGGATTCCGTGTACCTGTCGACGTGCACCACCGCGCCCTGCGATACCTTCACGACCCGCTACAGCGTGACCACCTCGGGACCGCATCAGCTGATCGGAACGGTCGTCGACGCCCTGCCCGGTGTCCCGCTGCCTGCCGGATTGCCTTTGCTGGCGACGGCCCTTGCCGGTGTCGGTCTGCTGCGCAGGCGGGCACAGCGGCGCTGATCCCCACGCAGTCGCCCGGCCCCTGCACGGCGGGCTGGCACTGGACCTGACGGCCTGATAGCAGAAAGCCACAGTAGCCAGACACCACACGGATCCGAGCGATGAGCACCGAACTTCCCCCGTATTTCTTCCGCGTTCGCGAAAACGGGGCCTTCGTCTTCCGCGTCACCGCCGCCGACCGCGCCCGCCGGATCGAGATGGACCAGATCGCCGTCGTCAACACCCGCAACGGAGAGATCAAGCCCAACGGTGACCGAGAGCTGACCGAGGCCGACATGGCGGCGATCCGGACCTGGGTCGACGACCGGATCGAAACGCTCGCCTACCGCGACATCGACGACATCCTGCGTGCCGTCGACACCCTGAACCAGACCGCGCACTGGGCGCAGTCCAAGGCGACGGACGAACAGCTTGATCTGGTGACGGACGCGATGCTGCTGGCGATGCACGACCTGCGCACGGTGCTGGTGCGCAAGAAGGCGGATCGGGTGCTCAAGTCGCGCGGCATGGCCTGAGGCCGGTGCGCGCCGCGCTTCAGCCGCGCGCGACCAGCCCGGGATAGACCCGCCGCCAGAACCACAGCATCAGCAGCACCGCCGCCACCGCGAGGCCCGCGGCCAGGCCGAGCCAGACGCCAACGCCCTCGAGCCCCGCCGGGAAGCCCAGGCCATAGGCGATCGGCAGGCCGACGATCCAGTAGCTGATCGAGGCGATGACCATGGGCACGCGGGTTTCCTGAACGCCGCGCAGGATCCCGATTGCAAGTACCTGCAGCGCATCGACCAGCTGGAACAGCGCCGCCGCCGCCAGCAGCACGGTGCCGATGGCGATCACCGCGCCGCGTTGCGGGTCGGCGGGATCCAGGAACAGGCCGATCAGCGCCTCGGGCAGGGTCAGGAAGATCACCACCGTCACCCCGACCGCCGCGAGCGACAGGGCCGTCGCGGTGATCGCGCCTTCGCGCAGGCCGGTCCAGTCCGCCTGCCCCATGGCCCGCCCGGCGCGGATCGTGGCCGCGTTCGACAGCCCCAGGTGCACCATGAATGTGACCGAGGCGATCTGCAGCGCAATCCCATGCGCGGCCAGCGGCACCTCGCCCAGCCAGCCCATCATGACGGACGAGGCCGAGAAGAGCCCGACCTCGGCCAGCGTCGTCATCCCGATCGGCACGCCCAGGGCGAAGACACGGCCGAAGGCCTCCCAATCCGGGCGCCACATGCGCTGGAACATGGTGTGTTCCGGCAGGCGCCGGACGATGTAGACGACCAGCAGCAGCATCGAGGCCAGCTGGGTCACCACCGACGCCCAGGCCGCGCCGCGGATGCCCAGTTCGGGGAAGCCGAGGTTGCCGAAGATCAGCAGCCAGTTCACGCCCGCATTCACGAAGACCGCCGCGATGGTGACCCAGAGGATCACCCGAGTCATCTCGAGCGCCGAAAGGAAGCTCTTGAACACCATGACCACGACGGCGGGCAGCAGCCCGAAGCCGGCGATCCGCAGGTAGAGGCCCGCGCTGATCGCGATCTCCTCTTCCTGACCGATGGCGCGGAAGATGGGTTCCGAGAAGAACATGACCGGGAAGGTCAGCGCGGTGTAAAGCGTCACCAGCCACAGCGCCATGCGCGTGGCGCGCCGGGCCTGCGTGGTGTCACCGCGCCCCTCGGCTTCGGCCACCAGCGGCGTCACGGCCCAGGCAAAGCCCGACCCGGTGATGAAGATGATGAAGAAGAACCCGCCCGCCAGCACCTGCGCGGCCAGTGCGGTCACGTCGTACCAGCCCAGCATCACCGCATCCGTCAGGGTGATCGCGAACTGCGCGACGTGGCTGCCGACAAGCGGCAGGCCAAGCGTCAGAAGGGCCCGGACATGGGTGCGGAAGGCGGCGGCGGTGATCATGCCGACCCCATACGGTGGCGCAGGGGATGCGTCCAGCACGGGACGCCCTGCCCGGGGTGCACGGGCGTTCTTGCGCGCCCGATGGTGGCCTTAAAGCAACCGTATGGCCAGCGACAGCGCGGCGAAGGCCACCAGCGCGCCCGCCGCCAGTTCGGTCGCCGCCGCGATGCGGGCTGCGGTGGCGGGATCAGGCAGGGCGGCACGCAGACGGTCGACCGAGGCGCGGCGCAGCCAGACCGAGGCGAGCGCGGCAATCACCGTGACCAGCCCGGTGCCCAGCCCCATGGCGAAGGTGCCCGCGATCCCGGCCGGAAAGATCCCCATCCGCCAGGTGATGATCAGCAGGAACAGCGCGCCGGTGCAGGGCCGGATCGCCACCGCGCCCACAAGCACCAGGGCATCGCGCAGGCTGTGAACCTGTTCTGCCTGCGCGGGTGTCGGGCCGTGGGCGTGGCCGCAGGTCGGACAGGTCTCGTCATGATGGTGATGATGGGGGGTGTCGTGGTCGTGGTGAGCCGCGTGCCCGCAGGCCGCACCCGGTCGCCGCAATCCCCGCACCCCGCGCAGCACCAGCCACAGCCCCACCCCCGCCACGGCGAGGTAAGACACCAGCGACAGCGCCCCGTCGGCCAGCCCGGTCACCTGCGTGCGCGTCCAGGCCAGCAGGCCGAGGCCCGCGCCGACCATCAGGACCGCCATGGCTGATTGCGCCAGCGACGACGCCAGCGCCAGTGCCGACAGTCGCAGCGCCGGGACCGCACGGCCCAGCCCGTAGCCGCCGATCAGCAGCTTGCCGTGCCCCGGCCCGGCGGCATGGAACAGACCATAGAGGAAGGCGACGCCCATCAGCCCGGCCAGCGCCCCCGGGTCGCCCTGCTTGATCGCGCGGACGCCTCGGGCGATGGCATTCTGCGCCTCGCGCTGCCCCTCGGCGGCCCAGACGGCCAGCGAATCCAGCCCGCCGGACATCCAGAGCCACAGCGCCACACCCGCCGCCACGACAAGCGGCAGGGTCCAGATCAGCCCCCGGGCGCGCATGTGATCGTCACCGTCTCGGCAAAGACATGGCCCAGCAACGGCACCTCTTCCGCATCCTCGGGGAATTCCGACATCAGATCCTGCGCCTCGCGATAGGCGGTGTCCTGATCGGGGCGCGTAACCTTGGCCTGGCAGGGGGGTGGCAGGGTCACGCCCAGGGTCAGGTCATAGGCGGTGTAGAATTCGGGATCGAAGGCGCGCAGCACCAGCCCCTCGGCGGGCACGGGCGTCACCAGATCGCGGCGGTGGCGCGACACCAGCCGGGCGTCCTGCGTATCGGTCGACAGCGGCACGGGGGCGGCCAGGGCCACCGGCTGGCCAGTGGCGTCGGTGAGGTAGAGGTCGCCCTCGTAGCCCTCCATCCACTGCATGTCCCAGCCGTCGATCTGCGGCTTCTCGGCTTCGGTCAGAACGCCATCGCCGTCGTCGTCCAGCCCCATGTCCTGCAGGATCAGCAGCGAATAGAGATCATCGTATTTCCACGTCACCTCGACCCCCGTCACCTGCCCGTGACTGTCGAAGATCAGGGTCAGGCCGGTATCGACGAAAACATGCGGATGCGCGGCCAGGCCGACCGGGGCGGTCAGGGCAAGGCAGAGCGTCGAGAGGCGAAGAAAGGCGCGCATGTGCAAGCCCTAGCCAGAGCGCGGGCGACAGGCAAGATCGGGCGCGTGTCACGGCTGCGCGAGGCCGGGGTTTGCCATCGGTGTGCCACCTCGCGCGCCCAGGCGCCGAGCCCCGCCGATCTGCCGCGCCGCGGCGTGACAAGGGCCCCGCGCTTACCTAAGGTCAGTCCTGTGCGCGGCCCCGTGGGGGAATTGCCCTTCGGGAGGAGACGGGCCGCGTGACAGATAGCGGAGGAGACCACATGATTTCAAAGATGAAACCGGCTGCGGCCGGACTGGCTTTGTGCGCGCTGTTGTCAGGCGGCGCGGTTGCCGAAAGCCACGCCAGCATGGACTGGACCAAAAGCAAATACGGCCCGGATGACGAAATCGGCGCAGCCAACCTTCTGACCCCGGACCGCGCCAAGGCGGCGGCGGGGCTGGTGACGACCGGCAAGACCTATTCGCTTGGCCTGACGCTGGACAGTTCGGTCCCGGCCTTTGCGCCCCGGTCGATGTCGATCGCCATCCTGCAGCCGGGTCAGGTCAACAACTCGGGCCTCGGGCCGACCAACACGACCTATAACGATGACATCTTCATGGGCTGGCTGGGCATCGGCAGCCAGATCGACGGGCTGGGCCATATCGGGGACGACCACACCTATTACAACGGCAACAAGGGGTCGGACTTCGTGATGGCCGACGGGATGACCAAGTTGGGCATCGAAAAGGTACCGCCGATGGTCACGCGCGGTGTGCTGCTGAACATGGCCAAGTTCTACGGCAAGGACATCCTTGACGAAGGCACCGCCTACACGCGCGAAGACATCACGGCCGCCGCCGAGCAGCAGGGCGTCGAGATCCGCGAAGGCGACGTGGTGCTGTTCCACTCGGGCTGGCTGGACCTGCTGAAGGAAGAAACCCGCGACGCCACCCGCTATGGGTCGGTCGAGCCGGGGCTGGGCAAGACCGGCGCGGAATACCTGGCGGAAATCGGCGTGGTTGCCGTGGGGGCCGACACCTGGGGGCTTGAGGCCGTGCCCTTCGAGGAAGGCGTCGGCGTCTTCGAGGTGCACCAGATCCTGCTGGCGCACAACGGTATCTACATCCTTGAAAACATGGTCACTGAAGAGATGGCCGCCGATGGCGTGACCGAGTTCATGTTCGTGCTCGGCCAGGCCAAGGTGCGCGGCGCCGTTCAGATGATCATCAATCCGGTCGCGATCCGGTAGGAGGCTACGGAGCGCGGCAGGTGTGGCGGGCGGTCCTTCGGGGCCGCCCGCTTTTGCTGGGAACCCGGGCGATCAGGTGGCGGCGGTGGCCTCGATTTCGATCATCAGGCCGGGCATGGCCAGCGCCGCGACCCCCAGCAGGGTCGTCGGCGGGGTGGCCCCCTGCGCCCCGAAGCGCGCGCCCAGCAGGTCGAAGTTGGCCATCGCCTGCTCCATGTCCGTGGTGTAGATCCCCAGCCGCGTCACGTCGCGCGGCCCGGCACCCGCGGCGTCCAGCACCGCCGCCAGGTTGTCGAGCGCCAGCGCCAGCTGTGCCCGCATGTCGCCCGGGTGCTGCACCTCTCCGGCGGCATTGACCGAGGTCTGGCCCGAGACGGTGATCTGGCGGGTCGCGCCTGTGACGATCTCGGCCTGGTTGTAGCCGACCTTGAGCGACCAGTCCCAGGGGTTGATTGCGGTGCGTTCCATGAAATGTCCTTTCGGTTTGGTGTCTGACACCAGAAACCACACCCCTCCTGACAGCATCCTGTCAGGAACCCGCCGATACTTTGCGATCAACCGGCAAATCACCGCCGCCATTGCGAAATCTGGAAATACAGACTGTTAACCAATTCCGCCTTGCCCCCCCGGGCCATGGCCTGCACGGTGCGGCCATGCGCGAGAGAACGATTCAACTGAACGGCCAAGATTTTCACCTCAGGGAATGGGGTGAGGAAACCGCGCCCGTCCTGCTGATGCTTCATGGCTTCCCGGAATATGGCAGGGCCTGGGAAGGGCTGGCCGGGCGGCTGGGGGATCGCTATCGCTGCATTGCACCCGACCAGCGCGGCTATGGCCAAAGCTATGCCCCGCAAGAGGTCGAGGCCTACAAGCTGGCCGAACTTGTCGGCGACATGGTGGCGCTGATCGACCAGATCGGCGGCCCCGTGACGGTGGTCGGCCACGACTGGGGGTCGGCCGTGGCTTACGGTCTGGCGATGGCGCGGCCCGACCTGGTGGACCGGCTGGTGATCCTGAACGGTGTGCATCCCGGTCCCTTCCAGCGTGCGCTGGCCATGGGGGGAAAGCAGACCGAAGCCTCGCAATACATGACCTTCCTGCGCCGCGACGATGCCGAGGACCGGCTGTCGGCCAACGGGTACGACAAGCTGCGGCGGCTGTTTGCGGAAGACATGGACATGTCCTGGATGACCGAGGACCTGGCGCAGGACTACCTGACGGAATGGTCCCGCCCCGGGCGCCTGACCGGCATGCTCAACTGGTATCGCGCGACCTCGCTTGTCGTGCCGAAGACCGGAGAGCGCGCCGAGGTGCGGCCCTTCCCGACCGACAAGTTCCGCGTGCGGATGCCGCACCTGCTGATCTGGGGGCTGGGTGACACGGCGCTTCTGCCGTCCTCGACCAAGGGGCTCGAGACCTATTGCGACGCGCTGACCCGGGTCGAGATGGACCAGGCCGACCACTGGATCGTGCACCAGCGCCCTGACGAGGTCGCGCAGATCATTCGCGGCTGGTTGGCCACCGCCCCCTAAGTGTTCAGCCCGACGCGCCCGGACGACCCTCTGCGATAGAATACTTGGCCTGACAGGTCATTGCGGCCACAGTGGGGGGACACAGCAGGGGACAGACCCATGGACGCATTCGACCGGCTGATTCCGGAGGCGCAGGATTTCTGCTGCCGCCTGTCCGCGGACAATACCAAGGAATGGTACGACGCGCACAAGGAGGAATACCTGGCGAATCTCAAACGCCCGGCCGAACTGCTGCTTGAGACCCTGGCCCCGCGACTGGGCCAGATGACCGGCGGCAACGTGACGACCAAGCTGTTCCGGATCAACCGCGACCTGCGGTTCGCCAAGGGGATGCCACCCTACAAGGACTACATGCACATGCTGTGGTACGCGCCCTCTGGCGGCGTCGCCCCCCTGGGCTGGTTCTTCGGGATCGAGACGACGACGGTCCGAGTCGGCGCCGGCTTCATGGGCTTCGACGGCGACGCGCTGACCCGCTGGCGCGAAACCATGGCAGGCCCGGCCGGAGAGGACATCGCGGCAGGCCTGAACGCGCAGCTGGATCGCGGCGCCACCATGCGCGAGGCCGCGTTGAAGCGCGTCCCCCCGCCCTACGCGCAGGATCACCCGCAGGCGGATTTCCTCAGGCGCAAGGGGATGGCCCTGTTCCGCACCCTGCCCCGCCCCGAGTCCGACCTGCCCGACGCCCTGATGACCGAGTTCCAGCGCCTCTGGCCCGCGTTCGAGCCGCTGGCAGACGAGCTTTCGCGCTGAATCTCGGGTCATTTCATCGCAATGCGCCGGTGATGGCCTGCGCCGCACCACCAGTGCTTGTGTCCCCGTGGGCTGCTCTGCCATAATGCGGGCCAATCCAGCAAAGAGCAGTCCATGGCAAACGACCTTCTGACGTCCAATGAACCCGAAGCCTATGATGCCTCCTCGATCGAGGTGCTCGAAGGGCTGGAACCGGTGCGCAAGCGTCCCGGCATGTACATCGGCGGCACGGACGAACGCGCGCTGCACCACCTGGTGGCCGAGGTTCTCGACAACTCGATGGACGAAGCGGTGGCGGGGCACGCCAACCGGATCGAGGTCGAGCTGCACGAGGATTATTCGATCACCATCCGCGACAACGGCCGCGGCATGCCCTTTGATCCCCACCCGAAATTCCCCGGCAAATCCGCGCTCGAGGTGATCCTGTGTACCCTGCACGCGGGCGGCAAATTCGGCGGCAAGGCCTACGAGACTTCGGGCGGTCTGCATGGGGTGGGCGCCTCGGTGGTGAACGCGCTGTCGGATTCGCTGATCGTGCAGGTCGCGCGCGACCGCAAGCTGGTGGAACAGCGCTTCTCGCGCGGCATCCCGCTCGGGCCCCTGCAGGAAATCGGCGCGGCGCCCAACCGGCGCGGCACCACCACGACCTTCCACCCCGACGAACAGATCTTTGGCCATCACAAGTTCAAGCCCGCGCGCCTGTTCAAGTCGATCCGGTCCAAGGCCTACCTCTTCTCGGGCGTCGAGATCCGCTGGAAGACCGCCATCGACGACGGCGAAACCCCGACCGAGGCGACCTTCCACTTCCCCGGTGGCCTGGCCGATTACCTGCGCGAAACGATGACCGGCGCGATGACCTATGCCGACAACCCCTTTGCCGGCCGCGTCGATTTCCAGGGCCGCTTCGGCGTGCCCGGCCGGGTCGAATGGGCGATCAACTGGACGCCCGTGCGCGACGGTTTCATCCAGTCCTACTGTAACACCGTGCCGACGCCCGAAGGCGGGACACATGTGGCGGGCTTCTGGGCTGCGATCCTCAAGGGGATCAAGGCCTACGGTGAATTGGTGAACAACCGCAAGGCGGCCCAGATCACCCGCGACGACCTGGTCGCCGGGGGCTGCGCGCTGGTGTCGTGTTTCATCCGCGAGCCGGAATTCGTCGGCCAGACCAAGGACCGGCTGGCCACGGTCGAGGCGCAGCGGCTGGTCGAGAATGCCGTGCGCGACCATTTCGACAACTGGCTGGCGGCGGATACGAAATCGGCGGGTGCGATCCTCGACTACCTTGTCCTGCGGTCCGAAGAACGCCTGCGCCGTCGGCAGGAAAAGGAAACGCAGCGCAAGACCGCAACCAAGAAACTGCGCCTGCCCGGCAAGCTGACCGACTGTTCGGCCACCAACCGCGAGGGAACCGAGCTGTTCATCGTCGAGGGCGACTCGGCCGGCGGGTCGGCCAAGATGGGCCGCGACCGCAAGAAACAGGCGCTGCTGCCGCTGAAAGGCAAGATCCTGAACGTGCTGGGCGCGGCGTCGTCCAAGATCGGCACCAACCAGGAAATCAGCGACCTCTGCCAGGCCATGGGCGTCGGCATGGGGACCAAGTTCAACATCGACGACCTGCGCTATGACAAGATCATCATCATGACCGACGCGGACGTCGACGGGGCGCATATCGCCTCGCTCCTGATGACCTTCTTCTTCAGCCAGATGCGGCCGCTGATCGACAAGGGGCACCTCTATCTCGCCTGTCCGCCGCTGTTCCGTCTGACCCAGGGCGCCAAGCGCATTTATGTCCAGGACGAGGCCGAGCGTGACGAATGGCTGGCCAAGGGTCTGGGCGGCAAGGGCAAGATCGAGGTCTCGCGCTTCAAGGGTCTGGGCGAAATGGACGCCAAGGACCTGAAGGAAACGACGATGGACCCGACGACGCGCAAACTGATCCGCGTGACGGTGGACGAGGACGCGCCGGGCGAAACCGGCGATCTGGTCGAACGCCTGATGGGCAAGAAGCCCGAACTGCGGTTCCAGTACATCCAGGAAAACGCGCGGTTTGCCGAGGATTTGGATGTCTAGGTCCGGCGGACGCCCTGCGCGAGTCACGACTCTGACGGAGGGAAATCCCTGCACATCACACCGCCCCGACCATCGGCCGGGGCGGTTTCGTTTGTCGGACGCCACGCCGGGCCGCTGCCCGGGCGCGCGCCAGACACCGCGCAGTGAATCCACGGCAATTGCCACGCCACAAATGGGGCACCCGATCCCAGCCGTCCATTGTCCGCGGCCGACGGTTGCCGCAATCCCGCCCGATTGCCCGAGAATCGCCCTGCACCCCTGACGCCGAAACGCGTCACGCACCCGCCGCAATCGCGTTACGGCACAAAGGTTACTTCCCCGGCTTAACCTTCCATTAACCAGAAACAATTCCCTCCAATTTCTTGCGTAAGTCTTAAGGCGCGCGTCTTTCCGCCACCCTTGCGCCTTTTTTCGCAACGACTCTGGCAGCCTTGGAAACGGGCGAAGAACGTCCGGGGGACCTGGGAATGAAACAACTGCTCAAGCGCTTCCGCACCTCGGAAGAGGGGTCGGCGACCATCGAAACCCTGATCTGGCTGCCCATCTTCGTGTGGGTGCTGGTCATGATCCTCAACACCACGCTGGTGCTGTTCCAGAAGAACCAGGCCTTCAGGGTCGTGCAGAACGCGAACCGGATCCTGTCGACCGGATACATGCAGACCGCCGATCAGACGCGCAGCTACATCGCCGACAAGATCGCCACCTTCGCCCCCGAGGCGTTGGTGACGACCAGCATCGACGACGGGGTCGTGACCTCTTCGGTCAGCTACCGGGTGTCGACGCTGTTCATGCCGCATGTGGTCGACGACCTGATGGACATCACCATCAACATCTCGTCCCAGCACTTCATGGAGTACTGAGGATGCGCCGCTTGCTTCGCCTTGGACGGGACGATCGCGGCAGCATCACGCTTCTGTCGCTGTACCTGCTGGCCGGGATCCTGGCCGTCAGTGCGCTCGCGGTGGACTTCAGCCACCTTCTGGCCGCGCGCAACCAGTTGCAGGTCGCGGCGGATGCGGCGGCCCATGCGGCGCTGTATCATCGCGAACGCAATTCGGCGAGCTCGGCCAAGATCAAGGCGGTCGAACTGGCCCAGCATTCGATGCCGCAGGCCTCCTACGGGGCCGTGCTGCGCACCGAGGATGTCGAATTCGGATACTGGGACTACGCGACCAGGACCTTCACGCCGAACCCCTATTCGATGTCGGCCGTGCGGGTCCGGCCGGGGCGCACGGCGGCGCGCGGCAATTCGGTGGCGGCCTACCTGTTCCGGATGATCGACCGGCCCTTCTGGGACCTGTCGGCGCAGGCGATCTTCGTCGCCTTCGAACCGCCCTGCTTCCGCGAAGGCTTCATCGGCGAGGACGTGGTCGACATCCAATCGAACAACGGGTTCGAAAACGGCTTCTGCGTGCATTCCAACCGCTATGTCTCGGTCAACTCGAACAACACCTGGGAGGCGGGCACGGTCGTGTCGATGCCCGATTCCAGCGAAATCGACCTGCCCCGCTCGGGCTTCGTGACCAACGAAGGCCTGCAGGCGGCATTGCGCAACGGGTACTACCGCCTGCGCGTGCTGGGCCAGATCGACCGGATCTACGACGATCTGTACCTCGCCTCGGGCGCCTTCCTGCCCGACTATATCTCGGGTGCGGCGCCGGTCGTGCTGACGGACTGGAAGCTTGACGCATCCGACTTTGTGCCGGGGCGGGTGCACCGGGTCAGCTGCAGCAACCACGACATCCAGATCACCGCCGGCACCGTTCTGCAATACGTGGTCATCGTCACCGACTGTCCGGTGAAGTTCGGCAATGGCGTGACGCTTGAAGACAGCGTGGTCTTCAGCCGGTCGACCGACAACAAAAGCATCTATGCGGCCTCTTCGCTTCAGATCGGCAAGAACGACAACTGTGCCGAAGGGGGTGGCGCGCAGATCATCACCTACGGCGGCATGGACGTGCCCAGTGACCTGCGGTTCTTCGGCGGCCAGGTGATCGCGAAAAAGGCCGTGTCCTTCGCGGCCAACGCGGGCGGCATCCAGGGGGCCTCGATCATCTCGGGCAGCACGATCTCGGGGACGTCGAACATGACCATGGGATTCTGCGGCGCGGGGATGGAAGACAACTTCGAGGTGCCCTACTTCCGGCTCGCCTACTGAACGCGGGATGGCGGTGCGCCGGGACGCGCCGCCCCTTGTCTCACACATGCCGCGCCAGTAAACCGCTTGGGAATGCCGATCCAAAGGACACCCCCATGCGCCTGAGCCGCTACTTCCTGCCCGTTCTCAAGGAAACCCCCGCCGACGCCCAGATCGTCAGCCACCGCTACATGCTGCGCGCCGGCATGATCCGCCAGCAGTCGGCCGGCATCTATTCCTGGCTGCCTCTCGGCTTCAAGGTCCTGCGCAAGATCGAGAACATCGTGCACGAGGAACAGCAGCGCGTCGGCCACATCCCGATGCTGATGCCGACGCTGCAATCAGCCGATCTCTGGCGCCAGTCCGGCCGCTATGACGCCTACGGCCCCGAGATGCTGCGCATCAAGGACCGCCACGACCGCGAGATGCTGTACGGCCCGACGAACGAGGAAATGATCACCGAGATCGTCGCCAACTACGTCACCTCCTACAAGGCGCTGCCGCTGACGCTCTACCACATCCAGTGGAAATTCCGTGACGAGGTCCGCCCCCGCTTCGGCGTCATGCGCGGCCGCGAATTCCTGATGAAGGACGGCTACAACTTCGACCTGACGAAGGAAGACGCGCTGCACGCCTACAACCGCCACCTGGTCAGCTACCTGCGCACCTATGAACGCATGGGCCTTCAGGCGATCCCGATGCGGGCCGACAGCGGCCCGATCGGCGGCGATTACACCCATGAATTCCTCGTGCTGGCCGACACCGGCGAGTCGGAGGTCTTCTACGACAGCGCGATCACCGACCTGACCTTCGGCGACCGCGAGGTCGACCCGAACGACAAGGCCCAGTGCCAGGCCGTGCTGGAAGAGTTCACCTCGCGCTATGCCCGCACCGACGAAACCCATGACGAAGCCGTCTTCAACGAGATCCCGGAAGAGCGGCGCCGCTCGGCCCGGGGGATCGAGGTCGGCCAGATCTTCTATTTCGGCACCGAGTATTCGGAAAAGATGGGCGCCTACGTCCAGACCGCCGAGGGCGAGAAAGCCCCGCTGCACATGGGTTCGCACGGGATCGGCGTGTCGCGTCTGCTGGGCGCGATCATCGAGGCCAGCCATGACGACAAGGGCATCATCTGGCCCGAGGGCGTGACCCCCTTCCACGTCGGCATCGTGAACCTCAAGCAGGGCGATGACGAGGCGGACGCGGCGTGCCAGTCGCTCTATGACGCCTTCACCGCGCTCGGGCTTGAACCGCTGTACGACGACCGCGACGAACGCGCGGGCGGCAAGTTCGCGACGATGGACCTGATCGGCCTGCCTTGGCGGATCACCGTCGGCCCGCGCGGGCTCAAGAACGGGGTGGTCGAACTGACCTCGCGCCGCACCGGCGAAAGCGAGGAACTGTCGCCCGAAGAGGCCGTCAAACGCGTCGCGGCGATCTACGCCGCGCTCTGATCGCGATGCTGCGTCTGGTCCTTGTCCTCGCTCTGACCGCCACGGTCGCCCGAAGCGAGGGCTTGGCGGACGCCGCAGCCATGGACAGGGTTCCGGCCTTCGAGGCGGCCTTTGACGGCTGGCTCGATCAGGTCGGTGCCCGGACCGGCGTCCTCGCCCTGCGCTACAACGGCCAGCCTGTCGCCACGTGGGCGCGCGGGCGCGATGCCGATGATCCGGTCCCCCTTGCCTCGCTGTCGAAAGCCATCACTGCCACCTGCATCGCCGCACTGGTCGACGAAGGGCGCCTTGCCTACGACAGCCGCGCAGGTGCGGTGCTGGACCTGCCCGATGCCGCCCCCGTCACCATCGGTGACCTGCTGAGCCATGCGACCGGGCTGCAGAAGGACTATACCCAGGGCCCGATGGCCTTCTGGAAGGATCGGCCAGACCCGAGGTGGGCAGAAATCACCCCCCGCGCACTGGATCCCGCCCGGCTGACGGGTGGGCGAAGCTATTACTATTCCAACGAAAACTATGCCGTCCTTGGCACGGTGATCGAAGCCGTTGCCGGTATGCCCTACACCGACGCCTGCCGGGCCCGCGTGCTGGATCCCGTCGGCGTGTCCGGCGCACCGTCGGATCGCTTCGCGGCCTACATGCCCTGGGGCGGCTGGCAGATGACCATGGGCGACTATGCCCGGTTCGTCGATCATGCCTTCGGCCCCGGCGGCGTTCTGACCGACCGCCTGGCCACCCTGCCCGAGGTCGTGATCGACGGCCCCGTCCGCTATGGCATGGGGATGATCCAGCGCGACATGGGGGACGGCCGGAATGTCTGGCATTTCGGCGCGCTCTGCTTCCTCGACGGTCCGAACCTTGGCAGCTACGCCGTGCACTGGCGCTCTGGCTGGACGCTGACCGCCTGGTACGACGCCTGCATCACCGGGCAGGAGATGGCCGACCTGGATCGCACCATGGTGCAGATCGCCTACGCGCCCTGACGGCGCACCTCATCCCGATCGCACCGCCTCGGCTTCTTCTCGCAGGGCGGTGTCCAGCCGCGCCGACAGAGCCCGGCGGGCGCGGCGGCTGCGGATCTGCCGGGTCTGGCTTTGCGTTGGCAGGAACCTGCGGCGGTCGCCGTCGTGATGCACGCCGAACACCCGCTGCCCGGCCACGAGATGCCGGTCAAAGGTGCCTTCTGCGACGGCGGTGATCGTCACCTGATCGACCTCGTCCATCCGATCCGCGCAGCCCATGTCGGCCAGCGCAACATCCAGCAGATCGCCAAGCGCCCCGATATCGCGGGTTTCCGCACTGTTCAGCGGACCCTGACGGGACTGGCTGACCGCCTGATCCTCGGCCAGGCCGTCCGACCCGGTCAGGCTGTCGGTGACCATGGCGCGACGCAACTGACCGCCGATGCGCGGTTCGACCATCACGGCCGAGACATAGATCGGCTCGGCCCCCATGTTGCCGACCAGCAGATGCCCCCGGTCGTGGTTGCCCGCGACCCGGTTGATCAGGATGTTCGACCGTCTCTGCCGTCGGAAACTGACGACGAAGACCTGCAGATAGACGACCCAGACAAGCGCCGTGACGATCTGCACCCCGGCCGAGATCAGGGTGGCGTGGCTTTCGATCCAATCCAGCATGGCGGCTCCTTTCCCGGTCACAACGGCGTGGCCCGGCCAAAGGTCCATCCGATCTTCGCTTGACCTGACGGTCGTCGCGCCGCACATCTCCTCCGACCGCGCAACAGGAGCCCCCATGCAGGCCAGCCCGCCCCCCTTTGCCCCGTTCGAATGGATGATCGCCTGGCGCTACCTGCGGGCCCGCCGGGCCGAAGGCGGCGTGTCGGTGATGACCTGGATCAGCCTGATCGGCATCGCGCTGGCGGTGGCCGCGCTGATCATCACGCTGGCCGTCCGGGCCGGGTTCCGCGCCGAATTTGTCGACACGATCCTTGGGGCCAATGCCCATGTCACCGTCTACAACGCCGGGGCGCCGGATGCGAACGGCCGCCTGGACCGGACGATCGCCGATTACACCGAGATGGCCGACCGCATCGCGCAGGTGCCGGGCGTCACCCATGCCGCGCCGCTGATCAAGGGGCAGGTCATGGCCTCGGCGCAGGGAAACACCGCCGGGGTGCAGGTCTATGGCATCGCCGCCGATGACCTGGCCGACATTCCCCGGATCGTGAACCCCGAGACATCGCAGGGCGACCTGGCCCGGTTCGACGACGGCATCGCCCTGGGGTCGGGCGTGGCGCGCGACCTGAACCTGACGATCGGCGACCGGATCAAGCTGATCTCGCCCGACGGGGTCAAAACGGCCTTCGGCACCAGCCCCCGCGTCAAGACCTACGAGATCACCTATATCTTCACCGCCGGGCGCTACGACATCGACCAGACCCGCGTCTACATGCCCTTCACCGAGGCGCAGAGCTATTTCAACCGCGAGAATGCCGCGGACGAGATCGAGGTGATGGTCGAAGACCCGGAGGGTGTCGACGCCATGGCCCTGCCGCTGTTGCAGGCCGCGGGCGACCGGGCGCTGATCTGGACCTGGCGGGATGCTTCGGGGTCGTTCCTGCGGGCGCTGGATATCGAGGACAACGTGATGTTCATCATCCTGTCGGTGCTGGTGCTGATCGCCTCGATGAACATCGTCTCGGGGCTGATCATGCTGGTGAAGAACAAGGGCCGCGACATCGGCATCCTGCGCACCATGGGGCTGACGGAAAGCTCGGTCCTGCGGGTGTTCTTCCTCTGCGGCGCGTCAACCGGGCTGATCGGCACCGCGCTTGGCCTGATCCTTGGTTGTCTTTTCGCGATCTACATCGACCCGATCTTCGCGCTGGTCGACCGGATGTCGGGCGGCGGCGTCTGGGATCCGTCCATTCGCGGAATCTATGCCTTGCCGGCCAAACTTCAGGTGGGCGACGTGGTGTCGTCCATCGCGTTGTCGCTTGGCCTGTCTTTCATCATCACGATCTTTCCCGCGCGCCGCGCCGCACGGATGAACCCGGTGGAGGCGCTGCGCTATGAGTGACATCGCACTTGAACTGTCGGGGATCGAAAAGGTCTACAACCGGGGCAAGGCGGGCGAGGTGCAGGTTCTGCGTGGCATCGACCTGACCCTCAAGGCAGGCGAGGCCGTGGCCCTTGTCGCGCCTTCGGGGGCGGGCAAATCGACGCTGCTGCACATCGCGGGGCTGCTGGATCAGCCCGACACCGGCACGGTGCGCATCGGCGGAGAGGCCATGCACGACCAGCCCGACCGCCGCCGCACCGCCGTGCGCCGCGACCAGGTGGGCTTCGTCTACCAGTTCCACCACCTGCTGCCGGAATTCTCGGCCGAGGAAAACATCGTGCTGCCACAGCTGGCCAATGGCGTTGCGCGGGCCCCCGCGCGGGCGCGGGCGACGGATCTGCTGGGCTCCGTCGGCGTGTCGGACCGCGCAGGGCACCGGCCCGCCGCGCTGTCGGGCGGGGAACAGCAGCGGGTCGCCTTCTGCCGCGCGCTGGCCAACAGCCCGCGCGTGTTGCTGGCGGATGAACCGACCGGCAACCTGGATCCTGAAACCTCGGACCGGGTGTTCGGGGCGATGATGGACCTGGTGCGCCAGACCGGGCTTGCCGCGCTGGTCGCCACCCATAACATGGAGCTCGCCGCGCGCATGGACCGGGTGGTGCGGCTTGAAGCCGGACAGCTGGTAACCGGCTGATAAAGCAGATGTGACCGGGCGTTGATTGCCACGGTCAACTAAATCACCCAACTGGCAAGACAAGCCAGCCTGCGTCGTTCCGGCGCAGGCCCAGCCAGCTTGATCCTTGCCAACCTGAAAGGCCCTTTCCTGATGACCTCTTCCCTGACGGCCCACGCGCCCAAGATGCTCAGCGTGCTGCGCATCGTCTCTGCCCTGATCTTCTTTGCCCATGGCACGCAGAAGATCCTTGGCTTCCCCGCGTCCGAGATGAACCCGGCCGCCTTTTCGCTGCCTTGGATCGCCGGAATGCTTGAACTTTTCGGTGGCGCCCTGCTGATCGTCGGGTTGTTCACCCGTCCGGTGGCCTTCGTGCTGTCGGGCCTGATGGCGGCGGCCTACTGGATGGCCCACGCGCCGCAAAGCCCCTTCCCCGCGCTGAACGGCGGCGATGCGGCGATCCTGTATTGCTTTGTCTTCCTCTACTTCGTCTTCTCGGGCCCCGGCGTCTGGAGCGTCGATGCCATGCGCAGCAAGTCGACCGACTAGGCGCCAACCTCGTTGGCGGTGCGTGCAAGCACGCACCCTACCGACCTCAGGCCTCGGGCAGCATCTCGGGGTTCCAGCAGATCTCCCACAGGTGGCCGTCGGGGTCGGTGAAATACCCCGCGTAGCCGCCGTAGAAGGTGTCGGACGGACGGCGGATGATCCCGGCCCCGGCGGCCTCGGCCTCGGCCAGGACCGCGTCGACCTCGGCCTTCGTCAGGACGTTCTGGGCGACGCTCAGCGCCGTCGTGCTGATCGGGGTCGCGGGCAGGCCCGTGTCATGCGCAAGATCCACCTGTGCCCAAAGCGCCAGCTTCATTCCGCCCGCAAGATCGAAGAAGGCGACGGCGCCATGGTCAAATTCCTGACCGATGATGCCGTCGGTCGGCAGGCCAAGCCCGTCCCGGTAGAAGGCGACCGAGCGGGCAAGATCGCTGACGGCCAGTGTAAGAACGGTAATCCGGGGTTTCATGTCGAGACTCCAAGCTATCGGCCCCCGCAGGATGCGCGGGCCAGAACAGTCTTGGGCCGACGCAGACCGCCGGAAGGACCCGCATCGCGGGGGCCGGGCCAACCGTCCCGAACCTAACCTGTTTCAGACAGCCCACGGCTACCTGCCGGGCCCGGCGGGGTCAATGGGGCAGCAATTGCGCCCAGCCCCTTGACCCCGCTGCCCGGCAAGGCCACTTGATCCTCAAGGCCCAAGCGGCAAGACTTGCCCGCGACGGGCACGCGGTGCCCGCGCCGCAAACGGGAAGGATCATGCATGGCATTGCCGGTCAGGCAGCAGCTCAAGTACTGGGGGATCGCCGCGGCGGTCTTTTTTGTGGCGCTCTGGTGGCTGGGCGACGTGATCCTGCCCTTCGTGCTGGGTGGGGCGGTGGCCTATTTCCTGGATCCCGTCGCGGACCGGCTTGAACGCCTGGGCGCCAGCCGGGCGCTGGCCACGGCGATCATCACGCTTGGCGCCATCCTGATCTTCGTCCTGCTGGCACTGCTGGTGGTGCCGACGCTGATCAACCAGGCGGTGGCGCTGTTCGACACCGCGCCCAAGGTGCTGCAGAACCTGCAGGCGTTCCTGACCGCGAAATTCCCCGAACTGCTGGACCAGGGATCGACCCTGCGCCAGTCGCTGACGGCCGTGGGCGAAACGATCCAGTCCAAGGGCGGGCAGCTTCTGCAGACGGCGCTGACCTCGGTCGGGTCGCTGCTGAACGTGGTGATGCTGTTCGTGATCGTGCCCGTGGTCGCCTTCTACCTGCTGTTCGACTGGGACCGCATGGTCGCCAAGATCGACGACCTGCTGCCGCGCGACCACGCCCCGACGATCCGGCAGCTGGCCCGCGAAATCGACAGCACCCTGGCGTCCTTCATCCGTGGCATGGGCACCGTCTGCCTGATCCTCGGCACCTATTACGCGGTGGCGCTGATGCTCGTGGGGCTGCAGTTCGGCCTCGTGGTCGGGGCCTTCGCGGGGCTGATCACCTTCATTCCCTACGTCGGGGCACTTCTGGGCGGGGCACTGGCGATCGGTCTGGCGCTGTTCCAGTTCTGGGGCGACTGGGTGTCGATCGGGCTGGTCGCGGGCATCTTCGTGCTGGGCCAGGTGATCGAAGGCAACGTGCTGACGCCCAAGCTGGTCGGCAATTCGGTCGGGCTGCACCCGGTCTGGCTGATCTTCGCCCTGTCGGTCTTCGGGTCGCTCTTCGGCTTCGTGGGGATGCTGGTCGCGGTGCCGGTGGCGGCGGCGATCGGCGTGGTGATGCGGTTTATCATCTCGCGCTACAAGGACAGTCGGCTGTATCGTGGGCTCGACACCCCCTATTCCGACGCCGAGTGATCGATGCCAGATCCGCTTCCCCTGACCCACCCCCGCATCGCGGGGCTTGGCCGCAGTGATTTCATCATCGCGCCGTCCAATGCCGTCGCGCTGGCGATGCTGGACGGCTGGGCCAGCTGGCCGCGCGGCAAGCTGGTGCTGACCGGACCCGCGGGCGCGGGCAAGACCCACCTGGCGCATATCTGGGCCGAGGACACGGGCGCAGGCATCGTGCCGGGCACAGGCCTTGCCGCGCGGGACATCCCCGCGCTGGCCGCCGGTCCACTGGTGGTCGAAGACGTCGACGACATCACCGACCCCGCCGATGAAGAGGCGCTGTTTCACCTGCACAACCTGATGCTGGTCGAAGGGCACCCGCTGTTGCTGACGGGCGCGCGGGCGGTGGCGGGATGGCCCCTGACCCTGCCGGACCTGCGGTCACGCCTGCAGCAGGCGCAGTCCGCCGTGCTCGAGGCGCCGGACGATGCGCTGCTGGCAACCCTGCTGGCCAAACTGTTCGTCGAACGCCAGTTGCAGGTGCCCCGGGCCGTGATCGACTATCTGATCCGCCGGATGGATCGCAGCTTTGACGGCGCGCGGCGACTGGTGGCGGCGCTGGATCAGGCATCGCTGGCGCAGACCCGCGCAATCACCACGCGGCTTGCCGCCGAAGTCATGGACAAGCAAGAGGCCCGAGAGTCATAAATCTGTCTTACGCTTCCCATATTGGGACAGTCCCAACCCTTTGAAACCAAGACGATGACCAACGCCGATTTCCTCCATTCCGACATTCCCGCCCCGCAGGTCCTTGAAGACGCGCAGCTGACCGGCCCCGGCCGATTTGTGAACCGCGAACTGTCCTGGCTTGGCTTCAACTGGCGGGTGCTGGAGGAGGCCGAGAACCCCCGGGTTCCCCTGCTGGAACGCCTTCGGTTCCTGTCGATCAGCGCCACCAACCTTGACGAATTCTATACCGTGCGCGTCGCGGGCCTGCGCGAACTGGTGCGCGAGGGCAACCAGACCCCTGCCGCCGACGGGCTGACCCCGGCCGAACAGCTGCGCCTGATCGACGCCGACGCCCGGGCGCTAATGCTGCGGCAGCAGGACATGCTGGACAAGCTGCAGGCTGAAATGCGGCAGGCCGGCCTGTCGATCCTGGGCCAGGACGAACTGACCGAAGACGACAAGGCCTTCCTGGCGGATGTGTTCCTTTACCGCGTCTTCCCGGTGCTGTCGCCGCTGGCCGTGGATCCCGCGCACCCGTTCCCGTTTATTCCGAACACCGGATTTTCGTTCGCGCTGATGTTGGAACGCAAGCGTGACGGGCGGGTGTTGCAGGCCCTTCTGCCCATCCCGCACCAGATCGACCGGTTCATCCGCCTGCCGACCGAAGGCACCGCGTATCGCTTTCTGCCGCTGGAAGAACTGCTGCTGCTGAACATCGAACAGCTGTTTCCCGGCTATCGCACCACCGGTTTCTGCACCTTCCGCGTGCTGCGCGACAGCGATCTCGAGGTCGAGGAAGAGGCCGAGGACCTGGTGCGCGAATTCGAAACCGCGCTCAAACGGCGTCGCCGGGGCGAGGTCGTGCGGATGAAGATCTCGGCCAATGCCCCCGCCGCGCTGCGCAACATCATCATGCGCGAACTGCACGTGCGCGAGGAAGAGGTGATCGAGGTCGACGGCATCATCGGGATCTCGGACCTGAAGGAACTGGTGATCGACGAACGGCCCGACCTTCTGTGGCCGCAGTTCACGCCGCGCGTGCCCGAACGGGTGCAGGACCACGAAGGCGACATGTTCGCGGCGATCCGCCAGAAGGACATGCTGCTGCACCACCCGTATGAGACCTTTGACATGGTGGTGCGGTTCCTGGATCAGGCGGCGCATGACCCGGACGTGGTGGCGATCAAGCAGACGCTGTACCGGACGTCCAAGAATTCGCCGATCGTCGATGCGCTGTGCGAGGCGGCGGAGGACGGCAAATCCGTCACCGCGCTGGTCGAACTGAAGGCGCGCTTTGACGAGGCCGCGAACATCCGCCAGTCGCGGCGACTGGAACGATCCGGCGCGCATGTGGTCTATGGCTTCGTCGACTGGAAGACCCACGCCAAGATTTCCACCGTGGTGCGGCGCGAAGGCGATCAGCTGGTCACCTACACCCACTACGGCACCGGTAATTATCACCCGATCACGGCGCGGATCTACACCGACCTCAGCTTCTTCACCTGCGATGCCAAGCTGGGGCGCGATGCGACGAAGGTCTTCAACTACCTCTCGGGCTACGCCCAGCCGGAGGTGCTGGAAAACCTTCAGATCTCGCCGCACCGCATGAAGGACTTCCTGCTCGAACAGTTCGAGGCCGAGGCCGAGCACGCCCGCGCGGGCCGCCCGGCGCAGATCTGGGCCAAGATGAATTCGCTGATCGAGCCTGACATCATCGACGGGCTTTACCGGGCATCACAGGCGGGCGTGAAGATCGACCTGGTGATCCGCGGCATCTGCGGCATCCGGCCCGGCGTGAAGGGACTGTCGGAAAACATCCGCGTGAAATCCATCGTGGGCCGGTTCCTGGAACACAGCCGGATCGTCTGTTTCGGCAATGGCCACGGGTTGCCGTCCAAGGGATCGCGGGTGTTCATCTCCTCGGCCGATTGGATGGGCCGCAACCTGAACCGCCGGGTCGAGACACTGGTCGAAATCACCAACGCCACCGTGAAGGCGCAGATCGTCAGCCAGATCATGGCGGCGAACCTTGCCGATCAGGCGCAAAGCTGGGTGATGCAGCCCGACGGCCATTTCGCCCGCGCGGTCGTCCCCGAGGGGCAGTTCGCCTTCAACTGCCACCGGTTCTTCATGGAAAACCCGTCACTGTCGGGCCGGGGATCCGCCGGGGCCAAGGACGTGCCGCAGCTGACGCACGAGGCGGACTGAGCCCCGCGCGCGCCAAGTCACCCCGCCGCCTGTCCGATCATCCAGCGCACGCCGAAGCGGTCGGTCAGCATCCCGAAAAGCGGCGCCCAGAACATCGGCGACAGGGGCATGCGCACCTCTCCGCCCTGGGCCAGGGCATCGAAGACCCGGCGCGCCTCGGCCTCGGTCGGGAAGTCGAGGCTCAGGTTCACGCCGGCCATGGCGGTCGTCGGATCCGGATCGTCCGAGGCATAGATCCACCCCTCTCCCACGGCCAGCGCCGCGTGCATGACCGCATCGGGATTGAAATCGCCCGCCCCCGCGCGGGCCTCGGCGGGCATCTCGCCCATGGTCATGATCCGAAGACTGTCCGGCGTTCCGAAGAGCCCCGCGTAGAAGGTCATCGCCTCGCGGCAGCTGCCGGGAAAGAAAATGTAAGGAATGGGTTGCATGGGGTCCTCCTGCATCGGAAGGCAGCTTGCCAGACAGCTGACCAAGCGTCACCCCCGATCCTGCGCGGCCCCGGCGCAGGTTGACGTGCCGCACATGCGCTGCAATTAAGAGGAACGATCAACCGCAGGCCGAAGACCATGGATGGCACCTCCGACCCGGGCATTGGCGACGACCACGACTGGGGCCCGTTTCAGCGGCCACTCTTCGCCGACCCCTCCGTCCGCCACCTGAGCCGCGTTGGCGTGGTCGATGTCGGATCGAACTCGGTCCGGCTTGTCGTGTTTGACGGCGCGGCCCGAAGCCCCGCCTATTTCTACAACGAAAAGATCATGTGCGCCCTGGGCGCGGGCCTGTCGGACACCGGCCGCCTGAACCCCGAGGGGCGCAAGCGCGCGCTGGCCGCGCTGCACCGGTTCCAGCTTCTGGCCCATGGCATGGACGCGACGCCGCTGACCGCCGTGGCCACCGCCGCCGTGCGCGACGCGGAAGACGGACCCGAATTCGTGGCCGAGGTCGAACGCCTGACCGGGCTGAAGATCCAGGTCATCCCCGGCGAGGAAGAGGCGCGGCTGTCGGCGCAGGGCGTCATGCTGGGCTGGCCCGGCAGTTATGGCCTTGTCTGCGACATCGGCGGGTCCTCGATGGAGCTGGCCGAGATCAAGGGCGGCCAGGTCGGGCGGCGCGTGACTTCTCCGCTCGGGCCGCTGAAACTGCGCGAGGTGCCGGGCGGGCGCAAGGGCCGCCGCGCCTTCATCAAGGAACAGGTGTCGAAACTGGCCGCGGAAATGGGCGCGCAGCGCGACCGCCTGTTCCTGGTCGGCGGATCGTGGCGGGCCATCGCCCGGATCGACATGGATCGCCTGAACTATCCGCTGCACGTGCTGCATGAATACCGCATGTCGCCCAAGGCCGTGCGCGCCACCACCAAGTACATCCGCGAGGAAGACCTGGCGGCCCTGCGCGCGCGCTGTTCGATCTCCTCGGCGCGGATGGACCTGGTGCCCTTCGCCTCCGAGGTCCTGTCCGAGGTCGTGACCGCCTTCCGCCCGCATGACATCGCCGTGTCCTCCTACGGGATCCGCGAGGGGATGCTGTACCAGCAGATGCCACAGGCCCTGCGCGACCGCGATCCCCTGATCGAGGCCTGCCGCTTTGCCGAGGCCAAGGATGCGCGGATGCCCGGATTTGGCCGGACGCTCTACAATTTCATCCTGCCGATCTTCAAATCCGCCAAGCCCGAGAAAAAGCGCATCATCCGCGCCGCCTGCCTGCTGCATGACGTGACCTGGCGGGCGCACCCCGACTACCGCGCCGAGGTCTGTTTCGACAACGCGACCCGCGCCAACCTGGGCGGGCTGAAGCATTCCGAACGGATCTTCCTCGGTCTCGCCCTGTTGCACCGCTATCGCAACAAGCGCGAGGGGACGTCTTTCGAAGGGCTCTACCCCTTCCTCGATCCCGTCGAACAGCAACAGGCCGAGGTCGTCGGCAAGGCCATGCGCTTCGGCGCAATGCTCTGGCTGGAACGCGACACGATCCCCGGTGAATTCCGCTGGTTCCCGAAGAAAAAGGTGCTGGAACTTCGCGTCACCGAAGCCGCCTGGCCGCTGCTGGGCGAGGTGGCCATGGCGCGGCTGAAATCGCTGGCCTCGTCGCTGAACGCCGAACTGGACGTCAGCATGATGCGGTGAGGGCCGACGCCTGCCCCGCCCCTCGGGATCCCGGATGGGGCGCCCTCTACAGCTCGATCTCACCGTTTGGCCCCGGCTCCGGCTTCTCTTCCACCTCGTCCGGGACTTTCTTGCGCAGGATGATGTCGCCGTTCGGCAGGATTTCCGGCGGGTGATAGGCGCTGAAGTCCTTCACGTCCTGCATCAGCTCCATCAGCGCCGGGCCCATCTCCCGCAGGAAGCTGTCCATCGCGGGGCCCGCGTCCTCGGCAAAGGCGCGCAGCCGGTCCATGGCCGGGTCCATCTCCTCCATCAGCCCGCGAAAGAACAGCCGCGCGCCGCGTTCCATCAGCGACGGCCCGTCTTCGTCCTGCGCAAGGGCAGGCGCGGGCGCGGCAAGGGCGAGGATCAGCACAAGATGTCTCATGCCCCTCAATATAGGGCCGCGCGTCCGCCAAGGAAGGTCAGAGATCGATGTCCAACACCACCGGAAAATGGTCCGAGGCCGCGATCAGCGCCTCGCGCAGTTCCACACGGCCCCAGCAATCAGGATCATCAAAGGGATGCCAGATCCGCCAGCGCGGGTTGGCCGCGCGCAGGTCCGGCGACACCATGACGTAATCCAGAAGCGCCTGCAGGAACCGCCGTTCGGGCTGGATGTAGAACCGCGCCGTCGACGGCGGGGCGGTCAGCCTGGCCTGCAATGCCTCTTCGGCGTGCGGATCATAAAGGCGCGGCTCGGAATCGCCCATCACGATCTCGACCGAGGATCGCCCGAAGAGATGTTCGTATTCGTCCAGCCCCGGCCCGTCGTTCAGATCGCCCATCAGGATCAGGCTTTCACCGCTGCCCAGGTGCTGCGCCACGCGCTGGCGCAGCCAGATCGCCTGCGCCAGCTGCTTGCGCCGGTTGGCGATCGACAGGCGCATGACCGCATCGCGCCCCACGGCCCCGTGCGGCGCCTTGGATTTCAGGTGCACGCCGATCATGCGCAGCGCCCGCCCGGCGGCCGTCGTCACCGCAAGTTCAAGCGGGGGCTTGGAAAAGACCACCTCGTCCTGGGTGGCGTCGACATCCAGATCGATCCGGAACCGCCCGTCGAACCGCGGCGCATGGGGCGCATCGGCCAGACCCTGCGGGCTGTGCTGCGCCACCAGCACATCGGGGTCGAACATCAGCGCGATTTCCTGCTGCGTCTGGTTGGGAAAGCCGGTGACGGTGCGCCGCGCGCGCAGATCGAAGGCCTCGGCAAAGCCCTGCAGCGCGCGGATCGTCGACCGGCGGCTGTTGGTGTCGGGCGCCTCGATCACCATGATGGCATCCGCGTCGATGGCGGAAAAGACCAGCCCCAGGGCCTCGATCTGCTGCGCCCGCGTCACGTCGCGCCGACCGGACCAGCGGTCATCGACCAGCAGCCGCCCGGCGTCGTCGAACAACGCATCGAACCATTCGACATTGTAGGCGGCGATCCGCATGGCTCAGGCCACCGGCGCGTCCGCGCGGCTGCGCTTGGCGGTGATCTCCTCCCAGGCGCGGTTCAGGTCCATCATCCGGCGCTCTGCCATGCCAAGCGCCTCTTCGGGCAGGCCCCGGGCCGCCAGGCGGTCGGGATGGTTTTCGCGTACCAGCCGCTTCCAGGCGGCGCGCGCCTCGTCATAGGTGGCGCCGGGATCAAGCCCGAGGATGGAATAGGGGTCGGCCATGGCGTCGGGCACATGGCGGAAGCGAAGGTTGCGGAAGCGCGCCTCGCTCATGCCGAAGATGCGGGCCACCTCGGCCAGGAATTCGTCTTCGGCCGGGTGATAGCCGCCGTCGGCCATGGCGATGTGGAACAGCCCGTCCATGATATCGCACAGCGTCTCGCTTGCCGGGCCGAACATGTCGGCGATCCGCCGGGCATAGACGTCGAACCCCGCCACGTCCTGCCGCGCCAGGTTGAAGACCTTCGCCGCCTCGGCCTCGTCCCGGTCGGCGATCTGGAACACCTCGCGAAAGGCCGTGACCTCGTCACGGGTCACCTGCCCGTCGGCCTTGGCCATCTTGGCGCCCAGGGCGATCACGGCGATGGTAAAGGCGACTGACCGTTCGGGCGGCGTGCGCAACGACTCGAAAACCGACGACAGGCTTTCCCCCCGCGCCAGCTTTCCAACCGCTTCCGATATTCGGCTCCAGATCGACATGGGCGCACCTTATCGCGCTGCAGCGCGGCTGTCAGAGAATTTTCTGCATGAGCACAAGGTCCAGCCACCGCCCGAACTTGCGCCCCGATTGCGGCATCCGCCCGCAGGTCTCATAGCCCATGGCGGTGTGAAAGGCGATGCCGGCCGCGTTCTCGCCGCTCACCCCCGCGACCATGGTGTGCGCGCCCGCGTCCCGGGCATGATCCTCGACGGCCTGCATCAGCGCGCGCCCGATCCCCTGCCCCCGCGCGGCCGGGCCCAGGATCACCGTATGCTCCATCGCATGCACATAGCCGTTGCCGCCGCGAAACTGATCATAGCTGGCAAACCCTGCGACCGCGCCCGCCACCTCGGCCACGAAAAACGCTCGGCCCCGCGCCTGTCTGTCCGCGACATAACCCGCGATGTCCTCAAGGCTCTTTTCGGCGGAGGCAAAGGTGACGGTCGTGTCGCGGATGATCGGCGTCCAGATCGCCTGGATCGCGGGATAATCGTCCGGCGCGACGGGTCGGATGGTCGGCATGGGGTACCTCCTGGGTCAGGTGCCCAATCTCCCTGTGCGCCGGGAAAAGGCAAGGGGCCGCGTCCCATGGCCCGCCCCGGTCTTCTCGTTGCCGAAAATATCCTCGGGGATGAATTGAGCCGCAGGCTCAAGAAGGGGCAGACAGCCCCTTTGCCCCCTGCCCTTGCGAACCGTCGTCATCGGACAACCGACGCCGCCCAAACGAAAACCGCCGCGCATCACACGCGGCGGTTTCCCGTCTTGCACCGTCGGGGTCGTTACGCCCGCGCGGCCCGGATCAGCTGAAGGATGTCCTGTGCCGCCGTCGGGATGTTGGTCCCGGGGCCGAAGATCGCTTTCACACCGGCTTTCTTCAGAAACTCATAGTCCTGCTGCGGGATGACCCCGCCGCAGATCACGATGATGTCGCCCGCGTCCTTTTCCTTCAGCGCCTCGATCAGCTGCGGGGCCAGCGTCTTGTGGCCAGCCGCCTGGCTGGAAATCCCCACCACGTGCACGTCGTTGTCGATTGCATCCTGCGCGGCCTCGTCGGGGGTCTGGAACAGCGGGCCGACGTCGACGTCGAAGCCGATGTCGGCAAAGGCCGTGGCGATGACCTTGGCGCCCCGGTCATGCCCGTCCTGGCCCATCTTGACGACCAGCAGGCGGGGGCGGCGGCCTTCTTCTTCGGCGAAGGCCTCGATATCGCGCTGGATGGCGGCGAACCCTTCGTCGCCCTCGTAGGCCGCGCCGTAGACTCCCGCCAGGGTTTTCACCTCGGCGCGATGGCGGCCGAATTCCTTTTCCATTGCCATGCTGATCTCCCCCACGCTGGCCCGGGCACGCGCGGCTTCGACCGCCGCTTCCAGAAGGTTGCCGCCCTCTTTGGCGCGGCGGGTCAGTTCGTCCAGCGCCGCCGTGCAGGCGGCCTCGTCCCGCGTCGCGCGGATCTTTTCAAGCCGCGCGACCTGTGACTCGCGCACCTTGACGTTGTCGACGTCGAGGATGTCGATCGGGTCTTCCTTGTCCTTGCGGTACTTGTTGACGCCGACGATGACCTCTTCGCCGCGGTCGATCATGGCCTGACGGCGCGCCGCCGATTCCTCGATCCGCAGCTTGGGCATGCCAGAGGCCACGGCCTTGGTCATGCCGCCCATCTCCTCGACCTCTTCGATCAGGGCCCAGGCCTTTTCGATCAGCTCGTTGGTCAGGCTTTCGATGTAATAGGACCCCGCCAGCGGATCGACGACCTTGGTGACGCCGGTTTCCTCCTGCAGGACCAGCTGCGTGTTCCGCGCGATCCGGGCCGAGAAGTCCGTGGGCAGCGCGATGGCTTCGTCCAGCGCGTTGGTGTGCAGCGACTGGGTGCCGCCAAGAACCGCGCTCATCGCCTCGTACGCCGTTCGGATGACGTTGTTGTAGGGGTCCTGTTCCTGCAAGCTCACGCCAGAGGTCTGGCAGTGCGTCCGCAGCATCTTGGATTTTTCCTGCTTGGCGCCAAACTCGGTCATGATGCGGTGCCAGAGCGTCCGCGCGGCGCGCAGCTTGGCGATTTCCATGAAGAAATTCATGCCGATGGCAAAGAAGAACGACAGCCGCCCGGCGAACTTGTCGACGTCCATGCCGGCCTCGATCGCGGCGCGGACGTATTCGCGGCCGTCGGCCAGGGTATAGGCCAGCTCCTGCACCAGGTTCGCGCCGGCCTCTTGCATGTGGTAGCCCGAGATCGAGATCGAATTGAACTTGGGCATCTCGTTGCTGGTGTATTCGATGATGTCCGAGATGATCTTCATCGAAGGCTTGGGCGGATAGATATAGGTGTTCCGCACCATGAATTCCTTCAGGATGTCGTTCTGGATCGTGCCGGCCAGAAGCGACTTGTCATGCCCCTGTTCCTCACCCGTCACGATGAAACTGGCGAGGATCGGGATCACCGCGCCGTTCATCGTCATCGACACCGACACCTTGTCCAGCGGGATGCCGTCGAACAGGATCTTCATGTCCTCGACGCTGTCGATCGCCACGCCGGCCTTGCCGACGTCGCCCACCACGCGGGGGTGGTCGCTGTCATAGCCGCGGTGCGTCGCCAGGTCGAAGGCGACCGAGACGCCCTGCTGACCGGCGGCCAGGTTGCGGCGGTAGAAGGCGTTGGATTCCTCGGCCGTGGAAAAGCCCGCGTACTGCCGGATCGTCCAGGGGCGGCCCGCATACATCGTCGCCTTGGGGCCACGGGTGAAGGGGGCCATGCCGGGCATGGAGCCCAGGTGATCCAGCCCCTCGGTGTCCTCTTCGGTATAGATCGGCTTGACGGTGATCCCCTCAAGCGTCTCCCAATCGAGATCAGAGAGCGGCTTTCCCCGCAGCTCTTTCTCAGCGATGGCCGACCATTCGTCTTTTTTCGATCCCATGTGCTTGTCCTCTCTGGTGACGCCCGGGCGGCAGGTGTTGCCCCGCTCTCTCGGACTGTTCCGTCTTCCTCAAACCTGACCGGCCCGTGGGCAGATAGGTCGCCAGACCCCCTGCCCCTGCGGCCAGCCAGAATTCATCGTCCTGCCAGGCCTCGGCCAGCAGGGCGCGTTGATCGGGGGTGAAGGGCTGCCAGGCCCCTTCACCCGCAGGGATGGCACAGGCCATGGCCCCGCGCGCGTCCAGCGCGGCGCGCAGCTCTGCGCGGTCGGGGGCGGCGTTCAGCCAGTGGTCCGTGTGATCCTGCGGGGCTGCGACAGCCCTCGCCGTCATCGCCGTCAGCATGTCGTCCGGCGCGGTCCGGTGGCGCAGCAGCACGATCGGCGCCCCCTGGTGGGACGCCAGATCGCGCACCACGTCCTGCCAAAGGCGCGGGCCCCGGGCGATCCGGTCCAGCTGCGCGCGGGCGGGCAGCGGATGGCCGCGTTCGACCGCACAGGCCAGGGCCGAGGGCCAGTAGCCCGGTTGCGGCCGTAACGTCATCACGACGCGGCTAATCCGATGGCCGAAAGCCTCTGAGACCCGCGCGATCCGGGCACCGACATCGGGGTAAAGCTGCGCCTGACGCATGTTGTGCGCGGGGGTTCCGGGCAGGTTTTCCTCGCTCACCACCAGGTGGCGCAGGCCCGCGGCCTCGGCCCGGCGCAGCGCGGTTTCGATCCGGCGGCGTGCGGTGTCGCGGGCCTTTGGGTCCACCACTTCGTTCGTCGCGGGCAGCACCCCGGCCAGCAATGCGCCCCGCGTGCGCAGCGGCCCCCAGAACCCGACGCGGCGGCGTTGCAGGGCCGGGCCATTCAGGCGCAAGTAGTGCTGAAAGCTTGTCGTGGCTGTGCGATGCGCCCCGATATGCAGGATCACGTCCATCTGTCTGGCCCCTCTGCGCCGCGCGGCGATGCGGCGGTGCGTGTCGATCATGCGATGCATCATGACCGGGGACCTCTGACAAAGTGCTTAACGCGGGCCGGGGCCAACCACAGGGGGTTGCGACAAATCGGGCGGGTGCCGGTGACTTGGGCGGTTTTACACCCTATATCTGGAACAACGGAGGACCCGCGACACATGCGCAAGTTACTGACCTCACTGTTGCTTCTGCTGGCCGCACCGCTGGCGGCCCAGGATGCAGGCGCCGCCACCACCCCGGCCCCGGCGGCCGAGGCGACGGATGGCGTTTTCCTTGATGTGGCGCCCGAGGCGCTGGAGGACCTCAGGTGGGTCAAACGGGTCGTGGCGGTCTTTGCCGACAGCCCGAACGATCCGAACTTCCGCCGCCAGATGGAGGCCCTGCGCGCCGATCCCGGCCCGCTCGCCTTCCGCGACGTGGTCGTGGTGACCGACACCGATCCCGCCGCCGAAACCGCGCTGCGCCAGACCTTCCGGCCGCGCGGGTTCATGATGGTGCTGGTCGGCAAGGACGGCCAGATCAAGCTGCGCAAACCCCAGCCCTGGGACGTGCGGGAAATCTCGCGCGCGATCGACAAGACCCCGCTGCGGCAGCAGGAACTGCGCGACCTGGGCCAGCGCGGGGGCGTGGCCGTCGGGCGGTAGCCCGGGTTATGCCCCGGACCGGTCACCAGATGGTCCGCCACGACGTCTTATCCGCGGCCCCCCCGGACGCGCCCACGGAACAGATCAGCGCCTCGCGCTGATCCGCCGGGGTCGCAACTGGGGTGACGACGAAGCCCATGGATCACTCGAATTCCATGATCACTTCGTCGACGGCCAGGCTGTCGCCCGCGCCCGCGTTGATCTTGGACACCACGCCCTTGCGTTCGGCGCGCAGGATGTTTTCCATCTTCATCGCCTCGATGGTGCAGAGCGCCTGGCCTTCCTGGACCTCCTGGCCCTCTTCCACGTCGATCTTCACGACCAGACCCGGCATCGGGCAGAGCAGCAGTTTCGACGTGTCGGGCGGCAGTTTTTCCGGCATCAGTTTCGCCAGTTCCGCGTGACGCGGGCTGCGGACATGGACCTTGAGATCCGCGCCACGCGACCGGATGCGGAACCCGCCCGAGATCTTGCCGACCTTGAGCACCAGCGGCGCGCCGTCGACAGTCATCTGGGCCAGCTGGTCGCCCGGGGTCCAGTCGCCCTCGACCCGGTGCGCGGTGCCATCGGCGAACGTCACGGTCGACCCCTTGGGGTCCGCGTCGATGGTGACCTCGAACTCCGCCCCCTGAAGGGTGACGTTCCAGTCTTCGCCGACATGGCGTTCGTGGTTGTCCATCCGACCCGACACGCGGGTGCGGCGGATTTCGGCGACGCGGTTCATCGCGGCCGTGGCGGCGGCGATGCGGCGCAGGGCGGCTTCGTCCAGCGTCACGCCCTCGAAGCCATCAGGGTACTGTTCGGCGATGAAGGCGGTGGTCATTTCACCGTCGATGAAGATCGGGTGATCCATCACGGCAGCGACGAAGGGCAGGTTGTGACCGATGCCCTCGACCTCGAAGGTGTCCAGCGCGACGCGCATCGCCTCGATCGCCTCGGCCCGGGTCGGCGCCCAGGTGCAGAGCTTGGCGATCATCGGGTCGTAGTACATGCTGATCTCGCCGCCCTCGTAGACGCCGGTATCATTGCGCACGGCCGTGTCGCCCTTGGGCGCGTCGCCCTGCCATTTGCCGTTGTCCAGCAGCGGGCCCGCGGCGACCTCGGCCGGGGGCCGATAGCGGGTCAGACGGCCGATCGACGGCAGGAAGTTGCGATAGGGATCTTCGGCATAAAGACGGTTTTCGATCGCCCAGCCGGTCAGTTTGACGTCGTCCTGGGTGATGGTCAGCGGCTCGCCATTCGCGACGCGGATCATCTGTTCGACCAGGTCGACGCCGGTGATCAGTTCGGTCACCGGGTGTTCCACCTGAAGACGGGTGTTCATCTCGAGGAAGTAGAAGTTCTTCTCGCCGTCGACGATGAATTCCACGGTGCCCGCGCTGGCGTATCCCACGGCCTTGGCCAGGGCCACGGCCTGATCGCCCATGGCCTTGCGGGTGGCTTCGTCCAGGAAGGGGCTCGGCGCTTCTTCGACGACCTTCTGGTTGCGGCGCTGGATCGAACATTCGCGTTCGCCCAGGTAGATGCCGTTGCCATGCGCGTCACACAGCACCTGGATCTCGATGTGGCGGGGCTGGGTGACGAACTTCTCGATGAAGATCCGGTCGTCGCCAAAGGAATTCGCGGCCTCGTTCTTGGACGACTGGAAGCCTTCGCGGGCCTCGGCGTCGTTCCAGGCGATCCGCATCCCCTTGCCGCCGCCGCCGGCGCTGGCCTTGATCATGACCGGATAGCCGATCTGGTTCGAGATCTTCACGGCCTCGTCGGCGTCCTCGATCAGGCCCATGTAGCCGGGAACGGTGCTGACCCCGGCTTCCTGCGCGATCTTCTTCGACGTGATCTTGTCGCCCATGGCCTCGATCGCCTTGACCGGCGGGCCGATGAAGGCCACGCCTGCGGCGTCCAGGGCTTCGGCGAATTTCGAATTTTCCGACAGGAAGCCGTAGCCGGGGTGCACGGCCTGCGCGCCCGAAGCCTTGATCGCCTCCATGACCTTGTCGATCACGATGTAGGACTGGTTGGCCGGGGGCGGGCCGATGTGCACGGCTTCGTCCGCCATCGCGACATGCAGCGCGTTCTTGTCGGCGTCAGAATAGATGGCCACGGTCTGGATGCCCATCTTGCGCGCAGTCTTGATGACGCGGCAGGCGATCTCACCCCGGTTGGCGATCAGGATTTTGTCGAACATGTCAGTCCCTTCCCGGTTCCTGGCCCCGGAGCACCCGGGGCATATTGCAACGCAAAAACCCCGCGGCAGCAGGGCTGCTACGGGGTTTCACAGATTTCTGGCCCGTCAGATCGCTCTGACGGGTGAAGATCAGGTCAGACTTACTGGCACTTGCCGGGGTTGGTCTGACAGTAGGCGACGTTGGCCGCGCCGCCGATGATGGCGCCGGTGCCGATGTTGCCGCCGGTGACAGCAGCGGTGCCGATGCCGGCCGCGCCACCCACGAGGGCCTGCTCACCGACCGTCTGTCCACAAGCCGTGAGACCGCCGAGGGCAAGTGCTGCCACTGCAATGATTTTTGCTCTGCGCATCGTTCCGTTACTCCTCGATTAATGCGTATCCCCACGATAACACGCGAGGTCGGGGAATGTTCCGCAAAAGTTTGACGACAGGCGGAAAAACGCCCGCGATCACGCGGAAGTGTAGACGGCTGCGCATGGCGGGGAAAAAGGGCGGGCGGTCTGGCCTTGGGGGAACCAGACCGCCCAATTGGGGAAGGGTAACGGTATTGACACATCGCGGTCCGGGCTAGGACAGACCCTTCTGCGATATCCATGACCGTGACAGGCTTTTCAGAAATCGAAAACGTGTTTTCCGCCGATGCCGAAACCTGAGCCGGAACCCGCGCAAATCCGCGCGTGTTCGGCAAAAAAACGCTCAACTCAGAAGTGTGAGGGCGGGCAGGCATGAGGCGGACGGACATCACCAGTCTTCCTCGTCGTCTTCATCGTCTTCCCAGGGCGCATCGGCCTCGAAGACCTGCGGGAAGCTGCGGCGGGCCACGGCTTCGTCGATCTTCAGAAGCGCCTCGTAATCCGACGGGTCGAAGGGCTCCTGCGCCGGGACGACCTCGCGACCGAACAGCCACGACAGGCGACCGGCATCCAGGTTGCCACGTTCGAAAGGCTCATCTCCGAAATGTTCCCAAAGCGCGGCCATGAAGGCCTCGTCCGCGCGGCGATCAGCGGGACGGCGGTCGCGATAGCGTTCGCGCCGGGTGATGGCGGTGACCCCCTTGGGGTTGGCGCGTCGGATTGTGAACTGGAAATCCGTGCCGGTCAGGCGACCGGGAAACCCGCGATGCTTCAGCATGATGCGTCCCCCATCCGGGGACCGCGGGGGGTAACCGGGGCGGGCCGGACGGCCGCGCCCCGATTGATCTTACTTGTACTTGCCGGTGTAGACCGGTTCGCTGGAGATCGGCGCAGGCTGAACTTCAACGTATTCCGGCTCGGGCTGAGCGCAAGCGGCTGCGAAGGACACCAGGCCCAGCGCGAAGACAATTTTGATGCTCTTGGACATCTGTAACTCCTGTTAAGTCTGCCATGCGGACGGGCCCCGGTGTCATCCCGGGTCCCCCCACACATCGGCGTGTCTTGGGAAACGCCTTGATCAAACATAGCGCAATTCCGTGTGACTTCATACGACTTGCGCGTGCCCCCCGCAGCCTGTGACGCGAAAGACGCAGGGGAAACGGCGGAAATCCGCGCGAAAGCTAGATATTGTGCGGGCATCAAAAGCCCTCCCATATGCAGGTGCCATCCGCGAGGCGGAAGACTTCGAAGAACTGGATCACCTCCGGCGCGTTGGCCCCGAACTCGACCGGGGCCGAGGCGATGGAGATGACGGTTTCTGCCGCCGCTTCGCCTGATACGGGCTGATAGGCAAGGGCCTGCGACAGGCACAGGGCTTCGAAATCCTCTTCCATGGCGGCGCGCGAGTCCCGCGTCATGTCGGGCGCGACATAGCGCAACCGCAGCCAGAGCGCGCCGTCGGGTTGCAGGTCTTCCAGAACTTCCTGAAGGGTCAGATGCATCCCCGAGGGCACGGACGGGGACTCCTCCTGCCCCCGCACCGTGGTCGCGGCGGCGCAGAGCGCCCCCAGTGCCGCGACATGTCTCCAATGCACGTTCATGCCCGACGCCCCGCGTGGGCCAGCCAGCGGCGGCGGTTGGCGGGGCTTTCCAGCACCTCGGCGATGCGCGCCTGCGCGCCGCCCGTGGCCCCGTCACACCGCCCACCGGCCTCGATTACCAGCGCACCCTCGGCCCCTGCGACGCGGACCACCGGCGAAAAGCCCCGCAGCCGCTGCGCCGCGCGCCACAGATCCTGCCGCACCTGCTGCGCAAGGGCCGTGCGCGACACGCCCTGCGGCGCCGCGATGCGCGTCGTCACGCACAGGTCGAAGCGGGCGGGCAGATGCCGCGCCACCGTGACCGACGTGTCGTCACGCAGGATATGCCAGCCGGTGGTTCCCATGGATCACAGCGGAATGTTGTCGTGCTTTTTCCAGGGGTTCGTCAGCTTCTTGCCGCGCAGCGATGCAAAGGCGCGGGCCACCCGGCGGCGGGTGCTGCGCGGCTGGATCACCTCGTCGATGAACCCCTTTTCAGCGGCGACAAACGGGTTGGCAAAGCGGTCTTCATAGTTCTGCGTCCGCTCGGCAATCTTTTCCTTGTCGCCCAGTTCCGAGCGATAGAGGATCTCGACCGCGCCCTTTGCGCCCATCACCGCGATCTCCGCGGTCGGCCAAGCATAGTTGAAATCGCCGCGCAGGTGCTTGGAGGCCATCACGTCATAGGCGCCGCCATAGGCCTTGCGGGTGATCACCGTGACCTTGGGCACCGTCGCCTCGCCATAGGCGAACAGCAGCTTCGCGCCATGCTTGATGACGCCGCCATATTCCTGGCCCGTGCCGGGCAGGAACCCGGGCACGTCGACGAAAGTCAGGATCGGGATCTCGAAGGCGTCGCAGAACCGGACGAACCGCGCGGCCTTGCGAGAGCTGTCAATGTCCAGGCACCCGGCCAGCACCATCGGCTGGTTGGCCACGACGCCCACGGTCTGCCCTTCCAGACGAATGAAGCCGGTGATGATGTTCTTGGCGTAGTCTTCCTGGATCTCGTAGAAATCGCCCTCGTCCGCGACCTTGAGGATCAATTCCTTCATGTCGTAGGGCGTGTTGGCGTTTTCGGGGATCAGCGTATCAAGGCTGTCCTCGATCCGGTTCGGCGCGTCGAAGAAGGGCCGCACGGGCGGCTTTTCGCGGTTGTTGAGCGGCAGGAAATCGACCAGACGGCGGACCTCGGCCAGCGCCTCGACGTCGTTTTCAAACGCACCGTCGGCAACCGAGGATTTTTTCGTGTGGGTCGAGGCGCCGCCAAGTTCCTCGGCGGTCACGACCTCGTTCGTGACGGTCTTCACCACGTCGGGACCGGTCACGAACATGTAAGAGCTGTCCTTCACCATGAAGATGAAGTCGGTCATCGCGGGCGAATAGACCGCGCCGCCGGCGCAGGGCCCCATGATGACGGAAATCTGCGGCACCACGCCGGATGCCATGATGTTGCGCTGGAACACGTCGGCATACCCGGCAAGAGAGGCGACGCCTTCCTGGATCCGTGCGCCGCCCGAGTCGTTCAGCCCGATGACCGGGGCGCCGTTCTGGATCGCCATGTCCATGATCTTGCAGATCTTCTGTGCGTGGGTTTCCGACAGCGACCCGCCAAAGACGGTGAAGTCCTGGCTGAACACATAGACCATGCGGCCGTTGATGGTGCCCCAGCCGGTGACCACGCCGTCGCCTGCCGGGCGCTGTTCTTCCATGCCGAAGTCGGTGCATCGGTGTGCCACGAACATGTCGAACTCTTCAAAGCTGTCGGCATCCAGCAGCAGTTCGATCCGCTCGCGGGCGGTCAGCTTTCCCTTGGCGTGCTGCGCGTCGATCCGTTTCTGGCCGCCACCCAGCCGGGCAGCTTCCCGGCGATCGTGGAGTTCCTGGATGATGTCTTTCATGGCGTGATCTCCCTCTCGGACAGGCCCTTCGCGGGCGCAGCAATCTGGCGCGACCATAGGCACTTCCGCCGCCAGACCAAAGGGATATTGAGCAAATTTGCAAACTATTGGCACAGCGCGGCGAGCAAAGTGCAAAGTAGCTAATAAATCCCGCCCTTGCAGTTCGAAGCATAGACTCGCCCCACGGCCAAGAGTAGCGCACAGTGATGACCATGGCCCCTGCACCCCGTTACCTAGATCACCGCTCTGCGCCGCACCTGTCGACGCTGATCCTGCTTGCCAGCATGACCGCGCTGACGATGAACGTCTTCCTGCCGGCCCTGCCACAGATGGCCGAGCACTTTGACACGCCCTATCGGGTGATGCAGCTGTCAGTGGCGATCTTCCTGGCCAGCAACGGTCTTTTGCAGATCTTCATCGGCCCGCTGGCCGACAAGTTCGGGCGGCGGCCGGTCATCCTGTCGGGGCTGGCGATCTTCTGCGTGGCGACGCTTGGCTGCCTCTTCGCCCCCAACGTGACGGTCTTCCTGATCTTCCGGGTCATACAGGCTTCGGTCGCCGTGGCCATGGTGCTAAGCCGGGCGGTGGTGCGCGACATGAACACGCCGGAACAGGCCGCGTCCAAGATGGGATACGTCATCATGGGCATGTCTGTCGTGCCGATGATCGCCCCGGCGATCGGCGGCGTGCTCAGCGAGGCCTACGGCTGGCAGGCGACCTTCTGGGCGCTGTTTGTCGGCGGCGTGATCGTCGTCGCGATCACCTGGGCCGACCTGGGCGAAACCGGCACGCCCTCGGACCTGTCGACCAGCCAGCAGTTTGCCGAATACCCCGAACTGCTGACCTCGCCGCGCTTCTGGGGATACTGCATGACCTCGGCCTTCACCTCGGGTGCTTTCTTCGTGTTCCTTGGCGGCGCCCCCTTCGTGGCAAGCGAGGTCTTCGGCATGTCCCCGGCCGAGTTCGGCTATTTCACCGGCGCACCGGCGATCGGCTATTTCCTGGGCAACTGGATCACCGGGGCGGCCGCGGCGCGGATCGGAATGAACCGGATGATCATCATGGGCACCTTGGTCGCGGCGCTTGGCGTGCTGGCGGCCATCGCGCTGACCATGGCGGGCCTGGGCGGCAAGTGGATCTTCTTCGGCTGCATGACCTTCGTGGGTGTCGGCAACGGGCTGACGATCCCCTCGGCGACCTCGGGCATGCTGTCGGTACGCCCGCACCTGGCCGGCACGGCCTCGGGGCTGGGGGGCGCGATGCAGATCGGCGGCGGCGCCATCCTGTCGGCGGTGGCGGGGCTGCTGTTGGTGCCGGGCGCGACAGAGATGCCGGTGCTGGTGCTGATGGCCATGACCTGCACGGCCGGGCTGCTGTCGATCCTGCTGGTGCTATTGCGCGAACGTCAGCTGCGCGGCTGACGCTTGCGCGGGCAGGTTTGCAAAGTTAGGCTTGTGTTAGTGTAAATCTGCAAAAAGCACCTGCATGGGCACCAAGAAACTCTACGCCGGGGCGAAGCTGCGGGAAACGCGCCAGAAGCTGGGGCTGACGCAGAAGGAATTCGCGGCCAAGCTGGGCGTGTCGCTGCCCTATCTCAACCAGATGGAAAACAACAACCGGCCGGTGTCGACCACGGTTGTCCTGTCCCTGGCGCAGGAATTCGGCTTTGACGTCACCGAACTGTCGACCGGCGACAGCGAACGGCTGGTCTCGGACATGCGCGAAGCCATGGCCGACCCGATCCTGGCCGACGTCGCGCCGCCCCTGGCCGACCTGCGCCTGACCGCCTCGAATGCGCCCGCGCTGGCCCGCGCCTTCCTGCACCTGCACCGCGCCTACCGGCAGACGCATGAACGGCTTGCCTCGCTCGACGAAGCCTTGGGGCGCGAAGATGCGCGCACCCTGCCTTCGCCCTGGGACGAGGTGCGGGATTTCTTCCATTACTGCGACAACTACATCGACGCGGTGGACCGGGCGGCGGAAAACTTTGCCTCGCCGTCACAGCCGGAAAAGAACATCCGCGTCCGCGCCGTCAGCAAGCTGGGCAACCAGGGGATTTCCGTCAGCTTCGCCGACACCAAGACGCTGCGCAGCTATGATCCCGAAACCCGGCGGCTGACCCTGTCGCGCCGCGCCGCGCCTGAAACCCAGACCTTCCAGCTGCTGCTGCAAATGGCGCTGCTGCAGCACGACCCCCTGCTTGAGGCGACGCTGGATTTCGCGAAATTCCAGTCCGACGCCGCCCGCGCCATCGCCAAGATCGGGCTGGCCAATTATTTCGCCGGCGCCGCGCTGATGCCCTACACCACCTTCCTCGACGCCGCGCGCGAGGTCCGGCATGACGTCGAAATCCTCGCCCTGCGGTTCGGTGCCTCGATCGAACAGGTGGCGCACCGGCTGTCGACCCTGCAGCGCCCCGGCGCCAAGGGGATCCCGTTCTTCTTCGTGCGCGTCGACCAGGCCGGCACGATCACGAAACGGCACTCGGCCACGCGGTTGCAGTTCGCCCGCTTTGGCGGCGCCTGTCCGCTGTGGAACGTGCACCGGGCGTTCGAAACGCCGGGGCGGTTCCTGCGGCAGCTGGCCGAAACGCCCGACGGGGTGCGCTATATCTCGATCGCGCGCGATGTCAGCAAGCCCGGCGGATCCTGGGGCGCGCCCGACCGCCGGTTCGCCATCGCGCTTGGATGCGAGGTCACGCATGCCCCCGCGCTGGTCTATGCCGACGATCTGGATCTGACCCGGCCCGACACCTTCGAACCCATCGGAATCTCGTGCCGGATCTGTGAACGCGAACACTGCCACCAGCGGTCCGTCCCCCCGCTGGAGCGTAAGCTGACCATCGACCCGAACGCGCGGGGCACCCTGCCCTACGACGTCGGCTGACGGTCAATGTCGGCGTAACACGCTGTAGATATTGTCCTTCAAGGCGGCCCGCTGCTTGCGCATATGGACCATCGCCAGATCGGCAAGCGGTTCGACGTTGGTTTCCGCCCGGTGGATGCGGCGGTTCAGCAGGTGGTATTCTTCGGTCATGCGCGCGAAATGCGCGTTCACCTGCCTCAGAGAGCTGATGACCTCAGCATGTCGGGGAAATTCTTCGTGCAGTTCATGGGGTGTATGCGCCATGGCTTCGTCCTTTCCTCCTCTACCCAATCTTACAATAGCGCGAGTCGCCCCTTTCCAAGCTGCGCCAGATCAAATTTTTCCATCCACAGGCCCGGACACGGCCAAAAACCGCCCGCCTTTCCTTTGACACCGCCGCCGCCCCGCGCTTGGGTGGCGCCGACAAGAAAGGGATCCCCGTGACCGCCCAGCCCTCCTCCGCCCCGCCGACCGATCCTGTCGACCTGTTCATCATCGGCGGCGGCATCAACGGCTGCGGCATCGCGCGTGACGCCGCCGGGCGCGGGCTGTCGGTCGCGCTGGCGGAAATGGGGGACCTGGCGCAGGCGACCTCGTCATCCTCGACCAAGCTGTTCCATGGCGGCCTGCGGTATCTGGAATTCTTCGAATTCCGCCTCGTCCGCGAAGCCCTGCAGGAACGCGAGACCCTGCTGCGCGCCATGCCGCACATCAGCTGGCCGATGCGGTTCGTGCTGCCCTACCGCGCGGACATGCGGTTCGACAGCGACACGCCGACCTCGCGCCTTCTGTCGTTTGTCATGCCCTGGATGAAGGGCCGTCGCCCCGCCTGGCTGATCCGGCTGGGTCTGTTTCTCTATGACACGCTTGGCGGCCGGCAGATCCTGCCCGGCACGCGAAAGGTGGATCTGTCGCGCGATCCCGTGGGCGCGGCCCTGCAGGACGACATGCGCTTTGCCTATGAATATTCGGATTGCTGGGTGCAGGACGCGCGGCTTGTGGTGCTGAACGCGCGCGATGCGCAGGCGCGCGGTGCGCGGATCATGGTGCGCACCCGCGTGACCTCGGCCCGGCGCGAGGACGGTCTTTGGCAGATCGATCTGGAGGGGCCGGGCGGCCCCGCGCGCGTGATCGCCCGCGCGCTGGTGAACGCCGCGGGCCCCTGGGTCGACGACGTCATCCAGGGCGCACTCGGGCAGTCGAACCGCCAGAACATCCGGCTGGTGCGGGGCAGCCATATCGTGACTAGGCGGCTTTTCGATCACGACCGCTGCTATTTCTTTCAGGGTGCGGACGGGCGGATCATCTTTGCCATTCCTTACGAACAGCACTTCACGCTGATCGGCACGACCGATCAGGATCATGACGGTGCGCCGGGCGAGGCGGAGTGCTCGGAGGAGGAGATTTCCTATCTTTGTACCTTCGCGTCACAATATTTCGAAACGCCTGTAAAGCCTGAAGACGTCGTTTGGACCTACTCCGGCGTCCGGCCGCTCTATAACGACGGCGCAGGGTCCGCGACCGCCGCCACCCGCGATTACGTGCTGAAGCTGGAAGGCACGGCGCAGGAGGCACCGCTGCTCAATATCTTTGGCGGCAAGATCACAACCTATCGCCGCCTCGCCGAACATGCGCTTGAGAAGTTTGGCAAAACCTTCCCCGCCATGGGCGCGGGTTGGACCGCCGGCGCGACCCTGCCCGGGGGCGATTTCGCGGTTCAGGACACGGCGCAGGTCACGGCAGACCTTGCCCGCGACTACCCGTTTATGAATTCTGAAATCTCAGAAAGATTGATCCGCCACTATGGCACCGAGGCGCGGCAGATCCTTGGCACCGCCCAAAGCTTCGCCGATCTGGGCCGGGATTTCGGCGCAACCCTGACCGAGGCCGAGGTCCGCTGGCTGATGACCCGCGAATGGGCGCAGAGTGCCGAGGATGTCGTCTGGCGCCGCACCAAGCTGGGCCTGCGCATGACCCCCGACCAGATCGCTGCGCTTGACGCCTTCATGGCGCAGGCCGCACAAAGCGCGGCTGAGGAGAGCACATGACCCATATTCTGGCCATCGACCAGGGCACCACGTCCAGCCGCGCGATTGTCTTCGATCAGGCGCTCACCCCAGTCGCCTCTGCGCAAGAGGAATTCCGCCAGATCTTCCCGCGCTCGGGCTGGGTCGAACACGATCCACGCGACATCTGGGGCACCGTCGCCGCGACCTCGCGGTCGGCCATCGAACGCGCGGGCGTGACCGCGCAGGACATCGCCGGGATCGGCATCACCAACCAGCGCGAAACCACGCTGGTCTGGGATCGCACCACCGGCGCGCCGGTGCACAACGCGATCGTCTGGCAAGATCGCCGTACGGCAGCGTATTGCAATGACCTCAAGGCGCAGGGTGTCGAGGAAGAGGTGACGGACAAGACCGGTCTGCTGCTCGATCCCTATTTCTCAGCCACCAAGATCCGCTGGATTCTCGATCATGTCGACGGCGCGCGGGCGAAGGCCGAGGATCTGCTGTTCGGGACCGTCGACAGTTACCTGATCTGGAAACTGACCGGCGGCGCGGTGCATGCGACCGACGCCACGAATGCCTCGCGCACGATGCTCTATGACATCGGCAAGGGCGCATGGTGTCCCGACCTCTGCCGTCTCTTCGACATCCCCCAGCAGATGCTGCCAGAGGTGCGCGATTGCAACGCGGGCTTCGGGGAAACCCGCGCGGATCTCTTCGGTCGCCCCATCCCGATCCTCGGCGTGGCAGGCGATCAACAGGCCGCGACGCTTGGGCAGGCGTGCTTCGAACCCGGCATGATGAAATCAACATACGGCACCGGATGTTTTGCGCTACTCAATACGGGGCGGGAAAAGGTGCGGTCGCAGAACCGCATGCTGACGACCGTGGCTTACCAGTTCGACGGGCAGACGACCTATGCGCTGGAGGGATCGATCTTTATCGCCGGTGCGGTGGTGCAATGGCTGCGCGACGGGCTCAAGATGATCCGCGAGGCCGGGGAAACCCAGCCGCTGGCCGAAGCCGCCGATCCCGCGCAGCAGGTCATCATGGTCCCCGCCTTCACCGGCCTTGGTGCGCCCTACTGGCAGGCCGACTGCCGGGGCGCGATCTTTGGCCTGACCCGCGCGACCGGCCCCGCCGATTTCGCCCGGGCCGCGCTGGAAAGCGTCGGGTTCCAGACCCGCGACCTGTTGGAGGCGATGCGCGCCGACTGGGATCCGGGCGACACGGTGCTGAGGGTGGACGGGGGCATGACCGCCTCGGACTGGACGATGCAATACCTGGCCGACATCCTGGGCGCGCCGGTCGACCGGCCCGAGGTGCTGGAAACCACGGCGCTTGGCGTGGCCTGGCTGGCGGGCTGGTCGGCGGGCCTCTGCCCCGGCCCCGACACCATCGGCGACAGCTGGGCGCTGGACCGCCGGTTCGAACCGCAGATGGACACGGCCGAGCGTGACGCGCGCTATGCCCGCTGGACCGCCGCCGTGAAGGCCACGATCGCCGCCGGCCCGCTTTCGCCTTGACCCCCGCCCCGATCCGTGCGGAATTCGTTTCCGCATAACGGGAGGAACACCATGAACATCAGCACGCTCTTTTCGCTCGAGGGCAAGGTCGCCGTCGTCACCGGCGGCTCTCGCGGGATCGGCAAGCATTTTGCCCGCGCCTTCATCGAGGCTGGCTGCGCCAAGGTCTATATCACCGCGCGCAAGGCCCAGGCCTGCGTCGACACCGCCGAAGAGCTGGGTGAGAAATGCATCGCCCTGCCGCATGACCTGTCGACGCTGGACGGCATCGACGCCTTTGTCGCCGACCTGAAGAACCACGAAGACCACGTCGACATCCTGATCAACAACGCCGGCGCCGCCTGGGGCGAGGATTACCTCGAATACTCCGAGGCCGGTTGGGACAAGACCATGGATCTCAACCTGAAATCGCCGTTCTTCCTGACGCAGAAGATGCACGACCTGCTGACCAAGAACGCGACCGCCGACGAGCCGTCCAAGGTCATCAACATCGCCTCGATCGACGGGCTGCGGCTGAACCCGTGGGAAACCTACGCCTATCACGCGTCGAAATCCGGGCTGATCTACCTGACCCGCCGCGTTGCCGCCCGCCTGCTTGAAGACAACGTGCTGGTCAACTGCATCGCGCCGGGCGCCTTTGCGTCCGACATGAACCGCGCGGCCCGCGATCACGGGGACGAGGTCGCCAAACGCATCCCGCTCAAGCGGATCGGCAATGGCGAGGATATCTCGGCCGCGGCGATCTATCTGGCGGCACGGTCCGGCAACTACGTGGTGGGCCAGACGATCGCCGTGGACGGCGGGCTGGTCTGGGCCACGATCGGATCGTCGATCGACGCCTGAGCGGCGGGGTTGGCGGGTTGGGGGCGCTGCCCCCGCCCGTTCCGGGCCCCCCGGAGTATTTCCGGCAAGATGAAGCAGGGACCGGCGCGCGGCGGCGGTCCCTTTGCGTTTGTCCCGGCGGGGTGCCGTTCGCGACAGGGCGTGCCGCACATGGGTTTGCGGGCCCGCGCGATCGCGTCCACCCTAGGGGCATCGATCCAGCGGAGCCCGCCCATGACCCACACCGATCCCCGCCTTGGCGATTGCCCCGACTGGGGCTACCTGCTGCGCGAATTCGACCTGCTCTATCGTGACGGATCCGACGGCGGGTCAAAAGCGATCCGGTCACATCGCAAGCGGGTGCGCGACGGGCTGTCGGCGGTGATCACCGAGAACCCGGTGGTCGCGCCGCGCCAGGCCGCATCAAAGCCGGTGACGGCCCATCTGAACCGCGCGCTCGACATCGGCGAACGCGGCGTGGTGCACGGGCTGACGCGGGCGCTGTCGCGGGTGGCGGACAGGCTGACCTGGGAATACGGCTATGAGAAGGTGCCACGGGCGCTGGCCCAGAAATACGCCTATTGCGAGGTGCTGGGCCCGCGCGGGCCGGTGCTGTGCGACCGGCTGATCCTTGGGTTCGTGCTGTTCGCGCCCCGGACCACCTATCCGCAGCATTCCCACAAGGAGATCGAGGAAAGCTATATCTCGGTCGCGGGATCCTGGTCCGAGAATGACAGTGCGGTCTATGCGCCGGGCTCGCTGATCCTGAACCGGCCCGATCACGAACACCGCATCACCACTGCCGACCTGGCACCCTGCCTGCTGGCCTATGCCTGGGTCGGACCGGCGGGGATGCTGAGCGATCCGGGGATGAAGCTGTCGTCGACCCGCAAGGCGCGGATGTCGCAGGGGATCTGAGTCAGTCGTCGCGGTAGCGGGCGACAAATTCCCGCAGCAGGGGCACCCGGTGCGGGCGGAAAGTGTCGCCGCCGTCCTCGGCCTGGGCGATCCGCGCTATGTTGAAGCTTCGGAAATCCATCCGCATCCGGCAATGCGCCATCAGCATCAGCGACCGGTCGCTGTAGGACATCGCCAGCGGCCAGACCTCGCGGTCGGTCACGCGGTCCTGCGCGTCGCGATAGCGGATGCGGAGGCTGCGTTCGTCCCAGCAGTTGCGGCGCAGCAGGTCCATGTCGATCGTGACCTCGGGCCGGTCGGGGGCGGGCCGCCAGGTCATCATCGTGTGGTGCAGCGCCTGTCGTGCCATCCGGTCCGGCAGGGTGGCGATGATCCGCGCCACCGCCGCGCGCCCGGCGGTCGCCAGCGCGTCATCGCCGATCTGTTCCAGCGCCGACAGCGCCACCATCAGCGCCTCGATTTCCAGCCGGTCAAAGCTTTGCGGTGGCAGCGCGGGATCCTCGGTCAGGGTATAGCCGACCCCGGGCGCGCCATCGATCAGCGCCCCGCCCGCCCGCAGCGTGGCAATGTCGCGATAGAGCTGACGCGGCGAGACATCCGTCTCCGCTGCCAGCCGCGCCGCCGTCACCGGTGCGGGCAGGCTGCGCAGCGCCGTCATCAGGCGCATCAGACGATCCGTGCGGGCCATGCAACATCCTGCCGTAAACTGTCAGTATCCCCGTCGTAGACCCGGGCCATCGAAAAGCAAAGGACAGATCCCATGCCCACCCTCTACCACGCGCCCCTGACCCGATCCTCGGCTGTCTGCACGCTGATCCGCGAATTGCAGGCCCCGGTCGACATCCACATCGTCAGCGTGCGGCGCGGCGACGGATCCGGCGCGCCGGACCCGGCCAATCCCCACCCCGAGAAAAAGGTGCCCTTCCTTGTCGACGGGGACGAGGCATTGCGCGAACGCGGCGCGATCATGGCCTATTTGACTGACCTCTACCCCGAGGCCGGGCTTGGCCCACATTCGGGCGATCCGGGGCGTGGTGCTTACCTGTCGTGGCTGTCCTACTACCAGGGCGTGATGGAGCCGCTGCTGATCCTGTCGGTCGCAGGTGTCGACAGCCCACTGGTGCGCGACACCTTCGGCGATCTGGCCGGGATGGCCGACCGGTTGGAGGCGGCGCTTTCGCAGGGGCCGTGGTTGCTGGGCGATCGGTTCTCGGCCGCGGATATCCTCTGCGCCTCGCCGTTTGCCTGGCTGCCGGACCTCACGCCCGACCGGCCCGCGATCCGTGACTGGCTGGCCCGGTGCGCCGCTCGGCCCGCCGCACAGGCCCAGCAGGCCGAGGAGGCCGCCGCCCTCGCCCGGCTCACCGCCTGAGGCTCACTCCAGCACGGCGCCGTATTCCAGGATCACCGGCACGACCAGATCCTCTTCGTCTTCAAGGTGGCGGTGCAGGAAGCTTCGGAAGGCCACCTGCGCCTCAAGCAGCGTGCGCGCCTCGCGCTCGTCGTCCTCTCCGGCGGCGATCTTCTGCAGCACGGCGTTGGTGGCATCGGCCAGGGCATGGATATGCCCGTCCAGCGCGTGGTGGTCCCGATCGAGGATCTCGAAGCCCTTTTCCAGCCGTGCATCCAGCGGGATGAACTGCGGGAAGTAATGGTGATCCTCGATCTGGTGATGCCCGTGCAGCTGGTTGAGGAACATCGAGGTATAATGCTGCATCTCGCGGCCATAGCGCGGGTTGGCGCCGTCCAGCCGTTTCTGCGTGCCCTCGACCAGCAGGTCGTTCAGCTGGCGGAACATCCCGTGGCGTTCCAGCCAGAAGGAGGTCAGGTCGTTGAAGTTCGGGTGCCCGCGCCATTCGGTCCGGGGATACAGATCCGCCAGCACGCGCAGGTGCTCCGGCAGGCCGGTGCGCGCATCCAGCGCCAGGTCGTCATCGCTCATCTTGGCCCTCAGGTCAGTTTCTGCGGCGGCACCGGCGGGGTGATCTGGCGGCGTTTCAGCACGTGCTCCCTCCAGGTGATGAAGCTGATCGCACTGATGATCATCACGCCGCCGAGCACCACGTAGGGGTCCACCGCCTCGTCAAACAGGACATAGCCCGCCAGTACCGCCCAGACCAGTTGCAGGAAGGTCACCGGCTGCGTCACCGTGATCGGGGCCGCGCGGAACCCCAGGGTCATCAGGTAATGGCCCAGTGTCGCGAAGCCCGCCGTGGCCAGCAGCACCAACAGCTGCCAGCCCGTCGGCGTCACCCAGTCGATGGCCGCGATCGGCACCAGCCCGATGGTCACGCTGACCGACAGCATGGTGATGACCGCCACCGGGTCCGTCTCGTCCGTCAACCGCTTGGCCAGCAGGTAGGATCCGGCAAAGACCACGGCCGCGATCAGCATGGCATAGTGGCCCGGCCCGATTTCGCGAAACCCCGGCCGCAGGATCACCACCGCCCCCACCAGCGCCACCACGACCGCAAGGATCCGCCGGACCGCCAGCTTTTCACCCATGAAAAGCGCCGCGCCGATGGTCACGTAGATCGGCGAGAGGTAGTTCATCGCCGTCACATCCGCCAAGGGGATCGTCGCCATGGCATAGAACCACAGCGCCACCCCCGCCGCATGCAACCCGCCCCGGAGCGCAAAAAGCCCCCACTGCCGCGGGCTGAGCCGGATCCGCATGATCTGCCGGATCGCCGGCACCAGCAGCATCAGCCCCAGCCCATAGCGGATAAAGGCCATCTCGGGCGCGGGCATGACGGGGCCGAGGTACTTGACCAGGATATTCACCCCGACAAACAGGATCCCCGCCCCGAAGGTCCAGAGGATGCCCTCCACGGGCCGGGAATTGAATGCTGCCGTCATGTTTTCTGGGTGCCATGATTGGGCGGGGACGGCAAGGGGGATGTGGGGGGGGGTGGGAAGGGCGGGGAGCCGAAGTTCGCTGCTTCCCGCACGAACGGCAGTGATGCGCAATAGCGCTCATTGGTAGGACATGCTACATGAACAAAAAAAATGCAGTGCCGCCGCCGGTGGTATGGAGGGTACTATGTCACTAGCAAACGAAATTCAGATTGCTCGCAAGACGATTGTTACAGACGGCTATGATATGTCGTTAGGTGAAGTTGTTAACTTATACCGAGATGAAGAACTAATCATCGATCCTGTATTTCAGCGCCTATTTCGTTGGGGTGATGAACGAAAAACGCGATTCATAGAATCTATAATTCTTGGAATTCCAATTCCCTCCATCTTTGTGTCGCAGAATGAAAGTGGGGTGTGGGAGTTGATTGACGGCTTGCAACGTATTTCCACTATTTTGCAGTTGACAGGAGATTTGCGTGGCGATTTGGCAGTAGAGCTCGGTCCGCTGATCCTGAATGGAACGAAATTTCTTCCGAGCTTGAACGGTAAGCGTTGGAAAGAAAGTTGTCAGGGTGCTGGTGATGGCCTCGGGCAATCTCTTCAGATCGAGATCAAGCGAGCTCGCGTCCGAGTCGAAATACTTAAAGCGGAAAGTGATTCCACCGCAAAGTTCGAGCTATTTCAGCGCCTCAATACTGGTGGCGTTAGCTTGTCTGAGCAAGAAGTTCGAAACAGCATGGCCGTAGCGATAAATAGACCATTTTACGACTGGCTGGTTCAGCTTTCGAATAATGCAAATTTTATTAATACAACCAACCAGACTGACGCGGCACTCATGTCTCAGGCAGGGGTCGAGCTCGCGCTGAGGTTTCTCGCCTTCAAGACAATACAATACGATCCGGGGCTGGATGTTCATGAGTATCTCGACGAAGCGCTCATTCAAATGGCGAGCGACCCAAACTTTGATCTCAATGCCATTGGGGCCGAGTTCGCTCTATCATTTCAATACATCGACGAGGCGCTCGGGAACGCAGCGTTCAAGCGGTGGAATGGGAACGCATTTAGCGGTAAGTTTCTCATGTCTGTCTTCGAAGTGATGACGAAAGGCGTATCGGATAACCTCCCTGCTTTGCAGGTTATGAACGATCAACTCCGCAAGGACTTCCTCTGCAAAGCTGCGAAAGATCTTTGGCAGAACACGACTTTCAACAAATATTCAGGCGCAGGTATACGAGGTACGACTAGGCTTACAAAGCTGCTGCCACTTGCCTCTCAGCTACTGCGGCCGTGAGGACGAAGCTTTGGCCGATATTCGGACACTCGATGACTTCCAGGATGCTCTGGACAGGGAGATGTCATGGCGACTGAAGGAAGTTAAAGCCTTCAGCATTGCTTCAAGAGCTAATAGCCCTGATCGGCGATACTTCATAAGAGCGGGAGTAGCGCTTCTTTACGCTCACTGGGAGGGTTTTGTGAAAAAATCTTCGGAGAATTACCTCAACTTTGTCAGTAGCCGTGGACTGAAATATAATGAGTTAAAGTCCTGCTTCTCCGTATTTGGCTTGAAGTCAAAGCTTCAGACGCTGTCCGTTTCTCGCCAATCCTTATCGAACATAGATGCTTTTGATTTCATTCTCCTGCAGCTCGATCAACCTGCAAGATTGCAGATCGGATCCGCGATTAATACAGAGTCAAACCTCACATCTAAAGTGTTCAGTAATATCGCTCTTTCGCTGGATATCAGCCTCGCTCCGTATGCTTCGAGATTTAACTTGATCGATGAAAGCCTGGTTAACAGAAGAAATAAGATCGCGCACGGTGAATTTATAGACATAGGCGGAAAGGAGTTCGGCGAACTGCAGGACGCAGTTTTGCAGGTGATGCGCGAATACAAGACCGACCTGCAAAATGCTGCTTCGATGGAAGCCTATAAACGGTAGAGTGAAGACGGGGAAGCTTTATCCTCAAAAGGTTCAGACCGGTCACTCGACGCGCGAAACACGAACGGTCGGTGATGGGATGAACCGACTACCAGCTGCGCCTGGTTCGAATGTCCGGAAAGGGCCGAAACGCTCTTACCCCCCTCACCAAACCAACCCCACCGCAATCGCGCCCATCACCACGGCAATCCCCAGATCCAGAAGCCTCCAGGCCAGGGGGCGGCGGAAGACCGGGGCCAGCAGCCTCGCGCCGTAGCCCAGCGCGACGAAGAACATCGCCGAGGCCGTCATGCCCCCCAGCGCGAACGCCAGCTTGTCGTCATGGCCCGCCGACACCGCGCCCATCAGCGCCAGCGTGTCGAGATAGACGTGCGGGTTGGCCCAGGTCAGCACCAGGCAGGTCGCCAGCGCGCGGCGCAGGGGAATGGCGGGGGTGGCGTCGGGGGTCAGGGCCTCTCCGCCGCGGATCGCGTTGCGCAGGGCCAGCGCCGCATAAACCGACAGGAAGGCCGCGCCGCCCCAGCGCATGGCCTCTCCGAACCAGGGCATGGCCTCGGTCAGGGTGCCGAACCCCGCGACCCCGGCGGCGATCAGGGCCGCGTCCGACAGGGCGCAGGTCAACACGATCGGGCCGACGTGTTCGCGCCGCAGACCCTGCCGCAGGACAAAGGCGTTCTGCGCGCCGATCGCGACGATCAGCGACAGGCCCAATCCGAAGGCAGCGAAGAAGGTGGTCAGGGTCATCGGCGGTCTCCGTTTCGCGCGGTGTTTCGCGCAGGACGGGGATAGGCGGCGAGGCGATATAAGCCTAGCGAATGTTTCTGCATCTGGATAAGCTTTGCTTATGTATGATTATCTTCAGCTACATACGCTGGCCGCGATCCTGCGGCACGGGTCTTTCGATGCCGCGGCCGGAGAGCTGAACCTGAGCCAGTCCGCCGTGTCCCAACGGCTGCGTGCGCTGGAGGATCGGGTGGGTCAACCCCTTGTTATCCGGGGCACTCCTTGCTCGGGGACCGAGATGGGGCAGCGCCTTGCCCGCCACGTCGAAGAGGTCGGGCTGATGGAGGCGCGGCTGTCCGGCGACCTGGGCCTGAGGTTTCCCGATACCCCACGGGCTCGGATCACCGTCAATGCCGACAGCCTGGCGTCCTGGATCGTGCCCGCCCTGGCCGAAGCGCGGCTGGCCCTGCCGGACATGCTCTTTGACGTGGTCGTGGACGATCAGGAGCATTCGGCCGAGTCCCTGAAACGGGGCGAGGTCGTGGGCGCCGTGACCAGCACCGAGGATCCGCCGACGGGCTGCGACAGCTATCCGCTCGGGTCGCTGCGCTATATCGCGACGGCCAGCCCGAGGTTCATGAAACGCTATTTCGCCCAAGGGGTTACCGGCGCCGCGCTGGAACACGCCCCGATGCTGACCTACGACAAGAAGGACCGGCTTCAGCTGGATTGGCTGGCGCATAATTTCGGCGTGACGCGGATGCCGCCGACGCATTACCTGCCCTCTACCACCGCCTTCGTCGAAGCCGCGCGTCGGGGGCTGGGCTGGGGGATGAACCCCGAAATGCTGGTGCGACGGCCTCTGGCGGACCGGCTGCTGGTGCCCCTGATCCAGTCAAGTGCTTGGGACACCCCGCTTTTCTGGCAGACACCGCGCCGCCTGCGCAACGCGCTTGCGCCGCTGACGCTGGCGATCCGCAAGGTGGCCGCGGATCACCTGTACCGATAGACGCGCAACGAAACACAATCAAAACAGGACGATACCATGCTCAAAGGTCAGGATCACCGTTACGACGCCAAGGGGGCCGAATGCATCGGCTACCTCGCTCTGCCCGCAGGCGACGGCCCCGGCGTGCTGGTCGCCCCGGCTTTCGGCGGGCTCTCCGACAGCGACCGCGCCACCTGCGACCGGCTGGCCGATCTGGGCTATGTGGCTCTGGGCGTTGACTATTATTCGGGTGGGCGGCATTCGACCGACCGGGCGCAGGCGGCGGAATGGATGGCAGAGCTGCAGGGCAACCGCCCGCTGTTCGCGACCCGGATGCAGGCCGCGCTGACGGCGATCCGGGCCGTGCCGCAGATGGCCGGGAAGGTTGGCGCCATGGGCTATTGCCTTGGTGGCAAAGGGGTTTTGGACCTCGCACGCTCTGGCGCGGCGTTCGACGCGGGCGTCACGCTGCACGGGGTCTACGACGCTCCGCCCGACGGGTCGAAGACCATGGCCCCTGCCCTGCTGATCTGCGACGGCTGGGACGACAGCCTGTGCCCGCCCGACGCCAAGGTCGCGCTGGCCGAGGAGCTGACAACCCATTGTTCCGACTGGCAGATGCTGGCCTTCGGCCACACCGGCCACGCCTTCACCAACGTCAAGGCCGCCCCCGGCAAGGGCTTCGGCTATTCCAAGGCCGCAGACCGGCGATCATGGCGCGCGCTGACAGCGTTTTTCGACGAGATCCTGAGGGGTTAGCCCCCTCAGAGCGGCCAGAATACCAGGATCGCGGGGATCGACACGGCGACCACGAGGATTTCCAGCGGCAGGCCCATGCGCCAGTAATCGCCAAAGCGATAGCCCCCCGGGCCCAGGATCAACGTGTTGTTCTTATGGCCAATCGGCGTAAGGAAGGCCGAGGACGCCGCCACCGCAACCGCCATCAGGAAGGGGTCCGGCGACACATCCAGGCGGTCGGCCATCTGGATGCCAATGGGTGCCGCCACGATGGCCGTCGCGGTGTTGTTCAGCACATCCGACAGCGACATGGTCACCACCATCAGCGCGGTCAGGATCGCCCAGGCGGGCCAGCCGTCCGTCGCCCAGACCAGACTGTCCGCGATCAGAGAGGTTCCGCCCGATGTTTCAAGGGCTTGACCCAAGGGGATCATCGACCCCAGCAGGACAACCACGGGCCATTCGACGTGGTCATAAAGCTCCTGCAAGGGGATCACGCGCATCAGCACATAGGCGATCACGACCAGCCCAAGCGCGATGGCCAGGTCGACCACCCCGATCGAAGCCAGCAGGACCGCCCCCGCGAACAACCCGATCGCAGCCCAGGTCTTCGTGTCCTGCGTCACGGCAAGCCCCCGGTCGGCCAGTGTCAGGCAGCCCAGCCAGTCGGCCACATCGCCGCCGGTGTCCTTTTGAACCAGCAGCAACAGGATGTCGCCGGGCTGCACCTCGGTCTTGCGGACCTGGCTTTGAATGCGCCGCCCCTGCCGGGAAATCCCAAGCAGAACAGCGCGTTGCCGCCAGGATAGCCCGACGGCCTGCGCGGTCTTTCCGGCGATGCGGCTGTCGGGGCTGACCACCAGTTCAAGAATATCGAGCCCCTCGCTGTCGGCTTGCAGCAGCTCCTCCCGACGGTCGTCGGAAAAGGCCAGCGACAGGGCCGATCGGAATTCGTCCAGCGCCTCGGGCGTGGCCTCAAGCACCAGCGCGTCGCCGGCCTGCAGGATGTTGTTGCGTGCGTTGCCATAGAGACGCTTGCCGTCGCGGATCAGGCCGATGATGACCACATCGGCCTTGTCGGCGGCCTCGGTCAGCTCTCCGACCCGCTTGCCGATCTGCTTGTTGCCCTCGGGCAGGGTCAGTTCGGCGACGTAATTCGCGATGTCCGACCGGCGCACCACCGCGTCTTCGCGCACCGGGATCAGCCGCCAGCCGACCAGCGCGACAAAGGCCAGACCCGCGATCGCCGCCAGCCCGCCGACCGGGGCGAAATCGAACATGCGATAGCTTTCTCCCAATGAATCCGCACGGATGGCCGAGATGATGATGTTCGGCGGCGTGCCGATCAGCGTCGCCATCCCGCCCAGGATCGTGGCAAAGGACAGCGGCATCAGTGACAGGCCCGGCGCGCGGCCCGCCTTGCGCGCGGTCTGGATATCCACCGGCATCAGCAGGGCCAGCGCCGCCACGTTGTTCATGAAGGCCGACAGCACCCCGCCGATCCCGCCCATCAGGGCAATGTGCCCGCCCAGACGCCGCGAACTGTCCACCAGCGTGCGCGTGATCAAGTAGACCGCGCCGGAACGCACCAGCCCGGCCGAGACGATCAGCACCAACGCGACGATCAACGTGGCCTCGTGACCGAAACCGTCAAAGGCATGCTCGGCCTCGACCGGGCCCAGCACCACGGCCACCATCAAGGCGCCGAAGGCCACGATGTCATACCGCCACCGTCCCCAGAGCAGCAGGGCGAAGACGACAAGGAAGAGGGTGAACAGGATGATCTGGTCGGTATTCATGGCGCGAAGGTAACGCGGATCGGGGCGGCGAACAGGGGAAACCTTCGCGGCCCGCCCACCCCCATGGCTCAGCTATCCGCTTGCCTGCCCCCGGGCCCATGAATTATAGAGCAGCGGACCAATTTCCGGGCAAATGAAGGGAACACCATGGCCGGCCATTCAAAATGGGCGAACATCCAGCACCGCAAGGGGCGTCAGGACGCCGCCCGGTCGAAACTGTTTTCCAAGCTCTCGAAAGAGATCACCGTCGCCGCCAAGATGGGCGACCCCGATCCCGACAAGAACCCCCGGCTGCGGCTGGCGGTGAAGGAAGCCAAGTCGAATTCCGTCCCCAAGGACGTGATCGACCGCGCGATCAAGAAATCGCAGGCCGGTGAAGGCGACGACTACGAAGAGATCCGCTATGAGGGCTATGGCCCGAACGGCGTGGCGGTGATCGTCGAGGCGATGACCGACAACCGCAACCGCACCGCGTCCAACGTCCGCTCGACCTTCACCAAGAACGGTGGCAACCTGGGCGAAACCGGGTCGGTCGGTTTCATGTTCGACCGCAAGGGCGAAGTGTCCTACGGCGCCGACGCGGGTGATGCGGACACGGTGATGATGGCGGCGATCGAAGCGGGCGCCGAGGATGTCGAAAGCTCGGACGAGGGGCACTACATCTATTGCGCCGACTCGGACCTGAACGACGTGGCCAGCGCGCTCGAGGCTGAGCTGGGCGAATCTGAATCGACCAAGCTGGTGTGGAAGCCGACCACCACCACCGAGCTGGACCTTGAGGGCATGCAGAAGCTGATGAAGCTGGTGGATGCGCTGGAAGACGACGACGACGTGCAGCGGGTCACCACGAATTTTGAGGCCTCGGACGAGGTCATGGCGCAGCTGTAAGGCCCGCCAATTCGCAATGACTTGAAAACGCCGGGCCCCTGCCCGGCGTTCTTGTTTTTGATCCCTGGTGGGGGCGCTGCCCCCGTCGGCCTGCGGCCGCCTCCCCCGAGGTATTTTCGACCAGAAGAAGACGGGCGCCCGCCCCTTCTTCTGGTTCAAAATACCTCGGGAGGTCTGGAGGGCAGCGCCCTCCAGCCTGTGCCGGGATCACAGCGGCCAGATCAGCGGGATCACGGCCGAGACGAGCAGCCCCATGCTGAGGTTCAGGGGGATGCCGATCTTCATGAAGTCGGTGAAGCGATAGCCGCCGGGGCCGTAGACCATCATGTTGGTCTGATACCCGATCGGCGTGGCAAAGCTGGCCGAGGCCGCAACCATCACCGCGACCACCAGCGGCCGCGCATCAATGCCAGCCACCTGGGCCAGCCCGATGGCGATCGGCGTGACCACCACGGCGACGGCGTTGTTCGACACCAGTTCGGTCAGGATCGAGGTCAGCAGATAGATCGCCCAGACGATGAAGAAGGGTGGCAGCCCGGTCAGCGCGGGGGCGATGGCGTTCACGATCAGCTCGACTGCGCCGGAATGTTCCAGTGCCGCCCCCACGGCCAGCATGGCAAAGATCATGGCCAGCAGGCGGCCTTCGACAAAGGAAAAGGCTTCGTCCGCGTCGATGCATCGGGTCAGCAGGACGACCGCGACGGCCAGGATCGTCATCAGGAAGATCGGCGCGATGCCGAGACCCGCCAACGCCACGATGCCGATCAGAGAGGCGATGGCGATCGGGGCATGGCCACGGCGGAACGCGCGGGCCGTGGGCTGGGTGACGTCGACCATCTCCATCTCGGACGCCAGGCGGCGGATGTCTTCGGGCGCGCCTTCCAGCAGCAGCGTGTCGCCGACCCGGACGACCGTTTCGTCCAGCTGGCGACCGATGTTCTGGTTCCGGCGATGCACCGCCAGCACGTAGACACCGTAACGGCGGCGCAGGCGCATGGCGCCCAGCTGGCGACCGACCAGACGGCACCCGGGGGTGATCAGCGCCTCGACGGTTGAGGTCTCCACGGCCGAGATCTGGTCGACCCGCTTGAGGCTCTTGGTGGCCTGCAGCGACAGCAGTTCGGTGATCTGGCTGCGCAGCACCACGATGTCGCCGACCTGCAGCACCACGTCCTTCAGGTTGCGCCGCAGAGACACGTCCCCGCGCACCACGTCGATCAGCCGGACGCCTTCACGCTTGAACAGCTGCACCGACAGGACCTCGCGTCCGACGAGGTTGGATTCGGGGGGGATGACGGCCTCGGTGAAGAACTTCATCCGGGACCGGTCCGACAGCATGTCGGCCATGCTGTCGCGATCGGGCAGCAGCCAGCGTCCGACGACATAAAGGTACGTCATGCCGTAAAGGACGACGACGAGACCGATCGGCGTGACCTCGAAGATCGAGAACGGCTCGAGCCCCCGGGCCGAGGCGACACCATCCACCAGCAGGTTGGTCGAGGTGCCGATCAGGGTCAGCGTGCCGCCCATGATCGCCGCGTAGGACAGCGGGATCAGCAGCCGCGAGGCATTGATGCCGAGCTTGCGGGCCAGCTGCACGAAGACCGGGATCATCACGACCACCACGGGCGTGTTGGCCACGATGGCCGAGGCGATCAGCACGAAGACCATCAGCGCGGCGATGGCCACCCGGGGCCTGTCGGTGCGACGCGTGGCCATCTGGGTAAAGGCATCTAGCGCCCCGGTCCGCACCAGCGCCCCCATCACCAGGAACATCCCCGCGATGGTCCAGGGGGCGGGGTTGGCCAGGACCGGCAGGGCCTCGTCATAGGGCAGGATGCCCAGCACCAGAAGCAATGCGACACCGCCGATCGCGACGACCTCGGTCGGGTAGGATTCTCGCAGGAAGAGGATGAACATCAGTCCGACCACGACCAGGGTCAGAACCGCGGTTCCGGTCTGCGACACGCCGAGTAATTCGATCACCATGAGCTCCTGTCCCGGGTGGGCCGATTGGCCACGCCGGACCCTATCTAGGCGTCCGGGGGCGGTCCCGGCAAGGGCGGTGTTGTCTCATCCCGCGCGCGGGGCTGGACAAGCGCCATCCCGGCCAGCATCAGCGCCAGGGATGCCCAAAGGCCGGGCGAAAACCGTTCGCCCAGAAGCGCCATGGACCAGACCATGCCGAAAATCGTGACCAGGTAGCTGACCTGCACCGCAAAGACCGGACCGGCGCGACCGACCATCCAGACATAGCCGGAATAGACCAGCGCATGGATCGCGGCCGACCCGGCCAGCGCGGCCTCGGGCGCGCCGAAGCTGCGGGGGATGATGAACTGCCCGGTCGCCACGGCCAGCGGCGCGGCAATCAGCGCCCCCAGCACGGAGGCCAGGCACAACGTCTGCACCGCATCCATGCCGGCGGTGCCGAAGCGGGCGACCAGGTTGCCCTCGAGCGCATAGAAGGCCGGGGCCACCAGTGCCAGCGGCACGAAGACCAGCATGGCGCGGTCGGGCAGGCTGGCCTCGGGCAGGACGATCAGCAGGGTGGCGCCAAGCCCTAGCGCGAGACCCACCAGCCTGCGCGGCGACGTCCGGTCGGTGCCAAGCGCCAGCGCCATCGGGAAGGCCATCATCGGCACCAGCGACAGCAAAAGCGCGATGACCCCGGCGGGCAGGTGCACGGCAGCGCGGTAGGAAAAGGCATTGGGCAGGATCGTCCCGGTCAGCGCGATCATCAGCGCGATGGCCCATTGCGCGCGGGTCGGCCGGAACCGCGCGCCGGTGACCAGCAGGATCAGGCCCAGGATCGCCACGCCGATCGTGGTCTGCCAGAAGATCAGGCCAAGCGGCTGGTAGCCGGTCGAGACGGCGATCTTGGCCAGCGGCACGGTCAGCGCCCAGCCCGCGCCGATCACCAGCAGCGCCAGCGCCAGGGCGACCCGGGACATCGGCTCAGACCGGGCCGGGACCGGACTGCGACAGCCGCCCGCCGTGGCGCACCATCTCGACCCGCTTGGCCAGCCCGGTGCGATCGTCGGTTTCGACATAGATGCCCGACAGGGTCGCCTCGCCCTCGGCCGGCTGGAAGCGGCCCTTGGACATGCCGGTCACGAAGCGACGCAGGGGTTCGCCCTTGTCCATCCCGATGACCGAATTGTAATCGCCGCACATCCCCGCATCCGACATATGCGCCGTGCCGCCGGGCAGGATCTGCGCGTCCGCCGTGGCGACATGGGTGTGCGTGCCCACGACCAGAGAGGCCTTGCCGTCGCACCAGTGCCCCATGGCCATCTTCTCGGACGTCGCCTCGCAATGCACATCGATGATCGAGGCCTGCACCATCCCGCCGGGCGGATGGGATTTCAGGACCGTCTCGATGGCCGAGAACGGATCGTCATAGGGGCGCGACATGAAGACCTGCCCCAGCACCTGCGCCACCAGCACCTTGCGGCCACCCGGCGCGTCGAACACGCGAAACCCGCGGCCGGGGGCGGACCGGGCATAGTTGATCGGGCGGATGATGCGCGGTTCCTGGTCGATGAAGGACATCATGTCCTTCTGATCGAAGGCATGATCGCCAAGCGTCAGCACATCGACGCCCGCCGCCAGCAGTGCCTTGGCGTGATCGGAAGACAGCCCCGCGCCATTGGTCGCGTTCTCGCCATTGACCACGACGAAGTCGAGCTTCCAGGCCGCGCGCAGCCTGGGCAGGGTTTCGGTTACGGCCGTGCGGCCACTGCGGCCGACGATGTCGCCAAGGAAAAGCAATCTCATGGCGATTGGGTAAGTGGCGGCGCGCAAAAGGGCAAGGGTTTGGTTGCGGTGCCCCGGCCCTGCCTTCCCCTGGTCCAATATCCCGGGGTGAGGCGCCGCAGGCGACGAGGGGCAGCGCCCCTCTCCCCCTCACCGCAGGATCGGCGGCTTGTCGGGGTCGCTGCCGGGCGCGATCCGTTCGACCCGGGTCGGCTCTTCCGGTTGGGGCAGATCAAACCGCAATCCGTGCCGGGCAAGCGCCGCAGCAGCGCTGTCGTGAGCCGCAAAGAATCCCACGTCCAGCACGCCCGCATCAAGCCCCGAGAAGGTCAGCGCCTCGCCCGCCGCCTTGGCGAGCGGGGCCTCGGCGCCGTCTTTCGCGCCGATGAAAGCCAGCAGGTGGCCCTTGGTGCCGGACTCGGAGGTCGTGCCCACAAGGTATGCGGTCTTCGCCAGCCCCGTGGCCATGGCAAGCTTCTGATCCAGCGCCGACAGCAGCACCTCGGGCAGGCCCATGGGGCGCGAGAACTCGGCGATGCGTTCCTCGACCTCGGCGGGGGCCTCGGACAGGGTGGCGGCCAGCCAGTCGACGGCCTGCGGCGGGATCAGGATGGCCGAGGGCGCGACGTCGAGGTTCAGGCCCAGCCCGATCCCCTGCCCCGCCAGCATCCCGGCGATCGCCCGCCCCGACAGGGCGACGTAGGGAACGGCCCGGTTGGCGAAGGCCGAAAGCCGTTCCTCGCGGTCGAAGACCAGCACGAATGTGGCCTCGGGCAGCTCAAACAGGCCGGGCGAGATCTGGTCGTCGCGCGGCTCTTCCTTCAGCATCAGGAACAGTTCGCTGTCGGCCAGGCGTTCGTAGAACCGCAGGCGGGCGGTGTCGTCGTCGGGCGCGGCCTCCATCGCGGCGTGGGCGGTGTCGAGTGCGGTCTCGGTCATGCGGCGTCAGTCCTCCAGGGCCTCTGTCACGCGGGCGCGCAGCACGGGCAGCAGGTCGGTTTCGAACCAGGGGTTCTTCTTCAGCCATCCGGTATTGCGCCAGGACGGATGAGGCAAGGGGATCGCCCCCGGCAGATGGTCGCGGAAGGCGCGGACGGTGGCGGTCATTGGCGGGCGCGCATCCAGGTGCCAGCGCTGCGCATGGGCCCCGATCAGCACGCGCAGGCGCAGGTGCGGCAGGCTGGCGAAGACCTGATCATGCCATGTGGCGGCGCAGATTTTGGGCGGCGGCAGGTCGGATCCCCTGGCGTCGTAGCCGGGAAAGCAGAAGGCCATGGGCACGACGGCGATGCGGTTAAGGTCATAGAAGGTGTCGCGGTCGATCCCCAGCCAGTCGCGCAGCCGGTCGCCCGATCGATCGTCGAAGGGACGACCCTTTTCGTGGACCTGCAGGCCCGGGGCCTGGCCGGCGATCAGCAGACGCGCCGTAGGGCGGAACCACGGGACCGGGCGCGGCTGATGGCACGTGGCCGTCGCGGCAAAACGGTCGGCGCACAGGCGACAGGCGCGGATCTGGGTCGGCAGGTCGGACATCGAGGGGATGATGCACCGGTGCGGCGGAAGGTAAAGGCTGGGGGCGCGATCAAGATAGTTCGACGACTGTCGAAATATTTCTTGCCGAACCTCATTCCCTTCGATATTTCTAGAATCATGAAAATGACACCTGACAGTGACCTGCGGCTTGAACGCGCCGCATCCACCTTTGCCGCGCTTGGCAGTGAACAGCGCCTGACCGTCCTTGGCACGCTGGTGCGCGCGGGGCCCGAGGGGCTGAGCATCGGGCAATTGGGCGAACGGTCGGGGATCACCGGGTCGACCCTGACCCATCACATGAAGATCCTCGCCCAAGCGGGCCTGGTCACACAGGAAAAACAGGGCCGCAGCATCATCTGCGCGGCCGTTGCCTATGAAGAACTGCAGGCGCTGGCCGGGTTCCTGCTGAAGGAATGCTGCGCGGATGCGACCTGCTCCACAAAGGGACATGACCATGGCTGACACACATTCGCACGGCGCGGCCTCCGGGACCGGCTGGGGGCGCATCGACAAGGCCTGGCTGGCGAGCGGGATGATCCTTGCAGTTCTGCTGTTGGCCGACACGGGGCAGTTCACGGAAACGCTGATCTTCGCGGCGCGGGCGCTTGGCAACACGCTGCCGATCATCGCCTTTGCCGTTCTGGCGATCGGATACCTCAAGGCGACGGGGGCCGAGACCACCATCGCCAAGGCCTTTGAGGGCAACGAGGTGCAGATGGTCGTCATGGCGGCGCTGCTGGGCGGGCTGTCGCCCTTCTGCTCGTGCGAGGTGATCCCCTTCATCGCCGCCCTGCTGGCCGTGGGCACGCCGATTTCGGCGGTCATGGCCTTCTGGCTGGCGTCGCCGCTGATGGATCCGGCGATGTTCATCGTCACCGCCGGGGCGCTTGGCGTCGACTTCGCGGTGGCCAAGGCGGTGGCGGCGGTGGCGCTTGGCCTGTTCGGCGGGTTCGTCACCATGGCGGCCAAGGGATCGCCCATCTTTGCCGACCCGCTGCGGGAAAAACCGCAGGTCGGCGGCTGCTGCGGGGTCAAGAAACCCTTTGCAGGCAAGCCCGAGTGGCGCTTCTGGACCATGCCCGAACGGCGCGAGACCTTCCGGGCGGCCGTGCTTGAAAACGCGGTTTTCCTGCTGAAATGGCTGGTGCTGGCCTACCTGATCGAGTCGCTGATGCTGGCCTATGTCCCTGCGGACTGGATCGCGGGCATCCTGGGTGGCACGGGCCCGATGCCGGTCATCATGGGTGCCGTCGTCGGCGCGCCCGCCTACCTTAACGGCTATGCCGCCGTTCAGCTGGTCGATGGCCTGCTGGCCCAAGGCATGGCACCGGGGGCGGCGATGTCGTTTGTCATCGCGGGCGGCGTGACCTGCATTCCGGCGGCGGTGGCGGTCTGGGCGCTGGTCAAGCCGCGGGTTTTTGCGGCCTATGCCGGGCTGGCCGTCGTCGGCGCGCTGCTGGCCGGATTTGCCTGGGGGGCCGTGGCCGGGGTCGTCTGACGGCCCGGCGCGCCCCCTGTGCATCGGTTTGCCACAATTTCGACGTGTTGACTTGGCATGGCGTTAAGAAATCCGGCATATTGTCGGGAAGACGCCATTAACCAAAATCCGATAAGGCGTGCGGAAGAGCAGACCCCGGAGCGAGCCGATGCTCGAATTCGAGAACGTCAGCAAGTCCTATTGGACGGGCAAACAACGCAAGGTGATCCTTGACCGGGTCTCCTTCCGGGTGACCCTTGGCCGGTCGCTTGGCATCCTCGCGCCCAATGGCACCGGCAAGACGACGCTGATCAACATGATGGCGGGGCTGGAAAAACCCGACGAGGGCGACATCCGGCGCAGCTGCCGCATCTCGTTCCCGCTTGGCTTCATGGGCGGCACGGTATCGCGCCATTCGGCGATGGAGAACTCGCGCTACATCGCCCGAATTTACGGGCTCGATCCCGATTACGTCGAAGCCTACTGCCGCTGGCTGTGCGGGCTGGGCGATTATTTCGACCAGCCGCTTGGCACCTATTCCTCGGGGATGCGGGCGCGGTTCCACTTCTCGCTCATGCTGGCGCTGGATTTCGACATGTACCTGATCGACGAGGGCATGCCGTCGTCCACCGATGTCGAATTCAACCGCAAGGCGGGGGAAATCCTGCAGGAAAGGCTGCGCACGACCACGGTTGTGATCGTGTCGCACCAGCCCGACGTGCTACAGAAGTTCGCGAGCGAGGCGGCAGTGCTGATGAACGGCCAGCTGCACATGTTCGATACCTTGGAAGAAGCGAAGCAGCTCTATGACTATGAAACCCAAGGCTAGGAAGTTCCGCATCAAGCGTACCGACGCCACGGCCCCGGCCCCCGCCGACGACACCGGGATCGAGGACGCCGAGGCCGTCGAGGATGCCGCCGAGGACGACACCCCGCCCGCGCCGACCGAGGCCGCGCCGAGCGCCGAGAGCGACCGCGCCTCGGCCGCCGATGTCGCCCGCCGCCGGGCCGCCGCCCTTGCCGCGCTGAAGGAAGGCAAGGTCAGCCCCCGTGGCGAGGCGCAGGCCCGCAGCGGAGAGGTATCCTCGGCCGAGGAAGGCAAGGTTGAAACCGACCTCGACAAGATCAAGCAGGAGGGGCTGACCGGCCGCCAGCTGCGCATGGCGCGGCGCGTCGCCCAGAAACACGGGCTTGCGCCCACCTCGGATTACGACGCGGTGCGCCAGCTGCGCGCGCGTGGCATCGATCCGTTCAAGCCGACCAACATGCTTGAACTCGTGGTGCCGGGCGCCGGCAGCGCGCAGGCCGACCCCAAGCTGCCCGCCCGCACGCAACAGACCCTGCCCAAGACCGTGCCGCTGGACAAAGCGCAGCTGCCGTCGACGGATGTGAACCCCGCCGACCGCCGCGCCCGCGAGATCATGGATATCCAGCGCGATATCGCCCGTCGGCGCCGTCGCCGACTGGCCTTGCTGTTCACCCGGCTGGCCTTCTTCGTTCTCGCGCCGACGATCCTGGCTGGCTATTATTTCTACGCCGTGGCCACGCCCATGTATGCCTCGAAGGCCGAATTCCTGATCCTGCAGGCCGACAACGCGGGCGGCACCGGGATCGGCGGGCTGTTGCAGGGCACGCAGTTCGCCACCAACCAGGACGCCATCGCGGTGCAAAGCTACCTGCAGTCCAAGGACGCCATGGTGCGGCTGGACGAGGACATGGGCTTCAAGGCGCATTTCACCCAAGGTTGGATCGACCCGATCCAGCGGCTGGGCGAAAGCCCCACCAACGAAGAGGCCTACAAGGTCTACAAGAAATACGTGAAGATCAGCTACGACCCCTCCGAAGGGGTCATCCGGATGGAAGTGTCGGCCGCCGATCCCGCCGTGGCCGCCGGCTTTGCCAGCCACCTGATTTCCTTTGCCGAAGACCGCGTGGACGAGCTGTCGCGCCGCAAGCGCGAAGACAGCATGGCCACCGCGCTGGAAAGCCTGGAACGCGCCAAGGACGACCGCCGCGCCGCACAGGAGGCGCTGGTCAAGCTGCAGGAAGACAACTTTGTCGACCCCGAGGGCTACATCGCCTCGCTGCGCGCGCAGATCAACAACTACGAGGTCCAGCTGCAGGAAAAAGAGCTGCAGCTTCAGGCACTTCTCGACAACGCCCGCCCGAACCAAAGCCGCGTCGACGGCGCGCGTGGCGATATCCGACGGCTGCAGGCGTTGCTGGACGAGCTGAACTCGAAAATGACCGACGCCACGAGCGGCGAGACCTCGCTGGCCGAAAAGGCCGCCCGCATCCAGATGGCGCAGGCGGACCTGGCCACGGCGGACCTGTTCCTGCAATCGGCGCTGCAGAATGAAAAGCAGACACAGCTCGAGGCGAACCGGCAGGTGCGGTACCTGACGACCTCGGTCAACCCGGTGGCGGCCGAAGATCCAAGCTATCCGCGCAAGTTCGAAAACACGATCCTCGCTTTCCTGATCCTCTCGGGGGTCTACCTGATGATTTCGCTCACCGCCTCGATCCTGCGCGAACAGGTGTCGAGCTGACGCATGTCCCGGCACTCCGGCCCTGCGCCGGGGTGCCGATCGACCCAAACCTGCCCGGGCGGTTCCGACCACAGGACCCGCCGTTACAATTAGATGGCAGACCAGAAGACCCGGGCCCCGCCCGCACAGACAGAGAGATTGACGTGACCAAACCCATTGCCGATGTGACCCCCAACACCTGGGAATTCCTGCGCGACCCGATGATCAAGCCGACGGGCTTTCGCGAATACGACGCGCGCTGGAAATACCCCGAAGAGATCAACCTGCCCGGCATGACCGCGCTTGGCCTCGGCCTTGGCACGCAGATGATCAAGCGGGGCATCAAGCCGGTGATCGCGGTCGGCAACGACTATCGCGACTATTCGCTGACCATCAAGAACGCCCTGATCCTCGGCCTGATGCGGGCTGGCATTCAGGTCAAGGACATCGGCCCCTGCATCACGCCCATGGCCTATTTCAGCAGCTTCCACCTGGGCGGCTGCGCCGTGGCCATGGTCACGGCATCGCACAACCCGAACGGCTGGACCGGCGTGAAGATGGGATTTGACATGCCCCTGACGCACGGACCCGACGAGATGGGCGAGCTGAAAGACATCGTCCTGAACGACAAGGGCGAGGCGCGCGAGGGCGGGTCGTATGAGTTCGTCGACGGTGTCTGGGACGCCTATATCGACGACCTCGTGGGCGATTTCAAAATGTCCCGCAAGCTCAAGGTCGTCTGCGCCACAGGCAACGGCACCGCCGCGGCCTTTGCCCCCGAGGTCTTCAAGCGGATCGGGGTCGAGATCGTGGATAGCCACAACACGCTCGACTACACCTTCCCGAACTACAACCCGAACCCCGAAGCGATGGAAATGCTGCACGACATGTCCGACAGCGTGAAGGCGTCGGGCGCCGACATGGCGCTTGGCTTTGACGGCGACGGCGACCGCTGCGGCGTGGTGGACGACGAGGGGGAAGAGATTTTTGCCGACAAGGTGGGCGTGATCATGGCCCGCGACCTGTCCAAGATTTATCCCAACTCGACCTTCGTGGCGGATGTGAAATCCACCGGCCTCTTTGCCTCGGACCCCGAGCTGATCGCCAATGGCGTCAAGGCCGACTACTGGAAGACCGGCCACAGCCACATGAAGCGCCGGGTGCATGAACTTGGCGCGCTGGCGGGGTTCGAGAAGTCGGGCCACTACTTCATGGCCGAACCCGTTGGCCGCGGCTATGACGACGGCATGCGCGTCGCGGTCGAGATCTGCAAACTGATGGACCGCAACCCGGACATGAAGATGTCGGACCTGCGCAAAGCGCTCCCCAAGACCTGGTCGACCCCGACGATGTCGCCCTATGCCGCCGATACCGAGAAATACGAAATCCTCGACCGGCTGGTGGAGAAACTGGTCGCCAAGGGCAAGGCGGGCGACACCTTCGCCGGCCGCGCCATCAAGGAGGTCGTGACGGTGAACGGCGCGCGCGTCATCCTCGACAACGGGTCCTGGGGCCTGGTCCGCGCCTCGTCGAACACGCCGAACCTGGTGGTGGTCTGCGAAAGCTCCGAGTCCGAAGAAGAACTGCGCGCGATCTTCAAGGAAATCGACGACGTGATCCGCACCGAACCGGCCGTCGGCGACTACGACCAGACCTTCTGACGGATGGGGGGCCTTGCCCCCCGCCCGTTCCGGGCTCCCCCCAGGATATGTGACCAGAGGAAGCCGGGGCGGGTCCGGCTCTTCCTCTGGTTCATGTATCCCGGGGGTCCGGGGGCAGAGCCCCCGGGGTGCGCCGCCTGGCGAAAAAGTCTTTCAACAGGGCCTCGGCCTCGGCTTCGCAGATGCCATCCAGAACCTCGGGCCGGTGGTGCGCCTGTGGATGGCTGAAGACCCGCGCGCCATGGGCCACGCCGCCGGATTTGGGATCCGACGCGCCATAGACGACCCGGGCGATCCGGGCGGCGGCGATGGCGGCGGCGCACATCGCGCAGGGTTCGAGCGTGACGTAAAGCGTATGACCTGGCAGCCTTTCGGATCCAAGCGCGGCGCAGGCCTGCCGGATCACCAGCATCTCGGCATGGGCGGACGGATCCGACATCTCGCGCGTGCGGTTTCCCGCGCGGGCGACCACCCGGCCCTGCGGGTCCAGCAGCACGGCGCCCACGGGCACCTCGCCACGGGCGGCGGCGGCGCGGGCCTCGGCCAGGGCTTCGGACATGTGCGACGTGAACATCATGCCCCTGACTGCCCCACGATCCGTGCTTCCGCAAGCGCGGGAAACGGGATAAGCCGGGGACATGAGCACCCCTGACCAAGATCCGAAGAAAACCCAGCCAAAGACGCCTCCGGGCGACCGCATCGCCAAGGTGCTGTCGCGGGCCGGTGTCGCGTCGCGACGCGAGGCCGAAAAGATGATCGGCGAGGGCCGCGTGTCGGTCAACGGCAAGGTCATCGACAGCCCGGCGCTGAACGTCACCGCGCGCGACAAGGTGGCGGTGGACGGGCGGCCGCTGGATGCGCCGGAACCGGCGCGGCTCTGGCTTTATCACAAGCCGACGGGGCTGGTGACGACGGCCAGGGACGAACAGGGGCGGCCGACGATCTTTGACGAATTGCCGGATGACATGCCGCGCGTGATGTCGGTCGGGCGGCTTGACCTCAATTCCGAGGGGCTTTTGCTGCTGACCAACGACGGCGGATTGAAGCGGCGGCTGGAACTGCCCTCGACCGGCTGGCTGCGGCGCTACCGTGTGCGGGTGAAGGGCAATCCGACGGATGCGACCTTTGCCCCGCTGCGGGAAGGCATCGTGCTGAACCGCGAGGAATTCCAGCCGATGCAGATCACGCTGGACCGGCAGCAGGGGTCGAACGCCTGGCTGACCGTCGGCCTGCGCGAAGGCAAGAACCGCGAGGTCCGCCGCGCCATGGAAAGCATCGGGCTGAGCGTCAACCGGCTGATCCGGATTTCCTACGGGCCGTTCCAGCTGGGCCCGCTGGCGCCCGGCGGCGTCGAAGAGGTCCGGCGGCGCGTGCTGCGCGACCAGCTGGGGCTTGAGGCCGAGGACGAAGACGCCAAGCCGCGCCCCACCCGCCAGCGCGGCAAGGGGCCGGGCAAGCCCGGTATGCGCCCCGGAAATGGCGCCGGTGCTGGCCCCCGTCCTGGCCCCGGTGCGCCGAAGGGAGGCAAGCCGAAATCGGGCGAAAAGCCTGCCCGCGGCGCTGCCCGTGGGGCCGCAGTCGGCACCCCGGGTCGCAAGCCCGGCGACCAGGCGCGTGGCAAGTCGGCCAAGCCCAAGGGCGATGCGCCCTGGGGCGACGACCGCCGCCCCAAGCTTACCCGGAGACGTCCCAAAAAGGACTGAGGCTTTGCAGGGGGATAGCATTGGTGTATTCCATCCCCATATGTACCGGGACGCCAATGTGACGGCCAATGTGACGGGGGTGGCATGACCGGAAGCGGATTACAGAAACTGGCCTTTTTCCTGCTGGTGGCCGTGATGCTTTACGCCAGCCTTCTGGCGGGCAGCTGATGGCACAGCGTTTCGGCGGCGAATTCAGCCCCAAGGGCGCATCCGGCGCGACCGACCCCAAGGGCGATCCGCAGTTCCGGGGCGCGCGGCGCACCCGCGCCGGGGGGCGGGTCAACCTGCTGTTTCTCGCGCCCTTTCCACTGATCTGGAAGGCCTTCACCTCGGGCGCGCTGCTGATGGCGCCCTACCTGGCCGGTTTCGGCATCCTGATCCTGGCCGCCTGGCTGACCCGCGAAGGGATCAAGGCCGAAGAGGCCTACGAGGCGCGCAAGGTCGCCCGCCGCCCTGCCCTGCCACGCAAGATGCTGGCCTCGCTGTTGACCGGCGTCGGCCTGGGCGTCGTGGGTGTGACCGGGCATGGCGTGATCGAGGGCGTGATCTTCGGACTGCTGGGCGTGGTGCTGCATTCCATGGCCTTCGGGATCGATCCCCTGCGCAACAAGGGGATGGAGGGCGTCGACCAGCACCAGACCGACCGCGTGGCGCGGGCCGTCGACCGGGCCGAGGCGCATCTGGCCGCGATGCAGGACGCCATCCGGCGCGCGCAGGACCGGCAGCTTGAGACGCGGGTTGATCGGTTCATCACCGTCGCGCGTGACCTGTTCCGGACCGTCGAAAATGACCCCCGCGACCTGACAGCGGCGCGGAAGTATCTGGGCATCTACCTGCAGGGTGCGCGGGACGCGACCGTCAAGTTCGCCGATCACTATGCCCGCAGCCGCGATCCGCAGGCACGGGCCGATTACGAGGCACTGCTGAGTGATCTTGAGCAGAATTTCGCGGCACGCACAGACAGGCTCTTGTCTGACGATGCCTCAGACATGACCGTTGAGATTGAAGTGCTGCGCGAAAGGCTGCAGCGTGAGGGCGTTCGCCCGGAATAGTGGAGAGATTACATGTCCGAGACGATACGCACGAAAGCGGCGGAAACGCTGAAACAGGTGGAAGAGGTCACGGCGGTCGTCCTGCCCGAACCCCGCCCCGCCGATGCGCTGGTGCCGCTGGCCGAAGCGGACGCGCCAACCTCGGCCGAGATCGAGAAGCGTATCGCCGAGCTCGACATGGCCGACACCGGGTCGATTGTGCGGTTCGGATCGGGCGCGCAGGCCGAACTTCAGACGATCAGCCAGGCGATGCTGCAGGACGTGCGCAACAAGGACGTGGGCCCGGCGGGTGACAGCCTGCGCAACATCGTGTCGACCATCCGCGGCTTTTCGGTCAGCGAGCTGGACGTGCGGCGGGAGCGGACGCTGTGGGAACGCCTGCTGGGCCGCGCCGCGCCTTTTGCAAAGTTCACCGCCAAGTTCGAAGAGGTGCAGGACCAGATCGACCGCATCACCGAGGACCTGCTGAGCCATGAGCACACGCTGCTCAAGGACATCAAGTCTTTGGACATGCTGTATGAAAAGACGCTGAACTTCTACGACGAGCTGGCGCTTTACATCGCCGCCGGGGAAGAAAAGCTCAAACGCATGGACGAGGTCGAGATCCCCGCGAAGGAGGCCGAGGTCAATGCCTCGCCCGAGGGCGAGCAGGTGATGAAGGCGCAGGAATTGCGGGACGTGCGCGCGGCGCGGGACGACCTGGAACGCCGGGTGCATGACCTCAAGCTGACGCGGCAGGTCACGATGCAGTCGCTGCCCTCGATCCGGTTGGTGCAGGAAAACGACAAGAGCCTTGTCACCAAGATCAACTCGACCCTCGTGAACACCGTCCCGCTGTGGGAAACCCAGCTGGCACAGGCGGTCACGATCCAGCGGTCCGCCGAGGCGGCAGCGGCGGTACGCGATGCCAACGACCTGACCAACGAACTGCTGACCTCAAACGCCAAGAACCTGCGCGACAGCAACAAGATGATCCGCACGGAAATGGAGCGGGGCGTCTTTGACATCGAAGCGGTCAAGCAGGCCAACGCCGACCTGATCGGCACGATCCAGGAAAGCCTGCAGATCGCCGACGAAGGCAAGGCCAAGCGCGCGGCGGCGGAAGAGGACCTCAAGAAGATGGAGGCCGAGCTGCGTGACACGCTGGCGGCGGCCAAGGCCCGGGCGGATGGTCGGGGCGACACCATGGCGACCTCGGTCCCGAAGGGCTGAGACGGCAGGAGGACGAGGCGTGACGGCATTGAAGCGGGCCCTGCCCGCGGTCCTGGGGGCGGCGGTGCTGGCGGGATGCCAGATGACCGAACCTGAGGTTTCGCTGAAACCCCAGGTGCGCCCGGCCGCGATGACCGTGCCCGCCGAACCGGCCGGGCCGTCGTCGGCCAGCCGTGCGCTGTCAACGTATTATGCCCGGTTCCAGGCGGATCTTCTGGCGCAGGGTCTTCTGCGCACCGATGGTGGCGGGCCCGATACGCCCTTCACCGCGCGCGAACTGGCCGAGAATTTCGAACAGATCGTGTTCTACGACGAATACGTGCGGGGCGGCGGGTTGCGCGGGGCCCGCAACGAAAGCGCCCGCCTGCGCCGCTGGCCCGACCCGGTGCGCATCGATCTTGAATTCGGCACCTCGGTCCCGGCGGAGCTGCGCCAGCAGGACCGGGCGATCGTCCGTGGCTATAGCGCCCGGCTGGCCGAACAGACGCGCCATCCGATCAGCATGGTCGGCCCGGGCGGCAATTTCCACGTCCTTGTCATGGGCGAGGACGACCATGACGAGCTGATCACCCGCGTGCGGCAGATCGTGCCCGACATCTCTCCGACGGCGCTAGGCATCTTCGAACGGCTGCCCAAGGCGATCCATTGCCTTGTCGTGGCCTTTTCCAAGGACAACACGACCGAAGGCTACGGCACCGCGATCGCGCTGGTGCGTGCCGAACATCCCGACCTGGTGCGGCGCAGCTGCTATCACGAGGAAATGGCGCAGGGTCTGGGGCTGGCCAACGACAGCCCCCGCGCGCGCCCGTCGATCTTCAACGACGACGACGAATTTGCGCTGCTGACCACGCATGACGAAATGCTGCTGCGGATGTTGTATGACCCGAGACTGCGTATCGGGATGAGCGCGGACGAAGCGCGCCCGATCGTGCGCCGCATGGCCGAAGAGCTGGTCGGCGGCGAGAGTTGAGAGAAGGATTTTGACATGGGTATTCTGGATTTCCTGAGCGGACAGTTCATCGACGTCATCCACTGGACGGATGACACCCGCGACACGCTTGTCTGGCGGTTCGAACGCGAGGGGCATGAAATCAAGTACGGCGCCAAGCTGACCGTCCGCGAAGGACAGGCGGCCGTCTTCGTGCACGAGGGGCAGCTGGCGGATGTGTTCACCCCCGGGCTCTACATGCTCGAGACGAACAACATGCCGATCATGACCTCGCTGCAGCACTGGGATCACGGCTTCAAGTCGCCCTTCAAGTCCGAGGTCTACTTTGTCTCGACCACCCGCTTCACGGACCTCAAGTGGGGCACCAAGAACCCGATCATGGCGCGCGATCCCGAATTCGGGCCGGTCCGGCTTCGGGCCTTCGGGACCTATTCGATCCGCGTCACCGACCCGGGCCGCTTCCTGACGGAAATCGTCGGCACGGACGGCGAATTCACCATGGACGAGATCAGCTTCCAGGTGCGCAATATCATCGTGCAGGAATTCAGCCGCGTGGTGGCGGGGTCCGGGATCCCGGTGCTCGACATGGCCGCGAACACCTCGGACCTGGGCAAGCTGGTCGCCAAGGAAATCTCCTCGACCATCGCCGACTACGGGATGGAGCTGCCGGAGCTTTACATCGAGAACATCTCGCTTCCGCCCGCGGTGGAAGAGGTTCTGGACAAGCGCACCTCCATGGGGATCGTCGGCGATCTGGGGCGCTACACCCAGTTTTCCGCCGCCGAGGCGATGACCAAGGCCGCATCGAACCCCGGCGGGGATGGCGGCATGGGCGCGGGGCTTGGCATGGGGATGGGCATGGCGATGGCCAACCAGCTGGGCGGTCAGATGGCACAAGGCCCCTGGGGCGCGCGGCCTCAGGCAGCGCCGGCCCCTGCTGCGGCCCCTGCCCCGCCACCGCCGCCCGTCGAACATGTCTGGCACATCGCCGAGGGCGGCGTGACCAAGGGGCCGTTTTCCAAGGCGCGGCTGGGACGCATGGTGACCGAGGGCGAGCTGACGCGCGATACGCTGGTCTGGACCGCCGGTCAGGACGGCTGGAAACGGGCTGAGGACGTGATGGAGCTTGCACAGCTTTTCACCGTCATGCCGCCGCCCCCGCCGCCGCCGCTTCCGGGGGCATGAGCGACCCGGAGCCGGAGCTGTCGCTGGCACCCGATTGTGGCAATTCCCCCAAGAACGCCCGCGCGCAGGATGTTGCGCTGGCCCTGATGGGCGCGGGCGCGATCGACCCGGATCTGCTGGCGGAAAACGCGGTCTGGGAACGCCCGGGCGGCGCGGTCAGTGGGCGGGCCGCGATCCTGGGTGCTCTGCGCCGAACCCGTCCGCCCACCCGGATCGAGGTCGACCAGGTCGTCACCCACGGCCGCAGCGGCTCCGTGTCGGGCCGCGCCGCCCGGCAGGAGGACGAGCGGCTGTTCTGCCATGTCATCCGCTATACCACCGCCGCCTGTCGCGAGATCGCGCAGCTGGTCAGCTTCGAACACCAGGTGAAACGGCGCTGACGCCCCTGCAGGCCCGCAAATGCGGTTTCCCTTTGCGGGGCGGCGCATTAGCCTCGCCCGCGACACCCCGGCAGGATCGATAAGCCATGACCGACGACCACCGTTTTCCCTGCCCGCAATGCGGTGCCGATTACCGATTTGCCCCCGCCGAGGGCAAGCTGATCTGCGATCACTGCGGCCATTCCGAACCGTTGGCACAAGAGGGGCCGTGGGCGGGCAGCATCCCCGAACTGGACTTCCGCGCCGCGATCGAAGCGCGCCTGCCACAGGCCGAGATCGAGGAAACGCGCGTCTCCCAATGCCCCAACTGCGGCGCGCAGGTCGAATTTGACGCCGACACCCACGCCCGCGACTGCCCCTTCTGCGCGACGCCCGTGGTCACCGACACCGGCACGCACCGCCATATCAAGCCGCGCGGCGTGCTGCCCTTCGCACTGACCGAGGTACAGGCCCGCGATGCGATGGTCACCTGGCTGGGGCGGCTGTGGTTCGCGCCGAACGGTCTGCAGGACTACGCCCGCAAGGGCCGCAAGATGGACGGGATCTATGTCCCCTACTGGACCTTCGATGCCGACACCAAGTCCGCCTACCGCGGCGAGCGTGGCACGGTCTACTACGTCACCGAAACGGTGATGCGCGATGGCAAGCCGACGCAGGTGCAGGTCCAGAAGATCCGCTGGACCCCGGTGTCGGGCCGGGTGGCGCGGTTCTTCGACGATGTGCTTGTGCTGGCCTCGCGGTCGCTGCCGAAGAAATACACCGACGCGCTTGAGCCCTGGGATCTGTCCGAACTGAAGCCCTATGCGCCCGAATACCTCGCCGGGTTCCGCGCCGAGGGCTACCAGGTCGAACTGCAGGACGGCTATGGCGAGGCGCGCGCGATCATGGACCGCACCATCGACCGCGACGTGCGGTTCGACATCGGCGGTGACCGTCAGCGGGTTCACGGGATCCAGACGGACGTGAAGGACGTGACCTTCAAGCATATCCTGCTGCCCGTCTGGATGGCCGCCTACAAGTTCCGGGGCAAGACCTATCGGTTCGTCGTCAACGGCCGCACCGGGCGGGTGCAGGGCGAACGCCCCTATTCGCCCTGGAAGATCGCGCTGGCGGTGGTGGCCGGCGTCATCCTGGCCGGGGTGGTCGGATATTTCTATGCGCAGAACGGGGGATGAGATGAGCGATTACGACACCTTGATGGGCCTGCTGATGGCGCGCCATTCGTGCCGGGGTTTTCTGGACCAGGAGGTGCCCGCGGATCTGATCGGCCAGGTCGTCACGGCGGCCGGGCGCGCGCCGTCGTGGTGCAATGCCCAGCCCTGGCAGGTGATCGTGACCCGGGGCGAGGAAACCGACCGCCTGCGCGAGGCCCTGATGGCGGCCGCCGGCACCCGCGCCGAGGCCCCCGATGTGCCGGGGCCCGAAGCCTACACCGGCGCACACCGCGACCGTCGCCGCACCTGCGGCTGGCAGCTGTATGACGCCGTGGGCGTCGAAAAGGGCGACCGGGTGGGATCCGCGAAACAGGCGTTGGAGAACTTCAACCTCTTCGGCGCGCCGCATACGGCGATCCTGACCTCGGGGCGGGAACTTGGTGCCTACGGCGCACTGGACAGCGGCGGTTTCCTGATGGCCTTCTGCCTGGCGGCGCAGGCCCTGGGGCTGGCGACGGTGCCACAGGCCGCTGTGGCCTTCCATTCGGATGTCGTGCGCGAGGTGCTGGGCATCCCCGAAGATCGGCTGATCCTTTGCGCGATCACATTCGGCTACGAAGACTCGTCCCACCCGGCGAACGCCTTCCGGACCGACCGTGCAGACCTACCCGAGATCATGGAGATCCGGGGCTGATGCGCGCGCTGCTGCAACGGGTGTCGGAGGCGCAGGTGCGCGTCGACGGAGAGCTGATCGGCCAATGCGGCCCCGGCCTGATGATCCTGGTCTGCGCCATGCGCGGGGATACAGAGGCCAGCGCGGAGCAACTGGCCGCCAAGGTCTCGAAATGCCGGATCTTTCAGGACGACCTGGGCAAGATGAACAGATCCGTCCTGGATATCGGCGGATCGGCCTTGGTCGTGTCGCAGTTCACCCTGTCGGCCGACACGCGGTCGGGCAACCGCCCGGGGTTCTCCACGGCCGCCGCGCCCGAAGATGGAGACCGGCTCTATACCCATTTCGCACAGGCCCTGCAGGGGCTCGGCGTGCCGGTCGAAACCGGCCGCTTCGGCGCGGACATGAAGGTGTCGCTGGTGAATGACGGCCCGGTGACGATCTGGATGGAGGTCTGATCCGACGCGATCGGGGCGCTGCCCGCGTCCTGCGGACGCCCCGGGATAGGGGACCCGAGGACGGCCGGTTAACGACCGCGTGAAACCGAATGCCCTCGTCGACCGTTGTCCTGACATCACAAAGTCAGGAGACCCCTATGAACCGCATCATCTACATCGTCGGACTTGTCGTCATCGTCCTCGCCATTCTCAGCTTCATCGGGATCGGCTGACCCTCAGACCGACACCTCGGCCATCAGCTGATCCTTGGTCAGCTCGGCCTTGGTGCCCGAGGTCGTGACCTCTCCGCGTCGCATGACGTAGAAGGTGTCGGCCAGGCCGTAGGCGAATTCGAAATACTGTTCGACGAGGATGATCGCCATGTCGCCCTTGTCGCGCAGGTATTCGATCACGCGGCCGATCTGCTGGATGATATTGGGCTGAATGCCCTCGGTCGGTTCGTCCAGCAGCAAAAGCTTCGGCTTGGTGATCATGGCGCGGGCGATGGCCAGCTGTTGCTGCTGGCCGCCCGACAGGTCCCCGCCGCGCCGATGCAGGAAATCCTTCAGGATCGGGAACAGCTCGAAGATTTCGTCAGGGATATGATGTTCCGATCGCGGCAGGCAGGCATAGGCCGTCTGCATGTTTTCTTCGACCGTCAGCAACGGAAAGATCATCCGCCCCTGTGGAACATAGCCGATGCCCTTGTGCGCAAGGCTGTGTGCGGGCAGACGGCCCAGGTCTTCGCCGTCCAGCATCATCGTGCCGCCCGATCGCGGATGGGTGCCCGAGATCGCCTTCAGAAGCGATGTCTTTCCCACCCCGTTCGTGCCCATGATGCAGGTGACCTTGCCTGTCTCGGCGCTCAGGTCGATGCCATGCAGGATCTGGCTTTGCCCGTAGTGAAGTGTCAGGCCCTTGGTTTCCAGCATGTCAGCGCCCCAGATAAACTTCGATGACCTGCGGGTTCGCGGTCACGTGGTCCAGCGATCCCTCGGCAAGCACCGACCCTTCGTGCAGCACCGTAACCTTGCAATCGAGACGCCGGACGAACTCCATGTCATGTTCGACGACGACAACGGCGCGGGTCTTGGCGGCCTCTTTCAGAAGGTCGGTGGTGTGTTCGCGTTCGGCCAGCGTCATGCCGGCGGCGGGTTCATCGACCAGCAGAAGGCGCGGTTCCTGCGCCAGCAACATCCCGATTTCCAGCCATTGCTTCTGGCCGTGACTCAGTTCCCCGGACTTGCGGCTGAGCGCGTCGGACAGCCCGATTTCCGAGGCCAGCTCCTCGACCCGGGTGCGGTCTTTCGCGGTCGGCCGGTAGAACAGGCAGGCAAACGACCCGCGCGGGTTCCGGACTGCCATCAGCAGGTTGGCGAACACGGTCTGGTCTTCGAAGACCGTGGGACGTTGAAACTTCCGCCCGATCCCTTCCTGTGCGATCCTTGCCTCGTTCATCTTGAGCAGGTTGATCGACCGCTCGCCCCAGGTCACGCGTCCCTCATCCGGGCGCGTCTTGCCGGTGACGATGTCCATGAACGTCGTCTTGCCCGCCCCGTTCGGCCCGATGATGGCGCGCAGTTCGGCGCTGCCGATCTGGAAACTGAGATTGCGGATCGCGCGGTAGCCGTCAAAGGTGACAGAGACGCCGGAGACTTCCAGAAGGTTGCTCATCCCCGGCCCTCCTCTTCCTGCAGGCTGCCCTTGTCGGGGCCGTAGTCCGCGCCGTGGCGGTTCGGGGCCAGCCGCCCCGAGATCAGATCAAAAAGCCCACCGATCCCCTTGGGCGCCAGCAGCGTGACCAGCACGAACGACAGGCCCAGCAGCACCAGCCACCAGTCGACCCAGTCGATGGTGTAGAACCCAAGCGGCACCGACGGCACCTGCCCGCCGGTGAACCAGGTCGACACCAGCGATACGAACGCCGCCCCGATGACGGCGCCGTAGAGGCGCCCCCTGCCCCCGATGGCGACCCAGACCGCCAGGTAGATCGACGCGATCGGCGCGACCTCTCCGGGGTTGATGATGCCGGCCTGCGGATAATAAAGCGCGCCTGCGATGGCGGCGATGATCGCAGTGAAGGTGAAGATGAAGAGCTTGTAGCCCTCGACCGAATAGCCCAGGAACCGCACCCGCGCCTCGTCATCGCGGATGCCGCGGATGACCGACCCGAACTTGCCCGACACGACCCAGGCCGAGACGACATAGCCGACCCCGAGCGCGAAGGCCGAGGCCCAGAGAAACCAGATCGACACGACCGCCTGGCTTGCCGTGACGCCCGGCAGGTTCTGCAGACCCGACAGCCCGTTGTTGCCGCGCAAGCCGGACTCGTTCTGGAAAAGGTAAAGCGACAGGGCCAGCGTCATCGCCTGCGTCAGGATCGACAGGTAGACGCCGGTGACGCGGGACCGGAAGGCCAGCCAGCCGAAGACCAGCGCCAGCAGGCCGGGGACCAGCAGCACCATGAGCAGCTGCAGCGGCAGGGAATGCGCAAAGGCCCAGATCGGCGGGAAATCGGACGACCCGACGACGCCGAAGATCTGGGTCCCGATGGCATCGACGACCTCCTGGTCCGTCGGCGGGATGGCGGCATTGGCAAGGCTGTCGGCGACGATCAGCTCGGTGCGCGCATACATCAGCCACATGCCGATCATGTAGCCGCCCAGCCCGAAGAAGGCGAAATGCCCAAGCGACAGGATCCCGCAGTAGCCCCAGACCAGGTCCATCGCCAGCGCCACGAGGCACAGGCACAGCGTCTTGCCAAGCGTCTTGACGAAGGAGGTCGAGATCACGTCGGACCCGAAGGCCTCGGACAAAAGCGTCACGGACAGGGTGAAGATCGCCAGGGCCGCGAGGAAGATCAGCACCGACGGATTGCGGAGGAGGAAGGACCGGCTCATGGGTGGCGCGCCTCGCTGCGGATGGGTGCGGGGGCGCTGCCCCCGGCGCGTTCCGCGCCTCCCCCGAGATATTTGCGACCGGAGGCGGCCAGGGCGCCTGCTTCATCTTGCTCCAAATACTCCCGCCGGAGGCGGTGGAACATCGGCCAGACGGGCGTGCCGTCGGACGCGGGCGGGGTGTTGGAATTGGCGGGAAGCGGTGTGGTGATCATGGGTCAGTCTCCGGCCGCGCGGCCCTTGAGGGCGATGATGCCCCGGGGGCGGAACTGGATGAAGATGATGATGAAGACGATCATGTAGGTCTGGGCCGCCAGCGTGTTCGACGGGTTCAGCCATTCGATCCCCTTCTGCAGGAAGCCGATCATGGTGGCGCCCAGAAGCGTGCCCCAGATATTGCCGACGCCGCCGACCACGACGGTCATGAAGCTTTGCACGATGTAGTCGGCACCAAGTTCGGAGGTCACCTTGGCGTAAAGGCCGATGGCCACGCCCGCGATGCCCGCGATGCCCGAACCGAGCCCGAAGGTCAGCATGTTCACCCGGTCGGGGTTGATCCCCATCGAGGCCGCCATGCGCGGGTTCTGAGTTACCGCGCGGGTTTCCAGCCCAAGCCGGGTCTTCTTCATCAGGAACAGGAAGAAGCCCAGGAAGATCAGCGCCAGCACGAAGATGGCGATCCGGATGTTCGAGATCGCGACGATGTCGTTGATCTGCCACTGGCCGTCCAGCCAGGCGGGCGAGGTCAGCGGCCGCGCCTGCGTGCCGAAGACGTTCTTGGCGATCTGCTGCAGCGCGATCGAGATGCCGAAGGTGGCCAGAAGGGTTTCCAGCGGGCGGGAATAGAGCCAACGGATCACAAGCCGCTCCATCGCCACGCCTGCGGCAAAGGTCACGGCAAAGGCCACCGGGATCGCGACCAGGATCGACACGGTATAATTCGGGATCACCTGCTGGATCACGTAGCCGGTGTAGGCGCCCATCATGATGAATTCGCCGTGCGCCATGTTGATGACGCCCATCACGCCGAAGGTGATGGCCAGGCCGATCGCGGCGAGGAAGTAGATCGAGGCGAGCGACAGCGCATCCAGCGAGAGGTCGAAGGCCTGGTTCAGGCCGACCTTCAGCTCGATCGCGATCAGCGCGTCTTCGGCGGCGGCCGTGACCTCGGCGTCCGGTTCCGAGTAGGTTTCATAGAAGGTATGGGCGGCGATCGCCTCCTGTACCTGGGCCTCGGTCGCGGCGGGTTCGGCCAGACCGGCCTCGACCAGGGCGGCGTAGGCCTTGTCGCGCAGCGCGGGCTCGAAGAGGCTCGCCACCGGCACGCCGCCGACCGTATCGCCGTCGATGTTGGCCTGCAGGGCCTGCCGCTGCGCGTCGTTGGTCAGCCGCGCCGGGGCAAGGTCGGAGGAGACAAGCAGGTCATAGGCCTCCTCTTCGGTCAGGTCGCGGCCGACGCGCAGCGTGCGGGCGATGTTCTGATCCTCGGGCAGCGTGGGCGCGGCACGGCGCGTGGTGGCGACCAACGGATTCAGCGCGGCCCGGGCATCGACGCCAAGGTCGCCGCTGAAGGCCTCGATCGCGGAAATCCGTTCGGCGGCGTCGTTGCCGTAGGCGATGGTCAACAGACGCTCGATCCGCTGCTTGCGGGCCTTGATGGTGGCGTCGGGTTCGTCAGCGATGCTGTCGCGCAACACCGGCAGGTGGCTTTCGTTGCCGTTGCGTTCCAGCGCCGTCAGCGCGGCGAGCCGCGCCTGCGGGTCGGGATCGGACAGCTGGAACTTCACCAGAGCAGAGCCGATCAGCCCGCGAATGCCCGAGTTCGGCTTGAGCTGGTCGTAGCCGTCACTGGGCGCTTCGCCAATCTCTTCTCCGGTCGCGAAATCGAAGATCTTCAGGGTCTTGGACCCGGCCTTGCGGGCATAGACAAACAGGCCCGTCGCCTCGTCCACCCACATGTCGCGGTTGCCCCATTCCTCAAGCACCAGCGGCGCCTGGGCCAGGCCACTGTCGCGGATCGCGTCGATGGCGGGCTGGATCGTGCGGCGAGAGGATTTGCGGATGATCTCGCCATGCTCCTGCAGCAGCTGCTGGATCGGCGCGTCGGCATCCTGGGCGGTGCCGGACGTGCCCATCATCAGGGTCAGGGCCAGGGCCGCGAGAAGGCGAAAGATCATGGAACGGTCCGGACTTGGAGGACGGGAGGGGCGGGGCCGCGAACGGCCCGGCCCGGTCGTCACAGGGTCGTCACGGGGGCGGCGCGGGGCCGCCCCCTGATCGGATCAGTAGTTGGATTCGATCTGGACGCAGGTGGAGGTGTCGGTGTTGTACATGCCGCACTCCAACTCTTTCCAATCGGACTTCAGAACCGCGGATTCCGGCAGGAAGTCGGTCCATGCGTCGCCCGGAACCGGATCGGTGGCCGAGATGATGTCGAACTGGCCGTCTTCCAGGATCTCACCGATCAGGACCGGCTTGGACAGGTGGTGGTTGGTGCCCATCACGGCGGTGCCGCCGGTCAGGTTCGGGAATTCCTGGCCCCACATGGCTTCGCGGACAGGGTCGACGTCGGTGGTGCCTGCCGCTTCGACGGCGTTCACCCACATGTTGAAGCCGATGTAGGTGGCTTCCATCGGGTCGTTGGTCACACGCTCTTCGCCAGCGAAGGCTTTCCAGGCGGCGATGAATTCGTCGTTGGCCTCGGATTCTGCGGACTGGAAGTAGTTCCAGGCGGCGAGGTGACCGACGAGGTTCGAGGTGTCGAGCCCCGAGAGTTCTTCCTCACCCACGGAGAAGGCAACCACGGGGATGTCTTCGGCGGAAATGCCCTGTGCGGCCAGTTCCTTGTAGAAACCGATGTTCGCGTCACCGTTGATGGTCGAGATCACACCGACCTTCTTGCCATCCGCGCCAAGCGCCACGACATCCGACACGATCTTGGACCAGTCGGAATGACCGAAGGGCGTGTAGTTGACGAAGATGTCTTCCGCCGCGATGCCCTTGTCCTTGAGGTAGCTCTCAAGAATGTTGTTGGTCGTACGCGGATAGACGTAGTCGGTGCCGAGCAGGGCGAACTTCTCGACGCCCAGTTCTTCAAGGTAGTAGTCGGTGGCCGGGATCGCCTGCTGGTTCGGCGCGGCGCCGGTGTAGAAGACGTTCTTGGACGATTCTTCACCTTCGTACTGGACGGGGTAGAAAAGCAGGCCGTTCAGTTCTTCGATGACCGGCAGAACCGACTTGCGGGACACCGAGGTCCAGCAGCCGAAGATCACGTCGACGTCCGACACGGTCAGCAGCTCGCGCGCCTTTTCGGCGAACAGCGGCCAGTCGGAGGCAGGGTCGACAACGACCGCTTCCAGCATCTTGCCGTTCACGCCGCCCTTCTTGTTCTGCTCTTCAATGAGCATCAGAACGGTATCTTTCAACGTGGTCTCGGAAATCGCCATCGTACCTGACAGCGAATGCAGCACGCCGACCTTGATGGTGTCGTCCTGCGCCAAGGCCGCAGAGCCGAGGATCAGCGATCCGGCGGCAGCGCCCAGCATGGTTTTCAGAAATTGCGACATGACATAGTCCCCTTTGGTGTCAGTCGCGACAGGCGTCGGGTGTGGATTGCAAAGTCTCCCCTCCCCTCCTACATGCCTGTCAGCGACAGCAATGTTGCTTGCGTGCGGCGGATACCGGACTGGCGAATGGTGGTCCGTCGCGCGCTCCCTTCGCGCCCCTCATCGGGCTGGGGACAGCAAATCCAGTTTGATGACCCGACGGAATTTTTTCAGGTACATCGGGATGGCCGCCGGAGCTGAATGATTAATTTCCGGGCATTATTGCGCCGCGCCGCCCGTAATCGCCCAATTTATGGGCGCATTTCATCTGCAATCGCACCCCAAACGCCCGCGGACAGCACACTTTAGAGGCGAGAAAATAAAAACCGCCCCGACTTGGGGCGGTGTTCTGACTGTACCGGGGCTGACTCGGTCAGGCGGTTGCCCACTGCGTGCTGGCGCGCGGCACGAAGGGCACGACCGTATTGTCGCTGATGGCGGCATCGCGTTCGGCGCGGCGCAGGCGTTCGATCTCGTTGGCCAGAAGGAAAAGCCGGGTGGAGGATTTGACCGTCCCGCTGCGGGCCATCTCGTACCCGCTCAGCTCCACGAAACTCGACGCGATCTGAAGCGCCATGTCGGCACGCGATTGTTCCGGAGCCGACATGATCTCATCGGCAATCATGGTCGACAGTTGGTCGAGCTTTTCCATAGTGTCACCCTTCTTGTCTTGCCGGAGACTACATCCGGTTCCTGTACACACCCGTCGTTTTGACTTTGGCCAAACCTAGATGACGACGAATCTGGGCAAGACTTGGGCGCGAAACGGCCCTTATCGCGAACCGGTGCGGGATTCGGAACAATTCCGACATCGCGGCGGTGACTGTTGCCGCCAAACGGCTGTGACTATTCCTTAGGATAAGTCCCCTTTGGACGTGTACCGGCCGTTTAATTGAAAAACGTATTTTCGATGCAGATTTTCCGATTCGGGCCGCGAAACCCCTTTTTCTTAATGGAAACCTAACCGATCCTGGGGCCTCATCCGGCGCGGCGGGTCGGTCAAATCAAGGATTTTCCTGCCTCGGCCGGGTGTTGGCGATTTGGCTGACGGCGTTCAGGTCGGCGCGGATTGGCCGATCGGGCGGGCGCGCCACGATTTTGCCGCATTCTGCCTGTTCCGCGCCGGTACGGGCACCTCATCCCCCGATCGGCGGCGCTAAAAGCACGGCACACCCGATTTCAGGACACCCCGTCGCATGCAAGTTCCCCTGACCCTGCCGCTGTCGCGGACCGCGTTGCTGCCAATCGACCTGCAAGAGGAACACCGCACCGATCCGCGCTATCTGGTCGAGGGCTACGCCGAGGTGCTGGGCAGGGTCGGCAGGCTTCTGGGCCAGGCGCGCGCTGCGGGGCTGCGTGTCGTCCACGCCGGGTTCCGGCGCGACTTTGCCCGCGTCCCGCCCCGACCGTTCGAACCGCTGTCCGCAGATGGCAGCGCCGCCTTCTCGGACCTGAACGACCCCGCCACGGCCTTCTGCCCCGAGGTCGCGCCGATTCCCGGTGAGCCGGTGATCTGGAAAAACGACCTCAGCTGCTTTTCCGACCCCGACTTCGCCCCGACCGTCGCGGGGATCGAATGGCTGGTGATCTGCGGCGTCTGGACCGAAGCCTGCGTGGCGGCCACCGTCCGTGATGCCATCGCCCGCGGTATCCGTGTGCTGCTGGTCAAGGATGCGGTCGGGTCGGGGACTGTGGCGATGTCGCAAAGCGGGGTGATCAACCTGGCCAACCGGCTTTACGGCGGGGCGGTCTGCGATACCGACATGGCCCTCGCCCTCATGACGGGCGCAGAGCGGCAGGTGTGGCGCCTGCAGGGCTCTGCCCCGCTGCGCTACACCGGCGGGGATATCGCCCGGGTCTGGCGCGCGCTCTGATCGCTCAGGCGGCGCTTGGCAGGCACTGACTGTCCGCGCGGGCGCGGGTCTCGGCGCCACGCTCCAGCAGCGCCTTGAGGTCCGACAGCATCAGGGCGGCGGCACTGGTCACGCGCGACACCTCCTGGCTGGCGGTGTCGCCTTCCGCGCCGAAGCCGCATTCGCAGTAGTGCACGACGGTGCCGCCATCATCGAACCGGTCCAGCGTCAGCATGATGCGCGCGCCGGTCGACAGGGTCAGCCGGATCAGCTGATCCTCGACGATCTGGACGCAGGTCACGGTGACCGGCACCTCACCAAGATACCACTGTGTCGTCAGCCCGGTTTCCAGAACCTGGGCCCCGGCAGAACGTGGCCAGAACCGGCACAGCATCTCGGGGTCGGTCAGCGCAAGGAAGACCTCGCGGCGGGGACGTCGGATCGGCAGGCTCACACGGGCAACGGCGACGGGTCTGACGGTGTTCATGATCGGTGGCTTTCTCCCAGGTCTGCCGATCAACGCCGCAACCCCGCCCCGGTTCCCGCCACCGCGCATTGCCACGGCGGGATTGCGCGCATAGGCTGACGCCACGGGGTGACGGGGCTGTCGAAGCCTCTGGCAAGGAACGGAGAATACAATGGGCGTCGTATTGCGCTGGTTGCCGCAGGTCGGCCTTATGGTCGTGTTGTTCGCGGTGCTTCTGGTGTCGAACCCGCGCGAGGATCTGCCAACCGTCGCCGCGATCTACGCCGGCATGGTGGCCTTTTCGTCGATGTCGCTGAACCTGCTTCTTGGCGCGCGCCTGCCCGCGATCGAACGGCTTTTCGGCGGCATGGACAAGATGTTCCTGCAGCACCGCCAGTTCGGCTACCTCGCCCTGGCCGCGGCTGCGGTGCACTGGCTGAACCCGCCGTCCTTTCCGCAGTTCCTGGCTTCCTGCGACGACCTGTGCAAGGCGGCCATCGAAAGCGGAGAGATCGGCTTCAAGATCCTGATGGTGCTGGGCCTGCTGTCCTGGGCGCGGCGCAAGACCTTTCGCGGATGGCGCCTGCCCTACCAGTGGTGGAAGTGGTCGCACTACGGCCTTCTGGCGGCCTGGTGGCTGGCCTTCTTCCACCTGATGCAGAATCGCAAGATGCCGGTGGTCTATCAGCAGATGGCGGAAATCATCGGGGTGATCGGCGCGCTGTGCCTGATCCTCTACCTCGTGGGGTGGGTGCTGCGGATGCGGCGCACCAAGGCCTACGTGGTCGAAAGCGTCACGCGCTCGGGCGGCGTCACCGGCATCCGGGCCCACCCCAAGACCCACGGCATCCGCCACCGCGCCGGCCAGTTCGCCTTCATCCACGCCAAGAAGACCGGACTGCGAGAGGCGCACCCCTTCACCATCTCGGGCGGGGAAGATCCCGACGGCGTGGTGCAGTTCAACATCAAGGGGCTGGGCGATTACACCCGGCGCCTGCACGACGACCTGGCCGAGGGCGACACGCTGGTGGTCGAAGGGCCCTATGGCGACTTCCGCTATCCCGACCGGGGCGGCAAGCAGGCCTGGATCGCGGCGGGCATCGGCATCACGCCCTTCCTGTCCTTCGTGCGCAGCCTGCCTGACGATCTGAAGGGCGAGGTCGAGATGGTCTACCTGGTCCGCAACGAAACCGAGGCCGTGGGCCTCGACGAATTCCGCGCCGCCGCCGACCGGGTCGACAACTTCTCGTTCACGCTGCATCCGTCCGACGACAAGGGACGCTGGCCGGGGCTGTCTGCTGATGCGGGGCACCAGGCCGTGCTGTTCTGCGGCCCGCCGGTGCTGCGCGACATCCTGAAGAAACAGTTCGGCCGGAAGCTGCGGTTCGAATACTTCGAATTCTGATCCGCTTCATCTTGCCGAAAATACTCTCGCCGAAGGCCTCCGCCGCAAGGCGGATCCTCAGCGGCGGGGCTTGACGTTGAGATAGGCCATCAGCGCGTCGAGGATCTGTTTCTGATCCTCCACCCGGCCGTGTTCGACCTCGATGTTATAGTAGTCGCCCAGCTTATTCAGCTTCACGTGGAAGGAAAACGAACAGTCGTTGGTGTTGGTGCGCACGTGTTCGTAGATCATGTTGATCCCCTGCGCGCCCAGGTATTTGGCCAGCTTCTGCGCGTCGCGGTTCTGATCGAAGGGGACGGTGCCCGCCGTGAGCACGGCATTGTCCTCGTCCGACAGGCTGCCCTGCGGATTGGGCGACATCAGGCCCGTCATCGTCGCGCTGGACCGGCGGGCCGAGATATGGCCCGCGCCCCCTGCCCCGGCATGGCCGTTGTCGTTCGAATGCATCGTCAGCACGGGATAGCGGCGGTTGAAGTGTTTCTGAATGGCCTTGGTAAAGCCCGGCGCCGGCTGGTTCACCATGTTGCGGCAGGGGGCGGTGATGCCCCGGGTGGCGCCGAAGTTTCGGTTGGGATCCTGTTTCTGGAACGACCGGCTTTCCCCGGTCTCAAGGGCGATCATCTTGCCGCCGTAGCGCGACACGGAATACAGCGCCGCGTCAAAGGCGCTGTCCTCGTTGTCGTGCAGGATCGCCCAGACCGGACCGCGCGGGCTGCGGCGGTTTTCGATCACCACCATGTGCCAGGGCCTGCCGTGTTCGGTAAATCGTTCCTCGGTGATGCAGAGGTTCGGATCGACGTCGAAGGCGCCGGCATTGCGCGCAAGATCCCGGTCGCGCACCGCAGATGGTGCAAGACAGACAGCCGAGGCCGCGACGACCTGCGTGTCGATCTCGGCCGGGCGCAGGCGGGGGCGGATGCCCTGCGTCAGCGCGATCAGGGTCGGAGAGGCGGGGGCCAGCGTGGGCTGCGGATCGACCGGAGTGGCCGTCGATGCCTCGGCGGGACTGACTTCGGCCGCCTCGGTTTCGGTTACCACCTCGGGCGCGGTGACCGTGGTCGTAGTCTCCGCCACCTGCGGCACCGGCAGCGGGTCCGGCTGCGGCGCCTCGATCCCGACCGAGATGTCGGCCGCGGCCTCCAGGTCGGCCTGCGGAAACAGGCTTGCCGCCGCCGATCCGGCCGCGCCCGGGGCGGCGGGCTGTTTCTGGAACAGGCTGGCCGAGGATTGCGCAGCGACGGGCCAGGCCGTCACGCTCAGCATCAGCGCCGCAAAGGCGGTGCGGGTCATGGGCGACATTCTGCGCTCCCTTCTGCTCTGGTCTGCCGTCGACTACATCTGCAGGCGGAAATATCCGTTGCCGCAGTAGCCGGAATACATATGGGCCTCGGTCAGCGGGCCGTCGATGGTGAAGGGCGTCTTCGACCGGGGGCTCAGCCCGGTGCGGTCGATGCTGACAAACCCGTTGGCATCGACCGACCCGGTAAAGGTGCGCCCGTCAGACCAGAAGCGGATCTGGCCATCGGTGATCTCGGCCGTGAAGCTGTAGCGGTTCAGGCATTCCTTCGAGGGCGACCGGCGGCCGCCATCGGTATAGCCGCGCCAGCCGGAGTAGCTGCCGTTGAACCGCGCGGCCGGGTGGGCGGCAGGCGTGGCCGCCACCGGGGTCGAGGCCGTCAGATCGGCCAGGTATTCCTCGACCTCGGCGCGGTAGGGGTCGGTCATGGAGGCGCGCGACAGGTAGGTCTGCAGGCAGTTCACCGTGTCCTCCTGCCGGGATTGCGGGCGCAGCTGGCGTTCGGCCTCGTCGATGCAGGCCAGCAGCGCGTCATAGCTGCCGTCTCCGCCCGTGCTGCCCGAGGTGCTGACCTGCGCGATCTTGGAACCGGCGGCGGCGTTCCCCAGTTTCTGCGCACGTTCGTACCATTGCTGCGCCTTCTTGAGGTTCGGCCCGCCGTGCGCCCCGGCCTCCCAGGCCTCGCCGATCTGGAACGCGGTGTCGCCGTCGTTCCACTTGGTGAAGACCAGGTCATAGACATCGTCGGGCTGGACCCGGCCCGCCTGCCCTTCGGGGATCGACCGGGCGTGGTCCAGCAGAGCGCGGGGGCTGCGTTCGATCTGCACGATCCGGCGGTAGGCATCCGTGGCCAGATGCGCGGACCCCAGTTCGTCGTAAAGCGCGGCAATCCGGTAGAGGGACGCCACCATGTCGGGCGCCGCGATCCGCTGCATCTTGGTGGCGCGTTCGTACCAGGTCAGCGCCTGGTTCAGATCGCGCGTCAGGAAGCCCGCGTTGTCGCTGGAATAATAGTCGCCCAGACGGATCGCCGCCTTGGGATAGTCCGAAATCGCGGCATTCGACAGCAGTTCGACCGCCTGCTGCCAGTCGGTCTGCTGTCCCGTGGCCAGCAACAGCTCGGCCCGTTTGAAGCCCAGCTCGTAATCGGTCGGACGGGCGTTCGAGGCCGCCTTGCAGCTTTCCGTGGCCGCCGCCAGATCGGCCGCCGGGATGTTCGTGTTGCCGAAGCTGAAGTTGCGGTAGACGCTTTCACAGATGCCGATGTGATGCGCCAGTTCGGCGGGCGACAGGACCCGGCAGGCCTCGGCCTCGCGGGCCTGGGCGGTGGCGGCGTGGACCGATCCGGGGAAGTTGCGCAGGTAGCTGCGGTAGGCGTCGCAGCTGTTGGTCGCGGTGGTGCTGTCCCAGTTCAGCGTGGCGATGCGGGCGTCGATCGCGGTGCGCAGGGCGGTGCAGCGGAAATAGGTATCGCGGTCGGCGCGCAGCTGCGTCAGGTCGGTGATGCCCGCCAGCGTGGCCTGGACGGGGGCGTTTTCACAAAACCCCTCGGGCAGGTCGCCGCCGCCCGAGGCCACCTTCAGCCCTTCGCGGCCGGTGCAGCGCGGCACGCCGTTGACCATGACCGAGGCCAGGCAGAATTCCTTGTTCTCGGAATTCGAATAATCCAGCTTGTCCTCGTAGACCGGCTTCTGGCTGTGGCCGCCCGCGCGCGTGCGGGCCATGGTCGTGACCTCGCCCTGCACCTGGGAATGCAGGTCGCTGAGGCGGATCGACGGGTTCGACGACAGCTGGCTGACCAGCACGCGGGTATAAAGTGACAGGTGCACGTCGTCCTGCGGGCCAAGCGAGGCCAGAGAGGTCTGGCCAGAGGACGCCGAATAGAACATCGCCGTGCCTTCGATCTTGGCCGGCACGAAGCTGTCCGACCGGCCCACGGATTTGGTGCCGTCCCCGGCGGTCACCGGCGAATTGCGGCAGGCGTCGTAGAAGACGACCACGCCCTTGGGCCCCGCGCTTTTGATGATGCCCAGCACGTCCTTGTTGAAGTTCACCGACCGACGCTTGAACAGCAGTTCCTTCGCGGCGGCGTTCGGGGCCGAGACCTCGGGGTTCATGTCGACGGGCACGACATAGTTCGACGGGTCATCGTCAAAGCTGATGCCGTGGCCGGAATAGTAGACCACGACCGAACTGTCGCGCGTCAGGGTCGAGGCGAAGAACAACACTTGTTCTTCCAGCGTGTCCTTGTCGCCGTTGGCGATGACCTTGATGTTCTGGGTCGGGTACCCCATCCCTTCGAACAGCTTCTGGATTGCCTTGGCGTCGTTTTCCGTCACCGGCAGATCGCTGATCCCGTCGTGTTCGTATTCGGAATTGTAGATGATCAGCGCGTGGTTGTCGCCCGACAGCTCACGCGCGATCGGGCCGGTGACCTGCACCTCGGAGAAGTTCTTGAACAGGACGGCCTGCGCCATGACGGGGGTGGTCAGGGCGATCAGGACAAGGGCAAGGAGGGAACGGATCAGGGTCATCATCGTCTTTCTTCGGGCGTGCCGTCAGCTTGGCTTCTGGCCCCATTGGTTGGCAAGATATTGCCCATAAGCCCAGCCAATCGTGCCGGAGGCGTGTCTTACAGAGCACCACCGCATCTTCCAGCCCTTGACGCGCTGGCAGTCGCCGACCTGGATATTGGTGGCATCGGGGGCAAGCTCTCCGACAATCGGGAATTCGGTGCCGGGACCGGTCCGGACATTCAGAAGCTGGTCCATCGGGTGATCCACGACGCGGTAAAGGCCGGTGTGGGTGGCATTCTGCACGGTGCGGCCTTCGCCCAGGTACTTGCCGAAGGCCCAGCCGCTGGCACAGCCAAGCGACACGCGGCACCATCCGTTGCCCTGGCAGCCATGCACCGTCACGCCGGTATCGTTGAAGGCCAGTGCGCCGACCGCCTTGGACGACGATCCGGCCGCGGCGCGGATGTTCAGCCAGTCGCCGGTCGACACGTTCTGGACCTGCCAGGTGCCGGTCGGTGCGGGACAGGCGGCATAGCGGCTTTGCGGCGCCGAGGGACGCGCCGGGCTGTAGGCCGCGCCGCGCAGCTGCGCGATACGCTGCGCCGTCACCTGCCCGACGCAGGACGGGTTAAGCCCGCAGGCATCCCGCACCCCGGTCCGCCAGGACGACTGATCGGCGTTGTTGGTCCGGTTCTGGGCGCGGGCCGTCACGAAGACCTCGTTCAGCTGCTGGTCCAGGCGGCCCAGTTCATAGTTGTCGCAGATCGCGCGTTCGGTCGGATTGAGCGACGCGCCGCCGCGACACCACGACGGCTGATACAGCGACTGCATCCGGCTGAGGTGCGCCCGCACGGCGCTGGCATGTTCGCCCGCCGGATAGAGGTTCAGGTATCCCTGGTAGGCCTGCTGGGTATCGGCCGCCTGGGCCTGCGCGTACATCTGCGCCGCCTGCGCCTGGCGCGAATTCACCGCCGCGTTCTGGATCTGGGCGATGCGGGCTTCGGCCAGCGGACGGAACTGCCCCTCGGGGTATTGTTCGATGTAAAGCCGGATCATCTCCGGATCGTCCATGTCCTTGACCGAATTCCAGAAGGCGGCTTCGGCGGCGACAGTGGCCTGATGCTCGGCCTTGCGGTCTTCCTCGGCCTGCAGCGCCGCCATCAGCTTGTCGACCCGCAGCCGCGCAATCGGGGCGAAGAAGCCCTGCGGATAGAGATCGAGATAGCTTTGCACCTCGCGCGGGTCTTCGCTGTCCTTCACGCTTTCCCAGTACAGGCGTTCGGTGTCGGCCTTGCCGCCTGCGGTCACGCCCGGCGTTGCGGGCGCGGTCGAGGTGGTCGAGCCACCGACCGCCGCCTGCTGGACCTGGCCGCCGCCCGGCGTCAGGATCTCGTCCCGGCCGGTGCAGCGGGCGACGCCGTTTACCGTGACCGTGGCGAGGCAGAATTCGTTGTGATCCGACCGGGAATAGTCCAGCTCGTCCTCGAAGACCGGGTGCTGCCTGTGCCCGCCGGCCTTTTCACGGGCCAGCCGGGACACGTCGGACTGCACGACCGCATGAAGGTCCGACAGGCGCATGGTCGGGTTCGCCGCCAGCTTGGTCACCAGAACCCGGGTGTAGACCGACAGGTTCGCATCGTTTTCACTGTCGAGCGCGGCAAGCGAGGTCTGCCCGGCGCGGGCGGAATAGAACATCGCCGTGCCCTGGATCTTGGCCGGCACGAAGCTGGCCTCGGCGCCCACGGCCTTGGTCGCGTCGTCCGTGGCGATCGGGGAATTGCGGCAGGCGTCATAGAAGACGACCACGCCCTTGGGGCCCGCCAGCTTGATCGTGCCCAGAACGTCGTCGTTGAAGTTGACCGCCCGGTCCTTGAAGATCCGTTCGCGCAGGGACCGTGCACCGCCCTGCACCTGCGGATCCAGATCCACCGGCACGATGTAGTTGCGTGCATCCCCGGCAAAGCTGATGCCGTGCCCGGAATAGTAGACCACGACCGAACTGTCGTCGGTCAGCCGCGCGGTGAAGTCGAAGACCGCGCGTTTCAGGTCGTCCTTGGGCGCATTGTCGACCATGGTGATGTTGCCCGGCGGGTAACCCATGCCGACGAACAGCCGCCGCACCGCCTGCGCATCGTTGGCCGTGACCGGCAGGTCGCTGATGCCGGGATGGTCGTAGTCCGAATTGAAGATGATCAGCGCGTGGGAATTCACGCTGGCCTCGGCGGTGACGGCGCCGGTGACCTGCACTTCCGAGAAGTTCTTGAACAGGACCGACTGCGCCTGCGCCAGCCCGGGAAGGGCCAGCGCGGCGGCGGTCAGCAGGGCGGAAAACAGGCGCATCACTTACTCCTTCACAATTCTCCTCGGGTCGTCACTTGCATTGGCCGTTGGCATCCAGCCGCGTCCGGTCCTCGGTGATCGAAAAGCGCACGGTGGCGGTGACCGGGGCCAGCGGGTCGTCGTCGGTCACGGTCGGGGACTGGCGCTGTTCGAAGGTCTGTTCCGTCACGTTGGACACGATCTCCGAGAAGTTCTTCGTCCGACCCTGCGTGGCATTGTACTGCTCGAGCGTCTTGAGAAGATCCGTCCCCAGTTCGGCATAGCTGCCGAAGCCAGGATAGCAGTTGATCGCGATATCCACGCCCGAAGACGGGGTGTGCGACTGCAGTTCGCGCCCCGGCTGCGGGATCTGGCGGACCTCTCCGGGCATCAGGATGGGCGCGCCGATGGCGGCTTCGGACAGGCGGAAGAAAGTGCCTGCGCGGGTGTCAGGATAGATCACGTCCAGCAGGCAGGCGCGGTCGGTCTGCACCGTGAACCGCGCGCCTTCGCAGACCTTGAGGTGCGGGTTCTCGACCCGGACGGTCAGGCCATGGCGCTGCGGGGCAGCGGCACCCGGCTGGGCCGCGATGGTGCGCGGCGCCGGGGCATGCTGCACGGCGGGCGCGGGCGTCGGCACGTGGGTGACCACCGGGGCCGCGGCCACATGGGTCGGCTGATAGCTGGCGGTCTGCGGCACGGCATGGCCAACCTGCGGGCGCGGCGTGGTCAGGTACAGGGCCGCCGCGACGATCTGGAAGCTTTCCTCAACCTCGTAGCGTTCGACCAGCCCGCGCCCTTCGATATCCGCGAACCAGGCATGCAGCCGGTCCTTCGCGGCCGAGAAGGGCAGCGTCTTGGCGCGGTCCTGCAATTCATCGAAGGTCAGGCCGAATTCGGCGGCCAGCAGATCCTTGTCGAGCTCATCAAAGTACTTGGCGATGGTGTTGGTCACCGGTTCGTGGTGGTACCGACCCGGACCTTCAGGAATGGTGTAATCCCCGCCGGACTTCGCCAGCGCGTCGAGATAGCGGTTGGTGTCCTCGGCATAGGCCTCGCGCAGCGCGTCGTCCTCGGCATAGATGTCGCGCACGATCTCAAGCGTGACGCGGTCGATCCCCTGCGCCTCGACGGCGTCGCGGATCTGGTCATAGCCCTCGATCGGGCCGTTCAGGTGGCAGGTCATGCAGGCCGACCCGTTGGAAATCGTGGCCCCCGAGACCGGGCTTTCCCCCTTGAAGAATACCACCGAGGTCGGGCCGTCGGGGATGAAATGGCCGGGGCCGTCGGTCAGGTAATAGCCCTGCATGCCGTTGGGCAGGGTAAAGATCATCTCTCCGCCGTCGCCATCGAAGACGTGCTGTGTGGGCGGGAAGGCTTCGCGCGGACCAAGCGGACTTTGCTTGAGCCGCTTTTCCGAGGCCACCGCCCGGTCGAAGTCATACGACACCCAGTAGTAGCCCCCCGTAGGCTGGACCAGCCGTTCGATCAGGCGGTTGTTCTGGCTGACCCCCGACCCGCCTTCGAGGAACCCGGCGCGCATCACGTCGCGGCGCTGGATGTCGCCGATCCGGTCGACGCGCAGAAGGTGGCTCTCGAACTCCTGCACGGTGTCGGGCAGGTTGAGCATGAACTTGTAGGCGAAGGGTTCGCCCGCGTTCGCGACGAACCAGTCGCCGCGCATGATCGGGACCGAGGTGCCGGTGATCTGCGCGATCTGGGTCAGGTTCTCGTCGCGTTCAGCGCCAAAGGGATCAAGACCGTAGGGATAGGGCAGCGCCTCCTCAAGCCCGGGGATCTGGCCGGCGATCAGGGCTTCCCACTGCTGGTGGGTCCAGCCGTAATCGCGGATGTCGATGGCATAGACGCCCATGCCGTCCGCGATCGGTTCGACCTTGGTCACCTTCGGTTCCCACGACAGGGAATTCACCAGCTTGTTCAGCCCGGCGAGATAACCGTTCATGTGCTGTTCGAAGAAATCGTCCATCGACTGGCAGGGCAGCTGGCCGTTCTGCAGGTGCCGGAAGGTGAAATAGCGCATGAAGGGCCGGTCGTTGTCGTCCTGCGCGACAAGGTGCTGCTGGACGGCGCGGTTCTCGGCCTCGAACGTCATGTGCATCCGGCTGCCGTCGCGCGGCGGGTCGATCTTTTCCGCCGTCAGGAAGGACTTGTCGACGGCCAGGCCCGCGATCCAGTCCTCGACCAGCTTGCGGTCGCTGTCAGAGGTGGCGTTGCCCGGCGGCATGGTCGAGAGCGAGCGATAGAGCGCCGAGGTCGATGGATCGCCCGGGCTCACCAGAGAGGTGTCCGAGGCCACGCGCGAGGCCGAGGCCAGCACCGCCTTGGACGCGGCCGAGGCGCCGCGCACGTGGCAGCTTTTGCACTGACGAGCAAAGAAGTCGTCGACGGCCGAGGTCAGTTCGGGCGAAGCGTCCGAAACCGGCGACTGCGGCGCGTCGCAGGTCATCTCGACCACGGGTTTCGGCAGGTCCTTCAGGTCGGCAAGGTATTGATAGATGGCGATCCGGTCGGACTCATCGGCCTGCCCAAGCATGGCCGACACGCGCGCCATGGTGCCCTGCACCGGCGTCTGGCCGTCCAACCCCGTGCCCCGGGCGATGATGTCGTGGAACCCGTCCGGTCCAAGCGGTGACAGCGCTGCCTTGGTGATGTCGCCCGCGACCTCGCCCAGGGGGCTGATGCCGCCGGTGTTGGCCTGCGTGTCCTCGAGGATGAAGGCCGAATTGCGCGGGGTGTGGCAGGCGCCGCAGGCCGCGACGCCTTCGGTCAGGTACTTGCCCCAGGCGACCGCATCGCTTTCGCTGTCGCCCTGCCCGTCATAGGCCGCCGGTTCGAACGAGAACCGCCAGGGTGTCTTGCCGAACAGCCGCCGGGTCAGCAGGATCGAATGCGGTTCCGAGGCGCGGTCGGACTTCGGCGCGCTCTGCTTGATGTATTCGAACAGGTCCACGACGTGTTCGGGCTTCATCTTCGCGTAGAATTCATAGGGAAACAGCGGCATGTACTGCCCGCCCTCGGGCGAGGTGCCGTGCAGCATCGCGTTCAGGAAATCGCCCCGGCTCCAGTCGCCGATCCCGGCCGAGGATCCGGTGATATTGGGCACGCGGATGGTGCCGAAAGTGGGGCTGTCGATCTCCATCCCGCCGCCAAGGACGGGGGCTGCCGGATCCAGCGTCGCGCCCTTTTCAAGGTGGCACGAGGCGCAGGCGCCGACCTCGAACAGGCGTTCACCGCGCGCCAGATCGGGCCGGTAGCTGTCAAAACTGGTGTCGTCGAAGCCCTGCGCCGCTGCGGGCAAGGCCAGGGACATGACAAGAAACGTGGCGGCAAGCTGCTTTTTCATAATGAATCCGTGCGGTCTGAACGAGTCGACAATAAAAACCTAAACCGAAGACTCAAAACACTTTAGGCAGGAATACCCCACCTTTTTCCCTCGTGACGACAATTGTCATCTTACACATGTCCGTGTTTCCAAGCGCGGGTTGTTGCCATGGATTGCCCCTGCGGCCGAATCCGCTGGAACTTGCCGATGGCGAGGCTAGGTTGAAGGCGATGCCTTCCCTGCCGCGAAACACCCGCTGATGACACTCCGCCTTCCCGCCCTCCGGGCCCTGTTTCTGGCCGGATTGGCCGTCTCCGCCATGCCTGCGCTGGCCGCCGATCTGCGTGTCACCGCGCCCGAGGATCTGGACGATGCCGTGCGCGGCGCCTCGCTGACTGCGACGGCCCTGAACGAAGGCCGCGTGCAGCCGCAGGATCTGGTCGCGGCGGCGCAGGCGGATTACGCCCGCGTGCTGGCCGCGCTTTACGAACAAGGGTATTTCAGCGCCGAGGTCCACATCCGGGTCGATGGCCGCGAAGCCGCGTCGCTGGACACGCTGCGCCCGCCGACCGCCGTCAACACGGTCGAGATCGCGGTGACCCCCGGCCCTGCCTTTACCTTCTCCGAGGCCCGGGTGGCCCCGCTGCCACCGCTGACGTCGCCGGTGCCGGGCTTTGCCCCGGGCGCGCGGGCCGGCACGGCCGTGATGCGCGAAGCCGCACAGGCCGGGGTGGAAAGCTGGCGACAGGTCGGCCACGCCAAGGCCGAGGTCACGGACCAGCAGATCACCGCGGACCACCGCGCCACCACCGTCGCCGCGCGGTTCGGGATCACTCCCGGCCCGCGCCTGACCTTCGGGCGCCCCCGGATCTCGGCCGACAGTGCCGACAGCAAGGTCCGCCCCGAACGGATCCGCGCCATCGCCGGCATCCCCGAGGGCAAGGTCTTCAGCCCCGAGGAGATAGACAAGGCCGAACGCCGCCTGCGCCGCACCGGCGCCTTCCGTTCGGCCGTGGTGAGCGAGGACGAGGCGATCGGCCCCGGCGACACGCTTGGCACCGAGATCGCGGTCGAGGATGCGAAACAGCGCCGCTTCGGCGTCGGCGCCGAGGTCTCGACCGTCGAAGGCCTGCGGCTGACCGGATTCTGGATGCACCGCAACGCCTTTGGCGGCGCGGAACGGCTGCGGTTTGATGCCGAGGTCGCGGGGATCGGCGGGCAGACCGGCGGCATCGACTATTCGCTTGGCGTCACGCTGACCCGGCCCGCCTTCCGCCACCCGGATGCGCAGCTGACCTTCGGCGCGATCCTCCAGCGCGAGGACGAGCCGACCTATCTGACCGACCTGCTGGAAGTCTCGGTCGGGGTCGAGCGGATCCTGACCGACCGGCTGACCGTGACCGGCGAGGTCGGGCTGCGGATCGCCAAAAGCCGCGACACCTTCGGCACCCGCGATTTCCGCCACCTGCTGTTCACCGCCGGGGTCGAATGGGACAACCGCGACAGCACCTCGGATGCGACCAAGGGGGCTTATGCGGATATCGAGGTGACGCCCTTCGTCGGCCTGTCCGGCTCGGCCTCGGGGGTGCGGGCCACAGCCGATCTGCGCGGCTACCGGTCGCTTGGCGAACGGTTCGTGCTGGCCGGGCGGATGCAGCTTGGGTCGGTCATGGGATCGTCGATCGCCGCCACCCCGCCGGACTTCCTGTTCTATTCGGGCGGCGGCGGCACGGTGCGCGGCCAGGGCTACCAGTCGCTTGGTGTGGGCACCGGGCCTACGCGCACCGGCGGTCGGTCCTTTGCCGGGTTCAGCACCGAGGTGCGGGCCGGCATCACCGACAACATCGGCGCCGTGGCCTTCGTGGACTATGGCTATGTCGCGGCCTCTCCGTCGTTCGACGGCGGCAACTGGCACGCGGGCGCGGGCATCGGCGTGCGCTACAAGACCGGGATCGGCCCGGTGCGCGCCGACCTGGCCGTGCCGATCACCGGCAACAGCAAGAGCGTCAGTCTTTACGTCGGCATCGGGCAGTCCTTCTGATGATACGGATCCATACATATCTCTGCGCGGCCCTTGTCGCGCTTGTCCTGGCCTTCGTGTCGGCCGTGCCGACGCCCGTGCGGGCACAGGATGACGATGGCCAGGGCTACCTGGCGCGGTTGTTGCAGGACACGCTGTCGGATGCCGGGCGGACCGTGCAGATCGAAGGCTTTCGCGGCGCGCTGAGCTCTCGGGCGACGCTGGACCGGATGACCATCGCCGATGACGACGGCGTCTGGCTGGAACTGACCGGCGCCGTGCTGGACTGGAACCGGTCCGCGCTGCTGCGCGGGCGGCTGGAAGTCAACGAACTGTCGGCCGAGGCGCTGACGATCACCCGCGCCCCCGCGGGCGGCGGGTCCGAGGCCGAGGCCTCGGGCTTTGCGATCCCGGACCTGCCGGTGTCGGTCAACGTCGGCAAACTGGCGATCGGGCAACTTCGCCTTGGGTCGGACCTGCTGGGCGAAGAGGCCGTCTTTACCTTCGACGGCAACGCGCTGCTGGATGACTCCCACCTGGCCACGACCCTGACGCTGGACCGGGTGGACCGGGACGGACGTATCGCGGTCGAACTGGATCTTCAGCCAGAAGAGAACCAGCTGGTGCTGAACATCGCCGCCGAGGAGCCCGAGAACGGCATCACCGCCCGGATCCTCGACCTGCCCGGCCGCCCTGCCCTGTCGCTGAACGTCGACGGATCGGGCCCGCTGGACGACTTCACCGCCGATATCCGCCTGACCTCGGACGGGGCAGACCGGCTGGCGGGCAGCGTCACGCTGCGCGGGGACGAAGAGGGCGCACAATCCTTTGCTGCGGATGTCGGCGGCGACCTGACCGCCCTTCTGTTGCCGCAGGCGCGCGAATTCCTGGGCGATGATGTCCGTCTGACCGTGCAGGGCGCACGTACCGCCGATGGCGCGCTGTCGCTCGACCAGTTCGCGCTGAAGGCCGCGACGGTGGATCTGACCGGCTCGCTCGATACCACGCCCGACGGCAAGCCCGCGCGCTTTGACCTGACCGGCGTGATTGCCGCTGCGGACGGCGCGCCTGTCGTGTTGCCCTTCGGCACCGACCTGTCGCTGCGCCGGGCCGAGATCGCAGCGCAGTTCGACGCCGCGCAGGGCGACGACGTGTCGGCGCAGATCACCATGGCCGGGTTCGCGCAACCCGGCACCGCGATCGAAAACGGCACGCTGACGCTGACCGGCACGCTGGACACCGGCACCGCCCCGGCGGTCGATCTGGATATCGCGGCCGAACTGGCGGGCGTCAGCTTTGACGACGCGGCCATGCAGCAGGCGCTTGGGGAAAACATCACCGCCCGGACCCGCGTGACCTGGGCCGAGGGCGCGGATCTTGAAATGCGCGGGCTGGACCTGCAGGGCACGGGGTATCAGGCGCAGGTGGATGCCACGCTGACGGCGGGCGGCGGCACCTCGATCCTGACCGCAGCGGGGCGCGCCGCGCTTGAGGACCTTGGCCGGTTTGCCGATCTGGCGGGCACCGACCTGCTGGGCGCAGCGGATGCGACGTTCGACCTGTCCTATGACCTGCTGGGCGGCAGCTTCTCGGTCACTGCCACTGCCGCGACCACGGATCTGGCGCTTGGGATCGACCGGCTTGATCCGGTGATCGGCGGCAACGCCGCGCTCGAGGTGGCGGTGGCGCGCAGCCCCGAGGGGATCACCATCGACACCTTCAGCCTGACCAATGACCAGATCGCGCTGGCGGCCTCGGGCACGGTCGACAACGCGGACGGGCGGATCGACTATTCGGCGCGGCTGGCGAACTCGGGCGCGTTCATGGGTGTGGATGGCGGGCCGATCGAACTGACCGGCGTAGTCGCACGCAAGGAAGACACCTTTACCATCACGCTCGACGGCGGCGGAGAGGATCTGGCCACCGGGATCGCGCAGGCGGATGCCCTGCTGCGCGGCGAAGTCGATGTCTCGGCCCGCGTGCTGCTGAACGATCGCATCCTGCTGGACCGCGCAACGATCACCACCCCCGCGATGGACATCCGCGCGGAAGGAGAGCTGACCGCCGGCGCACGGCAGGTCACCGTCACCGGAGAGCTGTTCGACAGTGGTGATCTGACCGGCACGCCGGGCGGGCCGCTGACCGCGACGGTCACGGCGCGCGAAAGCGACGCGGGTTTTGTCGTCACGCTGGATGGCACCGGGCGCGACCTGAAGACCGGCGTGGCGCAGGCCGACCTGCTGCTGCGTGGGCGCACGCAGGTGACGGCGCAGGCGGTGCTGGGCGATCTGATCACGCTTAACAGGCTGGACATCGCGAACGACGCGGTGACCGCCCATGCCGAAGGCGACCTGACCGAAGGCCGCCGCGACGTGACCCTGACCGCGCGTCTGGCCGACAGCGGCCTGCCGCTTGGCGGCACCGGCGGTCCCCTGGAGGCGACGTTGCGGGCCGTGCAGGACGGCGAAGGCTACCTGCTGGATCTGGACGGAGAGGTGCAGAACATCGGCACCGGACAGGCGCTGGCCGATACGCTTCTGGCGGGCACCACGCAGGTTGCGGTGCGCGGCCGGTTGGACGGCGCGCGGCTGCGGCTGGACAGCGCCACGGTCGATGGCCGCACCGTCACCGCCCGCGCCAGCGGCGTCGTGGCCAGTGGCGATACCGCGCTTGATTTCTCGGCCCGCCTCGCCTCTCTGGCCGGGGTCGTGCCGCAGGCGCCCGCGGGCCCGGTGTCCGCCAGCGGGTCGGTGCAACAGGGTGAGGACGGCGCGCTGACGCTGAACGTGACGGCCGAGGGGCCGGGCGGCACCAATGCGCGGGTCACGGGCCGGGCCGGGCTGCCGGGCGGCGCGGTCGATCTGGACATCACGGGCACGGCGCCGCTGGCGCTGGCCAACCCCTATATCGCGCCGCGCAGCGTGACCGGCACGGCCAGCTTCGATCTGGCGATGACCGGGGCGCCCGGGCTCGATGCGCTCAGCGGTCAGGTCACGCTGAACGGGGGCCGCGCGTCCGAGCCGGGGCTGGGGCTTGTGGTCGAGGATATCACCGGCACGGTCGCGCTGTCCTCGGGCCGGGCGCAGCTGGACCTGCGGGCAGCGATGAACGGCGGCGCGCTTAGCCTGAATGGCCCCGTCACGCTGTCGGGGGCCTATCCGGCGAACCTGACCGCGTCGCTCGCCAACGTGCCCTTCACGCGCCCGGGTCTGGTGACCACGACCCTCAACGGGCAGGTGACCGTGTCGGGCGGGCTGACCGGCGGCGGCGTCATCGGCGGACGGATCGGCCTGTCGGGGACCGAGCTGCGCATTCCCTCGGGCGGCTTCGGCGGGGTCGAACCGATCCCCGACATGCGCCACGTCAACGAAGACCGCGCCAGCCGCACCACCCGTGCCCGCGCCGGTCTGACCGACGGGGACGGATCGGGCGGCGGCAGCGGGTCGGGCAGCGCGCTTGGCCTGAACCTGCGGATCGAGTCGACGGATGCCATGTTCCTGCGCGGGCGCGGCATCGACGCGGAACTGCGCGGCGGGCTGACCCTGACAGGCACCACCGCCGACGTGCAGCCGGTCGGCCAGTTCGACCTGATGCGCGGTCGGATCGACATCCTGACCAAGCGGCTTGAGTTCACCGAAGGCCGGGTGCGGCTGGCGGGCGGGTTCGACCCGATCGTGCGGCTGGTCGCGGAAAGCCAGTCGGGCGAATACGTGGTGCAGATCATCCTGGACGGGCCGGTGGCCGAACCGCAGGTCCTGTTCACCTCGCGCCCCGAACTGCCCGAGGACGAGGTGCTGTCGCAGCTGTTTTTCGAACGCGACATCACGTCCCTGTCGCCGTTCCAGGCGGCGCGGCTGGCCCTGGCCATCGCGGAACTGACCGGCAAAGGCGGCGGCGGCGTGGTGGGCAAGATCCGAGATGGCGCGGGCCTTGACGACCTGGACGTCAGCCAGACCTCGGACGGGGAAACCGCCCTGTCGGCGGGCAAGTACATCTCGGAGAACGTCTATACCGAGGTCGAGGCGACCAGCGGCGGCAAGACCAGCCTGTCGATCAACCTGGATGTGACGCGAAGCCTGACGGCCAAGGGCAAGGTCGGCTCCGACGGGGATTCAAGCCTCGGGCTGTTCTTCGAAAAGGACTACTAGGACCGCGCGGGCCGCAACAGCCGTTTTGCGGCCCGCCCGCGCCGTTCCCCCTTGCCGACCGGCGCGTGACGCCGTTCAGTCGGCATCATGACCGAACCCTCCCGACGCCTAGCCACCTTCATCGCCGCCAGCGGCTTTACCAACTTGGCTGACGGCATCGCCTTGGTGGTCTGGGCCTGGCTGGCCACGCTTCTGACCCGCGATCCGATCTTCGTCGCGCTGATGCCCGTCGCGGTGCGGCTGCCGTGGTTCGTGTTTGCCCTGCCCGCCGGGATCGTGACCGACCGGGTCGACCGGCGGCGGCTGATCCTGGCGATGGACATGCTGCGCGCGGCGGGCTTTGTCGTCGCGGTCGGTGTGCTGCTGGCCACCCTGCCCTTCGCCGATCCGCCGCTTCACGGGATCAGCGCGCCGGGCACCTTCGCGGTCCTGCTGCTTTGCGCACTTATCATTGGCACGGCCGAGGTCTTTCGCGACAATGCCGCCCAGACCATGCTCCCCACGCTGGTACCGCACGACCGGCTCGAGGTCGCGAACGGGCGGCTCTGGAGCGTGGAGCTGATCGGCAATGCCCTGCTGGGCCCCGCGCTTGGCGCCTTCCTGATCGCGGCGGCGGTCTGGCTGCCCTTCGCGGTGAATGCCGCCGCCTATGTCGTGGCCGTCCTGCTGGTGATGCAGATGACCGGCACCTTCCGCCCCGCGCAATCCGCCACCCGCAACTGGCGGCGCGAGCTGGGCGAGGGGCTGAGTTTCCTGCGCGACGCGCCGCTGCTGCGGCTGCTGGCGGTGATCACGGGGGTGTGGAACCTGCTGCACCAGATGGTGGTGATCGCCTTGGTCCTGCACGTGCAGGAAAACTTCGGCCTGGGCGCGCGGGCCTACGGGCTGATCCTGGCGGCGGGGGCCGTGGGGGGCATCCTGGGCGGGCTTCTGGCCGACCGGGTGGTGCGGGCACTTGGGCCAGGGCGGTCGGCGCAGTGGATGACGCTGGCCTCGGCCGTGGCCTTCGCGGGCGTGGCGGTGGCGCCGGGCGGCTGGACGCTGGCGGCGATCCTCGCGGCGTTCGAGTTCACCGGGCTGGTGTGGAACACCGTGTCGGTATCCTATCGCCAGCGGGTGATCCCGGATGCGCTTCTGGGTCGGGTGAACAGCATCTACCGCCTGCTGGCCTGGGGCATGATGCCGGTCGGGCTGCTGTTGTCGGGCGTTCTGGTGTCGCTGGCCGAAGGGATCGTCTCGCGCGGCGTGGCGCTGGTCGTGCCCTTCATCGTCGCGGCGCTGGCGGCGGCGCTTCTGACGCTGGTGGCCTGGGGTCCGCTTGGACGCGGGTTTGCCCGGGCGCGCGGCTAGGACGCCCGGTCGCCATAGGCCGCCTGGTCATAGAGGTGCCAGGTCGCGTGGCCCAGCAGGGGCAGCACGAAGAAGAGGCCCAGAAACAGCGGAATCATCGCCACGAAGGTCAGCACCACGATCAGCACCGCCCAGCCCAGCATCGGCCCGGGGCTGCGCGTGACCGTCTGGAACGAGGCGATCATCGCGGTGACGAAATCGACCTCCCGGTCCAGCAGCAGCGGAAGCGAGATCACGGTGATCATGTAAAGCAGCAGCGCAAAGAGCGCCCCGACCCCGGTGCCGACCGTCAGCATGGCCAGGCCGTTTGGGGTCAGGAAGACCTCGAACGACGAGGACACGTTGGTCATCACCGACAGCCCCATGAAAAGCGCAAAGATCATGTGGCCGATGAAGAACCACACGAGGAACAGGAAGATCACGATGGCGCAGATCGAGGGCAGCTGGCGTTTCGACTGATGCAGGATCACCGGCAGGATGTCCCGTGCGGCCAGTGGTTGCCCCTGCTTCAGCCGACGCGACACATCGTAAAGGCCGACGGCGGCGAAGGGGCCGATCAGCGGAAAGGACACGGCGGCGAAGATCAGCCAATAGCTTTGCCCCGTGGCCCAGGTGATCCAGGCCAGAACCCAGCCGATCGCCACGTAGGCCAGGGCAAAGAACAGCCCCCAGAGCGGCGCGCGTCGCATGTCCGCCGCGCCCCGGGCCAGCGCCCGTGACAGCATGGCGCGGCTTACCGGGCGCAGATCGGGCAGTCCGTGGTGCGGGGTCTCGCTGTGCGACATGGGCTCCTCCTGCCGGTCGTGACGACAGCAGAGCGGGAAAATCACGCCGGATCAAGTACATCCGACATACATCTATCCCCGTAGGTCAGGCCGCCTATCCCCGCAGGGCCGGGCGGCGGGCGGGCCAGTCGGTCGCCTCGTGCCAGGCCTGGGCGATCTGCAGGACCGACAGGTCACGCTTGTAGGGACCGATGATCTGCAGCCCCATGGGCAGGCCTGCGTCGCCAAAGCCCGCCGGAACCGCCGCCGCAGGCAGCCCGATGATCGAGGCCGGAATCACGCATTCCATCCAGCGGTGATAGGTGTCCATCCGGCGACCCGCGATTTCCTTCGGATGCATCCAGTCGATCGGGAAGGGCCAGACCTGCGCGGTCGGCGCGATCAGGGCGTCCACATCGGCGAACAGCTCTCCGGCGCGGCGGAACCAGGCCGACCGGATCGCGCTGGCCTTCTGGATCTGCACCGGCGTCAGTGCACGGCCGCGCTCCAGCTCCCACACGGCGTCTTCGCGCAGGTGCGGGCGATGCGTGGGGTTGTCATAGATCGGCGCGCAGCTGGCCGCGACGGCAAAGCTGCGCAGGTCGATCCAGGCCTGCCACAGGTCCTGCGCCGGGAAGGGCGCGTCGGTCTGCACCACCTCTACCCCTAGGTCGGCAAAGGTCGACAGCGCGGCTTCGCAGGTCTCTTTCACGCCCGCCTCCATCGGCCAGGCCCCGCCCCAGTCGCCCAGCCAGCCGACGCGCTTGCCCGCGACCTCGGCCTGCAGGTTGCCCGCGAACTGCGGCCCGTCGAACGACAGCGGGATGCGCGGATCGGCCCCTGACTGGATATCCAGCAGCGCCGCCATGTCTGCCGGGCTTTTGCCCATGGGCCCCGAGGTCGCCAGCGGATGCAGGTAGAAATCACGGTCCACGTCGCCCGGCACCAGCCCGAAGGACGGGCGGAAGCCGTAGACGTTGTTCCAGCCTGCCGGGTTGCGCAGGCTGCCCATCATGTCCGACCCGTCGCAGACCCATTGCATCCCCGCAGCCAGCGCCACCCCCGCCCCGCCCGAGGATCCACCGGCCGACAGCGCGGTGTCATAGGGGTTGCGCGTCGGCCCGTAGACCGGGTTCACCGTGTGCGACCCCAGCCCGAATTCCGGCGCATTGGTCTTGCCGATAAAGATCGCCCCCGCCGCCCGCATGCGCGCCACGAACAGATCGTCACGCTTGGGCACGAAGTCCTTCAGTACCGGCGATCCCATGGTCGACGGAATGCCCATGGTGTTCGCCAGGTCCTTCACCGCGATCGGCAGGCCATGCAGCCAGCCCTTGCGCGGGGTGGCATCGGCGGCGCGGGCTTCCGCCAGCAGGGTGTCGCGGTCGCGCAGGGCGACGATGGCGTTGACCTGCCCGTTCACCGCCTCGATCCGGTCGAGACAGGCGGTCATCACCTCTTCCGAGGTGACCGCGCCGGTCTCCATCTGGGCAACAAGGGCGGTGGCGTCGAGGTCGATCAGGGTCATCAGGCGGGCCTTTCCAATTTCGGCGCAGCATGACCGCGAACCCCACCCGTCGCCAGCCTTTTCACACCCTGCCCCCCAGTAACCCTGGCCACCCCGGGACTGCAAAGATCGCTTGGGGCAAAGACCGGGGCGCGCTAGGCTGGCCCCCAAGGTATTTCCGTTGAAAGGTTTCTCATGCGTCCCCTGATTGCCGCCCTCGTCCTGGCCACCCTGCCCTTCGCCGCCGCCGCCGCCCCCTGCGGCAATACCGCCAACGGCTTCGCCGCCTGGAAAGCCGCCTTCGCGCAAGAGGCGGCCGCCAAGGGCATCGGCCAGCGCGGCCTTCAGGCCCTGTCGCAGGTGCAATATTCCAAGGGCACCATCGCGGCGGATCGCAACCAGAAGGGCGTGAAGTATTCGCTGCAGGATTTCATGCGGATCCGCGGCGTCGATGCCATCGTCGCGGGCGGGCGCAAGCGCAAGGCGGCGAATGCGACCTTCTATGCCTCGCTTGAACGGATCTACGGGGTACCTGCGGGGATCCTGCTGGCGATCCACGGGATGGAAAGCGGCTTTGGATCCTTCCTGGGCAAGTACAACGTCCTGAGTTCAAACGCGACGGTCGCCTATGACTGTCGGCGGTCCAAGTTCTTTGCGGCCCATATGCTGGCAGCGCTGGAGATGGTGGATCGCGGCTGGCTGGACCCGAACGCGATCGGCGCCGCGCATGGCGAGATCGGGCATACCCAGTTCCTTGCCGGCAACGTCCTGACCTACGGGCGGGATGGCGATGGCGACGGGCGGGTCAACCTTTATGGCCTGTCCGACGCCATGGCCTCGACCGCCAACTACCTGAGCCAGAAGGGCTGGCAACCGGGCCAGCCCTATGGAGAGGGGTCGCGGAATTTCCGCGTGCTGAACGAATGGAACGCGGCAACGGTCTATCAGCAGGCCATCGCCATCGCGGCCCGCCGGATCGACGGCTGACCGCCTAGCGCACGGTAACCGACCAGCGGAAGCGCGCGACGTCCCCGGGGGCGAGCGTGCAGGTGCCGGGGCGTGCGGCGATCTCGGGCCCCGCGCCGTGCCGCGCCGCCATGCCGTGCCAGGGTTCGATGCAAAGGAAGGGCGCGCCGGGCTTCTGCCAGAGCGCGAGGTTGGGCAGGTTGTCGAAGGTGAACGTCAGCTCGGGCCCCTTGTCGGCCCCATAGCTCAGGCCCGTGCCTGCCCCTTCGGGAAAGATCATCGCGTCGGCATCGAACATCGCCGGATCCAGCGTCAGCCTGCCACGCCGGAAGGGCGAGGGATGGCGCTGATCGTCCAGCAGGCCATCGCGCAGACGGGCCAGCGCGGGCTCGCCCCGGTTGGCCAGCGTTACCTCATGCGCCTGCCCCTCGGCCCCCGGCAGGGGCCAGCGGAAGGCCGGGTGAAATCCCAACCCGAAGGGCAAGGGCGCGCGGCCGGTATTGGCCACGGTGGCACTGACACTCAGCGTGGCGCCGCTGACCGAATGGGTCACGGTCAGCGCGAAAGGCTTGGGATAGGCGCGGCGCGTGGCGACCGTATCGGTCAGCGTATGCACCACACGGGTGGCTTCCGCCTTTGCGCGGGCAAAGGTCATGCGCCGGGCAAACCCGTGCTGCGCCATCTCGCCCTCCTGCCCGTCGACGCCCACCCGGTCCCCCGGCGCCTTGCCGACGATCGGGAACAGGATCGGCGACCGCCCCGACCACCAGGCCGGATCCCCGTGCCAAAGGTAGTCTTCGCCATGTGCCACAAGGCTCTGCATCTCCGCCCCCAGATCGGAAACGGTGATGTCCAGCTGATCGCTGGAAATGCGGGTCAGGGTGTCGGGAAGCTGTCCGTCCATATGCTCGTCCTGTCTTTTTTCGACAGTCTGCCATGGATCGCGCCCCCGCCCCATAGCGCGCGGCGTGGCACAGGCGGGGATCCACCGACGCCCTCAAGGGGTCGGCGGCGCCTTGCTTCTTTTTGCCGGAAATATCCCGGGGTGGCGACAAAGCCTGCTTTGTCGCAGGGGCAGCGCCCCTTTTCCCGCCTACTCGGCCGTCGCCTCGGCGCGGCTTTTGCCGGACACGTCCATCGCCAGCGTCGCGGCCATGAATTCGTCCAGCGCGCCGTCCAGAACGCCCTGCGTGTCGCTGGTCTCGTGCTGGGTACGCAGATCCTTCACCATCTGGTAGGGCTGCAGGACATAGGACCGGATCTGGTTGCCCCAGCCGGCCGATCCCTTGTTCTCATGCGCCTCGTTGATCGCCGCGTTCCGCTTGTCGAGTTCCAGCTGATACAGCCGCGATTTCAGGGCCTTCATGGCGATGTCGCGGTTCTGGTGCTGCGATTTCTCGGAACTGGTCACGACGATCCCCGTGGGGTGGTGCGTGATCCGCACGGCCGAGTCGGTGGTGTTCACGTGCTGACCGCCCGCGCCCGAGGACCGGTAGGTGTCGATGCGGATGTCGGCCGGGTTGACCTCGATCTCGATGTTGTCGTCGACGACCGGATAGACCCAGACCGAGGCAAAGCTGGTTTCGCGCGTGCCCTTGCCGAAGGGACTGATCCGGACCAACCGGTGCACGCCGCTTTCGGATTTCAACCAGCCATAGGCATTGGGGCCGGAAATCTTGTAGGCGATCGACTTGATGCCCGCCTCGGCGCCCGCTTCTTCCGATTGCAGTTCAACCTTGTAGCCGCGCTTTTCGGCCCAACGGACATACATCCGTTGCAGCATGTTGGCCCAGTCGCAGGCCTCGGTGCCGCCGGCGCCCGCGTTGATTTCCAAAAAGGTGTCGTTGCTGTCGGCCTCACCGTTCAGCAGCGCCTCAAGCTCCTTTTCGGCGGCCTTGTCTCGCAGGGCCTTCAGGGCGGCCTCGGCGTCGGCGATGACCTCGGCATCGTCCTCCATCTCGCCCAGCTCGATCAGCTCGACGTTGTCGGACAGATCCTGCTTGATGCCGTCGTGCACGGCCATGGCGTCGACCAGCCCCTGCCGGTCGCGCATCAGCGCCTGCGCCTTGGCGGGATCGTCCCAGAGGTTGGGATCCTCGACCCGGGCGTTGAATTCCTCAAGCCGGTGCTGCGCGGTCTCCCAGTCCATCCGCTGGCGCAGAAGCTCCAGCGAGGTTTCGATGTCCGAGACAAGGTTCTGGGTCTCTGCGCGCATGATCGGGTGTCCTAGATATGGAAGCCGCGTGATACCGCGAAGGGGGCGGCGGGGCAAGCGGGGGGCGTGCCGTTGCGGGCCGCCCCCGCCCCGTCAGTAAAGCCCGCCCGAGCTGAGCGTGCCGAAGGTCGCCTTGGGCCCGACCACGGCCTTGCGACCGGTCGAGGTGGTGACCTGCCGCGCGCCGGTGCGGGCCTCTTCGAACAGGGGCAGGTCCGCGCCCATGGCGAAGCCGCCGTCGAAGGTGATGCCGAAGATCGGCTCTTCACCGTCGCGGAAGTATTCGGCCACCACGTTTTCGCCGCTGGCGTCGTCGGGCAGACGGGCGCCGGTGAAGCGGTCGATCTTGATGAAATGGCCACCCGGCGGGACCTTGAACTTGCCGCCGCCGTATTCCTTGACCGCCTCGCTCATGAAGCGCTGGAAGACCGGCCCGCAGAACCCCCCGCCCGAGGCGCCCCGGCCAAGCGGCTTGGGATCGTCGTAGCCGATGTAGCAGCCGGCCACCACGTTCGAGGTGAAGCCGATAAACCACACGTCCTTGGCATCGTTGGTGGTGCCGGTCTTGCCTGCGGTCGGGACCGGCAGGTTGACCGCGTTCGAGGCGGTGCCGCGTTCGACCACGCCCTGCAGCATCGAGGTCAGCTGGTAGGCGGTGATGGCATCCATGACCCGGGCGCGGTCCGACACGATGCGCGGGCTGCGCGAGCGCGGGATGCGGGGATCGGCGCAATCGACGCAGGTGCGCTGGTCATGGCGATAGATCGTCTTGCCATAGCGGTCCTGCACCCGGTCGACGAGCGTCGGTTCGACCCGTTCGCCGCCGTTGGCGAACATCGCGTAGGCCGACACCATCTTGTAAAGCGTCGTCTCCTCGGACCCGAGCGCGTTGGCCAGGAACTGCCCCATGTTGTCGTAGACCCCGAACTTCTCCGCGTAGGAGGCGACGATATCCATGCCGACCTCCTGCGCGAGGCGGATCGTCATCAGGTTCCGCGACCGTTCGATGCCGGTGCGCAGAGGGGTCGGGCCGTAATACTGGTGGCTGGCGTTCTGCGGCCGCCAGACACCCTGCGGCGTGTCGATCTCGATCGGGGCGTCGATGATGATCGTGGCGGGGGTATAGCCACTGTCGAGCGCCGAGGCATAGACGAAGGGCTTGAAGCTGGACCCCGGCTGGCGGCGGGCCTGCGTGGCGCGGTTGAAGACCGAGTTCTGGTAGCTGAACCCGCCCTGCATCGCGATGACGCGGCCGGTGTTCACGTCCATCGCCATGAAGCCGCCCTGCACCTTGGGCACCTGTCGCAGGGTCCAGCGGATAAAGGTTTCGCCCTCGGTCATGCGGCGGACGTGCACGACGTCGCCGACCTTGAAGTTGTCCTGGAAATTGCCGCGCAGCCAGCCGATGTCCTTGCGCGGCACGACGAAGGGCTCGGCCTCGGTTTCCTCGACCCCTTCGATGCCGATGCGCAGCTGCTGGTCCTCGACCGCCAGAACGACCGCCGGATGCCAGGGTGCCTCGAGCGTGACGTCGCGCGCCACGTTGACGTTCGCCAGGGCGGCGCGCCACTCGGCCTCGCTGCCCAGCTTGTCCGCTTCGATCGTCTTGCCGGTGCCGGTCCAGATGCCAAGGCCGCGATCGTATTGTTCCAGCTGCGTCTGCAGCGCATGGGCGGCGACGACCTGCATGTCGGGGTCGATGGTCGCGCGGACCGTGTACCCGCCCGAGAAGAATTCCTCGTCGCCGAAGTCGCGCGACAGCTGGCGGCGGATCTCATCGGTGAAATAGTCGCGCGGCGGGCGTTCGTCGCGATAGCTGTCGAAGTCGCCGTTCTGCACCGACCGCAGCGGCTGTGCGACTTCCGTCTCGTAGACGGCGGCCGAGATATAGCCGTTCTCCATCATCTCGCGCAGGACGTAGTCGCGGCGTTGCAGCAGGCGGTCCTTGCGGCGAACCGGGTGATAATCCGACGGCGCCTTGGGCATCGAGGCCAGCGTGGCGGCTTCGTGCGGGGCCAGTTCCGACAGCGGCTTGTTGAAATAGGTCTGCGCGGCGGCGGCCACGCCATAGGAGTTCTGGCCCAGGAAGATCTCGTTCAGGTAGAGCTCGAGGATCTTTTCCTTGGACATCGATTCCTCAAGCCGGGCGGCGAGGATGATTTCCTTGATCTTGCGTTCGATCTGGCGGTCGCCGGACAGCAGGAAGTTCTTCATCACCTGCTGCGTGATGGTCGAGGCCCCGCGCACGTTCTTGCCGCGCGACTGCACCGCTTCGACGATGGCGGCGGCGATGCCGCGCGTGTCATAGCCCGCGTGGGTGTAGAAGTTCTTGTCCTCGGCCGAGATGAAGGCGTGCTTCACGAGGTCGGGGATTTCGGCAGCAGGCGCGAAGAGACGCCGTTCCACCGCGAATTCGTCGATGATCCGCCCTTCGGACGAATAGATCCGGCTGATCGTCTTGGGCTGGTAGGAAGCCAGGCTTTCATGGCTTGGCAGATCCTGCCCATAGACCCAGAACACCGCCCCGATGGACAGCGCGATGACGCTCAGCCCAAGGGTCAGGAGGCTGAAAATAGCCCCGAAGAAGGAAAGTATGAATCGGATCATGGTCGCCTCTGTCGATCCCGAACCATATAGGCGGCTGCAGGCGTGGGGTCAAAACACGTTCGTGCAATGGGCGCATTTGGTCGCGCCATCGCCGGTTTGCCCCCTGGACCCTACTGCCTGACCAGGGGCTTCAAGGCCGCGTCGGCCTTGGACCAGGCAAGGATCGCATCGCGGATGGCGCCCGCGATGCGGGTCAGGAATGCGGGGTCCTTCAGGTTCTCGCGGTCGCGGTCCGATGACAGGTAGCCGACCTCGATCAGCACCGACGGTATGTCCGCCGCCTTGAGCACCGAGAAATCCGCCGATCTCAGCGGGTGCGAATTCAGCGGCACCTCCGCCGCGCCGATCGCTTCGGTCAGGGCGCGGGAAAAGGCGGTTGTGCGCGGGCGGGTTTCCTGCCGCGCCAGGTCCAGCAGCACGCCCGCGACCACGTCATCCTTGCCGGTCAGGTCCACGCCCGACAGCAGGTCGTCGCGGTCGTGCCGTTCGGCCAGCTTGGCCGAGGCCTCGTCGCTGGCCTGTTCCGACAGGGTATAGACCGTCGCGCCGCGCGCCCGGCCATTGGGCAGCACGTCGGCATGAAGCGAGATGAACAGATCCGCCCCGGCCTCGTGCGCCAGCGACACGCGGCGTTCCAGGGGCACGAAGCTGTCGTCTTCCCGCGTGAGGATCACGCGGGTGTCGCCTTCGCGGATCAGCGTTTCGGCCAGCGTGCGGGCCAGCGTCAGCATCAGGGTCTTTTCGGTCAGATTGCCGCGCACCGCGCCCGGATCGATGCCGCCGTGGCCCGGGTCGATCACGACCGTCAGCACGCCATCGTCAACCGCCTGTCCGGCGGTCACCGCCGGGTCGGGCAGATCCCAGCCGGGGGTCTTCGGCGCCCCCGCGCCTTCGGCAAAGACACCTGCCGCCACCGGGGCGAAGCGGGCGGTGATCCGGGCGGTGCCCCGGTCAGGATCGACGGTCATGGCCGACGAGGCCAGCGCCATCGGATCCGCCAGCGTCAGCACCAGCCGCGACCAGCCGGGACGATAAGTGCCGAAACGCACGTCCGTCACCAGCGCGGTCTGGCGCAGCCGCTCGGGCGTCAGGCCGGTCCAGTCGACCTCGCGGAAGTCCATGACCACGCGGGCCGGATCGGTCAGGGTGAAGATCCGCCAGGGCACCGGCTGCGTCAGCGACAGGCTCAGGTCCAGCCGACCGCGATCCTCGGTCAGCGCACTGTCCCCGGCCGCGATCCGCGCCACGCCGAACAGGCCCTGCGCCTGCACCGGAGACACAAGACCCGCGACCACAAGACAGGCCGCGATCAATAGCTTCGAGGCTCTGCTCATCTCTGCCCCTATTTTGGTTGGCCCAAGTCTAGGGCACCGCAGCGGGTTTGAAAATGCCCCGCGCCGCACCCGGACGCAGGCCCCTACCCCGTCAGCCCGGCCTCGTAGAGGATCGGGGTGCCGTGTGGCGTGGCCAGCGCGGCGCGGCGCCAGACCTCGGCCATCTCGCCGATCAGGGCCGCCTCGGCCAGGCCCTTGTCGCCCAGGATCGCCTGAAGCGCGTCGAGCCAGGCAAGGTAGTAGACCTCGGCGTGGTCGGCGGTGGTGGCGGCGTCGGGCAAGGGTGCGGTGCCGCCCACGCGGGGGGCGAAGGTGTCGACCCATTCCGTCCAGGTGAACCGCCCCTGGTCATGCAGGTGGACGGTCAGGGCAAAGGCCTTGGCCTGCCAGGGGGCGAAGAAATGCGGGGCGTCGCCGTCCAGCCCGGGGATGGCGGGGTTATTCGGCATCGAGGTAAGGCTCCCACAGGTCGACGCAGACGGTGTCGCCTTCGGCCGCGCGATCCCCGAACAGATCACGCGCCTGGAAGGTCACGGCATAAAGCCAATGCGCGATGCTCTTGTCGCCCTCGGCGCTGGTGTCGGGAAAGACGTGGTAGCCGTGGATCGTCGTGACCTCGCCCACCTTGCCGCGGCAGTAGGATGGCAGGCGGATATGGCCGCGCGGCTGCAGGTTGCGGGTGCGCACGCGGGTGCCAAGCGGATAGGCCGGGGCCTGCCCCTTGGGGTCGCGGTCATAGGGAAAGCCCGCCGCCAGCACATCCGCCACGCGATCGCCCGCCAGCGGCGTGATACCCGCGCGCAGGGGCTGCTGCATCTGCCCGGTCGCGATCTCGTCCCGCGTGGCAAGCCCGCGTTCGACCAGCATGTTTTCCAGCGCCCGCATCCAGATCTGGTAATAGCTGAAGCTGTAATAGTCGGCGGGCGGACAGTCTTCGCGGGCGTGGCGGCTCTGGTCGATGGTCCATTGCCCGGCGGCGCCTGCGGCCACGTTCAGCGCCAGCGCCCGGCGTTCCCAGGGGGCGTGAAAGACCGGCTCGTCCACCTCGGCCTCGACCGGGCCAAAGCCCATCCGCCCGCCCGCGTCCTGCGGCCCGTTCATGGCCGCGCCCCCGCAAGGCCCGTGCCGATCATGGAATCGCGGGTGACAAGGGTTTCCAGCTGTTCGGCCGTCCAGCCCTCGGTCCCCTCGGGGCGCATCGGAATGACAAGGTAGCGCAGTTCGGACGTGCTGTCCCAGACACGGATCTTCGTGCCCTCGGGCAGGGTCACGCCGAATTCGGCCAGCACGGCGCGGGGTTCGCTGATCGCGCGCGACCGGTAGGGCATCGACTTGTACCAGACCGGCGGCAGGCCCAGCACCGGCCACGGATAGCATGAACACAGGGTGCAGACGACCATGTTGTGCTGATCGGGGGTGTTGAACAGCGCCATCATGTGTTCGCCGCCGCGACCGCTGAAGCCAAGCGTGGCGATCGCGGTGGTGGCGTCGTCCTTCAGTGCGGCGGCAAAGTCGGGGTCGGTCCAGGCACGGGCGACAACCTTGGCGCCGTTGCGGGGGCCGATCTTTTCCTCGTAGGTCTCGACGATGGCATCCAGCGCGGCGGGATCCACCAACCCCTTGTCGACAAGCAGTTTCTCCATCGCCATGACACGGGCGGTCATGTCGTCAAGGTCGCTGTGGTCGTGGGTGTGATCGTGGTCTGCGTGGTCGTGGGGCATCGTGGTCTCCGTCGTCGGGCACAGGGAACCACGCGGCGCAGGCCGTGGCAAGCCGCGCCGACGAACCGCCTTCCCCCGCCCCGCATTCCGCCCCATACTGTCGACCATTGACGGGCGGCAATTGACGGGGCCTGACCAGGCCGGGAGAGGTTTGATGAACGAATTGCAGATGGTACTGGACGAGATCGGCGGTGCCTCGGGCGCATGGATGTGGCTGCTGGCGATCCTGCTGATCCTCGTCATCTGGCTGGGCGTGCGGATCGTGCCGCAATCGGAACAGCATGTGGTCGAACGCTTCGGGCGGCTGCGGTCGGTGCTGGGGCCGGGCATCAACTTCATCGTGCCGTTCCTCGACCGGGTGGCGCACAAGGTGTCGATCCTGGAACGCCAGCTGCCCACGGCCAGCCAGGATGCCATCACCGCCGACAACGTGCTGGTCGAGGTCGAGACGTCCGTCTTCTACCGCATCCTCGAGCCGGAAAAGACCGTCTACCGGATCCGCGACGTGGACGCCGCCATCGCCACCACGGTCGCCGGGATCGTCCGCGCCGAGATCGGCAAGATGGAGCTGGACGAGGTGCAATCTAACCGCGCCGCGCTGATCGCCACGATCAAGGGCAGCGTCGAAGATGCCGTGGACAACTGGGGGATCGAGGTGACGCGGGCCGAGATTTTGGACGTGAACCTCGACCAGGCGACGCGCGACGCGATGCTGCAGCAGCTGAACGCCGAACGCGCCCGCCGTGCCCATGTGACCGAGGCCGAGGGCAAGAAGCGCGCGGTTGAACTGAAGGCCGACGCCGACCTCTATGCTGCGCAGAAGACCGCCGAGGCGCGCAAGGTCCAGGCCGAGGCCGAGGCCTATGCGACCTCGGTCGTGGCCAAGGCGATTGCCGACAACGGGCTTGAGGCCGCGCAATACCAGGTGGCGCTGAAGCAGGTCGAAACCCTGGCCGCCCTGGGCGAAGGCACGGGCCGGCAGACCATCATCGTGCCCGCCGCCGCGATCGAGGCCTTCGGGGATGCCTTCAAGCTGCTGAAGGGGCGCGGCTGATGTGGGCCGAATGGTGGGTCTGGATCGTCGCCGCCCTGCTGCTGGGCATCGTGGAACTGCTGGCGCCGGCCTTCATCGTGCTGGGCTTTGCGATCGGGGCACTGATCATCGGACTTCTGCTGCTGGTCGGCGGACCGGTGGCGGCGATGATCGCGGGGTCTCTGCCGCTTCTGCTGGTGATGTTCGCCGCGCTGTCGCTGGCCGCCTGGATCCTGCTGCGGCGCCTGGTCGGCGTGCGCCACGGCCAGAGCCGCGTGATCGACCGCGACATCAATTCGGACTGAGGGCGGGGGCCCGGACACCCCGGGCAGGCTGGCGATCCCTTGAGGACTCGAACCCCAAACCTGCTGATTAGAAGTCAGCTGCTCTATCCAGTTGAGCTAAGGGACCGCTTGATCGGGGTTCTGCTGCATTGATGCGGGTTTGGCAAGAAGCTGGATGCCCCGTGTCCCGTCGGCCTCATGTCCCGCCGGCCCTGATGCCCCGGGCGTGCGGGATCAGTGCGTCCAGACCTGGCGGCGGTTGGTCGCAAAGTTGTCGCCATAGCCACCGGGGCGGACGTTTGCCTTGCGCGTCTGCGGTTCGATCACCACTGCGTCGATGCCGTTGTCCTTGGCATAGTCCAGCGCCGCTTCCTTCGTCGGGAACCGCAGCCGCACCTGCGCCTGCGTGTCCTCGTTCGAGGTCCAGCCCATCAGCGGATCGATATCCCGCGCCGTGTCCGAGACATAGTCCAGCACCCAGTCCTTCGTCTTGGCCGTGCCGGACTGCATGGCGTTGCGGGCGGGGCGATAGATACGTGCGGTCATGGAAACCTCCGGTGCGAACGGGCCGGTTATGCGGGATCGCGCCGTGTCAGGCAAGGGGTTTCAGGGTCGCGCCAAGGGCGATGCCGCGGACCTTCCGGGCTGTGAATTGCAGGAGCGAAGGGTGGGTAAGGAGCAATCCAGACCCCGTCACGACCCGCGGCATCTGCAGTCAGGCTTCCACGCGTCCCCTGCCCCTGCAAGTCACGAGTTTTGACTGATCGGTCAAGGGATTGCGCCTTGGGCCAAGTGTCACGGGCCTTTCGGGCCACGCCTTGGATTCAGGTAAAGGCGGCTTTTCGGTCCTGCGGCGGGCGGTCTCATGACACGCGCTGTCAGGAGGTGGGGTTGAACCGGAACAAAATGAGATCAAATCTTGGGCAACCGGAGAATCGCCCATGACAACCACCGCCATGCCCGAAACCATGGACCAGGTCCGCGCCCGCCCCAAGCTGGAAGGCGGCAAGCGACTGGTCATGCAGACCTCGTTCGATCCCGCGGGCGACCAGCCCAAGGCCATCCAAGAACTGTCGGGCGGCGTGCTGGACGGCGAACGCGACCAGGTGCTTCTGGGGGCCACGGGGACGGGCAAGACCTTTACCATGGCCAAGATCATCGAGGAAACGCAGCGCCCGGCGATCATCCTTGCCCCGAACAAGACGCTGGCGGCGCAATTGTACGGCGAATTCAAGGGCTTCTTTCCCGACAATGCGGTCGAATATTTCGTCAGCTACTACGACTACTACCAGCCCGAGGCCTATGTTCCGCGCTCGGACACCTATATCGAGAAGGAATCCCAGATCAACGAACAGATCGACCGGATGCGCCATTCGGCCACCCGGGCGCTTCTGGAACGCGACGACGTGATCATCGTCGCCTCGGTCTCGTGCATCTATGGTATCGGGTCGGTCGAAACCTACGGGGCCATGACGCAGGATCTGAAGGCCGGGTCGATGTATGACCAGCGGCAGGTGATCGCGGATCTGGTGGCGCAGCAGTACCGGCGCAACGACCAGGCGTTTCAGCGCGGGTCGTTCCGGGTGCGTGGCGACAGCCTTGAAATCTGGCCCGCCCACTTGGAAGACCGCGCCTGGCGGCTGTCGTTCTTCGGTGAAGAGCTTGAAGGCATTCAGGAATTCGACCCGCTGACCGGATCGAAGACCGGCAGCTTCGACCAGATCCGGGTCTATGCGAATTCGCACTACGTCACGCCCAAACCAACGATGCAGCAGGCCGTGGTCAGCATCAAGAAAGAGCTCAAGCAGCGGCTCGACCAGCTGGTCGGCGAAGGCAAGCTGCTGGAAGCGCAGCGGCTGGAACAGCGCACCAACTTCGACATCGAGATGCTGGAAGCCACGGGCGTCTGCAACGGGATCGAGAACTATTCGCGCTATCTGACGGGCCGCGCGCCGGGCGAACCGCCGCCCACGCTTTTCGAATTCATCCCCGACAATGCCATTGTCTTTGCCGATGAATCCCACGTGTCGATCCCGCAGATCGGCGGCATGTACCGGGGCGACTACCGACGCAAGTTCACCCTGGCCGAACACGGGTTCCGCCTGCCGTCGTGCATGGACAACCGCCCCCTCAAGTTCGAGGAATGGGATGCCATGCGGCCGCAGTCGATCTATGTCTCGGCCACCCCGGGGTCGTGGGAGCTGGACCAGACCGGCGGCGTCTTCACCGAACAGGTGATCCGCCCGACCGGCCTGCTGGACCCACAGGTCGAAATCCGGCCCGTGTCGATGCAGGTCGACGATCTGCTGGACGAGATCCGCAAGGTTTCGGCCCAGGGTTACCGCACGCTGGTCACCACGCTGACCAAACGCATGGCCGAGGATCTGACCGAATACCTGCACGAACAGGGCATCAAGGTCCGCTACATGCATTCCGATATCGACACGATCGAACGGATCGAGATCCTGCGCGACCTGCGCCTCGGCGCCTTCGACGTGCTGATCGGCATCAACCTGCTGCGCGAAGGGCTCGACATCCCCGAATGCGGCTTGGTGGCCATCCTGGACGCGGACAAGGAAGGCTTCCTGCGGTCCGAGACCTCGCTGATCCAGACCATCGGCCGCGCCGCGCGGAACGCTGACGGCCGCGTCATCATGTACGCCGACCGCATCACCGGGTCGATGGAGCGCGCGCTGAACGAAACCGAACGCCGCCGCGAAAAGCAGATCGCCTACAACGAGGAACACGGGATCACTCCCGCCACGGTCAAGAAGAACGTCGAGGACATCCTGGCCGGCCTCTACCAGGGCGACGTCGACATGAACCGCGTCACCGCCCAGGTCGAAAAGCCGATGGCCGGGGGCAACCTACAGGCCCACCTCGACGCGCTGCGCGACCAGATGCGCAAGGCCGCCGAGAACCTGGAATTCGAAGAAGCCGCCCGCCTGCGCGACGAGGTCAAACGGCTGGAGGCGGTCGACCTCGCGGTCTCCGACGACCCGATGGCGCGGCAATACGCGGTGGAAAAGGCGGCCGAGGCGGCGGTGTCGTCCCGTGGGCGGTCAACGGCGGGTCGGCCGGGCCAGCGTGGGGGGAATGTGCAGAGGCGGAAGAAGGGGCGGTGACTCTTGGCTCAATTGAAACATTATCAACGTGATCAAATTACGAAATGGTTTTGCCCCGAGCCCGGCTACGTCTTAGACTTTACAAATCGAACATTCTCCGAGTTTTTTCAGGACCACTTCGAAATTAACATTTATGCCGATGCTTTTAGCGAGAAAGGGACTTCTAAATTCAACAGGTTGCTGGCCTTCATAGAACTTTCTCCCCCGCACCTAGTGATAGAGCTTCTAAAGCTTCTTTGGACCCGAAAGCACCTTGAGCGTGATGAGATTATCGACAGGACTCACACGGCATACAATTCAGAATCTTGGTCCGTAACTTTAGAACAATTGAACTCTCTACATGAGGAAGCGTCTCGCGAGGATGTCCCATTCCGGAAATTGATAGGAGAAATCGGTTCCCAGCCATCTCACACAGCTGGGCCCTTAATACATCGGGTGAGTGCAGAGTGGACTTTGGATACACTTGAAAGAGAGTACAGAAGGGCTTTTGACAACATAGATTCAGACCCTGAAGCCGCTGTAACGGCAGCCAGCTCTATGCTGGAGAGCGTTTGCCGGTCGATAATCTCTGCAAGGAATATACCGCCCCCAAAAACGCTGGACATAAAAACGCTATACAAAGCTGTACGAGAGCCACTTGGGCTATCACCCGACAAGGATTTACCTGGATCAGAAATCGAATCTGATATTCGATCAGTACTCAGCGGACTGTCGAATGTCGTATCCGGAATTGGTGCTTTAAGAACACACTCGGGGACAGCTCACGGCAGAGAAAGAGGCTTTCGCAGGTTAGACCCTCGGATTGCTCGCTTGTCAGTGAGCACTGCTTCGACAGTCGCACTTTTCTTGGTCGAAACATGGGAAAAGCAATTCCCTGAGGATCGATTGCCCAAAAACGACATCTCTGGAAGCTATGAAGAATAAATCACTTTACGGGCTACTGACCCGGAACAAGGCACGCAGTGCCGCCGGGCCAGCGCCCGTCTGTACTGGGCTTCGCCCGTTCGGGCCTGAAACGGCCCACTGGACCGTTTCCTTGACGGCCCTCACCCCCTCGGACGGGCGCTTCGGGGACGCCTTCCCGACGATTGCACTTGGCGCTACCACGGCACGATAAACCGACGACCTCGGGCGGTGGCACGCCCGCCCGGCGGACAGGCCCTGCCCCTGGGTCAGGTCATTGATCCGGGCGGGCATCACATGGTCCGGCGCGGTGTCTCTTAGCGCCCAACCAGACAACCACCCCCGGCCCGCCCTCTCACTCGGGTGTGACTTGCCGGTTCGGCCCATCCCGTCCTATGCCTGCGCCGACCCGACCGGAGCCATCATGCGCATCGCCTTCCTCCTCTTCCTGCTGACCCTCGCCGCCCCCGCTACGGCGCAGGAGCTGACGAAATGCACCACCTCGATCCGGGGCGAGACGTTGCAGATCAGCTATCTGCCCGACGATGAGACGGTGAAGGACAACGTGTCCTTCCGGGAATGGCTGCGCGGCGAACACAAGGGGCTGGATTGTCCGGCCTTCGTCACCCTGCGCTACCTCACGCCCGAACTTGAGGACGCGCAGCGTGGCCCCTTCTGCCTTGTCTGGGACAAGGAGGTGCGGACCTATGCGGGGTTCGCCGAAGGGTCGCGCGATGCCTTCCTCAGGTGCGAGAAGCCGACGCGCAGTTTCTGCGAACGGGTGACCGATACGGCCGACACGGCGGCGCTGGTCACCGGGCTGCGACGCGCCAAGACCGAAGAGGAGGAAACCTATCTGAAGGAGTCCTCGGGCGCGGTCATCCTGCGGGGCGGCGATACCATCGTCACGCGGACGCTGTCGGATGCGCTGCGGGCCACGGCGGTGACGTTGCTGGGCACGGCCGTGACGGCGGTCGGGGCGACGGCGGCGACCTCGGCTCTCGTCGTGGTTGGCGGCACGGTCTACGCCTGTCGCGAATGACCGGCGGGTCGGGAATACCTGACTTACGCTGCGTCACCCCGTGCCGCTAACCTGCTGTCAGACGGCCAGACCAAAGGGCCGCATTCAGCAGGATTTTCTTATGTTCAGTACATTTATGGGGCTCGGGCTCTCTCTGGTCACGTCGGCCATCATCATTTTCGCGGATTATTCCATCAAGATCGCGGCCGAGGGCGAAGATTTCTCGTCTCGTCCCATGGCCTTCGGCGTCGGGCTTTACGTGTTCTCGGCGGTGATCTGGTTCTTCACGATGCGCCACATCTCGCTTGGGCAGGCGGCGGTGGCCTATTCGATGTTCTCTCTCATCGGGCTCTTCGTCGTCGGTGTCTGGGTTTTCGGCGAAACGGCGGAATGGCGCGACATGGCCGGGATCGGCTGTGCGCTGGTCGCGATGGCGCTGATGCTGCGCTGGCTGTAAGGCCGGGTCTGCGCCCCACGCTGTTAACCAAGCCCTTCAAATCCCCCGGGTTTTATCCTTTCGGACAGGTCACAGGGGATGCAAGGACCTGTATACCCTGATGCAACGGCGGCAGAACGGTCGCCCTTCCCCAGAAACAGTCGACGGTGTGGGCCGGTGTTGCCACCCCGTGGACGCGCCGCCCTTCCGTCCCAAGGAAAGGCCCGGCGCCATGCGCATTCTTCTGACCGATACAACCTGGAACATGGCCATCCTCGCGAAAGAGCTGCGGGATGCCGGGTTCTTCGTGACCGAAGCTGGCAGCGGCGCCGAGCTGACCGAATTCGCCCGGCTGGGCGAACAGGACGCGATCCTGATCGACCCCGACCTGCCGGATGGCGATGCGCATGACCTGGTGCGCCGCCTGCGGTCGCTGAACCGCCACATCCCGATCTGCCTGTTCACCCGCAAGGTCGACGACCAGGACCTGACCCGCGCCCTGATCAACGGCGCCGATGACGTGATCCGCTGGCCCGACCATGGCGTCGGGGACATCCTGGCGCGGCTTCGGGCCTATGTGCGCCGTGCCGCGGGCTTTGCCACCACCGAAGTCGAAGTCGGCGGGCTGGTCATCGACCTTGAACAGCAGGTCGTGCGGTACGGCGACATGCCGGTGCACCTGACCCGGCTGGAATACGAGCTGATCGAGACGATGGCCCTGCGCAATGGACGCCTGATCAGCCGCGACCAGATCATGCTGCAGCTTTACGCCTGGAAGGATGAACCGGACGCCAAGATCATCGACGTCTACATCTGCCGCCTGCGTGCCAAGATGGCCGCCGCCGGCGCGACAGAGGAGGTGATCGTGACCTCGTTCGCCCAGGGGTACCGGCTGAACACCATCCCTGTCGAAGCCACCGCCGTCGCTGCCTGACCCCGCCGCGCGCACCTGCGCGGCCCCTCCTGAAACGTCCCGCCGGTCTCTCTCCCCGGCGGGCGTTTTGCTGTCTGCGCCGTGGCCTTCAGCCTTTGTTAACCATCTTGGGTTCAATATCGGGACGCCTCTTGTGAGGGGCGCGGAGGTCGCCGTGGTTCGGGTTGTACTTTTGTTGATGATGTGGGCGACCTCCGTCGGGGCGGGTCCATGGCCAAGGGGCGCGGGGCAGCAGTTTCTCAGCTTTTCCGTCACCTCGGATGGTGGGGCGCCCGGGGTTGCCGGGTATGGCGAACACGGGCTGACCGACCGGATGACGCTTGTCTTTTCGGCCAGCCGGACACGGGGCGGGCCACCGCGCGCGATGGTGTCGATCGCGCGCGATCTCTGGCCCGACCGGGCTTGGCGGCATGGCTGGGCCCTGGGTCTGGGCCTGCACGACGGAGATGCGGCCGCACGCGGCGCGCTGGCCATCGGGCGCGGCGTCCGGATCATGGGGCTGGACGGCTGGATCAGTGGCGAGACCGAGGTGATCGGCACCGCCACGGCGATCGAAACGCGGGCCGAGGCGACGCTTGGCGTGACCACGGGCGGGGCCCTGAAGCTCTGGACACAGCTTTCTGTTACCGGCGACATGCAGATCCGGCCCCTGCTGGCCCCCGCGCGGCTGACTGAGGTGCGCGCAGGCCTTGGCGCGGCCCTGCCGGTTGGCGCGACGACCTGGGTCACGCTGAAGGCATCCCAGGGGTTGGATCGCGGCGGGACGGCGCGGATCAGCCTGGGAATATGGGCGGAATTCTAGGGGGTTGAGGGCACCCAGGCGCGGATCTATCCTGCGCCCATGACCGACCCGATCCGCCCGACAGACGACGAAGCCCGCGCCCTGGCGCGCGGGTTGATGGATGACGCCACCTTTGCCGCGCTCGGCGTGATGGACCCCGACGGTGGCGGCCCGATGCTGAGCCGCGTGGCCATCGCCATGGACCCGGACGCGGCGCCGATCAGCCTGATATCATCCTTGTCGGCCCATGCCCGTGCCCTGGCGGCGGACCCGGTCTGTTCGCTGCTGGTCGGAGAGCCCGAAGATCGCGGAGACCCGCTGACCCACCCCCGCCTGACGCTACAGGCGCAGGCCGATCCGGTGGCCCGGGATGACGACCGGTTTGTCGCCCTGCGCGAGCATTACCTGGCATTGCGGCCGAAATCGAAGCTCTACATCGATTTCGGCGACTTCTACCTGGTCCGCTTCACCGTCCGGCGGGCGATCCTCAACGGAGGGTTCGGCAAGGCCTTTGTCCTGACGCCCGAAGATCTTGGACTGTGATGATCGCCGGTGACGGTCACAGCGGATTGTCCATCCGGACCGTGACACCCACGCTGCCCTTCACGGCCGTTTCCCACCCCAGGGTGATCTGATCCCGGCTGCCGCCCTGTTCGGTCTGCACATGGGGCATCCCGAATTTCTTCACGTTGCCGCCGGTGGTGATCGCCCCCTTGGCGATGATCCCCTCGACCGTCTGCGCCCAGCCGCCAAAGGGCAGGCCCGGCGCGCAGGGCACCGTCCAGGTCTGGGCCGGGCTGTTCTGCGCATGGCTGATCGTCACGGGGTTCGAGGCGGGATGGTTCACCTGGTTGAAGGAATTCTCGGCGAAGGTGATGTTCTTCATCCGGCTGAAGTCCATCGGGGCAAAGCTGGTGTCCAGCGTCTCGACCCGGTTGGTGTTGCCACCGACGACGCGGAACAGGTTGCCGGTCACCGACAGCCCGTTGATGAAATGCCCCACCCCGTGCGGCCGCACGGTCAGGAAGGTGAACCAGGGCGCGACGTGGCTGGCCAGGAAGATGTTGCCCGTCAGGCTGAGCGCCGAGAACGACAGCTCGGACCCGAACTCGGGAGCGGGGTCGTGTTCGTTCGCCCATTCGATGTGGCAATTGTCGACGTAGTTGCCGGTAAAGGTCATGCGGGCCGAGATCTCGGTCAGGATGATGCCGGCGGTTCGGATGGCGTTCGAGGCACCGTCGCCCTGGAAGAAATGGTTGCCGGTGAAGATCGAATTCGCCCCGCCCACCACGGCGAAATGGCGCAGATGCTGGGCCCGGTTGTCGCGGATCTTGATGTCGTTGGCATTGGTGTTGAACCCGATCGACACGCGGTCCTGCCCCAGCTTGTCGCTTTCGTCCGACAGGAACTGGCAACGGTCGATCAGCATCCCCTGGCACCCCTGCCCGTGCGAGGTGATGCCGCGATCGCGGGGTCGGGTGATGAAGCAGTCGCGCAGGTGGAAGACCACGCCTGTCGGGGCCAGCAGAATGGCCGAACAATCGCCCCAGCACTGGAATTCGATGTTCGACATGCCGAACTTGTCCAGGCGGGAAAAGCCGCTGAAATCCAGCAGGTACTTGAACCGCTTGAAGGTATAGGTCTGGGTTCCGGCCGCATCGTACAGCGGCTTCGACAGCGTGACCTCTTGTGCGCCGATGTTGACCGACCGGACATAGACCTCGCGTCCGACGCCGCTGGCGGTGACCAGCGAGCCCACGGGGATATTCGCAACATTGGTCACGCCCGTCAGCTTGAGCGCATTCGACGGGGCATAGCTTGCCTGCGAGGTCACGGTGGTCGTGTCCCAGGCCGGGCCCGCGATGCATTCGAACTGGCCATTGTGGATCTGCCGACGGGTGGCATAGCTGTCCTTGTTGGCGACGGCGGCCTGCATGTCGATCGGTTCGGTGACGCCGATCCGACGCCCCCCAAGGTCGAGGCTTTCGTGATCCGTATTGTTCAGAAGCGCCTGAAATGCCTTCTTGAACGCCAGCTCCTCGTCTCCGAAGGCGTCGATGTAGGCGGGCAGATCGAAGTTCTTGGTCAGCGACAGGATCTTGTCCGTCGGCATGGTCACCGTGCCTTCGAACTGGATGCGGCTGTTGATCACGATGCTGTCGGCCAGGTGAAAGACGCCTGCGGGCACCATGATCTGGCGCCCGTTTGCGGCGGCGTCGGCGGCGGCAAAGGCGGCGCGGTCGTTGCTCACCCCGTCCCCCCGGGCGCCATAGTCGCGCACGTCGACCCAGGCCATCATGTCGCGCAGGAAGACGCTGGTGACGTCCTCGATCACCAGGTCGTCGATCCGCACCGTGCCGCCGTTTGCGCCTGTCAGATCAACGCCAAAGTAGCCATAGGTCGGCTCGGTCCCCCAGGCCATGTCGACGCCCGGGCGGTTGCCGGTGCCGACGATCGCCTGGACCTCGACCACCTCGCCATAGCTGGTCAGGGTGACGGGCGCGGTGGCTTCGACCAGACCGCCCACATGGACATCGTTGTTGCGCCCCGCCCAGCCCGCGATCCGGACCGAGGGCAGTGCCCCCGCCACCGCCTTCACCCGTGCCGTGATGCGCAGATAGCAGCCCGGCAGGATCGGCGTCTGCCCCATGTAACGCAGTTTCTGAGTTGACGAGGATTTCAGAATTTCCAGACATCCGCCAAAATCCTGGTCAGCGGGTACCAGTGCCGCGTCGGGCGACCCGGCATAGGTGTCGGAGCCGCTGGTGCCATCGCCGCTGGACCAGACGCCCAGGCCGGCGTCAAAGGCCGGTGGCATGAAGCCGATGCCGTCGGTGATTGCCTTGTTCATGAGTGTCCCCTTCTCATCGCGTGGAATGGCGAGGGGACAGAGATATTCAGAATTCGTTAATCAAGTCTGACAGCACCGTGACGGTGCCCCCGGTTCACACGCTGGCTGGGGGCGGTCCGACATAGCGCACGCCGTTGATTTTCCAGCCCTCTTCGGTCTGAACGACCTCGTAGTCGAACAGGTGCGGCACGCCACGCACGTCCAGGACCTGCAACCGCTGCACCAGCCGACCGCCCACCTCGCGCAGCTCAAGCAGCCGGACCTCGCCGGGCTCGCGGATCTGCGGATAGCCCTGTTCGACCATCCGGCCGAAATTCTCGGGCGTGCGGAAATAGCCCTGGATCATCGGGCTGGCATGGGAAAAGGCGCGGGGCAGGTCGTCGGCGCGGAAGGCTTCGAACTGGTTCTGGATCACGCCACCGGGTCCGTCCTGGGCCAGTACGGGCCAGGCAAGGCAGACGGACAGCAGGGCGGCGGCCGACAGGGACGGGAAACGCATCGCAGGGTCCTCCTTTGCGGATGATACCCTAGGTACGCGCCCCGCGCCTGCGCGGTTTCATCTTGCCGGAAATACTCCCGCCGGAGGCAACGGCCCGCAGGGGCGCGGCGGGGTGAACCCCGCCCTACCGCAGACATGACCGTCGGGCGGGATTTATCCCGCCACCGCAGGACCAACCCCACCTTGTAGGGCGGGGTTCACCCCGCCCGGCTCGCGATCTCAGCCCAGCTCGCCCGCGAGGCCCTTGTCGATCAGCGCGATGGTGTTTTCCACGCCGTAAAGCGCGATGAACCCGCCGAACCGGGGCCCCTGGGACGCGCCCAGCAGCACCTCGTAAAGGGCCTTGAACCAGTCGCGCATCGGGTCGAACCGGTCGCGACCGACGTCGAAGACCACCTGTTGCAGCGCATCGCCGTCCACCGCACCGTCATAGGCCTTCAGCGCGTCACGCAGCGCCTCAAGCGCCTCGCGTTCCTGATCGGTCGGGGCGCGGAAGACCTTCTCGGGCTTCACGAAGTCATTGTAGTAGCGCACGGCATAGCCGGCGGCGGCATCCAGCTGCGGGTGCGTCTGGGGCGTGGCGTCGGACGCATAGCGGCGGATGAAGCCCCAGAGCGTCTCGGTATCCTCGGCCCCGGCGACAGACGCGAGGTTGAGCAGCATCGAGAACGGCACGACCATGTCCGACGCGGGCACATCGCCGTTGTGGATGTGGAAGACCGGGTTCGCCACCTGCTGTTCCGGCGACTGGCCGGGATAGGCGCGCAGCTGCTGGTGGTATTCGTCCATGGCGCGCGGGATCACGTCGAAGAACAGGCGCTTGGCGGTCTTCGGCTTCTGGAACATGAAGTACGACAGCGACTCGGTCGAGGCATAGGTCAGCCATTCGTCGATCGAGATGCCGTTGCCCGAGGATTTGGAGATTTTCTGACCCTTGTCGTCCAGGAAGAGCTCATAGGTGAAATGCTCGGGCTTCTGGCCGCCGAGGATTTCACAGATGCGGTCGTAGATCGGCGTGTTCGTCGAATGGTCCTTGCCGTACATCTCGAAATCGACGCCAAGCGCGGCCCAACGGGCGCCGAAGTCGGGCTTCCACTGCAGCTTCACGTTGCCGCCGGTGACGGGAAGGGTCCATTCGCGGCCGTCCTCGTCATCGAAGGTGATGGTGTAGTCTTCCTTGTTGACCGACTTCATGGGCACATACAGCACACGCCCGGTTTCGGGGTGGATCGGCAGGAAGATCGAATAGGTCTGCTGGCGCTCCTCGCGCAGCGATTTCAGCATGACCTTCATCACGTCGTCATAGCGGTCGACGGCCAGCTTCAGCACCGCGTCGAAATCGCCGGACTTGTAGAATTCGGTCGCGGAATAGAAGTCATACTCGAACCCGAAGGTGTCGAGGAACCGGCGCAGCATGGCGTTGTTGTGGTGGCCAAAGCTCTCGTGCGTCTCGAAGGGGTCGTAGACGGCGGTCAGCGGCTTCTGGATATCTTCGCGCAGGCGGTCCTGGTTCGGCACGTTGCCGGGGATCTTGCGCATCCCGTCCATGTCGTCGGAAAAGCAGATCAGGCGGGTCGGGATGTCGCTGATCACCTCGAAGGCGCGGCGGATCATCGTGGTCCGCAGCACTTCGCCAAAGGTGCCGATATGCGGCAGGCCCGAGGGGCCATAGCCCGTCTCGAACAGCACGTAGCCCTTGGCGGGTGGCGTCTTTTCATAGCGTTTGAGCAAGCGGCGCGCTTCTTCGAAGGGCCAGGCCTTGGACGTCATGCCCGCGTCACGCAGATCGGTCATCTTGCTCTCCATCTCTTTACCCGGAAGGGGTCCGGTCAGGATCACCTCCTTATTGCCCCGCATGGGAAGGGTCAATATTCTGCACCGCAACAAGACCCCGGAGAATTTCTATGACCGATGCCCAAGACCACCCCCTTACCCCGCAGGACTGCCTGGTCATGCTGATGATCGCCGTGTCGGTGTCGGATCAGACGATCCGCACCTCCGAACTGATCAAGATCGAGAACCAGGTGAACACCCTGCCGATCTTCGGGCAGTTCGACATAGACCGGATCACCGTGCTGTCGAAGACGGTCTATGACCTGTTCGCGGAAGAAGACGGGCTGGACGCGCTGTTCGGCCTTGTGCGGGACAACATGCCCGAACGGCTGTTCGAGACCGCCTATGCGCTGGCCTGCGACGTGGCCGCCGCCGACGGCACCATTCGGGACGGAGAGCTGCGCCTGCTCGAGGAAATCCGGGACGAGCTGAACATCGACCGGCTGCATGCGGGCGCGATCGAACGGGGCGCGCGGGCGCGGCACATGACGCTGTAACAGGCGGGCGCTGGCCGATTTCCGCCAGCGCCCTGCCCTACACGCGTCCGTGAATTGATCGGATGCGAGGGCGGGCCCAAATCTGGTTCAACACAAAAACGAACCGGAGCAGGTCGAATGCCGAAATCAGTCTTTCTTCTCGTGGGGGTCGCGCTGTTGTGCGCGATGCCGATCCTGGGAACCTTCGTGTCGGCGCAGGATGGCCACACGCGGACCGCGCGACTGGCCGCGCCGACGCAGGTGCTGACGGCCCCGCTGGCCTACTGATCGGCCGCCTATCCGGCGTGGATCACGCCCCATCTTTGCAATAGCGCCTGCTGCAGCAGCTTCGAGCGGCGGTTCCACCCGGGGCCGCCGCTTGGCCGTTCCCGTTCGCTCATCGTCAGCGCATCGCGGCGGTCGATGTCGGCGGTCAGGATGGCAAAGGCCAGGTCGGTGCCGTCGGGCAGGCTGGCGTACCCGGCCAGCGTGCTGACGAAATTCAGCGTGCCGGTCTTGGCCACGACCTGCAGCGGATGGCCCTTGATCGCGCGATAGTTCTGGTCGCGCACCGTGATGTCCTTGAGCAGCGGGCGCAGGGTGCCCCGCGCCAGCGGACTGCGCAGCGCCCGGATCAGATCCCCGGCCGAGGTGCGCGATCCGTCGCCCAGCCCCGAATGATCCACCATCGCCGTTTCGCGCAGATCCAGCGTCTCGCGGGCCCAATCGCTCATCTCGGCGGCGGACCCGGCCAGCGTGGCGGGCTGGCCGCGACGCACGACGGTGGCGGCCATGCCGACCATTTCCGCCGTGATATTGGTGGAATACTTGAGCATGTCGCGCAGCACGTCGTCCAGCGGGGCGCTGTCGCGGCGGGCGATCGGCGTGGCGGGCGGAAGGGCCGTGATCACCACGGGCGCCTTCAGCACGATGCCATGGGACCGCATCATGGTCTGGAAGACCTCGCCCGCATAAAGCTCGGGCTTGCGGACGGGAAGCCAGCGCGATCCGCCGTTGCCAAGCGCCGTCTGCGCCACGGTCCAGTCGTCGCGATCGCCGTCGTCGGCATAGGTATAGACCGGCACATCGCGGTTCACGATCCGCATCCGCGCCATGCTGACCGCCGGGCGGTACCGGTTGGACCGCGCGTCCATGGTGACGCCCCACTGGCCGTCCTGCCGTTTCCATTCGAAGTGCACGCGGTTGAAGTTCAGCGCCAGCCCCGACAGTGCCGGATTATAGCCGACATGGGGCGGCTGCAGCGTGTCGATCACCGGCTCGAACGCAAGCGCCCCGCCCCAGACCAGCAGATCGCCCTCGACCGAGACGACGCCGGCCTCTTTCACCCGGGCGGCCAAGTCGGCCAGGTCGTCGGTCTGCAGGGTCGGATCGCCGCCGCCTGCCAGAATCAGGTCGCCCTTCAGCACCCCGCCTTCGATCGGCCCGGTACCCAGAACCCGGGTTTCGAACCGGTGATCGGAGCCCAGCACATCCAGCGCGTAGAGCGCCGTCAGCGACTTGGCCACGCTGGCCGGCGGCAGGGGTTTGGTGGGGTTGCGGGCCTCGACCGGGCGGCCGCTGTTCAGGTCGAAGACGGAAAAATTGACCTCTCCGCTCAGCTTGGCCTTGTCGATCAGGTCATCGGCAGTCGCGGCGAGTGGTCGGGCCGACCCCGGGCGGGACTGCGGGCGCAGAGAGGTGCGGGGAATATCGGCCTGCACCGCACCGGGCAAAAGCGCCCCCGCGGCAAGCATCGTCAGGAAAGACCGGCGTTCGAGATGACGTGTCATGGCGCAAGGTTAATCAGGCTTGCGCGGCGCTCTCAAGCCTGATCGGCGGCGGGGGTGGCATCGGCGGCGTTCGCCCCCCAGTTTCCCGCGGCGCGCAGCATTGTCGACGACAGCGAAACCATGGGGACATTGACGAAACACCAGCTTGGCGCGGCCGACCGGCCCAGCAGGTGCGACGCCCCGGCGGGCAGCCGGGCATGGCGATAGACGCGCGCCGCACGCGACATCCGGGCCGAGATCCGGTCACCCGGCCGGGCCAGGACGCCGACCGGCACGGTGTCCATGATCCAGCGCCAATCCTGCCATTGATCGAACTGGGTCAGGTTGTCCGCCCCCATCAGCCAGACGAACCGCACGCCCGGATAGCGTTCGCGCAGACGGCGGATGGTTTCGGCGGTATAGCGGGTGCCCAGCCTGGCCTCGACCCCCGTCACGGTGACGCGGGGGTGCTGCATTTCGGCCCGCGCCCGGGCGATCCGGGTCGCAAGCGGGGCGGGCGGATTGGGCTTGAGGGGGTTGCCGGGGCTGACCAGCCACCAGACATGGGTCAGGCCGAACCGGCGCAGCGCCTCGAGCGTGATGTGCACATGTCCGTCGTGGGCCGGGTCGAACGACCCGCCCAGCAACCCGATCACCATGCCGGGGGCGGCGGAGGGAAAGTCGTGACGCATCATCCGGCCATACCCGATTTTTCGCGCCTCCCCAAGGGGCTGCGCAGTCAGTCGGTTTCGATCCGGTCGTCTTCGCCACCCAGGAAGATGCCGATGAATTCAACCGCCGGGATATTGTCGCAGACCACCTTGACCACCACGAGGAAGGGCACCGCCATAAGCGCCCCGGCAAACCCCCAGAGCCACGCCCAGAAGATCACCGCGACAAAGACCGCCGGCGCATTGAGGCTGAGGTGCCGACCGACCAGCACCGGCGTGATCAGCTGACCTTCGATCGAGGTCAGGGTGAAATAGACCAGCGGCGGCAACAGCATCTGCCCGGTGGTGTCATAGGTGATGAGCGAAAAGGCCGAAACCGCTGCCACGCCGATCATCGCGCCAAGATACGGCAGGTAGTTCAGCGCAAAGGCCGCGACGCCCCAGATATAGGGATAGGGCATCCCCAGCCCCCAGAGCGCGAGGCCCACGGCGACGCCAAGGCCCGCGTTGATGATGGTGATCGCGCCGAGGTAGCGCGAAATCTGGCGTTCGATGTCGTGGCTGATGCGGATCGCGCGCTTCTTGTCGCCAAAGCGGTTGAAGCTGCGCACCAGCTTGTGCTGGAACATGTCGCCTGCCGCCAGCAGAAACATCGCCAGGATCAGCGCCACCACCAGCGTGCTGCCCAGACCTGCGACGGATGCGAGGGCCGATTGCACCAGCCCCGGGTCGTCGACCACGATCCTTTCCCCATCGCCATTGCCGGTCATCTCTTCGACCTGCTTTTCGGCTTGCTCCATCTGTTCCATCTTGTCGCGGATCATGTGCAGCTTGTCTTCGGCGGCCGCCTGCATCTCGGGGACGGTATCCATCAGCATCGCGGCCGGGCCGCTCATCATATAGAGCCCGAAGGCCGAGGCTGACCCGAGGAAGGTAATCACGAGGACAGAGGCAATGCCGATCGGCAGGTGCATCCGCACCAGCAGCCGGACCAGCGGTGACAGGGTCAGCGCGAAGAGGAAGCCAAGGACGATCGGCAGGACCACGACCTTGGCCAGCGAAATGGCCGCGATCATGGCCAGCACCAGAAGCGCGCCGATCATGTATTCGATATGGCGAAGCGACGCGATGCGGCGTTCGTCCAGTTCCTGACCCGTGATACTCGTACCCTGTCCGTCCGCCACGCCGGTGATCTCCCTGACCCTATACGGGGCAACGCCGGGGCCCGGGTCGGGTTCCGCCGGGTGCAGGGTGCGGACAGCCCTTTTTTTGCGGCCCCGATTGCCCCGCGCGACCGCTGCGCGTATCACACCGGCCAAATCGACGGAGGATTCCATGGCCGCCTATCAGTATGTCTACCACATGTCCGGAGTGTCCAAGACCTATCCGGGTGGCAAGAAGTGCTTTGAAAACATCAACCTGAACTTCCTGCCCGGCGTGAAGATCGGCGTCGTCGGCGTCAACGGCGCGGGTAAGTCCACGCTGCTGAAGATCATGGCAGGCTGGGACAAGGACTTTTCGGGCGAGGCCTGGCATGCCGAAGGCGCCAAGGTCGGTTACCTCCCGCAGGAGCCGGAACTGGACCCGAACCTCGACGTGCGCGGCAACGTGATGCTGGGCGTGGCTGGGAAGAAGGCGATCCTCGACAAGTACAACGAGCTGGCGATGAACTATTCCGACGAGACGGCGGAAGAGATGGCCAAGCTGCAGGACGAGATCGACGCGCAGAACCTGTGGGATCTGGACGCGCAGATCGACATCTCGATGGAGGCGCTGCGCTGCCCGCCGGACGATGCCGACGTGACCAGCCTCTCGGGCGGGGAAAAACGCCGCGTCGCGCTCTGCAAGCTGCTGCTGGAACAGCCCGACATGCTGCTTCTGGACGAACCGACCAACCACCTGGACGCGGAAACCATCGCCTGGCTGCAGCAGCACCTGATCGACTACAAGGGCACGATCCTGATCGTCACCCACGACCGCTATTTCCTGGATGACATCACCGGCTGGATCCTCGAATTGGACCGCGGCCGGGGCATCCCCTACGAGGGCAACTATTCGTCCTGGCTGGAACAGAAGGCCAAGCGGCTTGAGCATGAGGCCAAGGAAGACAAGGCCAAGCAGAAGACGCTGCAGCGTGAATTGGACTGGATGCGGCAGGGCGCGAAGGCCCGGCAGGCCAAGTCGAAGGCGCGGATCCAGGCGTATGAGGATCTGGCGAACCAGTCCGAACGCGAGAAAATCACCCGCGCCCAGATCGTCATCCCCGCAGGCCAGCGGCTTGGTGGCAAGGTGATCGAGGTCGAGGGCCTGAAGAAGGCCATGGGCGACAAGCTGTTGATCGAGGATCTGTCGTTCTCGCTGCCGCCGGGCGGCATCGTCGGCGTGATCGGTCCGAACGGCGCGGGCAAGTCGACGCTGTTCAAGATGCTGACCGGGCAGGAAAAGCCCGACACCGGCACGATCGAATTCGGCGACACGGTGCAGCTGTCCTACGTTGACCAGTCGCGCGACGACCTGAGCGATGGCGACACGGTGTGGGAGGCGATCACCGGCGGGGCCGAGATCATCCAGCTGGGCGACGCGCAGGTGAACTCCCGCGCCTATTGCTCGTCCTTCAACTTCAAGGGCGGCGACCAGCAGAAGAAGGTCAACCTGCTGTCGGGTGGTGAACGCAACCGCGTCCACATGGCGCGGCTGCTGAAATCGGGCGGCAACGTTCTCCTGCTCGACGAACCGACCAACGACCTGGACGTTGAGACGCTCCGGGCGCTGGAAGATGCTTTGACGGAATTCGCGGGCTGCGCGGTAGTGATCTCTCACGACCGTTTCTTCCTCGACCGGATCTGCACGCATATCCTTGCGTTTGAAGGGGATGCGCATGTGGAGTGGTTCGAGGGGAACTTCGAGGATTACGAGGAAGACAAGAAGCGGAGATTGGGTCCGGATGCCGTCGAACCGAAACGACTGAAGCACAAGAAATTCGTTCGCTAGAACGGAGTTATTGGGGTTCGCGGATCGGTTCGACGCGTGCGCGGCAGCGGTTTGCGGAAGCAAACCGCGAGAGCGGCACTCGGTTCAGCAGTGCGACGCCGTTGCGCCCAAGCGCCTGAACCATAAGAAGTTCTCCCGCTAAGGGAGGATTTCTTAAGGTTCCCGCTTGGGTTCCAGCCGTGTGCGGCAGCGGTTTGCGGATGCAAACCGTGAGAGCAGCACCCGGTTGGGGTCTCGGCGTCGTAGGGCGGGGTTCACCCCGCCGTACCCTTGCCAAACCTCGCCGGTGTACGGCGGGATAAATCCCGCCCTACGGTCCGGATGAATTTGCCGATCATAACCTGAAGGACGGGGTTTGCCCCGCCTCGACCTCACCAATGCGCGGCGGGATAAATCCCGCCCTACTCTCCGAACGCCCCTTCGGGCACATCCGCCGACCATTCCGCCTCGACCAGCCCACGGCGTATATCGCGGTGGATCGACGAGTATGGCCAATCCACCGGGCGCCTTGCCAGCCCGTGTTTCACCGGATTGCCCCAGCAGTACCGGACATGCGCCTGGTAATCGGCCTGATCCCGGATGTGATGCTCCCAGAACCGGGGCTGCCAGAGACCGATCTCTCCCTTCCGGCGTAGGGCGGGGTTCACCCCGCCCTTGCATCGGCCAACCGGCGGCGGGATGAACCCCGCCGTAAGCATCGCCCTGGAAAACCGCGCCTTCATGGCCGCGATCCTGATCGAATAGGCCTCGTCACGCTCCGGCAGCGTCCAGACAAAATGCATGTGGTCCGGCAGCACCACCCATGCGTCCACCGTCACCGGTCTGTCGAGCAGGGTGGCGAGCACGGCGGACCGCAACCTGTCGATGTTTTGCGTCAGCAGGCCGGAGCGGCGGTCTGCAAGGCAAAGGGTGCAGAAGATCGTGGCCCCACTGTGCCGGGGGCGGATGTAACGCGGCATGGCGGATGTTGGGCCGATATTGGTTAAATACCGGTGAAGGGGGATCGGGCGGGGTGAACCCCGCCCTACCGCATGGTGTTTACCGCCCGGTCATGCTGCGCATCACGAACCCCGGCACCTTCTTGAAGGTGGCCCAGGCGAGCGCGGGGTATTCGATCTCTCCGGCCATGAGGCGGAGGTATTGGTAGCGCACGGTGCCAGATCCACGGAAGGCCCGCACGAAGGTGTCGCGGAAGCGTTTGCCGAAGATGATCTGGCGGATCCAGCGGGCGTGGAACATGGCGCTGTGGATCGGGCGCAGCTTCTGCTTGTAGAGCGTCAGGGCGCGGGGCGGATGATTGGCGCGGATCGCCTCGATCGCCGCCTCGCCTGCCATGGCGCCGGATTGCATGGCATAGGCGATGCCTTCGCCGGTGATCGGATCGACAAGGCCCGCGGCATCGCCTGCCAGCAGCACCTCGCGTCGGCCGGGCCAGCGGCGCACGTCACCAAACGGCAGGAAGGCGCCCTTGACCTTGTGCTGGCCGGCGACGCCGAAGATCTCGCAATAGCGCTCCATCGCGGCCTTCATGTCGGGGTTGCGGACGTTCACGCCGCCGATGCCGATGGTCGCGGATCCGGCCTTGGGGAAGTTCCAGCCATAGCCCCATTCGGCCGCGCCGAAATCGATGCGCACGGGGGCGTCGGGGGCGGGCGTCGGGGCCTCGATCTCAAGCCCGAAGCCGATGCGGTCGTGATCGAAAGCGCGGCCATAAAGCGCCCGGGCCACGCCGGAGTTTGCCCCATCCGCACCGATCAGCACCTTGTAGCGCAGCACGCGGCCGTCCTTCACGGTGACGGTGCGGGCCTCGAGGTCGATGGCCTCGACCCCGGCGCCGCAGAAATCCGCCGCGCCGCTGGCCATGGCATGGGCCACGATCGAGGCATCGAGGTCGCGGCGCATGGTCATGTGGATGGGCGGGATGTCGTCGATCCGGGCCAGTTCCTGCCCGTGCGCGTGGAATTCGACACTGGTCTTGGTGAGGATGATGTCTTCGGGGATCGGCTGGCCGAAGATGTCTTCGTAATACCGATAGCTGCGCCCGGTGAAACCGCCGCCGCACAGCTTGTCGCGCGGGAAGGCGTGGCGGTCGACCAGCGCCACCGTCAGCCCCGCGCGGGCCGCCACATGGGCAGCAGACCCTCCGGCGGGTCCACCGCCGATTACCACTACGTCGAAATCTTCCATCACTGCCCCGGCGTGAGTCCGAAAAAGTCTCGGATGTCGTCCCAAATACGCCGCTCGGTGACGAACAGCAGATGACCCTGGCCCTGATAACTGCGGAAGGTCTCTGCGTGCAACCGCTTGGCGAAGCGCCAGGTCAACTGTTCCGAGAAAACCGAATCCTCGGCGCCGTGGAACACCCCGATCCGGGCGCCGTGAACCGAGCTGGGGTCGCGGATCGACCAGGTCATCAGGTCCGAGGTGTGGGCCAGCGTCATCTTGCGGGGCGGCGTCGTGATCTGGCCCCGTTGCAGCGCGGCAAGGCGGCGGCTTTGTTCGGCCAGCTGCGCTTCGGTGAAGTGACGGCGGCCGTAAAGAAGCGTGCGGTAGTTTTCCAGCAGCGCCTCGTCCAGGCCGGCCTGGTCGGCCCGCAGCAGCGCCTTGATCACGTCCACCGCCCCCCTGGCCGAGGCGATCAGCGCGGCCGGCATGTCGCTGGCCGTCGACAGAAGCGCCACGTCGACCTTCGCCCCCTCGATCCGGCGGGCGGCTTCCAGTGCGATCGGGCCGCCGGTGGAATAGCCGATGAGATAGACGTGCTTTACCCCAAGCGCGTTGAGGTGATTGGCGATCAGGGCACCGGAATCCACGATGTCGATCCGGTGGTTGAGCGCGAGCCCGTCGACGCCGGGAAAGCGGTAGGCCATGGTGGTGCTGTCGGGCACGTCCCAGTCCAGCACCGGCGCGAAAAGCTCGATCGAGGCGAGCGCGCCCGGTATCAGCACGATGGCCGACCCGACGCCCTTTTCCGCCTTGCCGTCGTGCACGACCGGATGCACCCCGTCGACCTTCTGGGGCGGCGGCAGGGTGGAACAGGCGGCAAGCGCAAGGAAGATCAGCAGGGCGAGGCGGCGCATGACATCCGACCGGGACAATGGACCCGGATCATAGGATACGGGGCGGGATTCGCCAGCCCGCATCGGGATCTTCGATCCGGCGGTCGCGGGAGTGTTAACGCGAGGTCTTCACGGGGGCGCAGCGCGTACATATATGACGATACGAATGTGAATGGAGGCGCAGATGAGCGGCCACAAACTGACATGCCTGGCGTGCGGACAGGTGAACCGCGTCGCCAGCGACCGCCTGGACGCCGGGCCCAAGTGCGGCACCTGCGGTGCGAAGCTGATGTCGACCAAGGCGATCGAGGTCGATCTGGCGACGTTGCAGAAGGCCGCGCGGACCGATGACGTGCCGCTGGTCGTCGATTTCTGGGCGCCCTGGTGCGGCCCCTGCCGGATGATGGGGCCCGAATTCTCGAAGGCCGCGCAGGCGCTGTCGGGCCGGGTGCGTCTGGTCAAGCTGAACACCGAGGCCCACCCCAAGGCCGGACAGATCTACGGCATCCGGGGCATTCCCACGATGGTCGGCTTTTCCGGTGGACGGGAGCGCAAGCGCCAGTCCGGCGCCCTGCGCAGCCCGGCGATCATCGACTGGGCGCAGGGCGTCTAGGCGGTTCGCGACACACCGGGGTCAGATGGGGATCAGGAGGGCAGAACCGTCACCTTGGTCCCGATCGGCACCCGGTTGTAGAGGTCGATGACGTGGTCATTGATCATCCGGAAGCAGCCCGAGGACGCCATGTGCCCGATCGACTGCGGTTCGACCGTTCCGTGGATGCGGATGTAGGTGTCCTTGTTGCCCTCGTAGAGGTACATCGCCCGTGCGCCAAGCGGGTTGCCCGGGCCGCCCTTCATCCGTTCCTCGTTGTCCTTGAACCGACCATAGGTGCGCGGGCTGCGTTCGATCATCTCGTCCGTGGGACGCCATGTCGGCCATTCGACCTTGCGCTTGATGACGGCGGTGCCGGTGTACCCCAGACCCGGCTTGGCGACGGCGATGCCATAGCGGATCGCCTCTTTCGGGCCGGTGACGTAGTACAGGAAATAGCTGCGCGGCAGGATCACGATCTCTCCGGGCTGGAACCGCGCGGCGATGCGCACCTTGGTGGGCATCAGGTGCTTGGGCGGCGTGTAGGCCAGCGCAGGCATCGGCAGGGCGGCGGCCGCGACGGCGGCGGAAGAGGTCAGCAGAAAATCACGACGGGTGGACATACGAGCAGCCTTTTACACGGAAGTTACAGCGGATTCTGCCATGTGATGGCCGATTCGTAACGTCCGGAAACCCTGACCCGTTCCACTTGCCCCCCCGTCCTGTGGCCGATGTGTCACGAGATCGCGATCACATTCCGGTGAGGGCCGCCATAAAAAGCAAACGCCTGCGGAAATCCGCAGGCGTTCGTCATCGGTGGCTGTGATCGAGGATCAGAGCACGACGATGTTGGTCGCGCTTTCGCGGCCGTCACGGCCGGAGGCGAGGTCATAGGTGACCTTCGCGCCGTCCTTCAGGCCGGTGAGGCCGGACTTCTCGACGGCGGAGATGTGGACGAACACGTCCTTGCTGCCGCCTTCCGGCTCGATGAAGCCGTAACCCTTGGTGGTGTTGAACCATTTCACGGTGCCATTGGCCATTTCCGTGGTCTCCTGTTTAGTGCCGCCCGCGGAAGTGCGACGGCCCGGCTGTCCTTTGTCTAACGAGGACTGTCACCGGAACGGAAAACAGAAGAGTCGGTAGAGGTCGTATAGCGCCTATACCATCGCATATTCACGGTCCTCCGGGAAGCCGATTCGCGGAATGCGGCGGAAGCGTGCCCGTTTCAGTGCAGCAAAGTCACTCCGATTCCGTGCGGGCAATCAGCTCTTCCACCCTGGGGCCGATCTGCGCCACGATCCGTGTCACGCCTTCTGCGGCGGGGTGGATGCCGTCGGCTTGCATCAGTCCTGCGGCGGCGGCCGGATCGTTGCTGTCGCCGGTCAGGCCGGTGAAGAAGCTGGGCTCGTAGAGCGTGCCGTAGGTGTCCGAGAGTTCGGGGTAGATCGCGTCGAAATCGCGCTTGTAGGCAGGGCCATAGTTGCCCGCGGCGCTGAGCCCGACCAGCAGCATCTCGACGCCCTTTGCCTCGCCTGCCTTCAGGATGCCGTCGAGGTTGCGCCGCGTTTCGGCCGGATCCAGCCCGCGCAGGATGTCGTTGCCGCCAAGCGTCACGATCATCGCGTCGATGTCATCGGTCAGCGACCAGTCCACCCGTGACAGCCCCCCGCGCGAGGTGTCGCCGGACACGCCGCCGTTGATCACGGTGACCGCATGCCCACGATCGCGCAGCCAGGCCTGCAGCTGCGGGACAAAGCCGTCGTCCTGCGGCAGGCCGTAGCCCTGGGTCAGGCTGTCACCAAGCGCGAGGATAGTGGTGTCTGCCATGGCGTTAACCGGCAGGGCACACAGAGCTGCAACAATCGCCGCCGTCGCCTTGCCCCGCGCGGCGCGATGACCATATGTCCAAGAACGCCGCAACGCAGAGAGTTTGCCCATGACCGATCCGATCCTCACCCTCGACGACGCGCGGCTGACGCTGGACGGCAATGCCGGCCCCGTCGACATCCTGCGGGGCATATCGCTTGAGGTCGCGAAGGGGGAAACACTGGGGCTCATCGGGCCATCGGGATCGGGCAAGTCGTCACTCCTCATGCTCATGGGCGGGCTGGAACGCGCCACCGGCGGGGTGATCCGTGCGCTCGGACAGGATCTGACCGCGATGGACGAAGATGCGCTCGCCCGTTTCCGCAGGGAACATATGGGGGTGGTGTTTCAATCCTTCCACCTGATTCCGACGATGACGGCGCTGGAAAACGTCGCGACCCCGCTGGAACTGGCCGGTGTGCCGGACGCCTTCGACCGGGCCGAGGACGAACTGGCCGCCGTCGGCCTTGCCTCGCGGGCGGGGCATTACCCGGCGCAAATGTCGGGTGGCGAACAACAGCGGGTGGCGCTGGCGCGGGCCGTGGCGCCGCGCCCCGATATACTGCTGGCGGATGAACCGACCGGCAACCTCGACGGGCCGAATGGCCAGGCAATCATGGATCTGCTGTTCGGCCTGCGCGACCGCCATGGTGCGACGCTGGTGCTGGTCACCCATGCGCCCGACCTGGCCGCGCGCTGCGACCGGGTGATCCGGCTGCGCGACGGCGAACTTGACCGCGCCGAGGCCGCCGCATGAGCCTGCTGGCCGACGCCCGGCTGGCGGGGCGGTTCGCGGCGCGGGAGTTGCGCGGAGGCCTGTCGGGCTTTCGCATCCTGCTGGCCTGCCTGGCGCTTGGCGTGGCCGCCATCGCAGGCGTCGGGTCGGTCCGCTCGGCCATCGAGGCGGGGCTGTCCGAGGAAGGCGCGGCGCTTCTGGGCGGCGATGCGGAGGTGTCCTTCACCTATCGCTTCGCCAGTGACGAGGAACGCGCCTGGATGGAGGCGACCGCCGCGCAGGTGTCGGAAATCGCAGACTTCCGGTCGATGGCCGTGGTCACCCGCGACGGCGAGGCCGAGCGCGCGCTGACCCAGATCAAGGCGGTGGACGACGCCTATCCGCTGGTCGGATCGGTTGCCCTGTCGCCCGCGATGCCGTTGGCCGACGCCTTTGATTGCGATCCCGCGCGGCCCTGCGTCGTGGCCGAGGCCCTGTTGACCGACCGCCTGGGGCTGGTGCCCGGCGACCAGCTGAGCCTTGGCGAGAAGGACTTCACCCTTGCCGCCGTTCTGGAGCGCGAACCCGACAGCGCCACCGCGGGCTTTTCCTTCGGACCCCGGCTGATCGTGCGCCGGGCGGATCTTGAAGGGTCCGGGCTGCTGCAACCCGGTACGCTTTATGACAGCCACTACCGCATGATCCTGAAGGACGGGCTGCTGCTGGACACCGCCAAGGCCGAGGCGCAGGGGCGGTTTTCGTCCTCGGGCCTGCGCTGGCGCGATGCGCGCAACGGCGCGCCCGGGGTGGCGCGGTTCGTCGACCGGCTGGGCGCCTTTCTGATCCTTGTCGGGCTGTCGGGGCTGGCCGTGGGCGGCGTCGGCGTGTCGGCGGCGGTGCGGGCGTACCTGGCACGCAAGACATCCGTCATCGCGACCTTGCGGACGCTTGGCGCGGAACGTCGGGTGATCTTCCTGACCTACTTCCTGCAGATCGGCGCGCTGGCGGTGCTGGGCATCGCGATCGGGCTGGTGCTGGGGGCGGTGGTGCCGATCCTTTTCGGGCCGATCATCGCGGCCGAACTGCCGGTGCCCGCGCGCTTCGGCCTCTATCCCGGCACATTGGCCGAGGCCGCGTTCTATGGCGTGCTGACGGCGCTGATCTTCACCCTCTGGCCGCTGGCCCGGACCGGAGAGATCCGCGCCGCCACGCTGTTCCGCGATGCGCTGTCGGCGGGCCGGGTGCTGCCGCCCCTGCCCTACCTTGTCGTCATCGTCGGGTTGCTGGCGTTGCTGGTCGTGGCGGCGGCGCTCTTCAGCGGGACCTGGGGCCTGACGCTCTGGACCGCCGGGGGGATCCTCTTCGCGCTGGTGCTGCTGGCGCTGGCGGGGGCCGGGCTGCGGCGGCTGGCGCGGCGGGGGCAACGGGTGGCGCGGGGCCGCGCCGCTCTCAGATGGGCGCTGTCGGCGATCGGCGGACCACGCAGCGAGGTGCTGCCGGTGGTGCTGTCGCTTGGCCTGGGCCTGTCGGTGCTGGCCGCTGTCGGCCAGATCGACGGCAACATGCGCAGCGCCATCACCCGGCAACTGCCGGACCGCGCGCCCTCGTATTTCTTTGTCGATATCCAGAAAGACCAGATCGACGGGTTCCTTGACCGGGTGCAGGGCGATCCGGCGGTCAGCCGGGTCGACTATGCGCCGATGCTGCGCGGGATCATCAGCCAGATCAACGGCCGCCCCGCCCGCGAGGTCGCGGGCGATCACTGGGTGGTCCGGGGCGATCGTGGCATCACCTATTCGGCGGCCCTGCCCGAGACCTCGAAGATCACCGCGGGCGAATGGTGGCCCGAGGATTATGCGGGCCCGCCCCTGATCTCCTTCGCTGCCGAAGAGGCCGAGGAGATGGGGCTGACCATCGGCGACACGATGACCATCAACGTGCTGGGCCGCGACATCACCGGCACCATCGCGTCGTTCCGGGAGGTCGATTTTTCCACGGCCGGGATGGGGTTCATCCTTGCCATGAACGAGGCCGCGCTGGCCGGTGCGCCGCATTCCTTCATCGCCACGGTCTATGCCGAGGAAGACGCCGAGGCCGCGATCCTGCGTGACGTCGGATCGGACGCGCCGAACGTCACGGCGATCCGGGTGCGCGATGCGATCGACCGGGTGGCGCTGTTGCTGGCGGGCATCGCTTCGGCCACGTCCTGGGGGGCGGCGGCGACGCTATTGACCGGGTTCCTGGTGCTGATCGGCGCGGCGCTGTCGGGCGAGCGCGAGCGGATCTACGAGGCGGCGGTGCTGAAGACCCTCGGCGCGTCGCGCGGGCGGATCCTGTCGAGCCTCGCCCTGCGGTCGGCCCTGATGGGCGCGGGGGCCGGCGTGGTCGCCCTGGCCGCCGGGATCGAGGGGGGCTGGGCGGTCTGCTACTTCGTGCTCGAGACCGAGTTTTCCGTGATCTGGGGCAACGCCTTTGCGGTCGTGTTGGGCGGGCTGGTCGCCAACCTTCTGGCCGGGCTGGTCTTTGCCTGGCGCCCCCTGTCGGCGCGCCCGGCGCAGGTGCTCAGGGCGCAGGAGTAGGCGTCGGGTGGGGTAGAGGTGCGTGCGGAGCACGCACCCTACATATCCGGCGGAATGGGGTGCCGTAGGGTGCGTGGTTCCCACGCACCGTCGGCGTCGCCCCTACTCCGCCGCCTCGGCGTAGTCGGTCATCGGCGGGCAGGTGCAGGTCAGGTTGCGGTCGCCCCAGACATTGTCGACGCGGTTGACCGGCGGCCAGTACTTGTCGACCCGGAAGGCGCCCGGCGGGAAACAGCCCTGTTCGCGGGAATAGTCGCGCGACCAGTCGCCCACCAGATCCTCGACCGTATGCGGCGCATGGGCGAGCGGAGAGGCCTCGTGCGTGATCTTGCCGCTTTCGATATCGGTGATCTCTTCGCGGATCGCGAGCATGGCATCGCAAAAACGATCAAGCTCGGCCTTGGTCTCCGACTCCGTGGGTTCCACCATCAGCGTGCCCGCAATCGGCCAGCTCATCGTCGGCGCGTGGAAGCCGCAATCGACCAGACGCTTCGCGATGTCGTCGACGGTCACACCGTGATCGGCGAAAGGACGGGTGTCGAGGATGCATTCATGCGCGACGTGGCCCTGCGGCCCCTTGTAGAGGATCGGGTAAGCATCCTTGAGCCGCGCCGCGATGTAGTTGGCGTTCAGGATCGCCACGCGGGTCGCCTGCGTCAGCCCCTCTCCGCCCATCATCAGGCAGTAGGCCCAGGAGATCGGCAGGATCGAGGGCGAGCCGAAGGGCGTCGCCGACACCGCGTGGTCGGACCCATGCGCCACGTGCCCCGGCAGGTGCGGGGTCAGGTGCGCCTTGACGCCGATCGGGCCCATGCCGGGGCCGCCGCCGCCGTGCGGGATGCAGAAGGTCTTGTGCAGGTTCAGGTGGCTGACGTCGCCACCAAGGTCTCCGGGCCGCGACAGGCCGACCATGGCGTTCATGTTGGCTCCGTCGATATAGACCTGCCCGCCGTGCTGGTGGACGATCTTGCAGACCTCGGTCACCGTTTCCTCGAACACGCCGTGGGTCGAGGGATAGGTGATCATCGCGCCCGCCAGTTTAGCGCTGTGTTCCTGCGCCTTGGCCTCGAAATCCTGCAGGTCGATATCGCCGTTGGCGGCCGATTTGATCGGCACGACCTTCCAGCCGACCATCTGGGCCGAGGCGGGGTTGGTGCCATGGGCGGACATGGGGATCAGGCAGACGTCGCGGTCCCCTTCCCCGTTGGCGATGTGATAATTGCGGATCGTCAGAAGGCCCGCGTATTCGCCCTGCGCGCCGGAATTGGGCTGCATGGAAAAGGCATCGTATCCGGTGATCGTGCAGAGTTTTTCTGACAGATCACCGATGATTTCCGCATACCCCTGCGCCTGATCGGCGGGCACGAAGGGGTGCAGGCTGTTGAGTTCGTCCCAGCTGACCGGGATCATCTCGGCCGCCGCGTTCAGCTTCATGGTGCAGGAGCCAAGCGGGATCATCGCGCGGTCAAGCGCAAGGTCACGATCCGATAGACGGCGCATGTAGCGCATCATCTCGGTCTCGGCCCGGTTCATGTGAAAGATCTCGTGCGTCAGGTAGTCCGTCTCGCGGGTCAGCTTTTCCGGCAGGTCGTAGGTGGTGCTGGCGGGCACCTCCTGCGTCAGGCCGAAGGCGCGCCAGACGGCGGCGATGGTGTCGGGGGTCGTGACCTCGTCCAGGGTGATGCCGATGCGGGTGGTGCCGACGCGGCGCAGGTTCAGCCCCTCTTCCACCGCGGACTTCAGGATCGCGCCCTGGAAGGGGCCGACGTCAACGGTGATCGTGTCGAAGACCTTTTTCGGGAAGACGTCGAAGCCCGCCTTGCGCAGCCCTTCCGCCATGGTGACGGTGCGGGCGTGGATGCCCTGCGCGATCGCCTTGAGGCCCGCAGGCCCGTGGAAGACCGCGTACATCGAGGCCATGACCGCCAGCAGCGCCTGCGCGGTGCAGACGTTCGACGTGGCCTTTTCGCGGCGGATGTGCTGTTCGCGGGTCTGCAGCGACAGGCGGTAGGCGCGGTTGCCGCGCGCGTCGATGCTGACCCCGACGATCCGGCCGGGCATGCCGCGTTTCAGCGCATCCTTGCAGGCCATGTAGGCGGCATGGGGGCCTCCGTAGCCAAGCGGCACGCCAAAGCGCTGTGTCGAGCCGACGGCGATGTCGGCACCCATGGCCCCGGGTTCTTTCAGCAAGCAGAGCGCCATGGGGTCGGCGATGACGATGCCGATGGCCTTGGCTGCGTGCAGCGCCTCCATCTGCGGAGTGAAATCACGCAGGACGCCGTTGGTACCGGGGTACTGGAAGATCGCGCCGAAGACGTCATCGGCCTGCAGGTCAGAGGGGCGACCCAGGATGACCTCGATGCCGAGGGGTTCGGCGCGGGTGCGGATGACGTCGATATTCTGGGGATGGCAGGCCTCGTCCACGAAGAACTTCATCGACTTCGACTTGGCCGACCGCTGCGCCATGGTCATCGCCTCGGCGGCGGCGGTAGCTTCGTCCAGCAGAGAGGCATTGGCGATGTCGAGCCCGGTGAGATCGCAGATCATCGTCTGGTAGTTCAGCAGGGCTTCAAGGCGGCCTTGCGAAATCTCGGGCTGGTAGGGCGTGTAGGCGGTGTACCAGGCGGGGTTTTCGAAGATGTTCCGCTTGATCGCCGGGGGCGTGATCGTGTTGTGATAGCCCTGCCCGATCAGCGAGGTCAGCACGACGTTCTTGTCCGCCACCTCCCGCATCTTCTTGAGCAGTTCCGATTCAGACAGGGGGGCGCCGAAGTCCAGCGGTTCAGCCTGGCGGATCGCCTTGGGGACCGTGCGGTCGATCAGATCATCAAGCGATTTGACCCCGATCGTTGCCAGCATGTCGGCCATTTCGGCAGGCGACGGGCCGATGTGGCGGCGGTTGGCGAAATCATAGGCGTCGTAGTCTGTCGGGGTGAATGTCATGGCGTCCGGTCACGTCTGGCAGGAAAGGGGGCGCGGCGGGCGGGCCGCCGCGCGGGAACACGTCAGGAGATCAGGAAATCATGTCCTGATATTCCTTCTCGGTCATGTAGTCGTCCATCTGCTCTGGCTCAGACGGCTTGATCTTGAAGAACCAGGCGTCGCCCATGGGGTCTTCGTTGACCTTGCCGGGATCGTTGACCAGCGCTTCGTTGACCTCGGTGATCTCACCGTCGAGGGGCGCGAGGATGTCCGACGCGGCCTTCACCGATTCAATCACCACGCATTCGTCGTCCTTGGACACCTCGGTGCCGACCTCGGGCAGTTCGACGAAGACGATGTCGCCCAGCTGCTCGGCGGCGTGTTCGGTGATGCCCACGACGATCTCGTCGCCCTCGGGCCGCAGCCATTCGTGTTCTTCGGTGAATTTCATGGTGTCCTCGTCAGCTTTTGTCAGCGTTTGAAATTGGCGGGGGTGAAGGGCAGCGGGGCGATCTCGACCGGAGCACGCTTGCCGCGCAATTCGGCGGAAATGATCGTTCCCGGTGCGGCCATGTCAATGGGGACATAGCCCATGGACACCGGTGCCTGCACCGTCGGCCCGAAGGCACCCGAGGTGATGGTGCCGATCTGGTCGGCGCTGTCGTCGGCCGCAAACAACGGCACGCCTTCGCGCATGGGGGCGCGGCCCTGCGGGGCCAGGCCGACGCGCTTACGGCTGGCACCTTCGGTCAGTTCGCGCAGGATGCGGTCGGCCCCGGGAAAGCCGCCTTCGCGCGCGCCACCGGTGCGGCGGACCTTCTGGATGGCCCACTGCAGACCGGCCTCGACCGGAGAGGTGGTCGTGTCGATGTCATGGCCATAAAGGCAGAGCCCGGCCTCTAGCCGCAGGCTGTCCCGCGCGCCAAGGCCGATCGGCAGGGTGTCTTCGTGATCCAGCAGGGCGCGGGCCAGGGTTTCGGCGGCGTCTTCGGGGACCGAGATCTCGTATCCGTCCTCGCCCGTGTAGCCCGAGCGTGAGACCCAGCATTCGGCCCCGCAGAGGGCGACGGTGCGCACGTCCATGAACCGCATGTCGGCCACCTCGGGCGCGAGGGTGGCCAGCACGGCTTCGGCCTTGGGGCCCTGCAGTGCGAGCAGGGCGCGGTCGGTGATTTCCTCGATCTCGACGCCCGTCAGGTTGGCCCGCATGTGCGCCAGATCGGCGGCCTTGCAGGCGGCATTGATGACCACGAACAGGTGATCGCCCCGGTTGGCGAACATCAGGTCATCCAGGATGCCGCCGTCGTCGTTGGTGAAAAACCCATAGCGCTGGCGGCCTTCGCCCAGCCCCATGACGTCGACCGGTACCAGTGCTTCGAACGCCTGCGCCACGTCGGTGCCGCGCAGGATCACCTGCCCCATGTGCGACACGTCGAAGAGGCCGGCGGCGGCGCGGGTGTGCAGGTGTTCCTTCATCACCCCGGCGGCGTATTGCACGGGCATCTCGTAGCCCGCAAACGGCACCATCTTGGCACCAAGGTCCACGTGCAGGTCATGAAGCGGCAGGCTTTGCAGGTCGTCCATCCCGGTCCTCTTTCCGACCCGGGAAGCGCCGGGCATCGCTGGCGCGGATGCGCCACGATGCCCCCTCTGTCCTTGCGCCTGAGATCGCTATCCCTTCGGCGGGCGCGTTAGGCGCCACTCTCCAGAGTTCGAATACGGCAGGTCCTTGGGCCTGAGAGTTTCCGGGGCGGTTGCTCCTTCGGCACCGGCGCGAGGCCGGTTCTCCCTGTCCGTAATCGACGCTCTAGCGCGGGAAAACGACCCGCGCAAGAGGTCAGGCGTGGATCGCCCGCTGCGGGCAGGTCACCGGCGCGGACAGGATCGCGTCCAGCTGATTATTTTCGCAGACCAGATCCGCCAGGGTGACATCGTCCATCGAGGCATAGAAGGCTTCGGTCGCACGGGCGATGACATCGCGCAGGCGGCATCCCCGGACTAGCGGGCAGGTATTTTCCGACGCATCGAAGCATTCGGTAATCGGCACCGTCGCCTCGGTCGCGCGCAGCACCTCTCCGACCGAGATCTCCTCCATGTCGCGGGCCAGGCGCATGCCACCGTTGCGGCCGCGTTGCGTGTGCAGGAAGCCAAGCTGCGCCAAACGGTTGATCACCTGCGCAAGGTGGTTTTCCGACGTATTGCAGGACTCGGCGATTTCCGATTTGGTCACGAGAGAGTGCCTGTTCACGCCGCAATACATCAGAACGCGCATGGCAATGTTGGAACGTTTGGTCAATCGCATTGCGGAAGCCTCCTTGGCCTGGGCCGCCGTTACAGGGTATCGGATCCAGGCGCGGACCCGATCAATAACATGCGACATGTATACACCATGTCACATATCAACAAACACATATATGACATGGATCAAATAGGAGCCAGTTTTGTCACACGACCCGTTCTTCTTCGGCTACGGCAGCCTCGTGAACACGCAGACCCACGTTTATGACCGCCATCACCGTGCGCGTCTGGACGGCTGGCGGCGGGTCTGGCGGCATACGCCCTTCCGGGAAATGGCTTTTCTGACGGCCGAACCGTTCGAGGGCAGCTATATCGACGGGCTGATCGCGGCAGTGCCGGGGGCGGACTGGGCCGCGCTGGATCTGCGCGAAACGGGCTATGACCGCCTGCCGCTGGCGCAGGGCATCCGCCACGAGGCCAGCGATGCAGGCGAGATCGCGGTCTATCACATCCCCGCCGACAAGCACGGCCCGGCGGATGGGCCGCGCCCGATTCTGCTGAGCTATCTCGACGTGGTGGTGCAGGGCTATCTCCAGGTGTTCGGCGAAGAAGGCGGGCAGCATTTCTTCGACACGACCGCAGGCTGGGACACCACCATTCTGGATGATCGCGACGCCCCGCTATATCCGCGCGCGCAGCTGCTGAAGACCGAGGAAACGCGCTTTGTCGACAGGGCGCTGGCAGGCATGGGGGCGCAGCTGGTCAAGGCCGGCTGAGGCCCCTCCGGGCCGGCGTCGGAACCCGGGCAGCCGCGATCACGTTCTTCTGGCAAAGGAGAACGCCATGTCACACACACTGACGCTAGAGAAGATCGAACCGGTCACCCCGGATACCCATCACCTCAGCTTCAGCCGTCCCGAGGGCTTCGACTATACCCCCGGGCAGGCTGTCGACCTTGCCCTGGACCGCGACGGCTGGCGCGAGGAAAAGCGCCCCTTCACCCCGGTGTCCCTGCCCGATGAGCCCAAGCTTCGGTTCGTCATCAAGTCCTACCCGGACCATGACGGCGTGACCGAACAGATCGGCCAGATGAAACCGGGCGACAGGGTCATCATCGACGATCCCTGGGGGGCCATCCACGACGAGGGGCCGGGCTATTTCATCGCCGGCGGTGCGGGCGTCACGCCCTTCATCGCCGTGCTGGAAGATCGGCTTGAAACCCATGGAACGCTGAAGGACTGCACGCTCATCTTCTCGAACGAGAGGGAAGAGGACATCATCCTGCGCGACACCTTCGACAAGATGGAGGGGTTGAAGACCGTCTATACCGTCACCGGGGACAAGCATCCCTCGGCCGGGGTCGAGACCCGCAAGATCGACCGCGATTTCCTGAAGGACCACGTCGATCCGGCCCATGGAAAAGCCTATATCTGCGGACCGGAGCCGATGATCGACGACGTGCATGACGCGCTGATCAGCCTGGGATTCAGCGAAGACCGGATCGTCACCGAAGATCTGGACTGACCACCGCGGGCCGGGCCGTCAGGACCGCAACTGTCAGAACCATTGGCCCGGCTCGATCAGGCCAAGCGCCATCAGCTGATCCGACGTCCAGTCAAAGGGCGCGGAGTTGTGCCAGCGGAATGTCCGGATCTCGTACGTTGATCCGGGGTTCCGCCTGAGCGCCTTGGCCGCGCGGAACGAACAGATCGCCGCGGTCAGGTTGTGGTGCCACTTGCACGAGATGGTGTTGTATTCTTCATCGTTGAAGGTGAAATCCGGCGCCATGACCAGCCCCGGTTTCGCGCGGAACAGCGACACCCGGTCTATGCGGCGGCGTTCATAGGGCACATGTTCCTCGAACCGCCACTTCAGGCCGCCGTAGAAATCCAACTGTCGGTCCTTCTTGCGATAGCTGTTCGCCGGGTCCAGCCGATCGAGCGCATAGTATCCCGACTTGTCCAGCCAGGCGTCGTCCAGCGTCACCGCATCGGGCGCGTCGTCGAGATTGCCGGCATAGAGGTCGATGACGAAGGTCAGCATGGCGTCCCGCCGTTCCTCGGCGTGGAAGGCCAGCATTTCGCCGACTGTCCGGCTCTCGCAGAAGGGATGGATCAGGTATTCGCCGTTGTAGCAGTAATAGAGCCACGTCCCGGGCGCGATCGCGATGGCGCGGGTGACGGCCTCGTCGATGCGCCCGCCCTTGAACAGGTCGTAGTCCACACGGATCACCTGGGACGTCAGATCGCGGGCCAGCTTGAAGCCCGGCGGCGCGAACAGCACCACGCAACGGAACCCGGCCTTCAGGTGATGGCGCAGGGTGCTGTCCAGTTCGACCTCGTCCTCGGCGAAGATCATTGCCGACGGCCCCTTCGTGAACTCGGCCAGCCGGGCGTTCAGAAAGGCGTCGAGGGTGGTGAACTGCATGGCTGCCCTGCGGATCGTCTGAGGATTGGGCGAAAGTCCCGCCTTTTCCGCTCCATTGCAAGAGCCGGAGGTTTCCGGTAGGCAGGCGCCCGATCCCCTGCCCTTTCCGAGATGCCCGATGACCCAGCCCAAGAAGCTTTTCATCAAGACCTACGGCTGCCAGATGAACGTCTACGACAGCGAACGCATGGCCGAGGCCCTGGGGCCGAGCGGCTATGTCGAGGTTGGATCGCCCGAAGAGGCGGACATGATCCTGCTGAACACCTGCCACATCCGGGAAAAGGCGGCGGAAAAGGTCTATTCGGAACTGGGCCGCTTCAAGGGGCTGAAGGCCGAGAAGCCGGATCTGAAGATCGGCGTGGCAGGCTGCGTCGCGCAGGCCGAAGGGGCCGAGATCATGCGCCGCCAGCCGATGGTCGATCTGGTCGTGGGCCCGCAAAGCTATCACCGCCTGCCCGAGATGGAGGCGCGCGCCGGGGCCGAGAAGGTGATCGACACCGACTTTCCCGAGGAAGACAAGTTCGAGAAGCTGAAAACCCGCCCCAAGGCCAAGCGTGGCCCGACCGCGTTCCTGACCGTGCAGGAAGGCTGCGACAAGTTCTGCGCCTTCTGCGTCGTGCCCTATACCCGGGGCGCCGAGGTGTCGCGCCCTGTCGATCGCGTGTTGACCGAGGCGCAGGATCTGGTCGAGCGTGGCGTGCGCGAGATCACCCTGCTGGGCCAGAACGTCAACGCCTATCACGGCGCGGGCCCGGACGGCCGCGACTGGACGCTGGCCCGCCTGATCCGCGAACTGGCCGAAATCGACGATCTGGCGCGCATCCGGTTCACCACCTCGCATCCCAACGACATGGATGACGACCTGATCGCGGCCCATGGCGATTGTGCGAAACTGATGCCCTATCTGCATCTGCCGGTGCAGTCGGGGTCGGACAAGATCCTCAAACGGATGAACCGCAGCCATGACCGCGACAGTTACCTGCGGCTGATCGACCGGATCCGCGCGGCACGGCCCGATATCCTGCTGTCGGGCGACTTCATCGTCGGCTTCCCCGAAGAGACGGACGAGGATTTCCGCGACACCCTGCGCCTGATCGAAGAGGTCAATTACGGGCAGGCGTTTTCGTTCAAGTATTCGACCCGCCCCGGCACGCCGGCCGCCGAACGCCCGCAGGTGCCCGAGGATGTGAAATCCGACCGCCTTCAGGAACTTCAGGCGCTGATCACCCGCCAGCAACGCGCGGTGCAGGACGCCATGGTCGGCCACGAAGTCGGCGTGCTGATCGAACGGCCGGGCCGGATGGCGGGCCAGATGGTCGGCAAGTCGGACCACCTGCACGCCGTTCATGTCCAGTGCGATCTGGCACCCGGATCGCTGGCCCGGGTGCGTATCGTGGAAAGCGGCCCCAATTCCCTGGCGGGCGAGCTGATCTGACGCCGCCAAGGCTGTCTGATTCCCCGCGTTGTTCCCGGCCTTGGCCCAACACCCGCCTTCGCCGCGACCTGCGGTTCAATACGCTATCTTTCGTGGCTGTTCGGGCCGGGATCGCTAGATTTCGGTGTGGATTGCTGTGATTGAATCTTCACAAGATCACGCAAACCGCTAAAGTGAAGGCAGATAACACGCTTGGGCCGGTCCTGCTGCCAAACCGGAACGGCCCTCGGGGGAAGCAGAGGAACATTAGTGGTGAAGCTGGATTTCAGATCAGCCGCGACAGTCGTGAAGGGGTTCGCTGCCGCTGCCCTTTGCCTCGTCGCGATTTCCGGCCCCGCCTTCGCGCAGGGCAAGGGCTATAACGAAACGTATATTCCGACGATCTGGGTCGATCCGGACGGGTGCGAGCACTGGGCCATGGACGACGGCCTTGAAGGGTACATGGACCCGCACCTGACCCGTCAGGGCCTGCCGGTGTGCCACCGCAAGAACGTCTGCGGCGTGATGCAGACGGACCAGTTCTTCGCAACCGACAAGTACCGCATCAGCCCGGCGAACCAGCAGCGGCTGGCGCAGTTCTTCAAGTCCTCGACCGCGACGGCCTTTATCATCGCGGGTCACACCGACAGCCGGGCGTCCGACGAATACAACATGCGCCTCAGCTACAACCGCGCCAATGCGGTGGCCAAGGTCGCTGCGGCCACCGGCGTGCGGATCGCGGATGTGCGCGGCTACGGGGAACGGATGCCGATCGCGGCGAACAACACCTCGGCCGGCATGGCGCAGAACCGCCGCGTCGAAATCATCTGCATCCAGTGAGAGGAGGGAGCATCATGAACTTCAGGAAACTCGCCCTCGGATGCGCCATGGTCGGCGGCGTCGCGGCCTGCGGCCACCCCAGCCCGACCCCTGACTTCAAGGGCGTCGACCGGGGCTTCGGCAAGAAGCACCTCAGCCAGTTGCAGGCCGGGATCTGGATCGATCCGAACGGTTGCGACCACTGGATCATCGACGATGGTGTCGAAGGTTACCTCAGCACCCGGCTCGACCCCTACGGGAAACCGGTCTGCTCCGGCACGGCCCCGCCCAACACGGCGACGGGCGGGTTCAAGAGAGGCGGTCACATCTTCGACCCGAACTCTCCGACCACGGGGACGCAGTCGTAACGAAATGCACGGTGATCCCGCATATCACGCAAAGTCATGCCGCAGGTTTTCGCCTGCGGCATTTTTGATTTCCGGGTCGGTGCGTTCTGCCCTACCTTCACCAGTACAAGACTAGGAGACCTGCTTGGCTGCCACATTGCTGCCCCCCCGTGAGACCGACGCGCCATCGCTTGCAGAGGTTGCCGTCGAATTTCCCGACAACTTCCTGCTGATCGAACTGTGCGGAGAGTTCGACCGGAACCTTGCCGAACTGGAACAGAAACTGTCGGTGCAGATCCTGCGCCGCGGTAACCACCTTGTCGCCATGGGCGAGAAGCCCGCGGCGGACGAGGCCGTTCAGGTGCTGCGTAACCTCTACGCGCGGCTCGAGGCCGGTCGTCCGGTGACCTCGGGCGACATCGACCGTGAATTGCGGATGCCCGGCAGCGACACCCAGGACCGCGCCAGCCGCGACGGTCACCAGATCGAGATGTTCAAGGGCGGCCCGGTCGAGATCAAGACCCGCAAGAAGGTGGTCGAACCCCGGACCGAGGCGCAGAAGGCCTATGTCCAGAACCTGTTCCAGAACGAACTGGCCTTCGGGATCGGACCGGCAGGGACGGGCAAGACCTATCTGGCGGTCGCCGTGGGCGTGTCGATGTTCATCGACGGCCTGGTCGACAAGATCATCCTGTCCCGTCCGGCCGTCGAGGCGGGCGAGAAGCTGGGCTATCTGCCGGGTGACATGAAGGACAAGGTCGATCCCTACATGCAGCCGCTTTACGACGCGCTGAACGACTTCCTGCCCGGCAAGCAGTTGGCCAAGATGATGGAGGAGAAGGTGATCGAAATCGCGCCGCTCGCCTTCATGCGCGGCCGGACGCTCTCCCACGCCTTCGTGGTGCTGGACGAGGCGCAGAATGCCACGACCATGCAGATGAAGATGTTCCTGACCCGCCTGGGTGAAGGATCGCGCATGGTCATCACCGGCGACCGCAGCCAGGTCGACCTGCCGCGCGGCATGCCGTCGGGGCTGATGGATGCGGAACGGCTGCTCAAGTCGATCGACAAGATCAGCTTCAACTACTTCACCTCGAAGGACGTGGTGCGGCATCCGCTGGTGGCCAAGATCATCGAAGCCTACGAGGCCGATCCGCAGGGCTGAGCGCCCCTTGTTGGTCCGGTCCTAGGCCCGGACCACCAGATCATCGACCCGGAGCGGCTTGGCGTGCCAGATCGTTCCGGGCGGCAGACCTTCGACCGTGCCCTCGTCGAAGGTCGACACCACGATGATTGGCCTAAGGCCCTGCGTCAGCCAGTCCAGCATCGATAACGTTGCGTCAGACGGGCGTTCGATATCCAGGATGACGGCGGAATACCGCGACAGCTGGGTCACCTGCATTGCCGCATCCGTGGGAAACGTCATGATCTGCGGCAGAAATCCCTGCGATTTTAGGAACATCTGGATATCCAGCGACATCAGGGCGTCGCTGCTGATGATCAGCACCTCCGATGACAGGGGTGGGTCATCGTGGGTCGTGCGCAATGTCTCGACGATTCTATCCATAGGCACATACTGAACTCACCTTGGTAAAATACAATATATTTCATGTACTTAGTTTATCATATTGCTTGCTAAGCGTGGATTGAGCGATTTAGCGTATTTGGTATTATGAGTAACGATTTCGGATGGGGGATCTTGTCATCCGGGGACACCCTTCCTTTATGTTGCGGGCACCAAAACGGAGAAAGGCATGGCGGACGAAGCATCGAAGAGACTTGAGCGGTTGCAGATCATGCTGACCGATCACGAACTGGAGGCCGTGGACAACTGGCGCTTCAAACTTCGCATGCCCAGCAGATCCGCAGCCGTTCGGGAACTCCTCCGGCGGGGGTTGGCCGCCGAAGGCTATTACACGCAGGCGCAAAGCGGATCGCCGTCAAGCAACTTCGGCGTGCTGGATGATCCGGATCATACCGAATAACGGCACCGGTCAAAGCGTCCGCGCCACCTGTTCAAGCGAGGCAAGGGTTTCATAGCCCTTCTCCAGGGCGCCGAACTGCATGGCATCCGCCGCCTTCATGTCGGCGAGGGTCATCTTCATGGTCACGCGGGTGCCCCCGGCCTCTTCGCTGAAATCGACGGTCACGTCGGCGTGGTGGCGCATGTCGTCGAAGCCGGACAGGCGGTAGGTCAGCCGCGTCGCCTCCTCCATCTCACCGAACTCGTGCAGGTTGGGGAACCGCTGCCCTTCGCCGACCATGGTGAACCGCCAGTGGCCACCGGCGCGCAGGTCGATGCTTTCGGTTTCACAGTGATAGCCATCGGGCCCCCACCATTTCGGCAGAAGCGCCGGGTCGGTCCAGGCCTTCCAGGCGACGGCGGGCGGCACGGCGATGCGGCGGGTCAGCAGGATCTCGCGCTCGGGCTCGGGACCGGAAAGGGCGGCGGCGGCGGCGCCCAGCTGGTCGGCAACAGTGCCCCAGCCGTCGAAGAAGCCCATCTTCTCGTGATTGTCCCGCGCCGCCTTGTCCGCATGGCGGACCAGCACGTCGTAGGTGGTGCCGCCGCCGTCGGCATCGGAAAACCGCAGGATCGCGGTCATGAAGGGCGTCGGGTTCATCACCCAGCCGGGCGCATAGGCATCGGTGAAGACCAGCCGCCGGGTCGCGTCGACCTCGAGGAACACGCCGGGGGTGTCCATGATGGTGCCGTCGACGTTCATCCGGGTGCGGAAGATGCCGCCGGGACGTAGATCGATCTCGACCTCCTCGACCGTGTGGGGTTCGGGCATGAACCAGCGCGGCAGCAGCTTGGGATCGGTCCAGCAGGCCCAGACCAGATCGCGCGGGGCGGGGATCGTCCGGGTGAAGGCCAGGTCGGTTTCGGGGTTCGGGGTCATTCGGATTGGTCCTTGGCAAGTTGGGTGACAAAGGCGTCGAAGCGATCGAGGCGGGCGTTCCACAGGTCCTTCTGCGCCGACAGCCAGTCGCGCGCCGGGGCGAAGGCGCCGGGCACAAGCGCGCAGGTGCGCACGCGCCCGGCCTTGTCCGAGGTAATCAGCCCAGCCGCCTCAAGCTTTTTCAGGTGGCCCATGAACGACGGCATCGCCATCGCGAACGGGGCCGAGAGATCCGAGACCGAGGCGGGCCCGGTGGCCAGACGTTCCAGGATCGCGCGCCGGGTCGGATCGCCAAGGGCGGAAAAGACGGTATCGAGTGAGGGATCATGCTTAGCCATGTGACTAAGTAATCAGCGCCCGGCGAGTCGCGCAAGAGAAAGTTAGGAGATTGACTAACTTTCTGCGAGATCTTGCCGTCGCACCCCGTCGACATTAGCTCTGCCTCCATGATCGTGGATGTGATGACAGAAGACGACCGCTGGACGGACCTGGGCATTGCCCCCCTGGCCGAGGCGGCCGCGCGCGCGGCGTTGACGCACCTAGGGCTGGACCCCGAGGATTGGGAGGTATCGCTTCTTGCCTGCGACGACGCCCGGATTGCGGATCTGAACGCCGAATTCCGCGCCAAGCCGACGCCGACCAACGTGCTGTCCTGGCCGTCCGAGGAACGCGCGGCAGAGATCCCGGGCGACCGGCCGGACCTGCCGGAACCGGGGTTCGATCCCGAGCTTGGCGACATCGCCATCGCCTATGACACCTGTGCCCGCGAGGCCGAGGGCAACAAACCGCTGGCGGAACATGTGTCGCACCTGATCGTTCACGCAGTGTTGCATCTTCTCGGCTATGATCATGAAAATGACCCGGATGCGGCCCTGATGGAGGGGCTTGAGACGGAAATACTTGGCAAAATGGGTCTGCCAGACCCATATGAAGGGTGTTAGGGGCACTCCCCGGCACCCGACCGATTCGGAGCACCGATCGGAACGGCGCGTAATGGTAAGGATTGATGGGCGACATAAACGACGGGTCTTCTAACGCAGCGCAGGGCGCGCTGCCCGAGGGCAAGACGACACAGAAGGACGCGGATCAGGCCCCGAGGCGGGGATTCTGGGCGCGCCTGTTCGGCGGGGGCACCTCCCCTGCCTCAACCACGGCACCAGTGACACGGGCGGACGGAGCAATGCCGCGCCAGACCCACGGCATGATCAACCTGCGCCGCATGCGCGTGGAAGACGTGGCCGTACCGAAGGTCGAAATCGTGGCGGTGCCGATCTCGATCACCCGCGAGGACCTGGTGAAGGTGTTCCGCGACAGCGGCATGACCCGCCTGCCTGTCTACCAGGACACGCTGGACACGCCGGTCGGGATGATCCACCTCAAGGACTTTGCGCTGCGCCACGGGTTCAACGGCAAGCAGACGCGGTTTTCGCTGAAGGCGATGCTGCGGCCGCTGCTATTCGTGCCGCCGTCGATGCCGATCGGCGTGCTGCTGCAGAAGATGCAGACCGAACGTCGCCACATGGCGCTGGTGATCGACGAATACGGCGGGGTCGACGGGCTGGTCACGATCGAGGACCTGATCGAACAGGTCATCGGCCAGATCGAGGACGAACACGACGTCGAGGAAGGCAAGCTGTGGACCCGCGAGGCCGAGAACAGCTATGTCGCGTTGGCCAAGACGCCGCTGTCGGACTTCGCCTCGGAAACCGGGGTGGACCTGACCGAAGACGACAGTGTCGACGAAGAGGAAATCGACACGCTTGGCGGCCTGGTCTTCATGCTGTCGGGCCGCGTGCCTGCCCGGGGTGAGGTCGTACCGCACCCCGCCGGACACGAGTTCGAGGTCGTCGATGCCGACCCGCGCCGGATCAAGCGGCTGCGCGTGCGGTTGCGCCCCGAAGGCGCGCCCGCGATCCAACCCGAAGAGGACCAGCCCAGAGAGCTTGCCGCGCAATGACCGGACCGGGGGCGGCCCGATCCCTCTGGCCCGTGCCGGAGGGGCTGAAGCTGCGCCCGTCCATGGCCCTGTCGTTCCTGGCCGGGGGTCTGGCGGCGCTTGGGCAAGCCCCCTGGGCGCTGTGGCCTTTGACGGTGATCGGGATGGCGGTGGTCTTTGGCCTGACGCGCCCGGTGCCGCGCGCGCGGCATGTTGCGGCGATCTGGTGGGCGGCGGGAACGGGATACTTCGCCCTGTCGCTCAGCTGGATCGTTGAGCCGTTCCTTGTCGACGCCCCCCGGCACGGCTGGATGGCACCCTTTGCCCTTGTGCTCATGGCCGGGGGCATGGCGCTGTTCTGGGGGCTGGCGGGGCTGGTGGCCCGCTGGATCGCCCCCGGTCGCGGCAGCGGCTTTGCCTTTGCGACGATCCTGTCCCTGACCTTGGCGGGCGTGCTGCGCGGCTGGATCTTCACGGGCTTTCCCTGGGCCCTGCCCGGGCACGTTCTGATCACAACGCCGATACTGATGCTGGCGCAATGGACGGGTGCGATCGGGCTGACCCTTGTGGTGTCGGGGTTCGCGGTGGCGCTGGTGTTCGCCCTGTCACGCCCATGGGTCGGGGTGCCGGTCTGGACCGTGGCTGGGGCGGGCATCTACCTGCTGGGGCTGGCCATCACCCCCGCGGTTGCGCCAACCGACGGCCGCCCGGTCGTGCGACTGGTGCAACCCAATGTGCCGCAGGCGGACAAATGGGATCCGGCGTTGGCGCCGCAGCACTTCACCCGACTGCTTGATCTGACCCGCAGCCCGGGCGCGCCGGACCTGATCGTCTGGCCCGAAACCGCCATCCCCGCCTGGCTCGAGGATGTGATGCACCTGATGCCGGTGATCTCGGATGCGGGCGGGCAGGTGCCGCTGATCTTCGGGATCAACCGTGCGGGCGCGCAACGGATCTACAATTCGCTCGTGCTGCTCGGGTCCGACGCGGGCATCGCCGAGGTTTACGACAAGCATCACCTCGTGCCTTTCGGCGAATACACACCGCTTGGCGACCTGTTGGGGCGGGTTGGCATCCGGGGCCTGGCGCAGCGTGAGGGCAACGGGTTCTCGCCCGGTCCCGGTGCGCGGCTGATCGACATTCCCGGCGTCGGCGCCACCCTGCCGCTGATCTGTTACGAGGGGATCTTTCCCCGCGACCTGGCCGCCGCCCCGGCCCGGCCCGACCTTCTGATGCTGATCACCAACGACGCCTGGTTCGGCACGGTTTCGGGGCCTTATCAGCATCTGGCGCAGGCGCGGCTACGGTCGGTGGAACAGGGCCTGCCGATGGTGCGCGTGGCCAATACCGGTGTTTCGGCGGTGATCGACCCGGCCGGCCGCCTGAGCGGAGAGATGGCGCTTGGCATGCAGGGCGTGCGCGATGTGCCCCTGCCCCCGGCCCGCAATGCTACGCTCTATGCGCGCACCGGGGATTGGCCGCTGACGGCGCTTCTGGTCCTTGGCCTGGCCGGTCTTGCGGTGATCAATCGCAAAAAAGCCGCACAGATTGACGTTGACGCCCCACACGGCGGCGTCTAACCCGGTGGAACTGCTGCTCCAACGGCTTCCTGACGGAGTAGTCTACTTTCATCGGAGCACTTCTCATGACCCGCAAGAATTACATCTTCACCTCGGAATCCGTCTCCGAGGGGCACCCGGACAAAGTTTGTGACCGGATTTCCGACGCCGTCCTCGACGCCTTCCTGAGCGAAGAGCCGCAGGCCCGCGTCGCCTGCGAAACCTTCGCCACCACCAATCGCGTCGTCATCGGCGGCGAGGTTGGCCTGTCGGACCAGGACAAGCTGAAGGACTACATGGGCCGCATCGACGCCATCGCGCGCGAGTGCATCAAGGACATCGGCTACGAACAGGACAAGTTCCACCACGAAACGGTGGAAATCACCAACCTGCTGCACGAACAGTCCGCCCATATCGCGCAGGGTGTGGATGCCAAGGCCGACAAGGACGAAGGCGCCGGCGATCAGGGGATCATGTTCGGCTATGCCACGACCGAAACCGACGACCTGATGCCCGCACCGATCCAGTTTGCGCACAAGATCCTGCGCCGCCTGGCCGAGGTCCGCAAGGACGGCACCGAGCCGACGCTTGGGCCGGACGCGAAGTCCCAGGTGTCGCTGCGTTATGAAAACGGCCAGCCGGTCGAGGTCATGCAGCTGGTGCTGTCGACCCAGCACCATGACGAAACCCAGACCTCGGCTGACATCCGCGCCATCGTCGAACCCTATATCCGCGAAGTCATCCCCGGTGACTGGCTGACCGCGAACACCGAATGGTGGATCAACCCGACCGGCAAGTTCGTCATCGGCGGGCCGGACGGTGACGCGGGCCTGACCGGGCGCAAGATCATCGTCGACACCTACGGCGGCGCGGCCCCGCATGGCGGCGGCGCGTTTTCCGGCAAGGATCCGACCAAGGTCGACCGCTCGGCCGCCTATGCGGCGCGTTACCTGGCGAAGAACGTCGTGGCGGCGGGCATGGCCGAGAAATGCACGATCCAGCTGTCCTACGCGATCGGGATTTCCAAGCCGCTGTCGATCTATGCCGACACCTACGGCACCGGCAACGTCGACGAGGCCGAGATCGAGCGCGCCGTGGCCCGGGTCATGGATCTGACCCCGCGCGGCATCCGCGAACATCTTGAGCTGAACAAGCCGATCTACCAGCGCACCGCCGCCTACGGCCACTTTGGCCGCAAGCCCGAAGCGGACGGCGGGTTTTCCTGGGAAAAGACCGACCTGGTCGAGGCGCTGAAGAAAGCGATCTGACCAAGGCCCGAGCCTGACACGACAAACGCCCCCGCCCTTGTGCGGGGGCGTTTTCGTTCAGGCCTCAGCCGTTGATCGCGGCAAAGGCGGCGGCGTGACGCCCCTCGGCCTCGGCGCGGCGCTGGAATCCGACGCGGTCGACCAGAACCTCGTCCGGGATCCGGTCACGCGACAGGATCGCGATGACCTCATCGGTGAAGTCCTGCAACGGCAAGGCGGCGGCGACTTTGGACTGGCCCGGCGTCAGCTCTGTCGCGACCAGTGGCGGGGCGATCTCGTGCACGGCGACCGAGGTGTCGCGCAGCTGATGGCGCAACGACTGGCTCCAGGAATGGATTGCAGCCTTGGTCGCGGAATAGACCGGGTTCGCCGCCTTGGGCACGAAGGCCAGACCCGAGGACACCGTGATCAGCGCCGCCTGCGGCCGGGACCGCAGGTGCGGCAGGAAAGCCGCAGCCATGTGGATCGGGGCCGTCAGGTTGGTGGCGATGGTGCGATCGGCGACGTCGGTCGAAACCGGATCGGCGGTGTAATCCTCGGCCTCCATGATGCCTGCGTTCAGGATCAGCGTGTCCAGCTGCGGATGATCGGCCAGCACCTGCGCCGGGAAATCCGCCAGCGCGGCCGGATCGGTGACATCCAGCGCATAGCCCGCGAGGCCGGGGGTGTCCGCCAGCACGGCGGCCAGCCGGTCGGGGTTGCGGCCGGTGATCACCACCCGGTTGCCCAGGGCCAGCAGCGCGCGCGCCAGCGCCGCGCCGATGCCGGAATTGCCGCCGGTGATGAGGATCGTGCGATGTGTCATGGTCATGGGGTGTCCTTTCGTCGTGACTTTCCCCCAGATGTCGCCTTTGCTACCCATGGGAAAGAAGGCACCCAAAAGATTTATACTTACCCAAAAGAGAGTATGGACATGCCCGACCCTGACCTGAGACAGGAATTGCGCCAGATCGAAACCGATCCGGCGGTCGACCGGTTGGTCGAAGAGCTGATCGGCCGCGTCGCCGACAAGTGGACCATGCTGCTGATCGAGATCCTGACCGAAAACGCGTGCTGCCGCTTTGGCGAACTGTCCCGCGCCTGTCCGGGCATCAGCCAGAAGATGCTGACCCAGACCCTGCGCGCGATGGAACGGGACGGGCTGGTGTCGCGCAAGGTCTATCCGGTGGTGCCGCCGAAGGTGGAATACCGGCTGACCGACCTTGGCGCCGGGCTGAGCAAGGCGTTCTGCGGTGTCTGGATATGGGCCGAGGCGCATTACACCGACATCCAGGACGCCCGCGCCGCCTATGCCGCCCGGCAGGAGGGCTGACACGAAAAGGCCACCGGCATTGTGCCGATGGCCCGTCAAGGTGGGGTTGGCGCAGCTTATTCCGCAGGCACGGCCACGCGACGGCTGCCGACCGACAGGGTGCCGGGGCCGAAGGCGACGACCATCAGCATGCCACCGGCGATGGTGACGTTCTTCATGAAGCTGATGACTTCGCCCTGGGCGGCCATGCCCTCCATCCCGAAGGACGGGACGAGGTGGAACAGGAAGCCCGACACGATCGAGAAGCCGGCCAGAAGGAAGGCGGCGATCTGTGCCTGCCAGCCGACCAGCAGGGCGATGCCGCCGACAAGCTCGACCAGGATGACAAGCGGAAGAAGCGCACCGGGAACGCCCATCATCTCCATATAGCCCTGGGTACCGGCATAGCCGGTGATCTTCTGGAAGCCGGAGAGGATGAACATGAAGGAAAGAAGAACGCGGCCAAGCGGCGCGGCGTAGGCAAGAAGGTTGGTCATTGTGTCTGTCCTTGTGATGGGCCCTTGCGGGGGATGCAGGGAAGATGACATCGTTCGCGCTTGTGGCATATTCGGTGAAATTCGACATATTCTGTGCAGGAATGCGCAAGACGGCCCAAGCGTCCGGGATGGATCACGCAGAATTTTGGCCGGCCCGGCGCGATGTCTGTATACACCTACTCGATCCAAAGGAGTGCCCGATGCGATTTGCGATTGCCCTGATGACCGCCGCCGTCCTGGCCGCCCCCGTTGCCGCACAGATGCACGGCGGTGGACAACACGGTCATGGTCACGGGGCGGACGGGACGGGCCACGACATGGTCAACATGCCCGGACTGCGCGGAGAGAACGTCACAACGGACGAAAGCGCCGAGATGGCCATGCTGTTCCGGAACTTCACCCAGTTGGAGCGGCAGGTCGAACACCTGCCAAACGGCATTCGCACCACGACCCGGTCCGACGATCCAGAGGTCGCAGCGGCCCTGGTCAGCCACATCAGCGGCATGACCAGCCGGGTCATCGACAAGGACGACCCCAAGGTGTTCATCCAGAGCCCGACGCTGGATATCCTGTTCGCGCGCAGCGACCGGATCGACACCGACATCGCCGCGGTCGACGGCGGGCTGATGGTCACCCAGACCTCGGACGATCCAGAGGTCGTCGCGGCGCTGCAGACCCACGCGGACGAGGTGACCGACATGGCCAATCGTGGCATGGCGGCGGTGCACGAGCGCATGATGGCGCAGCAGAACTGACGGCTCTGGTTGATCCCCCGCCCTGCGGGCGCTAAGGGGACGCGCATGTCTGATCAGCATCCCTCTGGCGCCCCCTGGCGCAACTTCTATGGCCGGTTCAAGGGCAAGGGCCTGCGCAAGTCGCAGGAGGTCTACCTTGACGAAGACCTCGATGCGCTGTCGCCCGGTGCCGTCACTTGGGAGGCGAACCCGGATCGCACCCCGATCGACCTTGCGGCGCTATTCGGCGACAAGGACGTCTGGCTTGAAATCGGGTTCGGCGGCGGAGAGCACCTGGTGCATCAGGCCGCCCGGAACCCGCAGGTCGGCATCATCGGGGCCGAGCCCTATATCAACGGCGTCGCGATGCTTCTGGGCAAGATCCGCGAAGCCGGTGTCGACAACCTTGCGGTGCATCCCGGCGATGCGCGCGATCTGTTCGACGTGCTGCCGGACCAGTCGCTGTCGCGGGCGTTTCTACTGTATCCCGATCCCTGGCCAAAGAAACGGCATCACCGCCGCCGCTTCGTCACGCCCGAACACCTGGAGCCGCTGGCGCGCAAGCTGAAGCCCGGCGCGATCTTCCGCGTGGCGACCGACATCCCCGACTATGTCCGCCAGACGCTGGAACAGGTGCCACGGCAGGGGTTCGAGTGGCTGGCCGAGACACCTTCGGACTGGCGCGAGCCCTGGGACGACTGGATCTCGACCCGCTACGAACAAAAGGCGCTGCGCGAAGGGCGCACCCCGCATTACCTGACATTCCGCCGGATCTGACCGACGATTCGCACCCGTTTGAGGTCTGAAACCGGCCCGTCATTTCCCGCCGATGCGTGAAACTATTTCGCGCCGGCCCCGTGTCGGTGTCGCTGTCTTGCCGCACCGTCGCCACTTTTTCGCCCGAAATCATATCTTTGCCGCGCATGATTTGCAGTGCCAATCAAACCGCTTCGGCCGTTTCCATGCGCGAAAAAATGTGTCCCGCACTCAACCATAGCCAGCATGAATTTATGCGCCGACGATACAGCTATCGGGCCCCGTTGGCCTGACATTGTGTAACGAGTATTGAGGATACGCCCATGTTTGGCTTTAAAATCAAATTGTTCGATTCAGCGGCAAAGGTGTTCACGCCTCCTGCCCAGAAGGCCCCTCATCACGACGGGTCTGTCACGTCGGAAGACGGCTTCCTTGATGACCTGCTTGGCGATGGCGGCGCGGTCGATGCGCTGCTGACAGGCGATCACACGTCGGACGGGACCGAGACCGACGGGCTGGTGGACGACCTGGTTGCCGAGGGCGGACTGGTGGATGAGCTGGCCGGGGATGGCGGTGTGATCGACGCCACACTCACGGGCGATGACGAGGCCGACGGGACCCACAATGACGGACTGCTGGACGATCTGCTGGCCGAAGGCGGCACGGTGGACGAACTTCTGGGTGACGGCGGTACGGTCGACGACATCCTGACAGGCGACAACCACCCCGACGGGGATGCAAGCGAAACGGACGGCGCCGTCGACAATATCGCGGGCGACGACGGGATCCTCGACGAACTGCTGGGCCATGATGACTGGCAGGACGGAGGCGACGATTGCGACGACGGGCTGAGCGTGCACGCCAGCGTCAGTGTCCACGTCGGGGTCCAGATCGGTTCAGACCACGACAAGGACGCCATGCACGCCGGGCTGACGGAAGAAGACGGCCTGATCGATGACCTGGCGGGCGACGGCGGTGTTCTGGATCACCTGCTGACCGGCGATGACCACCCCGACGACACCGAGACCGACGGGCTGATTGACGATCTGGTGGCCGAAGGCGGCATCGTCGACGAACTGGCTGGCGACGGCGGTGTGATCGACACGATCCTGACCGGGGACGACATGGCCGACGGCACCGAAAACGACGGTCTGATCGACGATCTGCTGGCGGATGGCGGCACGGTGGACGAAATCGCCGGGGACGGCGGCACGCTCGATGACGTCCTCAATGGCGACAATACCCCGGACGAGACCGACACCACCTGGGCTGCTGTCGAACATCTGCTGGGCGGTGGCGGAACCGTGGACGAATTGTTCGGCGACGACTGTGGTTGTGACGGCGCAGGAGACGACGGTGTCGTCGATGACCTCCTGACCGGTTTTCTCTGATCCTTCCACGATCGCCAACGCATCCGGGCCTGCCGCCCCCAAGCAGGCCCGGGTATTTTTGCATGTCGGTCGGCGTGCTATCCTGCGCCGCATGACCGACCAGAAGACCCTACCCACGGATGTCGCGCCGATGTCCTTCCTTGCCTCGGTTCAGCCAGATCGCAGACGGCACCAGGGGCTTGCGCTGAAGGCAATGTTCGACCGCGTGACCGGATGGCAGGCGCGGATGTGGGGGCCTTCGATCCTGGGCTACGGCGCCTATGACTACACCTATGCCAGCGGTCGCAGCGGCACATGGCTGGCCACCGGGTTTTCGCCCCGCAAGGCGGCCCTGTCGGTCTACATCATGCCGGGCTACCAGGATTATGGCGCGATCCTTGACCGGCTGGGACCACACAAGATGGGGAAATCTTGCCTCTATATCACCCGGCTGGATGCGGTGGACATGGATGTGCTGGCCGAACTGATCCGCACTGGCATCGACGACCTGTCGCGGATCTGGCCGGTGCGGCCGACCTAGCCCTTCCGATGGACATTTCGGCGCGCATGTGACAAAGCGCCGGGGCATTCAGGAGCCCGCACATGACCGTCACCCGTTTCGCCCCCTCTCCGACCGGCTATATCCACGTCGGCAACCTGCGCACTGCGCTCTTCAATTTCCTGATCGCGCGCAAGCAGGGCGGCACCTTCATCCTGCGGATCGACGACACCGATCCCGAACGTTCCAAGGAAGAATACGTCGACGCGATCAAGCAGGATCTGGAATGGCTGGGCCTGACCTGGGACCGGGTCGAACGGCAGTCGGACCGGCTGGACCGCTATGCCGACGCCGCCGACAAGTACCGCGACATGGGCCGCTTCTACGAGGCCTTCGAGACGCCGACGGAACTGGACCTGAAGCGCAAGAAACAGCTGAACATGGGCAAGCCGCCGGTCTACGACCGCGCCGCCCTGGCGCTGTCGGACGACGACAAGGCCCGGCTGCGCACCGAACGCGGCGATGGCGTCTGGCGGTTCAAGCTGGACCAGGAACGGATCGAGTGGACCGACGGCATCCTGGGGGACCTGTCGATCGACGCGGCCTCGGTCTCGGACCCGGTGCTGATCCGCGCAGATGGTCAGGTTCTTTACACGCTGGCTTCCGTGGTCGATGACACCGACATGGGCGTGACCCATGTGGTGCGGGGCTCGGACCACGTGACGAACACCGCGACACAGATCCAGATGATCCACGCGCTTGGTGCCACGGCCCCGGCCTTTGCGCACCATTCCCTGCTGACCGGCCCGCAGGGCGAGGCGCTGTCGAAACGGCTCGGCACGCTGTCGATCCGCGACCTGCGCGCGCGGGGCATCGCGCCGATGGCGCTTTTGTCGCTGATGGCGCGCCTGGGGTCGTCGCAGCCGGTCGAACTGCGGTCGTCGATCGACGAGCTGATCGAAGGGTTCGACCTGTCGCAGTTCGGATCGGCCCCGACCAAGTTCGACGAAAACGACCTGCTGCCCCTGACCGCGCATGTGCTGCAGGGCACGGACTACGCGTCGGTCAAGGACCGCATCGCGGCCGCCGGCGTGCCGGATGACCTGGCTCAGGCCTTCTGGGCCGTCGTGCGCGACAATATCTCGGTGCTGGACGAGGTCGACGGCTGGTGGGCGCTGATGCGCGACGGGGCGGATCCGCTGGTCGACGACGAAGATGCCGACTTCATCCGCGCCGCCATGCCGATGCTGCCCGAAGAGGTCGACGGTGACACCTGGGGCCAGTGGACATCGGCGGTAAAGGACGCGACGGGGCGCAAGGGCAAGGGGCTGTTCATGCCGCTGCGCAAGGCCGTCACCGGGCGCACCAACGGGCCTGACATGGCCGCGCTGCTGCCGTTGCTTCAGGTGATCAAGGCGCGAACCTACTGACGCCTCGCGCCGCGTGACGGTGCGTGCCAGCACGCACCCTACGGGCGGTACGCTCCGGCGACGAAACGGGCCGCCTGCTTCCTCTGGTTTCAATATCCTCGGGGGTCCGGGGGCAGACAGCCCCCGGCGCGCTCCGCCAGCAGCCGACCCGAGGTCTGCGCAGCCTCAGAGGTTCTCCGGCTGCGGCATCCCCAGCACGTGGTATCCGCCGTCGACGCGCACGATCTCTCCGCTGGTGCAGGCGCCCGCGTCAGAGGCCAGGTAGACGGCCGTGCCGCCCACGGCCTCAAGCGTCGCGTTGGCGCGCATGGGCGCGTTCGCCTCGGTCTGGCGGAAGGTCTTGCGCGCGCCGGAAATCGCGGCGCCGGCCAGCGTCTTCATCGGACCCGGAGAGATCGCGTTGACGCGGATGCCGTCGGGGCCGAGGTCATTGGCAAGGTAGCGCACCGCGGATTCCAGTGCTGCCTTGGCCACGCCCATCACGTTGTAATAGGGGGTCACGCGGTTCGACCCCTGGTAGGTCAGGGTCAGGATCGTGCCGCCGTTGGTCATCAGCGGTGCCGCACGGCGGGCCACGTCGATCAGCGAATAGCACGAGATATCCAGCGAATTCTTGAAGTTGTCGCGGCTGGTGTTGATGAACCGGCCGCCCAGCTCGTCCTTGTTCGAAAAGGCGATGGCGTGGACCACGAAGTCGATGGTCGGCCATTTCGCGGCCAGGTCGGCAAAGCCCTTGTCCATCGCGGCGTCGTCAGTGACATCCATGTCGACCATCAGGTCGGACCCGATCGACTCGGCCAGGGGCTGCAGACGTTTTCCGAAGGCCTCGCCCTGGTAGCTGAAGGCCAGCTGCGCGCCGGCGGCCGCCATTTCCTTGGCGATGCCCCATGCGATAGAGCGTTCGTTCGCCACGCCCATGATCAGGCCGCGTTTGTTTTCAAGAGACAACATGGATTTCTCCCCTCCGGGCTGCCCTTCGATTTGGCCAATTCAGGCGATCACGTCAAGCCGCCGGTCCCCGTCGGGCCAGCCGGCCGGACGGCGTAGCGTTTGCGTCACAGGCATGCGATGTGCCGGGCCGACCATCGCCCCGGCACGCCAAGCTCAGGCCTGGTAGCGGCTGAGCAGCATGGAGCCGTTGGTGCCGCCGAACCCGAACGAGTTCGTCATGACCGTGTCCAGCCCGGCGTTTTCGACCAGCGATGTGGCGATTTCCTCGGGCTTCAGCTGCGGGTCGAGCGTTTCGACGTTGATCGACGGTGTGATGAAGTCGTCCTTCAGCATCAGCAGGCAGAAGATCGCCTCGAGCGCGCCGGCGGCGCCCTGCGCATGGCCCGTCATCGACTTGGTCGAACTGACCGGCGGCGTCTGGCCTTCGCCAAAGACGCGTCGGACTGCCTGGATCTCGCCCACGTCGCCCACGGGGGTCGAGGTGCCGTGCGCGTTGATATAGCTGACCTTGCGGCCCTCGGGCAGCGTGTCGAGCGCGAGGCGCATGGCGCGTTCGCCGCCCTCGCCCGAGGGGGCCACCATGTCATGCCCGTCCGAGGTCGCGGCATAGCCTGTCACCTCGGCATAGATCGTGGCACCGCGCGCCAGCGCGTGGTCCAGATCTTCCAGCACGACGATGCCGCCGCCGCCCGAGATGACAAAGCCGTCGCGGGTTTCGTCAAACGCACGCGAGGCCTTTTCGGGCGTGTCGTTGTACTTGGACGACATCGCACCCATGGCATCGAACAGGCACGACAGCGTCCAGTCCAGTTCTTCGCCGCCGCCCGCGAACATCACGTCCTGCTTGCCCAGCATGATCTGTTCCGCCGCGTTGCCGATGCAGTGCAGCGAGGTCGAGCAGGCCGAGGTGATCGAATAGTTGATGCCCTTGATCTTGAACGAGGTCGCGAGGTTCGCCGACACGGTCGAAGACATGCATTTGGGCACCGCAAAGGGCCCGATCCGCTTGGTCGCGCCGGTCGACAGCACCGTCTGGTGCGCGCTCAGCATGGCGCTGGTCGACGGCCCGCCCGACCCTGCGACAAGGCCGGTGCGCGGGTTGGAGACCTGATCTTCGGTCAGGCCCGCGTCGGCAATCGCCTGGGACATCGCGATGTAGGCATATGCTGCGCCGGGGCCCATGAACCGCAGCGTGCGCTTGTCGATATGTTCGGCCGGGTCGATCTTGAGCGTCCCGGCGATCTGGCTGCGAAAGCCATGCTCTGCCATTTCCGGCGAGGCGGTGATCCCCGACTTGCCCGCCTTGAGAGAGGCGGTGACCTCTTCGGCATTGTTCCCGATGCTGGAAACGATCCCCAGACCTGTGACGACGACGCGGCGCATGAACTCTCCCTCGGTGTGCTGGCGCTGTGTGTAGGACATGGGGGCGGTCGGGCGCAAGGAGGAGAGGCGGGAGACCGCAAATCCACTTGCCTCGTTCCCTCGATCGGCGCTTAGTCTGGGCACAACAGCCAGAAGCGCATCATGAAAAAATCAGACTTCGCCACCCTCGTCGCGGACACTGTGATCCCGCTTGATCCGACAGCCCGCATTCTTGATTATTACCGCAATCCGCCGGGCCGGGGCGTGTCGGCCGAAAGGCGTGCCATGGCCAATTGGCTCAACGGGCTGAGCGACGAGGACCGCGCGCGGATCGCATTCCTGATGGCCGATCAGCGGCAAGCGGCGGTGTTTTCCGTTCTGGCCTTCCTCGATGACGGCGAACAGTACCGCGATGGCGAGGTGGTCGGAGAGCTGCGGCTGGAGTACCACGACAAGGATGGCACGGTCACGCATCTGAACGATTTCAAGGGCGAGGATCTGCATGATCTGTTCAACGACGCCATCAAGGCGCGCAAGACCGCGGACGACTGAGGCTGGACGGCGCGGCAGACGTCCCTAGATTCATTGGCGGAGGCATCGCCATGCTGCACGAGAACCACAAGGATCTGGAGGCGCGCAAGCGGCTCAAGCTGCTGGAGCGGTTGCTGGGCGACGTGTCGAAGGACGCGCCGGACCTCTACTACCGCTCGACCAGCGAGATCGGGCAGACCCTGCTGCGGCACATCGAGGACACCGCGCGGCTGCACCCGGAGGAACGTGAGTTACTGAAGGGGCTGGATGCGCGGGATATCGCGATGATCCTCAGCCTGCACTGAGACCTGCGATCAGCCCGACACTTTCTTGACGAACTGCGATTTCAGCCCGATCGAGCCGACCCCGGGGATCTTGCAGTCGATATCGTGATCGCCCGGCACCAGCCGGATGTTGGTCACCTTGGTGCCGACCTTGACGACCTGCGACGTGCCCTTGAGCTTGAGATCCTTGATGACGGTGACGGTATCACCATCTGTCAGGACATTGCCGACGCTGTCGCGGATGACCTCATCATCCGCGGCCTCGGTCGCGGACCATTCGTGGCCGCATTCCGGACAGACCAGAAGCGCGTCCATCTGGTATGTGAAGGCCGAGGCGCAGTCGGGGCACGGTGGCAGGCTGTCGGTCATGGCCGGTCCCCCTGCCCCCGTCGTCGGCTCAGCTTTCGCTGAGCGCGACCTTCATGTCCTTGACGACATAGATCTCTTCGCCGTCGGCCTCGACCCGGCCGTCCGCGACGCCCATGGTCAGGCGGCGGGTCTGGATCGCCTTGGTGAAATCGACGAAGTAGGTCAGCTTCTTGCGGTCGGGACGGACCATGCCGGTCAGCTTGACCTCGCCCACGCCAAGCGCATAACCCCGCCCCTGCCAGCCGCGCCAGCCAAGGTTGAAGCCGGTCAGCTGCCACAACCCGTCAAGGCCAAGGCAGCCGGGCATGATCGGGTTGCCGGGGAAGTGGCAGTCAAAGAACCACAGGTCCGGGGTGATATCGAATTCGGCGCGGACATGGCCCTTGCCGTGCAGGCCGCCATCGCCCGAGATGTCGGTGATCCGGTCCATCATCAGCATCGGCGGCGCCGGAAGCTGCGCGTTGCCGGGGCCGAACAACTCCCCGCGCGCACATTTCAGAAGATCTTCCTTGTCGAAGCTGGTCGGATAGTCGGCCATGCAGTCGGACCCTTTCCCCTTGGTCTGAGCTTTGTTCCCTCTAGCACCCGGGTTGCGCGCCTTGCAAGGGCGCGGCGCGGCACGGCGGACACGGTCACGGGGCGCGTCGGGCTTCTTTCATTGAATATTTGTCCAGAGACGTAATATAGTGCCTGTCGTGCAAGGGATCGTAGCCAATGACCAATAGCGAAACCGGTGTCGCATGGCTGACGCGGGGCGGATTGCGCCCGACGCGGCAGCGTGCCCTTCTGGCCGACCTTCTGGTCGGGGATGGACAGCACCGTCATGTGACCGCCGAAAGCCTGTTCGAGGCCGCGCAGGGCAGTGGCCAGTCGGTGTCTCTGGCCACGGTCTACAACACGCTCAAGGCGTTCTGCGAAGCGGGCCTGATCCAGGAGATCACGGTGGACGGGTCGAAAAGCTATTTCGACACCAACATGCACGACCACCCGCATTTCTACTGGGAAGACACCGGCGACCTGACCGACGCCCCGGCTGAACAGCTGGAAATCGCGCGCCTGCCGGAACTTCCCGCCGGGGCCGAGCTTTCCAAGGTCGACGTCGTCATCCGCCTGCGTCGGCGGTAAAGCGGAAACCGAAAGATCCGCGCGCGCATGGCGGATCGCGGGTGCCGACCAGATCATGAGATAAGGGCCGCACGTCGCGGCCCTATCTTTTTCTGATCAGACGGACGCGGCCTTGCGTCGGCGGCGACGGACGACTGCGAATCCTCCGAACGCGGACAGCAGCATGGGCAGGGCCGCCGGGACCGGAACCGCGGGCGTCGGATCGACCACGTTGATGTTGATGCCGGTGCTGGCGACGGACACGGCGCCGGCGCCGGTGCCATCGTCGTAGAAGGCTTCAAATTCGATCCTATAGGATCCGGCGACGCTTGGATCGAAATTCGCGAGCGGCGGCATGAAGAAGGCGTCAGTCGTTTCGTTGAAGAATTCGTAATTCCACGAATTCTGGGCGACGGAGCTCTTGTTCAGCAAGTCGGCGTATCCCGTCGCGTCCGCAGCCACTGTTCCGTCACCATTGGCAGTAATCATATTTCCAAGGGCATGGTCGGCGTAGGATTGATTGATCGGATCGAAGTTGAAGAAATTGGTACCCGCGCCCGCGTCACCATCGATCCGCATTTGATAGGTCAGCGCGTTCAAGCTGGTATAGCCATTTGAAGGTTTAGTGAAATCAAGATCCGTACCGACGCTCCAATCGAAGCTCCAGACAGGTGTGGTCGGGCTACCGGCATCCCAGCCGAAACCGCCAGGTGCCGCCCCTGCATTGAACGTGTAGGTGTCCACGCCATCGTAATTGTACGTGGCGCTTGGAAGGTTGTTTTCGTCGAAGCGCAGCTTTGCACGCAACCCGAGTTCGAGCTTGACGACCGGACCAACAATATTGGGGCCGTCGTACGTTCCGGTGCCGACGGTGAACCCGCCGTTCGTGTTGCCGGAGCCGAAAATGATATTCGGCGATACGTTGGCAGCAAGGGCCGTGACTGGAACAAGCGTGGTCATGGCAAGTGCCGCTGACAACGACAGCATGAAATTTGATGACATCTTCTATTATCCTCGGGATGAATTCGGAATTTTTGCGGACATCGAACACAATGTAAAATACCCAAGCCGGACCGTATCGGTATTGTTGTTGAATTCAACCTTTGTGAACTGTCGGGACCGTAAGATTTTCCTTCACTTGGTCTGAGGGCGAGTCTTCCGAACCCGCCATCACGTCCGCCTGCGTCGGCGGTGATCCATCGCGCGCTCTGCGCACCTCCGAAATCGTCGGGCCGTATCCTTTCGTGGGGGCTGTACACCTCTTCGGCCGCTGCTAACGTGACGCAGGAGACTGCGATGCCGATCACCACCTGTATCTTCGACGCCTATGGCACCCTGTTCGACGTCAGCGCCGCCGCGCGTCAGGCCGCCGATGAACCGGGAATGGAGGCGCTGTCGGATATCTGGCCCGCGCTGGCCGAGGACTGGCGGCGCAAGCAGCTGGAATATTCCTGGCTTCGGGCCGTGACGGGCGCGCACACGAATTTCTGGCAGGTCACACAGGACGGGCTGGATTGGGCGATGGAGCATCACGGGCTGTCCGGGGCGAAACTGCGCGACCGACTGCTGCAACTTTATCGTGACCTGGCCGCCTATCCCGAAGTGCCCGACATGCTGACGCGGCTGAAGGAACGCGGGCTGGCGACCGGGATCCTGTCAAACGGATCGCCCGAGATGCTGGCCGATGCCGTCCGTTCGGCCGGGATCGGCGGGCTGCTGGACGATGTGCTGACGGTGGAAAGCGTCGGTGTCTTCAAACCGGCGCGGGCGGTCTATGATCTGGTCGGCGCGCGGTTCGGCTGTGGGGCCGACGCGGTGCTGTTCGTGTCCTCCAACGGCTGGGATGCGGCCTCGGCCGCGTCCTACGGGTTCACCACGGCCTGGGTGAACCGGCGCGGTGATCCTGTGGACCGCCTGCCCGGTCGCCCGCATCACGAGGTCGCCGACCTGACCCATATTCCCGATCTGAAGGTATTCTGAGTGCCCCACTTCCCTGCCGCCGATGGCACCCGCATCCATTACACCGACACGGGCGAGGGGATCCCCTTGCTGTGTCTGTCGGGACTGACGCGCAATGGGCGGGATTTCGACTTCGTGGCGCCGCACCTGGCCGACATGCGCTTGATATGCATGGATTACCGCGGGCGCGGTCAATCGGATTGGGCGGATTTCAAGACCTATGACGTGGGCGTCGAGGCGCAGGATGTGCTGGCTCTTCTGGATCACCTCGGACTGGACCGGGTGGCGGTGCTGGGCACCTCGCGCGGGGGGCTGATCGCCATGGTTCTGGCGGCATTGGCGAAGGACCGGCTGATCGGTATCGCCCTGAACGATGTCGGCCCGGTGATCGAACCGGCGGGGCTGGCAGCGATCCAGGGGTACCTGGGCCAGAACCCCGGCTTTGCCACGCTGAAGGATGCCGCCGACGCGCGGACGGCCGACACCAGCCAGTTCAGGGGCGTATCCGCGGAGCGTTGGATCAGATTCCTGGGGCATGTCTACGACGAGACGCCCGAGGGGCTGAAGATCAACTACGACCCCGGGCTTTATGACGCGGTGGCGCCCGCCTTCGATGCCGAACCCGCCGATGCCTGGCCGCTGTTCGACGGGCTGGCCGGGCTACCGCTGGCGATCATCCACGGCGCGAATTCGGACCTTCTAAGCCGCGCGACGGTCGAGGAGATGTCCCAACGTCACCCCGGCGCGGTGGTGGCCCATGTGCCCGACCGGGGGCATATCCCGTTTCTTGACGAACCCGAAGCCCTGGCCGCGCTGGCCGCCTGGAAAGGACAACTTGCATGAATATCGAGATGATCGAGGCCGCTGCGGGGCGGCTCTCCGGCCATCTGCGGCGCACGCCGCTTCTCACCTCTCCCTTCCTGGACGAGATCGCGGGGCGCCGCGTGTTTCTCAAACCGGAATGCCTGCAACACACCGGCAGCTTCAAGGCGCGCGGTGCCTGGTCGGCGATTTCCGCGATGGATCCCGAGGTGCGCAAGGCGGGCGTCATGGCCTATTCATCCGGCAACCACGCGCAGGGCGTGGCCTGGGCGGCGGCGCAGCATGGCGCGCCGGCCGTCATCCTCATGCCCGCCGATGCGCCCGAGCTGAAGCGCGAGAACACCAAGGCGCTTGGGGCGCGGGTGGTGCTCTATGACCGCGAAACCGAAAGCCGCGAGGAAAAGGGCAAGGCGCTGGCCGAAGAGCTGGGGCTGACGCTGGTGCGTCCCTACGACGAACCGCTGGTGATCGCCGGGCAGGGCACCGTGGGACTGGAAATTGCCGAACAGGCGGCCGAGGCCGGGGTAAACACCGCCGACGTGCTGGTCTGTTGCGGCGGGGGCGGCCTGACCTCGGGCATCGCGCTGGCGCTTGAGGCGAAGGCGCCGGGATTGCGCGCGCGTCCGGTCGAACCGGCCGGGTTCGACGATGCGACGCGGTCGCTGTCGGGCGGCGTGGTCGTGCGCAACGACCGCATGGGCGGGTCGATCTGCGACGCCATCGTGACGCCGGAACCCGGAGAGCTGACCTTTCCGATCATGAAACGCCTCTGTGGGCCGGGGCTGGTCGTGACGGATGACGAGTCGCTCTATGCCATGGCGCAGGCCTTCCTGCGGCTCAAGCTGGTGGCGGAACCCGGCGGGGCCGTCGCGCTGGCCGCCGCCCTTCTGCGCCGCGACGAGATCGAGGGCGATGCCGTGATCGCGGTCGTCTCGGGGGGCAACGTGGATCCGATGATGTTCAGCCGGTCGCTGATCACCCACGCCGGACCGGCCTGATCCCGCGTCGCGGCGCTGCAGTGCCGCGACGAATATAATTGACATCGACAACTATTTTGAGTCACATCCGTCCTGCGAACAGGGAGGATGTGATGCGCACACAGGTCGTCATCATTGGCGGCGGGCCGTCGGGCCTGCTGTTGGCTCAGCTACTTATGAAATCCGGGATCGAGTCGGTCGTCCTTGAACGGAAGACCAAGGACTACGTTCTGGCCCGCATCCGGGCGGGCATCCTTGAACAGGGCATGATCGGGCTGCTGCGCGAGGCTGGCGTATCGGACCGCATGGAGGCCGAAGGTTATGTCCATGACGGCACGCTGATCGCGGCCGAGAACGCGACCTTCCGGATCGATTTCAAGAAACACACCGGCACGACCGTCATGGTCTATGGCCAGACCGAGGTGACCCGCGACCTTTACGAGGCGCGCGAGAAGGCGGGTGGCAAGATCGTCTACGAGGTCGAGGGCGTCACGATCCACGATGCCAAGACCGACGCGCCTTATGTCACCTACACGGTCGGCGGACAGGACCAGCGGATCGACTGCGATTATATCGCCGGATGCGACGGGTTTCACGGTGTCAGCCGCAAGACGATCCCGGACGGCGTGCGGCGCGAATTCGAAAAGGTCTATCCCTTCGGCTGGCTCGGCATCCTGTCGGAAACCCCGCCGGTCGACGACGAGCTGATCTATGCCTCTTCGCCCGAGGGGTTTGCGCTGTGTTCGATGCGCAATGCCAACCTGTCGCGCTATTACGTGCAGTGCCCGCTGACCGACAAGCCCGAGGACTGGTCGGACGCCGCCTTCTGGGAAGCCCTCAAGCGGCGCATCCCGGAAGAGGCCGCCGACAAGCTGATCACCGGCCCCTCGATCGAGAAATCGATCGCGCCGCTCAGGTCCTTCGTGACCGAACCGATGCAGTGGGGGCGGCTGTTCCTGTGCGGGGATGCGGCGCATATCGTGCCGCCGACCGGGGCCAAGGGCCTGAACACGGCTGCATCCGACATCCATTACCTCTATCATGCGCTGAGGGATCATTATCTCGACGGGTCGGATGAGGGGATCGATCAGTATTCGGCCAAGGCCCTTGCCCGGGTCTGGAAGGCCGAGCGGTTCAGCTGGTGGATGACCAGCCTGCTGCATCACTTCCCCGACCAGTCGGATTTCGATCTCAGGATGCAACAGGCCGACATCGCCTTCCTGCGGGACAACGAGGCCGCGCAGAAGGCCATGGCCGAGAATTACGTGGGGCTGCCTTACTGATGCTGATTGCCGATCTAGACGGGTTCCGGGTCAACTACCGGATCGATGGCGACCCAAGCGGCGCGCCGGTGGTCTTTGCCAATTCGCTCGGCACCGACCTGCGTCTGTGGGACAAGGTGCTGCCACTGCTGCCGCAGGGCCTGAAATACATCCGCTACGACAAGCGCGGCCATGGGCTGAGCGATGCGACGGCCCAGCCCTACACCATGGGCGGGCTGGTGAAGGATGCCGAAGCCCTGCTGGATCACCTCGGCGTCCGGGATGCGCTGTTCGTCGGGCTGTCGATCGGCGGCATGATCGGCCAGGGACTGGCGGTCAAGCGGATGGACCTGGTGCGGGCGCTGGTGATCTCGAATTCGGCCGCCAAGATCGGCGTGCCCTCGATGTGGCAGGACCGGATCGACGCGGTGAACCGCGATGGCATCGAAAGCCTGGCAGACGCGGTGATGGAACGCTGGTTCGGCCGCGCCTTCCGCGACACCGACGAACTGGCTGCCTGGCGCAACATGCTGATCCGCCAGACAATCGACGGCTATGCGGGCTGTTCGGCGGCGATCTCGGGCACGGATTTCTACACGCCGACCTCGGGCCTGCGCCTGCCGGTTCTGGGCATCGCCGGATCCGAGGACGGATCGACCCCGCCCGACCTGGTGCGCGAAACCATCGATCTTGTGCCCGGCTCGAAGTTCGAGCTGATCCGCGGTGCGGGCCACCTGCCCTGCGTCGAGAAACCCGAAGACTACGCCCGCATTCTGTCAGATTTCATCAAGGAGGTGGGTCATGGCTGACCGCCGCCCCGCAGGGGAAGCCACCCGCCGCGCCGTTCTGGGCGAGGCGCATGTCAACAAGTCGCAAGGCACGTCGGATCCGTTCAACGCCGGGTTCATCGACCTGATCACCGAAGGGGCCTGGGGCACCGTCTGGTCGTCGGATGCGATCACCAAACGCGAACGGTCGATGCTGACGCTGGCTTTGTTGGCGGGCCTTGGCAACTTCGAGGAATTCGAACTGCACCTGCGCGCCACCGTGAACACCGCGGCCACCAAGGACGACATCCGCGAGGTGCTGCACCACGTCGCGATCTATGCCGGGGTGCCGCGCGCCAATCACGCGTTCAAACTGGCGCGCGAGATCTACGCCGAACTTGAGGAGACAGGCGATGAGTGATCACAACGACCTTGGCCCGCTGATCCCGCGCAACCGCGCGGTGCACCCGCCCGCCTATGACATCGACTACAAGACGTCCGTTCCGCGCAGCCCGCGCTGGTCGCTGCTGTCGCTTGACTCCGGCCCTTCCGAGGAAACCGGCCCCACCTTCGGCCACGATGTGCTGGGCGAATGGGACAACAACCTGATCATGAACTGGACGCGCGGCAAGGCACCGGCGGTCGGGGAACGCATCCTCGTGCATGGCCGGGTGCTGGACGAAAACGCGCGGCCCGTGCCGAACGCGCTGGTCGAGATCTGGCAGGCGAATGCCGGCGGACGCTATCGGCACAAGAAGGACACCTACTTTGCCCCGCTCGATCCCAACTTCGGCGGCTGCGGCCGGACGATCACCGACGAGAACGGGTTCTATGAATTCCTGACGATCCGCCCCGGCGCCTATCCCTGGCCCAACCGGGGCAACGACTGGCGGCCGATGCACATCCACTTCTCGATCTTCGGGCATTCGTTCGGCCAACGCCTGATCAGCCAGATGTATTTCGAAGGCGATCCGCTGATCTACCGCTGCCCGATCGCGGCGACGGTTAAGGATCGCAGCCAGCTGGACACGCTGGTCGCGCCCCTGGACATGGCCAAGGCCCGGCCGATGGATTTCCTGGCCTACAAGTTCGACATCGTGCTGCGCGGCCGCCGCCAGACCATGTTCGAAAACAAGCTCGAGGGGATGTGAGATGGTGCAGAAACTCGACACGCTGGTGGAATCGCCCTCGCAGACCGCAGGGCCCTACGTCCACATCGGTTGCATGCCGACCTATGCCGGGAATGCCGGAGCCTATGACATCGAGATCGGCGAAAGCCCGATTGCCGAGGGCGCCAAGGGCGAGGTGATCGAGATCACCGGAGAGGTCTTTGACGGCACCGGCTGGGCGCTGCGCGACGCCATGCTGGAAAGCTGGCAACCGGATGCGGCCGGCCTGTTTCCCGGTCAGGATGGCGCGGACCCGAAGGTCAGCGGCTTCTGCCGGTTCGCCGCGGACAGCGAGAGCGGCAAGTTCACCCTGCGCACCGTCAAGCCGGGCGCAGTGAAGGCGCGGGGCGGGGCGATGCAGGCGCCGCATATCTCTCTCTGGATCGTGGCGCGGGGCATCAACATCGGCCTTCAGACCCGCATCTATTTCGAGGACGAAGACAACAGCGCCGACCCGCTGCTGAACCGGATCGAACAGGGCAACCGGGTCGAGACCCTGATTGCCAAGAAGACCGGCGATGGCCAGTATACCTTCAATGTCGTCCTTCAGGGCGACCGGGAGACGGTGTTTCTGGATATCTGATGGCTCAATTCATCCTCGTGCACGGCGCCTGCCACGGCGCATGGTGCTGGCGTGACATTGTCCCTGCGCTGCACGCGCGGGGACATTCCGTTCAGGCGATCGACATGCCGGGCCGGGGCGGCGGCGTGCCGGACCTGACCCTTGTCGATCATGCGACGGCGATCCTGTCGGCCTACGAGGGCAAGGCCGTGCTGGTCGGGCATTCGGCCGGCGGCCTGTCGATTTCGGCGGCCGCGCAGGCTGCGCCTGACCGCGTCGCGCGGCTGATCTACGTCGCGGCCCTGGTGCCGCAGGACGGCGATACGGTCGTCGGTTTGATGGGGGCGCTCACGGGCGACCGGCCCGCACCCCGGTTCATCCGTGCCGAGGACCGGCTGAGCTATTCCTTCGACACCACCGCCCCCGGCGCGGGCGAAATGCTGTACAACGGCGCCGACCGGGCGGCGATGGACTGGGCCCTGACGCAGGTCACTTACGAGCCGACCGCGCCGCACCGTGATCCGATCCGGCTGGGTGATGCCTTTGACGGGGTTGCGAAATCGGCGGTGATCTGCGACGCGGACCGGGTGATCCCGGCGCAGGACCAGCTGCGGATGGCGCAGGCGATCACCGACCGGGCACAGATCGACACGGGGCATTCGCCCTTCCTGTCCGCGCCTGCGGAACTGACGGAACACTTGATCAGGATGGCAGGCTAATGGCGGGATCGGTCCACGACAGCGCGATCTATCACAAGCTTTTTGACGCGGGCGAGGCCTCGAAGCTGTTCACTGACAGCGCCGAGGTCCGCGCCATGCTGATCGTCGAAGGCGCACTGGCCAAGGCGCAGGGCGGTCTGGGGATCATCCCCGAGCTGAGCGCCGCCGCGATCCACCGCGCCACGCTTGAGATCCCGCTGGATCCCGGCGGGCTGGGCGACCCGGCGGCCACCAATGGCGTGCCGGTGCCGGGGCTTGTCACCGCCTTTCGCAGCGCGATGCAGGCGCCGGAACACGCGCAGTACCTGCACTGGGGCGCGACCTCGCAGGATATCGTGGACAGCGGGCTGATGCTGCGTCTGCGCCAATTGCTGGGCCTGGTCGAAGATGGCCTTCGGGACGTGTTGCGCGCGCTTGCCACCCTGGCCGAGGATCACGCCGATCTGCCCATGGCGGGCCGGACCTATGGACAATATGCGACGCCGGTCAGTTTCGGATCGGTCGTGGCCGAATGGGGCAATCCGCTGCTGGATGCGCTGGCCGAGCTGCCGGCGCTGCGGGCTTCGTCGCTGCTGGTGTCGCTGTCGGGCGCGGCGGGCACAGGGTCGGTCTGGGGCGATCAGGCCCCTGCCCTGCGCGCGGCGCTGGCCAAGGGGCTGGGGCTGGGTGATCCGGGCCGCAGCTGGCATTCGGACCGGGGGCCGGTGCTGCGCATCGCCGCCTGGCTGACGCGCGTCGCCGTGGCGCTTGGCAAGATGGGCGAGGACGTGACGCTGATGGCCCAGTCGGGCGTGGGCGAGGTACGGCTTGGCACGGCCGGCGGATCATCGACCATGCCGCAGAAACAGAACCCAGTGCAGCCCTCGGTCATGGTGGCCGTGGCGCGGCAGGCTGTCGGGCTGAACGCCACGCTGTCGGGCGCCGGCATGGCGCGGCAGGAACGCGACGGGGCGGCCTGGTTCACCGAATGGATGGTGCTGCCGCAGCTGTGCCTTGCCACCGCGTCCGCCGTTCAGACCGCGCGCAAGATGGCCCCGGGGCTGCAGCCGCAGCGCGAGGCGATGCGGGCGGCCTTTGGCGCGTCGCAGGGACTGATGCAGGCCGAGGCGCTGAGCTTTCATCTGTCCTCGCACATGGCCCGCCCCGACGCGCAGGCCGAGGTCAAAAGGCTGTGCAAGGCGGTGATCGCGGACGGGGGCGATCTGGAAACCGCCGCGCGCGACGCCTTTCCACAGATCGACCTGAGCCCCGTCTTCGGGGCCGTCGGCCAGATGGGCGACGCCCCCGCGCAGGCCCGCGCCTTCGCCACACGCGCCCGGGCCATCTGACGCAGCGGAAATTCTTTCCGGATAGTGGAATTCCGTTTCGCGCTTGCCTAAGCTGCGCGGGACGAGTCACGCTTTGCACGAATACGGGAGGATCTCATGCAAACCATCCGCGCCGCTGTCTGTCGCGAAAACAACGCGCCCCTGACCATCGAAGAGGTGCAGCTTCGCGCGCCCGAAACCGGCGAGGTCGAGGTCGAGATCGAGGCCGTCGCGGTGTGCCATTCCGACATCTCGTTCTGGCAGGGCGGCTTCGGCGGCGCGCTTCCGGCGGTCTACGGACACGAGGCGGCGGGCGTCGTGACCCGGGTCGGGGACGGTGTGCATGGCATCACGGCGGGCGACAGCGTCTGCGTTACCCTGATCCACGCCTGCGGTCATTGCACCCCGTGCCAGTCCGGCAAGCCGACGATCTGTTCGACGCCCAAGGACAACATGGCGGGGTCGCCGATTTCCGACAAGGACGGCAGCCCGATCTACCAGGCGATGGCCTCGGGCGCCTTTGCCGACAAGGTTGTCGTGGACCAATCGCAGATCTGCGTGATCCCCGGCGACATGGCCAAGGACGTGGCATCGCTGATCTCGTGCGGTGTCATCACGGGCGTGGGCGCGGCGGTCTTTACGGCGGACATCCAGGTCGGACAGGACGTGGTGGTGATCGGCGCGGGCGGCGTTGGCCTGAACGCGATCCAGGGGGCCAAGATTGCCGGCGCCCGTCGCGTCGTTGCCGTGGACATGCTGGCCGACAAGCTTGAGGTCGCAAAGGAATTCGGCGCGACCGATACGGTTCTGGCCGAGGGCAAACCCTGGGCCGAGGTCAAGAAGATCCTCGGCCATGGCGCCGACGTCGTGCTGGTCACGGTCGGTGTCGCGCAGGTCTATGATCAGGCGCCGCGCTACCTGGGCCAGGGGGGCCGCGTGGTGATGGTCGGCCTGCCGCATGGCGACAAGGTGTCGTCCTATTCGCCGCTGATGATGGCCAATCAGGGCCAGGGCATCGTCGGGTCGATGATGGGTGACGTCGTGGTGAAGCGCGACATCCCGTGGATCATCGACATGTACCAGCAGGGCCGCCTGAAGCTGGACGAACTGATCTCGGGCCGCTGGACGCTGGATCAGATCAACGAGGCGATCGCGGACACGAAATCCGGCGCGGCCCGGCGCAACGTCATCATGATGAAATAGGATCTTGGTCAGCGCGCCGCCGTCGCGGCACATGGCATCGGATCGCATCAGGGGCCGCCTTGCCAGGGCGGCCCTTTTCCTTTGGCCTGACCGGTCCTGCAGGCGTCCGTGTTGCCAACGGTTCGCTTCGACCTTGCCACCCGGGTCTCAGGCCATATCGTGGCCCGGCACCACGGCACAGCAGGAGAGACGCGCGATGAAACTTCAGGATCTCGATATCATCGTCACCGCCCCGCCCGCACCGGGCTGGGGCGGGCGCTACTGGATCCTGGTCAAGCTGACGACGGACACCGGGGTGACGGGCTGGGGTGAATGCTATGCCGCCTCGGTCGGACCCGAGGCGATGACAGCCGTCATCCGGGATGTCTTTGACCGGCACATGGCGGGCACGTCGCCCGAAAACATCGAGCTGATGTTCCGCCGCGCCTATTCCTCGGGGTTCACGCAACGTCCCGACCTGACCGTGATGGGCGCCTTTTCGGGGCTCGAGATCGCCTGCTGGGATATCCTCGGCAAGGACCGCGACCGGCCGGTCTGGGCGCTGCTGGGCGGGAAGATGAACGACCGGCTGCGGGCCTATTCCTACCTCTACCCCCTGCCCGAGCACGAGATCTCAGCCTTCTGGTCCTCGCCCGACATGGCCGCCGAGAGCGCGCGTGATCTGGTCGCGCGTGGCTATACGGCGGTCAAGTTCGACCCGGCCGGGCCCTACACGATCCGGGGCGGCCATATGCCCGCCCTGTCGGACATCGACCTGTCGGCGCGGTTCTGCGCCGCGATCCGCGCCGCCGTGGGCACCCGGGCGGACCTGCTGTTCGGCACGCACGGCCAGTTCACCCCCGACGGCGCCATCCGCATGGCGCAGGCCATCGCGCCCCATGACCCGCTGTGGTTCGAGGAACCCGTGCCGCCGGATGACATGGATGCCATCGCCGCCGTCGCCCGTGCGACGTCGATCCCGGTTGCCGCCGGCGAACGGCTGACCACCAAGCAGGAATTCTCGGCCCTGCTGCGGGCGGGGGTGCGGATCCTGCAACCCGCGCTCGGCCGTGCGGGCGGCATCTGGGAGGGCAAGAAGATCGCCACCCTTGCCGAAGTGGCCGGGGCCCAGATCGCGCCGCACCTTTATGCCGGACCGGTCGAATGGGCGGCGAACGTGCACCTCGCGGCGTCGACCCCAAACCTGCTGATGATCGAAACCATTGAGACGGCGTTCCACGCCGACCTGATCCGGGGCGGCATCACGGTCGAGGAGGGCCATGTCCGTCCGCCCGAGGCCCCGGGTCTTGGCATCGAGATCGACGAGGACCTGGCCCGCACGCATCCCTACACCGGCACGGCGCTGCATCTGGGCATGCAGGAAGAGCCCTGCGATTACGTCCAGGCCAACCATTTCCAGGGGGGCGCCCCCCGGGACTGACCCGAAGTCTCGCCAAGCCACATGCGACATGGTAGAAGCCGCAAGACGCCCAGGAGGACCCGAGTTTGGCTGACCTGCAGATCCCCGTTAACCCCAGTGACATGGCCGAGAACGCGCAAAGCGCGGCGGCCTTCCTGAAGACGCTGGCGCACGAGGGACGGCTGATGATCCTGTGCCACCTGGGCAGCGGCGAGAAATCGGTCGGTGAGCTTGAGGCGCTGCTGGACATGCGGCAGGCGGCGGTCAGCCAGATGCTGGCGCGGCTGCGCGAAGAGGGTTTCGTCGCCACCCGCCGGGACGGCAAGACGGTTTATTACAGCCTGGCTAATGAGAACACGTCCGAAGTGATCGGCCTGCTGCACCGGCTGTTCTGCCAGTCCGACGCATGACCCCTGCCCTGCCTACCCCCGGGCTGTCCCATGTCTGCGACCTGCATGTCGAGCTGGACCAGATCCGAGAGATGGGCCAGGGCCGCGCCGGGCGTCGCCGCATCATCCCGATCATCGGCGGTCGTGTCGAAGGCCCGCGCCTGAACGGACGTCTGTTGAACCTCGGCGCGGACTGGCAGACGATCTGGCCGAACGACGTCGCCGAACTGGACACGCGCTACGCGATGGAAACCAACGACGGCGCGGTGATCGAGATCGTGAACTACGGCTATCGCCACGGCCCGGCCGAGGTTCTGGCCCGGGTCATGGCCGGGGAAGCCGTCCCGCCCGACCAGTATTACATGCGCACCCAGGCGCGGCTGGAAACCGGCGATCCGCGCTATGACTGGGTCAACCGGACGATTTTCGTGGGCACCGGCACCCGGCAGCCCCTCGGCGTCACCGTGTCGCTCTTTGCGGTCGACTAGGGGGCGCCGCCCCCCGGCCTGCGGCCTCCCCCCGAGGTATTTCGGACCAGAAGAAGGACGCGCGTGGTGTCGGCTTCATATGGTGGAAAATACCTCCGCCGGAGGCAACGCGGCGCAGCCGCGTCAGGACATACGCGACTTCAGTGCCGCCACGTCGCGCATCAGGGACGAGATATCCGTGCCGATGGCCGTGAACCCGGCCCCGAGCGTGCCGAGGTGGCGGGCGAAATCCTCGTTCAGGGTCAGGATGCCCGAGGGCACGCCGATCGCCTTGAGCCGTGTGAAGGCATCCTCGATCGCGGCGACGACATCGGGGTGCGCCTGGTTGCCCGGGTGACCCATGGAGCCCGAGAGGTCCGCGGGTCCGATGAACACCGCATCCACGCCGTCGACGGTGGCGATTTCCTCCAACTGGTCCAGCGCCTGGGCGGTTTCGACCTGCACGATCAGGCAGAGCTCTTCCTCGGCGCGGGTCATGTAATCCTTGATCAGCCCGAAGCCCGAGGCGCGGGTGCCGCCGGCCATGCCGCGGATGCCGTGCGGCGGATAGCGCATGGCCGTAACGGCGGCGCGGGCCTCTTCCGCTGAGTTGACGTAAGGAATCATCAGGGTCTGCGCGCCCATGTCGAGGTAGCGCTTGATATAGGCCGGATCGTTCGACACCGGCCGGACCACCGCCGAGACCTCGGGGTAGGCCGCGATGGCCTGAAGGGAGTGGTGAACCTGAAACGCCTCGGTCGTGGTGTGTTCGGTATCGACGACGATCCAGTCGAAGCCCTGGGCGGCCAGGGCCTCGGGCACGATCGGGCCCGCGATGGTGTTCCAGAAGCCGGTCTGGTGGCGGCCTTCCTTGAGCAGCGCCTTGAAGCGGTTCTTGGGCAGGTCCATCGGATCAGTCCTCCAGCAGGGTGGCGACGCGCGTCAGGGCCAGGGCATAGCCCTGCGTCCCGCAGCCCGCGATCACCGCGTCGGCGCGCAGGCTCACGTAGGAATGGTGCCGGAAGCTTTCGCGCTTGTGCACGTTCGAGATATGCACCTCGATCACCGGGCCCTCGAAGGCGTTGAGCGCATCGAGGATCGCGACCGAGGTATGGGTGTAGGCGGCGGGGTTGATGACGATGGCAGCGGCCTCGTCCCGGGCGGCGTGGATCGCCTCGACGATCTCGCCCTCGTGGTTCGACTGGTGGAAAGTCGTCGCCAGGCCCAGATCCTCGGCGGTATCGGCACAGAGCGTTTCCACGTCGGCCAGGGTTTCGTATCCGTAGATCTCGGGCTGGCGCTTGCCGAGGAGGTTCAGGTTGGGGCCGTTCAGGACATAGACGGTCTTGGTCATTGCGGTCTCCTCTGCCGTGGTTGCGGCAGTGATAGCATGTTTGTTCAGGGGCGCCATGGGTTTGGGGGGGCCTGCCCCTCCCTGACCCTCCCCATGACTGGGGAGGGGACATGTTCCGCAGGATGCGAGCGTAGCGCCCTGCGCGTCATTCGCCCCAGGTTTGCTTCAGAACGCGCACCCAGTTCCGCCAGGCGAGCTTTTCCAGCAGCGCCTCATTGATCCCATGCGCCACCAGCGCGTCGCGCAGCGTGGCGAGGCCCGAGACGTCCTTCATCCAGTTGGGCAGGATCGCCCCGTCGAAATCGGACCCGAAGGCCACGCCGTCCTCGCCCAGGATGGTCAGCAGGTGGTCGAGGTGGGCCAGCAGGTGATCGACCGGGCAGTCCGCGATGAATTTGCCGTCGGGGCGCAGGAAACAAGTGCCGAAGTTGATGCCGACCACGCCGCCGGTCTGGGCGATCAGGCGCAGTTCATCATCCGTCAGGCAGCGGGCCGAGGGGGTGACGTGGAAGGCGTTGGAATGGGTGGCGACCAGCGGGGCGTCCGAGATGTCGGCGACGTCCTGCAGCCCGGCCATGTTCAGGTGGCTGAGGTCCACCATGATCCGGCGCCGGTTACAGTCGCGGATCAGGCGCTTGCCCGCGTCGGTCAGGCCGGGGCCGATGTCCGAGGTCGAGGGGAAGCGGAAGGGCACGCCATGGCCGAAGATGGTCGAACGGCTCCAGACAGGTCCGATCGAGCGCAGGCCGGCGGCGTAAAGCTCATCCAGTTCGGCAAGGTCAGGGCCGATGGCCTCTGCCCCTTCCATATGCAGGATCGCGGCGAGGGTGGGGCCGTGGATCGCGGCCTCGACCTCTTGTGCGGTCGTGCAGGGGGTGATCACGCCCAGCTCGGCCAGCCGGTTGAAGTGGGTGATCCCCTCGCGCACCTGCGCGATGGCCGTCGGCTGGTCCAGTTCGGGCGGCAGGGGCAGGTCATAGCTGTCGCGCCGCATCGCCGCCATGTCCATGCCGGGCGCGCCGGGCGTCGGCACGAAGAGCGCGAAGAACCCGCCGCCCAGCCCCCCTGCCCGCGCGCGCGGCACGTCGATCTGCCCCTTGCCGTGGCCGTCGCGCACCTCTTCGGCCGTGATGCGGCCGAGGGTCATCTTGAGCAGCAGGTCGTTGTGACCGTCGAAGAAGGGCGTCATGAGCCCGCCCTCACCTCGCTCAGCGTCTTGGCGATGGTCAGCGCCTCGGGGTCGAGGAAGCAATGCAGCAGGGCGGGCTTGCCGCTGACCCGGGCGCGGTCGAAGGCGGCCGCGAAGTCCTTGCTGTCGTGCAGGGTTTCGGTGTGGCAGCCCATGGCGGCGGCCATCGCGGCGAAATCGGGGTTCTTCAGGTCGGTGGCCGAGATCCGGCCCGGGTATTCGCGTTCCTGGTGCATCCGGATCGTGCCGAACATGCCGTTGTCGATGACAAGCACGATCAGCGGGATGTCGAACTGCGCCGCCGTCGCCAGCTCCTGCACCGTCATCATGATGTCGCCGTCGCCCGCGACGCAGACCACGTCCCGTTCGGGCCGGTGCCGTTTCGCCATGACGGCGGCGGGCAGGCCATAGCCCATGGAGCCCGAGGTCGGCGCCAGCTGCGAGCCATGATCGCGGAACCGGTAGTGACGGTTGATCCAGGTCGCGAAATTGCCGGCGCCGTTGGTGATCGCCGCATCCGGGCCAAGCGTATCGCGCAGGTGGCACATGACCTCGCCCATCTGGAAGCTGCCGGGGATCGGCAGGGGATCGGTGGACCAGTCGAGGTAATTCTGACGCAGGGTGGCGACGTGATCGGACTGACGGTTGGGCCCGGGCAGGTCCGCCACGGCTTCGATGAAGCCGCCCGCCGTGCCGATCAGGCCGAGGCCGGGCTGGTAGACGCGGCCGATTTCCTCGGGGTCGGGATAGAGGTGGACCAGCCGGTCATCCCCCGGCCCGATGTCGAGCAGCGTGTAATTCTGCGACGGCATTTCCGACAGCCGCCCGCCCAGCATCAGGATCAGGTCGGCGTCCTTGATGGCCTTGATCAGCTTGGGGTTCGCGCCGATCGACAGGTCGCCGACGTAGTTCGGGTGATCCGCCGGAAAGCTGCCGCCACGCCGGAATTCGACACAGACCGGCAGGGCGTGGCGTTCGGCGAAGGCGATCATGCCATCGCGGGTGTCGCCCCGCCAGTCGCCGCCGCCAAGGATGGCGATCGGTCGCTCGGCCTGCGCCAGCCGTTCGGTCAAGGCGGCGATGCCCGAGGCCGAGGGCGTCATGTCGATCGGGTCTGCCTTTGGCGCATCGAGGACATCGACCACGTCGACCAGCATGTCCTCGGGCAGCGCGATCACCACGGGGCCTGGGCGGCCCTGGGTGGCAACGCGGAAGGCGCGGGCCAGCAGTTCGGGGATGCGGGCGGCATCGTCGATTTCCACCGCCCACTTGGCGATGGTGCCGAAGACCGCGCTGTAATCAAGCTCCTGGAAGGCCTCGCGGTGCTTCATGTCGCGGGCCACCTGGCCGACGAAGAGGATCATCGGCGTGCTGTCCTGCGCCGCCACATGCACGCCGGCTGCGGCATTGGTCGCGCCCGGGCCGCGGGTGACAAAGCAGATGCCGGGCTTGCCGGTCATCTTTCCATAGGCCTCAGCCATCATGGCTGCTCCGCCTTCCTGACGGCAGGTCAGCATGTCGACCCCCGAGCCGATCAGCGCATCCAGCACCGAAAGATAGCTTTCGCCGGGCACGCAGGTGGCCCGTTCGACCCCCTGAATGATAAGCTGATCCACAAGAATGCGTGCGCCTGTACGGTCCATCCGACCCTCCGTCATTTTCGGCGCAGAGTGGCGGTTTTGGCCGGGAATGGCCAGAGAGCACGACCGGGAAACCGCACCGAATGCGCGCAAGGGGGCGGATGCGGGAAGATGGTGACCCCGGCAGGATTCGAACCTGCAACCTGCCCCTTAGGAGGGGGCTGCTCTATCCAGTTGAGCCACGGGGCCAGCCGGGGTGTTCTTAGCGAAGGCGCCGGGGCTTGTCATGCCTTCGCGGGCCATGTGGGACGGCATTTTCGCGACTTTGATGAAAATCCCCGGAAAATCCGAGGTCGTAGAAGGCTGATATTAAGGTATCTGCGTTCAAAGTCCGGCTGCCTGCCCAGAGGACGTGCCCGGGGCGGGTCTCAATCCGGGGCCGATCCCCGCATGACTGAAATGAGGGTGAGATATATGGCGGCTACCGCGTCAACGACCTTGGACAAAACCGCAGGCGCGCTCCGCCTGCTGTCTCGGCTGACCTGGATCAGCAACCTGCGGCTGGCGGTCAAGCTGCCGCTGATCATCTCGGCGCTCGGGGCGCTGGTTGCGGCCGTGATCGCCACGACATCCTTCATGAACGCCCGAACGATCCTCACGACGGAAATCGAAACCAAGTTCGGAACGGCATTGGAAGCGCGACAAAGTCAGTTGTCGGCATTGCTTTCGACCATGGAAGACGAACTTCTGACGCAGGCCCAGAACCCCACGACCCTGTCTGCGCTCAGCAGCTTTTCACTGTCCTGGCGCACACTTGGGGGCGAACAGACGCAGCAATTGCAGACCGCCTATATTGCCGAGAACGAATTCGAGGCCGGCGAACGCGATGCGCTGATCTCCAAGGCCGACGGCAGCCAGTATGACCTCGTGCATCTCAAGTTCCACCCATTCTACCGCAAGGTCATGACCTCGCAGGGATATTCGGACGTCCTGCTGGTCGATCCGGACGGCAATGTCGTCTACTCCGTGGCCAAGCGGTCCGATTTCGCGACCAACCTGAACGATGGCGCATGGCGCGACACCGACCTGGGGCGGATCTTCCGCAAGACGATCGGGCTGCCCGCAGGCGATGCCTCTTTCGCGGACTTCGCGGCGTACGGGGCCATCGACAATGCCCCTGCCGGATTCCTGGCGACCGCCGTGTCGGACGGCACCAAGACCAAGGGCGTCCTGATCTATCGCCTGCCGATCGAACCGATCAATGCGATCCTGAACAACCCCAAGGGCCTGGGCGCAACCGGTGAGGTCTATGCCGTCGCTGCGGACTATACCCGCCGCTCGACGTCGCGATTCGGCGGAGCGGAGGTCGTTCTGACACAGGTTCCCCAGACCGCCTGGCTGCAGCACGCCTTCGAAACGGGCGAACCGCGTTTCGAAGAGACCGAGACGGCCGATGGCAACTCCATCCACATGATGGCCGAGCGCATGACCTTTCATGACACGACCTGGTCGGTCGTGATGGAACAGCAGGACAGCGAACTGCTGCGCCCGATCGTCGATCTGCGCAACACGCTGGCCTTGCAGATGGCCGGTCTGTTTGCCGTGCTGCTCATCCTCGGCTGGCTTATCGGTCGGGGGGTCGCCGGCCCGTTCCAGCGCATCAATGCGAGCCTTCGCAACGTGTCATCGGGCGATTACACCACCGCAATCCCGATGACCGACCGCGCCGATGACGTGGGCGACCTGGCCCGCGATCTGGACAACCTGCGCGACAAGCTGGGGATGGCTCAGGCAGACCGCAAACGCGCCGACCAGAAGGCCCGCAACCAGCGCGAGGTGGTGGATCAGCTCAGCTCCTCCATCGCGGAACTGGCCCAGGGCAACCTGACCACGAAAATCAAGACCGCCTTTGCCGAGGATTACGAGGCGCTGCGCGTGGCCTACAACTCGGCTGTCGAAAAGCTGCACGAAACGGTGGCGTCGCTGCTGAATTCCGCGCAGGAAATCGACAGCAACGCGCGCGACGTCGAAAACGCGTCCAATGACCTGAGCCAGAAGGCCATCGAACAGGCCGCGAGCCTTGAGGAAACCGCCGCCGCGATCACCGAGCTTTCGGCATCGGTCAAGTCGACGGCGGATGCGGCGGGCGATGCCGACAGCGTCATGACGCGCGCCAAGGCCGATGCACAGCAAAGCGGCCAGGTCGTCACCCAGGCCATGGGCGCGATGGACAAGATCTCCTCCTCGTCACAGAAGATCACGCAGGTGACATCGGTGATCGAGGACCTGGCGTTCCAGACCAACCTTCTGGCCCTGAACGCCGGGGTCGAGGCCGCCCGCGCGGGCGAGGCGGGGCGCGGCTTTGCCGTTGTTGCGTCGGAAGTGCGGGCGCTGGCACAGCGGTCTTCGGACGCGGCCAAGCAGATCAACGCCCTGATCCAGGAAAGCGCCGACAACGTCGTCAGCGGGGTCGAACTGGTGGAAAAGGCCGGCGCCTCTTTCGACAACCTGATCGGAGAGTTCGACAAGGTCTCTGTCTCGGTGTCCTCCATCGCCTCAGCCGCGCGGGAACAGTCGGTCGGCATCCAGGAAATCAGCTCGGCGGTCGATCAGTTGGATGGCGTCACGCAAAAGAACGCAGCCGTCGCAACGCAGGTCCACGGCACGGGCAAGGTGATGGTGAACGAAGCGGCGCGGTTGATGCAGGTTTCCGCCGCCTTCCGGGTCGACGGGATGCGCCCCGTTGCCGCCGCACCGATGGCCGCACCGCCCGCCACAAAGCAGGTTCAGCGGGCGGTCAACGCACCGATCGCGACGGTCAACGACATGTCTGACGATAGCTGGGCCGAGTTCTGAACACACCTTTGAAATCAAAGGCCCGGCCGTGACTGGCCGGGTCTTGGCGCTTGATCGGGGACGGGCCGGTCTGTAACACTTGGCCCAGTCATTCAGGAAGACCACAGTGCCCCCATCAGACCGACGCCCGCTTACCCTCCGCGATGTTTCAGAAGCATCGGGGGTCTCTGAAATGACGGTCAGCCGGGTGCTTCGGAACCGCGGCGACGTCTCTCCGGCCACGCGCGAAAAGGTGTTGGAGGCTGCGAAGACCCTGGGCTACGTGCCCAACAAGATCGCCGGGGCGCTGGCCAGCCAGCAGGTAAACCTTGTGGCGGTCATCATTCCGTCCGTCGCCAACATGGTGTTCCCCGAAGTGCTGGGCGGGATCAGCCGCGCGCTTGAGGAGACCGAGCTGCAGCCGGTCGTCGGTGTCACCGACTATTCCCCCGACAAGGAGGAAAAGGTCCTTTACGAAATGCTCTCCTGGCGGCCGTCGGGGGTGATCATCGCGGGACTGGAACATTCGGACGCCTCGCGCGCCATGCTGGCGGCGGCCGGAATCCCGGTGGTCGAAATCATGGACACGGACGGCGCGCCGATCGATGCGGCGGTCGGGATTTCGCACCGCCGCGCGGGCCGCGAAATGGGCAAGGCGATCCTCGAGGCAGGCTATCGCAAGATCGGCTTCATGGGGACGAAACTCGGCCTCGATCACCGCGCGCGCAAACGGTTCGAAGGGTTTACGGAAGCATTGGCCAAAGGCGGTGTCGAGATCCAGGATCAGGAGTTCTATTCGGACGGCTCTGCGCTCGCCAAGGGGCGGGAGATGACGGAAGCCATGATGATCCGCTCGCCCGATCTTGATTTTCTGTATTACTCCAACGACATGATCGGCGCGGGCGGGCTGCTTTGGCTGACCGAAAAGGGCTATGATGTGCCCGATCGGCTGGGCTGCGCGGGCTTCAACGACGTGCAGCTGCTGCAGGGCCTGCCACGCAAGCTGGCCACCATGGACAGCTGCCGTCAGGAAATCGGGCGGCGCGCAGCCGAGATCATCCTCGGGCGGCTGAACGGGGACGACACGCCGACCGGCAAGGTCGAACTCACGCCCCGGATCAATCCCGGCGACACGCTGCGCCTGTCCTGAGGCATGACGCGGCCGATCCTCGACAACCGGGCGGCGCGTCGGCTGTTTCTGCACCGCCACCTGCTGGGTGACACACCGGCTGGCCCCGGGAAGGGGGCGGACCTCATGGGGGTCATCCGCAAACTGGGCTTCGTGCAGATCGACAGCGTCAACACCGTCGAACGCGCACATCACATGATCCTGTTTGCCCGACGGCCCGCGTATCGCCCGCGGGCGCTGCATCGGCTGATCGAAAAGGACCGGCTGCTGTTCGAACACTGGACGCACGATGCCTCGGTCATTCCGGCGGAATTCTATCGCTATTGGCACCTTCGCTTCGATCGACAGCGCGCCCGCCTGGCCGAGAAATGGCGCAACTGGCAGGGCGAGGCCTATCTGGACGAAATCGACCGGGTGCTGGCGCTTGTCGACGCGCAGGGCCCCGTCAAGTCTTCCGAGCTGATCGGCGAGGAGCACAGGGGGCAGTCGGGTGGCTGGTGGAACTGGCATCCGTCGAAGGCCGCGCTTGAGTTTCTGTGGCACACCGGGCAGCTGACAATTTCGGCACGTCAGGGATTTCAGAAATTATACGATATTCCGAACAAGTGCTACGCAGAGGCCTCTGACCTGCCCTGTTCGACGCCGGATGAGGCCATCGACTGGTTCTGCACGCAGGCGCTGACCCGGCTGGGGTTCGCGACGAGCGGCGAGATCGCGGCCTTCTGGGCCAACGTGACCCCGGCCGAGGCGAAGGACTGGGTGACGCGCGCACTGTCCGACGGCCGGATCGAGGAGATCGACGTCATCGGCGTCGATGGCAAGGCGCGCAAATCGGTGGCCTTTCCGGGCGTGGTCGAAGAGGCCTCCGCCCTGCCCCCGCCCCCGTCGCGCGTTCGCATCCTGTCGCCCTTCGACCCGGCCCTGCGTGACCGCAAGCGGGCCGAGCGGCTGTTCGGTTTCTTCTATCGCATTGAAATCTTTGTCCCCGCACCGCAGCGACAGTATGGGTACTATGTCTTTCCGATCCTTGAGGGCGACAGCGTGATCGGGCGGATCGACATGAAGGCCGACCGGGCGGCGGATGTGTTGGACGTGACCAAGCTGTGGCTTGAGCCGGGGGTCAAACCGGCCAAGGGACGGCTGCAAAAGCTCGAGGCTGAACTGGGTCGGATGGCCAAGTTCGCTGGAGTCTCCGACGTGCAGATCGCGTCTGACTGGATACAGTAAAGCGCCGCCCCGGGGGACGGCGCTTTGCTCATTTCAGAAATGACAGATCAGCAGGCCGCGACGGCCCGGCCTGTCATCACCTTGACCAGATGGGCGCGGTATTCAGCCGACCCATGCAGGTCCGAGATCATGTCGTCCGCAGGCACCGTCAGGTTTGAGATCGCATCGGCCGAGAAGTTGGCCGCAAGCGCCTCTTCGGCCTCTTTCCAGCGGAAGACGCCATCGTTCGATGCGCCGGTCACACCGACGCCGACACGGTCGCCGTATTTCGCCACGAACACCCCGGTCAGCGGGAAGCGCGACGCGGGCTGTTCGAACTTCTGGTAGTTCGAGGCCACCGGGATCGGGAAGCGAACCTCAGTCACGATCTCGCCCTCGTCGAGCGCGGTTGCGAACATGCCCTGAAAGAAGTCGTCCGCCGCGATCTCGCGGGCGTTGGTGACGATCGTCGCCTGGCAGGCCATGGCCGCCGCCGGGTAGCAGGCCGAGGGATCGTTGTTCGCGATCGACCCGCCGATGGTGCCGCGGTTGCGGACCGCCGGGTCGCCGATCTTCGCCACCAGCCCCGACAGGCCGGGGAAGGAGGACGCGGTTTCGCGTGCGACGGTGGCGTGGTTGGTCGCGCCCTTGATCGACAGGGTGCCGCCGCTGTCCGAGATACCGACCAGATCCGCGATGCCCAGCAGGCTGACCAACTTGGACGGCTGGTTCAGGCGCTGTTTCATCGTCGGGATCAGGGTCTGCCCGCCCGACAGCGGCTGCGCGTCCTCATCGGCAAGCGCCGCCAGGGCCTCGTCCAAGGTAGAGGGCTTGACGAATTCGAAATTGTACATCTTTTCAACTCCCTGTGCTGGGGGTCGCCGCCCCTTTCGGGGCAGCGTAGATCATTTGTTCATGGCCTGCCAGACACGCGAAGGCGTGAGCGGCATGTCGATATGTGCAATGTCGTGGCCATTGCGGTTCAGCGCGTCGAGAACGGCATTGACCAGCGCAGGCGGCGAGCCGATTGCCCCGGCCTCGCCACAGCCCTTCACGCCAAGCGGATTGTGCGTGCAGGGCGTCTGGCAGGAATGGTCGACCGTGATCATCGGCAGGTCGGCCGCGCGGGGCATGGCGTAGTCCATGTAGGAGGCCGACAGAAGCTGGCCATCCTCGTCATACGCACAGTTTTCCAGCATCGCCTGTCCGATCCCCTGCCCGACGCCGCCATGCACCTGGCCTTCGACGATCATCGGGTTCACCACGTTGCCGAAATCGTCGGCGGCAGTGAAGTTCAGCACGTCGATCTTGCCGGTGTCGGGGTCGACCTCGACCTCGCAGATGTAGGTACCGGCGGGATAGGTGAAGTTGGACGGATCGTAGAAGGCCGTTTCTTCAAGCCCCGGTTCAAGGTCTTCCAGCGGGTAGTTGTGCGGCACATAGGCGGCCAGCGTCACGTCCCCCCAGGCAAGCGACTTGTCGGTGCCCGCGACGGTGAACTGCCCGTCCTTGAGCTCGATATCGCTGTCCGAGGCTTCCATGATGTGGGCGGCGATCTTCTTGGCCTTGTTGATCACCTTTTCGGCGGCGCGCACCATGGCCGACCCGCCGACCGCGAGCGATCGCGAGCCGTAGGTGCCCATGCCCATGGGGGTGTTTGCGGTGTCGCCGTGCACGATTTCCACCTGGTCCGCACCGATGCCGATCATGTCGGCGATCACCTGCGGGAAGGTGGTTTCATGCCCCTGCCCGTGGCTGTGCGATCCGGTCATCACCACGATGCCGCCGGTCGCATTGACCCGGACGGTCGCGGATTCGTATAGGCCCGCGCGGGCGCCCAGCTGGCCGACAAGGTTCGACGGCGCGATGCCGCAGGCCTCGATATAGTTGGCCACACCAAAGCCGCGCAGCTTGCCGCGGGACTTGGAGTCGGCCGCGCGGGCTTCGAAACCGGCGGCGTCGGCCAGATCAAGCGCCTTGTCCAGCGTGGCGTCGTAGTTGCCGGTGTCGTATTCCACCGCCACCGGGGTGGCATAGGGGAACTGGTCGGGCTTGATGAAGTTCTGACGGCGCAGATCCACCGGGCTGACCTTGAGCTCGCGCGCGGCCTGGTCGATCAGACGTTCCAGTTGATAGGTGGCCTCGGGCCGACCGGCGCCGCGATAGGCATCGACCGGCACCGTGTTGGTGAAGACGGCCTTCACGTTCACGTAGATCACCGGCGTGCGGTAGTTCCCGGCCATCAGCGTGCCGTGCAGCCAGGTCGGCACCGAGGGCGCGAAGGTCGACAGGTAGGCGCCCATGTTCGCGTAGGTTTCGGTGCGGATTGCGGTGAAATTGTTGTCCGCGTCCAGCGCCAGTTCGATCTTGGTCACATGGTCGCGGCCGTGGGCATCGGACATGAAGGCCTCGGACCGGGTCGAGGTCCATTTGACCGGGCGCTTCAGCTGTTTGGCGGCGAAGGTGCAGAAGGCCTCTTCGGCGTAATGGAAGATCTTGGTGCCGAAACCGCCGCCCACATCCGGGGCCACGACGCGCAGCTTGTGTTCGGGGATGCCAAGGACGAAGGCACCCATCAGCAGGCGGATCACATGCGGGTTCTGCGACGTCGTATAAAGCGTCGACATGCCGTCATGCGCGGTGAAATCGCCAACGGCCACGCGCGGCTCCATCGGGTTGGCGACAAGGCGGTTGTTCTTCAACTCAAGCGTGGTGACATGCGCGGCCTTGGCAAAGGCGTCCTCCACGGCGGCCTTGTTTTCCTCGACGAAGCCCCAGTCGTAGCAGAGGTTCGAGGTCAGGTCGTCGTGCACCTTGACCGAAGCATCAGCGACGGCCTTTTTCATGTCGATGACGGCAGGCAGTTCGGTCAGATCCAGTTCGATCGCCTCGGCCGCATCGCGCGCCTGTTCGACCGTATCCGCCACGACGGCGGCGACGATTTCCCCGACATGCCGGATCTTGCCTTCGGCCAGGATCGGGTGCTTGGGTTCCTGCATGGGCTGGCCATGCTTGTCGGTCACCTGCCAGCCGCAGGGCAGACCACCGACACCGTCGAAATCCTTGGCGGTGAAGATGCGGGCGACACCGGGCATGCTGTCTGCCGCCGAGGTGTCGATGCCGTTGATGGTGGCGTGGGCCACGTCGGCACGCAGGAAATGCACGTGCAGCTGTTTGGCCAGGTTGATGTCATCCGTGTACCGGCCCGTACCGGTCAGGAAACGAATGTCTTCGCGCCGCTTTGTGCTGGCGCCGATGCCGTCCTTGGGCATGGTTTTCCTCCCTTGGGTGCGGTGCCCTCCTCCGACACCGCTGAAAAGTCACGCGGCGCACCTCTGCGCCGGGATCGTACTCTTGACCGGTGGCCGCGTTACTCGGCGGCCACTGCCGGGACCTCCTGGCCCGAAGCGGCCATGATGGCCTTCACGATGTTGTGGTACCCGGTGCAGCGGCAGATGTTGCCCTGCAGGTGTTCGCGGATCTCGGCCTCGCTCGGCTTGGCGTTCGTTTCCAGCAGCGACACCGCGGCCATCACCATGCCGGGGGTGCAGAACCCGCACTGAAGCCCGTGGTGATCCTGAAACGCCTGCTGCACCTTGTTGAGCGTTCCATCCGCGTTGGCCTGCCCTTCGATCGTCGCGACCTCGGCCCCGTCGGCTTCGGCGGCGAACATGGTGCAGGATTTGACCTGCTTGCCGTCGACGTGGACAGTGCAGGCGCCGCATTGGCTGGTGTCACAGCCGATGTGGGTGCCGGTCAGGCCAAGTTCCTCGCGCAGGAAAGTCGACAGGAGCGTGCGCCCCTCGGCCTCTCCGGACATGGTCTTGCCGTTGACCGTCATTGAGATTTTCATGAGTTCCTCCCGGTGCTTGCTTTGGGTTGCTGGCGTAAGGGGTCAGCTGGTCAGACGTTTGAACCAGCCCTGTTTCGGCTGGTCTTCCGGCCCCTCGTCCGCGTCGTCTTCGGCCTTGGGGCCTTCGACGGCATTGGCGAAATTTTCAAAGAACTGGTCGGCCATCTTCTTGGCAAAACCGTCGATGATGCGGCTGCCCAGCTGGGCCAGCTTGCCGCCCACCTTGGCCTCGACCTCATAATGCAGGCGGGTGCCGCCGTCGATCTGCTCAAGCCGCACGTCCGCGCCGCCCTTGGCAAACCCGGCCGCACCGCCCTTGCCTTCGCCCGACAGGGTCAGGCTTTCGGGGGCGTTCATGTTCGACAGGGTCACCTGACCCTTGAAGGTCGCCTTCACCGGGCCGACCTTCTGCACGACGGTCGCCTCGAAGCCGTCTTCGGGGGTGCCGGTCAGCTCCTGACAGCCGGGGACGCACTGCTGCAGAACCTCGGGCGAAAGCAGCGCGGCGAACACGGTGTCACGGTCGGCAGAGATGTCGCGGGAATCAGAGAGTTGCATTCCAGTCCTTCCTTTTCATGCCAGAGTAACGAGTGTTCCCGCCCCTGCAAATGGAAACGCCGTGAAGTTTTCCCATCGGGCCACCCCGGGCCCGACAGGGCGGGGCTGCAAAATTTCGCACGGCCGCCTTTTTGCGCTGCCTCAGGTCTGTTCGCGACCAGAGCGACCGAATGCGACCAAAGCCCGCATGAATGCGGCATCAATGTCATTGCGCGTTCCGAGAATCAGCCGTATAGCGGTCAGCGGGACACCCTTCCCCAACGAAGGGCGTATGACTGGAAGGTTACTACCTATGGCGAACAACGCACCGGCATCGCGGCCGGCAAACCCGCGATTCTCCTCTGGCCCCTGTGCCAAGATCCCCACATTCGAATTGTCGAAGCTGTCCGATGCCGCGCTTGGCCGGTCGCACCGCGCTGCCGTCGGCAAGGACAAGCTGAAGGCCGCGATCGAAGAGACGCGCGACATCCTCGGCGTGCCTGCGGACTACAAGATCGGCATCGTGCCCGCGTCCGACACCGGCGCGGTCGAAATGGCGATGTGGTCCCTGCTGGGCGCCCGCAAGGCGACGATGGTCGCCTGGGAAAGCTTTGGCTCGGGCTGGGTTTCGGACGTGGTCAAGCAGCTGAAGATCGACGCCGAGGTCCGCGAGGCGGGCTATGGCGAGATCGTCGATCTGACCACCATCGACTTCAACACCGACGTCGTCTTCACCTGGAACGGCACCACCTCTGGCGTGCGCGTGCCGAACGGCGATGCGATCCCGGCGGACCGCGAAGGCCTGACCATCTGCGACGCGACCTCGGCCGCGTTTGCGCAGGACCTGCCGTGGGACAAGCTCGATGTCACGACCTTCTCCTGGCAGAAGGTGATGGGCGGCGAAGCGGCGCATGGGATGATTATCCTGTCGCCCCGCGCGGTCGAACGGCTTGAGACCTACACCCCCGCCTGGCCGATGCCCAAGATCTTCCGCATGACCAAGGGCGGCAAGCTGATCGAGGGCATCTTCAAGGGTGAAACGATCAACACGCCCTCGATGCTGGCGGTCGAGGATTACCTCGTCGCGCTGGATTGGGCGCGGGCGGTTGGCGGGCTGAAGGGCCTGCAGGACCGCGCCAATGCCAACGCCAAGGTCATCTGGGATTTCTGCGAGGCGAACGACTGGATCGCGAACCTTGCCGTGGATCCGGCGACGCGGTCGAACACCTCGGTCTGCCTGAAGTTCACGGACGACCGGATCCAGGATGGTGCCACCTTTGCCAAGGCCGTGGCCAAGCGGCTGGAGAAGGAAGGTGTCGCGCTGGACATCGGTGCCTATCGGGATGCCCCCGCCGGTCTGCGGATCTGGTGCGGCGCCACGGTCGAGACCTCGGATATCGAGGCGCTGATGCCCTGGCTGGCATGGGCCTTTGAAGCCGAGATCGAAGCACAGACCCAGGCTGCCTGAGGCCACGGCGGGATACATCCCGCCCTGCCCCTGACACATCGCGTAGGGCGGGGTTCACCCCGCCTTCCCCCGACGACCCATTCAAGGAGCGCCACAATGGCCCCCAAAGTACTCGTATCCGACAAGCTTAGCGAAACCGCCGTCCAGATCTTCCGCGATCGCGGCATCGACGTCGACTTCATGCCGGACCTCGGCAAGGACAAGGACAAGCTGGCCGAGATCATCGGCAACTACGATGGCCTTGCCATCCGGTCCAACACCAAGGTCACCCCGTCCCTGCTGGAAAAGGCCGACCGCCTGAAGGTCGTCGGCCGCGCCGGCATCGGCACCGACAACGTCGACAAGGACGCCGCGTCGAAGAAGGGCGTGATCGTCATGAACACCCCCTTCGGCAACATGATCACCACCGCCGAACACGCCATTGCGCTGATGTTCGCTGTGGCGCGCCAGATCCCCGAGGCCTCGGCCTCGACCCATGCGGGCAAGTGGGAGAAGTCGAAGTTCATGGGTGTCGAGCTGACCGGCAAGACCCTGGGCGTCATCGGCGCCGGCAACATCGGCGGCATCGTCTGTGACCGCGCCCGTGGCCTGAAGATGAAGGTCGTGGCCTACGACCCGTACCTGAGCGAGGAAAAGGCCGCCAAGATGGGTGTCGAGAAGGTCGAACTGGACGACCTGCTGGCGCGCGCCGATTTCATCACCCTGCACGTGCCGCTGACCGACGCGACCCGGAACATCCTGTCGAAGGAAAACCTGGCCAAGACCAAGAAAGGCGTGCGGATCATCAACTGTGCCCGTGGCGGCCTGGTGGACGAAGCGGCGTTGGCAGAAATGCTGCAATCCGGCCATGTCGCCGGCGCGGCCTTCGACGTCTTCAGCGAAGAACCGGCGAAAGAGAACGTCCTGTTCAACCTGCCGAACGTCGTCTGCACCCCGCACCTGGGCGCCTCGACCACCGAAGCGCAGGAAAACGTCGCCCTTCAGGTGGCCGAGCAGATGTCGAACTACCTGATCGACGGCGCAGTGGAAAACGCGCTGAACATGCCCTCGATGACCGCCGAGGAAGCCAAGGTCATGGGCCCCTGGGTCAAGCTGGCCGGCCACCTGGGCGCCTTCATCGGCCAGATGACGGACGAGCCGATCAAGGCGATCAACATCCTCTATGACGGTGTCGTCGCCGACATGAACCTGGCCGCGCTGAACTGTTCGGTGATCGCCGGGATCATGAAGCGGGCCAACCCCGACGTGAACCTCGTGTCCGCGCCGGTCGTGGCGAAGGAACGTGGCATCCAGATCTCGACCACCAACCAAGACAAGTCGGGCGCCTTCGAAGGCTACATCAAGGTGACCGTGGTGACCGACAAGCGCGAGCGGTCGGTGGCGGGCACCGTGTTCAGCGACGGCAAGCCGCGGTTCATCCAGATCAAGGGCATCAACGTCGACGCCGAGGTCGGGCCGCACATGCTTTACACCACCAACGAGGACGTGCCGGGCATCATCGGCACGCTCGGTTCCACGCTTGGCAAGGGCGGCGCGAACATCGCGAACTTTACCCTGGGCCGTGCCAATGCCGGGGGCGAGGCGATCGCGCTTCTCTACCTCGATGAGGCCCCCGCGCCCGCGATCCTGAAGGAACTGGAGGGCACCGGCCTTTTCCGCCAGATCAAGCCGCTGGTGTTTGACATCGCCTGATCGGATCCTACCGATCGAAAGATTTAACGCCGCCCGGACCGTCCGGGCGGCGTTTTCCGTATCGCCAAGGTGCGTTGGATCAGGCGGCGGCCCGTGACCTACTGGTGAGGACCACCACCAGAAACAGCAGCATCGACAAGATCGTCAGGACCGAACCGATCTTGGCAAGTCCTTCGCCCGCGCCGGTGACCGCCTGAACGATACCCGGCACGATGGTGATCACGCCCAGCACCGCGACACCGGCCTGCACCTTGGCCAGGATGCCCTGGGCTGCCGTCGGCACGAGGTGATAGTAGGCCCCGAAAAGCGCCAGGCTGACCCAACCCAGCAGGTTCAGGTGGGCATGTGCGGGCGACAGGCTGTGGTCGCCGCTGGCCGACATCTGGATGCCCCAGGCCATGCCGATCAGGGCTGAAATGATTGCGGCGATCCAGAGGATCAGGGGAAGTCCCTTCATCTGCGTGTCTCCTTCATCCTGCCAGCGGCGGGCCGGTAAAGCGCATCTTCACCTGCGCGGCCGCTTGGACGACCGCATCCATGTCATCGGGAATGCGGCAGTTCTGACGGGCCATTTCGTAGAAGAAGGCTTCGAACCCGCCGGGCGTCAGGATCACCAGATGTCGGCACGGGACATCACCGATGATCCGGAAGGTGTGTTCCGTGCCGCGCGGGATGAAAACGGTCTCGCCCGCGCTGCGCGTGAACTGGTCACCGTCCAACCAGAATTCGCATGTTCCGGTGAGGATGACGAAGGCCTCGTCTTCGGCGTCGTGCACATGGCGCGGCGGCCCGGAATTGACCGGAGAGATACTGTCGACAATGCTCATGGCACCGCCCGTATCCCGGGCGGACAAGATCGTGTGATAGTGTGTTCGGCCCCAATCAACGGCGGCCGGGTCTAGATCAAACATCGCGGCACCCTCCTCGAGTGGTAAAAAATGATAACCGTATCAAAACGTTAAACTGTGAGATCGTTACGTCCGGCATGGTGGCACGACGTCGGGCATTGGTTAAATCGATTGATCGTATGGGAAGAATTTGCGTGAAGAATTTATCCGGCTTCGACCTCAACCTGCTGAAAGTCCTCGATGCGCTGCTGCGCGAAGGGTCCACCGTGCGGGCCGGCCAGCGTGTGGGCCTGTCGCAACCGGCCGTGTCCGCCGCGCTATCCCGTCTGCGTCACGCCCTGAACGATCCGCTGTTCGTGCGGGCCGGACGGGGGATCGTCCCGACCGATTTCGCCCGCAGCCTAGAACTGCCGCTCAGGGACATCCTGGACGGCATCAACACGATCCTCGACGGCCCGCATGACTTCGATCCCGGCGCGGCCGAACTGACCTTCAAGATTTCCGGCAGCGACTTCTTCGCCGAAATGCTGATGCCCAAACTTGCCGACCATCTGGACCGGGTGGCGCCTGGGGTGCGGGTGCAACTGGTTGACCTGGTGCCGGACAATTACGTCGACACGATCGAACGGTACATGGTCGACATGGCGCTTATCCCCGGCATGGACTTCCCCGACTGGGTCGATCACCGGATCATTTTCCGGTCGGCGTTCATCGCCATCGCCCGCAAGGGACACCCGGCCCTTGCCGCGGCCGGCATCGAAGATGGCGATCCCATGCCGATCGACCTGTTCTGCGACCTGCCCCACGTCCTGTTCTCTCCCGAGGGGAACCTGTCGGCCATGGGGGACGCGGCCCTGGCCAAGCTTGGCCGCAAGCGCCATGTCGCAATGACCCTGCCCGTCTTTTCCGGCGTGTACCGGGCCGTCGCCGGTAGTGACCTCATCGCGCTCCTGCCGACGCAGTTGGCCCGCCACGTCAAGGATCGCGTCGGGCTGACCTGTCACGCGCCGCCGATGCCCGTGCCCAAGGCGCAGATCTGTATCGTCTGGCACAAGCGTTCGACCAATTCGCCTCCGCACCGCTGGCTGCGAGAACAGATCGCCGGGATCATGGCCCCGCTCGACACCTGACGGCCCGGGCCACTGGACAGCGGCGCGGTCGCGGCCCATCAACGGCGGGAAGGAGATTTCCATGACGATTTATGCGGTTGGCGACATTCACGGGCATCGCGCGCAGCTGGATGCCGTGATCGACCGGATCGAGGCCGACGGCGGCGCCGACGCGCAGGTGGTCTTTCTGGGCGACTACGTCGATCGCGGGCCGGACAGTTGCGGCGTGCTGGACCGGCTGATCGCGGGGCAGCGCGACGGGCGGCGCTGGACCTGCCTGACCGGCAATCACGATCGGATGTTCCACGACTTTCTGACCGAGGGCACCGTTGACTTCGACGAGGTGAAAAGCGGCCTGCCCTGGACCGATCGTCGGCTGGGCGGGCTGGCCACGCTGGCCAGCTATGGCGTCGATGCGTCGCCCGCGCGCGCCGTGTCCGAGCTTTGGGCCGAGGCGCGCGAGGCCGTACCGCAGGCGCACCGGGCGTTCCTGCGGGACCTGCCGCTCTATCACGATCAGGATGGGCTGCTGTTCGTGCACGCCGGCATCCGACCGGGCGTCGCACTGTCCGATCAGGTGACGCGCGACCTGATCTGGATCCGCGACGATTTCCTTTTGCACCGCGACCCCTTCGACTGGCTGGTGGTGCATGGCCACACGGCCGTGGACAGCGCCGAACACAGGGGCAATCGCGTCAACCTGGACGGCGGGGCGGGCCATGGCCGCGCGCTGCGGGTTGCGGGCTTTGATGGCCGCGAGGTGTTCGAGCTTACGGATCAGGGTCGCCGCCCCATGCCACCGGGGGATTGGGGCACCTTTCCGGGCTGACCCCATAACCTGGCGTTTCAGGGCGCAATTATATTGCGAAGGCACTGCCGCCCGCGTTGCATATGCCAGTGGTTCAGGGCAAAACTCGGCGCAACTGCGCCCGGGGATGCTGCCCGGCGCCCGAACGGGAGGTTTTTCATGGAAGATATCGTCATTCTCAGTGGTGCGCGCACCGCCATCGGCACCTTTGGTGGCAGCCTTGCGGCCATCCCGCCGATCGAACTGGGCACCACGGTCGCCAAGGCCGCGCTGGACCGTGCGGGCGTTGAAGGTGGCCAGATCGGCCATGTGGTCTATGGCAACGTGATCAACACCGAACCGAAGGACATGTACCTGAGCCGCGTCGCCTCGATGCAGGCGGGTGTGCCCGAGACGACGCCGGCGATGAACGTGAACCGCCTGTGCGGGTCCGGCGCGCAGGCCATCGTGTCGGTGGTCCAGTCGCTGATGCTGGGCGATGCGGACTTCGGCCTGGCGGGCGGCGCGGAATGCATGTCCCGCTCGCCCTTCATCGTGCCGGACCAGAGATGGGGCGCCAAGATGGGCGATGTCCGCACGCTGGACATGATGCTGGGCGCGCTGAACTGCCCCTTCGGCACCGGCCACATGGGCGTGACGGCGGAAAACGTGTCGGACGAACATGATGTCAGCCGCGAGGCGCAGGATGCCTTCGCGCTGGAGAGCCAAAAACGGGCAGCCGCGGCGATCGAGGCCGGATACTTCAAGGACCAGATCGTACCGGTCACGGTCAAGGTGAAGCGTCAGGAGGTCGCCTTCGACACCGACGAGCACGTGAAGGCGAACACCACGCTGGAAGGCCTGGCGGGTCTGCGCCCGGCGTTCAAGAAGGACGGTTCGGTCACCGCCGGCAATGCGTCGGGCATCAACGACGGCGCGGCGGCGCTGGTGCTGGCGCGGGCCTCGGCAGCGGAAAAGGCCGGGCTGAAACCGCGTGCGCGCGTACTGGGCTATGCCCACGCCGGCGTGCGCCCCGAGGTCATGGGCATCGGTCCGATCCCGGCGGTCGAGATGCTGCTGAAGCGGACCGGACTGTCGGTCGAGGATTTCGACGTCATCGAATCGAACGAGGCCTTCGCGGCGCAGGCACTGGCTGTGAACGCGGGCCTGGGTCTCGATGCGGCCAAGGTGAACCCGAACGGCGGCGCCATCGCACTGGGCCATCCGGTCGGGGCGACCGGTGCCATCGTGACGGTGAAGGCGCTGTATGAGCTTGAGCGTATCGGCGGCTCCAAGGCGCTGATCACCATGTGCATCGGCGGCGGTCAGGGCATCGCGCTGGCCATCGAACGGATCTGATCGGGCCACAGGGCTGATCATGGCGGGCGTCCCTCGGGGCGCCCGTTGTCGTTGGTGCCTGCCCGACAGGTCACCCGTGGACCTTGCCGAGCCGTCGGGCCAGCGTGGCGCCCCTACTCCAGCACCACCTCGACCCGGGCGGACCGCCCGGCCCCATCGATCACCGACAGTTCGGTAAAGCCGCGCCCCAGCCCGTCCAGCAGTACTTCGCGCCCGCGTTCGGCGGTGCGGACCGGATGACCATTGGCCAGCCAGGTGAAGGGGGCCACGCCATCGCGCACCTTGGCAGGCAGGGCCGCGCCGACGGCCAGCACCGCGCCGTCCGGCGGGAAGGCGACCTGCGGGCGATCCGTGTCGTCCAGGCCCGTGCGCGACCGGAAGCGTTTCAGCGGCTCGGGCAGCAGAGCCGCGCCGACCAGAAGGGTTTCGGGCGGCGGTGGCGGCGGGGCGTCGAGCGTGGGTTTCAGGCGGCCGAAGGCCTCGAACAGGACGGGGGCGGCCAGGTCGCCGCCGAAGGCGCCGGGCACGGGCGTGCCGTCGGGCCGGCCCATCCACACGCCGATCACATGCGCCCCGTCGAACCCGATCGCCCAGGCGTCGCGGTGGCCATAGCTGGTGCCGGTCTTGTAGGCGAGCCGGTTGGCCGGCGCACCGGGTGGCGGGGCCAGACCGGCAAGGATGTGCCCGACCTGCCAGGCCGAGGCGCGCGACATCAGGCGCGGCTGGTCCAGGTGCTCCTGCGCCCGCCAGTGCAGGGGACGGGTCATCCCCCCATTGGCCAGGCTTGCGTACAGCTGGGTCAGATCCGTCAACGTCATGCCCAGCCCGCCAAGGGCGACGGCAAGGCCGGGCGTGCCGGTCAGATCGGGCTGCGTGCCCGCGCGGCGCAGGGCGGCCATCAGGTTCTGCGGGCCGATCGCCTCGGTCAATTGCACGGCCGGCAGGTTCAGCGACAGGCGCAGGGCATCGGCCACGCGGACTTCACCTCGGAAATGGCCGTCGAAATTCTGCGGTGCGTAGCCGTCGAAGTCCATCGGCCGGTCGGCGATCAGCGTTTCGGGGTGGGCCAGGCCCTGGTCGAACGCGAGCCCGTAGATCAGCGGCTTCAGCGTCGATCCGGGTGACCGCAGGGCCTGCGTCATGTCGACGAACCCCTGCCCCCGGTCCGTCATGCCGCCGGACCCGACCGAGGCCAGGATCTCTCCGCTTCGGTGATCCGCGGCAACGATGGCGACGGAAATGCGGTCGGACCGGCCGCGCAGGGTGCGCCGCGCCAGATCCTCAAGCTGCGCCTGCAGGGTGGCGTCCAGCGTCAGGGTCTGGGTCGGGGCATCCGGCGCCGCGTGCAGGGCACGGTCGGTCAGATGCGGCGCGAGCGCCGGGAAGGCCCGGCGGGTACGTGGCGCAGTATCGGTGGCTGCCACCCGGGCCTCGGCCTCTGTCAGCACGCCCTGGCGGATCATCCGGATCAGCACGCGATCCCGGGCGGCGCGTGCCTCGATCGGGTGCCGGTCGGGGCGTCGGGCTTCGGGCGACTGCGGCAGGGCAACCAGCAGCGCGGCCTCGGCCGGGGTCAGGCGGCGCGGCTCCTTGCCGAAATACGACAGGGTCGCGGCACGCAGGCCTTCAAGGTTGCCGCCCATGGGCGCGAGGTGAAGATAGAGATCGAGGATCTGCGCCTTGTCCAGCTGACGCTCCAGCGCCAGCGCGACCCTGATCTGCCGCAGCTTGCCCCGCCACGCGCCCGTGCCTGAAGCTTCCAGCAGGCGGGCGGTCTGCATGGTCAGCGTCGAGCCGCCAGAGGTGATGCGGCCCGCGCGAAGCGATGTCCAGGCCGCACGCGCCATGGCCCGCAGGTCGACACCCGAATGCGTCAGGAACCGCTGGTCTTCGTAAGCGAAGAGCATCCGGAGGTAGAGGGGGTCGATAGCCGACCCCGTGTGCCCGGAGCCCGGTTTGTCGTGCACAGGGCATGGACCAGCCCGAGTTGCCGCAGTCGGGCGGGATGCGCGGTCACCGTCGCGCGGGGCGTCGGAATGCGTCGTGGCCGGATGCGCCGCGTCACAGCCGGTCGCGACACCGGACACCCGCAGCCGCCAGCGCCCGTCCGCCACCGTGTAGACCCGCAACAGGTCGCCGTTGCGGTCCCGCACCTCGGCCGAAGTCTCAAGCAGGAGCGGCGGCAGATCGGTGCGGTCAATCCACAGATCCACCCGGTCCCGGGCCAGCGCCCCGGCCCAGAGGGCCAGAGCCAGGATCAGCAGCGCGCGAGTCATTCGGCGATCGTCACCCGACCCGCATCGGTCCGCGCCCGGTAGCGCGGGCGGTACATGTCTTCGACCGTGGCGGCGGGGTGGTGATAGCTGCCCGGGGTGATCGCGCGGACGATATAGGCCAGCTGGAAGGGCTTGTCCGACCGCCAGTCGATCGCCGTCAGGAACCGGTCCGACCGGAATTCGCTGTGCTCGCCCTCGACCGGGTTCAGCCAGTCCAGCGCGCGGATGTCGCCGGCGCGGATCAGGTTGGGGTTGTCGATCTCGAACCCGGCGGGCAGCGGATCGTCCACCATCAGCCGCGCGCCGGTCTTTTCGAACGGCTGGACGGTCAGCACCGTGACCAGACGGGTGCCCTGCGCCACCTGCGCCGGATCCACCGGGTCACCGTCGGTGGTGTAGTATTCCCGGGTGATGGCATAGCCGTATCCCCCGGCCTCGACCGGCGTGGCGGGCACGCCGAGGGTCGTCAGGGTGATGTCGGTGGCCTCTGTCCCCTCGTTGCGGATCGCCATGGGGGTGAAGGCCTGCGCTTCGGTCCGCCGCACGAAGGGGCCCGACACGGGCGCACCGTCAAGCGACAGGTTGGCGGCGACCGGATCGTCGATCAGCGCCTTGGCGGCCAGCAGGGTCCAGGCGCTTTCCTGCGTCGACATCGGGCCGTCACGGCTGACCACCCGGGCGATCAGCGCCTGCCGGTCGATCGCGGTCGACCCAGCCTCGACCGCCAGAGACAGGACGGCCGCGGTGTCGCGCAAGTCGGTGCCATAGTCGGTGCGGAAGGTCCGCGCCTCGGGCGTTTCGTGCTGGCGGGTCAGGGCCTTTCCGGCGATGGCAAACATCGCATCGGCCCGGGTCTGGTCGCCGTACATCGCCAGCGCCGCGCCCAGCTGCGCCGCCGCCAGCGGGGTGGCAAAGTCATCGCCCTTCACATCGGCATAGTAGCGCAGATCGCCCATGTTTGCCGCGCCTTCGCGGGACAGCACCATCAGGGCATAGGCCAGGTCCTCTCCTCCGCCATTGGTCGAGGCGTCGAAATCGGGGGCATAGTTCACCCGGTTGCGCAGGTTGTCGACGGCCATGCGGAAGGCAAGCGGATTGACGTCGTGCCCTTCGGCCTTGGCGCGCGACAGGAAGTCGGTGACATAGGCGTCCAGCCAGAAATCCCCGGACTGGGCCCGCCAGAGCCCGAAGGCCCCGTTGGTCGCCTGCCGCGTCAGGATGCGGTCGACCGCCTGTTCGATCCGGTCTTCGACCTGTCCGGGCATCGCCAGTCCCATGGCCTCGGCCACCGACGACAGGTACAGCAGCGGCATCGCCTTTGAGGTGACCTGTTCCGTGCAGCCGTAGGGATAGCTGTTGAGCGTCGCCAGAAGCTCGGGCGCGTCGATGCGGGCCAGCGGCCCGGCCGAGACGATGGCCTCTCCGGTGCCGGCCACGAGGTTTGCAAAAACGTTGCGATCCAGGGTGAAGGTATCGCCTGCGGCGAGGGTAAACCGCTGCGTCGTCGCGACTTCGGGGTCATTGACGCGCACGGGCATGGTCAGCCGTTTGGTCAGCTGCCGCCCGGCCGGTGTCGTCAGGGCGACCGTGATCGTATGATCGCCAACCTCGGTCGCGGTGAAGGGAATGCGAAGAGTTTCCGTCGCCTTGTCGGCCAGATCGATGCCCGAGGGCACGGCACCGGTCAGGGTCACGCCATCGGCCACCACGTCCAGCCCCATGCGGCCGGTCGGACCTGTCGCATGCACGATTTCAAGCAGCAGCGACGACTGATCCCCGGGCTGCAGGAAGCGCGGCAGCGATGCGGTCACGACGACGGGGTCGCGGACCAGCACGTCGGCCTCGGCCGCGCCGACGCCTGTGTCAGTCCAGGCGATGGCCATCAGGCGCACGGTGCCATTGAATTCGGGCATGTCGAAGCTGACCTGCGCGGTGCCATCGGCGGCGACCTGAAGCGGCCCGGTGAAATAGGCGACAAGCTTTTCGGTCGGCGGGGGCGATTGCAACCCCGCGCTGCCCGCCGCATCGCCGCCCGACCGCACCCGGCCAAGCGCGCCCTGCGTGCTGTCGATCAGCCGCCCGTAAAGATCGCGGATATCCATCCCAAGCCGCTGTTGGCCAAAGTAGTGCCCCTGCGGATCGGGCGTCTCGAACCCGGTCAGGTTGAGGATGCCCAGATCGACAGCGGCCACGGTCACGTAGGCCTGCTCGCCTCCGGTGATGCCATCGACCTGCACGGTGGCCTTGAGCGGTCCGCGCGGGTCAGAGGCCTCGGGCGTCTCGATCCGGACATCCAGCGCCTTGTCGCCGGGGCTGACGCTGGCATGGCTCAGGCCCAGGGACCGCGCGGGCATCTGCCCCGCCGCCGCATCCATCGGCCGCATGACCGAGGCGGTGACATAAGCACCGGTGCCCCAGTCGTCAGTGACGGGCAGGTCGATCACGGTCTCGCCCTCTGCAACCTCGACCGCCTTCATGTCGATCAGACGGTTCGACACGACGGTGATCAGCGCGGTGCCGGCATGGCGGGGGACGATGCGCAGGCGGGCGGTGTCCCCGGCGCGGTATTCGGCGGCATCGAGCGACAGCTCCAACATGTCGGGCGTCGTGGTCGCGTCGGCGGGGGCGAACCAGCCTGCGGTGAAATCGGTGCTTGAGGCGACGTAGCTGCCGTCGGTGCGTTCGACGACGATTTCATACTGGCCCCAGTCGGTCGGCGCCGCGACCTCGACCGGGTCGGCCCCGAGGGTGGCGGTGCCCGAGGCAACCTCGGACCGGGTGGTGTAGGGTTCCCAGTTCCAGCTGCCGTACTGGCGATACCACTGATACCGGGTGGTGACACGGTTGACCGTCCAGCGCACCTGCATCGGCTGCGGCGACAGGGCGGCGTCGAGGGCGATCAGCGAAAAGCGCGCGGTGTCCCCTTCGGCGAGGTCTCCGCCAAACAGGGGGCGGATGCCGATGGCCGGACCGTCTGGGCCCACCGTGCGGGTGATCTGCCGTTCGACAGGCCGGCCCGAGCCTTCCTTGACGCGGATCGTCGCGGTCAGGTCGAAGGGCGCGCCGATCGGGCTGTCGGGAAACTCGGGCGTCAGGGCAAGCTGGGCCGCCCCGGTCGCATCGGTGGTGCCGGAGACAAAGGTCGTTCGGGCAAATCGCGCTGCGTCGTGACGACCGAAAAGATAGCCAGGGAAGCTGTCGATCCGCCGCGCGGTGGTCAGGCGGACATCCCCTTCGACATCCAGATCGGCACCCGGCGCCCCGAACAGGTAGTCGGCCTGAACCGCCAGGTCCGGCAGGTTACCCGCCGCCAGCGGAGCTTCGGGCAGATCCAGCGCCACGTCGATGCGTTCGGGCAGGAAGTCTTCGACCAGCACCTTGGTTGTCGCCAGGGCGGGCGCGTCGAGATCGGCCTTGATGTCGACCCGCCAGCTGCCGCGGGGCACCGTCTGGCCAAGCGGCATGGCAAAGACATGCCCCCCCGCCGCGTCGCGGGTCGAGGTCATGCGGGCGTATTCCACCCCGTCGGGCCGGGTCAGGATTGCCGTCACCGGCAGACCGTCGATTGCCTTGGCCTGACCGTCACGGGCCAGCGCGGTCAGGTGAATGACCTCTCCGGCGCGATAGGCGCCCCGGTCGGTTGCAAGGAAAACGTCGATCGGCGGCGAAGGTTCGCGCCCCGCTACGCCCCGGTCGGACAGATCGAACGCCGGATCGGTCAGCGACAGGAAGGCCAGGTCGTCGCCTGCGCGGGCCGTGACCATGGCGGGGGCGGCACCGCCGGTGCCCCGGGTCAGACCGGCGTCGAAACGGACATAGCCCATGGCATCGGACCTGGCCGTGCCCAGAACGCGGTTGGCCTTGTTCAGTAGGGCGACCTCGACCCCATCCTTGGGCCGCGCATCGCCCAGCCCGCGCAGGAACACGTGCAGACCATCGCCGCCCTGCATGGTCGTCATGCCGATGTCGGTCAGGATGAACCACTGGGTCGCGGGGTCTGCCTCCTCGTGACCGGGGATCGCGGCGTTGAGCGCATAGGCCCCGGGCTCCATCCCAGCCAGCACGTCGCCAAGCGGCAGACGGGTGGTCATGGTGCGGTTCAGCTCTTCGCCCGTCTCGGCGGTCCCGGTCCAGACCTCCTCGGCCAGGGTGTCCGCGAAATTGCCGCGATCCCAGGTGTAGATGCGGTTGCCGAAATAGCCCTCCTGGATCGACCGCAGCAGGTTGCGGTCGGTCACGCGGTACAGCGTCAGGTCCAGCGCAGACAGGTTGACCGTCTCGATCGGCAGGGCCGCATCACCGGCCGCAGGCAGCACGTAGGCCCGACCGGGGAAGGTCACCATGGGCGACCGGTCGCGGACATAGGCGCGGATTTCCGTGTCCTTGGCCAGGGCCTCGCCGCTTGCCGACGGAAGGCCTTCGCGGAAGGTCACGGTGTAGCTTTCGCCGTGGGTCAGCCCGGTCACGCACAGACGATTGCCTGATGCCTCGACCGCCAGGCTGCGGTCGGGCAGCTTGACGTAATCGGCGTAATCGATCCCGGCCTTCACCAGATCTTCATTGAATTCGGCGCAGATACGGGGATCGGCAAGATCACTGTCGACCTCGTGTTCGCGGATGCGGAAGCCGTATTTCGCGATGGCGTCTTCCAACTGCGCGGTGATGTCTTCGCGCGGTTGCAGGCGATCGGCCAGCCGCAGCGCCGGGATCATGTCGCGGCCCCGGTCGTTCAGATCAAGCGCCTCGGCCATGGCGGTCAGGGCATTGACCCGCGCGGCGTCGGTCGCGGCGCGCAGGTAGGCGTTGGTCGCGGCATAAAGCGCGCGGCGGGTGTAGGTGTGCCGATTGCGGCTATCGTCCGGGGCCACGATCACCAGAAGCCGCGCGTAGTCGGCCCAGAGATCGGACGCATCCGAGGCCGCGACGGCACCGCCCGTCCAGCGCATCGCGTCAAGCATGTTGCCCTCGGCCCGGCGATCGCGCGCGGTCGCGGTCATCTGGTCCAGCCGGAACTGCCCGCCGGGGTGGATCCAGCCGATGTCCTTTGCCAGATCCCGCGCCCCCGAAAGGGTGGCGTCGCCCAGAAACCCGACCTCAGCCGCGCGGGTCGCCGCCAGCGTCCGCGCGGCGTCCCCGATGCGCAGCATCATGGCCGACTGCGCGCCGTCATAGGCGGTCGTGTCGGTCACGTTGGACTTGGGAAAACAGGAATTCGAGCGGGAATTGAAGGTGAAGGCCAGGCAGGCGCCATCGCTTTCGCAGGCCGTCCGGCAGGCCTCGAACGTGGTGTCGAACAACTGCCGCAGGTCGGGTCCGACGAAATCGCGATCCTGCGTCACGATGATCCGCGTGTCCGGCATGGGCGTCGTCTGGGCCTGTCCGGATTGGGCCTGTCCGGATTGGGCCTGCGCCATCGGTGCGGCAAGGGCAAAAAGGGTGGCAAGAACGGTGCTGAAACGGATCATGGAAATCTCCTCGGACGGGACTGCAGGGGCAGGCCGATCTGTCCCGAGGGTCGCACGGGGGTTTCGGGGGTTACAAGGATTCGGTCGGACAGGGCGGCTTTCTAAACGGATTTTTCACCAAGACCCGGGAAAGTGCGGCATGGTCGACGGAGAAGACGGAGCATGACCCTGGCCACCAAGCTTGCGGAGGAACGGCGCGCGCGCCTGGCCGCCGAACGGCTTTTGGAACAGAAACAGGCAGAGTTGCATGCGGCCAACCGCAAGCTTGGCCGTCACGCCCGCGCGCTGTCCGAGGAAATCGTCGAAACCCGGGCGCAGGTGCAAAGCGTCCAGGATGAAAACCAACGGGTCAAGCTGGACCTCTCGGTCGCCAACCAGAAGATCGAGGTGGCCGAACGGCGGCTGTGGCAGTCGATCCAGGCGATCGAGGACGGCTTTGCGATCTTCGACGCCGACGGGCATATGATCGCCGCCAACGATGCCTGGATCGACGTCTTCGACGGGGTCGACGAGGTCAAGCCGGGCGTGACCTTCGTACGGCTTCTGCAGATTGCCACCGAAGAGGGCGTGGTGGATATCGGCGATGCCGACCCTGCCGACTGGCGCCGCGCCGTGATGGAGAGATGGGAGGCACCGACGCCCGAGCCGATGATCTTCCGGCTATGGAACGGCGTGTCGATCAAGCTGGTGGAACAACGTGGCCACGACGGCGGCATCGTCTGCCTTGCGCTCAACATCACCGATACGGTGCGCTACGAAAAGGTGCTCAAGGCCGCGCGCCTCAAGGCCGAGGCCGCCAATCGCGCCAAAAGTTCGTTCCTCGCCAACATGAGCCACGAGATCCGGACGCCGATGAACGGGGTCGTCGGCATGACCGAACTGCTTTCGGACACGCCGTTGAACGATGAACAGCGCCTGTATGTCGAGACGATCAAGAATTCGGGCGAGGCGCTGCTGGTCATCATCAACGACGTGCTCGACTATTCCAAGATCGAGGCCGAGAAGCTGGAACTTCACCCCGAACCCTTTGATCTTGAACGCTGCATCCACGAGGTTGTGATGCTGTTACAGCCCGCCGCCCGCGACAAGGGGCTTGAGCTGATCGTGGACTACGACCTGTTCCTGCCCACCATGTACCTGGGCGATCCGGGGCGGTTGCGGCAGGTGCTGACCAACCTTCTGGGCAATGCGGTCAAGTTTACGCCCGAAGGCCACGTGATTACCCGCGTCGTCGGCCTGCCCGACACCGACAGCGGCGAGGTGCATGTGCACGTCACCGTCGAAGACACCGGGATCGGCATCGCCAAGGACAAGCAGCACCTGGTCTTCAGCGAATTCAGCCAGGTCGAGGATGGCAAGAAACGCAGTTTCGAAGGCTCTGGCCTGGGCCTTGCGATTTCTCAGCGGTTGATCCGGCTTATGGGCGGGCGGATCTGGCTGGACAGCGACGAAGGCGTCGGCGCGTCCTTCGGGTTCCAGATCACCCTGCCAATGGCCGAGGACATGGCCGCGGCAGATCAGCCCGTGATCGTTCCGCGAAACCTGGGCCGGGTGCTTCTGGTCGACGATCATGCCGTCAACCTCGCCATCCTGGAAAAGCAGATCGGCGTGCTTGGGGCGGAGACCGTCAGCTGCCGCACCGCGCAAGAGGCGCTTGAGCGGATCGATGACCGGGTCGACCTGGTAATCACCGACCACAACATGCCCGGCATGGACGGGATGGAACTGGCCGAGGCGCTGCGCGAGGCCGGGCACGAGGTCCCGATCATCATGCTGTCCTCGACCAGTGGCTTCGCCGAGATGGAGCCGGGCCGCCGCCATCTTGCCGCCGTCCTGCAACGCCCGACCCCGCGCCGCGACCTGTTCCGCGCGCTGGTCGGGATCGGCCCCGCCCCGCCCGTGCCGGACAGCGCTCCGGCCCGGGCTCGCCCCGTGATCCTTGCCGCCGAGGACAATGCGACCAACCGGCTGGTCCTGTCCAAGATGCTGGCGAATGAACCGGTCGATCTGCATTTCGCGGAAAACGGCGCCGAAGCCGTCGCATCGTGGAAGGCGCTGAAGCCTGACCTGATCCTGATGGACCTGTCGATGCCCGGCATGGACGGGACCGAGGCGACCCAGCACATCCGGACGGCCGAGCAGGCGGGCGGGCTGCTCCGGACCCCGATCATCGCCGTGACCGCACATGTCATGCAGGACGCCGAGGAAGAGGTGAAGCGGCTTGGAATGGATGGCTATGTCGGCAAACCGATGCGGAAATCCGCGGTTCTTGATCTTCTGGCCACGCGGATCGCCGACGTGCCCGGCCACGCGGCCGAGGCCTGAGCAGGGTGGCGAAGGTCCGCAGGGCGCACAGGCTTTACTTCCGATTCGGGGACAATCGCGGTAGGATCCGAAACAATGACAAAGAATACAGGCCGGCGGTTCCCATGCGCATCTCTCTGACAGCGGCCCTCGTGTCGCTTGGTATCCTGTTGTCCCACTCCGTTGCGGCGGCGGAACCGGTAAGCCGGTCTCTGCGCCCGATGCAGCGCCCCGCCGGTGTGGCCCCCGTCCCTGCCGTGGCGACTGTGGCCCGTCCGCAGTCCGACGCCGCCGCGTCGCTCGCCGCGGATACGATGGCGCGGCTGAACCTCGCCTCTGCCACGCCGCGGCCCGCGCGCAGCCTGCGCCCCAAGATCCGGCCCGCCGTGGTTCAGGCCAGCGCCGTGGACACCACGCCGCGACCGGCCGGGTTTCAAAGCTGGATCAATGACTTCCGCCCCCGCGCCCTGTCGCAGGGGATCTCTCCGGCGGTGTATGACCGGGTGATGGGCCGCGTCCGCTACCTGCCCGATGTCATTCGCCTGGACCGCAAGCAGTCCGAATTCACCAAGTCGACGGGCGAGTATCTGGACAGCGCCGTTTCGGATACCCGGGTGACCAACGGGCGCAGCAAGGCCGGGGACTGGAACCGCACCCTGACCGCGATCGAGGCGCAGTACGGCGTCGATAAGCGCGTCGTTGCGGCGATCTGGGGGATGGAGACGAATTACGGCGGCTACCGGGGCAAGACGCATATCCCCTCGGCGCTGGCGACGCTGGCCTATGACGGCCGCCGCGCGACCTTCTTTGAGGCGCAGCTGGTCGAGGTGCTGAAGATCCTGCAGCACGGCGACACCACGCCGGAAAACATGCTGGGCAGCTGGGCCGGCGCCATGGGTCACACGCAGTTCATGCCGACCTCCTACGCCTCTTATGCCGTTGATTTCACGGGCGATGGCCGTCGGGACATCTGGTCGGACGATCCGACCGATGCGTTGGCGTCGACCGCCGCCTACCTGGACCGGATGGGTTGGATCAAGGGGATGCCCTGGGGGCGCGAGGTCGTGCTGCCCGCGAATTTCAACTTCATGCTGGCCTCCGGACCGCGCAAGCTCCCGTCGGAATGGGCGCGGCTTGGGGTGCGGCCTGCCGATGGCGGCACCCTGCCCGACCACGGACCCGCGCGCATTCTTCTACCTGCCGGTGCCAAGGGCGCGGCCTTCCTTGTTTTCAAAAACTTCGACGTGATCAAGCGGTACAACAACTCGGACGCCTATGCGCTTGGCGTGGGGCACCTGGGCGATCGGATCGGGGGCGCGGGGCCGCTGCGGGGATCCTGGCCCGCCGGGGAACGCGCCCTGAAACGCGCCGAACGGCAAGAGCTGCAGACCTTGCTGACGCGCGCCGGGTTTTCGACGGGCGGCGTGGACGGAAAGATCGGGCCCAACACGGTCGACGCCATCCGCGACTATCAAAAGCGCGTCGGGATGGAGCCGGATGGCCATCCCTCGGTCGCGCTGTTGACGCGACTGCGCGGATAGCCATCTGTTTTTTTGCATTTTTCGGATTATGAGCTGATGACCTTCCCGTGTTGGCCCTGCGTCATGAAGGGCTGCGGATCACGGTCCGGGCAGTGCCACTGCCCCGTCGCGCAGGCGCAACCGCGCGCGCCAGGCCGCATGACCCGGTGTCAGCCCTTCGCGCAGAAAGGCCACGGGATGCGCCTTGAGCGACAGGCGCATGGCGACGAAATCCTCCACCACCGCCTCTCCCGGTGTCATCTGCGGCAGCAGGGCGGCGGGTTCGGTGATGCCCTCTCCGTCCATGTCACCATCGAACAGCGGCAGCGGGGCGCCGGGGCGCAGCGCCTTTGCTTCCCAGATGGCGGTGCGCCGGTCGATGCCGAGCGCGGCGAAGACATCCGCTTCGGCCAGCCGTTCGATCAGCGACGGAGGCACACCCGCGCGACGCCAGACATCCGCGACCGAGGTATAGCCGTTGCCCCGGGCGGCCGAGATCCACTCGGCCTCGGTCTCGCCGACGCCCTTGATCTGCCGGAAGCCAAGCCGCAGGGCCAAATGCGCGCCCTCCCGCTCCAACGTGTTGTCCCAATGCGAGGCATTGATGTCGACGGGCCGCACCTCGACCCCGTGCGCGCGGGCATCGCGCACGATCTGGGCGGGCGCATAGAACCCCATGGGCTGCGAATTCAGCAGCGCACAGGCAAAGACCGCCGGGTGGTGCCGCTTGATCCAGCTTGAGGCATAGACCAGCAGGGCAAAGCTGGCGGCGTGGCTTTCCGGGAACCCGTAGCTGCCGAAGCCTTCGATCTGCGAGAAGCATCTGTCCGCAAAATCCTCATCATAGCCGTTCTTCTTCATCCCCCGCATGAAGCGCGTCCGGAATTCGCTGACATTGCCGTGCTTCTTGAAGGTGGCCAGCGACCGGCGCAGGCGGTCGGCTTCCTCGGGTGTGAAGCCAGCGCCGATGATGGCTATCTGCATTGCCTGCTCCTGGAACAGTGGCACCCCAAGCGTCTTGCCCAGCACCCGGCCAAGATCGTCCGAGGGAAATTCAACCTCCTCCTCCCCGTTCCGGCGGCGGATATAGGGGTGAACCATGTCGCCCTGGATCGGGCCGGGGCGGATGATCGCAACCTCGATCACGAGGTCATAGAAACAGCGCGGCCGCATCCGGGGCAGGAAGTTCATCTGCGCCCGGCTTTCCACCTGAAAGACCCCGATCGTGTCGGCCTTGCACAACATGTCATAGACCTTCGGATCCTCGGGCGGGATGGTCGCGAGGTCCAGCGGCATGTTCTCGTGCCGGACCAGCAGGTCAAAAGCCTTGCGCACGCAGGTCAGCATCCCGAGCGCAAGCACGTCGACCTTCAAGATCCCGAGCGTGTCGATGTCATCCTTGTCCCAGCAGATGACGGTGCGATCCTCCATCGTTGCGTTTTCTATGGGCACGAGTTCATCAAGTCGGCCCTCGGTCATGATGAAGCCGCCCACATGCTGGGAAAGATGACGCGGAAACCCTTCGATTTCGTGAATCAAGGCCATGGTCTGCCGCAGCCGCGGATCGGTCGGATCCAGACCGATTTCCCGCATCCGCTGCGCCTCCATCCCGCCTGCGGCGAAAAAGCCCCAAAGCTGTGAAGACAAAGCGGAAATCGTATCCTGCGTCAGGCCCATGGCAGCCCCGACCTCGCGGATGGCGCGTTTGCCACGGTAGTGGATGACGGTCGCGCACAGCCCCGCGCGGTGGCGGCCATAGCGTTCATAGATATGCTGAATCACCTCCTCGCGGCGCTCGTGTTCGAAGTCGACGTCGATGTCGGGCGGTTCATCCCGTGCCTCGCTGACGAATCGCTCGAAGACCATGGTCCCGACCTCGGGGCTGACCGAGGTGACCCCAAGCGCATAGCAGACCACGGAATTCGCCGCCGACCCGCGCCCCTGGCACAGGATATTGCGCGACCGCGCGAAGGCGACAACGTCGTGGACGGTCAGGAAATAAGGTTCGTATTTCAGCTTCGCGATCAGCCTAAGCTCATGTTCAAGCGTACTTTTCACACGATCCGGGGCGCCATGCGGATACCGCCATTTCAGCCCGGCCCGCGCCAGGCGCGCCAGGCGCGCAGAGGGCGTTTCCCCTTCCGCGATCTCGCTAGGATATTCGTAACGAAGTTCGTCCAGACTGAAGGTCAGGCCATGTGTGAGGGCGATGGTCCGGTCCACCGCGCCCTGATGCCGCCCCAGCATCTGGCGGAGCTCCTGCTCCGACCGGAGCCTTTGTTCCCCGTTCGCAAGGGCGGCACGGCCAAGTTTATCGACCGGCCGCCCGGTGCGGATGGCCGTCAGCACGTCTGCCAGCTTGCGGCGGCGGGCATGGTGCATCATGGGCCGCGCACTGGCCACGGTCGACAGGCCCAGCCTTTCGGCGACGGCAGCCTGCGCGTCGAACCGCGCAGGATCCTGCCCGTCATACGCCGGGGCCATGACCAGCGACATCTGCCCGGCAAAGCGGCGCGTCAGCTGCTGCGCCTGTTGCCGCCACGCGCGCGCGCCGCGCGGTGAGGTCAGGCTGACTGGCGGATGGAGAAGCAGATGCACGGCCTCCATCCCGTTGTCGAAAAGATCGTCCATCGTGAGGTGACAGGATCCTTTCGGCGCCCGCAATCGACCGACCGACAGCAGTCTGCACAGCCGCCCCCAACCGACCCTGGTCTGCGGCAGCGCGGTGATCTCGGCCCCATTCATAAGCCGCAGACGGGCGGCGGGAATCAGGCGCGGAACCTGCGGTCGGGGTGGACGATGGCCGGGTTTGAGCGGCCCCATGGGCCCGTGACGTGCATCCCAGGTGTCCCGTTCGCGGATGGCGCGGGCAATCTCTCGGGATTGCTGATGCGCGCGCACGATGCCCGCGACAGAGTTTTCGTCCGCAATGGCAACGCCTTGCAGGGCGATTTCCTCGGCGCGCAGGATGTATTCCTCGGGGTGGGAGGCCCCGGTGAGAAAGGTGAAGTTGGATGTGGCACACAATTCACTGAACATCGTGAGTCGTGACTATATTCACGTTTTGTTCTCGTTTGAACTGTAACTTGAGAGTCGTCAGCGCATCGGGACCAGACGGAGGAGCGCGAAGAGAGCAACAGACACCGCCACGATCGACGGCCCTGCCGGGCTGTCCAGCACATAGGACATGACGAGGCCGCCGATCGCAGAGACAGCTCCGACCGCGATGGCCGATCCCAACATGCGCTCGGGCGTGCGCGACAGCGGGCGCGCGGCGGCTGCGGGGATCACCAGAAGGGCCGTGATGAGCAGGGCTCCGACAACCTTGATCGCCAGGGCGACCAGAAGGGCGAGCGCCAGGGTGAGAATCCGACGATCCCGGTCGGGGTTGAGGCCGGACGACCATGCAAGGTCGGGATTCACCGTGGCAGTCAGCAAGGACTGCCAGCGTGCCCCGATCACGATGATGATCGCCAGGGCCCCGGCCCAGATGACCGCGACGTCCGACCAGGAGACTGCGAGGATGTCTCCGAAAAGATAGGCCTCAAGGTTCAGGCGTGCCCCTGGCAGGAAGCTGACGGCAATCAGGCCTATGGCCAGCGCACCATGGGCCAGAACCCCAAGCAGGCTGTCAGCAGGCAGACCAGGGCGGCCTTTCTCCATCGCCGCGATGGACAGCGCCATGACGACTGCAACCCCGGCGACCCCCATGTAAACGGGCAGCTGCAACATGAGGGACAGGGCGACTCCCAGGATCGCGGCATGTGCGGTGGCGTCGCCGAAATAGGCCATGCGCCGCCAGACGACGAAGACGCCCAGCCAAGGGGCCGTGATGGCGACGCCAAGCCCGGCAAGCGCGGCCCGGATCATGAAGTCGGCAAACAGGCCGGTCATTTATGGGGTGCTTTCGTGGTTGGGCAGTGTGCGGTCCGGGTAAGGCCGCCGTCAGAAGGCTGGTCTGTCAGAGGTTCGACCAAGCCTGGCAGGGTCGAGACAACCGGGCCCGCGTCGTGCCGGGATGGCCGGGTCGCGTCCGTGTTCCGCGCAGTATCGGACTGCGCCGCGTGATCGTGGTCCGCGCCACGCACGTGGTCATGGTCATGGTCATGGTCATGGTCATGGTCATGGTCATGGTCATGGTCATGGTCATGGTCATGGTCATGGTCATGGGAGTGATCGTGTTCATGCCGGTACAGGGCAAGCGCGCCATGTGTCCCGGTGCCGAACAACGCACGGTATTCCGGGGCGGACCTGACAAGTTCGGGCGTGCCTTGGCAACAGACATGCCCGTTGAGGCAAATGACGCGATCGGAGGCGCTCATCACGACATGAAGCTCATGGCTCACCATCAGCACAGCCGCGCCCGTTTCGCGACGAAGCTCCTCGATCAGGGCATAAAAATCTGCCGAACCGCGCTGGTCCATGCCCTGCGTCGCCTCGTCCAGCATCAAGAGGTGCGGGTCGGTCAGAAGGGCGCGGGCCAGGAGGACGCGTTGATATTGACCGCCCGACAGATCGTTCAAGGCGCGCGAGCCAAGCCCGCCAACGCCGACCCGGTCAAGCATGGCGGCCCTGGCCGCTGCGGGTCGACGGCGTGGCAGGTCCAGAAACCGGTCGACTGTAAGTGGCAGGGTCGGATCGATGGCAAGTTTCTGCGGCACATAGCCAAGCCGCAGGCCCGGCGCGCGCGCAATCCCCCCGGCGGACGGCGGCAGCGCCCCGACCAGAAGCTTCATGAGGGTGGACTTGCCAGAGCCGTTCGGCCCGACGATGGTCACGATCTCTCCACCATCGATATGAAAATCAACGCCCCGCAGCGCCGGGGTCGGCCCATATTGCGCAGAGACCCCCTGCGCCTCGATCAGTCTCGTCACGCGGCGGCCTCCGCGCAGGTGGCGCATAGCCCCTCGACCTCGACCGTCGTACGTTCGACCCGAAAGCCCTCGGGCAGGGTGGCGAGCGCGCCGGGCACCTCGGCCACGGTTTCGCAGTTCCGGCAGATCAGGAAGGCCGGCGCATGGCCGCCGTTGTCAGGATGGGGGCAGGCGACAAAGGCGTTGAGCCGTTCGATTCGATGCGCCAGTCCATGATCCATCAGGAACCCGAGCGCACGATAGGCCACCGGCGGCTTCGACCCAAAGCCTTCGGCATCCAACCGCGCCAGCACATCATAGGCCCCCATTGGCCGGTGCCCTTCCAGCAGGATTTCAAGGGTCCTGCGTCGAACCGGTGTCAGGCGCGCGCCAGCGTCGGCACACAGTCGTTCGGCCGCCGACATGGCATCGTTGATGCAATGGGCGTGGTCGTGCGGCTGGAATTCACGCGGCGGCGGTGGCGTGTCGGCTCTGGACATCTTGTTACGTTATCACATATAGAGCGACGCAGTAAACGTTATATCATAACAAAACGGACAGACAATGCGCCTCACTCCCCCCGCCATTCTGCTGACCCTTTCCGCCGGGATCGCCCAGGCCGCGCCACCAGAGGTGATCACCGACATTCCGCCGGTGCATTCTCTGGTCGCCCAGGTGATGGAGGGGGTCGGAACGCCGCAGCTCCTGCTGCCTCCGGGCGGGTCGCCGCATGGCCACCAGATGCGCCCGTCCGAGGCGCAAGCGTTGCAGGCGGCCGGGATCCTGTTCTGGATCGGGCCGGCACAGTCCCCCTGGCTGGCCGAGGCGTCAAACCAATTGGGCCACGACCTGAGATCCGTCGCCCTGATGGAGATCGACGGCACCGTTCTGCGCATGGGCGGACACGATCATTCTGATCACGCGGCGGAGCATGACGATCATGCCGACCATGATCACGGTCACGATGATCACGGTCACGACGATCACGAAAAAGAGCATGGATCAGAGGCACATGAAGAGCACGAGGACCACGACGCGCACGAGGACGCGCACCATGCGGGCGATGGCCATGACCACACCGGGCTTGACCCACACGTCTGGCTGGACCCCGCCAATGCGTTAATCTGGCTGCCGGAAATCGCGCATCACTTGTCGGATGCCGATCCGGAAAACGCCGCAACCTATCGCGCGAATGCCGAAGCTGCGATGGCAGGCATCAGTGGCTTGAAGGCCGATATCGACGCCCGGCTGAAAGGGCTGGATGGCGGCTACGTTGTCTACCACGACGCCTATGGATATTTTACCGACCGCTTCAACCTGCCCCCTGCCGGGATGATCACGGACGGCGATGCGACGCCGCCGGGCGCGCGGCGCCTGGCCGACCTGCAGGCCGAGGCCGCGGGAATCAAATGCCTGTTTACCGAGCCGCAGTTCGACAGCCGGGCGGCGCAGCGCCTGGCCGAAACCCTGGATGCACAGGTCGGCGTTCTGGATCCGGTCGGATCCACGCTTGAGCCCGGCCCGCAGCTCTACACACAGCTGCTGGACGGGTTGGCGACCGCACTGTCCGACTGCCTTGGCGGCTGACTGCTAGCGGATCAGGATGGCGCGGAAATCGTTCACGTTCGTGCCTGTCGGACCGGGCGCGAAGATCTGGCCGCAGGCATTGAACGCGGTCCAGGCATCGTTCTGCGCCAGCGCCTCGGCCGGGTCGATACCGGCCGCGCGCATCCGGGCACAGGTCTGACCGTCGGCAAAGGCGCCGGCGTTGTCCTCACTGCCGTCGATGCCATCAGTATCGGCGGCCAGCGCCATGATCCCCTGCTGGCCTTCGATCGCCAGCGCGAAGGCCAGCAGGAATTCCGTGTTGCGCCCGCCCTTGCCCTTGTGGCGCAGGGTCACGGTCGTCTCTCCGCCCGACAGCACCAGGCAGGGCCGGGCGAAGGGGCGATCCCGCAGGGCGACTTCACGGGCGATCGCAGCATGGGCGCGGGCGATATCACGGGCCTCACCCTCCATCGCGTCAGACAGGATATGCGCCGGGATACCCTGCGCGGCGGCGCGGGCGGCGGCGGCCTCCAGGGATCGCGCGGCCGAGGCGATGACCTGCACCGTGTTGCGCGCCAGCCGGGGGTCGTCCGACGCGGGCGCGTTTTCGGAGGCCTTGGCGAGGTGGTCCAGGATGCTCTCGGGCAGGGAAATGTTCCAGGCCCGGATCGCCGCCATGGCTGTGGCGCGGGTGGCGGGGCCCGGCACCGTGGGGCCCGACGCGACTTCGGCCGGGTCATCGCCCGGCACGTCCGATACGACCAGCGTGGCCACGCGGGCGCGGGTCGCGGCGGCCAGCCGTCCGCCCTTCACCCGGCTGACCTGCTTGCGGATCGCGTTCATCACACCGATCGGCGCGCCCGACGCCAGCAGCGCTTCGTTCAGCGCCTGTTCGTCCGCCAGCGTCAGACCGTCAGGCGGCGCGGCCAGCAGCGCGGATCCGCCGCCTGTGATCAGGGCGACGACCAGGTCATCCTCGGTCAGATCGGCCAATAGCGCCAGAACCTCTTGCGTCGCGGCCTCTCCGGCCGCGTCAGGCACGGGATGCGCAGCCTCCAGCACTTTCAAAGATTTGCACGGTACGGCATAGCCATAGCGGGTGACCACGATGCCTTCGACCGGGGTGGGCCAGGCAGCCTCGAAGGCCTGCGCCAGTTGCGCCGCGCCCTTGCCCGCGCCGATCACCACCGTGCGGCCCTTGGGCGGATCGGGCAGATGGCCGCGCAGCGCCTCGGCCGGGTCGGCGGCGGCCACGGCGGCCTCGAACAATCGGGTCAGGAAAACGGTATCATCAGGGGTCATTGCGATAGCCTAGCGATGCGACGAGGCGCTGCAAGCGCCATGCGTCGCCGGATTGCCAAGCCCAAATCGCGAGCGTAGGCTTTGCCAAATCCCAATGCCAAATCCCGATGGAGGACATCCCATGGACGGCGAATTCCGCGACAACGACATTTCCAAGATCGTGGAGGCCGACAAGGCGCACGTCTGGCACCACCTGATCCAGCACAAGGCGTTCGAGACCGGCGAGCCGCGTATCATCACCGAAGGCAAGGGCATCCATGTCTGGGACCAGCGCGGCGTGAAGCACCTTGATGCGGTGTCGGGGGGCGTCTGGACCGTCAACGTCGGCTACGGGCGCGAATCCATCGCCAACGCGGTGCGGGACCAGTTGATCAAGCTGAACTATTTCGCGGGGGCTGCGGGCACGATCCCCGGCGCGATCTTTGCCGAGAAACTGATCGAAAAGATGCCGGGGCTGACCCGCGTCTACTACTGCAACTCGGGGTCCGAGGCGAACGAGAAGGCCTTCAAGATGGTCCGCCAGATCGCGCACAAGCGCTATGGCGGCAAGAAGACCAAGATCCTGTACCGCGACCGCGACTATCACGGCACCACCATCGCCTGCCTGTCGGCCGGAGGACAGGATCAGCGCAACGCGCAATACGGCCCCTTCGCGCCGGATTTCGTGCGCGTGCCGCATTGCCTGGAATATCGCGCGGCCGATCAGGGCGCGCCGGTCGAAAACTACGGCGAATGGGCGGCCGATCAGATCGAACAGGTCATCCTGGCCGAAGGACCCGATACCGTGGGCGCGCTGTGTCTTGAGCCGATCACGGCAGGCGGCGGCGTGATCGTCCCGCCCGAGGGCTACTGGCCGCGCGTGCAGGAAATCTGCCGCAAGTACGACATCCTGCTGCATATAGACGAGGTCGTCTGCGGCGTCGGACGCACCGGCGAATGGTTCGGCTACCAGCACTACGGGATCGAGCCGGATTTCGTGACGATGGCCAAGGGCGTGGCCTCGGGCTATGCCGCCATCGCCTGCTGCGTCACCTCCGAGCGCGTCTTCGAGATGTTCAAGGACAACGCCGAGGATCCGCTGAACTACTTCCGCGACATCTCGACCTTTGGCGGCTGCACGGCAGGGCCCGCAGCCGCGATCGAGAACATGCGCATCATCGAGGACGAGAACCTGCTCGACAACACGGTCCAGATGGGCGCGCGCCTGATGGCCGGGTTCGAAGGGCTGGCCGAAAAGCACAAGGTCGTGGGCCAGGTGCGCGGCAAGGGGCTGTTTGCCGGGATCGAACTGGTCGCGGACCACGATACCCGCGAACCGGCGGACGAAAAGAAATGTGCCCAGATCGTCGCCGAATGCGCCAAGCGGCAGGTGATCATCGGCGTCACCAACCGGTCGATCCCCGGCTACAACAACACGCTCACCTTCTCTCCGGCGCTGATCGCGACGGAAGGCCAGATCGACGAGATCGTGAATGCGGTCGACGAAAGCCTGACCGCGGTCTTCGGATGAGCATCACGGGCCGCTGCTACTGTGGCGCCTGCACCTACGAGGTGACAGGCGCGACCTTCTTCCATGCGCAGTGCCACTGCCGGGAATGCCAGTACATTTCCGGCGGCGGCCCCAACTACTTCATGATGTGCAAGGCCGAGGACTACCGGATCACCAAGGGGACCCCCACGGCCTTCGCGCGCCCGGACCTCGACACCCCTGTCACGCGCCATTTCTGCCCGACCTGCGGCACGCATCTGAACACCTATCCGCGACCGTCGATGGTGGTGATCAAGGTGGGCACGCTGGACGACCCGGCGGACTACCCGGGGCCGGAAAGCGCGATCTACACCTGTGATCTGCAGTCCTTCCACCAGATCCACGAAGGCCTGCCGCAATTCGAAAAGCTGCCCCCGCGCGGCTAAGCTCTTCATCTTGCCAGAAATACTCCGGGGGAGGCTTGAGCCCGCAAGGGCTCAAGCGGGGGCAGCGCCCCCTCCTCCATTCGAACTCCGGGCACGCAGTTTAAGCTCGCGCTAGGGCCCAAACAGCGGCAAGGCAGCGCCCCCTGCCCCGCGTCAGTCGGCCTTCTGCAGCATCCGTCCAAGGGGACGCCCGCCCAGGATATGCAGGTGGTAGTGCGGCACCTCCTGCACGCCGTGTTCGCCCGCGTTCGAGATGAACCGGCAGCCCTGCCCCTCATCGGCGCTGACGCCCAGCTTGCGGCAGACCTGCGCGACGACGCGGTTGAAATCCGCGATCTCGGCATCCGACGCGGACTCGGCGAAATGGTCGTAGGTCACGTACGCCCCCTTGGGGATCACCAGCACATGCACCGGCGCCTGGGGATAGATATCCTCGAAGGCCAGCGTGTGGTCGGTTTCCACCACGGTCTTGTTGGGGATCTCCTTGCGCAGGATCTTGGCAAAGATGTTCTGGTCGTCATAGGCATAGGCCATTCGGGAACCTCAGTCGGCAAACAGGTCAGGGTCTTGCGCCAGTTCATGCGCCACGGCGGGCGGAACGGCAAGGAAATCGGCCAGGGCCCGGGCATTCTGTTCCTGCGTCGCGGCCTGGCGGATACGGTGAAGGTTGGCGAAGCCGGCATCGCGCAGCCGATCGCTTTCCATCGCGATGGCGTTGCGCACCGTGGGCAGCAACCGTTCCATCGCGGCTGCGCCCGTGTGATCCGACGCCAGACCGGTCCGAAGCGCATGGCCGCGCAGATAGGCTTCGTCGACCTCGCAGTCGATCTCCAGCAGCGTGGTGGTCGACCGGTCGGCGCAGAAATCCTCGATCAGGTCGAGACTGCCGGGATCCAGGCAGATGATCATCCGGTTCGTGTCGAAGTAATCGAACAGCATGCGCAGCAGCGCCCGGCGATGTCGCGTCCGCTTGGCCAGGGTTGACTGGATGCCGCCCAGGTCGGGCAGGACGGCACGTTCTTCATGAAACAGGTATTCGACGGCCGGCACCCGGGTCACACCGCGCATCCGCGCCACCAACCGTTTCGCCACGTGCCACTTCTTGCAGATCACGATCAGAAGCTCGCGGTCCCGGCCAAGCGTGCTTTCGTTTTCCCAGAACCGCGGCGCAAAGCGGTTCCCGATCCGCCCCCGCCCCGCGATGAAGCGATACAGAGCGCGCCCCTCGCCGGTGATCGTGAACTCTGCCGTGTCGTCGTTGTAGACCGCCCCGAGGCGTTCCTTCAGGGTGTAGGCTTCGGGGCTGACCTTGCGGGCGAACAGGAAATCCTGGCCCAGCAGCAGATCGTAGTGATCGTTGTAGAAGGTCACCGGCATCCCGTAGTCGGTGAACATCAGGAAGGTCAGGGTGCGGCTTTCGATCTCAGAGCCGGGCACCAGGTGGCGCACCAGGGTCTGAAAGAAGGTCTCGTCCGGAATCCAGGTCGAGGCGAAGAACCGCACGACATCCCGACGCCGTGCGACAAAATCCATCACGGCCTCGATGGTGCGGCGGCGCAGGCACCACCACTGGCTGCCAATCTGGATCTGCAGATCACCGGGGATCGCGCGGGCCAGCCCCAGGCGGCGCTGCCAGTCAAGGCTTTGATAGAAAAGCCACTTGTGCTTCCGCTCGTTGAAGAAGTGGCGATAGATCAGCCGTTCGTCCTTGATCCCGGTCTTGATCCAGTCACTGCGGAAGAAATCGAAGCTCTCGATATAGTCGACTTCGCGGCTGTCCAGGAAATCATGCGCGTAGCGTGCGGATTTGATCGGAACGCAGTCGCCCGACATCATGTAGAAATGCGTGGCGCGCGGAAAGGCCTCCAGCGCGGCCTCGACCGCCGACAGGGTTGCCGCGACAAGCGACCAGGCACCCCAGCCACAGCGATGGCGGCGGGTGGCGAAGGTGACGTTGGGATTGTCGGCCAGACGGTCCCGGATCGTCTGGAACGCCAGCTTGCCTGCATTGGCATCGAAGTGGATGGCGACATAATCCCCCGCCGCAGTCAGCCGCTCCGCCTGCGCAATGATCGCATCGGGGTCTCTGTGGCACAGCAGGATGTAAGCAATCGTCGCCATTTCAGGAACAATACCCGGGGTTTGGCGCGGGGTGTAGTGATCCTTTGTGGTTTTGCCCAATTGATATTGCGGCCGATTTTTGCTTTCTAACCGCACTAAGCGGGGTGCGGCACAACTGCCCCGCGCAAGGGAGGCAAGGCAGATGGGGTTCCCCGGCGTCTGGATGACGGAAAGCGAAAGCGTCGTGTACCGCGTGGTACCGAAGTGCGCCTGCTCTACCATCGGGCAGATCATGTACTACTCGGATCACGGGCGGTTCTACGACGGCGATATCCACGATTCGACAACGGGCCTGCACAAATGGGCGCAGGACCACAGCCAGGGCCCGATCGAGGCGAACGTCTCGGCACATCGCAGCTATGCCTTCACCTGCGTGCGCAACCCCTACACCCGGATCCTCAGCTCGTTCTTCGACAAGATCTGCGGCATCCAGCGCAACGGCAACCGCTACCGGGGCAACCTCGTGCCGCTTCTGGTGCAGAAATACGGGATCGAGGTCGGCGGCGACGACGGCAAGGAAGAGTTCGACCAGATCCGCAGCTTCCGCCGCTTCCTGCTGTTTGCCCGCGACACCATCCGCTGGCGCAAACCGATGGAACCGGACATCCACTGGTCAGCCATGTCGGGCCATATCTCGACCTTCATCCTGAATGGCGGCCGGTATGACCAGATCTTCTGGACCGAGGATTTCAACGACGGGATGCAGCAGGTTCTGAACAATATCGACACGGCGTATCCGGTCGACCTGGGCCAGATCCCGCGCTTCAACGAAAGCGAAGGGCACGGTCCGAAACGCGCGCATCCGGTCGAAGACTATTTCGACGACCTGTCGATGCACCTGGTCTACGAGATGTACAAACGCGACTTCGATCTCTTCAAATACGATTTCCACGACCCGGCCAACAAGATGCCGGTCGGAGAGATCGACCTGGACGAAGTGCACGCCAAGCTGGGCGACTGACCCCCACCCGCGCCTTTCGGCCTGTTTCTTTTTGCCAAAAAATATCCCCGCCGGAGGCATCCGACGGGGAGGTATTCTCAAACGTCCAAGGTCAGCGCGGCAGTTTCGGCGACGCCTTGTCCAGCTTCAGCTCCGCATCCGAAAACCGGAAGGGTGCCCGCACGCCCGGGACGCCTTCGGGATCGATCCGCATCTCGCGCGCGACGACCTGCGGATCCTCGAAGACCTCCGCCATGTCGTTGATCGGCCCGGCGGGGATGCCCTTGGCCTCGCAGCCGGCCAGCAGGTCGGCCTTGGTAAAGCGCAGGCAGGCCTCCTGGATTCGGCGGATCATCTCGGGCCGGTTCGCGACGCGCGACGGGTTGTCGATATAATCGGGGTCCGTCTTCATGTCGGCCAGGTCAAGGATATCGCACAGCCGCTGGTACTGCGCGTCGTTGCCGGTGGCGATGATGATGTGCCCGTCCGAGGTCTCGAACACCTGGTAGGGTGTCAGGTTCGGATGATAGTTCCCGGTCCGCGCGGGCGGCGTGCCGGTGGACAGGTAGTTCATCGCCTGGTTTGCCGTGACCGACACCGCGCAATCCAGCAGCGCCATGTCGATGTGCTGCCCCCGGCCGGTGACGCTGCGCTGGTGCAGCGCGGCCAGGATCGCGGTGGTCGAATAGACCCCGGTGAACAGATCGGTGATCGCCACGCCCGCGCGCAGCGGCTGGCCATCGGGTTCGCCGGTCAGTGACATCAGCCCGGACATGCCCTGGATGATATAGTCATAGCCCGCCCGGTGCGCATAAGGCCCGGTCTGGCCAAAGCCGGTGATCGAACAGTAGATCAGGCGCGGGTTCACCTGCGCCAAGCTGTCGTAATCCAGCCCGTATTTCTTCAGTCCGCCGACCTTGAAGTTCTCGATCAGGATATCCGCGTCCCGCACCAGGTCACGCACCTGCGCCTGGCCTTCGGGGGTGCGGAAATCGCAGGCGACCGAGGTCTTGCCGCGGTTGCACGAATGGTAATAGGCGGCCGAATGGTCTTCGTCGCGATCGATGAAGGGCGGGCCCCACTTGCGCGTGTCGTCGCCGTCGGGGCTTTCGACCTTGATGACCTCGGCACCGAGGTCAGACAGCGTCTGACCGGCCCAGGGGCCGGCCAGAATGCGTGCAAGTTCAACGACTTTCAAGCCTTGAAGCGGAGTGGTCATCAGCTCTCCAGCGCGGCGTCGAGCAGCGCCTTGAGGTCGTTGTAGTTCATGTTCGAATGCTTCTCGCCGTTGATGAACAGCGTCGGCGTTCCGGTCACGTCGTCTTCGGTGGCGTTCTTCTGGAACCATCCCACCAGCGCGCGTGCCTGGTCTTCGTCGGCAAGGCAGGCTTCCATCTGCTCGGACTCGAGCCCGGCGATGCGGCCGATCTTGCGCAGGCGTTCGGCGATCCCGGCGGGGTTACCGTCGCCGATCCACTGCTTCTGCTGGTCATAGAGCATGTCGGAAATGCCGAAGAACCGGGTCGGCTCGCACCGCGCGATCATCGCCGCCCACAGGCCGAACTGGTCGAAGTAGACGTCGCGATAGACGAACTTCACCTTGCCGGTGTCGATGTAGTCGCGCTTGAGATCCTTGAAGACCGCGCCATGGAAGTTCGCGCAGTGCGGGCATGTGAACGACGCATATTCAGTCAGCGTAACCGGTGCATCTTCGGCGCCCAGGGTCATTTCGACGATGCCCGAGGTGTCGGTGGCATCGCCCGAGGCCGGGGTGACCGTCGCGATCGACGGCAGGGCCGGGGTCCGGGTGCTGTTGAGCCAGAGGCCACCAGCGGCCACGACAGCGGCAGCCGCGCCGCCCATCAGAAGAGTTCTGCGGTCCATGAAGGGTCCTTCCTACTTGTTCTGTTTGCTTAGAACATTGCGTGCCAGCGCCTCAAGCGCCGATCTCAGCCCGTCATCGCCCACACCATCGGCCACGTCGCGGGCCTGGCTGAGGACTTCGGGCGTCGGGGCCGGACGGGCCCCGGGTTTCGGTTTCATCGCAAAGTCGACCTGCCCCTCGGCAAACCCGGTCGCGGCCGTCTGGGTCACGCGGACCCGGGCGATGGCGTTGTAGCCATAGACGGCGTTGACCTTTTCGCGCAGCTGTTCCTTCTGCATCTCGACCATCGGGGCCATGGGGCCGGTGGTCAGCAGGGTCAGCGTCGCGCCGAATCCCTGTCGGCCATAGTTGACGTCGACGGGTCGCGCCATGGCGGCCAGTTCGCCCGCGATCTCCTCCCAATGGGTCAGAAGACGCGTGACGGCAAAGCCACGGGTTTCACCGGCCTTGCGGATCCGGCTTTCCAGCAGCTTCGAGGCGCTTTTGAAACCATATGTCGTCGTGTCGCGGCGGGTCATCTTTTGCCTTTGCGGGTTGCGCCCTATCCTAGTGGGATATTCGGCAGGGGCCAGAGGCCTTGCGCCGTCGTAAACAAAGCGTGACGACTACGGATCGGGGGGCGGATGAGCAAGGCCAAGGCAGCAGATCTTCTGGCGTGGTACGACGTGCATGCGCGCGACCTGCCGTGGCGTGTGCCGCCGGGGTCGAACCTGACGCCCGACCCCTACCGCATCTGGCTGTCCGAGGTGATGCTGCAACAGACCACCGTGGCGGCGGTGAAGGATTATTTCACCCGGTTCACGACGCTCTGGCCGACGGTCACGGATCTCGCCGCGGCCGAGGACGCGCGGGTCATGGGCGAATGGGCAGGGCTGGGATACTATGCCCGCGCCCGCAACCTGCTGAAATGTGCGCGGGTCGTGGCGAATGATCTGGGCGGCGTCTTCCCGGACACCGAAGAGGGCCTGCGCACCCTGCCCGGCATCGGCCCCTATACGGCGGCGGCCATCGCGGCCATCGCCCACGAGCGGCAGGCGGTGGTGATGGACGGCAATGTCGAACGGGTCATGGCCCGCCTGCATGACATCCACACCCCCCTGCCCGCCGCCAAGCCCGAGCTGAAGGCCGAAGCCGCCGCCCTGACCCCCGCCCTGCGGCCCGGTGACTATGCGCAGGCCGTGATGGATCTGGGAGCGACGATCTGCACCCCGCGATCGCCCGCCTGCGGCATCTGCCCGTGGCGCACGCCCTGTGCCGCGCGGGTCGCGGGTACGGCAGCCGAGCTGCCAAAGAAGACGCCCAAGAAGGCCAAGCCGGTCCGGCTGGGCATCGCCTATCTGGGCCGCACCCCCGACGGTGGCTGGCTGCTTGAACGGCGCCCCGATCGCGGTCTGCTGGGCGGGATGCTGGGCTGGCCCGGCACTGACTGGGCCGAGGCCACCCCGAACGACACCCCGCCCCTGCCCGCCGACTGGCGCGACGCCGGCGCCGAGGCGCGCCACACCTTCACCCACTTCCACCTGCGCCTTGCGCTGCGCGTGGCCGTGATCGACCCGGCGCAGATCCCGACCGACCGCGCCTTCGAGGTACTGCCGCCCGCGACCTTCCGCCCCTCGGACCTGCCGACGGTCATGCGAAAGGCATTTGACCTTGCCCGCACGGCCATGGAAACTCTGCCCGACTGACGGGACCGGAGCCGCAGATGAGCACGACACCCCTGGCCAACCTTTCCAGCGCGCTGCCTTTCTGGATGACGCTGATCAACCTGCCCCTGGCGGTGATGGGCACGCTTTGGGGCGGCTGGTACCTGGCGCTGCTGCCGGCCTATGGGCTGATCACGGTACCGCTGCTTGATCGGCTGATGGGTCTGAACACCACCAACGCGGACACCGACACCGACGAAGCGGACCTGTTCTGGTACCGCGCGATCACGATGATCTGGGTGCCGGTGCAATTCGTGCTGTTGTTCTGGATCATCGGCTACGTCGCCGCCAACCGGCACCTCAACTGGGTCGAGCTGATCGTGCTGCTCTACGGCGTGGGCATCATGACCGGCGCGGCGGGCATCGTCTATGCGCACGAGCTGATGCACCAGAAGAACGCCCGCGAACGCTGGCTGGGGGACATCCTGCTGTCGATGGTGCTGTATTCGCACTTCCGGTCGGAACACTTGCTGGTGCATCACACCCATGTCGGCACGCCCCGCGATGCGGTGACGGCGCGCTACAACGAAAGCTTCCTGCGCTTCTTCCCGCGCGTGCTGGTGGAAAGCCTGGGGTCGTCCTGGCGGGCCGAAGTCGCGCTGCTGAAACGGCGTGGGCTTGCCGCGCTTCACGCGCGCAACCCCTTCTGGCGCTACGCGGCGTTGCAGCTGGGGATGCTGGTGATGGCGTTGATCGTGGGCGGCTGGTACGGGTTGGGGCTGTTCGTCGGCCAGGCCTTCGTCGCCATCTGGATGCTCGAGCTGACGAATTACGTCGAACACTATGGGCTGACGCGGAAATACCTGGGCAACGGCAAGTTCGAACACGTCAAACCGCACCACTCCTGGAACGCCGCACACACGGCATCGAACTGGCTGCTGATCAATCTGCAGCGTCACTCGGACCACCACTACAAGCCCGACCGCCGCTTCCCGCTGCTGCAGACCTACGGCGAAGACGAGGCGCCGCAGCTGCCCTACGGCTATCCGCTGATGACCGCGCTTGCGATGGTGCCGCCGGTCTGGCGCCGGATGATGAACCCGCGCGTGCGCAAGTGGCGGGGCATGTACTATCCCGAGATCACCGATTGGGATCCCTACAAGCAGGGGCGGCACGAGGGGCTGTCGTGATCGTCGTGGTCTTTCGCGCGCACCGCACGCCGGTCGGGCTGGGGCCCGACTACCACGATGCGCTCAGACGGATGGAGGAGATCGCCACCACCATGCCCGGTTACATCTCTCACAAGGGATACGTGGCCGAGGACGGTCAACGGCTGACGCTGTTCGAATGGGCCAGCGAAGACACCCTGCGCGACTGGGCCCGGCACGCCGATCACATCGCGATCAAGAAGGTCGGGCGCGACCGGTTCTACGCCGACTACCACCTGCAGGTCTGCAGCGTGCTGCGCGAAAGCCGTTACAACCGCTAAAAAATCGCCCTGCCGGCGAACGGCAGGGCATAGGTAGGCTCCGCCATGAATAGCGGTGTGTGGGCGGAGCCAGGCGTTGGAATGGATCAGTTCATCTCGGCGCGGATCTGCTGGCGCAGCAGGTCGATCGGGATCACCTTGCCGTCCTTCTTGAAGTTCCAGTAGGTCCAGCCGTTGCAGGACGGGGCGTTTTCGATATGCGCACCGACCTGGTGGATCGATCCGTTGAAGCCGTCGGTGGCCAGCGTGCCATCGGCGCGCACACGGGCGGCCTGACCACGGGCGTTCACCAGCATCTCGCCGGGGCGCAGCATGCCGCGTTCGACCAGCTGGCCAAAGGGAACGCGCGGCTCGGCCCGCTTCGACGCCGACACCTGCAGCGCCTCGCGGTCGAACTTGCGGACCTTGGCGATGCGCGCCTCGGCGACCTTGCGATAGGCCTCCTCGCGTTCGATCCCGATGAATTCACGGCCCAGCATCTTGGCGACGGCCCCGGTGGTGCCCGTCCCGAAGAACGGATCCAGCACGACGTCGCCGGGATTGGTGGACCCGATCAGCACACGGTGCAGCAGGCTTTCGGGCTTCTGCGTCGGGTGGGCCTTGTCGCCGTTGGAATCCTTCAGCCGTTCATGGCCGTTGCAGATCGGCAGAACCCAGTCGGACCGCATCTGCACGCCTTCGTTCAGCGATTTCAGCGCCTCGTAATTGAAGGTGTATTTCGCGCCCTCGGCCTTCGACGCCCAGATCATCGTCTCATGCGCGTTGGTCAGCCGCTTGCCGCGGAAGTTCGGCATCGGGTTCGACTTGCGCCAGACCACGTCGTTGAGGATCCAGTAGCCCGCATCCTGCAGGGCCGATCCGACGCGGAAGATGTTGTGATAGGATCCGATCACCCAGATCGCGCCATTGGGCTTCAGCAGGCGCCGGGCGGCGGCCAGCCAGTCGCGCGTGAACTTGTCATAGGCGGCAAAGCTGTCGAACTGGTCCCAGTGATCGTCGACCGCATCCACTTCGGAATTGTCGGGACGATGCAGCTGACCCTTGAGCTGCAGGTTGTAGGGCGGATCCGCAAAGATGAGGTCCACAGAGGCCTCGGGAAGCGAATTCATCACCTCGATGCAGTCGCCTGCCATAATCGTATTGAGAGGCAGAAATGCCTTCGGATCGGTTCGTTTCATCTTTGTCTGGCCTCTGGTTCGGCACCGTTTTCCGGCGCTCGTTGGGATGGCCAAAGGATGATTCAACAGCGATTCGCGGTCAATTTCTTTTTTGATTCAATGGGTTACTATTCGGGCTTTACACAAGATGTTGTGGACCGGCTTGAAGGATTTCCTATGGTGTGGGGTCACCCCTAGGGCTTCAAGCGCCGAAATATGGCTTTTTGATGGATATCCGGCATTTGTCTCCCATCCATAACTGGGAAACTGTTGCGCCAAATCCCGCATGATGGTGTCGCGTGCGATTTTCGCGGCGATCGACGCGGCCGAAATCGACACCGACCGGGCGTCCCCCTTGACCACCGCCGTCGCGGGGATCGTCAGGCCACGGGGAATCAGGTTGCCGTCGATCAGGCAGTGATCGGGCGGCAGTGACAGGCCCGCCACGGCGCGCTCCATCGCAAGGTGGCTGGCGCGCAGGATGTTGATCTCGTCGATCTCCTCGACGCTGGCGTGGGCGACGCTGACCTCGGCACAGGCCATCAGCTCCTCCAGCAGGGCCAGGCGCCGCTTCTCGGTCAGCTTCTTTGAATCGTTCAGACCGGCCGGGATCCGCGCGGGGTCCAGCACCACGGCGGCGGCGGTCACCGGCCCTGCCAGCGGGCCACGGCCGACCTCGTCGACGCCCGCGATGCGCAGGAGGCCACGGTCATGCAGGTCGGTTTCGAAGGAATAATCAGGTCCGGACATGCCCTGACCTACCCAACCCCGTCCCACAAGAAAAGCCGCCTGCTTCCTCTGGTTCCAATATCCTGGGGGTGAATTGAGCCCTCTGGGCTCAAGAGGGGGCAAAGCCCCCCTGCCCCCGCAATGGAAGAGGGAGGGCGCAGGCCCTCCCTCCACTGCTTGGTCCGCCGGGGTGTGGGGCCCCGATGGCCGCGCATTCCGATCAGGGGGCGATCAGACCCCGATCAAGCTCCGATCAGGCGTTGAAGCCGTTCCGGCGCAGGCAGACCGGCGCGTAGAACAGACGCGGGCCCTGGGCATAGTTCCGGCGGACGCAATCGCTTGGCAGGGTGGCGCGGGTGGTGCGCTGTGCACAGCGGACCGCGTAGCCTTCGGTCCAGCCACGCTGTCCGCGCACCGACATCAGGCACTCGCGCGACACGACCGGGCGGTACTGCTGCTTCGGGCGGTGGTTGTCATAGCGGTTGTGCCGCTGGTTCTGATAGCGCGGGTACTGCGGCTGATAGCTGGGCTGGTGGCGCGACACCTGGTTCTGCTTGCGCTGTTCGGCGGCCAGGGCGCTGCCGATGATGGCCAGGGCCGTGGCGCCGACGATGATCTTGGCGACGTCACGATCCCCGGCCTGGACGGCGGTGGCGTTGAAGGAAGTGATCGCGATCGCGGCGGCAAGGACGGAGGCGAGGATTCTGCGGGTCATGGTGGGCTCCTTTCGGGACAGCCGGGGATGGGGACCGTGTGTGGTCCGACGAGGGATGTCCAAGGCTGGCCGCAACCGCCGAAAGCGGGCAATAACAGCGGGGGGTTATCCGATAACACCGTGGCCAAGCCCCCATGGTTATTGAATAACGGCGGGGTTCGGCGCAATGTCGCGGCATGACACGTACCCTCATCCTCTCCGGGCTCACCGCCCTTGCGCTTGCGCTGCCCGTGGCCGCGCAGGCTGCCTGCACCGCCGAATACAAGGCCAAGCAGGACGATCCCCTGCGCCTGACGCATGGCGAGATGCAGGTTGCCTCCTGCGACCGTGCCAGCGCCACCGAAGAGGTGCGCGCGCGGCTGGCGCAGCAGGGGTGGATCCTGCTCAAGATCGTTTCGCTCAAGGGCTGACGGGTGAGCGTCCCGTCAGAGCAGACCGAATTCGCCGCCGACGTCCGGCGCATCGGCACCCGCGCCGTGGCCATCGGAATCGGGGCCATCGCGGCCCTGCTGCTGATCGGCGGCGTGATCCTGTTCCTGACCCTGCCGGACGCGGATGTCTTCAACCAGCGGGTCGAGAGGCTGTTCGTCGAGAACGACACGCTGACCGGCGATGCCGAGATCAAGCTGCTGGAGATCCTTGCCCAGTCCGGCACGGCCTTTTCGGAAACCCTGTCGAGCTATCGGATCGTGATCTTCATCCTGCTGGTCTTCGCCACCGCGATGCTGGTCGCCGCGCTCGTGTTCCTTGTCATCCTGATCACGCTCAACCGCCGTATGGCACAGATCGAACGGGCAGGGATCGAGGTGAATTCGCTGCTGATCTCGCGCGAAGAAAAGACGGTCTATCTGAACAACCACGGCTTCAAGCTGACCGACGCGGCGATGGAGACGCTGTCGATCCTGGCCGAGGCGCGGCTGGACGACGAAATGCTGTCGGGTGCGCAGATCGAGGCGATGATCTCGGGTCGTCGGGTCGAGGACTGCGAGGAGGCCGCGGGCGCCACCCGGATCAAGCGCCTGCGCGACACCCTGGGCAACCAGCTGGTCAGCGAGCTTCTGGTGCGCAACATTGCCCGGCGCGGGTATATGCTGTCGGTCGGCAAGGACGTGATCCGGGTGATCTGACGATTGCCCGGGACCGCTTTGGCCCCGTCGAATTCCCTACCCCAGAAAAGACAAAAGGCCCGGGCGTCGCCGCCCAAGCCTTTGATCTAGTGGTGAGCCGTGCAGGATTCGAACCTGCGACCCACTGATTAAAAGTCAGTTGCTCTACCAACTGAGCTAACGGCCCACTAGAGCCGCCCTATTAGATATGGTGCGGCAGGGGGTCAACCCGTTTTCAACGATTTTTTCCGTCAATTTGCACCTGCCCCTACGTCGCGTCCGCCCGGCTCGTGGCGCTGCGTCTTCCACAAGGGCCGAATGCGCCTTATATGCGCGGGATGAACACGCGCGCGATCCCCCTCGACGGCCTGCCCTTTCGCAAGATGCATGGGGCCGGCAATGATTTCGTCATCCTCGACAGCCGGGGCATGGACCCGGTGTGCACGCCGGGTCTGGCGAAGGCCGTGGGTGATCGGCATCGCGGCGTAGGGTTTGACCAGCTGGCCGAGATTCGGGATGGCGCTGACACCGACATCGCCCTGGATTTCTGGAATTCCGACGGCTCGCGCGCGGGGGCCTGTGGCAATGCCACGCGCTGTGTGGCCGCGATGTGGATGGCCGAGACGGGGCGCGACCGGGTGAGCATCCGCACTGAACGCGGCGTCCTGCAGGGCGAGATGCGCGGGGATGCGGTCTGGGTGAACCTGGGCCACCCGGTGCTGGAATGGGATCGCGTGCCGCTGGCGCGGCCGGTCGACCTGCAACACCTGCCGATCGAAGGTGATCCGGTCGCCGTCGGCATGGGCAACCCCCATGCGGTCTTCTTTGTCGACGACATCGCGGACGTGGACGTGGCCGGGCGCGGCGCGGTGGTCGAGCATGACGAGATGTTCCCGCAGGCGACCAACGTCGAATTCGTGCAGGTGCGCAATCGCGGCGAGGTCCGGATGCGGGTCTGGGAACGCGGCACGGGAATCACCCTGGCCTGCGGCTCGGGCGCCTGTGCGGTCGCGGTGGCGGCGCATCAGCGCGGGTTGACCGATCGCAATATCCGGATGGAAGTGGACGGCGGCTGGCTTGAGCTTGACTGGCGCGACGACGGGGTCTGGATGACCGGCCCGGTCGCGCATGTCTTTGACGCCCGGCTCACGCCGGAGATGCTGGGGGCGCTCTGATGGCGGGCGCGCCCATATTCGAGACGCTCGGCTGTCGGCTCAACGCCTATGAGACCGAGGCGATGAAGGAGCTGGCCGAGGCCGCGGGCGTCGAGAATGCCATCGTGGTCAACACCTGCGCGGTGACGGCCGAGGCCGTGCGCAAGGCGCGCCAGGATATCCGGCGGCTGCGGCGCGAAAATCCGGATGCGAAGATCATCGTGACGGGCTGTGCCGCGCAGACCGAACCTGAAACCTTTGCCGCCATGGCCGAGGTCGACCATGTCGTCGGCAATTCGGAGAAGATGCAGGCCGACACCTGGAAGGGATTCGCCCCCGACCTGATTGGAGAGACCGAACGCGTCATCGTCGACGACATCATGTCAGTCACCGAAACCGCCGGCCACCTGATCGACGGCTTCGGGCGGCACCGGGCCTATGTGCAGGTGCAGAACGGCTGCGATCACCGCTGCACCTTCTGCATCATCCCCTTCGGGCGGGGCAATTCGCGCTCGGTGCCTGCCGGGGTCGTGGTGGACCAGATCAAGCGGCTGGTCGATCGCGGCTTCAACGAGGTGGTGCTGACCGGGGTCGACCTGACCTCCTGGGGGGCGGACCTGCCCTCGACCCCGCGCCTGGGCGATCTGGTGCGCCGGATCCTCAGGCTGGTGCCGGACCTGCCACGGCTGCGGATCTCCTCCATCGATTCGATCGAAGCGGACCCCGCGCTGATGGAGGCCATCGCCACCGAACCGCGCCTGATGCCGCATCTGCACCTGTCGCTGCAGGCGGGCGATGACATGATCCTCAAGCGGATGAAGCGGCGGCACCTGCGCGACGATGCGATCCAGTTCTGTGAAGAGGCGATCGCGCTGCGCCCCGGCATGACCTTCGGCGCCGACATCATCGCAGGCTTCCCGACCGAAACGGAAGAGATGTTCGCGAACTCGCTGCGGCTGGTCGAGGACTGCCACCTGACCTGGCTGCATGTCTTCCCCTATTCGCCCCGCCCCGGGACGCCCGCGGCGCGCATGCCGCAGGTGCGCGGGCCTGCCATCAAGGATCGGGCGGCCCGGCTGCGCGCGGCTGGTGAGGCGCGGGTCACGGCGCATCTGGATGCGCAGGTCGGGACCGAACGGACGGTTCTGATGGAGGGGCCGCGCATGGGCCGGACCGAACAGTTTGCCGAGGTACGGTTTGATCGGGACATGCCGGAAGGGCAGATCATCACCGCCCGGATTTCCTCGCATGACGGAAAGTCATTGCTGGCCTGAGATTTGGCCGCGACAGCCCTGCCCCTTGTTCGGTAGTCTGGTTTGCACCGTCGGAGGCCTCCGGCGGGAGTATTTCTGGCAAGATGAAGGGGCCCCGGCATGCATCCCAATCCGATCTATCACGTGGGCACGCGCGACGACTGCATGGCATTTGCCCGCGACACCGGGTTCGGGATCCTCGCGGTGTCGGACCCCGGTGGCGCGCCGCACATGGCGCATGTGCCCTTTGTCGTCGATGGTGATCGGATCGAGATGCACATGCTGCGGTCGAACCCGGTGGCGCGGGCCGCGCGCGCGGGCGCCGCGGCGCGGTTGGCCGTCCAGGGGCCACATGGCTATGTCTCTCCGGACTGGTACGGGATCGAGGACCAGGTGCCGACGTGGAACTACGTCTCGGTCCATCTGACCGGGCGTCTGGAGCCCCTGCCGCAGGAGGATCTGCGTGGCGCGCTGGACCGGCTGTCGGACGAGTTCGAGGCGCGGCTGGCCCCGAAACCGGTCTGGAAGACCGCGAAGATGCCCGACGATCTGATGGCGCGGATGATGCGCATGATCCAGCCCTTCGTGCTGCATGTCGAAGAGGTCGACGGCACCTGGAAGCTGGCGCAGCACAAAGCCGAGGCCGCGCGGCTTGCGGCCGCCGACGGGATGGAGGCCGCAGGGGTCGGGGCCGAGACCGGCGTGCTGGCGGCGCTGATGCGCGCGGCCAAGCCCGTCTGAGGGACATGGACAGCCGCGCCGCGCAGACCTAGGGTCGGCGCGAACGAGGAGATCCAGATGAAACTTTTCCATTCCCCCGCATCGCCCTTTGTCCGCAAGGTCATGGTCACGCTGCATGAAACCGGCCAGGTCGATCAGGTCGAGCTGATCCCGACCAATACCACCGCCGTGGCGACCGACCCGGCGCTGAAGGCCGCGAACCCGCTTGGCAAGCTGCCGGCGCTGGTGCGGGACGAGGGGCCGACGCTGGTCGACAGCCGCGTGATCACGCGGTTCCTGAACGACCGCGCGGGCGGCACGCTCTATCCCGAGGCGCGGATCTGGGACGTGCTGACGCTTGAGGCGACGGCGGACGGTGTCATGGAGGCAGGCGTGCTGATGGTCTACGAGACCCGCGTGCGGCCCGAAGACAAGGTGTTCGACGGTTGGATCGAAGCGCAGTGGGGCAAGGCGATTGGCGGCGTGCAGGCGATCAATGACCGCTGGATGGGCCATCTGAACGGGCCGGTCGACGCGGGCCAGATCGCCGTGGCCTGCGCGCTTGGCTACCTCGACTTCCGCCACGCGGACCGTGACTGGCGCGCCACCTGCCCCGAGCTGGCCCGGTGGTTCACGCAGTTCGGCGAACGCCCGTCCATGGCCGCCACCGCGCCCTGAGAGTTCGCCTCGCGCCGCCGCGACATGGCGGCGGCGCGGCGGCAGTTCCGGGTCTGTGGTCTGCGGCGCGCCGTTATCCCACGCGGGGTGCACCTGACCCTGTACCCGCCGCGTTGCACAAGAAAAAAGGCAGACACCCATGGGGTATCTGCCGGTCGTTCATCGGGACGAAAGGTCGGGTATGGGCCGGATCAGAAGCTGAAGCCGACACCGACGTTGAGCGCGTTCGACAGGATGCGCCCTTCCATCGTGCCGCCACCCGCCAGGTTGGCGGAGTTCTGGGACCAGGTGAACTGGTATTCGCCGAAGACCGACCACTGATCGTTGAAGGCATATTTCGCACCGGCGGTCAGGCGCATGGCCGGGCCGGTCAGCTGATAGCCGAACGTACGGTTGGTGCCTTCGGTCACGTCGACATGCGGCAGTGCGATGCCCAGGCCACCGCTGACATAGGGCGTCACGCTGCCCCACTTGTTCGTCCAGCGCTTGGAGACATTGGCGGTGATGATGTTGTGGCCATCGGTGAATTCGAGCCGGGTGAAGCCTGCGGGCATCTCGGCCGCGGGGGCATAGGCCTTGTTGTGGCTGAATTCGACGCCGAAACCGATGTCGTTGTCGCGCCACCAGGTGGCCCGGACACCGTAATAGGGCGGCATCTCGAAGCTCTTGCCCTGCCAGCCGATCAGGTTCGAATAAGCACCGCCGCCGCTACCACGCACCCCGGTGATGCGGCTGTGCGGAGAGGTCTGGTAGCCGGTGTAGAAGCTCAGCTCGACCTCGGCCTGCGCGGGCTGCGAAAGGGTCAGCGCGGCGGCGGCTGCCGCAACGGGAAGGGAGATCTTCATGGCTTTCAGCATGTTCGCGTCTTTCGTGACCGGCCTTGGATGTGCGGGATGCTTACACCCTCAGATAGGGCCGCTCAAGCGCGACACAAGCGCACCCCTGTCGAATGTGGCCGATTGTATGCTGGACGGCGCGAAAAACCGCCGTTAAACACCGGCTCGGACCGGCAGGACCTCTGTGGTCCGGCCCATGAGTCGTATCTGGCCGTCCCGGCCGAAGAATGGAGCTTACCTCGTGTCCCACGCAGAAGATCACGCAGGCACCCGTAGGGACTTCCTCTACTATGCCACCGCTGGCGCCGGTGCCGTCGCAACAGGCGCGGCCGTCTGGCCGCTGGTCAACCAGATGAATCCCTCTGCCGATGTTCAGGCGCTGTCGTCGATCCGTGTCGACGTGTCCGGCCTTGAACCCGGCACCCAGCTGACCGTGAAATGGCGCGGCAAGCCGGTCTTCATCCGCCGCCGTACCGAAGAAGAGGTCACGGCCGCGAACGATGTCGACGTGTCTTCGCTGCCCGATCCGGAAGCCCGGAACGCAAACATCGACGCCGGATCGCCGGCCACCGACGTGAACCGCAGCCTGCCCAACGAAGAGGGCGGCGAAGAGTGGCTGGTCATGATGGGCGTCTGCACCCACCTTGGCTGCGTCCCGCTTGGCGATGGCGCCGGTGACTTCGGCGGCTGGTTCTGCCCGTGCCACGGGTCGCACTACGACACCGCCGGCCGTATTCGCAAAGGGCCCGCGCCCGAAAACCTGCCCGTTCCGACTGCCCGCTTCGAGGGCACCGAGATCGTCCTGGGCTGAGGGAGGTAACTTATGTCCGGCATTCCCCACGATCACTACGAGCCGAAGACCGGCGCGGAAAAGTGGCTCCATTCCCGCCTTCCCGTCGTCGGCCTGCTCTATGACACCCTGATGATCCCCACCCCCAAGAACCTGAACTGGTGGTGGATCTGGGGCATCGTTCTTGCATTCTGCCTCGTGCTGCAGATCGCCACCGGCGTCGTTCTGGTGATGCACTACACTCCGCATGTCGACATGGCCTTCGCCAGCGTCGAACACATCATGCGCGACGTGCGCGGCGGCCACATGCTGCGCTATCTGCACGCCAACGGTGCGTCGCTGTTCTTCTTCGCCGTCTACATCCACATCTTCCGTGGTCTCTTCTACGGGTCCTACAAGGCCCCGCGCGAAGTCACCTGGATCGTCGGCATGATCATCTACCTGCTGATGATGGCCACCGGCTTCATGGGCTACGTTCTTCCCTGGGGTCAGATGTCCTTCTGGGGTGCGACCGTGATCACCGGCCTCTTCGGCGCGATCCCGTTCATCGGCGAAACGCTGCAGACCTTCCTGCTGGGCGGGCCGGCCGTGGACAACGCCACGCTGAACCGCTTCTTCTCGCTGCACTACCTGCTGCCCTTCGTGATTGCAGGTCTGGTGATCGTCCACATCTGGGCCTTCCATTCGACCGGCAACAACAACCCGACGGGTGTTCCGGTGCGGACCGGGTCCAAGGAAGAAGCCGAGAAAGACACCCTGCCGTTCTGGCCCTACTTCGTGATCAAGGATCTCGTCGGTCTGGCCATCGTGCTGCTGGTGTTCTTCGCCATCGTCGGCTTCATGCCGAACTACCTTGGCCACCCCGACAACTACATCGAGGCCAACCCGCTTGCGACGCCCGCACACATCGTTCCCGAATGGTACTTCCTGCCGTTCTACGCGATCCTGCGTGCCTTCACCGCGGACGTCTGGGTCGTGATGCTGGCAAACTGGGTCACCGGCGGTATCGTCACCGCGAAGTTCTTCGGGGTCCTGGCGATGTTCGGCGCGATCATCGTCATGGCGCTGGTGCCCTGGCTCGACACCTCTTCGGTGCGGTCCGGCCGGTTCCGTCCGATGTTCAAATGGTGGTTCTACCTGCTGCTGATCGACTTCTTCGTCCTGATGTGGTGTGGCGCGATGCCGGCAGAACCGCCCTATTCGACCATCTCGCTGATCGGGTCGGCCTACTGGTTCGCCTACTTCCTGGTGATCCTGCCGCTGCTCGGTGTGATCGAGAAACCCCTGCCGCAGCCTGCGACCATTGAAGATGACTTCAAGGCGCACTACGGCCCGAAGACCCCTGCCGAATAAGAAAGGACAGAGATCATGTTCCGCAAGTTCACTCTCTCTGCCCTCGCAGCACTGGCCGTCACGGCCGGTGCCGCCCAGGCGGCAGGCAGCGAAGGCCATGTCCACGACACGGACTTCTCGTTCGAAGGGCCGTTCGGCACCTTCGACCAGAACCAGCTGCAGCGCGGCCTGCAGATCTACACCGAGGTCTGTTCGGCCTGCCACGGTCTGCGCTACGTCCCGCTGCGGACGCTGGCAGACGAAGGCGGCCCGCACCTTCCCGAAGATCAGGTGCGCGCCTATGCGTCCCAGAACTTCGAGACCTTCGATGCAGAACTGGACGACACCCGCCCGGCCATCCCGGCGGATCACTTCCCGCAGTCCAACCTGCCGAACGCACCGGACCTCAGCCTGATGGCGAAGGCACGGTCCGGTTTCCACGGGCCCTACGGCCTGGGGATCAACCAGTTCTTCAAGGGCATCGGCGGACCCGAGTACATCGTGTCCGTGCTCACCGGCTACACCGGTGAGACCAAGGAAGAAGCAGGCACCACCTATTACGAGAACACCGCCTTCCCCGGCGGCTGGATCGCAATGGCCCCGCCGCTTGCCGGTGAGGACGTGGAATTCGCCGACGGTCACTCGAACGAGCTGCACCACGAGGCCGAGGATATCGCGGCCTTCCTGATGTGGGCGGCCGAGCCGAAGATGATGGCGCGCAAGCACGCAGGCTTCGTCGCGGTGGTCTTCCTGGTGATCCTGTCCTCGCTGCTTTACCTGACCAACAAGAAGCTCTGGGCCCCGCACAAGGGCAAGAAGCACGCCTGATCCGATCAGGTTGGCAAGATAGAAACCCCCGCCCATTCGGCGGGGGTTTTTCGTTTGGGACGAGGTTTCGGCCCCTGTCCTGCGATCGACTGATTGCATCGGGCGCGTAGCGACAGCACTAGAAAGGCGGGGCGATATTCAAAGGCCTTCAGTCGAAGGCGCGCGCCCGCTCAGGACAGCGGCTTGCCCCGATCGCCTGTCTCGGGTCAGCGCGGCATAAACGCCAAGACCTACCCCAGATAATCCCGCAGAACCTGCGGCGGATCTGCAAAGACCGCCGCCGTGTCGACCGGCGGCGCGGCCTGCCCGTCTGCAACCACGCAGGTCAGCCCGGTGATCCGCTGTGCATCCTCGGGCGCGTGGCTGACCATGACCAGCGTCGCGCCGGTGTCGTCACAGAGCGCGCTGACCAGTTCCAGCATCTCGGCCCGCAGCGCGGGGCCAAGCGCGGCGAAGGGTTCGTCCAGCAGCAACAGGGGCCGGTCCATCACCAGCACCCGCGCCAGGGCCACGCGGCTTTGCTGTCCGCCCGACAGACTGCCGGGCATGCGATCTTCCATCCCGGCCAGCCCGACCCGGGTCAGCGCGGCGCTGACCCTGTCGCGATCCGCAGCCGTCAGCTTCAGATCCGGACGGATCCCCAGCCCCACGTTGCGGGCGACCGTCAGATGCGGGAACAGGTTGCCGTCCTGGAACAGCATCGCGACCGGCCGCTTGCCCGGCGGCGTGCCGCGCAGATCGCGCCCCTCCCACAGGATACGCCCGGCCTCGGGATCAAGGAACCCGGCGATGGACGCCAGCACCGTCGACTTGCCTGCCCCCGAGGGGCCGATCAAGGCAAGACGGGCACCGGGGGCCAGTGTCCAGTCGGCGTGCAGGGTGAAGTCGCCCTGTCGCAGGGTCAGGGCCTCAAGTGTCAGCATGTCGGCCAATCCTGTCGAAAACCGCAAAAAGCCCGAAGCTGAGCGCGACCAGAAGCAGGCTTGCCGCGGCGGCGGCCTCCATCCGGTAGGCGCCCATCAGGCGGTAGATCTGCAGGGGAAGCGTGGCGGTGTCGGGCGGCGGAAACAGCGCGATGACCCCAAGATCCCCCATGGAGAGCGCCGCCGCCAGGCCTGCCGCGAACCCAAGCGGGCGGCGCAGGCGGGGCAGGATCAACCAGCGCAGCCGCGCCCATCCTCTCAGGTCAAGGCTGTCCGCCAGCCGCCCGAACCCGTCCTCGGTCGCGTGCAGATCAGGGGCGAGGCTGCGCAGCACGAAGGGCAGCGCGGCGGCGGCGTTCACCACCGCCGTGATGGCCAGGATGTGATTGCCGGGAAAGGCGAAGGGTCGGATCAGCAGGAACAGCCCCGTCCCCAGCACCAGCGGCGACGCGGCCAGCGTCATCATCGCGATGCTGTCATAAAGCCCCCGTCGCGGCAGGGCGAGCGCGAGGCCCGCCAGCACCGCGATCCCGGTCGAGGCCAGCGCCACCGCCAGCGAGGTCAGCGCGGCGGACCAGACCACGGCAGGCATCTGCACCAGCGCGGGCAGGCCCTGGATGACCAGCAGCACCATCGGCGCGGCGATGAAGAGCGCCGTCAGGATCAGAACCGCCGCGTCCTGGACACGCAGCCCGGGCCGGTCGGTCCAGATCGCCATGGGGCGGTCAAGGCCCGCGCCCATCCCGTCGGTCCGTGCCAGGCGCAGCGCAAGAAGGGCCGCGACGGTCACCATGATCAATTGCAGGACCGCCAGCGTCGCCGCGCGGCCCAGGTCGAAATCGAAGGAAAACGCCTGGTAGATCGCCAGTTCGATCGTGGTGGCCGCCGGGCCACCGCCCAGGATCAGCACGACCGCAAAGCTGGACAGACAGATCGCGAAGACCACCGCCAGCACGCCGGGCATCCGTTGCCGCAGCATCGGCCATTCGATCAAACGGAACACCGCGCCGGGCGGCATGTCCAGCTGCGCGGCCAGCCGGAATCGCTCCGCCGGGATCGCACGCCAGCCTTCCAGCAACAGCCGCACCGCCAGCGGGAGGTTGAAAAATACGTGGGCCAGCAAGACACCATGCAGCCCGAAGATCTCGATCCCCGGCAGACCAAAGGCCGCCAGCGCCGAGTTGAGGACGCCATTGCGCCCGAACAGCGCCAGCAGCCCGGCGATGGCCGCCACCACCGGCAGGATGAAAGGCGCGCCAAGCGCCAGGATCATGACCCCGCGCCCCAGAAACCGGCGCCGTGCCAGCGCGCGGGCCACCGGGATCGCCAGCGCCCCGCTGAGCACGGCCGAAAGGACCGCCTGCCAGACCGTGAACCGCACGGCGGACCAGTCGGACGGCGATGGCCAGCCCGCCCCGCCCGCGTGCCAGAGCACGGCGGCGAGGGGGCCGAGGATCAGCGCGGCGACCGCAAGGGCCACCGCGCCGCCCAGGATCACTGCGACAGGGCTGCGCGCCATTCTTCCAGCGCCGCGTCCCGCATTGCGGGCACGTCGCCTTCAGGCACCAGCAGGGATTTGGCAGGGGTCACCAGATCCGTGAATCCGTCCGGCAGCCCACCTTCGGGGGTGACGGCCGGGTACATCCAGTTGGTGGTCGGGATCACCGACTGCGCGGCATCCGAGGCGAGGTAGGCAAGGAAGGCCTGCGCCAGCTCGGGTTGGTCCGAACCGGCCACGGCGCCTGCAACCTCGACCTGAAGGTAATGGCCTTCGTCGAAGGGCAGCGCCACCTTGCTGGCGTCTTCCTCGGCGATCACGTGGTAGGCGGGCGAGGTGGTGTAGGACAGCACCAGGTCCGCCTCACCGTCCAGGAACATGCCGTAGGCCTCGGACCAGCCGGGCGTGACGGTGACGATGTTGTCCTTGAGGTCGGCCCAGACCTGCGGGGCCTCGTCCCCATAGGCCGCCTTGATCCAGAGCAGCAGGCCCAGCCCCGGGGTAGACGAGCGCGGATCCTGGATCACCACGCGGCGGTCACTGTCGGCCAGCGCGCGGAAGTTCGCGGGCTTGGGGTCTTCGGCATTGCCGACGAAGGCGAAATAGCCCCAGTCGAAGGGCACGAAGGTGTCATCGGACCATGCGATCGGCAGCGCGTAGTCTGCGCTGACCGTCTGCGGTGCAAAAAGCCCGGTGTCCCGCGCGGCGGCGGTCAGGTTGGTGTCAAGCCCAAGGACCACGTCGGCCTCGGTGCCCTCGCCTTCCAGACGCAGGCGCGACAGCAGCGCCGCACCATCGCCTGCGGTGACCCATTTGAGGTCACAGCCGCATTGCGCTTCGAAGCCTTCCTCGATCGCGGGGCCGGGGCCCCATTCGGTGGCAAAGCTGTCGTAGGTGTAGACATTGAGAACGGGTGTCTCGGCCACGGCCTGCGTGGCAAGGACAAGACCCGTAGCGGTGATAAGATGTTTCATTCACATCCTCCATTGCGACGGGCGAAAGGAGGAGTGCGGGCGAGCCTTGGGCGTTCCGCGTGACCTTCCCTCCGCCGGTTCTAGCCGGTTCAGGTTCAACGGGTTCGCATCTGCATCTCAGCCCAGTGGGCACCCCGAGGTGAGGCGGACGTTAGTGCGGCGGCAAGCGGAGTGCAAGGGGGCCCGGCGGCGTCGCCGGGCCGGTCAGCATCGGGGTCTCAACCCAGCGACAGCGCGACGCCCGCCAGCGCGGTCAGCCCACCCAGGGCGCGCAGCAGGGGCTGCCCCTGCCCCGCCATCCGGGTGATGAGAAGACCCAGGCCAAGGCCCAGCCCGTGAAGGGCAGCGGTGGCCAGCACGAAGCCGACACCGAACCGCAGGGCCGACGCCTCACCCAGCTCTCCTCCGTGCGCGTGGCCGTGGAAGAGGGCAAAGACAGCGACGAGACCCATGCAGAGGCGCACATCGACCCGCAGGGCCATGGCCACCAGGGCGCCCAGCACCACGGTCGAGGCCAGGATCATCGGTTCGACCAGCGGCAGCGGCATACCGGTCAGCGCCAGCGCAAAGCCCGTGGCCATCGCCGCGACGAAGGCGCCCGGCACCTGCCACAGCGCCCGTCCGCCCAGCATCGCGGCCCAGAGGCCGACGGCGACCATGGCAAGCACATGATCCAGCCCGAACAGCGGATGCGTGATCCCGGCCGCGACGGACCCATATTCGCCGGGCGGAAGATGCGCGGAGGCCGGCGTGGCGGTCAGCAGAAGGGCAAGGGAAGTGAGGGTGCGTTTCATGTCGGTTCCTTTGTTGGTCAACCTGATACCCCGGTGCGGGTCGTATCATCCGCCGACCCTGTCGCGGGTCGGCGGGCTGGTCAACCGGTGGCCCCGGTCAATGCGGCTTTGCGTATTGTGCGAGGTCGCGCTCGGCCTCTTCGTCAATATCAAGCGAACTTTCGGTCAGCAGACCCGCGTCGGGGTCGTTGAAGACAGCCATGTCGACCTTGCCCTCACCCTTGGCAACGATGGTCGAGACGACCGCGTCCCCGGTGATGTTCACCGCCGTCCGGATCATGTCCATGAGCCGGTCCACGCCAAGGATCAGGGCGATGCCTTCGATCGGCAGGCCGACCTGCCCCAGCACCATGGTCAGCATGACAAGGCCGACGCCCGGCACCCCCGCAGTCCCGATCGAGGCCAGAACCGCCATGGCGATCACGGTGATATAGCCGCCAAGGCCCAGATCGATGCCATAGACATTGGCCAGGAAGACCGTCGCGACACCCTGCATGATCGCGGTGCCGTCCATGTTGATCGTCGCGCCGAAGGGCACGCAGAAGGAGGCGACGGAATTGTCGACGCCGACCCGTTCCGTGACCGACCGCAGCGTGACCGGAATGGTGGCGTTGGAGGACGCGGTCGAAAAGGCGAAGATCTGCGCGGGCCGCATCTTCTTCATGAAGATGAAGGGGTTGAGGCCCGAAAAGACCTTGAGGATGATCATCAGCGTCACGAAGAGGTGCAGGAACAGCGCCACGACCAGCGTGATGACATAGGCCAGAACCGGGCCGAACAGTTCGATCCCCTGTTCCGTGAAGGTCTTGGCGATCAGGCAGAAGACGCCGATCGGGGCGGCGGCCATGACGATGGTGACGACCTTCATCATCACCTCGTTCATGTATTCGCAGGCCTCGATGAAGGGTTTCGACTTGCCCCCCAGCATCAGCACCGCCACGCCCAGCACGACCGTGTAGAAGATGACCTGCAGCATGTCGCCATTGGCAAAGGCCGCGACGGGGTTGGTCGGCACGATGGCAGCAAAGACGTTCCAGACGCTTGGCGCCTCTTTCCCGGTGATACCCGAGGTATCGACGCCTTCCATGTTGAAACCGACGCCCGGCCCGACGGCCAGCGCCAGCAGGATCGCGATGGAAATCGCCAGTGCCGTGGTGAAAAGGTAGAGGACAAGGCTCTTGCCTCCGACACGTCCCAGCACGCGGATGTCGCCGATCCCGGTGACCCCGCAGATGAGCGAGAAGAACACCAGCGGGACGACCAGCATCTTCAGCGCGTTCACGAACATCTTGCCGATCATGGCAAACAGCCCACCCGCGATATGCGTGTTGATGAAGTCGCTGTCGATCATGTTGAAGATGACACCAAGGACAAGCCCCGCGCCCATCCCGATCAGAACCTTGACGGTCAGTGACATCTTGCCCCCGCCGTGGGTTGTCGTTGCAGCCTCGGTCATGGGTGCCTCCTGTGTGTCCTGTGCAAAAGTAGTGTGGCATCCCGCCGCAGCAATCACGAAGCGAAAATTGCCTGATCGCGGCACGCAATGGTCGAAAAGCCGGAATTGCGCCCGTTTACCGGATGGGTTAGGGCCTTCGGGACATATTTCGAAGGGCGTTTGCATGTCTCTCAACAGCTTTGGCCACCTCTTCCGAGTCACCACCTGGGGCGAAAGCCACGGGCCCGCCCTTGGCGCGACGGTCGATGGCTGCCCCCCCGGTGTTGCCGTCGATGCGGCGCTTCTGCAGCACTGGCTGGACATGCGTAAACCCGGTCAGAACCGCTATACCACGCAGCGGCAGGAGCCCGATCAGGTCGAAATCCTGTCGGGTGTCTTCGAGGGCAAAACCACCGGAACGCCGGTGCAGCTGATGATCCGCAACACTGACCAGCGGTCGAAGGATTATTCAGAGATCGCCGAGAAATTCCGCCCCGGCCATGCCGACATCACCTATTGGCAGAAGTACGGGATCCGCGACTATCGCGGCGGCGGGCGCTCTTCGGCGCGGGAAACGGCGGCACGGGTTGCGGCGGGTGGTCTGGCGCGCGCGGCTTTGGGCGCGCTGGCGCCGGAAGTCGAGATCAAGGGCTACATGGTCCAGATGGGTCCTCACCGGATCGACCGTGAGGCCTTCGACTGGGACCAGATCGACCAGAACCCCTTCTGGGTGCCGGATGCCAAGGCCGCCGAAGACTGGGCCACTTACCTGGACGGGCTGCGCAAGTCGGGCAATTCGGTCGGTGCGGTGGTCGAGGTCGTGGCGCGCGGCGTGCCTGCGGGTCTGGGTGCGCCGATCTACGGCAAGCTCGACACCGATCTTGCGGCGGCGATGATGTCGATCAACGCCGTAAAGGGTGTGGAGATCGGCGAAGGCATGGGGGCGGCCGAACTGACGGGCGAGGCTAACGCGGACGAGATCTTCATGGGGAACGACGGCAAGCCGGTCTATTCCTCGAACCACGCGGGCGGGATCCTGGGCGGCATTTCCACCGGGCAGGACGTGGTGGTGCGGTTTGCGGTCAAGCCGACCTCGTCGATCCTCAAGCCGCGCCAGACGATCACCAAGTCGGGCGAGGCGGCCGAGATCATCACCAAGGGCCGCCACGACCCCTGCGTCGGCATCCGCGCCGTGCCTGTGGGCGAGGCGATGATGGCTTGCGTGATCCTCGACCACCTGCTGCTGCATCGGGGCCAGATCGGCGACGCGGGCGGGCGGATCGGCTAAGGTGCTTGCCGTCCTTTCGATCACATTCCCGATCTTCGCGGTCATCGCGGTCGGCTACCTTGTGGTGCGGATCGGGCCGCTGACATCGCAGACGATGAAGGCGCTTGGCGACTTCACCATGCTCGTCACCCTGCCTTGCGCGTTGTTTTCCGCGCTGGCGTCACGCAACTTCTCGGAAGTGGTCAATCTGAACTACCTGCTGACGCTGGCGGTGGCGGGGCTGGCGACGCAGGGGGCCATGGCCCTGATCGTGCGGCTGACGGGCACGGGGCCGAAGCGCCGGGCGCTGGCGGTTCTGGGCTCTGCCACGCCCAACACGGCCTTCCTGGGCTTTCCGATCTTCCTGATGATCATCCCCGATCATGCCGCCGCCATCGTGGCCATGAACCTGCTGATCGAGAACATCATCCTGACGCCGCTTGGCCTGACCCTGCTGGGTCGCGCCGCAGCCGAGGACGGTGCGCCGGTGTCGCGGCTGCGGCTGATCCGGTCGATCTTCCTGTCGGTGATCCGGCGCCCGCTGATCATCGGGCTTCTGGCCGGATTTGCCGTGGTTCTTCTGGGCATTACGCCGCCGTCCGAAATAATGCGCTTCACCGGGATGCTGGGCCAGGCCGCGTCACCCGTGGCGCTGGTGGTGATCGGCGGGTCGCTGTTCGGGCTGAATCTGCGGGGTGACCTGTCGCTGGCATCGCTGATCACGGCGGTGAAACTGCTGCTGCATCCGGCGCTGACGATCGCGGCGCTGGCCGGTCTGTCGTCGCTTGGCTTGGTGCACCTGGGGCCCGAGCTGACGATCGGCCTGATCCTGACCACCTGCCTGCCGATGTTCGCGGTCTTCGTCCTGTTCGGGCAGGAGGCCGGGCACGAGGGGCTGGCCTCCCTGTCGGTGATGCTATCGACGGTGCTGTCCTTCGTGACGCTGAACATCGCGCTGGCGCTGCTTCTGTAACCCGGTGACGCGATATTAAGAGGTTTGCGGGATCCTTCGGCCATCGCGTCAGGAGGATCCCAGATGCTATACCTTACCTCTCATCACCTTCTGGGGGTCGCCCTTGCCTTGATCGGCGCCCTTCATGCGGCCGCGGCCTTCAGCCTTGGCTGGTTCCCGCCCGCCACGCCGCAGGCCGAAGCGGTGGAACCGGCGGCGGAAGTGCCCTTCGCCCCGCCGCAGCAGGTCACGGTCAGCACACTGCCCAAACCGCCGGGATAAGGTCAGGCCGACGCAGCCGCGACGGCGGCATCCAGAAGGTCCCTGATGCTGGACTCGCGCGTTTCGGCAACCAGTCGGCCGATCTCGGCGTCGCCCTTCAGCACGACGAGGGTCGACCGGCGCGGGATGCGCAGGCGCTGCGTGAATTGCGCCTTGCGGTAGGTGTCCCAGTCGACGTTTACGAAGGTGATGATCTGTTCATAGGCCGGGTTTTCGGCCTTCAGCTTGTCCAGCACCCGTTCCTGCGCGGCGCAGGTCGAACACCAGCTGGCCTTGAAGTCGAGGAAGACGGTCTCTCCGGCGGCCAGCCGGTCTTCGACAAGACCCGGCTTGAAATCAAGCGGCGCGGCGGCGGCAAGGGTCGGCAGTGCCAGGCCAGCGGCGGTGAGGGTCAGGAATGCGCGACGGTCCATGGGATGTCCTTTCGGTCAGAGGGCAACAGAGAGGTCGATGAGCCAGGCGGGCAGAACCCGCAGGGCCCAGGCTTCGACGATATGATGAAGGCGGAGCAGGATGGCCAGCCCGGTGGCGAGGAAGACGATCCCCAGCAACGGGCGCGAGACCTCGGCCAGGCGGCGCATCAGTGGCTGGTGGCGGTGCAACAGGCCACGGGCACCGTAGCCAAGCGCCAGAACAAGGGTGGCGACGCCAAGCGCGAAGGCCACCATGATGGCGGTCGCTCGGGCCAGACTCTCGCCCTGGCTGGCGAGCGATATCGCGCCACCGAGGGTCGGGCCGACACAGGGGCTCCAGACCGCGCCAAGCAGCAGGCCGCCGAGGAACTGTCCCCGCGCCCCGGTGCTGTCGATCCGATCGATGCGCGCGTCTGCCCCGGCCGCGAAGCCCGCAGTGGCCGTCGAAAAGGCGGCCGAGAACCGGGGGACCAGCAGGATCAGGCCAAAGCCGATCATCAGAACCGCCGCACCCTGCGCGATCTGCTCGGGGTCGAGGCCAAGCGCATAGCCGAAGGCCGCGACGCCGACGCCCAGCACCACGAACGAAAGCGCCATGCCCGCCGCCAGGGCCGCCGGGCCGCGTAGGCTGGCCTGCAGGGCCGATCCCAGAACCAGCGGCAAAACCGGCAGAACGCAGGGGTTTATCAGGGTCAGCAGCCCGGCCAGGTATCCGAAGATCAGCTCCATGCCTTTGGATGCCGCCTGGCCCGCCTTCCTGTCATCTGACGAAACCGTGAAACGGGTCACGACCCCGCCAGAAATGTTTCACGCCGCCGTGCGCGTGGGCGCCGGTTTCGCCACCTGTTTCGACAGCTGCACCGCAAGGATTCCCACGGCGATGATGACCGCACCGACGATGTCCAGCATGCCGACGCCTTCGCCCAGAACCCACCAGGCGATGACCACCCCGAAGAAGGGGTTGAGGAAGTGGAAGGTCGCCGCCCGCACCGCGCCGATCCGGTTGACCAGCACGAACCAGGTGAAGGTCGCCAGCAGGCCCGGGATCAACGTGGTGTAGAAGAAGGCCATGACCAGCCGCGGCGTCCAGGTGACCTCCCAGGTTTCGAAGAAGGGGGCGGCGATGGCCAGGGCCGCCGCACCGACCAGCATCTGCAACCCGACGATCATCAGCACGTTGCCGCCTGAACTGGCGCCCCGGACCGACAGGGTCGCGACCGTCAGCGCCAGTGTTCCGATCACACACAGCACCAGCCCCGTGGGGTCCGCCCCGCCCGACAGGCGACTGCCCATGATCAGCGCCACGCCCCCCAGCCCCAATACCAGCCCGAGGATCGCCATTGGGCGCAGCCGGTCGCCAAAGATGATCCAGCCGAAGAAGCCGACGAAAAGCGGCATCGCTGCCGCGACGATGGAGGCCAGCGAGGCCTCGATCCGCTGCATGGCGACGAAGAAGAGGCCAAGGTAGATCGCGTTCTGGCACAGCCCGAAGATGAAGGTCGATCGCCACTGTACCCGCGTCAGCGACCAGGTCTGCCCCATGGCCCGCGCGATCACGATGCCGAGGATGCCCGAGATCAGGAACCGCAGCGCCAGAGAGGTCAGCGGCGGCGCATCCGCCACGATCATCCGGGCCGAGGTGAAGGCAGAGGACCACATGAAGGCAAAGGCCAGCCCCAGTCCGATCGCGCGCAGGTCCATCTTCACCTCCTACAACTGGAAAGGGCCGCCGTTTCGGGCGACCCTTTCGAATTCATGATCGGGGGGCAACCCCCGATGCACGCAAACTCAGGAGTTCACGCTGTCTTTCAGAGCTTTCGCGATGGTCACCTTGACCACTTTGTCAGCTTCTTTCTTGATCTGCTCGTTGGTGGCGGGGTTGCGCACCATGCGCTCGGGGCGCTCGCGGCAGTAGAACTTGCCCACGCCGGGGATCGCGACTGCGCCGCCGCCGGCAACTTCCTTGGTGATCACGTTTGCGATCGCGTCCAGTGCCGCGCTCGCGGATTTCTTGTCCGAGCCCAGTTCTTCGGCCAGAGCAGCCACCAGTTGGGTCTTGGTCATCGGTTTTGCCATTTCTGGTCTCCTTGCTTGATGCCCTGTCGTTTGGGCTTGGTCTGCAGAATTTAACTTGATGTAGTGTGGTCACACAACAATTTGTGACGCGGTTATCCCCAATAAATGCGGGTTTTTCGCCTTTTTTCGCTCAGAGGAAGGCCGTTTCGTCGAACGACCGCAGTTTTCGAGAGTGGATTCGCTCCAGAGGCATGCCCCGAAGGGTCTCCATCGCGCGAATCCCTATCATCAGATGCCGCGAAACCTGGGTCTTGTAGAAGTCGCTGGCCATGCCCGGCAGCTTCAATTCGCCATGCAGCGGCTTGTCCGACACGCACAGAAGCGTCCCGTAAGGCACCCGGAAGCGGAAGCCGTTGGCGGCGATGGTGGCGGATTCCATGTCCAGCGCCACGGCGCGCGACTGCGACAGCCGCTGCACGGGGCCCGAGGTTTCGCGCAACTCCCAGTTCCGGTTGTCGAGGCTGGCCACGGTGCCGGTCCGCATGATCCGCTTGAGGTCGAAGCCCGACAGTTCGGTTTCCGCCTCGACCGCGTCTTCCAGCGCGACCTGGATTTCCGCCAGCGCCGGGATCGGCACCCAGACCGGCAGGTCGTCGTCCAGCACCTTGTCTTCGCGCAGGTAGGCATGGGCCAAGACGAAATCGCCAAGCGACTGCGTGTTGCGCAGCCCGGCGCAGTGACCGACCATCAGCCAGGCGTGCGGGCGCAGCACGGCGATGTGGTCGGTCGCGGTCTTGGCGTTCGACGGGCCGACGCCGATGTTGACCAGCGTGATCCCGGCCGATCCGGGCCGTTTCAGGTGATAGGTCGGCATCTGCGGCATCTTCGGCGACGGCGGCAGATCACCAAGCGGATCGGTGATCTCGGCGTTGCCGGTCGACACGAAGGACGTATAGCCGCTGTCGGGGTCCGCCAGCATGCGTCGGGCGAAGGCCTCGAATTCGCTGACGTAGAACTGGTAGTTGGTGAACAGGACGTGGTTCTGGAAATGCTCGGGGTCGGTGGCGGTGTAATGCGCCAGACGGGCCAGCGAATAATCCACGCGCTGCGCCGTGAAGGGTGCCAGTGGATAGGGATCGCCGGGGGCGGTCACATGGGTGCCGTTGACGATGTCGTCGTTGGTGGTGTCCAGGTCGGGCACGTCAAAGACATCACGCAGGGTGAAATCCGCCGCCCCTTCCTGCGGAACGGTGACCTCTCCGGCGCGGGCCACGGCGAAATGCAGCGGCATCGCAGTGTCGGACGGGCCGATGGTCACGGGCACGTCGTGGTTTGCCAGAAGCAGGCCGATCTGCTGTTCCAGGTAATGCCGGAACAGGTCGGGCCGCGTGATCGTGGCAGCATAGGTGCCGGGCGCGGGGACATGGCCGAAGGCCAGGCGGCTGTCGACCTGGCTGTAGGTCGTCGTGGTGATGCGGATTTCGGGATAGAAGGCACGCACGCGCCCCTCGGGCCGCCCGTCGCGCAGGGCGCGGCTGAATTCGGCCTGAAGGAAGGCTGTCGCCTGATCGTAAAGCTCGTTGAGGCGGTCCACGGCGGCGCGCGCATCCCGGAAGGTCTGCGCTGCGGGGGCGTCGGGGGTGAGGATCTGCATTCTTGACTCCGCTCTTTTATCCATCTGCGGGATGGACGGGGCGGAAGGCAAGGGGGGAAAGTGCGGAAAAGGCCTTTAAATAAGGCCTTCCTTTGCGAAAAGCGCCTTGAGATCCGTGTCGGGGCGGGCCCCGTAATGCGAAATCACCTCGGCCGCCGCGACACAGCCCATCCGGCCCGAGGTCGCAAGATCCGCCCCCGTCGCCAGCCCATAGAGGAACCCGGCCGCAAACTGGTCGCCCGCCCCGGTCGCATCGACCGGCGTGATTTCATGTACCGGCGCCGACACCTGTTCTTTGCCCGACACCAGCACGACGTCGTGGCCGGAGCGGGTACAGACGATCAGGCCGCTGTCGCTGGCCGCCATTTCCAGCGCGGTCGACAGGTCTTCGGTCTGATACAGCGACATCCATTCGTGTTCATTGCCGATCACGTAGTCGAGTTCCTTCACCAGCTTGCGGAAATCGCCCCGGTGACGGTCGACGCAGAAGGGATCGGACAGGGCAATGCCCGCCTTGCCGCCGGCGTTGCGGGTCAGGCGGGCGGCGGTCTCGAACGCCTCTTTGCCCTTGTCCTTGTCGTACAGGTAGCCCTCGAGGAAGAGGATGCGCGCTTCGTTGCAGACCTCTTCGGGCACGTCCGCAGGTCCGACCTCGGACGAGATGCCGAGATAGGTGTTCATCGACCGCTCGCCATCGGGCGACACGAAGATCATGGACCGCGACGAGGGCAGATGGCCGCCCGCAACCGGGTCGTTCGGGCAATCGGTGCCGACGGCGCGCGTGCCGTCGACATAGGCGCGCCCGATCTCGTCATCGGTGGTCTTGCCGATAAAGGCGGTCCTCAGGCCAAGGTTTGAACAGCCGGCCATGGTATTGGCCACCGACCCGCCGGGCACCTGATGATGTTCACCCATGGCGTGATACAGCATGTCCGAGCGGTCCAGCTCGACCAGCTGCATGATGCCCTTCTGAATGGCCATTTCGGACAGGAAGAAGTCGTCCACGGGCGCGATCATGTCCATCACCGCGTTGCCGATACCGATCACGTCGTATTTCACAGGGTCTTCTCCTCGAATTCACACAGGTCGCGGATCAGGCAGGCCGCGCATTTGGGTTTTCTGGCGACGCAGGTATAGCGTCCGTGCAGGATAAGCCAGTGGTGGGCGTGGCGCTGGTATTCCGCCGGAATGTTGTCTTCGATGGCGCGTTCGACCGCATCCACGTCCTTGCCCGGCGCGATGCCCGATCGGTTGCCGACGCGGAAGATATGCGTGTCGACCGCCTGCGCCGGGTGACCCCACCACATGTTCAGCACGACATTGGCGGTCTTGCGCCCGACACCGGGCAGGGATTGCAACGCGGCCCGAGAGGACGGGACCTCTCCGCCGTATTGCTCCACAAGGATGCGGGCGGTCTTGATGACGTTCTTCGCCTTCTGCCGAAATAGCCCGATCGTCTTGATATGTTCGATCAGTCCCTCTTCACCCAGATCCAGCATCTTCTGCGGCGTGTCGGCGATCTTGAAAAGCTCGTGCGTGGCCTTGTTGACGCCCGCGTCCGTCGCCTGCGCGGACAGGGCGACAGCGACCACCAACGTATAGGCGTTGACGTGGTCCAGTTCGCCCTTGGGTTCGGGTTCCGCCGCCTCGAAACGGTGGAAGATCTCCTTGAGCACGGGATAGGGCAGTTGCTTGGCCATAAGGGCGGTTATTGCTTGGAAACTTCGGGCGGGCAAGATGCGGTCACCGGCAATGGGATGTTCATGCCCCCGGACCGGAGCGTCGTCGCAGGCCGCGCCCCCCCCATATCCCGCAGGTTCCGGGTCGCGCCGCAGCATGTGTCCGCCTAGATTGGATGGTGAAAGGAGCCTTCTGATGCTTCAGACCGACACGCCCCAAGGCTACCACTACCACGTCATCCGCCGCGCCATCGAAGAGATCGACGCGGCCGAGACGCCGCTGCCGCTTGATCAGCTCGCCACCCGCATGGGGATGAGCCAGGCGCATTTTCAGCGGCTCTTCTCGGCCTGGGTCGGGGTCAGCCCCAAACGGTTTCAGCAATACCTCGCCCTCGGCCACGCCAAGGCGCTGCTGACCAACCGCTTCTCGACGCTCGAAGCCGCGGCGGGTGCGGGGCTTTCTGGGTCGGGTCGGCTGCATGATCTCTTTGTCAGGTGGGAGGCAATGAGCCCCGGCGATTTCGCGCGCGGCGGCGACGGGCTGATGATCCGCCATGGCTGGCTCGACACGCCGTTCGGCGAGGCACTTGTCATGGGCACCGACCGGGGCCTGTGCGGGATCGGCTTTGTCGAGGAGATGGGGCGCGACGCCGTCTGGCAGGACATGACCGCGCGCTGGCCGGCCGCCCGGCTGATCGAAGATCCTGACGCGCTGCGTCCCTGGGCCGAGGCCGCCTTCGGCCAGACCGGAGAAACCCGGCTGCACATGATCGGCGCGCCCTTCCAGATCAAGGTGTGGGAGGCCTTGCTGCGCATCCCGTCGGGCCATGTCACGACCTATGGCGAGATCGCGAAAAGCATCGGGTCGCCAAAGGCCGTGCGCGCCGTCGGCACCGCCGTGGGACGCAACCCGGTCAGCTGGCTGATCCCCTGCCACCGCGCGATCCGGTCGACCGGGGGCCTTGGCGGCTATCACTGGGGGCTGCCCGTGAAACGCGCCATGCTGGCCTGGGAATCCGCCCGGTCCGAGGGGCCGCAAGGGGCCGAGACGCAATAAGCGACAGTTTGCTTGGAACCAAACGCCCGGCTGATTGGTTTTGACTTTACCGCAGGGATGTCCATCTCTGCGACAAAGACCGAATGACCAACCGAGGTTCCCGATGAGTGCACTTTCCAACGTATCGACCGGACGCAACCGCCTGACCCGGCCGATGCTTGCCGTCACCGCCACAGCCCTTCTGCTGACCACCGCCTGCACCGAGATGCAGATGGACGACGGTCGCCAGAACACCCGGACCGGCGCGGCGGGTGGTGCCGCCCTCGGGGCGATCACCGGCGCGATCCTGTCCAAGGACGCGGCCAAGGGCGCAGCCGTCGGCGCGGTTGTCGGCGGGATCGCCGGTGCGGCCTACGGCGGATACCTTGACCAGCAGGAAGCCGCGCTGCGCAATGACCTTGGCAGCAACGTGTCGATCGTCAACACCGGCGACCGCCTGATCGTGACCATGCCGCAAGACATCCTGTTCGCCACCAACAGCTCGACCCTGCGTCCCGACCTTCAGGGCGATCTGGTGACCGTTGCGCGCAGCCTGAACGAATATCCGCGCACGACCGTGCAGGTGATCGGCCACACCGACAACACCGGTGATGCCGCCTACAACCAGCAACTCTCGGCGCGCCGGGCAAGCTCTGTCGCTTCGGTGCTGGTGTCGAACGGGGTGTCCTCGGGGCGGATCCAGTCCTTCGGTCGCGGCGAAGACCAGCCGCGCGCGTCGAACCTGACGCCGGAAGGCCGCGCCCAGAACCGCCGTGTGGAAATCGTGATCCTGCCGACCACCTGATCCAACCACACCACCTATGGCTGACAAACGCCCCGTCGCACCCCGGCGGGGCGTTTCGCATTTGAAAACAAAGGCCACGTGGACGCCATGAATGTTCCGCATTGCGTCCCTAAATAAACCTGCAACTTTTTGCATGTATACGGACGACCCTTCGTTCGTAACGCCATGCCCACCTACAACCTCAACTTCTTCGATCTGAGTTATGCCTCGACCGATGATCCCGACGGGTTCAGCGACAATGGCGGCTACCAGTTCAACTGGGGTGTCAGCACGATCACGATTGCCCCGGGCGCGACCGAAACGCCGGTGTCGGTCCAAGATGTCGACACCTATTTCGATGACGATCAGGATGCGGCGCAGGTTCTGAACGGCCCGGCCACGCTGAACGGCGTCTCCTACCCCGACGGGACATGGATCCAGGCCGAATACATCGTCACTGTCCAGGACAGCGACGGCCGCAACTACACCCTGCAGTTCGTGTCGGTCGGCACCGACGCCTTCAACATCCAGGGATTTGTCGTCCAGGGCGCCGTTCCGCCTTTTGGCGAGCCGCTGACCGTCGTGTCGACCGCGGACTCGGTCCAGGGCGTCCATTCGTATTCGACCAGCTCGCCCGCCTGTTTCGCGCCGCGCAGCCGGATTGCCACGCCGACCGGCCATATTCGCGCCAAGAACCTGAAGCGCGGTGACGACATCCGGCTGGCCGACGGCAGGACCGCTCGGGTTGCGCTGATCCTGACCTCGTCGGGCGCAGAAGACGCCCCCATCCGCATTCGCAAGGACGCCTTCGGGCGCGGCCTGCCCCGCCGCGACCTCACCCTGTCGCCGCAACACCGGGTCTGGATGCCGCAGCTTGGCGCGCTGGTGCCGGCACGGGCGCTGACCTGCCTGCCCCGTGTCGGGCTGGACCGCGACGCCACGGGGACCGATCTGATCCATATCGTGCTGGCGCACCACGAGGTCCTGCTGGCCGAGGGCCTGCCCTGCGAAAGCTACTGGCCGGGTGACACGGCGCTTGGGCTGCTGCCCCGGGCCTCGCGCCGCGAGGTGCGGAAGATCATGGGGCGGCCCACCCCCGCGATGCCCTTCATGCGCGTGAAGGAGGCCATACGGCGACTGACCTGTGCGGCAGGCGCGGATCCCCGCGCCGACACGACCCGCCACGCCGCCTGATGCCCCGCGACGGCGGGGATGCGCGTTCGGGGCTGGACACGGGCCGCAATGGGCGTAGCGTCGTGGGCAATAGCCGGAGGTTTGGCCATGAAAGACGACAATTTTCTCAAAGAACACAATGCAAAGGCCCTGTGGCACCCCATGGGCGCGCCCGGAGACAGCCTTGCGAATCCGCCGGTGATCATCACCCGCGCGGAAGGGTCCAAGATCTATGACATCGACGGCCATGAAACCGTGGACGGTGTCGGCGGGCTGTGGTGTGCCAACCTGGGCTATTCCAACGACGTGGTGAAAGAGGCGATCGCCAAGCAGCTTTATGACCTGCCCTACTATTCCGCCTTCGCCGGATCGACGAACCCGACGGCGATCGAGGCTTCGGTCGCGGTGCAGGAGTTCTTTGCCGATGATGGCATCGGCCGCGTCTTCTTTACCTCGGGCGGGTCGGATTCCGTGGAAACCTGCCTGCGGCTGTCGCGGCAGTATCACCGGATCAAGGGCCAGCCGCAGCGCACCAAGTTCCTGTCGCTGAAGAAAGGCTATCACGGCACGCATTTCGGCGGCGCCTCGGTCAACGGCAACAACCGGTTCCGCATCGGGTACGAACCGATGCTGCCCGGCTGCTTCCACATCACCGCGCCCTACCCCTATCGCAACCCCTTCGATGAGACCGACCCCGCAGCGCTGGCCCAGAAGATCGCGGCCGAAATGGTCGACGAGATCGAATTCCAGGGCGCCGAGACCATCGCCGCCTTCATCATGGAGCCGATCCTGGGCGCCGGCGGCGTGATCGTGCCGGACGCCAGCTTCATGAAGCTGATGCGCGAGATCTGCACCAAGTACGGCATCCTGATGATCGCGGACGAGGTCATCTGCGGCTTTGGCCGGACTGGCGACTGGTCGGGATCGCGGCACTGGGGCGTGAAGCCCGACATGATGTCGACGGCCAAGGGCATCACCTCGGCCTATTTCCCTGTCGGCGCGGCGCTGATTTCCGAAGAGATCGCAGAGGTCTTTGAAAAGGCCGACAGCGCGGCGGCGGGGATCTTCCACGGCTACACCTATTCGGCGCATCCGGTCGGCGCGGCCGCGGTCACGGCCACGATTTCGGAAACCCTGCGGCTGGACACCAAGACCAACGCGGCGGCGCGCGGCACGCAGCTGTACCAGGGTCTGCTGGCGCTCAAGGACAAGTACGACGTGATCGGCGACGTCCGGGGCGGGCACGGGCTGATGACGGCGGTCGAATTCGTGTCGGACCGCGCGGCCAAGACGCCGATGGACGCGGGCACGGTCAAGAAGCTGCAAAAGGCGATCTACGATGCGGGGGCCATGGTGCGCCCGGCGCCGCCCAACATCATGATGTCGCCGCCGCTGATCATCACCGAGGGTGAGGTGCAGACAATCATCAATGCCTTCGACACGGCGATCGGGGCGCTCTGACAGCTCGCAGCCCGATCACGAGGCATAGCCTGTGACCTCAGGCCCACACCGTCGGCTTTTGGCAGCGGTGTGGGGTTTGGCGGCTCTGCCCCTGCCCACATCCGCTGCTAGAGTTGTTCCAGAACAACTTTGGCAGTGCGATGTTGGGATTACGTATTTTGTCCGGCGCGGTCTGCGCCCTCATCCTGGCTGGATGCGATGTCCAGCAGGGCGGGCTTGAGGTCACGCGTCAGGCCTATTCGGTCCAGAACCCGCGACCCGAGGCCTTCTTCATCTGTGGTGATTACGGCTGCAGGAACCGCGTGGCGACCGGCCTGACGCAGGCCGAATGGCGCCATGTCCAGCAGCCCTTCCGCACCCGCCCCCGCAGCGCCGGGCAGGAACGCCGCGCACTGGCCGAGGCGCTGCGCCGGATCGAGGTGATCGTCGGCAAGAAGACCGGCTATGACACCGACGGCGCCTACTCGGGCACGCTCAACGGGGAATCGCAGGATTGCGTCGACGAGATGGTCAACACCGCCGTGTTCCTCGCGCTGCTGGATCAGGCCGGGCACCTGCGGTTCCACCGGCAGGGCCAGCGGGTGACCATCGGCCTGATGACCCGGCGCTTCTGGACGCACACCGTGTCATCCATCATCCAGACCGACACCGGGCAAGAGTTCATCATCGACAGCTGGGCGGTGAACTTCGGTGACCTGCCTTACGTGATGGATCGGACCGACTGGGCCAACAACGCCGCGTTCCGGCGCGATTTCTGAGATCAGCGCAGACCCAACCGCCCCGCGATGCCGATCATCAGCGGGGCTTGGATCAGGGGTGATGAGGGGGAGTCATCCCCCCACTCTGGCGCCCGTCGATCAACGCCCCGGGATATCACCGCGCTTCTGGCCCGCGCCGTCCCAGCTGTCGATGACGTCCAGCGCCTCGGCCGCCGTTTCGACAAAGCGGAACAGGTCCAGATCCTCGCGCGCGATGGTGCCCGCGTCGGCCAGGGCCTCCCAGTTGATGATCTTTTCCCAGAAGGCGCGGCCGAACAGCAGGAAGGGCACCCGCTCCATCCGGCCGGTCTGGATCAGGGTCAGCGCCTCGAACATCTCGTCCAGCGTGCCGAAACCGCCGGGAAAGACGCAGACGGCCCGCGCGCGCATCAGGAAATGCATCTTGCGGATCGCGAAGTAGTGGAAGTTGAAACACAGGTCCGGCGTCACCCATTCGTTCGGCGCCTGTTCATGCGGCAGCACGATGTTCAGCCCGATGGACTGGCCGCCCGCATCGTCGGCGCCGCGGTTGCCGGCCTCCATCACGCCGGGGCCGCCGCCGGTGGCGATGACCCATTCGCGCCCGTAGCTGTCCAGCGACCGCTGTGTGATGTGGCGCGCGAAGGTTCGCGCCTCGTCGTAATAGGCCGACAGCTCGGCCAGGGTCTTGGTCTTGGCCTTGTCCTTCTTCGAGGGCTCGGGGATGCGGGCGCCGCCGAACAGGACCACGGTCGACTCGATCCCGCGTTCGTCCATCACCAGCTGCGGCTTCAGCAGTTCCAGTTGCAGGCGCACCGGGCGCAGTTCGTCGCGCAGCAGGAATTCCTCGTCCGCAAAGGCCAGCCGGTAGGCGGGCGCGCGCGTCTGCGGCGTGTCGGGCACATCATGGGCGGTCTTGAAATCGGTTTGGGCATCGCGAAAGGGCGACTGGCGGTCTTCGGTCATCAGGGCTCCTGTTGCGCTGTCGTCCCCAGATGTAGCGCGTCCCGCCCCGACCCGCCATGCCCCCGGCCCCGATTGCCATCCGCGATTGCACGACGCCCGCGTTTGGTGTCTAACCGCCCGCGATCCGGAACCGGAAAGGAAGCCCCATGTCCAACGCCCAGCTTGAAACCGCCATCGAAGCCGCCTGGGAGGCGCGCGACCAGATCACCCCCGCCACCACGGGCGAAACCCGCGATGCCATCGAAAGCACGCTGGCCGCGCTTGACGGCGGTACGCTGCGCGTCGCCGAACGTGGCGACGATGGCACCTGGCACGTGAACCAGTGGGCCAAGAAGGCCGTGCTGCTGGGCTTCCGCCTGAAGGACATGGAAGAACAGTCCGGCGGGCCGCAGGGCTCGGGCTGGTGGGACAAGGTCGACAGCAAGTTCAAGGGCTGGGGCCCGACCCAGTGGAAAGAGGCCGGATTCCGCGCCGTGCCCAACTGCGTCGTCCGCAAATCCGCCTACATCGCCAAGAACGTCGTCCTGATGCCGTCCTTCGTGAACCTCGGCGCCTATGTCGACGAAGGCACCATGGTCGACACCTGGGCGACCGTCGGGTCCTGCGCACAGATCGGCAAGGGCGTGCACCTGTCGGGCGGCGTCGGCATCGGCGGCGTGCTGGAACCGATGCAGGCCGGCCCGACCATCATCGAGGACAACTGCTTCATCGGCGCGCGGTCCGAGGTGGTCGAGGGCGTGATCGTCCGCGAAGGTTCGGTCCTGGGCATGGGCGTCTTCATCGGCCAGTCCACCAAGATCGTGAACCGCGAAACCGGCGAAGTCTTCTACGGCGAAGTGCCGCCCTACTCGGTCGTCGTATCGGGCTCCATGCCCTCGACCGGCGGGGTGAACCTCTATTGCGCCGTGATCGTGAAAACCGTGGACGAGCGCACGCGCTCCAAGACCGGCATCAACGAGCTTCTGCGCGACTGACCTTCTTCTGGTCGCAAATACCTCGGGGTGAGGCGCGCCAGCGCCGAGGGGCAGCGCCCCTCCCCCGGCCTCGGATCAGGGGCGCACAGCATGACACCGGAAATGACCCTGTACTGGCTTGATCTGACCGGGACCTTCGTCTTCGGCCTGTCCGGTGCCATGCTGGCCGTGCGCCGCGACCTCGACATTTTCGGGATCGCGGTGCTGGCCGTGGCGGCCGCGCTGTCGGGCGGGCTGGTCCGCGACATGGCCCTTGGCGCGACGCCGGTGGCGGCGCTCGCGACCTCGGACTACCTGCTGGCGGCGCTCTGCGCGGCGGTTTGCGTGTTCTTCGCACATCGACAGATCGAACGGCTGGCCAAGCCGGTCATGGTGCTGGACGCGCTCGGGCTGGGGTTGTTCGCGGTCAGCGGGGCGCGCAAGGCGCTGGAATACGGGCTTGATCCGATCCCGGCGATGGTCGTCGGCGTGCTGACGGCGGTCGGGGGCGGCGTCGTGCGCGATCTTTTGGTGACAGAAGTGCCGCGTGTCCTGCGCGAAGAGGTCTACGCGCTGGCCGCCCTGCTGGGCGCGGGCGTGGTCGTTCTGGCCGATCATCTGGCGTTCGAGCCGACACTGTCAGCCGTGGCCGGTGCCGTCGCCGCGGCGCTGGTGCGGATCCTGAGCGTCTATCTCGGATGGCAGGCGCCCAAGGCGCCCGGCCCCCGGAGCTGAGCCCAAACTGAAAAGGGCGCCCCGATCGGGACGCCCTTTCGCTTTACTCTGCCGGGGTGCGGCCCGGCGCATCGGGCCATGCGGTCGGATCGGTATCGAGATCCGGGAACTTGGCCGGATCGAAGATCGGCTTCGACACGCCCGCCTTCAGCTGATTGCGGAAGTCGGTGATGATCCGCATCGCCACCGGGAACAGCATCATCAGCGCCAGCAGGTTCACCACCGCAAGGATGCCCATCATCGGATCCGAGAACGAGAAGACCACCGTCGCGCCCGGCGCGACCGCACCCAGGAAGACGATGCCCATGATCGCCACCCGCAGCACGTTCAGCGCCATGGGGTTGTTGGTCATGAAGGACAGCGCGTTTTCCCCGAGGTAGTAGTTGTACATGATCGACGAGAACGAGAAGAGCAGGATCGCCGCCGTCAGATAGTACTGCGCCCAGGACCCCACGTGGCTGACCATGCTCTGCTGTGTCAGCGCGACACCGTCCACGCCCTCGGCGCCCGGCTGGTAGACATCGCCCAGAAGGATGATGAAGGCCGTGCAGGAACAGATGATGATCGTGTCGATGAAGACCGAAAAGCTCTGCGTGATGCCCTGGCTGACCGGGTGCCTGACATAGGCCGTGGCCGCGACGTTCGGCGCCGATCCAAGCCCGGCCTCGTTCGAGAAGAGACCGCGCCGCAGGCCGTTGGCGATCGCCGCGCCCATGCCGCCCGCGACGGCTTCGCGGAAGCCGAAGGCATTGGCGACGATGTCGATGATGACGCCGGGCAGGCTGGTGATGTTGATCAGGATGATCAGCAGCGCCATGGCAAGATACCCGATGGCCATGACCGGCACGACCACGTCCGCCGCCTTGGCGATCCGGTGGATGCCGCCGAAGACGATGAACCCGGTCGCCAGCGCCAGCACGATCCCGGTCCAGAGCCGGGGCACGCCAAGGCTGTCCAGCGCGGCGCCGGCCACGGTATTGCCCTGGAAGGCGTTGAACCCGATGGCGAAAGAGGCAATCAGGCAGACCGCATAGACCACCGCCAGCCAGCGATAGTTCTCACCCAGGCCATGGATGATCGCCCGGGCCGGGCCGCCCCGATAGTCGCCTTCGGGCGTGGTGCGCTTGTACAGCTGGGCCAGCGTCGCTTCGATCAGGGACGAACACATGCCTATCAGCGCGATCGCCCACATCCAGAAGACCGCGCCCGGACCGCCTGCGGTGATCGCCACCGCGACCCCCGCGATATTGCCGCCGCCGACGCGCCCGCCGACCGACACGAACAGGGCCTCTCGGGCGCTGATCTTGTTGGGGTCGGCATCGGCGTCGCTGCGCAGCACCCGGAACATGCGCTTGAAGAAGCGGAACTGGACGAAGCCGCTGCTGACCGTGAAAAATACGCCAAAGATGACCAGGAAGGGCACCAGCGCCCAGCCCCATGTCAAATCATTGATCGCATTAAAGATCGTATTGAAAAATTCCATGTCGTAATCCCCGTTGGAGCCGGGCCGGTACACTGCCGGACCGGGTTCTGGTATCCGCAGCGAACGTGTCGGGGCGGATACAACCAACGGTAGGACCAACGTAACGGAATTGGCAAATCCTTAATTTCGCAAATGCCAAAACCGGTCGGCAAAGCCGGGTATTCGCCGTCCTGCCGCTCATTCTGGGGAATTTCCGGCGGTATCAGCCCTTTTTCGCAGGCTTTTCTCCAACCGGACCGCCGGCCTTTTTCCAGCCCCCGAACCCGTCCGAGATATGGCTGACGTTCTCAAGCCCCATGTCCTGTGCGGTGCGGGCCGACAGTGCGGACCGCCATCCCGAGGCACAATAGAACACGAATTTCTGGCCGCTCTGGAATTGCGGCTTGGCGTAGGGGCTTTCCGGATCGATCCAGAATTCAAGCATTCCGCGCGGGCAATGGAAGGCACCGGGGATCATTCCGTCCCGTTCGAGTTCGCGCGGGTCGCGCAGGTCGACGAACAGCACGTCGTCGGTGCCATGCAGGGCCATCATCTCGGTTGCCGGGGCGTGGCTGACCACCTCGTTGGCCTCTGCGACCATGTCCTTGATGCGTTTCATCGGGCGTCCTCCGTCTGCCGTTTCGGGCATAACACGCGTTGATCGGGCGAAGTGCAAGGGCAGGACCGGCGCTGCGTGCGTGTCACTGCGGGCTTTACTCGGACCCCGTTTTCTGAGACCGAGGCCCGGCAGTTCCCGAGGATCGAGCCATGGCGAAAGAGAAATCAGCCCGCAAGCAACAGGTGTTCACCCTGCTGGTCGAAGTTGGCCGGTCCAAGGGTGACGGCCTGCCCGAGGGCAGTTCGGGCGCGGCGCTGATGTGCTATGCCAGCGGCGTGGACGAAGCCGAGGCCGTGCGCGAGACCGTCGCGATCCTCAAGCAGGCCGAAATGGCGCCGCTCGACGTCTCGGGGTACGGCACGCTGGACGAACGGCTGGCCGAAGGGCACGACATCCCCGACGAGGAACGCGCCCTGATGGCCCGCGCGCTTGAGGAAAACGCCGTGATCGTCGCGCAGGTCACGCCCTTTTTCGACGATCAGCGCGCCAACTGATCCAGCAGCGTCGCGGCTTCGAATTCCGACAGGACCGGATAGGTCGGGGCCGCGTGATGCGGCAGGATCCGGCGCGGCACGTCGGCGACCATCGTCGCGGCATGGGCCTCGGGCGCGCGGCGCAGCCCGCCGATATACAGGCTTTCCACGGTAAGGTTATTGAGCCGCAGCTGTTCCTGCGCGGGCAGCAGCACCTGGTGCCAGGTAACGGTATCGCCCGTGGACACGAACTCTCCGGTCCGGTGCGAGATCAGGAAACGCGCGGGCACCAGCACCCTTTCCTGCGCGAAAAGGTATTCGACATCCGGCCCTGCCAGCGTGACGTGTTCATTCGCGCTAAGCACGAGATCCGAGGTCAGGCCGAAGTAGGGCGCGAAGAGGCGGACCGGGCGACAGGATCCGCGCGCCGGAAGACTGCGGACAAGCGTGGTCAGGATCGGAACCGGCTGCAGCGTGCCATGGCGGTCCAGCGCCAGGATGGTCTCGCCCGCCGACAGGCTGTCGAGCCGCGCGGGGCCCGCCTGCGTCATCAGCCGCGCAGCCCCGCCCAGGCCCGGCATGGCACCAACCGGTTCGATCCGGTCCGATGCGGCAGCGTAGGCAAGGTCCGCCGCAGCCGAGACGCTCAGCCCCCCGATAGCCCGCGCCAGTGCCGCGCGCGTCAGCGCGAGCGGCATCGTCAGGTCGGCAAACCTTGGGGTCGGATAGACCTCGGGCGCGCTGATCCAGAGCCGTGCGGGACCCTCCGCTCCCCAGGTCACGCTGATCCGCAGCGTCTGGCACGGCTCAAGCTGCCCAAGCGCGACAGTCGCGCGGGCGGTGGCGGTCGCCGTGGTGACCTCGGCCACGATACGCCCGCCCGTGTCACGACGCAGGGTCAGATCGCCGGGGGCCGGCGCGTCAGGCGTGGCCATTGTCGTGAACAGCACCCTTGGGCGGTCGTCCAGCCGTCCGGCGGTCTCGATCATGAGCGTGCCCTGCCCCATGACACCGCCATCGGCAAATCGGCGCGGCGTCGTCGAGCCTTCGACGGCCGAGACGGCAAACCAGCTCATGCCCGGCCCTTTGCCTTGCCACGGCATGGCAGACCGCGCCCGGGCCAGCCCCGGATCGATGATTGCAGGGGCTTCACCCGACCATTGTCCCTTATCCCACGCGCCGCACGCTGAGCGATGCCTTGTGAGGCAAACCAGCGGCTGCCGGAACCGTCGGGCACGGGGTCGATCGCGTCAAGGCCTGGGTACATGTGCACTTCCGGTCAGCCGGGGATTTGCGCTTTGCCTGCCGAAGGTCTAGCCATTCGGCACACGAAGAAGGAGAGCCCCCCGTGACCGTCGACCCCGTCGCCCTGACCGCCGATCTGATCCGCTGCCCGTCCGTCACGCCCGAGGAAGGCGGGGCGCTGGTTCTGCTTGAAAAATTGCTGGGCGATGCGGGGTTTACCTGCACACGGGTGGATCGCAACGGCACCTCGAACCTCTTTGCCAGATGGGGACGGCAGGGCGCGAACCGGTCGTTCGGCTTCAACGGCCACACCGACGTGGTGCCCGTGGGCGACGAGGCCGCCTGGACCGTGCCGCCCTTCGGTGCGGTCGAAAAGGACGGGATGCTGTGGGGGCGCGGGTCGACGGACATGAAATCCGGGGTGGCGGCCTTTGCCGCCGCAGCGGTGGATTTCGTGACGGACACCCCGCCCGACGGGGCGGTGATCCTGGCGATCACCGGGGACGAAGAAGGCGACGCAACCGACGGCACCGTGGCGCTGCTGGACTGGATGGCGGCGAACGGCGAGGCGATGACCGATTGTCTGGTCGGGGAACCGACCTGCCCCAACAAGATGGGCGAGATGATGAAGATCGGCCGACGCGGGTCGCTGACCGCCTGGTTCGACGTGGTCGGCGTGCAGGGCCATTCGGCCTATCCGCACCGCGCCAGGAACCCCCTGCCCGCGATGGCACGGCTGATGGATCGCCTGGCCTCGCATGAGCTTGATCAGGGAACGGACCACTTCGACCAGTCGACGCTGGCCGTCGTGACCATCGACACCGGCAACCCGGCCACGAACGTGATCCCGGCGTCGTGTCGCGGCACGGTCAACATCCGTTATTCCGACGCCCACACCGGCGCCTCGCTGACCGAATGGCTCGAGGCAGAGGCGGCAGCGGTGGCCGAGGCCTTTGGCGTGAAGATCGCCGTGCGGGTGAAGGTGTCGGGCGAAAGCTTCCTGACGCCTCCGGGGGCGCTGTCGGACCTGGTGGCAAAGGCCGTGACCGCCGAGACCGGCGTGACGCCCGAGATGTCGACCTCGGGCGGGACGTCGGATGCGCGCTTCGTCAAGGATCACTGCCCGGTCGTGGAGTTTGGCCTTGTCGGCCAGACGATGCATGCGGTGGACGAACGTGTGTCGATCGACCAGATCCGGCAGCTGAAAGAGATCTACAGCCGCATCCTGAGGGATTACTTCGCCTGATGCGCCGCCGCCTGGTGGTCATGGTCAAGGATCCGCGCGCCGGACGGGTGAAGACCCGGCTGGGGCGCGACATCGGCGTGATCCCGGCGACCTGGTGGATGCGGCATCAGCTGCGGTCCCTGCTGCGGCGGCTGCGCGATCCGAGGTGGGAGGTCTGGCTGGCCATCGCGCCCGACGGCGCGGTGACAAGCCGCGCATTCCCAGGCGATCTGCCGCGCGTGGCGCAGGGGGCCGGCGATCTGGGCGACCGGATGGGGCGGATCCTGCGGCACAGGATCGGGCCGCGCCGCCCCGGCCCGACGCTCATCATCGGCGCGGACATCCCCGGCATCACGCCCGCGCACATCTGGCGCGCCTTCCGCGCGCTCGGGTCGCATGATGCGGTCGTTGGCCCGGCCCCGGACGGCGGCTATTGGCTGATCGGCATGGCGCACCGCCCGCCCCCGCCATCGCTTTTCGACGGCGTCCGCTGGTCGACCGCCCACGCGCTGGCCGACACGCGCGCCACCCTGCCCGGCTGGCGGATTGCGACGGTCGACACGCTGGCTGATGTCGACACCTCCGCCGATCTCTGAGCCGCTGTTTTCGATATGACGCCGCCCGCGCCGCGTGGTAGGGCTGAGCCATGAGCCATATCCCCTCGAAAGACGAGATCCTGCAATGGATCGCCGACAATCCCGGCCTGAGCGCCAAGCGTGACATCGCCAAGGCCTTCGGCATCAAGGGCGCCGCCCGGATCGACCTGAAACGCGTCCTGCGCGAACTGGAGGACGAGGGGCATCTGGAGAAGCGGAAAAAGACCTATCGCGACCCGGACCGGCTGCCGCCGGTGTCGGTGCTTCTGGTCAATGCGCCGGACAGCAACGGCGATCTGACCGCCAGGCCGCTGGAATGGCAAGGCGAGGGCGATGAGCCCGTGGTGCATATGGTTCTGCGAAACTCGGACCCCGCACTTGGCGCGGGCGACCGGATCTTGGCGCGGCTGACCCTGATCGAGCATGGGCCGGATTACGAAGGCCGCCTGATCCGGCGGATCGGGCACAACCCCAAGCGCATCCTGGGCATTTTCCGCGCCGGGTCCGAAGGGGGCCGCGTGGTGCCGATCGACAAGGGCGCCGATCTGGAATGGATGGTGCCGCCCGGCGCGACCCACGGCGCCAAGGATGGTGAGCTGATCGAAGCCGAACAGGCGGGGCCAAAGTCACGCATGGGCCTGCCCAAGGCCCGCGTGGTCAACCGGCTGGGCGATCCGACCGCGCCGAAAGCCGTGTCGCTGATCGCGATCCACCAGCACGGTATCCCCGATGACTTCCCCGATGACGTGATCGAAGAGGCCGACCGCGCCAAGCCCGTCGGCCTGAAGGGGCGCGAAGACCTGCGCGACATGCCCTTTGTCACCATCGACCCGTCCGACGCGCGTGACCACGACGACGCCTGCTATGCCCACGCCGACGACGATCCGAAGAACAAGGGCGGCCATGTCCTCTGGGTCGCGATTGCGGATGTGGCGCATTACGTCCGGCCCGGCACGGCGCTGGACCATGAGGCGCGCAAGCGGGGGAATTCCACCTATTTCCCCGACCGGGTGGTGCCGATGCTGCCGGACCGGCTGTCGGGCGATCTGTGTTCGCTGCACGAAGGGGTGCCGCGCCCCTGTATCGCTGTGCGGATGCGGCTGGATGCCCATGGGGTCAAGATCGGCCATTCCTTCCACCGCGCCCTGATGCGGTCGGCCGCGTCGCTGTCCTACGAAGAGGTGCAGGAGGCGATGGATGGCAGCCCGAGCGATCGCGCCGCCACGATGATGGACGATGTGATCCGTCCGCTCTACGCCGCCTATGCCGCGCTGAAAGAGGCGCGGGAGCGTCGCCAGCCGCTGGATCTGGACCTGCCGGAACGCAAGATCGTGCTGTCGGACGAGGGCGAGGTGCTGTCGGTCAAGTTCCGCGACCGTCTGGATGCGCACAAGCTGATCGAGGAGTTCATGGTGCTGGCCAACGTGGCCGCCGCCGAAACGCTGATCGCCAAGAAATCCCCCCTGCTCTTCCGCGTGCACGAGGAGCCGCCGGTCGAAAAGCTGGAAAGCCTGCGCGACACGGCGTCCTCGGCCGGGTTCACGCTGGCCAAGGGGCAGGTGCTGAAGACCGCGCATCTGAACCAGCTGCTGAACGCCGCCGCCGGGACGGACCACGCAGAGCTGATCAACATGTCGACGCTGCGGTCGATGACGCAGGCCTATTACGCGCCGCAGAACTTTGGTCACTTCGGGCTGGCGCTGGCGAACTATGCGCATTTCACCTCGCCCATCCGGCGCTATTCGGACCTGATCGTGCACCGGTCGCTGGTCGCGGCGCATGGCTGGGGGCCCGATCCCAAGGCCGACGGGCTGACCGGCGAGCAGATTGCCGAACTGGATGCCGTCGCGGGCCATATCTCGGAAACCGAACGGCGGTCGATGACGGCCGAGCGGGACACGACCGACCGCTACCTTGCAGCCTACCTGTCGGAACGGGTCGGGCAGGAGTTCGAGGGCCGGATTTCAGGTGTCGCACGGTTCGGGGCCTTTGTCCGGCTGGATGAAACCGGCGCCGACGGGTTGATCCCGATGCGGCATCTGGGGGCGGAATACTTCCACTACGACCGCGAGGGCGCGACCCTGATGGGGGCGGTTTCCGGCGTGGTGATCCAGCCCGGCGTGCGCGTGACGGTAAAACTGGCCGAGGCCGCACCGGTGACCGGCGGGCTGATGCTTGAACTGATCTCGCTGGATGGCGAAACGGTCAAGCACGGGCCGACGGGGCGCGGGCATCGTGGACGGGGACGTCCAGCAGCGGGCGGGCCGAAACGCAAGCTCGTGCGCGCCAAGAAGAAGGGCGACAAGGTCAAGAAGAAGCTGAAGCGTCAGCGGCGGTGAGCTCGGCGGCGACCAGGTTTGAGCCTTGGAAAGAGGGCAGCGCCGTCCCGGGGTGGCGCAATAGCGCCGCCCATGGGGCGGGACGGCGCTGCCCGGCGTTGCCGCCGGGCGGGACCCACATCATAAGTGTCCGTTAAAGGTGACCCTACTCGGCCGCGCGCCAGAAGACGGGCGCATCGGGGGTCGAGGCCTCGGCATCGTATTGGTAGCCGCCAAGGTCGAAATCCTTGATCCCCTCGGGGTCGGTCAGGCGGCGGGTGATGACAAAGCGCGCCATCGACCCGCGTGCCTTTTTCGCAAAGAACGACACGATCTTGGCCTTGCCATTCTTTTCTTCCAGAAAGGTCGGGGTGATGACGGTCAGGCCCAGCTTCTTGGTGTCTACGGCACCGAAATATTCCTGGCTGGCGCAGTTGATCAGCGTATCGGTGCCGACCGCATCAGCCTGTTCTTTCAAGGCCTTGGCCGGGGTCGCACCCCAGTACTCATAGAGGTTCTTGCCGCGCCGGGTCTTGAGCCGCGACCCCATTTCCAGCCGGTAGGGCTGGATCCCGTCCAGCGGACGCAGCACGCCGTAAAGGCCCGACAGGATCGCCAGGTGGTCCTGCGCCCAGTCAAGTTCCTCGGGATCAAGGGTCGTGGCCTCGAGCCCCTGGTAGGTGTCGCCCGCAAAGGCCAGAGCGGCGGGGCGCAGGTCGTCCTGCGTGGGCGCGTCCGCGAAATCGCGATAGCGGTCGCGGTTCAGCCGGGCGAGATCGTCGGACAGGTCCATCAACCCCTTGAGCTCCTTCAGCGTCCGGCCGCGCATCGTCCGGGCCAGCGAATTCGCCTCGTCCAGAAAACGCGGGGTGGTCATTTCGGTCGTCCGGGTATCCCAGTCGAGCCGCTTGGCAGGAGAGATCACGATCAGCATGGGGCGGATTTAGCTCGCTTCGGCTATGGCGTCCAGAAAGGCCGCGCCAAAGCGTTCGGCCCGGCGGTCACCGAGAATACGTTCAAGGGCGGCGGCATCGCGCGGCTTCATCTCGACCACCTTGGCGATGGCCGAGGCGGAGCAGGACAGCGGTTTTTCGGTACCGTCCGAGCCATGGTGCAGGTCCCGCTGCAGATCCATCAGCCGGTCATAGAGATCACCGCCGCGCCCGGCGAGTTTCATCCGCTTGGGATGCAGATCCTCGGTCGTGCCGGTGATGACGGCCAGGAAGGTCGCGCCGTATGTTTCCAGCTTCTTCGCGCCCACGCCGGACACGCGCGCCATGGCGTCCAGCGACTGCGGCCGCGTCTCGGCCATCTCGATCAGGGTGCGGTCGTTGAAGATGATATAGGCGGGCGCCCCCTGCTGTTCCGCCAGTTCGCGCCGCTTGGCCTTGAGCGCCGAAAGCAGCGGTTCGTCCTCTTCGTTGACCAGCGTCTTGACGGCGGGGCGGCGGGATTTCGCGGCGACGATGGTGTCGCGCCGCAGGGTGATCGTGTCCTCGCCGCGCAGGATCGGCAGGGCGATGTCGGTCATGGTCAGCGCGCCGTGGCGGTCGGGGTTCGGGCGGATCAGGTCATGGCCCATCATCTGGCGAAAGACGGCCTGCCATTCGGGGCGTTTCAGGTCGCGGCCCACGCCGAAGGTCGGCAGGTCCTCGTGCCCCTTTTCGCGCACCTTGTCGGTCGGATTGCCGGTGAGGATGTCGATCAGGTGGCCCGATCCGAACCACTCGCCGGTGCGCAGGATCGCCGACAGCGCCTTGCGCACGGCCTCGGTCCCGTCGAAAACCTCGGGCGGCTTGTCACAGAGATCGCACTTGCCGCAGCCCTGCGCCTCTTCGCCGAAATAGCGCAACAGCGTGGCACGGCGGCATTCCAGCGCCTCCGCCAGACCCAGCAGCGCATTGAGGCGACCATGATCCGCCATCCGGCGTTCGGGCGGCGCGAGGCCCTCGTCGATCTGGCTGCGGCGCAGGCGGATGTCGTCGGGACCAAAGAGGGTCAGCGTTTCCGCAGGGGCCCCGTCGCGCCCGGCGCGGCCGATTTCCTGGTAATAGGCCTCGATCGACTTGGGCAGGTCGGCGTGGGCGACCCAACGGATGTCGGGCTTGTCGATTCCCATGCCGAAGGCGACGGTGGCCACGACGATCAGCCCGTCCTCCTGCTGGAACTGCGTCTCGGCCTGGCGGCGGGCGTCGGGCTCCATCCCGCCGTGATAATGGATCGCCGGATGCCCGGCCTCGCGCAGGGCCTTGGAAAGCGTTTCGGTCTTGGCGCGGGTGCCGCAGTAGACGATGCCGGACTGGCCCTTGCGGGCGGCGGCGAAGGTGAGGATCTGGCGACGCGGCTGGTCCTTGGCGGAAAAGGCCAAGTGGATGTTGGGCCGGTCAAAGCCGCGCAGGAACTGCTCGGGCGCACCGGTCGGGAAGAGGCGCGCGATGATTTCGGCCCGGGTTTCGGCATCCGCGGTCGCTGTAAAGGCCGCCACCGGTACATCCAGCGCCGCGCGCAATTCCCCGATCCGCAGGTAATCGGGCCGGAAATCATGCCCCCACTGGCTGACACAATGCGCTTCGTCCACGGCGATCAGCGACACCCCGATGCGCCCCAGCATGTCCTGCGTCCCGACCGAGGCGAGTCGTTCCGGCGCCAGATAGAGCAGCTTCAGCCGGTCGTCGCGGATCGCCTCCCAGACCGCTTCGGTCTCTTCCTCGGTGTTGCCCGAGGTCAGCGCCCCGGCCTCGACCCCGGCGGCCCGCAACGCGCGCACCTGGTCGCGCATCAGGGCGATCAGCGGCGAGATCACCACCGTGACCCCCGGCCGCAGCAGGGCAGGCAATTGATAGCACAGGGATTTGCCGCCGCCCGTCGGCATGATGGCCAGCGTGTCGCGGCCCTGCGTGACGGCGCGGACGATCTCCTCCTGCCCCGGACGGAAGGCGTCAAAGCCGAAAATCTCGCGCAACAGCGCCTGAGGTGCGCGTTCTGGGTCGGACATCGTGCCCCCTGATGATCCGGAAATCTGCTCTTATTCGGCCATAGAGCCGTTAAGCGCCAGTAAACCAAAATATGGGGGTGGGGTTCAAGCAAAAGGGGCGCATCTTGTGCACCCCATCCGCTTCATCTTGCCAAAAATACTCGCGGCGCAACGGCGCCGACCCACGCCCCGTCAGTAAAAGGCAGCCGCGTTGTTGATCAGGATGATCCGCAGGGCGTAGACGCCGACCAGCACGACCAGCGGCGCAAGGTCCAGGCCGCCCATGGGCGGCAGGATACGCCGGATCGGCCCGTAGATCGGTTCAAGCAGACGGTTCAGACCGTACCAGATCTGGCCGACGAACTGCTGGCGGACATTCAGGATCTGGAAAGAGATCAGCCAGCTCATGATCACGTGGGCGATGATGAAGAACCAGACGATATCGAGGATCAGCATCAGGATCTGAAGTAGCGACTGCATCCGGGTCTCCTTGGGCTTCGGGCGTTATCTACCTAGGGACGGGCGGGCATTTAGGCAAGCCGTTGTGCCCGCGAAGGGTTGAGAAAGCTTTGACGCAGGGTCGCAACTTGACCTTCGCGTCAACCGGACCGAGATCGAAGGCAGTCAGGAGCCGCACCCATGTACCCCTTCATCCGTCTCGCCAAGGAAGTCATCAAGTTCCGCAAGGCCCCGCCGCTTGGCCTGCGCGATGTGCATGTGTCGCACCACCGGATCTGGCCCTGGGATCTGGACTTCATGTCCGAGCTCAACAACGGCCGCACCCTGTCGATCTTCGATCTCGGCCGCATTCCGTTCGCCATGCGGTCGGGGCTGTTTCGCGTGCTGCGCAAGCGCAAGTGGGGGCTGACCGTGGCCGGATCGGTGGTGCGCTATCGCCGCCGGTTGACCAACCTTGAACGGATCGAGATGCAGTCGCGGCTGCTGGGCTGGGATCACCGGTTCGTCTATATCGAACAGTCGATGTGGACCGTGGACGGCACCTGCGCCAATCACGGCATCTTCCGCACCGCGCTGGTCGGCAAGGGCAAGATCGTGCCAACCGACGACATCCTGAGAGAGCTGGGGGTCGAGGATACCTCACCCGCCCTGCCCGACTGGGTCGCGGCGCTTTTCGCCGCCGACGACACCCGCCCCTGGCCGCCCGAGCGGGTCTGACCCCCGGTTTTACAAAGGATTTTCTTGCCCCCTTGGGTCAATCCGGATCATATCGGCCTAAACAGGGGGCCGGACATGTCTTTGCGCAAACGCATCTGGGGTTGGTATTTCTTCGATTGGGCCAGTCAGCCCTATCACACCGTCCTCAACACCTTCATCTTCGGCCCCTTCCTTGCCGCCACCGCCGCAACGTATTTCCTGGGCCTGGGGTTCGAGGAAGGCGTGGCGGACGCCAAGGCGCAGACCCTCTGGGCGACCTGGACGGCGATCTACGGGTTGATCATCGGCCTTGGCGCGCCCTTCTTCGGAGCCATGGCCGACAGCACCGGGCGCAAGATGCCGTGGATCACCGGCTTCAGCCTGATGTACGTGGTGGGCGCCGCGCTTTTGTGGTTCACCGATCCGGGCGCGTCGAACCTGACCTGGATGCTGGCGGCCTTCGGGCTGGGCTTCGTGGGGGCGGAATACGCCTATATCTTCACGAATTCGCAACTGCCCGGCCTGGGCACACGGGACGAGGTCGGCAAGATCTCGGGCTCGGGCTTCGCTTTCGGCTATGCGGGCGGGCTTTTGTGCCTGGCGATCGTGCTGCTTCTGTTCGTCGAACAGCCGAACGGCAAGACGCTGATCGGGCTCGACCCGGCCTTCGGGCTTGATGCCGCGGGGCGCGAAGGTACGCGGATCACCGGGCCGATCGCCGCGCTGTGGTATGCGCTTTTCATGGTGCCCTATTTCCTATGGGTGCGCGAGGTTCGGACGGATTACCGCAAGGCCAGCTTCGGCGCGGCGGTGCGCAGCGTCGTCGCGTCGGTCAGGGGTCTCGGTCAGCGGCTGAGCCTGCGGAACTACCTGATTTCGTCGATGCTCTACCGCGACGCGCTGAACGGGCTTTATGCCTTTGGCGGCACCTATGCGACGCTGGTGCTGAACTGGCCCGTGGTGCTGATCGGGGTCTTCGGGGTCGTCTCGGCCACCGGGGCGGCGGTCTTCAGCTATCTCGGCGGGATCGCGGATCGACGGTTCGGGCCCAAGCCCGTGGTGACGACCGCCATCATCGTCCTGATCCTGGTCAGCTTCGTGATCATCAACCTCACGCCGACCACCGCCTTCGGGATCGACCTGGGCGAAGGCACCAACGTGCCCAACATCCTGTTCTTCGTCTGCGGCGTTTTCATCGGCGGCATGGGCGGCACGCTGCAGGCGGCCAGCCGATCGCTGATGACGCGCCACTGCGACGAGGCGAATTCGACCGAGCTGTTCGGACTTTACGGCCTGTCGGGGCGCGCCACGGCCTTCCTTGCCCCGATGCTGATTGCCGTCACGACCGCGATCAGCGGTAATGCGCAGATCGGGGTTTCGCCGGTGATCTTCCTGTTCCTCTGCGGGCTCATCCTGCTACGGTGGGTCAACGGCGAAGGAGAACCGACAAGATGATCCGAACGTTTGCAGCCCTTGCCCTGGTCACGCTGATCGCCGCCTGTGGCGGCGATACCGGCGACCGGGCGCAGGTGTCCTCGAAGCAGGAAATCCCGGCCTCGATGCGCGGCAAGCCCGCCAAGCAGTTGTTCGGCGCGATGTCCTTTGCCAGTGGCAACCGGCCACAGGCCTACGGCGGCTATGCCAAGGGCTGCCAGGACGGGGCCGTGCAGCTGCCCGAAACCGGACCGACCTGGCAGGCGATGCGGCTGTCGCGCAATCGCAACTGGGGCCAACCCGAGCTGATCGACTATCTGCAGACCCTGTCCGCCAAGGCCGCCCAGCAGCCCGGTTGGTCGGGTCTTTACATCGGCGACCTGGCACAACCGCGCGGCGGCCCGATGCTGACCGGCCATGCCTCGCACCAGATCGGGCTGGACGCGGATATCTGGATGCTGCCGCCCAAGCGGCTCAACCTGAGCCGGTCCGAGCGGGAGAACATCTCCTCGATCTCGATGCGGCGCGCCAACGGGGCTTATGTGAATTCCGACTGGACCCCGCAGCATCACCAGGTGCTCAAGGCCGCCGCAAGCGACCCGCGGGTCGCGCGGATCTTCGTCTTTCCCGGCGCCAAGGTGCAGATGTGCAACGACGAAAAGGGCGACCGGTCCTGGCTGCGCAAGGTCCGGCCCTGGTACGGACATCACTATCATTTCCACGTCCGGCTGAGCTGCCCCTCGGGGATGCGCGGCTGCGTGAACCAGGCCCCGCCGCCGCCGGGTGACGGGTGCGCCGATGCGGAACAATGGGTGCGCAACATCCTGAACCCGCCGCCGCCGGACCCGAACGCGCCCAAGCCCAAGCCGCGCCGCGAACTGACACTGGCGGACCTGCCCGGGCAATGCGTCGACGTCCTGCAGTCGCGATAGGCCTTGCGACCGTCCTGTGCCTGACGGTCTGGGCCTGGAGCGTCTTGAACACCGAAACGATCGAAATCACCGGAGGCCCCGACTACGTCGGCGGCCTGTCGGGCCTTGTCGTGTTGCCCGACGGCAGTGGCTACACCGCCATCGGCGATCGCAACCTTGTCGTGCGCGGCCAATTCCAGCGGCAGGATGGCGTGCTGACCGGCGCTACGGTGACGGGTGTGGACCAGATGCGCGACTGGAAGGGCCGGTTCTACGTGGGCGCCTGGAACGACGCCGAAGGGCTGGCTCTCACGGCAGACGGGCGGTTGATGGTGTCGTTCGAAAACCAGTATCGGGTCGTGATATTCGACGACGCGCTGCGCGGGACGCTGCTGCCGCCGATCCCGCCAATGGGCAATGCCGCTGGCAATGCAGGGTTCGAAGCGCTGGCCATCGACGCGCAGGGCCGCCCGGTGATCATCATGGAGCGCCCCGTCAAACTTCCCGCCTACACGATGGTCTTTCGCTTGGAAAATGGCGACTGGCGGCGGATCGGCAACCTTGTCCGAACCGACCGTTTCCTGGCCACCGGCGCGGACTTCGGCCCCGATGGCAAGCTCTACGTGCTTGAGCGGCGGATCGGCCTCAACGGGTTCCGGTCGCGCATCCGTCGGGTCGATCTCCTGGACGAGGGCCTGATGACCGGGGACATCGTCTGGGCCTCGCACCGGGCGCATGGCAACCTTGAAGGGCTTTCGGTCTGGCAGGCCGGCGACGGGACCTTGCGCGCCACGATGGTCGCTGACGACAACCAGCTGTCGTTCCTGCCCGGCGGATTTGTCGAGATTACGCTTGCCAAGCCTGCCGGGGCGGACTAACACCCGCCCCGCGTCGCTTCTGCTCGGGCGTCGCACACAAGTCTCCGCGACCTTGTCTAAAAAACGGTATCAGATATGACCCGCATCCTTCCTGGCGTAATCGCCATGGCCGCCGTCGTTGTGGCCTCCAACATCCTCGTTCAGTTCCTCTTCGGACAGTGGCTGACCTGGGGTGCCTTCACCTATCCCATCGCCTTCCTCGTCACCGACGTGATGAACCGTGTCTACGGCGCAGGCCCCGCGCGGCGCGTCGTCTTCATCGGTTTCGTCGTCGGCGTGATCTGTTCGCTGATCGGCACGCAGATCATGGGCGAATTCGGGCCCCTCGTGACCTGGCGCATCGCGCTCGGCTCGGGTCTTGCCTTCCTCGTCGCCCAGATGATGGACGTCGCAATCTTCGACCGGCTCCGCTCGGGCCGCTGGTGGCGCGCACCGCTGGCCTCGACGCTGGTCGGATCGACGCTCGACACGGCCATTTTCTTCACCGTCGCCTTCTCCGGTGCCCTTGTTTTCCTGGAGCCGGCGAACGACGTCAGCTGGGCTGGTGAGGCGCTGCCGCTGCTGGGCGTGGGGCCCGTGGTGCCGCTCTGGGTGTCGCTGGCGGTGGCCGACTGGATGGTCAAGCTGAGCCTCGCGATCCTGGCCCTGCTGCCTTTCCGTGCAATTGTCGCGAAACTTTCACCACAAGTAGCGTGATTTCTTTTGACAGACACGAAATCTGTGGCACCCTTGAGTCATCGGAAACAGATGAAAGGAGGTGCTCTAGTGTCTATTGGGATTACGGAGAGAGGTGTCGGAACAGTCTGGAAGGAAACGACCTGAGGCAGCCCTCGGGGAAACACTGACCAGATTGGTGCACGCCTAACCGGCGCACCTCCTGAACTCAAAGGGGGCCATCCGATCCGATCGGATGGCCCTTTTGCTTGTTTGAACGGGCGTGGGTATTACCTCGGTATCACGTCGGCACGTTATCGGTAGCTTCGGAACCCTCAGGATGTTGCGCATCACGGATCAGATACAGATCGAGGACTGGGAGATCACGGAGCAGTTCGTTCGGTCCTCGGGCCCCGGCGGGCAGAACGTGAACAAGGTGTCCTCGGCCGTGGAACTGCGGTTCGAGGCCGAACGCTCGCCGTCGCTGCCTGATCCTGTGAAACGCCGGCTGCGGCGGCTGGCGGGGCGGCGCTGGACCAAGGACGGGGCGCTGGTGCTGCAGGTGTCGTCGGAGCGGTCACAGGCCCGGAACCGCGAGATCGCGCGGGAGCGGCTGGCGGAGCTGGTGCGGAAGGCGCTGGTCGCGCCGAAGCGGCGGATCCCCACGAAGGTCTCGGCCAACCAGAAGCGGAAGCGGGTGGAAGCGAAGAAGGCCCGGTCCGAGGTGAAGGAAGGGCGCGGGTGGGAGAGGTAGGGCGGGGTTCACCCCGCCGTTCCGGGTCGGGCCGCGTGTATTGATCCGGGCCGGGTGCGGCGGGGTGAACCCCGCCCTACGCGGAACACCGTTCATGTGTCCCGCCCGGCGGATGCGCCGGGCAGCGCCGACCCGCCCCCCAGGGCGGCGCTATTGCGCCACCCTCGGGCCGGACGCTGCGCTCAGTTTGGACCGGTGAGGCATTCCCTACACATTGGGCGCGTTTTGGCATATATTGCCAATGATCGTTCACAGGAGGCGTCGATGGCCACACGCAATGTCGTTCTGACGGATCAGCAGGAACAGTTGGTCGGTCGCCTGGTCGCCTCTGGCCGGTACCAGAATGCGAGCGAGGCGCTGCGGGCCGGATTGCGGCTGCTGGAGGCCGAGGAGGCCGGGACGGCGGATCTGCGGGCGCGGCTGGCGGAAGGCTTGCGTCAAGCGGAGACCGGGGAGCTGGCCGAGGGTAGCGGGACCGAAGCCGTGCGGCGGGCCTTTGCGAAGGCGCGGGATCGGGCGTGACCCGACCGTGGCGGCTGACCCGGCAGGCGGAGGACAGCCTGACGGAGATCGCGCTTTGGACTTACGAGACGTTCGGACCGGCGCAGGCAGAGACCTATGAGGCGGAACTGCTGGACTGCTGCGAGGCGATTGCGGCCGGGGAGGCGGTGACGCAGGGCTGCAACGTGCTGGTGCCGGGGGCGGAGGGGCTCCGCTTCGCGCGGGCGGGCGGGCATTACGTGGTGTGCGTGGAGCGGGACGGGGCGGTCGTGGTGGTGGACGTGGTGCACCAGCGGATGGATTTGAGGAGAAGGGTTAGGGAGATGGGGCGGTAGGGTGCGTGATTTCACGCACCGATGGCGGGGCGGCGGGTGGTGCGTGCGAGCACGCACCCTACGGCTGCGAAGATGTGGCGCGCTTTCCATCGTGCCACATCTTGTTTGTTCGCGGAAGTAGTCGCTCTTAGTTTTGCTTTTTGGATAGCGCTTGCTTGCCTTCAATCTGTTTCATCGTAGCGAGAACGACAGCAACGCGTTCGCTATCCGCTGGATGAGTTCCCCAGAAAGACAACTGACCGGACTTGGTTTTTACCGCCTCTTTGCGTGCAAAGAATTTGGCTCCCTCGACTGGATCGTAACCTGCACGATGCGCGATCCTGGTCCCGAGCATATCGCTTTCCAGTTCGTATGTTTTTGAGAATGCGGCTCCACCGATCTGCGCCCCGAGTTCTACGTCACGACTTACCGCGTCAGAATCGTAATATCCGCCGTACGATGCTGCCGACGCCTGAGTGTAAGCACTGATGGCTCCGAGAATAAGAGCACCGGCGATTTGCTGTTGCTGCTGCTTCTGGATATGCTGACCTATCAAATGGCCATATTCATGACCAAGAATGAAAGCCAGCTCGTCGTCGCTTTTGACATCCTGCAACAATGGCATTGAAAAGCGAATTACAGGCAATTTGTTGCCCGCTTTCTTATAGGTAAAGTATGCGTTCCGGTCCTGCAGCTTGGAATCCACCTCAAGAGCCACGTTGCAATCAACCGGCTTTTCTCGTGCCAACTCCTGCGAACACAGAGCGGCAGCCACTGGCGCAACGCGACGCGCGACTCTCTGAAATCTAGTGCTCGCCGCGCTCGGCGATGTAAGTTTCCGAACAGTGTCTGCTCGAGCTTCCTCGAACATAGCCGTTGCCTGATTTGTCACGCCGTCATCCGCCTTCGGCAACACGTACGTCGTTCCACAAGCTGAAACTACAAGCAGAAATATCAATGAAAGTACCGACCTCAAATCACTCTCCTTTTCGCGCATGAGATAGCGAAAGAAGAAAATTCACATAAATATGTCGGCATTAAGGTCGGTTGACAACTCCATATCAATTAATTCTAAACCACAACCTCCATCGCCCGCTGCTCCCCAACCCCGAAAACCCGCTTATACCGCGCAATCTCCCCCGCCGGCCCCATGGCCTTCTCCGGGTTGTCCGACAGCTTGACCGTCGGCCGTCCGTCCGCCGCAACCGCCTTGCAGACCAGCGAAAACGGCGCCAGCGCGTCGCCCTCGACCAGCCCGCGGAAGTCGTTCGTCAGCAGCGTCCCCCAGCCGAACGACACCCGGACGCGGCCGGAGAACTGGCGGTGCAGCTCCTGGATCTTCTCCACGTCCAGCCCGTCGGAGAAGATGACGAGCTTCTGGCGCGGGTCCTCTCCTCGGGATTTCCACCAGTTGATGGCGGTCTCGGCGCCGGTGGCGGGGTCTCCGGAATCGATGCGGATGCCGGTCCAGCCGGCCAGCCAGTCAGGGGCGTTCTCAAGGAACCCCTTGGTGCCGTAGGTGTCGGGCAGGATGATGCGGAGGTTGCCCGAATGCTCCTCGTGCCAATCGGCTAGCACGTCGTAGGGCGCGCGGGCCAGCGCCGCGTCGTCGGGGGCCAGCGCGGAGTAAACCATGGGGAGTTCATGGGCGTTGGTGCCCACGGCCTCAAGATCGCGGCGCATGGCGATGAGGCAGTTGGAGGTGCCGGTGAACTTGTCACCCAGCCCTTCGATCATCGCCTGCACGCACCAGTCCTGCCAGAGGTGCGAATGCCGCCGCCGGGTGCCGAAATCGGCGATGCGGAGGCCGTCGATGTCGCGCAGGTGTTCGATCTTTTCCCAGATCTTGGTCATCGCGCGGGCATAGAGCACCTGCAGTTCGAACCGCTTCATCTGGTCCAGGATCGCGCGGCCGCGCAGCTCCATCAGGATGGCAAGCGCGGGGATTTCCCACAGCATGACCTCGGGCCACTTGCCCTCGAAGGTCAGTTCGTACTGATCGCCGACGCGTTCCAGGTGGTAGGGCGGCAGCTGCAGGTTCTCGAACCACTCCATGAAGTCGGGGCGGAACATCTGGCGCTTGCCGTAGAAGGTGTTGCCGCGCATCCAGGTCGACTCGCCGCGCGTCAGGGACAGCGACCGCACGTGATCCAGCTGCTCGCGCAGCTCTCCCTCGTCGATCAGCTTGGCGAGCGGGACGTGTTTCGACCGGTTGATCAGCGAAAAGGTGACCGTCGTGTCGGGCTTGTTGCGGAAAACCGACTGACACATCAGCAGCTTGTAGAAATCGGTATCGATCAGGGACCGGACGATCGGGTCGATCTTCCAGCGGTGGTTCCAGACGCGTGTGGCGAGATCGGTCATCGGCTTCTCCTGTCGGTCCAAGGGGTTAAAGCAGGTGCACGCGGCCCTTGGCAAGTCATCGCGGCCGGACCGGCAGGCCGGACGCCTACGCCAGGATGACGCCCGCCTCTGCCATGCCCGCATGCGCGGCGGCCATCGACCCGTTCAGGTCGATCCCCCGGCACAGGTCCTCGCGCACGGTGACGCGGAAGCCCAGCTTGGCCGCATCCACCGCCGAGAAGTTCACGCAGAAATCCGTGGCGAGGCCGACCATGGTCAGATCCTCGATGCCGCGCGTGCGCAGGTAGCCCTCAAGCCCCGTGGGCGTCTGGTGGTCGTTCTCGAAGAAGGCTGAATAGCTGTCGATCGCCGGGTTGTGGCCCTTGCGAATGATCAGATCGGCGCGGTCCACGGTCAGGTCGGGATGAAACAGCGCGCCATGCGACCCCTGGATACAGTGGTCGGGCCAGAGCACCTGCGGGCCGTAGGGCATCTCGATCATCTCCATCGGGGCGCGTCTGTCGTGCGAAGAGGCGAATGAGGAATGGCCCGCAGGGTGCCAGTCCTGCGTCAGGATCACCGCGTCGAAATCGGCCATCAGTTCGTTGATGCCGGGCACGATCAGGTCGCCCTCGGTCACGGCCAATGCGCCGCCGGGGCAGAAATCGTTCTGGACGTCGATGACGATGAGGGCACGGGTCATGGCAGGCTCCTGTCTGGGTGGCGCGACCCTAGCAGGCCGGGATCGGGGGTCAATCGGCTGTGCCCTGGCGCAGGGTGGCTCTCTCGGGGCGGCAGATGGACAGGGGCGCCGCGCGGCATATCTTAGCGCAAAAGGAGACACGACATGGCCGACATGACAATCGCCGGGCTGACCGGTTCGCTGCGCGAGGGCGCCTTCACCCGCCAGATGATGGACACGCTGGTCGACCTGGCGCCTTCGGGCATGACGGTCGAGCTGATCGAGATCGGGCACCTGCCCTTCTACAACGCCGACCTGCGCGACGGCGATCACGGCCCGGCCGAGGTCCGCGCCTTTGCCGAAAAGATCGCGCAGGCCGACGGGCTTATCGTCGGGTCGCCGGAATACAACCGGTCCTTTCCGGCGGTGATCAAGAACGCCATCGACTGGCTGTCGAAGGAACCGGGCGCACCGCTGGCGGGCAAACCGACGCTGATCGCCACCCAGTCGCCCGGTCAGCTGGGCGGGATTTCGGCGAACTACCACCTGCGGCAGGTGCTTTCGATCGCGGGGGCGGTCTTTGTCACCGGGGGCGAGGTGGCGATCACCGGCATCGGCGGCAAGGTCGAAGGCGGACGGATCACCGACGCGGATACGCGCAAGTACCTGTCATCGCACCTCGACAAGCTGGCGGACCTGATCGGTCGGCACCGCTAGGGCGCGACCGCCTGTCCGCCGCCTGTCCCTTGTCAGGCGGGCCGCATGGGCGTATTTCGCGCGGCATGTTCACCATCGCCGCGCTCTATCATTTCACCCGGTTCGACGACCCCGCCACGCTGCAAGGGCCGCTGCTTGAGCTATGCCGGGCCGAAGGCGTGACCGGGTCGCTTCTGCTGGCCGGTGAAGGGATCAACGGCACCATCGCCGGGTCCCGCGCAGGCATCGACGCGGTGCTGGCGCATGTGCGCGCCCTGCCCGGCTGCGCCGATCTGGAGTGGAAGGAAAGCACCGCCGCCGACCAGCCCTTTGGCCGGATGAAGGTGCGCCTGAAACGTGAAATCGTGACCATGGGCCAACCGGACGTCGATCCGCGCGCCCGCGTCGGCCACTATGTCGATCCGGCGGACTGGAATGCGCTGATCCGGTCGCCCGACGTGGCGGTGATCGACACGCGCAACGGTTACGAGGTCGCCATCGGCACCTTCGAGGGCGCGGTCGACCCGAAGACCGAAAGCTTCCGCGACTTCCCCGCCTGGTGGGAGGCCAACAAGGACCGCTTCCACAACAAGCGGATCGCGATGTTCTGCACCGGCGGCATCCGCTGCGAAAAATCGACCAACTTCCTGATCGGCCAGGGGGTCGAGGACGTCTATCACCTGAAGGGCGGGATCCTGAAATACCTCGAAGAGGTGCCGCAGGACGACAGCACCTGGCAGGGCGACTGCTTTGTCTTCGACGGGCGCGTTTCGGTCGGGCACGGGCTGGCGGAAGGCCCGCACAAGCTGTGCCATGCCTGCCGCCGCCCGATCCTGCCGGAAGATCAGCAGCGGGCCGAGTATGAACACGGCGTCTCCTGTCATCACTGCATCGATGAGACTTCGGAGGCCGACAAGGCGCGGTTCCGCGAGCGGCAGAAGCAGATCGCGCTGGCGCGGGCGCGGGGGGAAAAGCACCTCGGGCGGGCGGATTTCCAGGACCTGTGACAGGGATCGCGCCTGGCGGCGCGATGCCTCCGGCAGAGGTATTTGTGACCAGAAGAACGCAGGCATGCGCCCTGATCTTCTTCTGGTTTCAAATACCTCGGGGGTGAGGCGCGATCCGCGCCGAGGGGGCGGCGCCCCCTATCCTCAGGCCGGGACCATGCTGGCGCGCCGGGTCCGCATCAGGATCAGCAGGATGATCCCGACATTCATCAGGTTCCAGGCGATGCCGTTGACGAAGGCCAGGAAATAGCTGCCGGACACGTCGTAGATCCAGCCCGACAGCCAGCCGCCCAGTGCCATGCCGATGATCGTCGTCATGATGACGATCCCGACCCGCGACCCGGCTTCGCGCGCGGGCAGGTATTCACGTACGATCACCGCATAGCTCGGCACGATGCCGCCCTGTGACAGGCCAAAGACGGTGGACACAACATACAGCGACATCAGCCCGTCCGACGGCAGGTACAGCACCAGCGCCAGGGTCTGTGCGACCGATCCGATCAGCAGGGTCATGACCCCGCCGATCCGGTCCGCGACCAGGCCCGACAGGATGCGTGACGCGACGCCGCCCAGCAGCATCAGCGACAGCATCTGCCCGCCCACGGCCGGGCCATAGCCCAGGTCGACACAGAAAGCGACGATATGGACCTGCGGCATCGACATCGCGACGCAGCAGCCGATGCCCGCGAGGCCCAGCAGGATCGTCAGCATGTTGGGCGAAAATCCGGTTGCCCGCGCGCGGGCCGAACTGGCCGCGTCCGAGGTCGCCATGGCCTCCTCGGGCAGGCGGCGGCGTAGGAAGATCGCGCCGGGGATGACGACCGCAAGGATCGCCCAGCCCATGATGGTATAGACGGCCCGCCAGCCGCCCTCGGCCAGGACACCCGACAGCACCACCGGCCAGATCGCGCCCGACAGGTAGTTGCCCGAGGCGATCAGCGCCACGGCAATCCCCCGGCGCCGCAGGAACCACAGCGACACATCGGCGATCAGCGGCCCGAAACAGGCGGCCGCACCCAGGCCGACCGCCAGGTGAAGGAAGGTCACGCCCCAGAACCCGGGGAAGATCGCCGCCGCCAGGAAGCCCAGCCCCTGTGCCAGGGCCGCGCCGGTCAGGGCCCAGGTGATGCCGAACCGATCCACCACGCGCCCGATCAGGCCATTGCCCAGGGCAAAGCCTGCCATCGTCAGCGTGTAGGGAATGGTCGAGTCGGCCCGGGCCAGACCGAATTCGGCCTGCATGGACGGCAGCACGACGATCACCGCCCACATGCCCACGTTGCCGACAATGGAAATCGCCAGCGACAGCATCAGCCGTCGCCACGAATATCCACTGTCAAGAATGCTGTCCCCCACCATGCAGCGACGCTAGGGGCGGGTTTGCACGCCAGCAAGGCCAAATGCGATGCGCAAGGGCGCCGATGCGTCTAGGGTGGCGACAAACGGGGAGGACAGCATGAAGATCATCGACCTGGCGCGGCCGCTGGAGAATACGACCTACGCCGATCCGCCGGGACTCGCGCCCGAGATCACCTACCTGGGCCATGATGTGACCGCCGACCAGATCCTCGGGTTCTTTCCCGGGGTGAGCCGCGACGACCTGCCCGGCGGCGAAGGCTGGGCGGTGGAGCGGGTCACGATCTCGACCCACAACGGCACGCATCTGGACGCGCCCTATCACTACCATTCGACCATGGACGGCGGACAGCGCGCGATCACCATCGACGAGGTCCCGCTTGAATGGTGCGTCGGCCCGGGGGTGAAGCTTGATTTCCAGCATCTCGCGGACGGCCACGTGGTGACGCCCGAGGAGATCGAGGCCGAGCTGGACCGCATCGGCCACGTTCTGGCACCCGGAGATATCGTCCTGGTGAACACCGCCGCCGGGGCCGCCTATGGCACGCCCGGCTACGTCGCCACCGGCTGCGGCATCGGGCACGCGGCGACGTGCTGGATGACCGAACGTGGCATGCGGGTTTGCGGCACCGACGCCTGGAGCTGGGACGCCCCCTTTGTTCACACCGCGAAACGCGTGGCCGAGACCGGGGATGCGGGGTTGATCTGGGAAGGCCATCGTGCCGGGATAGTGCGCGGCTATTGTCACATGGAAAAGCTTGCCAACCTCGACCAGCTGCCGGCGACGGGGTTCCAGGTGCAGTGCTTCCCGGTGAAGATCAAGGCCGCCAGCGCCGGCTGGTGCCGCCCCGTGGCGCTGATCGACTGACACCGCAGGGGCCGGGAAAGTTGACACTGTCACCTTTCTTTTGCCATCTGCACCCGTAAGACACGCGCCGCGGACCCGATCCGGCCGTTGCGCGTCCGAGAGGAGACATCGATGGACAAGACAACCGCTTCGCTGGCCGAGGCCGTATCGGGGATCGGGGACGGCGCGACCGTCATGATCGCCGGGTTCGGCGGGTCCGGCGCGCCGATCGAACTGATCCACGCCCTGATCGACAAGGGCCCCAAAGGTCTGACGATCATCAACAACAACGCCGGCAACGGCCATGTCGGGATCGCGTCGCTGATCGAACACGGTATGGTCGACAAGATCATCTGTTCGTTCCCGCGCTCGTCCGACCCCGTCGCCTTCAACGAGGCCTACCTGGCCGGAAAACTGCAGCTTGAGGTCGTGCCGCAGGGCACCCTGGCCGAACGCATCCGCGCCGCAGGCGCGGGCATCCCGGCCTTCTACACCGCGACCAGCTATGGCACCGACCTCGCGAAGGGCAAACCGGTCGCGGAATTCGACGGCAAGTCCTATGTGCAGGAACGCTGGCTGAAGGCCGATTTTGCGCTGGTGAAGGGCGAGTTGGGCGACACCTATGGCAACCTGACCTACCGGATGGCCGCGCGAAACTTCAATCCGATCATGGCGATGGCGGCCGATGTGACCATCGCCCAGGTCAGCCGCATCGTGCAGCCCGGTGATATCGAACCCGAGAACGTCATCACCCCCGGCATCTTCGTCGACCACGTGGTCGAAGTCGCAGAGCCGAAACAGGAAGAAGTGCTGATCCGGGAAGGAGCAAGCTACCCATGACCCTTTCACTCGACAGCATCAAGCTGACCAATGCCCAGATCGCCTGGCGCGCCGCGCAGGATATCGAGGACGGCGCCTATGTGAACCTTGGCATCGGGTTTCCCGAAATGGTCGCCAAGTATCAGCCCGCGGGGCGCGAGGCGATTTTCCACACCGAAAACGGCGTGTTGGGCTTCGGCAAGGCCCCGGCCGAGGGCGACGAGGACTGGGACCTCATCAATGCCGGCAAGAAGGCGATCACGTTGAACCCCGGCGCGTCGTTCTTCCACCATGCCGACAGTTTCGCCATGGTGCGGGGCGGGCATCTGGACGTGGCGATCCTGGGCGCCTTCCAGATCGCGCAGAACGGTGACCTTGCGAACTGGAGCACCGGCGGCGCCAATTCCATTCCGGCCGTCGGCGGCGCGATGGATCTTGTCCAAAGCGCCAAACGGGTGGCGGTGGTGACCGACCACGTCACCAAGAAGGGCGAACCGAAGCTGGTGGACCGCTGCACCATGCCGCTGACCGGTGTGGGCTGCGTGACGCGGGTCTATTCTTCGCTCGCCGTGGTGGACATCGCGGACGGTCACTTCATCCTGCGTGAAAAGCTGCCCGCGATCTCATTCGACGACCTCCAATCCGTGACCGGCGGCGAGCTGACGGTCGATGGATCGGTCGCTGACCTGATCGTGCCGGAGCAATGATCACGTCCCCGCGCTGCGCTTGTGCGGCGCGGGGGTTTGGCTGCGGTTCGTGTCATGCGTGGTGGGGATTTTCGCTGCGGTGTGAGGCCTCTCGCTGTTGTCCGTGACTGGCCATAACGGGGCCTTTCGATCCGGTGCTCGTTTTGCGACGACTGGTTGCAGCCACCTCTTGCGAGCGCGCGGAGCGACCGCCCCCCTGCTGGCTGAGAGTTACTCCTTCAGACACTTCTGAGACTGACACCGCTGCTGGCTTCAGCCCGCAGGACGAATGTTGCTCGGACCATTCAGTTTAAGCTCCTGCGGACAAACGCCTAGGCACTTTGCTAGGGTGTTTGCCTCCTCGCGGTTTCCTTCGGAATTGCCGACCGTCGACCTTGCATGATCGCCCCAAACAGCGTTGAGTCCACCCGCTAGCCCTTACCACCTGAATAAATGACACGGCGCCCTCCAAGCCCAGCCGAAGTGACGCGTCATCCCACCTTGCGCACCTGTTCCCCCTCGCCCACTTTACCTTTCGCCGAGATCCCGCCCGGCACGCGGAAGGTCGATCCAGCGGCGACGAGGCTGGCCAGTTCGTTGCGCAGCACGCTGATGGCCGCCGTGGTTTCTTCGAACATCGCGACGTTCTTCTGGGTATTGCTTTCAAGCTCTTCCGTGGCGCGGCTGACTTCCCGAATGCCGCGGTCGGTTTCGTCGGCCGCGGTCGTGACCTCTTCGATCCGGGTGACGACACCGCCAATTCCTTCGACGATTTGCTCAAGCTCGGCTCCGGACTGCTGCGCCTTTTCCACGCCCTGCCGCACGTTGGACGTCGCGGCGGCGACGATCTCGGAAATTTCGGCGGCGGCTTCGGCGGACCGGCGCGCCAGGCCGCGCACTTCGGTCGCCACCACGGCGAACCCCCGGCCGGCCTCGCCCGCACGGGCGGCCTCGACCCCGGCGTTCAAAGCCAACAGGTTGGTCTGATGCGCAATGTCTTCGATGACTTTCAGGGTGCTCTCGATCTGCGTGGACGAGGCGTGGATCTGTTGCATAGCCTGCACGGTTTCCTGCACCACCAGATTACCCGACTTTGCCCGTTCGGCGATCGCCAGGACATCCCGGCGGACCTGGTTCGAGGCCTCGGTCGAGTTGGACACCGCGACCGACATCTCATGCAGGGCCGCCGCGCTTTCTTCGAGCTGGGACGCATTGCGCTCCGACCTGGCCGAGAGATCATGTGCCGCATCCGTGACTTCGCCGGCAGAGGCCTCGATTTCCGCGGCCGCCGTCAGGATCGTGCCGATCGAGGTGCCGACGCTGTCGGAGGTCGCGTTCACCCGCTTGGCGATATCCGAAAAGACGCCGGAATAGTCGCCGGTCATGCGGAAGGTCAGATCGCCTTGCGCAAGGTGATCCAGCGCGACCCGCACGGCGCCCAACCCTTCGTTGGTGATGGCGCCGATGCGGTTCAGACCTTCGCAGATCTCGTCCAGCAGACCAGCCCCCGCGCCGATGTCGAGCCGCTGCGAAAAGTCGCCCGAGGCGCAGGCCGCCACGACCCGAGAGATCTGTTCCGCGATGGCCATTTCGGCGCGGCGCGTTTCCTCGGCCCGGCGCGTTTCGGCTTCCAGCCGGGCTTGTTCCGCGCGGTGCCGATCTTCGCGTTCACGGGCCGCCTGATCACGCGCGGCCATGGTGGCGGCGTTTTCCGCTTCGGCCTTGGCGCGCGCGTCCAGGATATTGTCACGCAGATGGATCAGTGCGCGGCCGACGCGGCGAATTTCGGGCGTGGCAACGTCGGGCACATCGGTGCTCAGGGTGCCGCCGGCCATGGTGTCCGCCGCGTCGACCACCTGCATCACGGACCGGACGACGGCCCGTCGTGCCATCAGCGACAGAAGGATCGCACCACCGACGCCAAACAGAAGGATTGCGCCGAAGCCGATGACCTTTGTCATCTTCAGGCGCGCGAGTGCGGCAGCATCAGCTACAATGGTGTCCGCCATAGCGTCTTCGGTGGCCTTCATCGCACCGATCCGGTCCGTTGCGGTCTGGAAATAGACCTCGGCGGTGATGCCCTGCGTGCCGCCGCGCGGCATGGCGAAGGCGACATCGCGAATCGCGGCCAGGTCGGACCCGGCCTTGCTGTTTTCGATTGCCTCGACCATCGCCAGAGCCTCGGCGGTCGCGTATTGGCGGAACATCGTCAGGGCGAGGTCCTGTTGCGCCACAAGGCGTTGCAAGCGCATCAGTCGCGGGGTGGAAAAGTCGCCGGAGGCAAACATGCCCGATCCAATCGCCCTTTCGATGCCGGCGCGTTCCTTTGCCACCAGAAACGCCGTGAAGCCGGACAGCTCCGCGCTCAGCTGTGAATTCTGAGTAGCGGCGCCGATCTGCCCGATCATGTTGATCGCGCGCGTGTTGAGGCCGGTGTAGTAGCCCAGGGCCTCTCCTGTCGGCATCGCAAGATCATCCACGCGGGTGCGGATGTTCGGCATGCGAGAGATTTCGGACAGAAGCCCGTCGACCTGCGCCACGGTGGCGTCCGGCAATCGGCTGCGCGACTGGGCAACAACGCCTTTCAGCCGGGTCAGGGCTGCCTCTGTCGCGCGGCGTTGGTTCGCCAGCTCCTCCTTAAAGGTTTTGCCCTTCGAATTCAGGAAGATGCTGGTTGCACCGCGTTCCTTCTGCTGCTCGTGGATCAGCCCGCCAAGGGCCACGGACAGCTGCATCTGGCGTTGGATCTGCGTGGCGTCCCGCATGGCCTGCCAGCTTTGGGTGATCATCATCCCGCCCAACAGGATCGCCAGCGCCGTGGGCAGGGCCACGGCCAGCAGGATGGTCTTGGAAAGTGACAACGATCCGAGTCGCGACATGTCAGCCCCTTCATGTTCAGGGGCGAGTTAGCCACAGAGGGCTTAACAAATTGCTGCAGACCCGGCCCTTTCGGGCAAGGCCCCAGAATATCGCGAGATTTGGGGTGATATTGGTCGGAGTGAGAGGATTCGAACCTCCGGCCCCTGCCTCCCGAAGACAGTGCTCTACCAGGCTGAGCTACACTCCGACCGTGAGGCCGCGACGTACCGGCTTTGGCGGCGGTTGACAAGGGGGAAGTCGCGCCGGGCCACGCTTTTTGCGCGCCAGCCTACCGGGTCCAACCGCGCCTTCTCAGGATCGGGCCGATCCGCAGGGCCGCCGGTGTCCCGACGCGGGACCGGGACCGCAGCACCGGGGTCGTGCCCGACACGCCCGCGCGGCTTTCGCGGAAGACAATGTAGAGACCGCTGGCGATGACCATGGCCGCCCCGGCCAGCGTGCGTGACGACGGCGTCTCGTCGAACAGCAGCGCGCCAAACAACAGCGCCCAGAGGATCTGGGAATATTGCATCGGGGCCACCAGCGCGGCTTCGGCGTGGCGATAGGCATAGATCATGCAGTTCATCGCCACGAAGGCCAGAAGCGCCGTCAGCGCCATCTTCCCCAGGTCGACCAGGGGCATCGGGTCATACACGAACGGGATCGCCGCGCCCATGACCACGAAGTTCGCCACCAGCGGATAGAGCAGCAGCACGACCGACCGTTCCCGCGCCCCGATGCGGCGCACCACGACCGAGGCGAAGGCGCCGCAGACGGCCGCCGCCAGCGCCGCCAGATGTCCAAGCGTCGGCAGGGTCTGGCCAGGTTGCAGCACGACGAGGATCCCCGCCAGCCCGAACAGAACCGCGAAGCCCCGCTTCAGGCGGACCTTTTCACCCAGGATCGGGATGGCCAGCACCGTGATCAGCAGCGGAGAGGCGAAGAGGATCGCGTAGACCTCGGCCAGCGGCAGGGTGGAGAAAGCATAGAAGGCCGTCATCGTGGCCACGACAGCGGCAATGGTGCGCGCGATGACCCATCCGGGATGCACGGGGCGCAGGGTGCCCGGTGTGGCGTCCTGCATCAGCATCATCGTGCCGATCGGAAAGCTGAAGAGGACCGAGAAGAAGATGATCTGGAAGGGCGCATAGACCCCGCCCAGGGATTTCACCGCCACGTCATGGGTGGAGAAAAGGGCGAACCCCAGAAGGGCGAACAGGATACCGGGGAGCGGTGCGCGCATGGCGACCTCCGTGGTCTGTACTCCCATGGGGGTAGTTTAGGGGGTTGGGGGTGAGGGGCAAGGGGGGCGTTGATTGCGGGCGGAGGGCGTCCCGCCTGCTGTCACAGGTGCGTTGATTGGGGTACGGATCGGACCCTCCGCGCTTCGTCAATGGCCGTTTCGAGCCCAGAGTGACGAATGCTGCGTGTTGCCCAAAAGTCTGCTATCCAGCTTCCCAGCACATCCGTGAAACCAAATAACTATGCTGAAGTTCATCCATCTAAACACTGACTGGAATGCGGAACCAAATGCGCCTGATCTCCGGGTCGAACAGGACGACACTTCGCTCGTCGCTTACTTTCGACCCAACCCATTCCTTTACCCTGATTACGAGGGGGTCTCGTACATCTTAGTAAGGTTTGTGAACTGCGAAAAATATCGCATCACTAACATTAACGATCACGGCTGGTATCTTAGTCAGTGCCGTTTTAGCGGTCTCGCACCGGCCTGGGGCGAGTTCTACGAAATATCAGGCGATACTCGTGATGATCTAGACGCAACCCCTTGGATCGCAATGAATGGCCTGGGCGCTAGGCACTTCCATTTCTACTTCAGAGACGAAGCGTTAGAGGTCAAGGCCCTCAACTGGTCGGTGCAAACCAAAAGCTGAGCTTGGCCGTCGCACGCGCTATGTCCGCTGCGTCCGCGTTCCCGACATTCAAACCAAAAACGCCCCCGCAGAGGTCTGCGAGGGCGCTTGATTGGTGTTCCCGGTGTCGGCCGTGGCCAGACACCGCCATATCGCCTCAGAGCGACGCGTCGAGCGCCTTCAGCACCGCGTCGCCCATTTCCACCGTCGTCGCGGGCGTCACGCCCTCTTCGTTCAGCAGGTCCGCCGTGCGGATGCCCTCGGCCAGAACCGAATTCACGGCCTGCTCCAGGCGGGTCGCTTCGTCGCCAAGGTCGAAGGAATAGCGCAGGGCCATGGCGAAGGACAGGATGCAGGCGCAGGGGTTGGCCTTGCCCTGACCGGCGATGTCGGGGGCGGAGCCGTGGACGGGCTCATACAGGGCCTTGGGGCGGCCGTTCTCCATCGGCGCACCGAGCGAGGCCGAGGGCAGCATCCCGAGCGAGCCGGTGAGCATCGCGGCGAGGTCGGACAGCAGGTCGCCGAACAGGTTGTCGGTGACGATGACGTCGAACTGCTTGGGCCAGCGGGTCAGCTGCATGGCACCGGCGTCGGCGTACATGTGGGTCAGTTCGACCTCGGGGTAGTCCTTGCCGACCTCGGTGACGACTTCGCGCCAGAGGATGCCCGACTCCATCACGTTGGCCTTTTCCATCGAACACAGCTTCTTGCCGCGCTTCATGGCCAGATCGAAGGCCGAGCGCGCCACGCGGTCGATCTCGGACTCGGTGTAGCGCTGCGTGTTGATGCCGACGCGTTCGTTGCCTTCCTCGAAGATGCCGCGCGGTTCGCCGAAATAGACGCCGGAGGTCAGTTCGCGGATGATCATGATGTCGAGGCCTGCGACCACGTCCTTTTTCAGCGACGAGAAATCGGCCAGCGCGTCAAAGCACTGGGCCGGACGCAGGTTCGAGAACAGGTCCATCTCCTTGCGCAGACGCAGCAGTCCACGCTCGGGCTTCACCGAGAAGTCGAGTTTGTCGTACTTGGGGCCGCCTACGGCACCCAGAAGCACCGCGTCGACCTCCTGGGCTTTCGCCATGGTGTCGTCGTGCAGCGGCGTGCCGTGCTTGTCGTAGGCGCAGCCGCCGACGAGGTCTTCGGTGACGTCGAACTTGATGCCGCGCTTGTCGCCGAACCAGTCGATGATGCGGGTGACTTCGGCCATCACCTCGGGGCCGATCCCGTCACCGGGGAGAATGAGAAGCGAGTTGGTCATGATCGGCGTCCTTTTCCGTGCGCGGGGGCCAAAAGCCCGTCAAAAGGGGCGTAAACCGACCGCGCGGCAGGGTCAAGGAACGCCGGACGCAGGGTCAGCCTTGCGGATCAAGGATCGGCGCCAGCCCCTCTTGCAGGATGCGCCAGGCGAGGGCCACGCGGGGGGTGCGACGCAGGGTTTCATGGGCCGCCAGCCAGACCGGAAGGGGCGGGATGGGCAGGTCGGGAAACAGCTCTTCGACCTCGGGCGTGCGGCGGGCGACGGCCTTCTGGGCAAAGCCGATGCCGTTGCCGGCGCGGACCAGTTCCCAATAGGTCAGCTGGTCGTCGCAGCGCAGGGCGAAATCGTCACGGGTCACGGGCAGCCCCATGTCGCGCATGCTGCGCAGGATCAGGTCAGAGCGTTCGAACCCGATCAGGTCATGCTCCAACAGCGCCTCGGGGCCCTTGGGGCGGCCGCGCCTGTCCAGATAGCTGGTCGCGGCATAGGTGCCGATCGGCAGCACACCGATCTGCCGCGTCACGATATCAAGCTGGTCGGACCGGTACATCCGGATCGCGATGTCGGCTTCGCGAAACAGCAGGTTTTCGGTCGTGTCCGTGGGCAGCAGGACGATGTTCATCTCGGGCGCGGCGGCCCGCAGGCGGGCCAGGATGGGCGGCAGGTGGTGGAAGGCCACGATTTCCGACGCGGTGATGCGCAGCGTGCCCGCCAGGTCACGGCTTTCGCCTGCCATGGCCAGCCGGATCTCGCCCGAGGCATCGGCCATGCGGCGCGCGGCTGGCAGGAGCGCGCGACCGTGTTCGGTCAGGTCCAGCCCGCGGGGCTGCCGGGCAAAAAGCGTCAGGCCGGTCTCATCCTCAAGCCTCCGGACCTGGCGGCCGAGGGTCGGCTGCGACTGGCCAAGCTGCCGGGCGGCCGCGGACAGCGATCCGGTTTCGGCCACCGCGACGAAGACCTGCCAAAGCGACCAGTCAAGGGGGAGGTTCCGCGTATCCATTCAGATATGAATGTCCAGGCTTCTATTTTGGTGAATTTCAATACCTGCGTGAATACCAAATACTCAGGGTCAGAGACAAGGAGATTTCCCATGACCCATCCTTCTACCGTCCTTATCCTCGGTGCCACCGGCAAGTTCGGGCACCATGCCGCGCAGGCCTTCGAGACCGCCGGCTGGTCCGTCCGGCGCTTCGACCGCAAGACCGACAATCTGACACCGGCGGCCTCTGGTGCCGACGTCATCGTGATGGGCTGGCACCCGCCCAGCTATGAAACCTGGGAGGCCGAGCTGTTGCCGATGCATTCGGCGGTGATCGAGGTCGCCAAGCGCACCGGCGCCACGGTGATCGTCCCGGGCAACGTCTATGTCTTCGGCCCCGACGCGCCGGAGGTCTGGAGCGAGACGACCCCGAAGCTTGCGACCAACCGGCTGGGCCGCCTGCGCATCGAGATGGAAGAGATGTACCGCGCCGCGGGCGTCCGCACGATCCTGCTGCGCGCCGGCGATTTCCTGGACACCCGCGCCAGCGGCAACTGGTTCGACAGGTTCATCGCCAAATCCGCCGCGCGTGGGTCGATCGCCTATACGGGGCCCGCCGACGTGCCGCACGCCTGGGCCTTCCTGCCCGACATGGCCCGCGCGGCGGTGATGCTGGCCGACCGGCGCGATAGCCTGGAGGCCTACGAAGACGTGCCCTTCGAGGGCTATACCCTGACCGGGCAGCAACTTGCCCGCGCCATCGGGAAAGCCCTGCACCGCGACGTGCGGCTGACCCGGTTCGGATGGTGGCAGTTGCGCCTTCTGCGCCCGGTCATGCCCGTGCTGAAGGGCGTGTTCGAAATGCGGTACCTGTGGGACATCCCGCACCGGATCGACGGGACGAAACTGGCGCGGCTATGTCCCGGGTTCGTGCCGACCCCCCTGCCCGTGGCCCTGCGCGCCGCGCTGGCGCATCAGTTGCCTGAGGCCGCGGCTGATCGGCTGGCCGCCTGATCCAGATCGACCCAGATCAACCGGTGGCGGCTGGCCTGCGGGTCGGCCGCCATCACGCCCGAGGCGACCACCGGAAGATCGACCGCGGGCAGGATGTAATCGACCCGAAGCTGCCCCGGCCCCGGCGCGGGCCAGTCGACGGTTGGCTGATCGCGCAGACCCGGCGGATCGGTCAGGCGCGGGTCAGCCAACAGGGTGCGGATGGCCAGGTTGCGCCCGTCCCCGCCCTCGGGCGCGAGGTTCGCGGCGCCGATCAGGACCGGCCGGTCGGGCGGCGCTCCAAAGGCCCCGTCCAACCGGTGGCGCCAGAAGATGACCTCGTCATGGTTGCGGCGCCCGTTGCGATCCTCGGGGCCGTCAAAGACCGGGGGACCGGCGTGGAAGATCATCAGGGTCACGGGGGGTGCGCGGGCGGGGGTCACCACAACTTCGACATGAGCGACCGTTGCCAGCCGCTGAACCGCCGCCCCCTTGGCCGCTGAGCCTGTGTGTCCGGTGTAATCGATGATCAGGCTGCCCGGCAGGTCACGCCACAGGACCGTCGAATGATCGCGTGTCAGCGCGATCGGGTGGCGCGACAGCACGGCCAGACCGCCCTGCCCGCCAAACCGCCCATACCCCTGCGCGTCATCGGCCATGCCCAGCCGCCCGTCGCCATCCAGGTCCACCCCAGTGTCGATCCCCTTGTTGGGGCGTATCGCGATCATGTGCGGATAGGTCACGCCGTCCTGCACCAGCAGATCGCGCAGCGCGCCAAGCGTGACCAGCCCGTGATCATAGTCGACATCTGCCAGCACGACGACATCGGCCCCCGCCTGCACCAGCCCTGCGGCCACGGCGCTGACCTGCGGGTCGCCTCTCAGGACGTCGCGCAGCAAAAGCCCCGGCCCCTTGCGCGACAGGTCGGTGTGCCAAAAGGCCAGACGCAACGGATCGGCCGCCAGGGGCGCCGACCAGAGACACAGCAAAAATAGAAGGGTCAGACGGCCTGCAGACCGTCGTCGCTCGCCTCCGCGTAGGTGCGGCGGCGCTTTTCCTCGATGATGTCCGCCACGCGGGACAGGGCCACGCCACGGATGATCAGGTTGGCCGGGACAAAGGCCCATAGCGTCATCACCCAGATCAGGGTGTGCGGATTGCCGATCACCGACATGTCCAGCAGCGACCCCGCCAGTTTCACGAAAGCTGGCAACAGGAATGGCAGAAGAAACCCTAAGACGACGTTAATCACCGCATCGCGCTTGAGGCGGGTCAGGACGTCGCCACCGCCCGTGGGGTCGAACAGCGGCAGGTTGATCCAGACGTTGAACGCGCCGTAGCGTACGGGCCAGCCGTAGATCCGCACGAGCACGCCGAAGGACACGAGCCCCACCAGCGCCAGCACATAGGCGATCCCGGCGGCATCGCGCACCATCGACACGGTTTCCGCCGTGGTGCCTTCGGGCAGGGCCAGCAGCACGAGCCGGACCGGAGAGAACGGGAAGTCGATCGCATGGGCCATCAGGCTGGCCAGCTTCATCAGCAGGACCGCGATCGGCGTCTCAAGCGCATTGCCTGAAAAGTGCACCGTCAGCATCAGGACCATGGCGAACAGGGTGAAATACCGCAGTCGGTTGACCGGCGGGGCAAACCGGAATTCCAGGATCGACGGGAACTGGGAATAGTATTCGGCAAAGGTGAAGGCGCCGGCGGCCAATGCGACCAGAACCACGACCTGCGCCGTGTCCGCGCCGACATCCGGCAACAGAAGCGATGGTGTGGCGATCGCCAATGCGATCAGAAGGGCGCGCAAGAACGCACCTGTCATACGGACGATCACTGCTCTTTCCCCTCAAACTGGCCCGGAGCGATGCGTTGCCGCTCCTGTATCCCAACTTGATGCCGCATGTGCGGTGCCTCATTATTGCCCTAATCTTGCCGTCTTCGCGCCGTGTGCTCAAGACGTGTTCCCATAAGAGGCTGAAAATCGGGCAATTCCTTGGCCCAACTGGTGCGTTCTTGCATCAATAGGGGCACGAAAAAGGGGCCAAAGGACCCTCTTTTACTAAATATTGTGGTCCACCCCGACAGGGCACATAGGCAAACTTGCCGTCACCCTGAAACCGTCGACAGCGCGAAATCGCCGGATCGACACAACCGCCAAGCGAACGGCATTTTGCCATTGCGCCGCCGACTCAGCCGGCTAGCTTGCCGCCATGCGCCCTGTAGATATCTCTCAAATCCTTGATTGTGCGTCGAAAAGCTGGTCTCCGGCCATCGGCGACCCGACGTTCATGGGTTGGCTGACCGTGTCGGCCTACTTCGTGACGGCCATCGCGTGTTTTCGCGCCATGCGGGCACGCGAACGTGACAAGATCTTCTGGGGGCTGCTGTTCGTCGTCACGGCCTTCCTGTGCGTGAACAAACAGCTGGACCTGCAGACGGCGCTGACCGCCACCGGGCGCTGCGCCGCGCGGCTGCAGGGCTGGTACGATGACCGCCGCACGGTCCAGACCGCCTTCATCCTCGGGATCGCGACACTCAGCCTGCTGATGCTGTTCGTCAGCTTCGTCTACCTGTTCCGCAGTCTGCCGCGGGTCGGGGTCGCCTTTGTCGGCCTGGGCTTCCTGCTGACCTTCGTGGTGATCCGGTCGCTCAGCTTTCACCACTTCGACGCGCTCATCGGATCCACGATCCTGGGGGCCAAGGTGAACTGGATACTCGAGCTGTCGGGGATCGCACTGATCCTCGTCAATGCGCTGGTGGCGTTTCAGCGTCGCCCCACCCGCCGGATCCTGTCCGACGGGCGTAGCGCGCCGAGGGAGGCGGTCTGACGCCTCCCCCGACTTCGTGTCGTCAGACCCAGGGACGGGCCTGGGCTGCCGCGGTTTCAAAGGTGTCGATGGCCGACACCTTCTCAAGCGTCAGGCCAATATCGTCGAGCCCTTCGATCAGGCAATGCTTCTTGAACGGGTCGATGTCGAACGAGAAGACTTCGCCGTCCGAGGTCGAGATCGTCTGCGCCTCAAGATCGACTTCCATCCGGGCATTGGCGCCCTTTTCCGCGTCCTTCATCAGCACGTCGACCTGTTCCTGCGGAAGCACGATCGGCAGCATGCCGTTCTTGAAGCAGTTGTTGTAGAAGATGTCGGCGAAGGAGGTCGAGACGATCACCTTTATGCCGAAATCCGCCAGCGCCCAGGGGGCGTGTTCGCGCGACGATCCGCAGCCGAAGTTGTCGCCCGCCACGATGATCGAGGCGTCGCGGTACTGCGGCTTGTTCAGCACGAAATCGGGGATCTCGTTGCCCTGACGGTCATAGCGCATCTCGTCAAAGGCATGCACGCCCAGGCCGGACCGCTTGATCGTCTTCAGGAACTCCTTGGGGATGATCATGTCGGTGTCGATGTTGACCAGCGGCATGGGCGCCGCGATGCCGGACACTTTTTCGAACTTTTCCATTACATCATCTCCCGCACGTCGGTGAGTTTACCGGTCACGGCCGCAGCCGCCGCCATTGCCGGGGACACGAGGTGCGTGCGGCCCTTGTAGCCCTGACGCCCTTCGAAGTTCCGGTTGGAGGTCGAGGCGCAGCGTTCGCCCTCGGCCAGCTGGTCGGGGTTCATCGCCAGGCACATGGAACAGCCCGCAAGGCGCCATTCAAAACCGGCCTCCTTGAAGATGTCGGCCAGCCCTTCCTCTTCGGCCTGCGCACGGACGAGGCCAGAGCCCGGAACGACCATGGCGCGCATGCCGTCCTTGATCTTCTTGCCCTTCAGGATCGCGGCCGCGGCGCGCAGATCCTCGATCCGGCCGTTGGTGCAGGACCCGATGAAGACGGTGTCGATTTCGATGTCCGACAGTTTCTGGCCCGGCGTCAGGCCCATGTATTCGATCGACCGGCGTGCCGCGTCGACCTTGCCGCCCTTGAACGACTCGGGCGCGGGGACCACGGCGTCGATCGGCAGCACATCCTCGGGCGAGGTGCCCCAGGTGACAACCGGTGCGATGTCTTCGCCCTTGATGGTGATGACCTTGTCCCAATGCGCATCGTCATCGGAATAAAGCGTCTTCCACCAGTCCAGCGCGGCCTCGAACTGTGCGCCCTTGGGGGCATGCGGGCGGCCTTTGACGTAGTTGAAGGTGGTTTCGTCCGGCGCGATCAGGCCGGCGCGGGCGCCGCCTTCGATCGCCATGTTGCAGACGGTCATCCGGCCTTCCATCGACAGATCGCGGATCGCTTCGCCGCAATATTCGATGACATAGCCGGTGCCGCCGCCGGTGCCGGTGGCGCCGATGACGGACAGGGTGATGTCCTTGGCGGTCACACCGGGGCGCAGCTTGCCGGTGATCTCGACCTTCATGTTCTTGGACTTCTTCTGGATCAGCGTCTGGGTGGCCAGCACGTGTTCGACCTCGGACGTGCCGATGCCGTGGGCGAGCGAACCGAAAGCGCCGTGGGTGGCGGTGTGGCTGTCACCGCAGACGACGGTCATGCCCGGCAGGGTCCAGCCCTGTTCGGGGCCGACGATGTGCACGATGCCCTGGCGGACATCCGACACCGGGTAGTAGTGCACGCCGAACTCCTTGGCGTTCTTGTCGAGCGCGGCCACCTGGATGCGGCTGTCTTCGTTCATGGTATCCGCATTGTCGCGGTCCAGCGTGGTCGGCACATTGTGGTCCGGCACGGCGATGGTCTTTTCCGGCGCGCGCACCTTGCGGCCCGACATGCGCAGCCCTTCGAAGGCCTGCGGGCTGGTGACCTCGTGCACGAGGTGGCGGTCGATATACAGAAGGCAGGTGCCGTCCGCGTCTTCGGATACGACATGCGCATCCCAGATCTTGTCATAGAGCGTCTTGGGGGACATGGGTCCTCTCCCGTTCTTTGGCTGTGTGAATACTTGGCTCGGGGACGTGCGTGCGCCGTCACGGCTGCACGCGGCGCGGACTCATAGCGAGGCCAGCACCGTGCGGGCGGCACCGTAAAAGCGCCAGGGCAGGCGCGCGCGGTCGTCCATGTCGAAAATCCGTGTCATGCGGTTGAGATACTACTGTCGACCGAGTCCCGCAAGGGTCTGACGCAGGTGCCGCCTGCAGCGACGGGTTCGCCGGATCGACGGGGGGCCGACGAAGCATCCGCCAAAAAAAATCGAGCCAGTGCCGTCAGGACGGCAGCTCGACAAATGGTCAGGTTGGGCCGATCAGCCCTTGCGTCGGCGCACAAGTCGCAAGACGGCCAGTGCCAACAGCATCAAGTAAGCAAAACGCCCCCCGACCCAAAAGCCTTGCTTTCCCGTGCCTTGCTGCCGACACTTCCCAGCAGGAGGGGCTGCCCATGAATGACACGGTCGAGGTCGCGCAGGACATCGCGCAAAGCCTGTATTCACAGGCCGAGGTCTTTCTGAACGGGTTGCTGCGTCCGTGGAATGCCTACCAGATCCTGATCGCCATCGGGCTGGTAATCGCGGCCGCGATCCTGACGAAGGCGATCGGGCCACGGTATCACGACTGGCTGAGGACACGCGACGGCTGGCCCAAGTGGCGGCTGCGGGCCGCGCTGTTGGTGCACCGACGGATGCGGCTGCTGATCTTCGTTGCGTTGATCTGGCCCGTCATCTGGATCATGCGCGAAGTCACCTGGCCGTCGCGGTCCTATCTGCTGGGCGTGATCGGCAGCCTTGCCTTCGCCTGGCTGGTCATTGCGCTGGCCACCCGGATCATCGCCAACAATGCCCTGCGCAGCATCGTTCGGGTGGGTGGCTGGATCTGGGTGACGCTGGTGATCCTTGGCCTCACCGACGAGGCGCAGGCACTGTTCACCAGCATCGGCATCGGGATCGGCGAGACCCAGATCACGCTCTGGATGGTGCTGCAGGCGGTGGTGCTGCTGACCGCGCTCTTCACGGTCGCGCGGTTCCTCAGCCACGCCTCGGCCGCCAACATCAGCCGGGTCGAGGACATCAGCCCATCGATGCGGGTGCTGGTGGTCAAGTTCCTGCAGCTGCTGCTGTACGGGCTCGCGCTGTTCATCGGGCTGAAAACCGTGGGCGTCGATCTGACGGGTCTTGCGGTGCTGTCGGGCGCGATCGGCGTGGGCCTGGGCTTCGGCCTGCAGAAGGTGGTGTCGAACCTGGTGTCCGGCATCATCATCCTGCTCGACAAGTCGGTGAAGCCCGGCGACGTGATCTCCCTCGGGGAAACCTTCGGCTGGATCAATTCGCTCGGGGCACGCTACGTGTCGGTCGTCACCCGCGACGGCAAGGAATACCTGATCCCGAACGAGGACCTGATCACCGGACAGGTGGTCAACTGGTCGCATTCGGATGATTTCGTCCGGCTCGACATCTATTTCGGCACCGCCTACGGCGACGATCCGCACCTCGTGCGCAAGGTCGCGATCGAGGCCGCGCAGAGCGTGGACCGGGTGCTGGGCCACAAGGCCCCGGTCTGCCATATCGTCGGCTTCGGCGACAGTTCGGTCGACTACATCCTGCGCTTCTGGATCCGCGACCCCACGGGCGGGCTGACCAACATCCGGGGCAATGTCTACCTCGCGCTCTGGGACGCGTTTCAGGCGCATGGCATCTCGATTCCCTTCCCGCAGCGTGAGGTGCGGGTGCTGAACGATCCGGCGAAAGCGCCCGATTGACGCCGATGCGCCGCGGGTTCATTGAAAAGACATCGGCGCGATGTTACCTTTGATCCATGTCCAGCGCCGGGACTCAGGCGGCGCGCCACAAGGAGGACAATGTCCTGTCACTTCAACTTGCAGCGGCAGACACCGCTCCCAAGGGCGCCGCGATGACGGCGCATGACCAGTCGATCAGCGAATCCCTGCTGGAGCTGATCCTGACCTCCCTCGACGACGACAAGGCCGAAGACATCGTGCAGATCGACCTGCGCGGCCGGTCTTCCATGGGCGACTTCATGGTCGTCTGCTCCGGGCGCTCCTCGCGCCAGGTGGCCGCGATCGCGGAAAAGCTGGTCGACCGCATCAAGCAGACCTACGGCTTCACCGCGAAGATCGAAGGCAAGGAAACCGGCGACTGGGTCTTGATCGACACCGGCGACGTGGTGGTGCATGTGTTCCGCCCCGAGGTGCGCGAATTCTACCAGCTTGAAAAGATGTGGATGCCGTCCAAGTCCGACGCCACCCACGCCTGACGCCCGCGTGAAACTGACGATCTGCGCCGTCGGGCGCCTGCGCAAGGGGCCCGAGGCCGATCTGATCGACGACTACCTGACCCGCGCGACCCGCACGGGTCGTGCCCTCGGGCTGGGCCCCGTCACGGTGACCGAGGTCGAGGACAAGAAGGGCAGCGGCATGACGGCCGAGGCCGCACTGCTGGATCGCGCCCTGCCCACGAACGCCCGGATCATCGCGCTCGACGAACGCGGCACCCTGATGACATCGCCGGAGTTTGCCGACTTGCTGGCGGGCTGGCGGGATGATGGCACGCAGGACACCGCCTTCGTCATCGGCGGCGCGGACGGGATCGACCCCGCGCTGCGCGCCCGCGCCGACCACAGCCTGTCCTTCGGCAAGATGGTCTGGCCGCACATGCTGGCCCGCGCCATGCTGGCCGAACAGATCTACCGCGCCACCACGATCCTGGCCGGGTCGCCCTATCACCGGGTGTGAGCCGCGCGCGCCCTCAGGCCCTCTACTTCCGCCCCTCTTCTTCTGGTCGAAAATACCTCGGGGTGAATGAGCCCGCACGGGCTCATGAGGGGCAGCGCCCCTTGCGCTTTGCCTCAGAGGCACCTTCACCCCCGCGCCCATCCCCGCTAAACAGGCCCCGAAAAAGGCCGGAGCAGTCAGCATGAGCACACCGAAACCCGTCGTCCTGTGCATTCTCGACGGATGGGGCCTGTCCGACCGGACCGAGGCCAACGCCCCGCATCTGGCCGACACGCCGACCTATGACCGGATCATGGCGACCTGCCCGAACGCCACGCTGGTGACGCATGGGCCGGACGTCGGGCTGCCGCGCGGACAGATGGGCAATTCCGAGGTGGGGCACACCAATATCGGAGCGGGCCGGGTGGTGGCGATGGACCTGGGCCAGATCGACCTGGCGATCGAGGACGGGTCGTTCGCCCGTAACGACGCACTCACCGCCTTCATCGACAAGCTGAAAGCCAGCGGCGGCACGGCCCATGTCATGGGGCTGATGTCCGACGGCGGGGTGCATGGGCATGTCGACCACATCAAGGCGGCGATCGCGGCCATCGCCGGGGCCGGTGTGCCGGTGGCCTTCCACGCCGTGACCGACGGGCGCGATGTCGCGCCCAAGTCCGCCTACAGCTATCTCTCCGACCTCGAAGACGCGCTGCCGGAAAATGCCGCCATCGCCAGCCTCTCGGGGCGCTACTACGCGATGGACCGCGACAACAGGTGGGACCGCGTGGCCGAGGCGCATGCCGCCATGATCAACGGCGCGGGTCAGAAGTGCGCCACGGCCCATGCGGCCATCACCCGCGGCTACGAGAACGGCGAAACGGATGAATTCATCACCCCCACGGTGATCGGCGGCTACAGGGGCGCGCAGGACGGCGACGGTTTCTTCTGTCTCAATTTCCGCGCCGACCGCGCGCGCGAGATCCTGAGCGCCGTGGGCGAGCCGGGGTTTTCGGCCTTCGACACCGGGCCGCGCCCCGACTGGGCGGCGCTGCTGGGGATGGTCGACTACTCCGAGGCGCATAACGCCTACATGACCACCTGCTATCCCAAGCAGGAGATCGTGAACACGCTTGGCGAATGGGTCGCGAAACAGGGCAAGACCCAGTTCCGGCTGGCCGAGACCGAGAAATATCCGCATGTGACCTTCTTCCTCGATGGCGGGGTCGAGAACGTGAAGGCGGGCGAAGACCGGTTCATGCCCCTCTCGCCCAAGGTCGCCACCTATGACCTGCAGCCCGAGATGTCGTCGGAAGAGGTCACGGACCAGTTCGTCGCCGCGATCGAAAAGGGCTACGACCTGATCGTCACCAACTACGCCAACCCAGACATGGTCGGCCACACCGGGGATCTGAAGGCCGCGATGGCGGCCTGTGCGGCGGTGGATCGCGGGCTGGCGCGCGTGCTGGCGGCGCTGGAACAGGCGGGCGGCGCGATGATCCTGACGGCCGATCACGGCAATTGCGAGGTCATGGTCGATCCGGTGACCGGCGGGCCTCATACCGCGCATACGACCAACCTGGTGCCCGTGGCGCTGATCGGCGGACCGGCGGGCGCGACCCTGCGGGCCGGGCGGCTGGCCGATCTGGCCCCGACGCTGCTGGACCTGATGGGGCTACCCAAACCGGACGAGATGACGGGGGAAAGCCTGATCGCATGACCCGCACCGCCCGCCTTCTTGCCCTGATCGCTGCGCTGGTCCTTGCACTGGCGCTGCCCGGCGGGCTGCGGGCGCAAAGCGACACGGCGGCGGCGGCCACGGCGGCGATGCAGGCGATCGAACGGGCGACGGCGATGCTGGATGCGGCGGACGAGGCGCCGGACCGGGTCGCGGCGCTGACCGAAACCACCCGCGCCTTCGAGGACGGGCTGGCCGCGATGCGCGAAGGCCTGCGACAGGTGTCGGCGCGCGAGGCCGTGCTGGCCGCCGACCTGGCCTCGCGCGACGGAGAGATCGCGCAGCTTCTCGGCACGCTCGAGGTCATGGGCGGCACCGGAACACCGGTGGTCTTCCTGCACCCCTCGGGCGCGGTCGGCACGGCCCGGTCGGCGATGATCGTGGCGGATGTGTCGCGCGCGCTGGATGCCCGCGCCGCCCAGCTGCGTGGCCAGTTGAACGAGGTGCGCGTGCTGCGGCAGCTGCAGGAAAGCGCCGCACGCACGCTGGCCGACGGCCTGCGCGGCGTGCAAGAGGCGCGCACGGACCTGAGCCAGGCCATCGCGGATCGCACCGACCTGCCACGCAAGTTCACCGAGGATCCGATCAAGACCGCGCTTCTGATCGCCTCGACCGAGACATTATCTGCCTTTGCCTCGGGGCTTGCCGACATCACCGACAGCGAACGCGACCTTGACCTGCCGCCGGTCACCGCGCGCAAGGGCGATCTGCCCCTGCCCGTGCAGGGCCGTGTCCTGCGCCGCGCCGGAGAGGCCGATGCCGCCGGGATCACCCGCGCGGGCGTCGTGCTGGCCACCCGCCCCCGGGCCCTTGTGACTTCGCCCACGGCGGCGACCATCCGCTATCGTGGTCCGCTTCTCGATCTTGGAAACGTGATCATTCTTGAGCCCGAAACCGGCATTCTTTTCGTGTTCGCCGGACTGGACGTTGTCTATGGTGCCTCGGGTGATATCGTGGCCGCGGGCGCGCCGCTTGGTCTGATGGGGGGTGACGACCCCGATCTTGACGCGCTGTTGACGGCGGACGGGTCGACGGAAGGCTCTGGTAACGGGCGCAGCGAAACGCTCTATATGGAAGTCAGACAAGACAATACCCCGCAGGACCCCGCAGCGTGGTTCCGTGGCATCGAGGAATGAGGCACATGAAAAAGCATCTCGTGGCAGGCATCGTGGGCGTAACCGCCGGTCTGCTGGCATCCACCCAGGTCGCCGCCCCCCTTCTGGCGCAGGACAGCACCCGGAATTCCAACGTCTACGAACAGCTTGACCTGTTCGGCGACATCTTCGAACGCATCCGTGCGCAATATGTCGAAGAGGTCGAACCCTCGGAACTGATCGAGGCGGCGATCGACGGCATGCTGACCTCGCTTGATCCGCATTCCAGCTATCTGTCACCCGATGACGCGGCGCAGATGCGGGTGCAGACGCGCGGCGAATTCGGCGGGCTGGGCATCGAGGTCACGCAGGAAGACGGCTTCGTCAAGGTCGTGTCCCCGATGGATGGGACTCCGGCAGCCGAAGCTGGCGTCGAGGCGGGCGACTTCATTTCCCACGTTGATGGCGAAAGCCTGCTGGGCCTGACGCTGGACGAAGCGGTCGATCTGATGCGCGGCCCGGTCGGGTCCGAGATCGTCGTGACCATCGTCCGCGAGGGCGAGGCCGAACCCTTCGACGTGTCGATCATCCGCGACACCATCAAGCTGACGGCGGCCCGCGTGCGCACCGAAGGCAAGGCGGTCGTGGCGCGTGTCACCACCTTCAACGACCAGACCACGCCCAACCTGACCGAGGGGCTTGAGCGCGAGATCGAGGCGGCCGGCGGGTTGGACAACCTCGACGGCATCGTGCTGGACCTGCGCAACAACCCCGGCGGTCTGCTGACGCAGGCGATCAAGGTGGCGGATGCCTTCCTTGACGCCGGTGAAATCGTGTCGACCCGGGGTCGCAACCCCGAGGACGGCGAACGGTTCAACGCCACCGAAGGCGACATCATCAACGGCAAGCCGATCGTGGTGCTGATCAACGGCGGCTCGGCCTCGGCCTCGGAAATCGTCGCGGGCGCACTGCAGGATCACCGCCGCGCCATCGTCGTGGGCACCAAGTCCTTCGGCAAGGGGTCGGTCCAGACGGTGATGCCGCTGCGCGGGGACGGCGCGATGCGCCTGACCACCGCGCGCTACTACACGCCCTCGGGCCGGTCGATCCAGTCGCTTGGCGTGTCACCGGACATCATCGTGCAACAGCCGCGCCGCGCGCCTGAGACCGAGGAAGAAGAGGACACCTCGGCCGCACGCCGCAGCCGGTCCGAAGCTGACCTGCGCGGGGCGCTGAACAACGACAGCCTGTCGGAAGACGAAATCCGCCAGATCGAGGAAGAGCGCGCCGAGGCCGAAGAAGCCGCCAAGCTGCGCGACGAGGATTATCAGCTGGCCTATGCGGTCGATATCCTCAAGGGTCTGATGGCGCTGAAGCCGTAAGGGTTTCGGACTGCATGTAACTGAAAACGCTCGGCTTCGACCGGGCGTTTTTCTCGGGCGCAGCGCCGGTCCGGGACGGGATCAGATCGTCACCGTGCCCTCGATGCAGGCCGTCACGTCGCCGCCGACCCAGATCTCGCCCCCGTCGCGGGTCACATGCACCCGCCCGTCGCGGCCAAGCGCGGCGCCCTGCGCGGCCACGTAATCGCCCGTCGCCACCCCCGTCCGCATCAGCCATTGCCCGACCGAGGCGTTCAGCGATCCGGTCACCGGATCCTCGTAGGACGAGGTGAAGGCGCGCAGTTCGAAATCCCAGCCCGCATCCGACGGCGCACGGGCGACCAGCCCCAGCTTCAGCCCGCCCAGCGCGGCGTAATCGGGCGTGACCGATCGCAGGGCCTGCACGTCGCGCAGCAGGGCGCCACACCAGCCGGGGCCATTGTCGATCCACTCGACGGCCTCGATCGCCTCGGGGGGCAGGCCGGTGCCGGCCAGTATGCGGGCGCGCACCTCGTCGTCGGCCGGGCCCGAGCGGACCAGCGGCGGCGCACGAAACGCCAGCCGAGCGCCATCGCGGCGGATCGGGATCAGACCGGCGGCACAGGACTGGATGATCGTCCCGCCCTTCGGCTGGCCCCCGGCGGCAAGCCAGGCGTGGCAGCTGCCCAGGGTCGGATGCCCGGCAAAGGGCAATTCGCGCGCGGGGGTGAAGATCCGCACGGCGTAATCCGCACCCTCGGGCGGCTCTGTCAGGAAGGTGGTTTCCGACAGGTTGGTCCAATTGGCAAAGCGCGCCATCTGCGCATCCGACAGCCCGTCGGCGCGATGCACCACGGCCAGCGGATTGCCCATGAGAGGCACGGCCGAGAAGACATCAAGCTGGGTGAAGGGGCGGCGGGTCATGGGCGGGTCCTTTGTCAGATCGCCCGGACTGTGATCCGGTCGCGGCCACACCGCAACCGGAGAGTTCAGATCGCCGAGGAATGCCGCGCCAGCGCCCCGTCGTAGGTGTCGAAGGCCTGCGCAATCATCCGGGTCAGCGGCCGCGCCGGTTCGGGGATCTCAAGCCCGGTGCCATCGACCCGAAGCAGGCCTTCGAAGTCGGCGTTGACCTGGTCGAACAGACCTCGCAGCACCTGGGCGTCCTGTCCGAAATCCGCGATCAGCTCGGCGCTGTTCACGCGGAAATCGCACATCAGCGCCTCGATGATGCGGGCGCGCAGCCGGTCTTCGCCGTCAAAGGCATGCCCGCGCGCAGTCGAGAACCGCCCGTCGCGGATCGCCGCGATATGGGCCGAGGTCGCGGGGGCGTTCTGCGCATAGCCCTGCGGAAAGCGCGAGATCGAGGACGCCCCGATGCCGATCAGCACCTCGGCCTGGTCGTCGGTGTAGCCCTGGAAATTGCGCCGCAGCCGGCCGGACTTCTGCGCCCAGGACAGGCCATCGGTCGGCAGGGCAAAGTGATCGATCCCGATCTCGTCATAGCCGTCCCAGTCAAAGAGCTGCCGGGCGGTGTTGAACAGGTCAAGCCGCTCGGTCGGCGTCGGCAGGGCGTCCGAGGGCAGCATCGTCTGCCGCCGCGCCATCCAGGGCACATGGGCATAGCCGTAAAGCGCCACACGATCGGGCGACAGCGACAGCAGCTTCTGCACCGAATCGGTGATCTTCGCGCCGGTCTGGTGCGGCAGACCATAAAGGATATCGGCGTTCAGGCTGTGCACCCCGGCCGCGCGGATTGCCAGCACGGCGTCCCGCGTGGCCTCGTAGCCCTGTTCACGGCCGATGCAGGCCTGGATCTCGGGATCGAAGTCCTGCACCCCGATCGAGGCCCGGTTCATCCCCGCCCGCGCCAGCACGGCCAGCCGGTCGGCGTCGATCTCGTTCGGATCGATCTCGACCGAGAATTCGTAGCCCGGGGCAAAGCTTGCAACCTCGGCGATGGCCCCGGCCAGTTCCTCCATCATGGCAGGTTCCAGCAGGGTGGGCGTGCCGCCGCCCCAGTGCAGGCGCGACAGGCGCACGCCCTGGGGCAGGTGTTGCGCCAGAAGCCGCAGTTCGGCCTTCAGCACCTCAAGATAGGCGGCCACCGGATCGCGGCTTTGCGTGCCCTGCGTGCGGCAGGCGCAGAACCAGCACAGCCGCCGACAGAAGGGCACGTGAATATAGAGAGAGACCTCGCCGCCCACGGGCACGGCGCGGATCCAGCTTGCAAACCGGTCCGGCCCGATTTCAGTGTTGAAATGCGGGGCGGTCGGATAGCTGGTGTACCGCGGCACTTTCGCGTCAAACAGTCCCAGCCTGTGAAGTTGCGTTTTCCCAATCATGCGCCTAGCGTTAAGGCAAGCGTCACACCCCTGACATTGACGCAGATCAAGCGCGCGAAATTACCATGTTGCTCAAAGAAAAACCCGCCGGTTTCCACGATTGCGAAGAGTGCCCGATCCGTCATCGCGCGGTCTGTGCACGGTGCGAGGCCGACGAGCTCGAGATGCTCGAGGGCATCAAGTACTATCGCAGCTACGAGGCCGGGCAGCGGATCATCTGGTCCGGCGACCGGATGGAATTCGTCGGATCGGTCGTGTCAGGCATCGCATCGCTGACCCAGACGATGGAGGACGGCCGCACCCAGATGGTGGGCCTTCTGCTGCCGTCGGATTTCGTCGGGCGGCCGGGGCGCAGCACCGCGGCTTATGATGTCGTCGCGACCACCGACCTGGTGATGTGCTGTTTCCGCAAGAAGCCGTTCGAGCAGATGATGGAAACCACGCCGCATATCGCGCAGCGTCTGCTGCAGATGACGCTGGATGAACTGGACGCCGCACGCGAATGGATGCTGGTGCTGGGCCGCAAGACCGCGCGGGAAAAGATCGCGTCGCTTCTGGCCATCATCGGGCGGCGCGATGCGGCGCTGCACATGGCCCGGGCCGACGGGATGGTGACCTTCGACCTGCCCCTGACCCGCGAAGCCATGGCCGACTATCTGGGGCTGACGCTGGAAACGGTCAGCCGCCAGATCTCGGCCCTGAAGAAAGACGGCGTCATCCAGCTGGAAGGCAAGCGCCACGTGATCGTGCCGGACATGGACCGCCTGATGGAAGAGGCGGGCGATGACAGCGACGGTGGCCTGCTGAACTGACGCACGTCGACTGCGCTGCGGCCCCCCAAACCCCAGTCGTCGCGACAGGCGAAATCCGTTGCGCGCGGTTTAGGTATTTCTGACCAGAAGAAGCGGTAACGGTTCGCTAACCAGAATCATGGCCTGCTGAGATTGCGGTACAGGCGGAGGCGCCGATGACCGCACCAGGAGAAGCCCCCTGCGCTGGCCGCAGGGGGTGGACCTGTCTTCTTCTGGTCGAAAATACCTCCGCCGGAGGCATTTCGCGCCGGGGTCGCCTGCGGCCCCGGCGTGAAACGGCTGGTGCGCGGGTGTCGGGTCAATGCGCCATGAACACAGGCACGTCCGTATCTTCCAGCATGTGGCGCGTCGCGCCGCCCAGGATGGCCTCGCGGAAGCGCGAATGCCCGTAGGCCCCCATGACGATCATCTCGGCGCCCTTGTCCTCGGCGTGCCTGCGGATCACGTCCGAGACACGCGGCAGGGTGCGGGCGATCACGTCGATTTCGGCGCGGATGCCGTGGCGGGCCAGCCAGACGGCCAGCTGGCCACCGGGGTCGGACCGGTTGGGCCCGTGGACCGGCGGGTCGATGACACAGATATGCACCGTGTCCGCCGCCCGCAGCAGCGGCAGCGCGGCCTTGATCGCGGCCAGCGCTTCCCGGCTTTCGTTCCAGCACAGCAGCGCCGATCGCGGCAGGGTCGAAACATCGGCGGCCTCGGGCACGATCATCACCGGCGCGCGGCCATCGAACATCGCGGCCTCGACCATAGGTTCCAGGTCGGCGCCGCGATCCTTGCCGTAGGGCTTGGGCAGGATCACCAGGTCGGAAAAGCGGGCATGCTGCGCCACGCGGCGGCCCAGGTCGGCCATCTGGGTGACGCCGGTATCGGTGGCCCACCTGACCCCGGTCATCGCCAGCAGGCGCTTGACCTCGGCGTCGATCTCCTCGGCCTCTTCGCCGGCCCGTGCGATCGCCTCTTGCAGGATCATCGCATTGGCGCCGGCATAGTAGTAGTCCATCTGGCTGCGATCGACACCCAGACAGTAGGCGTCGAGGTGCGCGTCATGCGTCGCGGCCACGGCAGCGGCGGCATCGATCAGCGGTTTGGCCAGGGCCTTGTCGGTGATGATGGTGGAAACGGCCTTGATGGTCATCGGGGGGTCCTCCTGCACTATGTGCTTGCCCTGCCATCCTGTCGCGCCGCGCCGGGCAGCGCCTTGATCCGCGTCAAGAACTCTCCGCCCGCAGGTTGACGCAGATCAAAGCCGGGGGGCGCCGCCTGCTTCCATAAGCGGACCGTCGATACGCCTGACGACGGGGGGATTCCCTGCCTAGGACTGACGAAGGGACGCGAAATGACACATACATTGAAGCTTGTCGCGCTTGGCCTGACTGCCCTGTTCGGGGCAATCGCGGCCAATTACGCGCGCGATCTGGCGTATATGGTGAACATGCTGGTGGTCATGCTGACTGCCGGCATCCTTTTCCTGATGACGCTGCGAACCGCCGGAGACGAAGGGCCTGCGCCCGATCTGTCCGGTGATTACATGGACGGGGTGGTGCGCTTTGGCGTGATCGCCACCGCCTTCTGGGGCGTGGTCGGCTTTCTGGTCGGCATCGTGATCGCCGCCCAGCTGGCCTTTCCCGTGCTCAATTTCGAATGGGCGCAGGGATATCTGAACTTCGGGCGACTGCGGCCGCTGCACACCAGCGCGGTGATCTTCGCCTTTGGCGGTAACGCGCTGATCGCGACCTCGTTCTACGTGGTGCAGCGGACCTCGGCCGCGCGGCTGTGGGGCGGGAACGCGGCGTGGTTCGTGTTCTGGGGCTATCAGCTGTTCATCGTGATGGCGGCGCTGAGCTATGTGCTGGGCGGGTCGCAGTCCAAGGAATACGCGGAACCGGAATGGTACGTGGACCTGTGGCTGACCGTGGTCTGGGTGGTCTACCTGGCCGTCTTCCTGGGCACGATCATCAAGCGGAAAGAGCCGCACATCTACGTGGCCAACTGGTTCTACCTGAGCTTCATCGTCACCGTCGCCCTGCTGCACGTGGTCAACAACCTGTCGATCCCGGTGTCGATCTGGGGGTCGAAATCGGTGCAGGTCTTTGCCGGCGTGCAGGATGCCATGACCCAGTGGTGGTACGGCCACAACGCCGTGGGCTTCTTCCTGACGGCGGGCTTCCTGGGCATGATGTATTACTTCATCCCCAAGCAGGCCGAACGCCCGGTCTATTCCTACAAGCTGTCGATCATCCACTTCTGGGCGCTGATCTTCATCTACATCTGGGCCGGTCCGCACCACCTGCATTACACCGCGCTGCCCGACTGGGCCTCGACCCTTGGCATGGTGTTCTCGGTCGTGCTGTGGATGCCCAGCTGGGGTGGCATGATCAACGGCCTGATGACGCTCTCGGGCGCATGGGACAAGCTGCGCACCGATCCGGTGATCCGGATGATGGTGATCGCGGTCGGCTTCTACGGCATGTCGACCTTCGAAGGTCCGATGATGTCGATCAAGGCCGTGAACTCGCTGTCGCATTACACCGACTGGACGATCGGGCACGTGCATTCCGGTGCGCTTGGCTGGAACGGCATGATCACCTTCGGGGCGCTCTACTACCTGGTGCCGAAACTGTGGAACCGCGAACGGCTCTACAGCCTGTCGATGGTCAGCTGGCACTTCTGGCTCGCCACGATCGGGATCGTTCTCTACGCCGCGTCGATGTGGGTGACCGGCATCATGGAAGGCCTGATGTGGCGTGAAGTGGATGCGAACGGGTTCCTCGTGAACTCCTTCGCCGACACGGTGGCCGCAAAGTTCCCGATGTACGTGGTGCGGACCCTGGGCGGCGTGATGTTCCTCGCCGGTGCGGTGATCATGTGCATCAACCTTTGGCTGACGGTCACCCGTCAGCCGGAACTGGCCACCAACGACAGCCTCGTGCCTGCGGAATAAGGAGACAGGACAATGGGTATTCTTGACAGACACAAGGTGCTTGAGAAGAACGCGACACTTCTTCTGGCCGGGTCTTTCTTCGTCGTGACCATCGGCGGCATCGTGGAAATCGCCCCGCTCTTCTACCTCGAGAACACGATCGAGGAAGTCGAGGGGATGCGCCCCTACACGCCGCTCGAACTGACGGGCCGGGACATCTATATCCGGGAGGGCTGCTATGTCTGCCATTCCCAGATGATCCGGCCGATGCGGGACGAGGTGGAACGGTACGGCCACTATTCGCTGGCGGCTGAGTCGATGTACGACCATCCGTTCCAGTGGGGATCCAAGCGGACAGGTCCTGACCTGGCCCGAGTGGGCGGCCGCTATTCGGACGAATGGCACGTCGACCACCTGCGCGATCCGCAGTCGGTGGTGCCGGAATCGGTGATGCCGAAATATGGCTACCTCGAAAACACGCTGATCGACGGGGAATACATCCAGGACGTGATGGCGACCCATGCCTTCGTCGGCGTCCCCTACACCGAAGAGATGCTGGACAACGCCCAGGCGGACTTTGCCGCCCAGGCCGATCCGGACAGCGACTGGGACGGGCTGGTCGAACGTTATGGCGACACCGCGCAGGTGCGCAACTTCGACGCCCGGCCGGGGGTGTCCGAAATGGATGCCCTGGTCGCCTATCTTCAAATGCTCGGCACGCTGGTCGATTTCTCGACCTTCACGCCGGACGCAAGCCGTTAAGGGGGCGATCATGGACACCTATTCCATCCTTCGGGAATTCGCGGACAGCTGGATGCTGCTGGCGCTCTTCACCTTTTTCGGCGGCGTGATCCTGTGGGTCTTCCGGCCGGGAAGCCGCAAGACATACGCCGATACGGCCGAGATCCCGTTCCGACATGAAACAAGGCCCGCCGCCGGGCGCCAGGTCGATAAGGAGGCCTGAGATGAGCGATCTGAGAGAGAAACACGGCACGACCGGTCACAGCTGGGACGGGATCGAGGAGCTGAACACGCCCCTGCCCCGCTGGTGGCTCTGGACCTTCTATGCCTGCATCGTCTGGGGGGTGATCTACACGATCCTCTATCCCGCCTGGCCGCTGGTGAATCAGGCGACCGCCGGGATCCTGGGCCATTCGACCCGCGCAGAGGTCGCCGCCGACATCGAGGCGGTCAACCAGTCCAACGCCGCGATCAACGACCGGCTCGCCTCGGTCGAGCTGACCGAGATCGCGGCGGACGCGGACCTGAACAGCTATGCCCAGAACGCGGGTGCGGCGGTCTTCATGACCTGGTGTGCGCAGTGTCACGGGTCGGGCGCGGCCGGTGCCAAGGGCTATCCCAACCTGCTGGACGACGACTGGCTCTGGGGTGGCGATATCGAGACGATCCACGAGACGATCACCGTCGGCATCCGCCAGGCCGAGGACGCAGAAGGCGACTATCTGCGGCAGTCCGAAATGCCCGCCTTCGGCCGCGACGACCTGCTTGAGAAAGGCGATATCGACGCGGTGGTGAACTATGTCATGTCGCTGTCGGGCGATCCGCAGGATGCCTCTGTCGTCGAGGCCGGGGCGACGGTCTATGCCGACAACTGCGCCTCGTGCCATGGCGAGGACGCCACCGGGGATCGGGCGCAGGGCGCGCCGAACCTGGCGGATGCGATCTGGCTCTATGGCGGGGACTACGCGACGATCCACGAAACGGTGGTGAACGCGCGGTATGGCCAGATGCCCGCATGGGGTCCGCGCCTGACCGAAGCGCAGATCCGCGCCGTGGCAACCTATGTGCACCAGCTTGGCGGGGGGGAATAACCCCCTGCCCCCACCATCCCCTCGCGTTCGGGGGGAGGCACCGGCCCGTTCGTCCTGTTCGCGCGTTTCCTGAACGGCGCCGGTGCCACGGATCAGCCCCCCGGACACTCCGGGGGGCTTTTCTGTCTGCACCTCAGCCCTGCGCGATGAAGCCCCGGATCATCACTGCCTGATAGAATCCGGTGACCCGGGTGAAGCCCGCCGCCCCCAGAAGCGCGCGGGTGTCGTGCGGGGACAGGACGCCCAGGTTGGTGCGCAGAAGCTCGGGCAGTTTTTCCAGCGATTCGGGCGTGGCCCCCATGCGGGCCTGCACGCGTTTCCAGTTCTCCAGCAGCACGGGATAGTCGGGGCTGTCAAAGTCCTGACAGATCTCGGCGGTGACATAGGCGCCACCGGGTTTCACCCGTTCGCGGATCGCGGTGTAGAAGGCCGGGCGGTCGGCGCGCTGGATGAAATGCGCCACCAGCACCGACAGCACCACGTCGAATGTGTCAGAGGGCGCGTCCTGCACGTAACCTTCGATCAGCTCGCAACGGTCCATCAGCCCCTCGGCTTCAAGGCGGTCACGGCAGACGTCCAGCATGGCGGATGACGGGTCCACGCCCACAAAGCGCCAACCGGGCCGGGCGCGGGCCAGCGACAGGATCTCGGCCCCCGTGCCGACACCGATGCACAGGACGCGGGCGGTGTCGGGCAGATCGTCCAGCGCAAGCTGGATCAGGAAGTGCATGTTGTCGGAAATCGGTGCAAGCGCGCTGTTCCGGGCGTCATAGCCCTTGGCCATGTCTTTGTCGAAGGCGACGCGCGGCGCGTCGGGGCGGGTGTCTTGGGGCATGGGATATCCTGTTGGGTCGGACTTCGGGATATCGGGTGCGCAGGCCGGGTGATCAACCCGCGCGGGGTTATTCGGCCGCCAAGGGCAGTGCGCGTCCGATTTCCGTCATCTCGGCAATCGCCTGGCCGATCACGGCGCGGAAGTCTTCGAAATCCGGGCGTGGCGTGATCCGCGCCTCGTCCATGTAAAGCGAGCGGTCGATTTCAAGCTGCACCGCGTGCTGGCGCCGCGAGGGGCGGCCGTATTGCTGGGTGACATAGGCCCCGGCAAAGGGCGCGTTGCGGGCGACGGTCAGGCCAACGCGGGTCAGGATCGCCTCGATCTCGTCCACCACGGGCGCGGCGGCAGAGGCGCCGAAGCGGTCGCCCAGCACGACGTCGGGCCGCCGGGCGCCGGTGCGAACGACGCAATCCAGCGCCTCGCGGGGCATCGAATGGCAGTCGATCAGAATCGCCTCGCCGAACAGTTGATGCGCCTGGTCCAGCTGGCCCTGCAATGCCGCGTGGTAAGGCAGCCAGCAACTGTCGAGCCGCGCCCGCGCCTCCGCCAGGCTCAGCTTTCCGCGATAGATCGCCCGGCCGTTTGCCACCACGCGGGGAATCACCCCGAGCCCCGAGGCGACGCGTGGGTTGTGGCCATTGCGCCGCACCCCGTCGACCACCGCCGGGTCCAGTTCATCGATGCTGCGGTTCAGATCGACATAGGCGCGCGGCACACGCGCGGCCAGCAGGGGCGCGCCGTGCAGGGGCGCCTGATCGAACAGGGTATCGACGAAAGCGTCCTCGGAGGACCGGATCAGGTGCGCGTCCAGCACGGACTCGCGCAGCAGGGACGCAGGATAGTGCCGCCCCGAATGCGGAGAGGCAAAGACCACCGACGTGGTCACGCGCGCAGGCTGGTACAGGTCGAAAGCGGGGTTTGTCATGCTTATTCCAATATCCCGAACATAGACCGAAAAATTCCGCTTCCAAAAGGCTTGATCCCCCCTGCGACTCTGATTATAGACCAGCGGACCGGCGCGGGCACCCCGCGCCCCTTTTGATTGAGGGGCGGGAACCAGCAAAGGACGTGGGCGGTTAGCTCAGCGGTAGAGCACTTCGTTGACATCGAAGGGGTCACAAGTTCGATCCTTGTACCGCCCACCATTATTCATCGGCCCTTGGTCTGCAAGACCTCGGGTCACAACGCGAATCAGGCGCTCGCCGCGCCGCGAAGAAGGAGATGACCCATGAAGGTTCGTAACTCGCTCCGCTCGCTCAAGCAGCGCCACCGCGATTGCCGCGTCGTGCGCCGTAAGGGCCGCGTCTATGTGATCAACAAGACGCAGCGCAAGTTCAAAGCCCGCCAGGGCTGAGGCACTTGCCAGAGCACACGACTTGAGCCGCCCCCAGGGGCGGCTTTTGTTGTTTTGGGGCCTTGCTGAACGCCGCCCCGACGCACCCCGGTTTCCAAAGTCGAAACGCAGCGTAATCCTTCCACAAAATTGACACATTCTGCTAAAGACCCTAGCGTCCTTGGCCTGCCATTTTATGGGGTGGAGTGCATTATGAAGCCGTTTTCGAAAACAATTGCCGTGGTTGCCGCCTGTTTGTCGCTGGCGACCGGTGCAAACGCCCTGTCGGTCCAGCCCGACACGCGCGGGCCGGATGTCGACGCGGCGCTTTCTCCCTCCGTTCTGTCGTGGATCCTTGATCAGGGGCGGGGCGGCTTTTCCTTCGACACCTTCGTGCGACAGGCGATCTGCCGTCTGACCGTCGGGTGCGGCACCGGCGACGGCGTGGCGGTTGCCCGGTCGGATGACCTTGGCCTGATCGAAGAGGCGGGGAGCACCTATCTGTTCGACACCGCCACCGGTGCAATGCTGGTGCGCCTGTCGCTTGCGGGTGACGAGTCGGGCCTTGGCACCGATATTGCCGTCGACGGCGACACGGTGGCCCTTGGCGGATCGGGTTCGGTCTACCTGTTCGACGGCAAGACCGGCGCGGCGATCGGCAAGGTGTCGGACCCCGAGGGCGGCAGCGGCTTCGGCTATGCGGTGGCCCTGCGCGGATCGTCGTTGCTGGTGGGCGCGCCCAATCGCGGCGGCCGGGGCTATGCCTACCTGTTCGATACCTCGACCGGTGACCTGGTACAGCGGCTGTCGGCGCCCACGGGCGTGACGGACTTTGGCGGCGACGTCGGCTTTGTCGATGGCTTCATCGCGGTGGCCGGCACGCAGCCGCAGGCCGGCGGCGGATCGACCCCGGGCGAGTTCCTGTTCAATCCGCAGACCGGCGGGTTCGTCGGCCCGGCCAGCACGCAGCAGGCCCTGTCGGCCTTCGGCGGATCCTCTTCGGGTGGCAGCACAGGCACCGGATCGACCGTGTCAAACCTTGCCGCCGCGCCTGTCCCTGCGGTACCGTTGCCCGCGCCCCTGCTGCTGCTGATCGCGGCCCTGGGCGGACTGGCCCTGACCCGAAGGACATTTGCATGACACGACTAATACTGGGATCGCTCGCCGCCTTGTCCCTGACGGCATCGGTGGCGTCGGCCCAGACGGCGGGACGCTGTTCGCTGGTGGGACAGATGGCGGGGTCTGTCTGGCTCGAGATGATCCAGGCGCTTGGCGGCACCGACACCGCCAAGGTCGACAGCGCCATCGCACGGCTGGACGGTCTGACCGCGACCTATGCGCGGCTGGAGTGCGATCAGGCGGCGCTGAACACGGCCTTCGACTGCGTGCTGACCGAAGATCCCGATGCGGCCCCCCGGGCCCTGCTGCGCCGTTGCATGGCCGACGCAGGGATCGCGGGCGAATGACCGCCTGACGGCACGACACCGCAGACATGAAAAGGGGCGCCCGGCGGCGCCCCTTTGTCGTTTCATGCGATGCGATCAGGCCTCGGCCGGGGTGTCGCCGTCGCGGGTCAGGCGCAGCGGCTGGGTCTTGCCGTCCTTGGATTCGCCCAGCACCAGCGTGCGGTAGGGGAACGGGATCTCGATGTCGCGGTCGTCGAAGACCCGCTTGAGAATCTCGTTGTAGGCCCGGCCCACGCCCCATTGCTTGCCCGGCACGCACTTGATGCGCGCCCGCAGGTTGACCGAACTGTCGCCAAAGCTGTTCACGCCGAACCATTCCAGATCGCCCATGATGGCTTCGGCCTGATCGGGATCGGCACGCAGCTCTTCGAAGGCGTCCAGCATGGCTTGTTTCACCTCATCGACATTCTCGCGGTAGGCGACGCCCATGTCGCAGACGAAATAGCCGAACTCGCGCATGTAGTTGGTGACCATGTCGACCGACGAGAACGGGATGATGTGGAAGGCCCCGGCCACGTCGCGCAGCGATACCGACCGGATCGTCAGCCGTTCGACCGTGCCGGTGGTGCCACCGACGCTGACCACGTCGCCAACGTTCATCGCGTTTTCGAACTGGATGAAGATGCCGGTGATGATGTCCTGCACCATCTTCTGGGCGCCGAAACCGATGGCCAGGCCCAGCACCCCGGCCGAGGCCAGCAGCGGCGCGATGTCGAGCCCGATTTCGGCCAGCACGAACATCATGGTGATGATCACCAGCGCGATGGTCGCAGCGTTGCGCAGCAGGGTCAGCAGGGTCTTTTCACGGGCCGAGGGCACCTGGCCGAATTCCGGGTTCAGCCGGTAGTCGACCCAAGACGTCAGGGCGAGCCAGATGAAGAAGGACACCAGCAGCACCGCCGCGACCGAAAAGATCGTGCCGGTCAGGCGCACGCCGATCTGGCTGGCCATCCAGCCCCGCAGGTCGATCAGGTCGATGGCCGACATGGCGAAGGCCACGACCAGCACCACGATCACCAGCCGCAGCACGAACAGCACGCGGGGGACAAAGCGGTTCAGACGCCCTTCAAGCAAGGGCATCCGGGCTGTCACGCCTTCGGGCAGGATGACACCGTGGGTCATGGCCCGGCTCAGCATGGCCGAAACGAAGACGCCGACCAGCGCGATCAGGGCCACCTGCCCCGAGGCCAGGAAGGCCCGGAACACGGCATCCCCGGGGCGCACCAGCACGATCAGGAACATCACGAACAGATAGGCCAGCGCGGGCCAGTGCCAGTGTGTCGCCAAGGCGTGCAGCACGCCCTTGCGGCGCGACGGAGAGACCACGGCCATGTCGTCGGCCAATCCGGCCGCGTCGTCGTCAAGAACGACGGCTTCGGCGGCGATGGCCGTTTCGGGGTCGGCGGCGACCTGCGCGGCCTCGGGCGTGGCCGGGGTGGACAGCGCGGGCGCACGGCCCCGGTCCCCGGTCATCCAGTCCGCGACAGACTTGCGGTTACGCAGCACCAGCCAGACCGCGAAGGCCAGCACGGTAAAGGCAAAGAGCGCGGCAATCCCCCGCCCTGCGGCGTAGGAGACATTGGCGTTGATGATCGGCACGACCAGCAGCTGACCATAGCCGCCAAGCGCCAGCAGGAAGCCGAGGCGCGAATTCATATAGCGCGCCGCATGGTCGGAAATCGGCAGCGGTCGCAGGTTGGTCGAAGACGGCGAGAGGACCAGGCGCAGCAGCACCTTGGCCGTTTCGACCAGCAGGAAGGCGTTAAGGTACAGCGTCTGCCGAATGCCGATCTGACCAAAGTTGCCCAGCACCAGCGTGGCGATGGCATAGCCCGCCGCCCAGGCAAGGATGACGATCAGCAGGTCGATGACGCCCGAGGCGATGTACAGCATCACGGTGCGGATCGCGCTGCTTTCGGCGGCGCTGCTGCCCATACGGCCATAGATCGCACGGCCGATGCGGCGCAGGATCACGTAGACGACGACCGTGGCGGCGATCACCAGCGCCAGATCCTTCAGTGCGTCGAGAAGTACGGTGAATTCGTTGCCGCTCAGACCATCGAACACGGCCGGAGAACTGGTGACGGACTGCCACGCCCCGGTCGCCCGGTCGGCCAGGCTTTCGGCCACATCCTGCGTGATGATCGCGATGCGGCGCCCGAACGAGATGTTTTCCGGCGGCGTCGCGGTTTCGGCCCCGTCGGCCAGGGTTTCGACCAATTGATCCGGAGAAGCTTCTTCGGTCGCCCCGGCGGCGCGCAGCTGGTCGACCAGCTTGGCCCGGGCGCTGTCATCCTCGATCACCTCGAGCAGCAGATCGAGGCTCGACTTGTCGGCGGGTTGCTCCGCAGGTTGCTCGGCCGTCTCGGGGGCAGAGGTGGTCGCAGAGGGAAGGACCTGCGCAAGGGCTGCAACGGGCAGCAGAAGCAGGAATGCGAGCAGGAAGCTCTTCAACTTGGTCATTTGGCCTCGTCCGGGTTTTTGTTATCCCCGTCAAACTATAGCAATTGACCAAAGATCAAGCCCCGTCGGCGCAATGCCGAGATTCCGAATCGGTTGGATGGGCCTGAATGCGGCCCGACGCCACCGCCGGGCCGGGTGAGATCGGGCCTTGAGCTTGGGGCGTGAATCAGTCGTAGGTCCGCTGATCTTCGATCACCTTGCCGTCGTTCGGCAGGCTGCCGACGGGCACGATCTCGATCCGGCCCTTCATCTTGAGCTGGTCCACGACCGATTTCTCATAGGCGCCGACTTCGCCGCCCTCGGCCTCGATCTGCACGACCATCACGTCCATCTCGCCCTGCCGTTGCGCCAGAACGCGGGCGCGCTTGACCTCGGCGTGGCGGGCGACCAGTGCGGCGACCTGTTCGGGTCGGACGAACATGCCCTTGATCTTGGTGGTCTGGTCAGCGCGGCCCATCCAGCCCTTGATCCGCATGTTGGTGCGGCCGCAGGGGCTGATGCCCGGCAGGACCGCCGAAAGATCGCCGGTGGCAAAGCGGATCAACGGATAGTCGGGGTTCAGCGTGGTCACCACGACCTCGCCCACCTGCCCCGGTTCGACCGGATCACCGGTGCCCGGCGTGACGATTTCGACGATGACGCCTTCGTCGACGATCATCCCCTCCATCGCGTCGCTCTCATAAGCGATGTTGCCCAGATCGGCGGTGGCATAGCTTTGCAGACAGGCGATGCCGCGATCGGCGTATTCCTGACGCAGCGACGGGAACAGCGCCCCGCCGCCAACCACCGCACGCATGAATTTCAGCGGCACCCCCATCTCGTCCGCCTTGTCGAGGATGATCTTCAGATAGTCGGGCGTGCCCGCATAGGCCGTGCAACCGATGTCATGCGCCGCCTGCACCTGCAGTTCGGTCTGACCGGTGCCTGCGGGCAGCACGGCGGCCCCCACGGCACGCGCGCCGTTTTCAAAGATCATGCCGGCGGGCGTCAGGTGATAGCCGAAGCAGTTCTGGACGATATCGCCCTTGCCGACGCCTGCGGCGTGCAGGAAGCGGCCCATGCGCCACCAGTCGTGGCCCACGCCGCCCGGTTCGTAGATCGGGCCGGGGCTTTGGAAGATATGCGCGAAACTGCCGGGCGACAGGGTGGTCAGCCCGCCGAAGGGCGGTGCGGATTTCTGCGCCGCGCCCAGGTCGGACTTGCGCAGCACCGGCAGCGCCGCCAGGTCGGCGACCGTCTTGATCGCGGACGGATCAACCGCTGCCAGGCTGCCCGCATAGCCGGGAAGCGCCTTGGCGGCGGCGATCTGGCGGGGCAGATCCCCGGCAATCGCTTCGGCCCGCTGATCGTCGGACCGGGTTTCCAGCGTGTCGAAATAGGTCATGAAATGAATCCCCTTGTCGCGCGAATGAAGCATGGCCTCAGCTCAGCCAGCGCTTGCGGCGGCGGTAGGACCGGACATCCCGGAACGACTTACGCCCCTCGTCGGACATGCCAAGGTAGAATTCCTTCACATCCGGGTTTTCACGCAGTTCCGCCGCGGGGCCATCCATCACGATGCGCCCGGATTCCAGGATGTAGCCATAGTGCGCAAAGCGCAGGGCCACGTTGGTGTTCTGTTCGGCCAGCAGGAAGGTCAGGCCTTCCTTTTCGTTCAGGTCCTTCACGATGCCGAAGATCTGTTCCACCAGCTGCGGCGCAAGGCCCATCGACGGTTCGTCCAGCAGCACCGTTTCGGGCCGCGACATGATTGCGCGACCGATCGCGACCATCTGCTGTTCCCCGCCCGAGGTATAGCCCGCCTGCGATTTGCGGCGCTCCTTGAGGCGCGGGAAGTACTGGTAGACAAGGTCCAGGTCCGCGTCGACATCCCCCTTTGAGCCGCCCCGGGTATAGGCGCCGGTCAGCAGGTTTTCCTCGACCGTAAGGTGTTCGAAACAGTGGCGGCCCTCCATCACCTGGATGACGCCCTTCTTGACCAGCTGCGCCGGATCAAGGTGCGCGACGCGTTCGCCGCGATAGGTGATGGTGCCCTTGGTCACCTCGCCACGTTCGGAATGCAGCAGGTTCGACACGGCCTTCAGGGTCGTCGTCTTGCCCGCGCCATTGCCGCCCAGAAGCGCGGTAATGCCGCCCTTGGGCACCGACAGGGACACGCCTTTCAGCACGAGGATCACGTGGTTGTAGATGACCTCGATATTATTGACCTCAAGAAGTTTTTCCTGGGTTTGGCCAGCATCCAGCATCTGGTTCGATCCTCTTGCAAAAAGGCTTCTGGTGGGGTGCCCCGGCCGGGCGATCCGGCCGGGGCTGTGGTCAGATCACTCGCAACCCGGGGTGATGCCGGATTCGGTCGCGTAGGCCTCGCTGTCCTCGGCGATCAGCGGCTGGATCACGTCCTGGTTCGACTCGATGTAGTCGGTGATCAGCACGAACTTGTCCGCTGCGGCATCCCACTGGGACACGGCGCCAAGGCCCTGGCCACCGTGGTTCTGGCACGAGCCCTTGATATCGGGACCGAAGCCGGGCAGGCCGTTGGCCTCGTAGGTCGCGGCATTGATATCCAGGTTCTCGTAGCCGTCACGCACCATGGCGGGCGTCACGTCGGGGGTGCCGTGGATCTCCTGCGCCTTCTTGATCGCCTCGGCGGTCATCATGGCCGAATAAAGACCACGCATGTACAGCACAGTGCCGACCTGATCGCCTGCACCCGCGCCCTTGCCGGCGTCATGGACGTATTTCTTCAGGTCGTCGAAGATCGGATAGTCCTTGTCGAGACCGTTGAAGGTCAGCGCCTTGTAGCCGTTGGCGCCTTCGCCGGCCGGCCGCACGTCGTTTTCAGACCCGGACCACCAGATGCCGATGAAGTGGTCCATCGGGAAGCGGATGTTCACGGCTTCCTGGATGGCGACCTGGTTCATGACGCCCCAGCCCCACATGATGACATAGTCGGGCCGTTCGCGGCGGATCTGCAGCCACTGGGACTTCTGCTCCTGACCGGGGTGGTCGACGGGCAGCAGGCTCAGTTCATAGCCGTGGATCTTGCCCAGCTCTTCCAGGGTGCGGATCGGTTCCTTGCCGAAGGCCGAGTTGTGGTAGACCAGCGCCACCTTCTTGCCGTTCAGATCGCCGCCTTCCTGGTCCAGGATGTGGCTGATCGCGACCGATGCGCCGTCCCAGTAGTTGGCCGGATAGTTGAAGATCCAGCGGAAGACTTCGCCGTTCTTGGCCGAGGTCCGGCCATAACCCACGGAGTGAACCGGGATGCCGTCCGCCGTCGCCTTGGGGATCAGCTGATAGGTGATGCCGGTGGACCAGGGGTGGATGGCCAGCGGGTTCTTGGATTTCACCGCCTCGTAGCATTCCACGCCTTTTTCGGTGTTGTAGCCCGTCTCGCATTCCTCGAAGGCGACCTTGGCACCGCCGATGCCGCCGTCACGTTCGTTGAGCAGGGTGAAATAGTCGGCATAGCCATCCGCCGTCGGGATGCCGTTGGCGGCGTAGGGGCCCGAGCGGTAGGTCAGCGAGGGGACGAAAAGGTCCGCCATCGCCGGGGCGGCGGCCATCATGGCGGCCGCGGCTGCGGTAATCAGTGCAGTGGTTTTCATCGGTCAGGTTCCTCCCTTGATGTCTCCGATGGTTTGATGTGCCGGGGGCTCCTCTCCCCCGGTCTTCGTGGGCCGGGCCCCGCCTTAGTGCGGGAAGGGCCAAAGCCTGAGTTTTTCCTTCGTCACGCGCCACAGCTGTGCCAGCCCATGCGGTTCGGCGATCAGGAAGACGATGATGAGCAAGCCGACGATCATCAGCTCAAGATGCGCGGCAAGGTCCGTGGGCCAGCCAAGCGTGCCGACCAGCAGGTTCTTCAGCAGCACCGGCAGCAGCACCAGGAAGGCCGCCCCGGCAAAGCTGCCGAAGATCGACCCGAGCCCGCCGATGATGATCATGAAGAGCACGAGGAACGACTTGTTGATGCCATAGACCTCGCCCACCTCGACCGCGCCAAGGTAGACGGCGAAGAACAGCGCACCTGCGATGCCGACAAAGAAGGACGACACGGCAAAGGCGGTCAGCTTGGACACCAGCGGGTTCACCCCGATGATTTCCGCCGCGATGTCCATGTCGCGGATCGCCATCCATTTGCGCCCCTGCGTGCCGCGCGTCAGGTTGCGCGCCAGGATGGCCGAGCCGACGGTGAAGACCAGGCAGAACAGGTAGACGGCCCAGGGTTCGGACGCAGGGCCCGAGATCGCGTGGCCGAACAGCGTGCGTTCCGGCGCGTTGATCTGGCCCGAGGCCGAATAGTTGTAGAACCACGGCACCCGGTTGAAGAGCCAGACCAGGAAGAACTGTGCCGCCAGCGTGGCCACCGCCAGGTAGAACCCCTTGATCCGCAGCGACGGCAGACCGAACAGCACGCCCACGATGGCAGTGATGCCGCCCGCGATGATGATGTGGAAGAACAGGTTCACATCCGGGAAGGACGTCATCAGCTTGTAGGTGGCATAGGCCCCCACGGCCATGAAGCCCCCGGTGCCAAGCGACACCTGCCCGCAATAGCCCACCAGGATGTTCAGCCCGATCGCCGCGATGGCGTAGATCAGGAAAGGCAGAAAGATCGCGTTGGCCCAGTAGTCGTTGATGAAGAAGGGCACGACGCAGAAGGCCACGAACAGCACGGCATAGTAGCGCCAGCGGTCGAACTTGATCGGGAAGGTCTGGTTGTCGTCGACGTAGCTTGTCTTGAAGTCGCCGGCTTCACGGTAGAACATGGATCAGACCTCTTGGCTCAGGGCCGGACGCGACACCAGAAGGTGCCCGATCCGGCAGATTTTCAGATAGCTGGACAGCCCCGTCGCAAGCGACACGAAGGCGATCAGGGCATAGGCCGACATCTGCAGTCCGTTCTCGGCCGGGGCGCTGAGCGCGAGGAAGCCGAAGATCCAGAAGGCCGACCAGGCAATGACGTTGGTGGTGGCAAGCGTCTTCAAAACCGCATCTCCGCCAGGGCCCGGTGCAAGGCGTCGCGCGCGGGGGTCGGGGTGTCCTGCGCGGTGCCCTCGGGCTTTGTGGACGCCGGGGGTGCCTGGCGGTCGCGGGCGTCACCTGACAGACCGACGGCGATGGCATGTGCTTCGGGAAAGGCCCAGATCATGGTTCAGACCCTCTCGATGATCTTCTCGCCGAACAGGCCCTGCGGCCGGAAGACGAGGAAGAGAAGCGCGAGGACATAGGCGAACCAGTTTTCGGTCGCACCGCCCACCATGGGGCCGATCGCGAATTCGAACAGCTTCTCGCCCACGCCGATGATCAGCCCGCCGACGATGGCACCGGGGATCGAGGTGAAGCCGCCCAGCATCAGCACCGGCAGCGCCTTGAGCGCGATCAGCGACAGCGAGAACTGCACGCCCGACTTGGCGCCCCACATGATGCCCGCGACCAGCGCGACAAAGCCCGCGATCGACCAGACCAGCACCCAGATGAAGTTGAGCGAGATGCCGACCGACAGCGCCGCCTGGTGGTCATCCGCCACAGCGCGCAGGGCGCGGCCCTGCTTGGTGTACTGGGAAAAGATCATCAGCGCGATCACGAGGATGGCGGCAATCACCGTCGCCCAGATGTCGAGGTTGTCGATGAAGAAGCCATAGCCGAAGATGTCATAGGTGACGGTGTCGATGACCCCGTTGATGCCCTGCGGCAGGCCCACGTCCAGCTTCTTGATGTCGGCGCCCCACATCAGGTCGCCCAGGCCTTCCATGAAGTAGGCCAGCCCGATGGTCGCCATGAACAGGATGATCGGCTCCTGGTTGACCAGGTGCTTCATGATCAGCGTGTTCACCAGCCAGGCCAGCACGACCATGACCCCCACCGTCAGGATGATGCCGACGAGGGCAGGCAGGTGCCAGCCAAAGTGATGCACCTCGGTCCCGAAGACGGCGTTGATCAGATGCGCGAAGGGCACCTGCCCTTCCATGATCCCCACCAGCGTCAGCGCGGCGAACAGCGCCATGACGCCCTGCGCGTAGTTGAAGATGCCGGAGGCCTTGTAGATCAGAACGAAGCCCAGGGCGACGAGGGCATAAAGCACCCCGGCCATGAGGCCGTTCAGAAAGACTTCCATTCCGAATAGAAGCTGGTCTGGCACTTCTATCTCCTCCCTTTGATCCCCGGGGTTCCGGTCTCCTCTCCCGGTTCCCCTCGGCGCTTTGGCGCGCCTTTATGCTGTGCGGCGCGCCCGTCAGTCGTGGGCGACACCGAGATAGGCGTCGATGACATCCTGGTTGCTGCGCACCTCGTCCGGCGTGCCGTCCCCGATCTTCTTGCCGTAGTCCATGACGACCACGCGGTCGCTCAGATCCATCACCACGCCCATGTCGTGTTCGATCAGCGCGATGGTGGTGCCGAATTCGTCGTTCACATCGAGGATGAAGCGGGACATGTCCTCTTTCTCCTCGACGTTCATGCCGGCCATGGGTTCGTCGAGCAGCAGAAGCGACGGTTCCGCCGCCAGCGCGCGGGCCAGTTCGACCCGCTTCTTCAGCCCGTAAGGCAGGCGGGCAACGGGGGTCTTGCGGATGTTCTGGATTTCCAGGAAGTCGATGACCTTCTCGACCACCTCGCGGTTCTCGACCTCTTCCCGTTCCGCCGCGCCCTTCCACAGGCCCTGCTGGAACATATTGGTCTTCATCTTGTTCAGACGGCCGGTCATCACGTTGTCCAGCACCGTCATCCCTTCGAACAGCGCGATGTTCTGGAACGTGCGGGCAATGCCCTGCCGCGCCACCTGGTAGGGTTTCATCTGCGGCCGCGGCTTGCCCTTGTACAGAACCTCGCCTTCCTGCGGCACGTAGAAGCCCGAGATGACGTTCAGCATCGAGGACTTGCCCGCCCCGTTCGGCCCGATGATCGCGCGGATCTCGCCCTCGCGGATGTCAAAGCTGATGTCCTTGATCGCCACCACGCCACCGAAGCGCAGGGTGATGTTCTTCATCTCCATCACGACGCCGCCGATCTTGCGGCCGTCCGCGGTGGTGTAGCCGTCCTGGGTCGCGTCAAGCATGGCGCCCTCCCTGCAGTTCCAAATTTTCTCGGTAAACCACTTCAAGTTCTTGCGATTTCGCATGGACCCGATGTCCGACCCGGCCCGTTGGCCTCACAGAGCCCAAGCCATTTCGGTTTGATTTCTGGAATCCGGCCGGTGTCGCGACGCTGGTCAAGACACGAGGATTACTATGTCCAAGACATTTCTCTACATCACCGCCGCCGCATCCGTGGTCGGCCTTGCAGGCCCCGCCAGCGCGCTGGTGATCGACGCTTTTGAAGACTACCAGTTCACCGAGGACACCGCCGGCGACGACGCGACGAGCGCCAGCGAACTCGACGGCATCAGCGTACTGGGCGGATCGCGTGACGTTGTATCCGTGAACGGCGGCGCCAACGTTCTGAGCGGCACGCAGTCCACCGTCGACAACGCCAACAGCGGCTATTTCAGCGTGTCCAACGCGTCGACGACCAGCGGCACCGGCACCCTGACCTATGACGGGGACGACAATGACGCGACCGGCGTCGACGCCTACGGTCTGGGCGGGCTCGACCTGACCGATGGCATGGTAGACAACGTCTTCGCCTTCGACATCATCGCGGCGGACCTGCCGTTCGATTACACGCTGACCGTGTGGGACGAGGACTCGTCCGACAGCTACATGGGCGTGATCCCGGGCGGCACTTTCGGCGGTTCGGAAATGATCGCGTTCTCGTCCTTCACCGGCATCGACTTCAGCAACGTCGGCGCGCTGCAGCTGTCCTTCGCGGGTACGCAGGCGAGCGATCTGTCGATCGACAACTTCCGCACCGCGGGCGACACCCCCGCCGTTCCGCTGCCGGCATCGCTGCCGCTGCTTCTGGCCGGCCTCGGTGGCGTCGCCGCCGTTGCACGCCGCAAGAAGTAAGACATCACGATCACCGAAACGCCCGTGCGCCGCGTCCCGTGGCGCGCGGGTTTTTCGTGTGTATGCCGCGTGGGACCGGATCATTCCGCTGCCACCTTCTGCGTCGTCACCGGCACGACCTTGGCGTCGCGGATCTTCAGCGTCGCGGCGATATAGCCCTTGCGGCCGTCCTCGTAGGTCACCTCGGTCCGGGTCGCGATTTCCTCGGATCCGTCGTAAAGCGCGGTGACCAGGTCGTGGAATTTCTCTTCGATGATGCGGCGGCGGACCTTGCGGGTGCGGGTCAACTCGCCATCGTCCGCGTCCAGTTCCTTGTGCAGGATCAGGAAGCGGTGGATCTGGCAGCCCGACAGCATCTCGTCCTCGGCGACGCTGGCGTTGACCTCCTCCACGTGGTGCTGGATCGTTTCCATCACCTGCGGATGGCCCGCCAGTTCCTGGTACGAGGAATAGGCGATGTTGTTGCGTTCGGCCCAGTTGCCCACGGCCGAGAGGTCGATGTTGATGAAGGCCACGCAGCGGTCGCGCCCGGCCCCAAAAACCACGGCTTCAAGGATGTTCGGGTAGAACTTCAGCTTGTTTTCCACGTACTTGGGCGCAAACATCGCACCATCGGCCATCTTGCCCACGTCCTTGGCGCGGTCGATGATCCGCAGGTGCCCGGTGTCGGGTTCAAAGAAACCCGCGTCGCCGGTCGCGACCCAGCCTTCGGCGTCCTTGGTCGAGGCCGTGCTTTCCGGGTTCTTGTAGTATTCCACGAAGACGCCGGGCGAACGGTAGAAGACCTCTCCGGTTTCCCCGATCTTCACCTCGACCCCCGGGGACGGCACGCCGACGGTATCCGCGCGGACCTCTCCATCGGGCTGCTGGGTGATGAACACGCCGGCCTCGGTCTGGCCGTACAGCTGTTTCAGATTGATGCCGAGCGAGCGGTAGAAGCTGAAGATCTCGGGCCCGATCGCTTCGCCCGCGGTGTAACCCAGCCGCACCCGGCTGAGGCCGAGCGTGTTCTTCAGCGGACCGTAGACGAACTTGTCGCCCAGCCAGTACTTGATGCGGTCACCCAGGCTGACCGGTTTGCCGTCCAGGATATCGCCGCCGACCTTGCGGGCGTGGGCCATGTAGCGGTCGAACAGCCACTTCTTGAAGCGGGTGCTGTCCTCCATCCGGATCATCACGGTGGTCAGCTGGGTTTCGAACACGCGGGGCGGGGCGAAATAATAGGTCGGCCCGATCTCGCGCAGGTCGGTCAGCAGCGTGGCCTCGCCTTCGGGGCAGTTCACGCAGAAGCCGCACCAGTAGGCCTGCCCGATCGAGAAGATGAAATCGCCCACCCAGGCCATCGGCAGGTAGGACAGGATTTCCTCTTTCTGGGTCAGGTTGTCGAACTTCGACGAGGCGATCGAGGTTTCGATGATGTTGCGGTTCGACAGCACGACGCCCTTGGGCTTGCCGGTCGTGCCCGAGGTATAGAGCATCACGCAGATGTCGTCGTAGGTGATCGCGGACTGGCGGCGGTCAAGCTCGGGGTTCAGCTCGTCGCGCAACCCGTGGCCGGTTTCCTGCACGTGGGCATAGTCATGCAACTGGCTGTGGTCGTATTTCCGCAGGCCCCGGGGATCGAGGTAGATCATGTGTTCGAACTGGCTCAGCCGGTCCTGAACCTCGATCACCTTGTCGACCTGTTCCTGATCCTCGACGATGATGAAGCGCGCGCCGCAGTGATCGAGCACATAGGCCATCTCTTCAGCGGCGCTGTCCTGATACAGCGGCACGGGCACGGCGCCGACCATCTGGGCGGCGACCATCGACCAATACAGCTGCGGACGGTTGGTGCCGATGATGGCGACGAAATCGCCCTTGTTGACGCCCAGGTTGATCAGGCCGCGCGCAAGGTTGCGGATTTCGGTGCGGGTCTGCGACCAGCTGGTGGTCTGCCAGATGCCGAATTGCTTTTCGCGATAGGCGGGTTTCGTGCCGTAGGTCTCGGCGTTGCGGTCCAGCAGGGCTGGCAGCGACACGAACTTACCCGCGTCCCGGGACGCAGATGCCATAGATGTTCCTCCCCATTTCCGGCGTCTCCTCACACCGGTCCGCGCCTGTCGCGCGAATCCCCCCATTCAGGGCGTTACCCAAGGGTTCACGCCGAACCTTTTCGGCATCATTTCCGAAATGTAACGAATTGTAACAGTTCATCTGCGCGCGCCGATTGGCGGTCACATCATCGGGACCAGCAGGCCGGCTGGATTGGGCGCGGGTGCCCCGCCCTGTCCAGTCCGCCGCTTTTCCGTGCCGCATCCGGGTGCTAGACCTGCGGGCAGACCGACCGGAGGGGGCCGATGGATTTCAACGCACGGGACGCGCTGACGCGGGCGGGCCTGAACCTGATCCAGCAGGCCCTGTCGATCTATGACGACGACCTGCGGCTGGTGCTGTGCAACCGCCAGTTCCGCGAAATGTTTTCGCTGCCCACCACGCTGACCCGCACCGGCGCCTCGTTCGAGGAAACCATCCGCCATCTCGTGACCTCGGGCGAATACGGGCCGGTGGATGACATCGACACCGCCACCGCCGAACGGGTCGAACAGGCCCGCACCTTCCAGCCGCATTACTTCGAACGGCCCCGCGCCAACGGCCGGGTGATTTCCGTCGAAGGGGCGCCGCTGCCGCAGGGGGGCTGGGTGACGGTCTATACCGACATCACCGACATCAAGCGGCAAGAGGAACTGCTGCGGTCACGATCCGCGGAACTGTCGGGCCAGCTGCTGGCCCATGCCGAAGACCTGGCCGCCGCCAACCGCAAGCTGCAGGCGACCAATGCCGCGCTGGAAGAGGCGCGCGGAGAGCTGACGCAGATGGAGGCCCGCATCCGCCTGACGACCGAGATGATGCCGGCGCATATCGCCCATATCTCGCCCGCCGGGGTCTATACCTATTCGAACCGGCGGCTGGCCTCGATCATGCCGGGGCGGGCGACGAACATCCTTGGCATGCACATGGCCGACGTGCTGGGGGCGCAGGCCTATTCGGCGGTGAAACCCTATGTGCAGGGGGCCTATGCCGGGCGCAATGCCACGTTCGAGTTCACCGATGAACTGTCCTCGCGCCGGATCCGCACCGCGCTGACGCCGGATGGCGAGGGCGGGTGCTATATCATGTCGATGGACGTGACCGAGGAAACGCAGACCCGCTCGGCCCTGGCGCAATCGCGCCGTCGCCAACTGGCCGCGCAGGTCACCAGCGGCATGGCGCATGACTTTTCCAACCTGCTGACCATCATCCTCGGCACCCAGTCGCAGCTTGAGCGCATGGACATGGGCGATGACGCCCGCGCCCTGATCCGCGCCACCGTCACCGCCGCCCGACGCGGCGGAGAGCTGCTGAACGGGCTGGCCAACATGACCGCCGACCGGCAGCCTTCGCCGGTCGTGGTGGATCTGTCGGCTTTCCTGTCGGATCTGGCCACTCTGGCCCGCCCGACCCTGGGCGAGGTCACGCTCGAGATCGCGGATCAGACCGATGGCGCGCGGATCATGCTGGACGTGGCGATGCTGCAGGACAGCCTGCTGAACCTGATCCTGAACGCCCGCGACGCCGTCGGCGACCGGGGCCGGATCACCATCAGCGTGCGCAACCTGCAGGACACCTGGCTTGAGATCACCGTGCGCGACGATGGCCCCGGGTTCTCCGAGGCCGCGTTGACCCATGCGCTGGATCCGTTCTTCACCACCAAGGGCGACGCCGGCACCGGGCTGGGCCTGTCCACCGTCTATGACATCATCCAGACGCTTGGCGGGCGGATGAAGGTCGGCAACGCGCCTGGCGGCGGCGGAGAGGTCACGTTGCTGCAACCCTGGCGTCCGGCGCAGATGGCGGCCACCCCGGGCCTTGCGCTGGTGGTCGAAGACAGTCCCGACCTGCGCCAGACCGTGCGCGGGATGCTGCGCGACGCGGGCTATGCCGTGATCGAGGCCGCCAGCGTCGAAGAGGCGCGCGACCTGGTGCGCGAGGTGCCCGGGCTGACGCTGATCCTCAGCGATATCAGCCTAGAAGGCACGCTGACCGGCATCGACCTTTTCGACAGCCTCCCGCCCGAGGCGCCACCGTGCTACCTGATGACCTCGCTCAGGGCCGATCACACGCTGCACGTCGCTGCCGCGCAGCGCACGCCGGTCCTGCGCAAACCCTTTGCGGCGGCCACGCTGACCCACCTTCTGCAGACCGGAGCCCTGCCGACATGACCGACGCCCCCCTGGTCACCATCCTTGATGACGAACCCGAAATCCGGACGATGCTGAGCGCGGCGCTGGAAGACGCGGGCTATCGCACCATGGGGTTTTCGCGCGCCACCGAATTCGAAGCCGCGCTGCAATCGGTGACGCCGGACCTCTGCCTGCTGGACCTGTCGCTGCCCGACCGCGACGGGCTGACGCTGATCCACCGGCTGGCGCTGGAAAAGGGCGCGACGGTCGTCATCATCTCGGGTCGGGCGCAGGTGCAGGACCGGGTGACGGGGCTTGAGCTGGGGGCGGACGACTACATCATCAAGCCCTTCGATCCGGCCGAGGTCGTGGCGCGGGTACGGGCCCGGCTGCGACGCGACAAGCCATCGGCGGCCGCGACGCAGGAAGCACGGTTCAACGGCTGGACAGCGCATTTCGACCGCTTCGTGCTGGAAGACAGCGCGGGGGTCGAGGTGCCGTTTTCCCATGCCGAGGGCGAGGTGCTGCGCCTGTTCCTCGAACGGCCCAAGCGGCTGATTTCGCGGGCCGTGATGCAAGAGGCGCTTGGCGGCGCGGCGGGCGAAAGCTTTGACCGGGCGATGGACGTGCGGATTTCGCGGCTGCGGACCAAGCTGCGCGAGGATCCGAAAAACCCCCGCCTGATCAAGACGATCTACGGCGCGGGCTATATCTTTCTGGGGGACGTGAAATGGAGCTGACGCATTTCGTTCTGGTCACCGGGCCACAGGCGGGCGCGGCGGCGGTGCTGGACACCGCGCAGGCGTTGCGGGATGCAGGCGCGCTGGTGACCCAGCCGATGGCCGATGCGCTGCCCGACTCCGCGCCACCCGGCCTGCAGGACTGGGCGCTGTCGCTGCTGCCCGCCATCCCGCGCAGCCCCGCCCCGATCGTCGTGGGTTTCGGCGCAGGCGCGGTGCTGGCGGCCTGGCTGGCGCCGCAGGTCGGGGCCGTGGGGTTGATCCTGACCGATTGCGACCTGCCCCCGGACAGCGGCACCACCGGGCCGGGCTGGCCCGAAGGCAAAGGCCCCGCCGACTGGCAGGGCGATCAGCTGGACCTGCCGCCGCGCGACGACATGCCGACCGGGTATCTCAAGCTGTCACCGGGGTTCGACGCGGCTGCGGCGGCAGCACGGGCCCGTGGCTGGCCGGTCGAAGAGATCGAAGGCACCCGGCTTCAGGCCGCAATGCTGGGCACGGAAACCGCCGGGGCGCTGATGGCCGTGGCGGGGGCGTTCGATTAAGGACCGCGCCGCTTCCGGCCACTGTCTCGCGCCCTGCGGCACGCCGGGCAGCGGCCGACCACCCCCATGGGCGGCCGCTATCACCTGTCCTGACAGGCTCTCACCGCCCCATATGCTCGGCCGCCTGGGCCAGGATGCGCAACCCGGTCACCAGATCCTCTTCTGCCGTGTCTTCCTCGAAGGCATGGCTGATGCCGTTGATCGACGGCACGAACAGCATCGCCACGGGCATGTGCGCCGCCACCGATGTCGCGTCGTGCAGCGCGCCGGATGGCATCCGCCGCCAGCGGCCCGGCGCGATCTCCTCGGCTGCCGATTCCAATGCGGCGCGGAAGCCCGGGTCCATCGGCACCGGATCCAGCGCCAGCATGTCCGAGGTCGCGGCGCTCAGCCCCAGCTCTTCCGCCGTTTCTGCCACCGCTTCGCGGATGATCTCCTCCATCCGGGCCAGCCGGTCGGCATCGCCGTCGCGCCACTGCATCGAAAAACTGCACCGCCCCGGCACGATCGAATGCGACCCGGGGTGGAGGTCGACATGTCCGGTGGTCCAGACGGTTTCCGGCGTCACCACGTTGCGGAAGCGGTCCATGATCTTCTGCTGATAGGCCAGCATCCCGCGATAGGCATCGCGGCGCAGGTGCATGGGCGTGGTGCCCGCGTGGTTCTGTTCCCCGCTGAAGGTGATGCGCATGTCGCGGATGCCGACGATCGAGGTGACGATCCCCGCCGCCTCGCCCGCCTTGTCCAGCCACGGACCCTGTTCGATGTGGCATTCCAGGAAGCCGCTGAACCGCGCGGGATCGACGAAATTGCCCGCCATGTCGGCCATGCGCGCCCGCGCCTCGGCGAAGGTCACGCCGGTGGTGTCGGTCAGGCGGTCGGCGTCGTCCAGAGAGGTGAAGCCGCCCCAGACGCGGCTGCCGGTGGTGACGCCGAACCGCCCTTCTTCGTCCTGGAAGGACACGGCGGAAATCGGCACCCCGGCTTCGGCCCCGGCCCGGGCCAGCTCCAGCCCGCAGATGACGCCAAGCGCGCCGTCAAGCCAGCCGCCCTCGGGCTGGGTGTCGGAATGCGACCCCACCAGCAGCGACGTGCCCTCGGCCAGCCCGAAGACCGACCCCACGGGATCGACATGGGCGGTCAGGCCCGCATCGGTGAACTGGTCGGCCAGCCAGCGGCGCGCGGCGATGTCGGTGTCGGTGAAGGCCCGGCGCACAACGCCCTTGCCGACGCCCGAGGCCCCGATGCTGCGCAGGTGGTGCAAGTCGGCAAGAAACCGGTCGGGATTGACGGGAAGCATGGCGGTCCTTTCGGGGGTGGTTCGGCCGCAGGCTATCCACCGCGCGCCGAAGGTCAACCGCCCGCCAGCAGCGCCCTAGCCGAACAGGCGGAAATAGAGCCACCCGGGCAGGAACCGCGCGCCCCGGAACACCAGCGAGAACCACGTCGGGAAGGCGCGGGCGAAGCTGTCTGAATTCATGTGTTCGAACGTGATCCGCGCGGCCTCTTCCGGCTCCATGATGCCGGGCATGCGGAAGTCGTTCTTGTCGGTCAGCCGGGTGCGGATGTAGCCGGGGTTGATCAGCTGCACCTTGATGCCCGACCCCTGCAGGTCGCAGCGCAGGCTTTCCGCCAGCGCCATGATCCCCGCCTTGGTCGCGACATAGGGCGCGGCACCGGGCAGGCCGCCATAGGCCGTCAGCGACCCGGTCAGCATGATGTGCCCATGGCCCTGCGCCTTGAACTTGGGCAGAACGGCCCCGATCGTACGCATGGCCCCGCCAAAGTTCACGTCGGCCATGGTTTCAGCCTGATCGGCATTCCAGTCGTCAGCCCCGAACGGCCAATAGACACCGGCAAGAAAGATGACGCCGTCGATCTCTCCGACCTCGTCAGCGGCGGCGCGCAGGGCCTTGGCGTCGGTGACATCGACGGGCAGGACGCGGGCCACGCCCGGCAGATCCTGCGCGACCTCGGCCAGCTTGTCCTCGCTGCGGGCCGACAGGATGACGGTGACGCCGACCTTGCTCAGCTGTTTTGCAAGCGCCGCGCCCAGCCCGTCGCTGGCCCCGATCAGCCAATAGGTCTTGCCCTGCCAGTCCGTCATGAAATTCTCCTGTCTGCCGGTCATCCGACCAACGTGCCCGCCGGTGGCGCGGTTCCGGCCTAGCGCGTCACTTCGTGCCGGGGCGCGGCGGGGCGGGTGCGATAGCGCGCGCCCTTCCACCACAGTTTCAGCGCCTGCCAGTGGATCAGCGCCAGCACCCGCAGCGGCCCGAAGGGGCGGCGGACAAAGGCACGCAGCAGGGCGCGGTTGGTCATCGGCGCCAGATGCCCGGTCAGGGTGGCGATCACGCCGCCGCCGTTGCGGTCATAGTCGATGCGGATGCCCACCCGATCGTCGGTGATGTTGAAGCGGAACCGATACCCGCCCTCCTGCGGCTGGAACGGAGAGACATGCATCAGCTTGCCGGCCGTCAGTTCGTCGTCGCGGGTGATCGGCGCCAGGTCATCGCGGTGGCAGAGGTAGGAATGCCGGTCACCAAAGGTGTTGGTGACCTCGGCGATGACGCAATAAAGCGCGCCCGCGCGGTCTTCGCACAGCCAGAAGGACACCGGGTTGAAATCGAAGCCCAGCAGACGCGGCTGGGTCAGCAGACGGATGCGGGCGGGGGCAGGCAGGGCATGGCCGCGCATCACGTCGCGCACCCAGGCGGCCCCGCGCCCCTGCCCCGGCATCCCGCCATGATCGGTATCGCGCACCACGGCAAAGCCGCGCCGGTTGCGGGTGAACAGGGCGGGCCCCCTGGCGCCCCCTTCGGCATCGATCAGCACGTAATCCACGCCGTAGCGAAAGGCGTTCTCGATCGCACCCTTGCGGCCGTGCCAGCTGTGGCCGGACATCAGAAGGGGACGGGCGTTCCCCATCACTCGGCCGCCACGGGCAGATCGCGCTGCGCCAGGCGCAGGGCCTCGACCACGTCAACGGCACTGGCCAGCCCGTCTTCGTGGAAGCCGTTCTTCATCCAGGCGCCGCAATACCAGGTGTGGTTCGCGCCGTTCAGCCGTCGCATGTCCGACTGGGCGGCCAGCGCACCCAGATCATAGACCGGATGGCGCAGGGTGACCTGGTCATAGATCTTGGCCGGGTCGATCCGACGGGTCGCGTTCAGCGTCACGAACATCGGGTCGTCCTTGGGGATCGGCTGCAGGCGGTTCATCCAGTAGGTCAGGTCGATGCTGTCGCCCACCCGGCCCTCGGCCTCGCGATAGTTCCAGGACGCCCAGGCGTGACGACTGCGGGGCATGACTGCGTCGTCGCTATGCAGCACGACGTCATTGGGCTGATAGCGGATCGCGCCAAGGGCCGCCTGTTCATCCACCGTCGGGTCCAGCAGCAGGCCCAGGCTGTCGTCGGAATGCGTGGCCAGCACCACCTCGTCATAGCTTTCCCAGCCGTGACCCTCGGTCTTGACCTCTGGGCCGGTCAGCGTCCGGCGGACACCCTGCACCGGGCAGCCGGTCCGGATCTCGACCCCCGACGCGCGCAGCGCGGCCTCGACCCGTTGCACGTATTGCACCGACCCGCCCTGCACGGTGTGCCACTGGTGCTGGCCGGTGTGGTGCAGCAGCGCGTGGTTTTCGAAAAACTGCATCATCGCATGGGCCGGGAAGTCTAGGATGCGGTCCTTGGGGGTCGACCAGATCGCGCCCGACAGCGGCAGCAGATAGTAATCGCGGAACCAGACCCCGGTGCCAAGGGCATCCAGCAGGCCGCGGATGGTCATCCCCGGTTGCTTCGAGGTCGCCAGCGCCGAGGCGTTGAACTTCATCACGTCGCGCAGCATCCCGATGAACCGGGGGTTCGCGGCGTTGCGCAACTGGGCAAAGACGGCGCGCAGGTTCGACAAGCCGTACTCCATCCGGCCACCCCGGACCGAGGCGCCAAAGCTCATGTCGGACTTGGTGACCGGCACGTCGAGCTTGTCGAACAGGTCGGTCAGCAGCGGATAGTTGGCATAGTTGAAGACGATGAACCCGGTGTCGACCGGCTGATCGCCCCGCTTCCCCGCCACCACGGTGCGCGCATGACCGCCCAGCCGCGGCGCGGCCTCGATCAGGGTGACGTGGTTGCCCTCGGACAAGAGTCGCGCGGCGCCAAGGCCTGAGATGCCCCCGCCGATGACGGCAATGCGGCGGGGGGGTAGGTCGGTGGCTTCGAAGGGCATATGGGACGGGCCTTTTGCATGATGTCATAGGCAGATACGGGGGCCGACGGCGATCGGATGCATGCGGGCGCGAAAAAATCTGCGGAAACCGGAAAAAAGTGTCGATCCCGGTGATCCACCCCAGATCCAGCATCGTAGACAGGGCATGTTGCAGCAGGTGACCCAGCCACGGCAAAGCCCCTCGTCCGGTCCGCCGCCTCGTGTTAGGCAGGAAGGACCGAGGAAGGACAGCGCACGCTTGGCACCCGCACCGCAGACAGACACCGCCCCCTTCGTGGCCGACATGATCCTGATACGGGACCATCGCGACCGGCAGGCCTTTGCCCGGCTGTTCGCGCATTTCGCGCCACGGGTGAAGGGGTTCCTGATGAAATCGGGAACCGAGGCCGGGGTGGCCGAGGATTGCGCGCAGGACGTCATGGTGACGGTCTGGAACAAGGCGCATCTGTTCGACCCGTCACGCGCCAGCGTGGCGACATGGGTCTTCACCATCGCGCGGAACCGCCGGATCGACCTGGCGCGGCGCGATCGAAGACCCGAGCCGGAGGATCTTGGGTGGGGACCCGAGCCCGAGGCCGCGCAGGACGACACTGTCGTGCTGCAACAGGAGACGGAGCAGCTGGCCGAGGCACTGGCCTCGCTGCCCGACCGCCAGCGGGAGCTGATCGAGAAGTGCTACTTCGGCGACCTCTCCCACAGGGAAATAGCTGACGTGACGGGCCTTCCGCTCGGCACGATCAAATCGAGGATACGGCTGGCGCTGGACAAGCTGCGCCATGCCATGGGGTGACGGAATGACGATCAAGCATCACCTGACGGAAAATCTGTTGATGGGCTACGCGGCGGGCACCCTGCCCGAGGCCTTCAACCTCGTGGTCGCATCGCATGTGTCGATGTGCGACACCTGCCGCGCCGCGCTGGAAAGCTACGAGGCGCTTGGCGGTGCCGTTCTGGAAAGCCGGGGCGTCGACCTGGCCGACGACGGGCTGGCCGCCTGCCTTGCACGCCTTGACGACGCGCCCGTGGCCGACCGCCCCGCGCCCGTGCGGCCCGTGCCGGGCGCCCTGCCCGCGCCCCTGCGCGACTATATCGGCGGCGACATCGACGCGATCCGCTGGCGGCCCGTGGGCGGCGGCGTGAAACAGGCGATCCTGCCGACATCCGACGCGGCCTCGGCCCGGTTGCTGTTCATCCCCGCCGGTGCCGCCGTGCCCGACCACGGCCATCGCGGGATGGAGCTGACGATGGTCCTGCAAGGTGCCTTCGCCGACGAGACCGACCATTTCGGCCGCGGCGACGTGGAAATCGCCGACGAGGAGCTTGAGCATACCCCCGTCGCCGACATCGGCGCCGACTGCATCTGCCTTGCCGCCACCGACGCGCCGCTGCGCTTCCGGTCGCTGATCCCGCGGCTGCTGCAACCGTTCCTCAAGATCTGATCGGGGCGCGGTGCGTGCGAGCACGCACCCTACAGGCGGCGCAACCGTCCCCTCTCCCCTCGGGAGAGAGGGCCAGGGAGAGGGGCCCCGCCGCACGCCAGCTCACCCCCCGCTTCTCATGATCCCTGCGTCAGCTGCGCCAAGGGCGCTTCCCCGTCCGGCGCCAGTTCCTCGAAATCGAAATTGTCCAGCTTTGCCGCCCGCTTGCCCGCACGTTCGGCGGCGATGCCGATGCCTTCGACATCCCGTCGGGCCTGATCGAAATGCGTGTCCAGCTTCTGCACCCGCTCGACCACGATTTCGACGTCCCGGTGCAGCTGCCGCAGCATGTTGCGGATCGCACCCGCCTGTTCGCGCATCCGCGCGTCCTTGAGGATCGCCCGCATCGTGTTCAGCGTGGCCATGCAGGTCGTGGGCGACACGATCCAGACCCGGGCATTGAACCCTTCGCGCACGATGTCGGCGAAATTCGCGTGCAGCTCGGCATAGACGGCTTCCGAGGGCAGGAACATCAACGCGCCGTCGGCGGTCTCTCCGTCCAGGATGTACTTCTCGGAAATCGCCTTGATATGCGCACGGACCGAGGTGCGGAAGGCCTGCGCCGCCGCCTTCAGCTCGGCCTCTGACCCGGCGTTGCGCAGTGCCTCATAGGCCTCGAGCGGGAACTTGGCGTCGATGACGATCGGCCCCGGCGGGTTGGGCAGGTGGATCAGGCAGTCGGCGCGCCGCCCGTTCGACAGCGTTGCCTGCAGCGAATAGCTGTCCTTGGGCAGGGCCTTGGACACGATGTCGTTCAGCTGGATTTCCCCGAAGGCGCCGCGCGTCTGCTTGTTCGACAGGATGTCCTGCAGCGACAGCACGTCGCCCGACAGCTTGGTGATGTTTTCCTGCGCCTTGTCGATGGTGGCCAACCGCGCCTGCAGTTCGGTCAGCGACTTGGTGGTCTTCTCGGACCCGCCGCGCAGCTGTTCGTTCATCCGCTCCTGCATCTCGGACAGGGACCGCGCGGTCTTCATCGCGTTCTCGTGCAGCCGGTCGGTCATCTGTTGCTGCACCGCCGCCAGCCGCGTCTCCATCGATTGCAGAACCTGCGCCTGCGCCGTCGCCTGCGCGTTCGAGACCGAGGTCAGCCCCCCGGTCAGCTGTTCCTGCCCGCGCCCCAGCCCTTCGACCGCGCGGCCCATCTGGTCCATCTGGTAGATCAGCGGCTCGGTCGCGCGCGCGGCCTGACCGACACCACGCAGGGCGGCGATCAGCAGCACGACGATCAGCAGGCCAAGGGCCAGGCCACCCAGAAGGGCCAGGGTCATTGGGTCATTGAGGTCAAGCGTCGTCATGTGCGTCCGAAAAGCCGTTCGATATCAGTCAGTTTCAATTCGACATAGGTGGGCCGCCCGTGGTTGCACTGCCCCGACAGCGGGGTCGCCTCCATCTCGCGCAGCAGGGCGTTCATTTCCTCGACCCGCATGCGGCGACCGGACCGGATCGACCCGTGACAGGCGACCCGGCTGAGGATCGCGTCGATCCGCGCCTTGAGCGTTGCGCTGTCGCCTGCTTCGGCCAGTTCGTCGAGGATGTCGAGAACCAGCGCCTTGGCGTCGACCTTCCCCAGGATCGCCGGAGTTTCGCGCACCGCCACGGCCGATCCGCCAAAGGGTTCGATGGTCAGGCCAAGGGCGCGCAGGTCTTCGGCGAAGTCCTCAAGCCGGGCGCAGTCGCCCGCCGACAGTTCGATGATCTCTGGTATCAGCAGGGCCTGCGCGGCGACCCCATGGTCGGCCATCTGGGCCTTGAGCTTTTCGTAGACCAGCCGTTCGTGCGCCGCGTGCTGGTCGACCAGCACCATGCCGCGATCGGTCTGCGCGACGATGTAGTTTTCATGCACCTGCGCCCGCGCGGCCCCAAGCGGAAAGCTTTCCAGCCGGGGGGCTTCGGGCGCGCGGTCTTCGACCACCTCGGGCTCGTAGCGGGCCGAAGGTTGGTCGGCAAACCCTTCGAATGTCTGCGGGGTGCTCTGCGGCGCGGGGCTGGACTGATCGGTCCAATCACTAGCCGGGGCCTGACCCTGATAGGACATGGCCCGCGCCACCGCCGAGGGGCGGTCCATCTGGTACACCCGCGCACCCGTCGCTGCTGGACCGATCGGTTCAGCGCGCATCGCCCCAAGGGTCGCCCCCGCCACGGTCGAGGACGCGCGGTGCCCCGCTTCGGCCAGCGCGTGGCGCAGGCCCGACACGATCAGCCCGCGCGCGGTGGCGGGATCGCGAAACCGCACTTCGGATTTCGCAGGATGCACGTTCACGTCGACCAGCGTCGGATCGCAGTCGATGAACAGCGCCGCGGCGGGGTGACGGTCACGGCTCAGCACGTCCATGTAGGCCGCGCGCAAGGCCCCGGTCAGCAGCTTGTCACGGACCGGCCGGCCGTTCACGAACAGGAACTGCGCCACCGCCGCGCCGCGCGAATAGGTCGGCAGGGCGGCATAGCCGGTCATGTGCAGCCCCTCGCGTTCGGCGTCTATGCGCAGCGAATTCTCGGCGAACTCGCGCCCCAGGATCGACGCAAGCCGACCGTGCAGCGCATCGAACATGTCGCCGGATTCGGGGTCGGCGCGGAAGACCACGCGCCCCTCGCCGCCGCCCGTCGCATCGCGCAGGGTGAAGCCAACGTAGGGTTCGGCCATGGCCAGTCGCTTGACGATGTCGGTGACCGCCTGCCCCTCGGCCCGGTCGGTGCGCAGGAACTTCAGCCGCGCGGGCGTGGCGTAGAACAGATCGCGCAGTTCGACCACGGTGCCGGTCGTGAGGGCGGCGGGGCGCACCGGTTCGATCCGTCCGCCGCTGACCGCGATTTCGGCCGCCGCCGCGCCTGCCACGCGCGAGGTGATGCGCAAACGACCGACCGCGCCAAGTGACGGCAGCGCCTCACCCCGGAAGCCGAAGGTGTGGATGTTCAGCAGGTCCGAGCCGTCGATCTTCGATGTCGCATGGCGCGACAGGGCCAGCGGCAGGGCGTCTTCGTCGATCCCGCAGCCATCGTCCTTGACCCGGATCAGGCCCTTGCCGCCCTCGGCAATCGTGATCTCGATCCGCATGGCGCCGGCGTCCAGCGCGTTTTCCACCAGTTCCTTCACGGCCGAGGCCGGGCGTTCCACGACCTCACCGGCGGCAATCCGGTTGATCGCGGCCTCATCCAGCTGGCGGATGACGGGGCGTGTATCGCTTATATTGGGGTCAGGGCGCATCATGGCCCCAGACCTAGCATGCCCCCCGCGATTCGACCATGGGCGACGGGGCTACGCGACGCAGATCGGCAACGATACAGGCTCTAATGCGGGTCAAAGCGGCCATCCCCCTTTCCTTGCGGGGCATCACAACATATAGTTTCGGCAACGATCGACCGGTCAACAACCGGCAAAGGGGATACGGGCATGGCGCATATCATTGTCGTCGGAAACGAAAAGGGCGGCGCGGGGAAATCCACGGTGTCGATGCACGTCGCAACGGCGCTGGCGCGGATGGGTCACAAGATCGCCACGCTGGACCTGGACCTGCGCCAGAAGACACTGGGCCGCTATGTCGAAAACCGCCACCGCTACCTTGCCAAAGAGGGGGTGGAGCTTCCTTCACCCGATTACATCGACCTCCCCGAGATCGACAAATCGCAGCTTCAGGCTGGCGAAAACCCCTATGACCACCGCCTCTCTGCCGCCGTGTCGCAGCTTGAGGCCGAGGCCGACTTCATCCTGATCGACTGCCCCGGATCGCACACCCGCCTTTCGCAGGTGGCGCATTCGCTGGCCGATACGCTGATCACCCCGCTCAACGACAGCTTCATCGACTTCGACCTTCTGGCGCATATCGACAACGACGGCGAACGCATCCTCGGCCCGTCCGTCTATTCGGAAATGGTCTGGAACGCGCGGCAGCTGCGGGCGCAGGCCGGGCTCAAGCCGATCGACTGGATCGTGCTGCGCAACCGCATGGGCGCGCAGCAGATGGTCAACAAGGCCAAGATGGAAAAGGCGATCGAGAAGCTGTCCAAGCGGATCGGCTTCCGTGTTGCGCCCGGCTTCAACGAACGGGTGATCTTCCGCGAACTGTTCCCGCGTGGCCTGACGCTGCTGGATCTCAAGGATATCGGCGTCACGCAGCTGAACATCTCGAACGTCGCCGCGCGGCAGGAACTGCGCGAGATGATCAAGGCCCTGAACCTGCCCGGCGTCTCGGTGAAATTCTGACATGGCGCGTGGGGCCCGAAATATCGCGGCCCCCCTCCTGACGGAGGCCACCCGATGACTCCGTACCGCGAGATGGCGCTCAACAATGCGTGGTCCAACGCGACGCTCTATGCCGCGCTGTCGGGCCTCGACACCGCCGCCTTCACAGCGCCGCGCCCTGGGTTCTTTGCGTCGCTGACCGAGACGATGAACCACATCTACGCCGTCGATCTTTATTACATCGACGCGCTCGAGGAAGCCGGGCTGGGCCGATCGGTCTACAACCGGGCGCGGGTCGATGATGTCCCGACCCTGGCCGCGCTTCAGGCCGAGGCGGATCTGCGGCTGGCGCGGTTCTGCACAGGACTAAGCGAGACGGACCTGACCCGCACCGTCACCACCGCCCGCGGCGACGCCCCCGGGGCTGCCGAGCGGGTGGAATGGCTGCTGCTGCACCTCTTCCAGCACCAGGTGCATCATCGCGGGCAGGCACATGTGCAGCTGTCGCACGCGGGCATCGCGCCACCACAACTTGATGAATTCTTTCTTGATTACGACCGCGCCCCCACGGCGCACCCCTATTGGACGGAGACCTGAGATGAATCCCACGGTCATTTTCGTGCTTGTCGCACAAACAGTCTTGTTCCTCGCCTGGGCCTTTGTCGCCTTTCGCAGCCTGATCCGGCTGAACGGCATCGCGACCGAACGCCGCCTGGCCGAAGGCAACGGCCCTGTCGGCATGTCGCACACCATCGCCACCTTCGGGGATTTCGCCCGCGGCAAGGTGCTGCGCCACGACCGCAACATGCTGGCCCTGCTCACCCTGGCGCTGTTCGCCAGCATGGCCATCCGCGCCAGCTTTGCCTGAGGTCTAGCGCCGCAGCGCGGGCAGGCCGACCCCGGTGCTTTCGAACCCGCCGTCGGCGGCGATGCACTGGCCGGTCACATAGCTGGCCTTGTCGGAACAGAGAAAGGCGATGACCTCTCCGATCTCCTGCTCGGATCCATAGCGGTTCAGCGGGATCGCGTCGTGATAGGCATCGATGATCTCCTGGCTGTGGACGGCCATGGCCAGCTTGGTGCGCACAGGACCGGGGCAGACCGCGTTGGACCGCACGCCCCATTCGCCCCATTCCGCCGCCTGCTGCTGCGTCAGGTGGATCACCCCGGCCTTCGAGGTGCCATAGGCCACCCGCAGGGTCGAGGCCCTGAGTCCCGAGATCGAGGCGATGTTCACGATCGCCCCCTTCACCGCCTTCAGCGCCGGGGCCAGCGCCTGCGAGCAAAGGAAGACCCCGTCCAGGTTGGTCGACATCACCCGCCGCCAGGTCGCGAAATCACAGTCGTCGATCGGGCCGAATTCGGCGACGCCCGCGTTGTTGACCAGCGCATGCACCTCGCCCAGGCCCGCCGTGGCTTCGCCCGCCATGCGCGCCACCGCGTCGGGGTCCGACACGTCGCAGAGGATCGGGATGACGTTGTCGCGCTGCCCGGCGACGCGGGCCAGTTCGTCCGCGTCGCGGTCGACCATGGCCACCCGGCGCCCTTCGGCCAGGAAGATGTCGGTGGTGGCAAGGCCAATGCCTCGCGCGGCCCCGGTGACGATGGCTGTGGTCCTCATGCGCTCCTCCCGCCCAGGCTCAGCGGCGCCAGGTGGCGAACCAGCGGCTCAGCCGCCCACGCCGTTCCCGTGCCCCGTCGGTGAAGTCGTCCCAGCTTTCGTCGACGCTGTCGACCATCGGATCGATGCGCCGTTCGCGAAACCGGATCCAGCGCACGCGGATCGCCCAGAAGATCGCGAACAGGATCAGAAGGATGATGATGTTCAGCCAGGGGATGATCGTCTGGTCGGGATCCGCCACCTGTTTCACCGCGATGGCATTGGGGAAGACCGTCCAGAATTCGATCCGCCAGCCGTAATGGGTGACCATGACCCACTTGGGATTTTCCGAGGTCGACCGCAGGTCCGCCGCCTGGGTCTGCAGGTTCGAGGTGTCGAACTTGAAATAGGGCGGCCAGCCCCAGCCGGTGTCCTCGTTGCGATAGACCAGCGGCTTGCCGTTCTTCTTGATCGTCTGGATGAAGAAAACGTCCCGGTTGATCGTGCCGGTCGCGTTGCCGGTGTCTTCCTTGGCCCAGAAGATCGAATTTTCCCCGAAATCCACCCGTTTTTCATAGGTGTCCGACACGCGCACGATGTCGTGCTGCGGCAGGGTGTAATGCAGGAAGGCAATGACGATCAGGGCAATCACGCCCCAGAAGGTCCATTTGATATAGCGCATGCGGTCCGGCCTCAGGTGTAGTTCACAACGTAGATGATATAGGCGATCACGGCGACGGGGACTATGTAGACCAGCAGAATAAGTTTGCGACGAAAGCTGTCGTCGTAATCCTCAAGCCCCCGTTTCACGTAAAGTTCGCGGTCGTCGCCGTATTCGCGGTCGCCGTCGTCCCAGGCCGCGCGCAGCTTGCCCTTGCGCACCTGTCGCGACCACAGCGAGACCGAGACATAGACCACCGTCAACCCGACGAAAAGAATGAGGAAAAGCCGTGCCAGTCCCAGCATTCTAGTTCCTTTCCTTCAGCACCGCGCCCCAGGGTCCGACCCGCGCGATCATGTCGTCACCCTTGCGCGTCCACGGCCCTTCGGCCGGTGCGGCCTTGGCCGCGGGAGGCGGCGGCGGCGCGGGCGGTTCCATCCCCGCCTCGTGACCGAAGAGTGCCCGCCGCGTGCCCGCCTTGTCCACCGCGTATTCGGTCGCCAGGAAGTCGGCGACATAGCTTTTCTTGGTCTCGGACCAGCCCGCATAAAGCCTGTAGAACAGCTCCTTGTGGCAGATGAACAGCTGCCGCACGTCCTTGGGCGTCAGTTCGGCCAGCAGCATGTTCACCAGGTCCGCATCGGCGTGGTTGGCGGCGCGCAGGGTGTAGAAATAGGCCGGGTGATCGCTGGTGATCTTGGGCCATTTGCCCCCGTCCTCGGCCCAGGCGACCAGTTCGCGCAGGGCGTGGTATTCTTCGGGCAGGGCGTCGGCATGGCGCCGCGCCAGCAGGCGGATGTCGCGCCGGGTCGCCCCGGTCAGGTCCATGTTCACGTCCTGCGCCGCATCCACGACGATGAAGTCCATCTTCTGCCGCAGGATCGCGCTGGCATCGATGCCGCGCGCCTTCACGATCGGCTCGACCAGGTCGTTGTGATCCAGGAACCGCGCGATGGCGTTGCGTTCGACCTTGGCCATCACCCGCCCCAGCCCCGCATGTTCCAGCGCCAGCGCATCGCCGGTGATCACCGCGGGCCCCGGGTCGCGGAATAGGTACGTGCCGCCGAAATGCGCCGTCCAGAAGTTCTCCTGTTCGAAAGTCATCTTCTTCAGCCGTACCGGGTTGCGCGTCACGTCGCCGGTCTTCTTCGCGGTCTCGATCATCTCGGCGATCAGCACGTCGTCGAACCAGCCGTCCTCCTCTTGCAGGAACCTGTCCGACAGCTGCCCCAGCTTTTCCGCATCGCGCACCAGCCCGGTGGTCGTGTCGACCTCGATCTCGATCTTGCGGATATCGCCCAGCCGGTCGGGTTTCGTGACCGAGAAGACGGAATTCAGCAGCTCTCCGGCCACCGCATCGCGGGCGGTCAGGGCAAACAGCTGCGCCTCGTTCGCCTCGATGAACTGCCGGAGGATATGGCGCGAGGTCGAGAAGCTGGCGTTCAGCAGGGGCGCGGTCTTTTGCGCCGTCGTCAGCAGAATGAACTGCCGGTTGCAGCCGTTTTCGTTGAGGTAGAGCGGGTCGTCCAGCTCATCCCCCACCTCGGGCGAAAAGCCGGAGATGTCGATGTGGAAATCGGTGAGTTCGGTCTGTTTGCCGGTCAGGTGTTTGAGCGCGCGGTTATAGCGGTCAACCAGTGCGGGGGAGTTGACCGGGATGAGGTTGCCGAACATGAGGCCGAGGCGGATGAGGCGGTTCATTTATATCTTCCGCATGAGTAGTGCTTTGAAATCTTGAAAAGCGTCGTCGATTTCCCAGCGGATAGCATTTGTTTCCTCCAAATCGTCAAACAACTGTGCTTCAACCCCGCTCAACTTTTCCCAAAGGAGATCTAATTTATCACTGACTTCGGTATTCCCTTTCGACAGCACTTCGCTTTCTCGGTCGATCTGCCCCTGCAAAATCGAATACTGAATTATTAAATTTATGATTTTGTCGGAGACTGCGCGTATCGGTTTGAATGCTTCTAATGGATGGCTTTTCCAACGAAGCTCGGCTTCCAATACGAGCGTTTCAAGCAGATCGCGGGAACCCATCGAATAACGCCACCTTTCGAAAAGCACTCTTCGAAAAGTTTCGTAGTGAGACTGCTTCAAGTCTGTTGTCTCGCGCTCAGCGTAAGTCAAGCCAGGTGACCTGATTGCGTGGAGAGAGCTTCTGTACCGAAACAACTCTTTTGCCAGTTCCCTTGCAAAGTCGGAGTCTTTGTCTCGCCTCCAAGAGTCCAGGCCTTTATGTGCGGTGTGTGCACCCCACATAGCTGCAGCACCAGCGAGCAGAGTACCTGCCGCGATCAACAAGTCGGGCGTTTCAGGCAACTCATACATTTCCTACCGGCTCCTCAGTTAAAGCCTAAATCGTTTATCCCGCCCGGTGCCCCGCACCGGGCAGCGCCCGACCCGCCCCCCAGGGCGGGCGCTTCTCGCCCACCCTCGGGCCGGGCGCTGCCCTCAGCATGACGATCCAACCTCTCACTCATCCGCGCCCCCAAACCACACACCCACGGCATCGTAGCACGCCGCCCCTCTCCCTAACCCTCTCCTCTGAGGGGAGAGGGGACCGCGTCGCACAAACCCATCCGATATCGCCCCCTCCCCCTGCAGGGGGAGGGCCGGGGGGGGGTCCACCGCACCGCCCCATCCGATGTCGCCCCCTCTCCCCCACGGGGGAGAGGGCCGGGGTGAGGGGGCCAGGCACCTCACCCCTTCCCCTCCAGATACCGCCGCCGCGCCTCTTCCTGACGCCCCATGTCCCGCACCATCGCCTCCACCGCGACCTCGTCGGACTTGTCGGCATAGCGGAATTCCGAATCCGCGTAGCGGTTGATCTCCTGCACGACCATGTCGACCGTGATCGGCCGCCGCAGATCCTCGATCATCGCGCGCTTCTCGTCGTAGGGCTTGAAGAGGAACAGCTCCGGCTCCTCCATCCATTCGTCCGGCAGTTCGAAATCCATCGCCCGGACCTTCACCGCGTCGGTGATGTTCTTGATGGCACGGCCGGTAAAGCGTTCATCCGCCTCCTGAATCGCCTTCAGATAGGTCCCCAGCTTGGCAATCGTGTCGAACCCGCCGATCCGCGCCTCGACCTCGTCAAAGACCTTCACCAGCCCCGCCTCTTTCGGCCGCCCGTGCGCTTCGAACGACGCCGCAACCGCCCGCTTGATCTCCTGCGCGGCGTAAAGCTCATGATCGCCCAGCGGAATGTCATGCCGCTTGCCCATCAGCAGGGCGAGGATATCGACGTAATCCTCCCGCGTCTGCGGCCCGTCGACAAGAAACCGCGCCCCGGCCCGCTGCCTTAAGGCATCATCCACGTTTTCGGGGTAGTTCGAGAACATGCCAAAGGTGCAGTTGCCGCGCACCACGGTGTTGGCCCCGGCAAAGGCCTCCATAAAGACGGCCGTCACCTCCTGCTGCCCGGCGGATGACTGGCGGTCCCCCCGCTTGCCTGCGATCTGGTCGATGTCATCGATGGTGCCGAAACCGATAACCGACGGATCAAGGACGTTCTGCACAAACGCCTTGGCGTTCTGGCCGGACTTGCCCTGATAGCTGTCGATATTGTCGATGCCAAAGTTCTGATAGCGGAAGGGATAGCCCGCGTTCTGGCAGTAGTCGTTGATCAGCCCTGCCATCATCTGGATCAGCGTCGTCTTGCCGGTCCCCGGCTTGCCGTCGCCCATGAAGGTGAAGATGAATCCGCCAAGCTCAGCAAAGGGGTTCAGCCGCCGGTCGAAATCATAGGCCATGACCATCTTGGCCAACTTCATCGCCTGATACTTGGCGATATGGTTGCCCACGACCTCATGCGGCTTCTTGAACTGCATGACCAGCGCCGGGCCCCCGGCCTTGCGCGCCGGGGTGAACCCCCGGATCGTCAGGTCATCCGCCTCGACCCGGTAGGACGCCCCCGCAAACGCCGCTGCCCGCGCCATCCCCTCGGCCCGCCGCGCGGCCTTCTCCATCAGCGCTTCGGCAAAGGCAGTGACGGTCGGCACCAGCTTTTCCTCGTCGCCCTCCGCATGGGCCGCCAAGGCCTGATCCAGTTGCCACAACGCACCGTGCAACGCCAAGGACGCATTGTCGGTCAGAAACTCCTCGACCTCGCCGACCTCGACCGTGACTTCCCCCGCGTGATCCGCCAGCAAAGATACGAGCGCGTTGGCCGAGACATGCATGACGATCAGTGCCTCTGCCGTCAGCAGCTCCGAAAACTCCGCCCGCCGATCCGCGCCCAGGCCCCCCTCAAGGTTCTTGCGCTTCAGGTCCACCAATCCCGTCTGCTCCGCGAACCCCTCGCCCAGGGCCAGACCAATCGCCAAAGCCCGCCGCAACGCCTGCAAGACCGCCGCCTGCCGCGTCGACATCAAGGGATCATCGCCGTCGCAGGCACCCACCCGGTCGATCAGATGCACGCCCTCGGGGCGTTCGTCGCGCCGCGTCACCAGCCCCGGCGTGGTCGACCGGAACCGCCGCCGCGTGCCGACGCCCGGCGATCGCTCTGCAACCGGGGCCGCCGTTGCCTTCGCAACCCTAGGCGCATGGTCAAACCCGTCCAGAAGCGCCAGGGCCGCGTCGTAATGCTTCGCGATCTCCTCCTCGCGCAGCTCCATCAGATCGGATGTCAGGGTCATGAAATCCCCCCTCGCTTCATCTTGCCAAAAATACTCAAATCCACCGCCAGCCTTCAGCGATAGCTCAGAACCCGCCCCCCGCGGCCCACCACGAATTTCCGCACCTGCGCGAAGCCCGGCGGGTTGCGTTCTGCCAGCACCTGGTAGGGGCGTTCGGGCAGGATCAGCGCGCGGGTCTGTTCGGTCGCGCCGGTTTCCGGCCCGCCGGACAGCGGGTCGATAGTAAAGATCTCGCGCTCGTTGGTGCCGAACCAGCCCGCGCGCTCGGTGCGCACGCGTTCCGACACCAGCACCTCGTCCGTCCAGGCCAGCGCCCAGTCCTCGCCTTCGCGCGACCCGGCGTTTTCCAGCACGTCGCGGATCGGGCCGGACTGGCGGGTGTAGGCGTGCGAATACATCGGCCCGATGTGGAACCGGCGCAGGCGCTTGGGGTGCAGCTCGTCAAAGTCCTCGTCAAAGCCCTTCGCAATTGTCAGAAGCTTCAGGCCACCCAGACTTTGCGCTATCAGATGCGCCTGCACCTCGGGCCAGCGGCGTTCATCGCGGGGCAGCGCCGTCGGATCGGTATCCTCCAGCTCCATCAGGTAGAGGACCGGCAGGTTCAGCTGGCTGTCATAGACCGACCAGTGCAGCAGGTACTTGCGACGCTTCGTGTCGATGTCGCCCAGCCAGATCGCTTCGGGGTCATTGCGCGGCCAGAACAGGCCCCCGCGCTTCAGTTCCTCGTAGTACAGCCGCTGCGACATCGCGAATTGCAGACGTGTCGGAATTTCCAGATCGCCGATGATCTGACCCAGCATGTCGCGCTTCATTTCGTCGGCCGAGGCCATCTCGCGCAGGTGTCTTTCAGCCTGTTGCGCGTCGTTGGCCATCACCATCAGCTCCTGCGCCGTGGGAAAGCCGCTTTCGTGGTTGTCGATGGTAAGCGAGCCAAAGAACCGCCCGGTATCGCGTCCGGTCAGCAGGTATTTCATGCTGAGCGCGCGGAAGGTCACGGTCAGCGCAGTCAGGTGGCGGGTCAGCACCTCGGTCTCGCGACGCGACAGGGTCTTTTCGGCCTCCATCATGCCCGCGACACGGGCGAGATGGGCCATGATCCCTTCGAACTTGCGGAAATACCGGCGCGACGCATAGGTGTCGGTCAGGCCGACGTGATCGTGGGTGGGGGCGTCAACCACGGGCGGCGTCCTTTGACAGGCAGACCCGGTCCGGGGCGCAAGGCGACCCGGACAGCGCCCGTCCGCCCCCCTGGGCGGGCGCTTCGCCCCCGCCCGCGGACGACCGCCGTCCTCTGACGTGAAAAGTTCGGAGAGTTTGGGTCATGGCGCTTTGTTCCAATGACTAAGGGCGCATCGCCAGCCCTCTCGCGGTTGCGATGCAACCGCTGCCGGGCGCAGATTGCAGCGCAACCTGTTATCCGTAGAGGTTCTTGTCGTGCTTCTCGACGATCTTCTGGAACCGTCGGGCGAACCGTTCGTCGGCCTTGGCCTTTTCTTCCAGCACCTTGCGGGCAAAGACCATGTGGTCCTCGTGCGCCTCCAGCATGTCGGCCATCCGGGCATTGGTGGCCGCGCCGATCTGGGCCATGGCCTGCTGTGCCTGCTTGTCCGTTTCGGTCCCGATCTCGTTGATCTTGTGGGCCACGTCCTGCTGCTGCGCGGTCTTCAGCGACTTGGTCAGCGCATCATAGAGCACCACCCGCTGCTGCGTGTCGGTCTTCAGCTTGTTGATCAGCACCATCTGCGTCGCCGCCTGGTTCTGCAGGCTGTCGACCCAGGACTTGCCCTTCTCGATATAGCGTTCCAGCGTCTGGGACTTGGCCAGCTTGACCTGTTCGTCCTGAACCAGCGCGTTGTATTCCTTGTTCAGATCCGCCAGCTCGGTCTCAAGCTTGGTGCGCGCGGCGGCGTCCTGTTCGACGCTGATCCTGTTTTCCAGCTCGATGATCCTGGGATCCATCGCCAGGATCTTGGCGCGGGTGTCTTCCAGTTCCTGCACCGTCATCTCGCGATCGTCGAGCGTGGCGGTCAGGTTGACCTCGACCTTCTCTTTCTGGTCGTTCAGCACGGCCAGCTGGCCTTCCAGCAGCTTGGTGATCACGTCGGACTTGGCGATCAGGTCCTGCAGCTTGTCATCGATCGAGGCGGTGCGGATGCGTTCCTGCCGCATCGAATCCGACTTGGCGCCGGAAAAGATGCCGACAAAGCTTTCCCAGCCTGTCTTTGACCGCATCTCGTCGAAATCCTTGGAAAAGGCGGCGGTCACGTCGTCCAGACCCATGATGAGCTCGGCGATGTTGGCGTTCATCACCTCGGTATGGGAATGCACATCCTCGAGCGAGGCATTCTCGATGTCGATGGTGACATCCGTGCCGGTCTCCATCTTCTGCCGCGCCGTTTCGATCCGGCTGGTCAGTTCGGCAATCTTGGACTGCGCTTTCGCGACCTGTTCCTGGCTTTCGCGGACCTGCGCGTCAAAATCGGACATCTCTGGGGCTCCGTTCCAAATCACTTTCTCAGCATATGGGGGTCACTTAACGTCATTTTAATGATGTCGTCACCGGAAAAGGCGCGCGAGCGGGGTCATGTTTCCCCCACCTTGCGGGCGGGCGCGGGCTGCGGCAGGCTGCACCGCATAGCCCCGGACATTGCGGGGACCTGAGGAGACTATTGATGAAAAAGACCATTGCCGCCCTGACGATAGCCTTCAGCGCCGCGGGCCTTGCCGCCCAGGCCGATGACGTCGAAGACACGCTGAAAAGCGCGCTGTCCGCCTATCAGGACGGCGATCTGCAATACGCCCTGGAAGAGCTGGACTATGCCCGGCAACTGATGCTGACCATGAAGACCGACGTGCTGTCGGGCTTCCTGCCCGCCGCGCCCGAGGGCTGGACGCGCGAGATCAACTCCGAGATCAACGCCTCGCTCGGGATGATGGGCGGCGGTGTCGGGGCCGAGGCCGAATATTCCGGGGATGGCGAAAGCTTTACCCTGTCGATCCTGGCCGACAACCCGATGGTCGGTGCCATGGGCGCGATGATCGGCAATGCCGCCGCCATGGGCATGAAGGTCGAACGCGTGGGCCGCGAGAAATTCGCGGTGCAGGACGGCACCGTGCAGGGCCTGATCGACAACCGCATCCTGGTGAAGGCCGAGGGCGGCGAGGTCGAGCAGATGCTGGATCTGCTGAAACAGATCGACTATCGCGAGCTGTCGCGCTTCGGGAACTGAGGCGGCTTTACACGGCCCCCGGCTTCGGGGCCTGATGGCGCATCATCACCCCGGAGCCCCCATGACCCTCATGCAACCTGTCGCCCCCACCGTCGCCCCCGAAACCGACCGCCCGGCGCCCGACCGCCTGATCGCGGGCGACCCGGTCTTCACCACCTGGAACCTCGAGGATCGCGATGGCCTTTATTGCGGCATCTGGGAAAGCACGCCGGGCACCTGGCGCGCGGTCTACGACGAATGGGAATATTGCTACATCCATGCGGGCGTGCTGGTGGTGACCCCGGAAGACGGCGCGCCCGTGACCTACCGCGCGGGCGACAGTTTCATCGTGCGGCCGGGCTGGCGCGGCACCTGGCAGGTCGTTGAAACCGTGCGCAAGGATTACGTGATCCGGCTGTAGGGGCCTGCGGTCCCGGGGCTGCGCGGAATCCGGTTGCGCTTCCGCCCCCGGGCGGGAATGGTCGGGCGACCGGGCCGGGGGCGCTGCCCCCTGCCGACCCATGCGGGCATGGGCCGCCCCCCCGGAGTATTTCAGGCAAGATGAAGGGACATCAGATGGAACCTGGCGCGCGCAACCTCATCACCGATGTCCCCGGCCTTGTGGTGGGACATGCCTCGGATGCGGGTGTGAAGACCGGCGTCAGCGTGCTGCTGGGTGATGTGCCCTTCACCGCCGGCGTGCATGTCATGGGTGGCGCGCCCGGCACACGCGAAACCGATCTGCTGGCCCCCGACAAGACGGTCGAACAGGTCGATGCGCTGGTGCTGTCGGGCGGGTCGGCCTTCGGGCTCGACGCGGCCTCGGGCGTGGCGGACGGGCTGCGCGAGATGGGGCGCGGCTTTGACGTGGGCGGGATGACCGTGCCGATCGTGCCGGGCGCGATCCTGTTCGATCTGCTCAACGGTGGCGACAAGGCCTGGACCGAGAACCCCTATAAGCGGCTGGGGCGCGCAGCGCTGGACGCGGCGGGGGTGGACTTTACCCTTGGCACCACAGGTGCAGGCACCGGGGCGGTGACGGCGCAGCTCAAGGGCGGGCTGGGGTCGGCCTCGGTCGTGCTGCCCTCGGGCGTGACCGTGGGGGCGCTGGTGGCGGTCAATGCGCTTGGCTCGGCCATCGTCGGCGACGGGCCGGAGTTCTGGGCCGCGCCGTTCGAGGTCGGGGCGGAATTCGGCGGGCTGGGGGCGGCGCGGCGCTATCCCGACCCGCATCTGCCGGTGACCAAGCTGGGCTCGCATCGCAACACGACCATAGGCATCATCGCCACCGACGCCGCGCTGACCCAGGCGCAATGCACCCGGCTGGCCACGGCGGCGCATGACGGCTTTGCCCGGGCGCTGGTGCCCAGCCATACGCCAATGGATGGCGACCTGATCTTCGCCGCCGCGACCGGTGCGCGGCCGCTGGCCGATCCGGTCGCCGACACGCTGCTTTTGGGCCATGCGGCGGCGACCTGCATGGCGCGGGCCATTGCGCGCGGCGTCCATGCCGCCACCGCCGCGCCGGGCGATCCGTTTCCGACATGGGCGGCGCGCTTTGGCTGACGGGCTGGCACTGGACTTGTGCGGCGCTAAGTGATCCAACATGGCGCAAGATGTCGCAAACCTAGGGAGGCTGACATGCTGGACCAATCCACCGATCTGAAATCTCTGCTCAAGGACCCGACCCTGCTGGTCGAGGCCGCCTATCTTGCCGGTGAGTGGGTCGAGGGCGACGAGGGCACCTTCGACGTCACCAACCCGGCACGGGGCGACGTCATCGCCCGGGTCGCCGACCTGAGCCGCGCGCAGATCGCCATGGCGATCGACAAGGCCCATGAGGCGCAGAAGGACTGGGCCAAGTGGACCGGCAAGGAACGCGCCGCCGTCCTGCGCAAGTGGTTCGACCTGATGATGGAACACCAGGACGACCTGGGCACCATCCTGACCGCCGAACAGGGCAAGCCGCTGGCCGAGGCCAAGGGCGAGATCGCCTATGGCGCGTCCTTCATCGAGTTCTTCGGCGAAGAGGCCAAGCGGATCTATGGCGAGATGATCCCCGGCCACCAGCGCGACAAGCGGATCATGGTGCTGAAGCAGCCCATTGGCGTGGCCGCGTCGATCACCCCGTGGAACTTTCCGAACGCCATGATCACCCGCAAGGCCGCCCCGGCGCTGGCCGCGGGCTGTTCCTTCGTGGGCCGTCCGGCCAAGGAAACGCCGCTGTCGGCGCTGGTCATGGGCGTGCTGGCCGAACGCGCGGGGATCCCGAAGGGGGTCTTCTCCATCGTGACGTCCTCGCGGTCGTCGGACGCGGGCAAGGAGTTCTGCGAGAACCCCAAGGTGCGCAAGCTGACCTTCACCGGCTCGACCGAGGTGGGGCGCATCCTGCTGCGCCAGGCGGCCGACCAGGTCATGAAATGCTCGATGGAGCTGGGCGGCAATGCGCCCTTCATCGTCTTCGACGACGCCGATCTGGATGCCGCCGTCGACGGGGCCATCATGTGCAAGTTCCGCAACAACGGCCAGACCTGCGTCTGTGCCAACCGGATCTACGTGCAGGCGGGCGTCTATGACGAATTTGCCAAGCGCCTGAAGGCCAAGGTCGAGAAGATGAAGGTCGGCGACGGTCTGAAGGACGGCACGGACCTTGGTCCGCTGATCAACGCCGACGCCATCGACAAGGTGCAGGAGCATCTGAAGGACGCGACCTCGAAGGGCGCGACGGTCATCCTGGGCGACGGCCAGCCGATGGAGGGCGCGGGGCATTACCTGCCGCCGACCATCCTGACCGGCGTCACGCAGGACATGCAGGTCGCGCAGGACGAAACCTTCGGCCCGCTGGCGCCGCTGTTCAAGTTCGAGGACGAGGACGACGTGATCGCCATGGCCAACGACACGATCTTCGGGCTGGCGTCCTACTTCTACGCCAAGGACCTGAGCCGCGTGTACAAGGTGGCCGAGGCGCTGGAGTATGGCATCGTCGGCGTGAACACCGGCATCATCTCGACCGAGGTCGCGCCGTTCGGCGGCGTCAAGCAGTCGGGCCTGGGTCGCGAGGGGTCGCACCACGGGATCGAGGATTACCTCGAGATGAAGTATGTCTGCATGAGCGTCTGAGGGCGGAGGCCGGGGACAGACACGGGGGCGCTGCCCCCGCACCCCCGAGGTATTTCGGACCAGAAGAAGGGCGGACCTGCGGGTGCGCCCTTTTCCTTTGCTTTGTGGCGGGGCGCGGTGCGGGACGGCACCCCGGCGCCCCCCGCGCAACGTGTTCCCCTCCCCCTTCAGGGGGAGGGCCAGGGAGGGGGGGCAGCGAAGGGCGGGCCGCCCGCTACCCCCGCGCCCGGCGCGCCGCCGCGTGCAGGTGGACCGCCGCGCAGCCGGCATAGGCGATCAGGGCGAACAGGATCGCCCCGTCGAAGCCCATGGGCGTGACCATCGCCAGAAGCACCGGCGTGCCCAGCAGGTTACCCAGGTTTCCCATCTGCGCCAGCGCGCCATTGGCCAGCGCCTGGTCGGCCGGATCGGGGTTCAGCTGCGGGATGGCGGTAAAGCTCGCCCCCTGCACCAGCCCGAGCGATCCGAACAGCAGCACCGGCGGCAGGAAGGCCCCCGGCATCAGCCACATCAGCACGACCGACACCGCCGCAGCGGCCAGCCCGATCAGCACGATGGTCACCGCCGGCATCCGGCGCAGCAGCTGCGCGCCCAGGGTCAGCGATACGATGATGCCCGCGATCGGCATCCAGAAGCTGAGCGTGGCGCGGGTGGCGTCGGGCAGGTAGGGCGGCAGCACCGTCAGCAGCGCCACGAAGGTCAGCGTATAGAACAGCCAGCCCAACGCCGGTGCCGCGATGCGCGGTGAGGCATAGATGCGGGGATGGTTCGCCAGGATCTGCCGCACCCCGGGCAACGGGTCCTGACGACGCGCCACGACGCCGCGCGGCAGGGCCAGGGCCAGCACCCCCGCCAGCACCACCATCACGCCTGCGTGGATCAGGAACAGGATGCCGGGCCCGTGGCTGCGGGCCAGCGGCGCGCCCGCCCAGGCGACCAGTGCGAAGGTCACGCCGAAATAGCTGCCCCAGAGCGTCATCGTGTAGGGCCTGTGCCGGTCGGCCGACAGCTGCGCGATCAGGGTCGGGATCGCAACGACCAGCGCGATATGGCTCAGGCCTTCAAGCGCGCGGGTCATCAGCATCACCGGCAGGGGCGGCATGAGCGCCTGCACCGCCGACAGGGCCGCGCCCAGCAGCAGGCCTCCGACGACGACCCGCCGCAGGCCGATCCGCGCCACCATCATGCCGGCGACCAGCCCGGTCAGCACGCCCGTGAGGCTGATGATCGACACCAGGAACCCGAGCGATGCGCCGGCCTCGGGATAGGTCAGCGCCAGTTCGGGGAAGATGACCGAGATCTTGGCGAACTGGCCCGCCGCGGTCATGCCGGCCAGCAGAAGCAGGGCGATCAGCCCGAACGGAGAGGTCGTGCGGTCCATGCCCCGTCAGTGACCGAGGGGCGCGGGTCTGGCAAGAGCCCATCGTGCAGGGGCGTGTCTGTTTCCGCCGGACGCCGGGGATCGGCCCGGGACGAATGCGCAGGCTTCGGGTCGCGCGCGGCCCCCTTCGTGCGGCATGACGAAGGCCAACCAACAGGAGCCCCCCATGACCTTCCGCATCCTCCCGCTTGCCACCGATCTTGTCCGGTCTCTGCGACAGGGCGCGCCCGACGCCAATGGCCAGCCCGCCGAACGGGCGGTGGCGCAGGGCACCGGCAACCCCTGCCGCCATTGCCTGTGCGATATTCCCGAAGGGGCCGGGACGCTGATCCTGGCCCATCGGCCCTTTGCGACACTGCACCCCTATGCCGAATGCGGGCCGATCTTCCTGTGCGGCGATGACTGCGCCGCGTGGCAGGCCGCGCCGGACAGCCTGCCGCCGGTGCTGAAGGGGCGCGACAGCTTTCTGGTCAAGGGCTACCACCCCACCGAACGCATCGCCTATGGCACCGGCGCGACCGTTCCGGCGGATCAGCTTTCGGCGACGATCACCGCCATCCTGGCCCGGGCGGACGTGGCCTTTGCCGACATCCGGTCGTCGCGCAACAACTGCTACCAGGCGCGCGCGGTGCGGGCCTGAGGGGCGCGGCCTGCGACACCGGGCGCCCGACAAACCGCCATGCCGTCTCTTGCCCGTCCGACCGCTTTCGCCCATATTGCCGCGCAGCAGACAGCCCCTGAAAAGGATCGCCACATGAGCATCGATGCGCCCGAGACCAAGATCGTTGACAGCCGCAAGGTGGCCTGTGACGGCGGCGAAGGCGCCCTGGGTCATCCCCGCGTCTGGCTGCACATCCCCGAAGAGACGAACTTTGTCGAATGCGGCTATTGCGACGCGAAGTACGTGATGAAGGGCTCTGACGCGGCCTGATCCGCGCCGGGCCCTCCGCCCACGCCCACGTTTCTGCCCACCTCTGCAATTCTGCACAGAGACGTTTTCGCAGCTGCAGAAAACCCCGTCTTGATCCGTCCTGATTTTTCAATCAAATGATTGATGGAAGGACGCACCATGACATCCACCGATACCGACAGCCCCACCGCCGCACGCCGCAAGGCCGAGATCGCGCAGGCCGCACGCGCCGAGCTTCTGGAAAAGGGGTTCGAAGGGCTGCGGATGCGCGCCGTGGCGGATCGCTGTGGCATCAACGTCGCGACGCTTGATTACCATGTCGGCGGCAAGGACGGGCTGATCGCCCTGGTGGCCCAGTCACTGGTCGAGGATTTCCGCGCCCGCCGCAACCTGACCAGCCGCACCGGCATGTCGGGGCTCGAGGAACTGGCGCAGGAGCTGGCCGATTTCCGGCAGGTCCGGCTGGAACACCCCGACATCCATCCGATCATGGCGACCCTGACCCGCCGTGCCCCCAACGATCCCGGGATCGCCCGGCACATGCTGCCGATGAAGGCTTTCTGGCACGGCAAGATCACCGAACTGATCGCCAAGGGCGTTGACGACGGCAGCCTCCGGCCCTCGCTCGATCCGCCGACCTCGGCCCGGGTCTTCATCTGGTCGATCCTGTCGCTCGGGTCTCCGGAACACTGCAATCTCGATTTCCCCCATCACGCGACCGAAGTGCTGAAGCTCTTTGCCTCCGGCCCGGTCGACCGCCTGAAAGGACACTTCTCATGACCGCCCTTGCCGATCCGCAGGACATGCCCCCCGATATCGCCCCGATTCACGACACGATCGACAACCGCACCAGGTGGGCGGCCTTCCTGACGATCCTGATCGCGCAGTTCATGAACCTGATCGACGTGACCATCGTGAACGTCGCCCTGCCCTCGTTGCAATCGGGCCTCGGCGCGACCGAAAGCCAGATCGAATGGGTCGTGGCGGGCTATATCCTGGTCTTCGCGCTTGGCCTGCTGCCCATGGGGCGGTACGGCGACATCGTCGGGCGCAAGCGGCTGTTCCTTTACGGGGTCGCGGCCTTTACCGGCGCCTCGGCGCTGTGCGGGGTGGCACCGTCGATCGAATTTCTGGTGGCGGCCCGGGTGATTCAGGGCGCGGCCGGGGCGGTGATGATGCCGCAGGTCATGGCCATCGCGCAGAACCTCTTTCCGCCCCGCGCACGGGGCGGGGCCTTCGCGCTGTTCGGTCTGACGGCGGGGCTGGCCTCGGTCACCGGGCCGATCCTGGGCGGGGCGCTGATCAATGCGGACCTCTGGGGGCTGGGCTGGCGCCCGATCTTCCTGATCAACCTGCCGATCGGCCTGTTCGCGCTGGTGGCGGCCTCGCGGCTGATCCCCGACCTGCCGGGCGACCGCAGCCTGCGCAACGACTGGGGCGGCATCGCCTTCATCGCGGCGGCCATGCTGGCGCTGATCTTCCCGCTGGTCGAAGGCCGCGCGCTTGGCTGGCCCTGGTGGTGCTTTGCGCTCATGATCGCCTCGGCACCGCTGTTCGTGGGCTTCGTGCTGTGGGAGGCGCGGCAGAACCGGCGCGGACAGGCGCAGGTCATGCCGATCTCGCTTCTCAAGGCGTGGAACTTCGCGCTCGGCGGGGCGATGTCGATGGTCTACTTCTCGGCCATGCCCGCGCTGTTCCTGGTGCTCGCGCTGTTCCTGCAGCAGGGCTTCGGCTTTGACCCGCTGACCTCGGGCCTGACGACCGTGCCCTTCCCGCTTGGCATCCTGATCGCCTCGGTGGTGTCGGGCAAGCTGGGGGCGCGCTGGCAGAAGCAACGGATCATCGTCGGCGTCGCCGTGCTGTTCGTCGCGATCTACGCCCTGCGCACCGTGGTGCTGGGGGTCGACCAGTCCGTCGATCACTGGGATTTCTTCCTGCCGCTCTTCATCGGCGGGCTGGGCCTGGCCACCTCGATCGCGCCGCTGTTCCAGACGATCCTGGCGGGCGTGCCGCCGCAGGACGCCGGGGCCGGGTCGGGCGCCTTGCAGGCGATCCAGCAGGCCGGCGGCGCGCTTGGCATCGCCGTGGTCAGCCAGATCTTCTTCTCGACCCTCAGCGGGTCGATGGCCGCCGGCGCGACCCGGGACGCGGCATTCGTCGACGCGATGTCGACCTCGATGATCTACAACCTCGTGGCCTATGTGCTTGTGGCGCTTGGCGCGATGCTGCTGCGCGCGCCGGACTATGACGATGCGCCCAAGGCCCCGGTGATCATCGAATAATCGGGCAGGATGCGCCCGGAAAAAAGGCCCCGTCCCGGATCACCCGGGGCGGGGCCTTTGCGTTTCAATTGGGCTCAGAGATAGCCGAACAGGCTCGTGCCGTCGCCCAGCGTCACCTCGTCGACATTGGTGAAGCTGATGATCTGCTTCATGTGCTGCAGCTCGACCGTCCAGTCGTTGACGCGCGTCACGGTGAAATCATCCGCCGCCGTCAGGTGCAGCAGTTCGACCACGTCATAGTCCACGTCATCCCGGGTAAATCCGCCGTCGATCTCAAGCTCGTTGGTCCAGCCGTCCGCCAGCGACAGGTTCATCACAAGGTGATCGTTGCCGGTGCCCAGGTTGATCTCTCCGTCGTAGCCACCCTTGTACCCGATGGCATCCTCGCGCAGCGTCACGGCCGAATTGTCGAAGAAGATGAAATCATCCCCCGCGCCGCCGTCGATCGCCAGACCGACCCCGGCCGAAGACAGGGCCTCCGTCCCCTCGATCACGATCCGCAGGTGGTCATTGCCGCTGCCCAGGCTCACGCCGCCGTTGAACACCGCGAACCCGTCCGGCCCGTTGGTGGTGTCGCTGTCCCACAGGTGCACATCGACATAGTCATGGCCCGACCCGGTGTTGATCGACCCGGCCCAGAGGTTTTCAAAGCTGCTGCCCATCCGCAGGTAAACCTGGTCGCTGCCCATCCCGGTATTGATCGACCCGGTCGAGAACGAGACATTGGCGTCAAAGGTCACATGCACGATGTCATCGCCCCCGTCCGTCGCGACCGACACCATCTCCATCGAGGCAAGGCTGTCGCTTTCAAGCCGCAGCACGGCCAGGTCATTGCCGTCGCCCAGCGACACGGGAAGTGACTCGTAGTTGGTCAGCGGGCCGTTATTGTCCTCGTAGAAATCGTAATACTCGGGGTTCGGCATGATGTTTCCCATGCGCGCCGCCGTGACCTGCCACAGGTCATCGCCATCGGTGCCCGACAGCAGCGCCAGAAGCGCCGGGTCGTCGTCGTAGCCATCCGCAATGTCGAAAAACAGCCCCTCGCCCGCGACAACCCCCAGCGCGGCCAGATCGACCGTGCCGTCAGGCTGCATCACCGGGGAAATCGGCTGACCGCTGCCCGTCACGGACAGATCCACGATGATCGTGTCCTCGGCATAGGCGCCATGACGATCGCGGGCGCGGATTTCGACCGCACCTTCAACCGACTCGTCACTGTCAAGGATCGCCTGATCCGGCCCGCCCTCAAGGATCAGGGTCGTCCCCTCGATCCGCACCTGGAATCCTTCGGTCACACTGACGACTTCATAGGTCAGGCTGGCGCCGGTGTCGTCGCTGTCCACGTCCGATCCGGCGGGCGCCAGGTCAAGCACAGCATTCGCGCCGTTGTGGAAGGCGAAGATGTCCCACCACTGTTCGGTTAGGACGGGCAGGTCGTTCACCCCGACGATTTCAAAGGTGATCTCGTGCACCTGCCCATAGATGAAGCTGCGGGTGTCGTAGAAGATTTCGCCTTCCGCCAGGGCGGCCGCTTCGTCCTCGTGGTAGAAGATGATGTCGCCGCTGTCGAAAACATAGGTCGCCTCGATCGTGCCGCCGTCGGGGCCGTTCCAGAACCGGTCCTCCACAAAGGTCATCGACCCCAACCGGATCGGCCCACCGGGCGACCAGGGCCTGATCTCGCCATACTGATCCACGCCGTCACCGTCCGTCGCGGTCAGGGTGAATTCCACGCTCTCGCCCAGGGTCAGGCGCAGGCTGTCCGGACCGGTCAGGTAAGCGGGATAGATGTTTCTGAGCGACACGGTGAAATCGTTGAACTCGAACGACTCCCACTTGGTGAAGTAATCGGTGCCGGTGTCGCCATCATCGGGGTTCAGGTCGATGACCGTCCAGTTGCCATTGCCATCGGTCGTGATGTCGTAATCGTAGCGGGATCCGTCATAGACATAGGTGTCCCCACCGCGACCGCCGCGGAAGGTTTCCGTGGTCGATCCGGTATCGCCACCGCCACCCCCGTCCGAGCCACCATCGTTGTTCTTACCACCGCCTTTGCCACCACCCTTGCCGGTGGTCGTGAAATCTTTCTTCGGCATGAAATCTGATCCTGAATGCGCACTTTCTATACGAAAGTATATGTGCGGCGCAGGGTGCGCCCGGCGATAGTAGCAGTTTACCTTTTGAGTGAAGTTTCGCAAAAATCGCGTTGACCCGGCATCGCGAAATCAGTCCTGCTTATTGAAACGGGTTCTCATTAGCAAAACTGATCCATCCCGCGTTTCTCCTTGTTTTCAAGGGCCTGCCGAATGCCTCTGGCCCCGTCCTGCGGATCATGGCACAACCTCCGCAACGCGGAACGGAGGCCCCCATGACCCAGCAATTCGGCAAAGGCTGTCACCTGCACCTGATCGACGGGTCGGCCTTTATTTTCCGGGCTTATCATGCACTTCCGCCGCTGACGCGGAAATCCGACAGGCTGCCCGTGGGCGCCGTGTCGGGCTTTTGCAACATGCTGCACCGCTATGTCGAAGGAAACACCGGCCCCGATGCGCCCACCCATGTCGCCGTGATCTTCGACAAGGGCAGCCACACTTTCCGCAATGATCTCTATGACTTGTACAAGGCCAACCGCGAAGCCATGCCCGAGGATCTGCGCCCGCAGATCCCCCTGACCCGCCGCGCGACCGAGGCCTTCAACATCGCCTGCAAGGAACTTGAGGGCTTTGAGGCCGACGACATCATCGCCACCCTGTCGTGCCAGGCGCGCGAGGCCGGTGGGCGCGTGACGATCATCAGTTCTGACAAGGATCTCATGCAGTTGGTGGGCGGCGGCGTGGAAATGCTCGACGCGATGAAGAACCTCCGCATCGACGTCGAAGGGGTTGAGGCCAAGTTCGGCGTAGGTCCCGACCGCGTGGTCGACGTGCAGGCGCTGGCCGGGGATTCGGTCGACAACGTGCCGGGCGCACCGGGCATCGGGATCAAGACCGCGGCGCTTTTGATCAATGAATACGGCACGTTGGAGGAACTCCTCGACCGCGCCGAAGAGATCAAGCAGCCCAAGCGCCGCCAGACCCTGATCGACAACCGCGCCCAGATCGAACTGTCCAAGAAGCTGGTGCAGCTGGATTGCGACACCCCGCTGGATTTCACGCTGGATGATCTTGAGGTGAAGGATCCGGACGCGGATACCCTTTTGAATTTCCTCAACGAAATGGAATTCCGCACCCTCACCAAGCGCATCGCCGACCAGATGGGGGTCGACGCCCCGGCCCTGCCCGAGGTCAACACCCAGGGCGGCGAAGATGCGCCCGAGACGGTCGAGATGCCGGAAATCGACACCTCGAAGTATGAAATGGTCAGCGATGCCAAGGCCTTGCAAGTCTGGATCGACCGCATCTACGAACGCGGCTACGTCGCCGTCGACACCGAAACGACCGGGCTGGACGAGATGCGGGTGGATCTTGTCGGCATCTGCCTCGCCACCGACCCCGGGCAGGCGTGTTATGTGCCGCTGAACCACAAAGCCTCTGAAGGCGAAGGACTTTTCGCCTCTGACAGCCTGGCCGAAGGGCAGATGGCCGAGGCCGAGGCGCTGGACATGCTCAAGCCTGTCTTCGAGGATCCGTCGATCCTCAAGATCGGCCAGAACATGAAATACGACGCCAAGATCCTCAAGAGGTACGGAGTTACCGTCGCCCCGATCGACGACACGATGCTGCTCTCCTACGCGCTGAACGCCGGGCTGCACCAGCATGGCATGGATGCGCTGTCCGACCGCTATCTCGATCACCAGCCTATCCCGATCAAGGATCTGCTCGGATCCGGCAAGTCGATGATTACCTTCGACAAAGTGCCGCTCGACAAGGCCACCGCTTATGCTGCCGAGGACGCCGATATCACGCTGCGCCTGTGGAAGGTCTTGAAGCCGCAACTGCACGCCAAGAAGGTCACGACGGTCTACGAGACCCTCGAACGCCCCCTCTCGCCCGTCCTGGCGCAGATGGAAATGCACGGCATCAAGGTTGACCGCGACGTTTTATCCCGCATGTCCAATGCCTTCGCCCAGAAAATGGCCGGGCTGGAGGCCGAAATTCACGAGCTTGCGGGCGAGAATTTCAACGTCGGATCGCCGAAACAGCTGGGCGAAATCCTGTTCGACAAGATGGGGATGGAGGGCGGCAAGAAGGGCAAGACCGGCGCCTATGCCACCGGTGCCGATGTCCTGGAAGACCTTGCAACGGAACACGAATTGCCCGGTCGCGTTCTGGACTGGCGGCAATTGTCGAAACTGAAATCGACCTACACCGACAGCCTGCAGGAGCACATCAACCCCGAAACCGGCCGCGTCCACACCTCCTACGTCCAGACCGGCGCCAACACCGGGCGTCTGGCCTCGACCGACCCGAACCTGCAGAACATCCCCGTCCGCACCGAAGAGGGCCGCCGCATCCGCGAAGCCTTCATCGCCGACGACGGCAAGCGACTGGTTTCGCTTGACTATTCCCAGATCGAATTGCGCATCCTCGCCCATATCGCGGACATCCCCGCGCTGAAAGAGGCCTTCGCGGAAGGTCAGGACATCCACGCCGCCACGGCATCCGAGATGTTCAACGTCCCGATGGAGGACATGACCCCGGAAATCCGCCGCCAGGCCAAGGCGATCAACTTCGGCGTGATCTACGGCATCTCGGGCTTCGGCCTCGCCCGCAACCTGCGCATCCCGCGGGCCGAGGCGCAGGGCTTCATCGACAGCTACTTCGAACGCTTCCCCGGCATTCGCGACTACATGGATGCGACGACCGAATTCGGCAAGGCAAACGGTTACGTTCAAACGCTTTTCGGCCGTCGCATCCACACCCCGGAAATCGCCGCCAAGGGGCCGCGCGCCGGGTTCGCCCGCCGCGCCGCGATCAACGCCCCGATCCAGGGCACCGCCGCCGACATCATCCGCCGCGCCATGATCCGGATGCCCGAAGCGATCGAAAAGCTGCCCGCCAAGATGCTTCTGCAGGTCCACGACGAACTGATCTTCGAAGTGGACGAGGCCGCGGTTGACGACCTCACCGAGGTCGCGCGCAAGGTCATGGAAACCGCCGCCGCCCCGGCCGTGAAGATCGACGTGCCGCTGGTGGTCGATGCCGGATCTGGTCACACCTGGGCCGAAGCACACTAGGCCCACTCGGCCAGAACTTCAGGCCCAAGACACTGAAACCAATGGCGGAAGACACGGCACGCGCCCTGGCTTCGCTCACACGCGCGCCTTCTTTCAGACCCCACCCCCGCACCTGATCTTCTTCTGGTCCAAAATACCTTGGGGGAGGCCGCAGGCCGGGGGCGAAGCCCCCCATCCACGCCCCGACGTCACAAGGCGCCATCCGGGGTTGCAATACATATTCAATATATCTTATATGTATGCAAGCCGAGTCCCTTCTAAGGAACACCCCCCGTGTCACGCCCAAGCCGCAGCCAACTGAAAATCAGACGCTATCTCCCGATCCTGGAGTGGTCCAAGACCTATGACCGGGATGTCCTGACCTCGGACCTGGTGGCGGCCGTGATCGTGACCATCATGCTGATCCCGCAATCCCTGGCCTATGCGCTTCTGGCGGGCCTGCCGCCGGAAATGGGGCTATATGCCTCGATCCTGCCGCTGGTGGCCTATGCGATCTTCGGCACAAGCCGCGCGCTGGCCGTGGGGCCCGTGGCGGTCGTGTCGCTGATGACGGCGGCGGCGGCGGGCAACCTGGCGGCTCAGGGCACGCCGGAATATATCGCTGCGGCCATCACGCTGGCCTTCGTGTCGGGCCTGATGCTGACGGTCATGGGGATCTTCCGCCTTGGTTTTCTTGCGAATTTTCTGTCGCATCCCGTCATCGCGGGGTTCATCACGGCCTCTGGCATCCTGATCGCGACCTCGCAGCTGAAACATATCTTTGGTGTCTCGGCCGGCGGGCACAACCTGCTGGAGCTGGTCACGAACCTCGTCTCGAACCTGCCCGACACGAACGTGATCACACTGATCATCGGCGCGGCCACGATCGCCTTTCTCTTCTGGGTGCGTAAGGGCTTGAAGCCGCTTCTGGCCTCCTTCGGGCTGAAGCCGCGCACGGCTGATCTGCTGGCCAAGGCCGGGCCGGTCGCGGCCGTTGCGGTGTCGATCCTGACCGTCTGGATCTTTGGCCTCGACACCAAGGGCGTGGCGATCGTCGGGGACGTGCCCATGGGCCTTCCGCCGCTGACGCTGCCCAGCTTTTCCATGGATCTCTGGGGCCAGATCTTTGTCTCTGCCCTGCTGATTTCGATCATCGGCTTCGTCGAATCCGTGTCCGTGGCGCAGACGCTTGCGGCCAAGAAACGCCAACGGATCGTGCCGGATCAGGAACTTATCGGGCTTGGCACCTCGAACATCGCGGCGGCGCTGACGGGGGGCTATCCGGTGACGGGGGGCTTTGCCCGGTCGGTCGTGAACTTTGACGCCGGCGCCGAAACGCCCGCCGCCGGAGCCTTCACCGCTGTCGGCATCCTGCTGGCCGCGATGCTGTTGACCCCGCTGCTTTACCTGCTGCCCAAGGCCGTGCTGGCGGCGACCATCATCGTGGCGGTGCTGAGCCTTGTCGATTTCTCGATTCTCAAGCGGACCTGGGGCTACAACCGCGTGGACTTTGCCGCCGTGGCCGCGACGATCCTGCTGACGCTGGCCGTGGGGGTCGAGGTCGGGGTGTCGGCCGGTGTGCTGCTGTCGATCGGTCTGTTCCTCTATCGCACGTCCAAGCCGCATGTGGCCGAGGTCGGGCTGGTGCCGGGCACCCAGCATTTCCGCAACATCAACCGCCACACGGTGCTGACCCATCCCGAGCTTCTGACCATCCGCATCGACGAAAGCCTCTATTTCGCCAACGCGCATTACCTGCAGGACCTGATCTATGACCGGCTCGCCTGCGACCAGCCGATCCGGCACGTGGTGCTGATGTGTTCGGCGGTGAACGAGATCGACACCTCGGCGCTGGAAAGCCTTGAGGCGATCAACACGCGGCTCGGCGAGATGCGGATCAAGCTGCACATGTCCGAGGTGAAGGGCCCGGTGATGGACCGGCTGAAGCGGTCGCATTTCCTGGACGAGCTGACCGGAGAGGTCTTCCTGTCGCAATACGATGCCCATGTCGCATTGACCAAATCGCCGGTGCGGGGCGTGGCCGCGGCGGGCTGAGCCTCGCCGCGCCAACGTTGACCCCGGACGCCATGCCGCCTATCTCGCCCGGATGGCATGGCGTGGTGAGATCATCGGAACGGACGGCACCTGGGGCTCTGAGGGGGCCGCGCGGCGGTTCGTCGTCGGGCATCCGGACGTTCCGGCGGACGAGGCGAACGGCCCGGTCCGGCCGGAGCGGATGCCGGGATCGGACGGCGTGCTGCACCTGCCCGCACTCGGGGCCATTCCTGCCCGGCTGCGGCTGGCGCTGGCGGGGTTCCTGACGCTCAACCCGCATTGGGACGGGGTGGCGGTTCTGGTCGGCGGTGCGGCAACCCATTGGGCCACCCTGTCGGCGCGCGAGGTGATCCACCAGCAGGGCAGCGCCACGCCACGGATCGCCGCCGCGCTCGGGCTTTCGGACGTCGGACCCGAGGCTTTTGATGCCGCGCTCGACCGGCCCGAACGGTTGCCCCTTCTTCTTCAGGATGCGGCGACGCCCGGCGCGGAACTTGGCGCGCTTATGGGGGCCGAGGTCGGCGCGACCCGGACGCTTTGGCTGGGGCAGCAGGCGGTGCTGATCGGCGCGGGTCCGCTGGCCCGCGGCTATGCCACCGCGCTGCAAACCGCGCATGTTCCGGTGACCGTGACCGACCTGAAAGCCCTGTACCAGAAGGGGTTCGAGGCGCTGGCCGAGGCCTTCCCGCCCGACGCCTGACCCACGCCCCTTCCCCTGCGGCGCGCTTGCCAGCCTTTTGCGCCCGTGCGACGGTGCCACCGACCCGGCCCCCGTGTCGGCCCCAGTGACGTGCAGACCCCAGTCAGGCGATCTTCAGGAGGACCCCATGCAGACAAAGGTGGACAGCCCCGCGGCGCAGCTTCCCCAGATGGTGGACGCGCGAAATCCGGGGATGGAGCTTGATCTCGACTGGGTGATGAGCGCGCAGGCCAATACCTCGGCCATCGAACGGCGCTGCGCGACCCTGCCCGGGCGGCGATCGGTCAAGAAGGATCACCAGGCGGCCTGGCTGCTGCGGGCGATCACCTGCATCGACCTGACGACGCTGGCGGGCGACGACACCGAGGGGCGCGTGCGGCGTCTGTGCGCCAAGGCGAAACAGCCGGTGCGCGCGGACCTGCTGGACGCGCTTGGCGTCGAGGGCATCACCACGGGCGCGGTCTGCGTCTATCACGAGATGGTCCCCGCCGCCGTTCAGGCGCTGGAGGGCACGGGCATCCCCGTCGCCGCCGTGTCGACCGGGTTTCCCGCCGGGCTGTCGCCCTTCCACCTGCGCGTCGCCGAGATCGGTGAATCGGTCGCGGCCGGCGCCGAAGAGATCGACATCGTGATCTCGCGCCGCCACGTGCTGAGCGGCAACTGGCAGGCGCTGTATGACGAGATGCGTGAATTCCGCGCCGCCTGTGGCGAGGCGCACGTCAAGGCAATCCTCGCGACCGGAGAGCTGGGCACCCTGCGCAATGTCGCGCGCGCCTCGCTGGTCTGCATGATGGCGGGGGCGGATTTCATCAAGACCTCGACCGGCAAGGAATCGGTGAACGCCACTCTGCCCGTGTCGCTGGTGATGATCCGGGCGATCCGGGATTACTACGAACGGACCGGGTTCCGCATCGGCTACAAGCCGGCGGGCGGGATTTCGAAGGCCAAGGATTCGCTGGTCTACCTGTCGCTGATGAAAGAGGAACTGGGCGATCGCTGGTTGCAGCCGGATCTCTTCCGCTTCGGGGCCTCGTCGCTTCTGGGGGATATCGAACGCCAGCTGGAACACCACGTGACCGGCGCCTATTCCGCAGGGTGGCGTCATGCGGCGGGCTGAGGGCCGATTGAGTATTTCCGGCAAGATGAAGGGGACGGCCGTGGCGCTGACCCTGTGCGGATCGACGGCGGTGGCGGCGGATTATGCCTGTGACGGCTGGGACGTCGCGGATATGGCGCGGATCGAGGCGCTGTCGATCGGCAAGTCGATGATCACGCTGCGCGCGGCCTCGGGCCCCGCCGTGACCGTCCGGATGGCGCAGGGCACGCTGACCCGGCGCATCTACTTGGACGAAGGATCGGCACTGGTGATCCACGGCGATTTCGTGCGCGGCGAGACCGGGCCTGAGTTCGGCCCCCGCGTGACCCTTCAGCGGCTGATGCATGACTCCGCAACCCCCATTCTGGCAACCACGACCTGCGAGGCAAGCCAATGACCGTCAAAGAGATTTTCGAGACCATGGACTATGGCACCGCCCCCGAGAGCGCGGGTGACGCGCTGGCCTGGCTGGTCGATCAGGGCGACCGGTTCGGGCATTTCATCAACGGCGACTGGACCGAGGTCGGCGAGACCTTTGAAAGCCGCAACCCCGCCACGGGCGAGGTGCTGGCGCATGTCACCCAGGGCACCCCGGCGGATGTCGATGCGGCGGTCGCGGCGGCGCGCAAGGCGCAGCCGAAGTGGGCGAAGCTGGGCGGTCATGGCCGGGCGCGGGTGCTTTATGCGCTGGCGCGGCTGGTGCAGAAACATTCCCGCCTGCTGGCCGTGTTGGAGACGATGGACAACGGCAAGCCGATCCGTGAGGCGCGCGACATCGACGTGCCGCTGGTTGCGCGGCATTTCTACTATCATGCCGGTCTGGCGCAGCTGATGGAGACCGAGGCGCCGGGGATGGAGCCTGTGGGCGTCTGTGGCCAGGTGATCCCCTGGAACTTTCCGCTGCTGATGCTGGCGTGGAAGATCGCGCCGGCCATCGCGGCGGGGAATACGGTGGTGCTGAAGCCGGCCGAATATACATCGCTGACCGCGCTGTGCTTTGCCGACATCTGCCGCCAGGCGGGCGTGCCCAAGGGGGTCGTGAACATCGTCACCGGCGACGGGCGTGTGGGCGAGGCCATCGTGGCGCACGAGGATATCGACAAGGTGGCCTTTACCGGATCAACCGAGGTGGGGCGCAAGATCCGCGAGGCGACCGCCGGTCAGGGCAAGTCCCTGACGCTCGAACTGGGGGGCAAGGGTCCGTACATCGTGTTCGACGACGCTGATCTGGACAGCGCGATCGAGGGGCTGGTGGATGCGATCTGGTTCAACCAGGGGCAGGTCTGCTGTGCCGGGTCCCGGCTTCTGGTTCAGGAAGGCGTGGCAGAGCGGTTCCACGACAAGCTGCGCGCGCGGATGGACAAGCTGCGCATGGGCAACCCGCTGGATAAATCCATCGACGTCGGCGCGGTGGTCGATCCCGTGCAGCTTGAGACGATCAAGGGGCTGGTCGAAGGGTCGGGTGGCGAGGTCTACCGCGCCGCCTGTGACGTGCCCGAGGGGTGTTTCTATCCGCCGACGCTGATCACCGGGCTCGCGCCTGCCGACCGGCTTATGCAGGAAGAAATCTTTGGCCCGGTGCTGGTGTCCTGCACCTTCCGCACGCCCGACGAGGCCGTGCAACTGGCCAACAACACGCGCTATGGGCTTGCGGCCTCGGTCTGGACGGAAAACCTCAACCTCGCGCTTGGGCTGGCGCCGAAACTGGTCGCGGGCGTCGTCTGGGTCAACGGCACCAACATGTTCGACGCGGCCGCCGGGTTCGGCGGCGTGCGCGAGAGCGGGTTTGGCCGTGAAGGTGGTTGGGAGGGGCTGTCGGCCTACCTCAAACCCCATGCGAAGACCAAATCGCTGGCGACCATCGCGGCCCATACCGGCAAGAGCGACCCGGTCGAGGACGTGCTGGACCGCACCGCCAAGATGTACATCGGCGGCAAGCAGGCCCGCCCCGACAGCGGCTATTCGCGCGGCGTCTTCTCCCCGCAGGGCAAGCTGATCGGCCATGTCGGCAGCGGAAGCCGCAAGGATATCCGCAACGCGGTCGAGGCCGCGCAGGGCGCCAAGGGCTGGTCCGGCACCACGGGCCATCTGAGGGCGCAGATCCTGTATTACATCGCCGAGAACCTCGAGGCGCGGGCGGCGGAGTTTGCCGACCGGATCAATGCCATGACCGGCAGCAAGCAGGGCAAGGCCGAGGTCGCGGCCTCTGTTTCGCGGCTGTTCACCTATGGCGCCTGGGCCGACAAGTACGCAGGCGATCTGCGGTCGGTGCCGATCCGCGGCATGGCGCTGGCCGTGCGCGAACCCGTGGGCGTGATCGGCGCGCTCTGCCCCGATGATGTGCCGCTTCTGGGCCTGATTTCGGTCATGGCCCCGGCGATCGCCATGGGCAACCGGGTGGTGCTGGCCCCGTCCGCCCCCTTCCCGCTGGCCGCGACGGATTTCTACCAGGTGCTTGAGACCTCGGACGTGCCGGGCGGTGTGGTCAACATCGTCACCGGTGCGCACAAGGACCTGGCGGGCACCATGGCGGCGCATCTGGACATCGACGCGGTCTGGAGCTTTTCGTCCACCGACCTGTCGCAGGAAATCGAGAAGAAGAGCGCGGGCAACCTCAAGCGGACCTGGGTCAACAACGGCCGCACGCGCGACTGGATGGGGGCCGAGGGCGAAGGGCGTGCCTTCCTCGACCAGGCGACCGAGGTCAAGACGGTCTGGGTGCCTTACGGCGAATAGGCTTCACCTTCGCCAAATACTCCGGGGGAGTCCGAAGGACGGGGGCAGAGCCCCCGCCCCGCCAATCACATGTCCATCGGCACGATTTCGGCGACCTCGACCGATCCGCCGCCCGCGACCATCGGGTTTCCCTTGGCCATGTCGCAGGCTTCCTCGATCGTGGCGGCCTCGACAATGGAAAAGCCGAAGCTGGCGTTCGGCACCTTGTCCGAGACACCCGCGCCGCTGACCAGCACGGATTTCCCGACCGGTTCGCCCGGGTTCACCATCTTGGGTCCGATCGCCCCCATCCAGTCGCCCCAGGCCTTCATCGCGGCCTCCTGATCTTCGGGGGTTGAGGGCACCTGTGAGGCATCGCCGCGGTAGATGTAGAGATACTGGGGCATGATCTGTCCTTTCTGGGTCACTGGAATTCCGTTCGCCTACTCTTGCAGGGACGGGTTGGGATCGAGGAAAAAGTCGAGCTTGCGCAGCGACGACAGCCAGCCACGGGTGTGATCCTGGCCCGCCTCGATGCCCGGCAGATCGCGGTGTGACAGGGTCAGCCGTGCGCCGGTGGCGGTTTGTTCGACCGTGAAGGTCACGTGGCTTTCGGGGCCGCGCGTATCGCTGTCGTCGTGCCAGGCCCAGGTGAAGCCGACCGTGCCCCTGCCGCCGTCAGGAGGCGAAACGCGGGTGATCTGGCCCGACACCTTGTAAAGATTGCCGCTCTCCTTGCCGCGCATTGAACAGGTCCAGGGGCCTGTGGTGCGGAAGTCCATGTCGCAGGCCTCAAGATAGACGCCTTCGGGCCCGAACCACTGGATGATCTGGACGGGTTCGGTCACGGCCCGCCACAGGCGGGTCAGCGCGACGGGATAGTCGCGGACGAATTCGATATCGGCGGGATCGGTGTCTTTCATGCGTCGTCTCCTTCGGGATCGAGGGCAAGAAGCGTGTCGAGCCGATCCAGACTGGCCGCCCAGAAGGCGCTGTGATCCATCGTCCAGGCGTGGATGCCCTGCAGCGCGCGTGGGTTGACCGAATAGAACCGATGCGTGCCGGCGATGCGTTGTTGGATCACCCCGGCCTCGCGCAACACCTTGAGATGGCGGGATATTGCCGGGGCAGAGATCGTTGCCTCCTCGGCCAGCGTGCCGGCGGGAAGTTCGCCCCGGCGCAGCAGCTTGTCGACCAGGTCGAACCGGGTCGGGTCGGAAAGGGCGGCAAAGGTTCGGGTCAGCTCTGTCATGGGGACAGGCTGACGCGATTCCTTATTTAACGCAAGTGTTAATTAATATCAGGGCGTGACGAAGTCGGTGCGCGCATAGCCCTGCAGGTAAAGCAGGCTGGTCAGGTCGCCGTGGTTCACCCGGATCTCGCACTGCGCCGCGACCGAAGGTTTTGCATGGAGCGCAACGCCCATCCCGGCGCGGCCCAGCATGCCCAGGTCGTTGGCCCCGTCGCCGACGGCGATCACGTCGCCTTCGGTCAGGCCGAGGCGGGCGGTGATTTCCTCAAGCGCCTGCACCTTGGCCTCGCGGCCCAGGATCGGGCGGCCCACCTCTCCGGTCAGCGCGCCGCCTTCGGCGATCAGGGTATTGGCGCGGTTTTCGTCAAAGCCGAGCGTTGCGGCGATCCTGGCTGTAAAGGCCGTGAACCCGCCCGAGACCAGCGCGCAATAGGCGCCGTCGGCTTTCATGGTCGCGATCAGTTCAGGCCCGCCGGGCATCAGGGTGATGCGGCTGTCGATGACCTGCTGGATGACGCCTTCGGGCAGCCCCTTGAGCAGCCCGACCCGTTCGGTCAGCGCGCCTTCGAAATCCAGCTCTCCGTTCATGGCGCGGGCGGTTATATCCTTGACCCGTTCGCCCACCCCGGCCTCTTCGGCCAGTTCGTCGATGCATTCCTGCTGGATCATGGTGCTGTCCATGTCGGCCAGCAGCATCTTCTTGCGGCGGTTCGCGGCGGGCAGGATGTTCAGATCGACCTTCAGGCCCTGCAGATCGGCCCAGACCTCGCGGAAGTTGCCGGGCACCTGCGACAGCGCGAATTCCGCCGCCTCGTCCGGCGCCAGCCACTGCAGCGCGCCCCCGCCCCAGGCATTGCGCAGCGCGTCGGCGGCGGCGGGGTCAAGCTGGCGGGCGGTGAGCGTGGCGATATACATGGCGATCCCGGGGCTGTTGTCCGCGCGTGGTAAAGCATGGCGCGGACGGAAGAGCCAGAGGGTTGGATGGGGTCAGTCGACGGATGAGACGACCCGCAGCTGGGAAACTCCGTCTTGCGGCCCGGCCCGATTGCGCATGTTCCACATGAGATCAGCGATCTCGTCACTGGAGGGAGCATATCCCAACGGAGCCTTCCGGAAGATCGCGATAACCTTGTTTGCATCGAAGGCGAGGCTGGCTTCCCAAAGCTGATCCAGCAGGACGGAGAGCTTTGAGTAGTCGAGCGCGACTTCGGACGCCGTCATGATGCGAGGATGGCTGGTCCCAGATGCGTTGTCACCGATCAGCAGCTCTTCGAACAGTTTTTCGCCCTTGCGCAGACCCGTGATCAAGATGGGCATGTCGCCGCGTTCAGGATCAATCTCGTCTTCATGATCGATCACATAGCTGGCCAGACCGTGCAGGCGTGCCATGGAGTGTGCCAGTTCCAGGATTTCCATGGGCTCACCCATATCGAGGACAAAGACATCTCCTCCCACGCCCATGGCCCCCGCCTGGATGACAAGCTGGGCGGCTTCGGGGATCGTCATGAAGTACCGATTGATCTTTCGATGCGTCACGGTGATCGGACCGCCGTGATCGATCTGCTGCTGGAAGCGGGGAATGACCGAACCCGACGACCCAAGAACATTCCCGAAGCGCACCATGGAGAAGATGGTATCACTCTGTTCCATCGCCAAAGCCTGGCAGACAAGTTCGGCCATGCGCTTCGAGGCACCCATGACATTGGTCGGCCGAACCGCCTTGTCCGTCGAAATCAAAATGAAATGCTCGACGCCCGCTTCAACCGCTGCTTCGGCAATTGTCTTGGTCCCGAAAACATTGTTCCGGATACCTTCGACCACGTTTTCCTCGACCATCGGCACATGCTTATAGGCGGCGGCATGATACACAGTCTGGACCTTGAACGTCCGCATGATCGCGCGCGTACGCTCACGATTTTGAACAGACCCCAGAACTGCCGAGATTCGGATGGTGTCGCGCCCGGTCCGTTTGGCCGTCTCCCGCAGTTCCGCTTCGATCTGGTAGAGAGCGAATTCCGAAATATCCAGAAGGATCATCTCGGACGGGTTCATGTGAAGGATCTGCCGGCAAAGCTCACTGCCGATCGACCCTCCGGCGCCCGACACCAGAATGGTCTTGCCGGTGATGTTGCGTCGCATCAGATCATCCATTGGCGCCACAGGATCGCGCCCCAGAAGATCTTCGGGGCTGACATTGCGCACATCCGCAAGGGTAGCGGTGCCGCGCACGATGTCCTCGACACCCGGAATGGTTTTGATGTCGATCTTGTAGCGCGTCAGGCCGCGCACGATCTCTCGTAGACGGGCACGGTCCACGGACGGCAAGGCCAGGAGAAGTGTCGTCGCTCCGGTCTGGTCGATCAGACCGGCCAACCTGTCCGGGGAATATACCCGCAGACCGCCGATCGTGTTCTGATGAAGAGTGACATCGTCATCGACGAATGCCACCGGCCTGTAGGGCTTCACCAGGTCCATTGCGTTGACCAACTGCCGCCCGGCCTCGCCCGCGCCGTAGACGATCACAGGGGCACGCGCGCCGTAGTATGTCCGGCGAAACAGGCTGCGGATCAGAAAACGGACCCCGCTTACCGACAAGAACAGCAGCACCGCATATATGATCGGTACAGAGCGGGGGACCGGTGCATCCATGGCACGCGCCGATATGGCCAAGGCCACAGCCGACAGGACGACTCCGAACAGGACCGTACGTAGTGCCCGTGTACTTATGTATCTGACGACCGCACGATACAGACCCAACCGCAGGAAGACGAACAACGTGACGGGCAAAACGACCGCCAACGGCCCCCAAATCCCGTCGCGCGCAACGAACGCAAGAGCATCAAGGCGCAGGGCCATCGCTGTCAGGTAACACACTATGACCAGCAGAATATCGGCCACGGCCTGAATGGCGACTTTTGTCGTCCGGGACAGTTTGCTCAAATCCGCGGTGAAGACATCCATGTCCGGACTCCACACAATTTACTATCGAAACCTGCGCTAGTCCCTAATCGAAGGTCAAATGCAGGACAACTTTTTGTTGGCGAAATTTGGCTCAGCCCCCCTTGGGGTCCTGCCCGGCGGATGAAGCGACGGACCCGGCATGGCAGAGGCAGCCTTGTGCATCTTGTAGCCATGCAATAGGCCTCGATCATCGTGTGGCGGCATGACGGTTCAAGAGACTTCGTTGAGATGATGGTCGAATACTGGATAGGTTTCACTGCCAACGCACCGGATGACACCCAGCCGTCCTGCGCGACGAACCAGACCGGACCCGCGCTCCGCCGATACGTTCGGGCGCATTTGCAATAATCGATTCACGACATTCGCGAGGCTTCCTTGGACAACATTACTTCGCCGCACGCAGCAATCGGATTGGGGTCAAAGCTCGACGCGCGTCAGGCCGTCATAGGCATCTTGGGAATGGGATACGTCGGGCAGCCTCTGGCTCTCCGATTTGCATCTCTCGGTTACAAGGTCATTGGCTTCGACATCGATTCTCGCAAGGTTGACGAACTGAACGCCGGTCATTCGGGCATTGAACACATCAGCGATGACGACGTCGCCAATGCGGTCGCGCAAGGGATGACGTGCACGACCGATTTCAGCCGTGCGTCAGAGGCCGATGCTCTCATACTCTGCGTGCCGACCCCACTGAACAAGTACCGCGAACCGGATCTCAGCTTCGTCACCGACACCATGAATTCCATCGTGCCGTTTCTGCGGGCAGGTCAGGTGATCTCGCTTGAAAGCACAACGTACCCCGGCACGACCGAAGAGGAAATTCTGCCTCGGATCGAAACGCGCGGTCTGGTGGTCGGTCAGGACGTCTTTCTGGTTTATTCTCCTGAGCGGGAGGATCCGGGCAATGAACGTTTCTCGACCCATTCGATACCGAAGGTTGTCGGAGGCCATACGGCAACCTGCCTTGATGTCGGCCAAAGGCTGTACGGGCAGGCCATCGATCGCATCGTCCCGGTTTCTTCAACCCGCGCGGCTGAAATGACCAAGCTGCTTGAGAACATCCATCGAGCCGTGAACATCGGCCTCGTGAACGAAATGAAGATCGTTGCGGATCGCATGGCCATCGACATCCACGAAGTCATCGACGCGGCAGCCACCAAACCTTTCGGGTTCACGCCTTATTACCCCGGCCCGGGGCTCGGGGGGCACTGCATTCCGATCGATCCGTTCTATCTGACTTGGAAAGCGCGGGAATACGGGCTTCACACGCGTTTCATCGAACTGTCAGGCGAAATCAATCAGGCCATGCCCGACTACGTCGTTGGCAAGCTGGTCAAAGCACTGAACGAACGTGAGAAATCCTTGAAGGGCAGCCGGGTCCTTGTGCTTGGGATCGCCTACAAGAAGAACGTCGACGACATGCGCGAGAGCCCGTCGGTCCAGATCATGGAGCTGATCCGCGCCTCTGGTGGCGACGTCGCCTATTCGGACCCGCATGTCCCGGTTTTCCCAAAGATGAGGGAACATCAATTCGATCTCGCAAGCACTGAACTGACCGCAGAGACCATTGCAAGCTTCGACGCGGTCGTGCTTGCCACGGACCACAGCCGTTTCGACTATCAGGTCATCGCGGACAACGCTGCTGTCATCATCGATAGTCGTGGCGTCTACCGCACCCCGGCCGACAACATAGTGAAAGCCTGACACATGACGAACTACGCACTTATTGGCGCTGCCGGATATATTGCCCCCAGACATATGAAGGCGATCCGTGATACCGGCGGAGACCTTGTGCTTGCCATGGACGTGAACGACAGCGTCGGCGTGATCGACAGCTACTTTCCCAAGGCCGCCTTTCACACCGAGTTCGAGCGGTTTGACGCAGCCATGGCCGACATGCAGCAGACCGACCGGAAAGTGTCTTACGTCGGCATCTGTTCACCCAATTACCTGCACCACGCGCACATGGCCTTTGCCTTGCGATCGGGTGCGGATGCGATCTGTGAAAAGCCGCTGGTCCTCGACACCAAGGATCTCGATCGCCTCGCCGCGCTGGAAGGTCAGACCGGGCAGCGCATCAATTCGATCCTACAGCTGAGGCTGCATCCTGCGATTCTTGCCCTGCGAGACAAGGTTGCGAACGGCCCGGCGGACAAGATCTATGACGTCGACCTGGGGTACTTTACATCGCGCGGATCGTGGTATCACGCAAGCTGGAAAGGCGCTGTCGCCAAGTCGGGAGGCATCGCCACGAATATCGGCGTCCATTTCTACGATATGCTCGGGTTCATTTTCGGCCCGCTCAAGGAAAACATCGTGCACCATCGTGGCCACGATGCAGCGGCAGGATACCTGGAATTCGCAAAGGCGAGGGTCAGGTGGGTGTTGTCCATCAACCGCGACCACCTGCCGTCGCACACGCCCGAAGGCCAGACGACACATCGATCCATCACGGTTGAAGGCGAGGAAATCGAATTCTCGGGCGGCTTCACCGACCTGCATACGGCCAGCTATCAAAACGTGCTGGACGGCAAGGGATACGGTCTTGACGCCGTGCGCCCGTCCATCGAACTGGTGACCGAGATCCTGAACGCGCCATTGCAGCCCACGCGCGGAGAACAACACCCGGACATCACAAAGGTGTTGCGATGATCGCCGAAACAGCCTTCGTGCACGAGAGCGCCTACATCGATGATCGGGTCGAGATCGGCGCCGGGTCGAAGCTCTGGCATTTTGTGCACGTTCTGTCGGACACCCGGATCGGCACCGACTGTATCCTGGGGCAAAACGTCATGGCCGGGCCGCAGGTTACGATCGGCGACGGCTGCAAGATCCAGAACAATGTCGCGCTGTACAAGGGCGTCACACTTGAGAATGACGTGTTTTGCGGCCCGTCCTGCGTTTTCACGAACGTATTGACGCCCCGCGCAAACGTCGAACGCAAGGATGAATTCGGCGCCACGTTGGTAAAACGCGGAGCAACTATCGGTGCAAATGCGACCATCGTCTGCGGCAATACACTTGGCCAGTGGTGCATGATCGCGGCAGGCGCCGTGGTGACACGCGATGTGCCTGATTACGCCTTGATGGCCGGAGTCCCCGCGCGACAGATCGGATGGGTCAGCCAATCCGGCGAAAGGTTGGACGACAGTCTCGTTTGTCCGCGAACCGGTGAACGTTATGTCGAGACGGACGGTCGCCTTCAACGCCAAGAGGACTGATCCATGCACTTCATAGACCTCGCCGCACAACAAGATCGTTTGCGCACTGGCATCGAAAAGCGGATCGCGGCGGTCCTTTCGCATGGCAGCTATATCATGGGGCCCGAGGTCAAGGAACTTGAGACCGCTCTTGCCGAGTTTTGCGGCGCGGCACATTGCGTCAGCTGCGCAAACGGCACCGATGCGCTGGAGCTTGCCCTGATTGCTTTGGGCGTCGGTCCCGGCGATGCCGTTCTGGTGCCGTCCTTTACTTTCGCCGCAACAGCCGAGGTCGTTCCGGGCACAGGCGCCGTCCCCGTCTTCGTTGATGTCGACCTCGCAACCTATAACATGTGTCCGAACAGCCTGTCGCGCGCGATTGAACATGCCCGCGATCTGGGCCTGCGACCCGCAGTGATCATTCCGGTGGATCTTTTCGGGCTCCCGGCCGACTACCCCGAGGTCTCGCGCATCGCTGAGGCTGCCAGTGCCGTCGTCATCGGCGATAGCGCGCAGGGGTTCGGAGGATCGATCAAAGGACAGATGACGGGGACTTTCGGCAAGATCACGACAACATCGTTTTTCCCGGCGAAACCCCTGGGATGCTATGGCGACGGTGGCGCCTTGTTCACCGACGATGCTGACCTTGCAGTCCTGCTCGACAGTCTGCGCGTTCATGGCAAGGGCGCCGAGAAATACGACAATGTACGCATTGGACGGAACTCCCGGCTCGACACCCTGCAAGCAGCGGTGCTGCTGGAAAAACTGGCCGTATATGGCGAGGAGATCGAAGCCCGGAACCGTATTGCCAGACGATACACGACGGGCCTGTCCACAAAGTTTGCGACACCCGTCATTCCAGAGGGTTACCGGTCGATCTGGGCTCAATATACCCTTCGAACCGACACACCTGCGGCGCGCGACAACGCAATGTCTGCGCTGAAGGCCGCAGGCATTCCGTCTGCGATCTATTATCCCCGCCCCTTGAACAAACAGACAGCCTACCGCGAGTTTCCGTGCGACCCGAACGGATTGCCCAATTCGGAACTGGCGGCGCAAACCGTGTTCAGCCTTCCGATGCATCCCTATCTGTCCGAGGCGGACCAGGACCGCGTCATCGACGTGCTCAGCCGTGCGTGACAGCTTTCGGATAACGCGCCCGGCTGGGCCAGTTTGGGATTGGTTGGCCAAATGGGTCTTTGAAGATCAATTGGGCCTGCAGGCGTCGACAGAGCTTGGCACAGGTCAGGAGTTCGTGTTGTCGCGCGACAGCAAGGTGCTGTCGTTCCCGGCACGAGCTGCGGCGCTGTTCGGCGACCTGCAGTCGGGCAAACGACAACTGGACCCGACCAGGCGCCTCGGTGCGGCATTCAGCCCGTTTCTCACACAGGCCGACCTTCCCGTACTGTCCGACTCGGAGCCGGACCTGACAACGGCCGAAGACTCTCTGCGTTTGAACTTTGATCCCCTTGCCCTGCCGGCGATCATATTGTCCGGCATCGAAGAAACCCTGACTGTCGACCGTGACACCCACGACCGCTTTGCCGCACGCCAGAGCCTTGCCTTTCGCGAAGGCTGGTTGGACAGGCCGGTGGTTGACGAAGCGGTCAACCTTTTGCGTAACCTCATCAATCACCTTTGGCCGGGAACTATTTCCCCTCCTGCCCGCGGTGACATGCAGGTCTCGTGCGATGTCGATCAACCCTTCTCGCCCGATCTGCGGAAACCGCTGGCTTGGGCCCGGTCGGTCGGCGGCGACATCATCAATCGAAAAGACCCGGGATTGGCGATCCGACGCGCGCTGAACGGCTGTCTCGCGCCGCTTGGGATCGGGCATCTTGATAGCGCGAATACCTTCGACAGATATATGAAGGTGCTTGAGACCGCGGGGCAGCACGGGGAATTCTACATCATTTCGGGACATTCCGGTGGTGCCATTGACGGGTCTTATTGTCTACGTGAACCGCGGATACGCAACCTGCTTGCGCGACTTGCGAACAGAGGCCACCGTTTGGGCCTGCACGGCAGCTACAACACCTTCCGTGACCTTCGGCAAATTTCGGAAGAACGTGCAAATCTTCTGAACACGCTCGAACAGATCGGAATGTCCACAGATGTTCACGGGCAAGGCAATCGGCAGCATTATCTTCGTTGGGACATGGCGCAGACACCCGAGCATCTCGAGGCCGCCGGCTTTGCCTACGACACCTCGGGCAGTTTTCCGGATGCCGCGGGTTTCAGGTACGGAACTGCGCACGCCTTTCCGATGTGGAGCTTTGCCGAAGGTCGTGAATTGAAATTGCAGCAACGCCCCTTGATCGCGATGGAGTGTTCGGTGATTGCACCCAAGTACATGGGCTTGGGATACACTGAAGAAGCCTATTCGGCCTTCGAGACACTGCAGGACCGCGCTATGGCATATGGCGGCACGTTCACACTGCTCTGGCACAACAGTCATTTCGTGTCCGCACAGGACTGGGCCCTTTTCGAACACCTCGTCAACCGGGCGTGACTGACCGCGCTAAGGGGCAAGACCTCTTCGATGGACCAGCCATTCGGCGTCGTCAAAGTCTTCATGCGTGTCGATATCGATTGACGCAGCCCGATCCGCGCACAACACAGCCTTGGTGCCATCAGGGAAAAAACTACGGGTCTGTTCAAGAACTTCGGTCCGGACCAAATACATCGAGCCGTTTACAAATACTGTTTCAGGCAGGTCCTGACTTCTTTTCTTCAAACCTTCGGGAAAGAGTGGGGCCAAGGCTCCGTCCCTGTGCAAGAACATGTGCTGTGGCGGATGATCCGCTTGCGATACCCCGATGATTGCCGGAGCGTCGGACGAGCCGAGACAATCGATCGCCCGGAGCCAGTCCTTGGCGTCCCTGAAAGGGTTGGTCGGTTGCAACAGGGCCAGCGCATCAAAAGGTCCGCCCGATGCGACCGAAAGCGCATGCAGGGCTGCGTCCGCAGACGTTGCCGTATCGCTGGCCAATTCCGCAGGCCTCAGGCCAGGAACTGACAGATCAAATGCTTCTCCGACTTTGGCGATGGCAGGGTCGTCGGTGGACAACACGACCCGAGAAAACAAACCCGAGGACGTTGCGAAACGGGCAGACCACCCGAGAAGTGGAATGCCCCCTAACGGCCGGACATTCTTGCCAGGCAAGCGTTTGGATCCACCTCTAGCAGGAATGACGGCAAGAATTTTCATCGCGCCGGATCTTTGCGCTGTGTCGGCCGAAGAGTGAGCAGCCAGGTTCCTGCGCACAGGGCATAGGCGAGAAGCAATGCAGTGCCTGATGCAGGGTGGCCAAAAAATCCGCTGGCCCAAAGAGCCAAAGGAAGCATGACCAGAAGCTCAACCGCCGCGAAGCACACGGTAACCTTGACGTGGCTGCCCCAGATCCGCGAAAGCCTTTGATACAAATGGCGACGATGCGCTTGCATGACGGCCTCCCCCTCTGCCAATCGCAAGACCAAGGTGAGCGTGGCGTCAGTGATGAACGGCGCAAGAAGGATCAGGACGGCGGATCCTTCTGAGGCTGACCAGCCCCGTGCCAGCATCAGGATCAGGGCGGCCATACCCAAGAAACCCGAGCCCGCGTCCCCCATGAAGATCTTGCCGACAGGGAAGTTCCAAACCAGAAATCCGCCGACTGCGGCGCCCAATACGACACTCGCCGTAGCAGTCGAATGGTCCTCGGCGGACAAGGCCAGAATTAGCGTTACCAAACAGAAGGCCAGGGCATGAACACCTGAGATACCGTTGATGCCATCCATGAAGTTCGTCAGGTTGACGAGCCATATCGCGAAAAGAAAGGTGATGATCCAGGCGAATGGCCCGAATGCCAGTTCACCGCTGGGGTATGGCAAAGTGGCTACCGGTCCAAGCAAGACCATGACCAGCACGGCGGACGCGGCATGGGCCATCAGCCTGAGCCTGGTGCCGAGCGTCCACACATCGTCGGCGATTCCGATTGCCGCAATCAGACCGCCCCCGATCCCCAAGGCCAATGCCAGGTCTTGTCGGATCCAACCTGCAGCTCCGGCCACTGCCGAAAACGCCAAGGTGATGGCCACAAACGAAAGACCGCCGCCGCGTGGTGTGGGAACCGAATGTGAAGAGCGCGCATTCGGCACGTCCATGACACCCCGGCGCAAAGCCGCATATCGGACGACGCCAGTAAGAATGACACCAGCGCAAAACGCCAGACAACCGGACAACACAAGGTAAGTCACTGACTGAAATCCCTCAACTGCTGCCTGCCCAGAGTACGATGCCGTCAGCTAAAGGAATGCTGGTGGAGTTTCAAGCTGAGCCGCGTTAAGCAAATCGCAAACAGACGCCACTCAGGGACACAATGACGGTCATTTCCAGCAAGTCTCAGATTGGTATTGCCCTTGTCGGAGCAGGCGGACATGCCGCCGTCGTATTGGATGCGCTGCGGCAATCGGGCTTTGCAGGTCCAGTCGCCGTTTTCGACAGTGCGCCGACGGGGCGAGACCTATTGGGTGAACCGGTCCAAAAGGGCCTGCCAACCCAGGACAGCCACCCTGCCCAAAACTGGTTGGTCCATGTGGCGATCGGCGACAATCGCACACGCGAAGGTGCCGCCGCAGCTCTGACAGGTCGCGGTTACGGTCTGGCGACAATCGTCCATCCCTCCGCGATTGTCAGCAGCCATTCGAACATCGGCGTCGGCAGCTGCATGCTGGCCAGAACCGTGGTCAGTCCGCGGTCCAATATCGGTTTCGGCTGCATCGTGAACACCGGTGCCATTGTCGAACATGACTGCAATGTCGGCAATTGGGCTCACATCAGCTGCGGTGCAATTATGACAGGAGGCTGCAAGGCGGGTGACAGGACCTGGATCGGCGCCGGCGCCGTGTTGCGCCAACAAAGCAAGGTTTGCGACGACGTCGTGATAGGGGCCAACGGCACTGTCCTGAACGACATCGAACACCCGGGAACCTGGGTCGGCACTCCGGTCCACCGTCTGGAAGGTAGAAACGAAACATGAGCCTGTTCTTCATTGCCGAAGCCGGCGTCAATCACAACGGGCGTCTTGATCTGGCTGAGCGGCTGATCGACGTCGCGGCTGAGGCCGGGGCAGATGCCGTCAAGTTCCAGACGTTCAGCGCCGACGCCACGGTCGTGGCCGGAACCGGGACCGTGGCTTATCAAAAGCGAACGACCGATCAGGCCAACCAGTACGACCTTCTCAAGGCCCTCGAACTGACCGCCGATGAGCACCGTATCCTGCGCAAGCGTTGTGACGCCGCCGGGATCGAGTTCATGTCGACCGCGTTCGACGCCGCCAGCGCCCGCTTGCTTTGTGAACTGGGCGTCCAGCGCATCAAGGTTCCTTCCGGAGAGCTGACCAATCTGCCCTTCATTGAATACCTGGCCGGGCTTGGGTTACCGATAATCCTGTCCACCGGAATGGGCACGATGGCGGAAGTTGAAGCGGCCGTGGAGACAGTGAGCCAGACGAAAGGGAAAGCTGTCAAATACCTTCGGGATGATCTTTGCATTCTGCATTGCACAAGCGCCTACCCCGCCCCCGACGATAGCTTGAACCTCCTTGCGATCCGCACGTTGTCCGAAAAGTTTGACCTGCCCGTCGGCTATTCTGACCATTCCGATGGCCCTATCGCGGCGTTGATGTCCGTGGCGCTTGGGGCGGTCGCCTACGAGAAGCATTTCACATTGGACCGAACCATGGACGGGCCTGACCATGCCGCATCCATGGAGCCCGGCGAGTTGGCCGATTTGGTCCTGCACATGCGGCGCGCCTCGGCGATGCTTGGGGATGGTGTGAAGGCCCCGCAATCGTGTGAAATCGAAGCCAGAGGCCTGGTCCGGCGGTCGCTTGTCGCCGCGCGAGACTTGTCGGCAGGCGACAAGCTTACGTTCGATCACATTCGGATCCTGCGCCCTGAAGGAGGGCTCGCGCCTTCCGAGTTGACCCGGGCCGTAGGATCGATGCTGACCAAGGACCGCCCTGCAGGCAGCCCGATACGAGAAGAAGATATCTCGTGACACGGCGGATCGTTTATCTGTCGGGCTCGCGTGCTGATTTCGGCTTGATGGAAAGGTCGCTCCGCGCGATCGATGCAGATCCACGCCTGGATCTCGAGATCCTGATTTCCGGCCAGCACCTTTCAGGTCTTCACGGCCTGACCGCCACGGACATCGAAGGCTCCGGGTTTGCGTCGCGTCGATTGGCAGAAGTCCCGATGGTCGGGGAGGACCGGGCCGAGATGTCGACGTCGGTCGCGCAACAAATGCAGTCGATCACTGCCGCGCTGGCCGAGATCCGTCCCGATCTCCTCCTACTGCTTGGCGATCGCGGAGAAATGGTCGCCGGCGCCTTGGCTGCTGTCTTTCTAGGGATTCCAATCGCCCATTTTCATGGGGGCGAGCGCTCCGGGACTGTGGATGACCAATTCCGTCGGGCGATCAGCGCCTTGGCTCACATCCATTTTCCACCGACTGAGGCTGCCCGGGACAGGCTTCTTCGGATGGGCGAAGTCCCCGAGAACATTCACTGGCTCGGAGCGCCGGGCCTTGACGCAATCCGCGGCTTCACCCCAATTGACGCCAAAGATCTGCGAACTGAACTCGGCCTGCGACCATCCGGACCGCTGTTCATGGTCGTTTTTCACCCAGTCGTTCAGGACGCCGATCTGGCCGCGCTGCAGACGTCCGAGCTTTTGTCGGCATTGTCGGATCAAAATGCCGACGTCGTAATCATGGCCCCTAATTCCGATGCGGGAAGTGCTGCAATCTCAGCCACCTACCGCAACGCAAGATCCGCATCCGAAGCCGACCGCCCGGCCCGTTTCCACTGGTTCACGCACCTTGAACGTGACCGTTACCTTTCTCTGCTCGCGGCAAGCGATCTGCTGATTGGAAATTCCTCGTCAGGCATCATCGAAGCGGCCTCGTTGCGCACGGCTGTCGTGAACATCGGTGATCGGCAAACGTTGCGCGACAGGGGTAGTTCGGTGTTCGACTGCGATGTTACGGCACACGCAATCAGCGACACCATCGCGAAGGCCTTGGCATACGATGGACCTTATGAAAGCGTTTATGACGCGGGAGGATGCGCAGAACGACTTCCAGACGTTCTCGCCTCTCTCGACATTTCGCGACGCTTGATCAAGAAACGCTACAGTTTTTGAACACAGCGCCTGTTGGCGCGACCATGATTGTGGGGACGAAATGGGCCACTCCGGCATGAGATGCGTCACACGCGATGTTCCGATCAGGGACTGCATGAAAGCGATCGACGACTCGACCATCGGCGTGGTGCTGCTCGTCGACACTGAAGGGCGCTTTCTCCGGACCGTGACGGATGGCGACATCAGGCGACTGCTGCTAGATGGAGCAGGCGTGACAGATAGTTTGAGCCGCCTTCCTGAAACGCGATCCATCACAGTCGGGCCGTCCGCGACGCCCAAGCAGATGATCGAAGCGATGGACGCAAAACGTATCGATCAACTGCCGGTGCTTTCTGACGACGGCATGCCTATCCGGATTGTTCATCGCCGCGACCTTGGCGGTCAGGTCCTTTTGTCCACCCCGCACATCGGTGAGGATGAACTGGCTTATGTGAATGAGGCCTTTTCAACGAATTGGATCGCCCCGCTAGGACCCAATGTCGACCAGTTCGAACGTGATGTCGCAGAGTATGTCGGCAGCGCCGCGGCCTGCGCATTGTCGTCCGGCACCGCGGCGATCCATCTGGGGCTCGACCTTCTTGGCGTCGGACAAGGCGATACCGTTTTTGTCTCGGACTTCACTTTCATCGCAAGCGTGAACCCGGTTCTCTATCTGGGAGCAGAGCCTGTCTTGATCGACAGCGAGCCGCAAAGTTGGAACATGTCGCCTGCCGCGCTGGAGCGCGCCTTTGACGATGCCCGACGAGACGGCAAAATGCCAAAGGCCGTCGTCGTGGTGAACCTTTATGGTCAAAGCGCCGACTATGATCCGCTTTGCGAGATTTGCGCAAAGTATGGCGTGCCGATCCTTGAAGACGCCGCTGAATCACTTGGCGCAAAGTACAAGGGGCGGTCGTCTGGGACGATTGGCAAACTGGGGTGCTTCTCGTTCAACGGGAACAAGATCATCACCACATCTGGCGGGGGAATGCTGGTCGGCGATGATCCCGAAGTGATCGCACGCGCACGCCATCTCGCCACGCAAGCACGTCAGCCGGTCGCCTGGTACGAACATACTGAAATCGGATACAATTATCGGCTCAGCAACATCCTGGCGGGCGTGGGGCGGGGCCAGATGAAGGTGCTGGATGACCGCGTGGCGCGTCGTCGGCACGTCGGAGATGTCTACAAGTCTCAACTCTCTGACATCGCGGGGGCCACGATGATGCCAGAGCCGGACTGGAGTTTTTCGAACCGCTGGCTGTCGTGCATGACGCTGGATCAGGTTGAACAAGGCAAATCTCCGGACGAAATCATCGCTCGTCTTGGGGAACACAGGATCGAAGCACGCCATCTGTGGAAACCCATGCACATGCAGCCCATCTTGCGTCACTGCCGGTTCTACGCACATGACGACGGCGCCAACGAACCGGTTTCGGCAGGTCTGTTCGCACGCGGACTATGCCTGCCCTCCGGCTCCAACATGGACGATGATACTATCGCGCGCGTCACCGACACCCTGCGCAATACTTTGTCGGCCCGATGAACCGCTTCCCCACGACAGTGCTGGGCTGACGATGGACATCCGCCGTTTCCTGACGTCTGTCGTGATCTATGCCGGAACCAGCGCGGTGGCGACCGCCGTTCCCGTGTTGCTGCTGCCTCTGCTGACGCGCGTGCTTAGTCCGGCCGACTACGGGCTCGTCGGTTTGTTTCTTATCTATGTGAACATCGCCACCCCGCTTGTCGGGCTGGGATTGAACGGCGCACTGAGCGTCAGGTATTTTCAGGACGACTGGGATTTCAACAGTTACGTCAACGCGTGCGTCAGGATCACCGCCCTTCTCTGGCTGATACTCAGCTTGGCGTACCTATTACTCTCACCGCTTTTGCACAGCGTCGCAAAGATGCCCACCCCATGGGTTCTGGCGGCGATCTGCGCGGCAGCTGCGAATAGTGTGATCCTTTTGCGGCTGGCTATCTGGCAGGCAGAGCGGCGGGCCGCTGCGTTCGGTGCGACTCGGATCCTGCAAGCCTTCACTGACGTCGGGTTTTCAATCCTCTTCGTCTTGGCAATTTGGCAAAGCTGGCAGGGGCGCGCTTTTGCAATGACCCTTGCCTTCATTCTGGTCGGCCTGTTGTGCCTGCGTTCTCTTTACCGCGGGGGCTATATCCTGCGAGGCCTGGACGGCGAAGCGGCACGGGACGCGCTGCGGTTCGGCGTGCCCCTTCTGCCGCATCTTCTGGGAAGCCTGACACTGTCCTTTGCCGACCGTCTCTTGGTGTCGAACCTGTTGGGACTCGACGCGCTTGGAACCTACATGGTGGCGGCTCAGATCGGATTGGTTCTCAACCTGGTCATCGTATCCGTGAATCGTGCTTTCGCACCGGTTCTCATGAGGCTGCTGTCCAAGGAAGACGACGCCATAAACGCGCGAGTGGTCCGTCTGAGCTATATCTACATGATTGGTATCGCTATGATCGCAGCCCCCGCCGCAGTCGTGAGCCCTGCGCTCGTTACCTGGGTCGCACCTCCTGAATTTGAACCGGCAGCTGCCGTGCTTCCTTGGATCATTGCCGGAACGGTGTTCACGGCCTGGTACTATACGGTAACGAATTACCTGTTTTATGCGGGGCGTACCGGTTGGCTGTCTCTGGCTACGCTTGTCTCTGCCGGTGTGGCTGTTCCGTCATCCATCATATTGATCAAGGCACATGGCCTCGTCGGGGCCGGACAGGCCTACGCCCTCGGCCAACTGGTGTCATTCCTCGTCACCTTCGGGTTCGCGATCCGTGCGCATCCGATGCCCTGGATCCGCGCCGTCCCCTTCGCCCGCAGCTGAAGTTACCAATGGTTGCCTGCTGAATTCTCGGCTATGTCTCCGGCGACCCGAGGGTAGTTTGCATTTGGCAAGGAGATTTCAGTGGCCATTTCAAAGCTGAAAATGACTTTGGGCCGAAAGGCGATGAAAGTCGGCCTCCTCCGAACCATGTTGGAATGGCGGCTATCGAGACGGACTGCGCGCAAACCCGCTGGCCCATTCGTCGTCGTCCTATCAATGGGCCGCAACGGACACTCCTATTCCGCGGCCCGCGCCGCGAAAAGTCTGGGTTTGAAAGTACTTCTGATCACGGATGTTCCTCAGACGCATGAGATGCTCTACTCCGATGCGCTGATTGCTTTGGATCCACTCACCGACCTTGAGGCGATCCTGAAATCACTTGCCGATTTTCGGCTTATCGCCGTCTGCGTGTCGATCAAACACCTGCTGCTGCCCGCGCAGGCCCGCATCGCAGAAGCCTTCGATCTTATTTCAGTCGGCACGGATACCGGGGTTCTGAACAACAACAAGCTGGCTTGGCGTGACGCGCTTGCGGAGGCTGGGGTCGCCCAGCCAGCCTATGGCAGGGATCCCAAGCTTTTCGAACATAAACCATGCATCCGAAAGCCGATCAGCGGAACAGGCAGCGCTGGCGTGATCCAGCTTGGCCCGGAGGACGACAAGGTCCGCCACGCCGGTCCCGACAGCTTCTTCGAAGCCGCCGTCGCGGGCGATCAGTACGATTACGAAGGTGTAGTTGAGGACGGCAAACCAAGGATTCTGGTCCGCGTATTTGAGCGCTACATCCTTCAGAACGGGACATTCGCAGCACATTTCTTCCTGTTCAATCCCGTCATTGATCCAGATCGCGATAGCTCTCTGACCGAATGTGCAGTTAAAACCCTTGCTGCGTCCCGGGTCGTCAACGGGGCGTTTCATGTTGAAATGCGCATGGATGGCAAACAGGCCGTTCCAATCGATTTTGCCAATCGGATGGGCTACGAGCGCTTTGTCTCATTCGCGTCAGGCGAAGATTTTGCCAAGGCGCATGTCAATTGTTTCCTTCCGGAAAAAATCGACTATTCCATTTCCACGCCGAAGCCTCTGGTTCAGTACTTTTGCTGGACACGTGAGAGTTTTGACGTCGCAGAACGTATCCGGCAGACGCATCCGTCGCGTGTGTTCGATTCTTACATGAAACCGCATAAATTTGCCGGCGAGCCCTGCGAGGGCATGATCGTGTTGACGCATGACAGCATGGATGAGTTGCTGGCACTGACCAAGGACCTTGGTGTCTTCGCACCTTGACCAAGACCATGACCCACCTGACGCACCGCGCGCTGATCGAGGCCATCCGATCGTGTGAAACTTCGACCGAAGGTGAACGACTGCTGTCGGATCCCGGTTTCGCCGAAGTGTATCCATTGGTTCGTCAACGCCTGATGGCCAATAATCTTGCTGGCGTGAAAGGTGCCGCTCAAAGTCGCGCGCAGCGATTGAAGGGCCTTTGGAATATCGTGGCTCACGAATGGAACAGGCCAAGCCGACCGGATGGCAAGGCAGAGGTCGCGATGTTGTCTTATTCGACATCGAGACTTTTCCGCCTGCCCGCAGGATGGCCGGACGCGTTCGCGCATCCTTTTGCCGAAGCCGCCAGCGGCATGAATAAACGTATGACGGTTTTCGAAGTACCTGCCAGAGGAGAGTACAGGCGGCCCGCCATCGGGCCGTCATTTTCCATCGGTCGGGACGAGATTTTGGTCCGAGTGAAGATGGCGCTCGGTGCTAAAGACAAGACAACCCATACCGCAATCACAGACTTTTCCCAGCTCGCCAGGGCGCGCGGCTTGCAGACGGATGGGCTGACCCGGGACGCCTGGGGCAGGACGTGGACGGCTTTTGTGAAACGCCGCAGTATTTTCGAAGCCCAGTTCGCCCACAGTCCGCTGGACATCGCGATCGCCGTGACGTGGTATGCGACAACTGGCATGGCATTCACCAGTGCCGCACAGCGGCAGGGCATTCCGGTGGCAGACCTTCAACACGGGGTACAGGGCGCGCACCATTGCATGTATGGCGAATGGCCAAGCGCAACATCGGAATCTTCGTTGATCCCATCCGCCTTCATGACCTGGAGCGAGGCAGAGCATTCCAATTTGTCCAATTGGATCGGCGCCCGTCGAAGAAGCTACGTGTCCGGCATTCCGTGGATGCACATGGATGAAGATCTGCTCGGAACCAGCCCTGAATTTCTTGCCTTGAAAAAAGCCGCAGGCGAGAGGCCGATCATTCTTGTCACGCTGCAGCCTGAACCTTCTGCCCTTTTGTCCAAGGTGGAGGACCTACTTGCCCTTCCGGGCGCGGATCGATTCAGCTGGGCGGTTCGCTGCCATCCGGGGCACGTTGACCAAGTTGACGAAATTGCGCGACGTTTCGCAGGGCACGCGAACGTCTTGCCGGTACACGCCGCCTCACTTGCGCCGTTGAGTCTGGTGCTGAAGCTCTCAACGGTCCATGTGACAGAATTCTCCTCGGTTGTTATCGAGGCCGCGGGTGTCGGCATCCCGTCTGTCCTGACGACGGGATATGGGGTATCCCATTATGAACATCTGTCGGATGGCATGACATCGGTGGAAACCGAGCCGTCTTCCATTCTAGCGGCACTGGTCCGCCTGTCATCAACTGGTGTTGAAAATCGGACCAAGACAGGCGCACCCATTGACGATAAGACCCCCGCGACGGCCTTGGCCCGTTTCATGGCGGACGCCGCCGCAGACCAATTCGATATCAAAAGACTTGAAGGTGCAGACTTGTGAAGACGATTGCCACTGTCCTCGGCGCCCGCCCCCAGTTCATCAAGGCGGCGACGATCACCCGGGCTATCCGACAAACTGAAGGGCTACGCGAAGTCCTGATCCACACCGGTCAACACTATGACGACAACATGTCGACCGTGTTCTTCACGGATCTCATGGGGCAGGCTCCGGATCACAACCTGCACATCTCGGGCGGTACGCACGGTGCGATGACCGGACGCATGCTTGAGGCCGTCGAAGGGGTGTTGTCGCAGGTTCGACCAGACATGGTTCTGGTGTACGGTGATACGAATTCAACTCTGGCCGGTGCCCTGTGTGCTGCGAAAATGCACATTCCCGTCGCCCACGTTGAAGCCGGGTTGAGATCTTTCAACATGAAGATGCCCGAGGAAATCAATCGTAGGCTGACAGATCACTGTTCTGACCTCCTGTTCACCCCGACAGACACCGCCGACCGTAACCTGGCCAATGAAGGCATCGAGAGCGGCAAGGTGCACCGTGTTGGCGACGTGATGTACGATGCGTCTGTGCATTTCGGAAAACAAGCCGCCGAAAAGGGAGAGCTTCTGGCATCGCTCGGCTTGAAAGATCGCGACTACATTCTCGCCACGGTTCACCGCCAGGAAAATACGGACCATCCTGATCGCCTTGGATCGATATTGGACGCGCTGGCAGCCATCGCAAAGGAGATACCTGTTCTATTGCCTCTTCATCCGCGCACCCGGGCGAAGATTTCGGCAACGGGTCTGGATCAACTGCTGAGCAAGCTGACCTGCGTAGAACCGCTCGGATACCTGCAGATGGTCGAGGCGGAGCGCTCTGCCGTCGTAATCGCGACCGACAGCGGTGGCGTCCAGAAAGAGGCATTTTTCCATAAGGTCCCTTGCGTCACACTGAGAGATGAGACCGAGTGGGTCGAACTTTTGGATTCTGGCTGGAACCGGCTCGTCAGCCCGGCCCAGGGAAGCAAGGCGATCCAGAATGCGATCCTTTCGGCTCGCGGCGTGGCCGGTGCAGCTGTCGAACCATACGGTCTAGGCGACGCGAGTGATCGAATTGCTCAGGTGATCAGGGCCTATCTGGCATGAGACAGACGATATGGCTGGTCTGTCAGTACGCGTCGACACCTGCGGTCGGCGGCCACCTTCGACAACACTACCTGGCGCGTGAACTGGCGAAGCAGGGACACGATGTCTATGTGATTTCGGTCCGAAAACACCACCTCATGGTCAAACCGGAGATAGCCAAGGCAGCGCCGTTCAAAGAAAGCGTTGATGGCTATACGATGGTTCGCGTGACCACGCTCGACTATCCGCATGCGCATCACAAAAAACGAATCCTGGGATGGATTCAGTTCGGCCTGAAACTGCCCGGTTTGTTGCGGCACGGTGTCCCAAAGCCCGATGTGGTGCTCTACTCCTCCCCTGGTTTGCTGGGGTTTCTGGGCGCTGAACGCGTCGCGCGCAGGGTCAAGGCCAAGTTGGTCTTCGAGGTGCGAGACATCTGGCCCCTGTCGCTCGTCATCATTGGAAACTACGAACCTTCACACCCGTTCATCAGGCTGCTTCAGTGGGTCGAAGACCGCGCCTATCGCGTGTCGGATCAGGTGATCTCGAACCTTCAAAACGCGGTCGATCACATGGCATCGCGGGGCATGGACCGGGGGAAATTTCATTGGCTGCCGAACGGCGTACTTCTGGGGGACCGTTCCATGGCAGACCCGCTTGCACCCTCGGTCAATGACCAACTGCCGACAGGGAAGTTCATCGTAGGCTATGCGGGTACCTTGGGCGAGGCCAACAACCTCGATGTGTTTTTGGCAGCGGCGGCTCAGTTGCGGACCAGAACTGACATTGAGTTTGTTCTTGTCGGCGACGGCCGAAACAAAGACGAGCTCAAGGCCTACGCACAGCGCGAGCAACTGGACAATGTGACCTTCATTGATGCGATACCGAAGACCCAGGTGCAGTCGTTATTGTCGCACTTCGACGCCTGCTACATCGGATTGCCAGCAGAACCGCTGTTCAAATTCGGTGTATCGCCCAACAAGCTCTTCGACTATCTCGCTGCGGCCAAACCAATCATCTATGCCGTTGATTCAGGCCCCTACAATCCGGTGTCGGCCCATCATGCGGGCGTCGCGATCGCTCCGGGAGACCCCGAGGCCATTGTCGCAGCCGTCAACAAGCTGGCGGCGCTGTCCGATGAGGACCGGTGTCGCATGGGTCAAAATGGTCGAAATGCCGTGGAGACCGAGTATAATTACGCCGAGCTTGGCAAGCAGTTGGACGTCATCCTGACACAGGATCTGGCAACCTGAACTTTTGGTAGAAAGGGCCGGTATGCGGGTCGTCTACATCATTATCCTGCTTTACCTGCTTTTGCCACTGGCTGGGCTTTACACGGTCAGCGATGTTGTTCTGAACGTCTATTACCTGTCGATCCAGACAGTTTATGATCTGCGACTGGCCTATCCATTTTACCTTGGCTGTTTCGCGTTTTCGTTCTTCCTGTCCCAATATTTCCGGTCGGGAAGTCGGTTTGTTCAGGAAGAGATCCGCCTCACTCAGGGGCAGTTGACCAACTTGGGTCGGTTCATCACGCTTTTCCTAATTGTTGCTGCCCTGATCGTCTTCGCCTTGGTCGGTCAGGACATCCTGACGGGCAAGACGCATCGGGGCGCCGTTCGTGTGTCGTTCGGCGGCTTCGGCTTTCTTTACAAGACCTTCGTTCAGTTCTGGGTGCCCACGGCCTTGGCTCTTTCCGGTATTTTGTACAGGATTGGCCGCACACAGGGGATCCGATACGGTTTTCCGATTGTGCACTTGCTCCTGACGCTCGGGACGCTGGCCATGATGGGCTACAAGTCCGGGATCATTGTCGGGCTCTTGCCGTTCCTCTTTATTGTCATACCGTTGCTGTCCTGGGGGGTTCAGGCATTGATTGGCGCTGCTCTGACAGGCGCCTTGATCTATTACTCCGCGATCATCATGGACGCGCAGAGCCTTACGGCCGCAGCGCAGTACCTCTTTATCCGAGCCACGGAAGGCACTGCTTGGGGTCTGATCGCGAGCTGGGAGATCTTCGAAACGCCGCACCCAAGCAGCTGGCTGTCACTCATGCCAATCTTCGGGTCACGCCTGACGGCAATGATGATGGATATCCCCCGGGATTCGATCGAATATCTGATGTTGGGCAGCGGCCAGTACGTTACGTACCTTGTTCACCCGGATCCTTCCGTCGTGCTGGCCGGCGAAACCAATCTGACGATCACTCTTGCCGGAGAGGGTGTGTACCTATTTGGACGGAGTGGTTTCTGGTTCGTCGCCATACCGGTCGGCTTCATCACCGGGCTCATGTGCAATGCTCTGCGCACATCAATCAACAGTAACAAGATTATCACCGCTCCGCTGATGAGCATCGCGGTCACGAACATCCTTCTGCCGTTGCTGAACTCTGGCGGGATCGTCTCGCTCTTTTCGGCGTTCAACATCTTTTACGTTCTGATGACCTTCCTGTTCCTCAAGGTCCTCTACATGGCCTTCCTGACACCACCGCGAAATATCCGTTCGTGGCAACATAGCTGACAGCCTACCCCGCCAACAAAGCCGCGTTGCCGCCCGAGGCCGTCGTGTCGATGCAGACGTGACGTTCGTGGGCCACGTGTCCGAGGTCGGGCAGGCCGGTGATCAGCGGCAGGATCGCACCGTCGCGGCGGGCGAGAGCCTGCGCGTAGGGGCGCGGGTCGGGGCCCCACCACAGCACGCCTTCGATGCCCGCCAAGGTCTCAAGCGGCCCCGCGGCAAGGTGGCCGTCGGTGGATACGGCGATCCCGCCAAGCGCCTCGACAGCGGCGACCTGCGCGGCGGCGGCTTTGGGTCCCGGACCTGCGCATAGGATCGGGCCCCGGGCGACGAGGGTCAGCGTGTTGTCCTCTCCGGTCGGGCCGGGCATTGCGGTACGGGAAATTTCGGTGCCGGTCGGGGCATCGGCGATCCGGGCGGCCAGTGCCTTGGGGTCGCAGTCCTCCTGCCAATCGCCCTCGGCCTGCTGCGCCTCGGCCCTGGCGAACCGTTTCAGGTAGTTCGGACCGCCGGCCTTCGGGCCGGTCCCGCTCAGACCCTCACCGCCGAAGGGCTGGGATCCGACAATGGCACCGATCTGGTTGCGGTTCACATAAAGGTTGCCGACGTGGATCGTGTCGGTGACCTCTTGCACGCGGCTGTCGATCCGGGTGTGCAGGCCGAAGGTCAGACCGTAGCCCATGGCGTTGATGTCGTCGATCACCCGGGCGCGGTCGCGGCTGCGAAAGGTGGCCACGTGCAGGACGGGGCCAAAGACCTCACGCTCCATGTCGGCGATCCCGGCAACGCGCAGGATCACCGGGGCGACGAACCCCTGCCCGGGGCTGGCTACCTCGTGCAGCACGCGCCCGTCGCGGCGGGCGGCGTCGACATAGGCGCTGATCGCGTCATGGGCCGCCTGATCGATGACCGGGCCCACGTCGGTCGACAGGTGCCAGGGATCGCCGAGCGTCAGCTCGTCCATCGCGCCCTTGAGAAGGGTGAGGATATGGTCCGCGACGTCTTCCTGCAGATAGAGGCAGCGCAAGGCCGAACAACGTTGACCGGCGGACTGGAAGGCCGAGGTGATAATATCCGTCACCGCCTGTTCGGGCAGGGCCGTGCTGTCGACCATCATGGCGTTCAGCCCGCCGGTTTCGGCGATCAGCGGCGCACCGGGGGCGAGGGTGTCGGCCATGGCGCGGCGGATCGTCTTGGCGGTGGCGGTCGAGCCGGTGAAGACCACGCCCGCGATGCGCGGGTCAGACGACAGGGCCGCGCCCACCACACCGCCCCGGCCGGTCAGCAGTTGCAGCGCGTCGCGCGGCACCCCGGCCTCGTGCAGCAGGTCGACGGCAAGGGCCGCGATCACCGGCGTCGCCTCGGCCGGTTTGGCCAGGACCGCGTTGCCCACGGCAAGCGCCGCCGCGATCTGGCCGGTGAAGATGGCCAGCGGAAAGTTCCAGGGGCTGATGGCGGCAAAGATCCCGGCCGGTTCCAAGCCCTTACGCTCGGCTTCATCCGCGTAGAAGCGCAGGAAGTCGACGGCCTCGCGCAGCTCTCCGACCGCGTCGGGCAGGGTCTTGCCGGCCTCGCGGGCCAGGATGCCGAAGATCCGGTCGGCGTTGGCCTCATACAGGTCGGCGGCGCGGCGCAGGGTATCGGCACGGGTCGCGACCGGGGCCGCCCAAAGCCGGGCGTCGGCAATGGCGCGGTCGACGGTTTCTGCGTCCGCCTCGCGCACGGTGGCAATCGCCGCACCGGTGGCGGGGTTCAGCACCTCGACCTCGGTTCCGGTCGCCGGGCGCAGGGTGCGGGGCGTGACATCGGCGATGTCATCGGTCCGGTCCATGGCGGCCAAGGTCGCATCGTCCGTCAGATCCCAGCCACGCGAATTTTCGCGGGCCCCGAAGATCCGCTGCGGCGGCACCAGCCCGGCGGGCGAGGTGGCGGTTCTGACCGCATCGAAGGGATCGGTCGCGATGGTTTCTGGCGTGACCGCCGGGTTGACGATCTGATGCACGAAGGAACTGTTCGCGCCGTTTTCCAACAGACGCCGGACGAGATAGGCCAGCAGGTCCGAATGCTTGCCGACCGGCGCGTAGATCCGGCAGCGCGTGCCCTCGGCCCTGTGCACGATGTCATGCAGGCTTTCACCCATCCCGTGCAGGCGCTGGAATTCGTATCGCTGCCCCTGCCCCATCTCGAGGATCGCGGCCACGGTGTGGGCATTGTGGGTGGCGAACTGCGGATAGATCCGGTCGGCCATGGAAAACAGCTTTTCGGCCAGCGCGATATAGCTGACGTCTGTGGCGGGCTTGGTGGTGAACACGGTAAAGCCGGGCAGCCCTTCGACCTGCGCGTGCTTGATTTCCGTGTCCCAGTAGGCGCCCTTGACCAGCCGCACCATGATCCGCCGATCCAGCTGCGTCGCCAGCGCGCCCAGCCAGTCGATGACCAGCCCCGCCCGCTTGCCATAGGCCTGCACGACGACGCCAAAGCCATCCCATCCGGCAAGATCCGGGGATGACAGAACGGCGCGGATCACCTTGAGGGACAGCACCAGCCGGTCCTGTTCTTCGGCGTCGATGTTCAGCCCCATGCCCGCCGCCTTGGCCTGCCGCGCAAGGTCAAGAACGCGCGGCACCAGTTCGTCCATGACCCGCGTTTCCTGTGCGACCTCGTAGCGGGGATGCAGCGCCGACAGCTTGATCGAGATGCCCGGGTTCTCGGCCACGTCCGCGTGGCTGCAGGCGCGCGCGATCTCGGCCATGGCGTTGCTGTAGGCCTGGAAATACCGCTCGGCATCCCTGCCCGTGATCGCGGCTTCGCCCAGCATGTCATAGCTGTAGGTATAGCCCTTGGCCTCCATCCCCCGGGCGCGCGACATGGCTGGGGCGATCGCCTCGCCCAGCACGAACTGGCGGCCCATCACCTTCATCGCCTGCCCCACGGCCACGCGGATCACCGGTTCGCCCAACCGCTTGATCGCGCCCCGCACCACGCCCGAAACCCCGGGATGCCTGTCGTCCAGCACGCGGCCCGTCAGCATCAGCGCCCAGGTCGAGGCGTTGACAAGGCTCGACGAGGCCGCGCCCAGGTGCTGGCCCCAGTCCGACGGCGCGATCTTGTCCTCGATCAGCGCCTCCATCGTCTGGGTGTCGGGCACACGCAACATGGCCTCGGCCAGGCACATGAGCGCGACCCCTTCCTGCGTCGACAGGCCGTATTCCGTCAGGAAGGCCTCCATCGGGCTGGGCGCGGCGTCGTTGCGCACCTTTGTGATCAGGTCGACGGCGCGGGCATGGATGGCCTGACGGGTGGCAGGGGTCAGGGTGCTGTTGGCGATCAGCTGGTCGGTCAGACGCGCCTCGTCGGCGAACTTGGCATCGGGGGTAAAGGCGGTCAGGTCAGCTGTCATGGCAGGCTCCGTGGGCATGTTGCGACCTTTGTACCGCAGCCTGAATGGACAGAGCGCCCTTTTGTGAGATACTTGAGAGACGTATCGACTTTTATCGGGTCACACGGAGGATCATATGCCGCTCGACAAGATCGACCTGTCCATCCTGAGGGAGGTGCAGCAGAACGCGCGGATTTCGATGACCGAGCTTGCCCGCCGGGTCGGCCTGTCCAAGACGCCGGTGACACAACGCGTTCAGGCGATGGAGAAATCGGGCGTGATCGCGGCCTACCGCGCGGTCCTGTCCCCGCGCAAGCTCGGGCTGAGCCACGTCACCTACATGGAGGTCCGACTTCTGGACACCACCGAAGCGGCGCTACGCCGGTTCAACGACGCGGTCCGCCAGATCGCCGAGGTCGAGGAATGCTACATGATCGCCGGCAATTTCGACTATCTTCTCAAGGTTCGCAGCCGAGACATCACGCATTTCCGTACGATCATGGGCGACCAGATCTCGGCCCTGCCTGGTGTGGCGTCGACCTCAAGCTTCGTGGCGATGGAAGCGGTGATCGAGAATGCGGAGATCGAGGTTTAGGTGCCCCGAACGCCGAACGCCCCGGCCTTTTTGGCACGGGGCGTTTGGTGTTGGTTGCGGGAGGTCGCACTGAGCGTTGTCGAACCAAACTTTGCTGCAGAGCTTAGACCCGAGAAACTCGCACATCAAAGCAATACGCAGAGTTGCGTAAGCTGTTCAGGACCCAATGCCTAGCCTGTTCTAAACTGTATTGGTGAAGATCGGTTGCTTTACCTTGAGAATATCAAATGAATGACTGGCGCCTCAGGTCCTCATCTCAGCCCAATTAAACTCCCTCCCCATCCATCGGAACCCGGACGCCCTAACCAGCGAAGCCATTCGCTCAAGGCAAAGGGCGTGAACTGGGCGGGTCAAATCGGCGTCGCTACACCTTCGATCAAATCCTGTTTGCGCATCCGGTCGAGTGCCTCTGTCCGTATTTGCCACCCTAGTGTCTTCCTATCGCCCGCGTTCAGGGCTAGGACGACGGCGCTCGGTTCATTAGCGCCATGCTGGATGAGATTAGTACGACGCACCAGCTGAATCTCGGGAAGTCCGGAGAAGCGCCGGGGCTCAGGTCAGCCACTACGTCACCTCCCGGCCCACACCGGTCATTGGCCTGGATCACCGCTGCCGAAGCGCGGTTTCCCATTTCGGACCTTCATGGCACCACGTGGCAATAACCAAGATCCCCAGGTCAGCAGTGCGGAAGAATACAAGGTTTATAAGCGCTGTGCGATGATGAAAGGTCCGCTTCCTACTGTCAGCTCGTCAAAGGCAGCAGCAGAACGTCCAAGACGGCAGCAGTGCTCGCGCCGATACCAGCATCGACTAGGAATGATCGAATCTGTGTTCCCGAGAGGTGCTGCCCTCGCACCGCCTTGCCCGCAATGATGGCAGAACTGACGAGCGAAGAGGTGGCCAGCCCCTCGCTTATCTCCTCAACCAAGCCATCCCTCTGCAGCACCGCGAGCCTATCATAGACATTACGAGTCAGCTCGGTGTTGGAAAATCCCGAGCTTTCGATGCCGGGCATTTTCGCCGCCACTTCATCAGTCACTCTGATCTCGATATCAGGGTAACGCGCCAGATGCTCCAGAACCTGCGCTTCCGACGCAACGGCCTTTAGTTGCACTTCCCCGATTACATTGCCATCGACAAAAAATTCGACGTCGGCGCCCGGATGATTGGTGAACTCTTTCACCTCGGCTGCCACGGAGTCCCAATCTCCGTTTTCGGCCTCCACGAACAAAAGCTCGTGGTAGATGCCTTTCACGTTCGACGCAACGCCGCGAAGCTGGTCTTGAGAAAGCGAACACAGATAGTCCGAAAGCTCTTGAGCGCTTGCTGTTCTTAGAGAACCGATGGAGCGACGTAGCGCTTGGAACACCAATTCTTCTTCCAGCGTCCACTCACGGTACGCGCCTTCGATCAGGCGCTGAAACGTGACCGCGATGACGATCGAAGCAAGCCTTGAATGCCTGTCGCTTTCCTCGACCGTGCAAGTTTCGAGGCGCGACGGGATAGTCGGCGATGGTGTCGTCGTAGTTTCCACTGGGGCAGCAGGGCGAGTGTGTCTTCGAATGATTGGCATTCAGTATCCGTTTCGTTCGGGTTGTTGGGGGCAATCAGACGGTCGCCGATCAAAGCGCAGAGTGGCAGTAAGCCTTCATGAGAATAGACCCTTAGCACGTCTTTTGATGGCGCAGGCGCATCATCGGCAAGATGCGAAGCGATGGGATCGGCCAGGCGCAGGCTGGCAAACAATGTCCGCACTTCGAACTCATGCATCTTCTCCGGCTTCCGAGGTCGTCCAAACAGCCCCCGCGAAATGAAGAACACGCCAAGCAGGCCGAGCACGGCTCCTATGGCAGGCAGGATGATTGCGCCCGCAATTGCTCCCATGCCGAAGATCGAGCCGATCCAGTACATTTGTGCGGACGTAGCAGCCGCTCCGCTCAATGCACCAATGGCCGTACCAGTCGAAGCTGACCCGAAGGCAGAGATGAACATTAGCATGCCACCAATAGTGGCCGCGCCAGTGATCTTGCCAGTTGCGATCTGTGCGACACGTCGTGCCCGGCGTGCGCGCCTTCCTGATACCTGAGTGATCGCGGCGACGATGCCGTTTAGATCACGCTCGATGTGTCGCAGCTGCTTTTTCGTGTTCACACAACTTGCCTCTTTTATAGAACGAAACCAGTTCAGCGATCCGACTGGCTCAAACCACAATGCTATAGTTCATTAGAAAGTCGTAGAACCACAGATGCTTCCGTTATTAAATCTCGCAAAATCAGACAGCGTGGGCTCGAAGCAGACTTTCGGCGGCGCAGCAGAACCCACGCCTTGGCGCGCCAGGTCTGCGGGCGCCGCCGACCCATTGCGGACCTTCGACGCGGCATCAACCGCCGCAGTGCGACGTTCACTAGATCGGCCATTCGTCCATCGCGCGGCATCTTCACCACGGTGTGAGGCTTTTGGTTGCTTGCCAACGGTGTATCGACGAAGCAACATAAGCAAGTAAGCGGAGGCGCCCTATGGCTATCGACGAACAGGAGTTGGCAAAGCAAATTGGGGACAACACCTCGATGGCCGCTCGTGCTGCCTACCAACTATTCGCACGGGCCAATCTACCTACGGCGCTCTCGTCGCAGTTCGGTGGCCACGGCTACATCGATCGAGAACTCCGTTTTTCCAAAGATGGCCGGTGGTACTTTGCGGCTGTGCTCAACAAGTCCTGGGTTCTTTGGTATTTTCGAGGTCCTGCCATTTCGGACTTGGGGCTTAGCCTGGACGAACTCGTTCAAACTTTTCCGGGAGCCGAAGTCACATCTGCTGCCGAAGTGAAAGTGCACATCCAGGATCCGGTGACGGCATACGCTATCCTTGGCTGGCTATTTCAGAAGCTGTGAAACCCGTGGCTACCGGCCCCAACCTGCCGTTCAGTCCCTGGCCGATCACCGCGGTGCGGCTTCCCCATAACGGCCATTCGTCCATCGCGCAGCATTTTCGGAGGCTGAAGGTCGGCTGGGCGGGACTAAACGGACTTTCGCTACAGCTGCGCCAATGTCAGCAATGCGCGCAAGGTTCAAAGGTGTCGATACACGACTGAGACCTCACAACCCAGTGCAACCTCGATCTCTTTTAAGGCATCGTCGGACAGCTTTCCAATATTCGGATTCATAACGCTCAAAGCGAAGCAACCGAACGCTTGATGAAACTGATAAACCAGCTCATTGAGTGCGACTGGTTTCGAACAGCAAGGCACTGGGTAGGCATCAAGTCGGAAACCTCTCTCTTCATCATAATCTGAAGACATCGTTTCGCCCCACCAATCAAAGCCGATATTGGCACTGCACTGAGGGCAGTCGATCGTTTCAAGATTTGCACCACAATCAAAAAATTGGACGTGCTCTTTTTGAATAACTTCGAATTCGTCGGCGTCGGGCATCGACGTTTCCAAAAGTCCAAGTGCGGCTTCAGCCTTGTCGGATGAAGGAATATGTTCCGGAAGTCTTGGAACAATCATAATCCAGTCATCCGACATAGTTTGGCCCTCAGAAAATTTTGTCTGGGCCCAGATAGCAGACCTTCATGCAATACGCAGCATCAAACAGGTTGGGCTCTCTCCCGACCTTCGCTGCGCCGCAGGGGCAAATGACTGACCACGCATCATGCGGCGTCGCTCTCGGCCCTTTGCGGACATCGGTGCTCAGTGCGGTGAACGTCAGCTATTGGCGATCAGTCGCCTTTCTGTCGTTGCAAGATTTTGTGGTCAAACAACCCCATTGAGACTTCCTTCATCAGGACCAGAGATTGGGGAGTTTCGCCGTTACCCCAAAAGCCGACGTCTGTCCGGTTATTCGGTGTCACTATCCTCAGGCAGCGGCAGGCATCCGGAACGTGAAACAAATGACCTCGTCACATGTGACGTCGATGGCACCACCATGCGCCTTGGCAATTTCGGAGGCAATATAGAGCCCCAATCCAAGGCCTTGCTTGCCCGCAGCGCCGTTTCGCTCGAACGGATCGAACAACTTTGCCATGGATTCGTCCGGAATAGGCTCTCCCTTGTTGCAGACGGAAATCTCAAGGTGGCCAGGCGCTTGCGTGGACACGTCCAGCGTCACGGGGTGCGCCGGGTCGCCGTGGACCAGCGCATTGCCAAGCAGGTTCGACACAAGTTGGCCAATCCGCCATGTGTCACAATCGACCTGCTCGGTGATCGACAAATCGAGCTCGATCTCGCGGTTCGGGTCGACGGATTTCAGTTCATCCACCGCCTGAACGATCGCGCTTTTCAGATCCCCGTTCCCGATGTCCAGCTCGATCCCGCCGCCCAGTCGGTTGCGGGCGAAATCCAGCACGTTGTCGATCAGGCGCGACATGCGCTGGACACTGCCCTGCATCAAGAGGAGCAGTTCCGCTTTCTTCGCTTCATCGAGATCGCGCGACAACATCCGGATGGCAGACGACATTGACGCCACTGGGTTTCGCAGGTCATGTCCCAGAACGGCGACGAATTGTTCGCGCAGTTCGCCGTGGTCTTGTTCCGCGGATAGCCGCGTTTCGGCCGACGCGCGTGCGTCGATGAGTTCACGCTCGTATTCACGACGGGCAGCGGCCTTGACCAGGACCAGACGTGTGATGCGGGACGCCCCGTCGCCGTGGGTATTGGCGCTTATCATCACGGGGGTAGAGGTTCCGTCGTTCGCGGCCAGATCGAGGCTGACGCCCGAGACATCCTGTTGCAATCGCAGGAGAGGCAGAAGGCTGGTTTCGAAGACGACACTGCTGGCGAGGCCAAAGATCGCAGTAACGGACCGCCCTGTGATGTCATCGGGCGCAACGCCGATCCATTCCGAGAGCGTCCTGTTCGCGGAGATCACCTGGCCGAGTTCGTCGATCAGGAGGAACCCGCAGGGCGCGTCATCAAGCAGGTCGCGGGTCGGCGCCGCCTCTCCATCCGCGGACATTCAGAGGAAACCTCGCATAGCGGCGACAACCTGATCCGGTGCGCTGAGGTGCGGACAGTGGCCCGTGGCGTCAAGCACGACCAGCGAACTGTCCGGGACCATATCGCGCACGTATTCGCCGACAGAGACTTCGGCCAGGATATCCTGTCGGCATTGCAGGATCAGCGTGCGTGCCGTGACGTTCGGCAGATCGGCGCGATTGTCCGCATTGAATATCGCTCTGGCAAAATCGCGGGCGATCCGCGGGTCGAGACGACAGAAGCTTTCCGTCAGTTCCGCCCCGAGCATCGGGTCTTTCGGGGTCCCCATGATCGCGGGGGCCATGGAGGCCGACCATGCCAAAGGGTTCTCTTCCAGCGAGCGGATCAAATTGTCGATGTCACCTTGGCTGAACCCGCCGCGATGCCCCGTATCGGGGCCATCGACATAGCGCGGGGACGGGCAGACCATCACGAGGTCGCTGAACATATCGGGTTCCCGGATTGCTGCGAGTGCCCCGATCATCGCGCTGGCCGAATGCCCGACGAATACCGCATCGCGCAAGTCAAGTTCCCGGCCGATTTCGACGACATCACTGACGTAGCCTGCCAGCGAGGCATAACGGTCACGATCGTAGGCTGACTTGTCCGATCCACCCGCGCCAAGGTAGTCGAACGTCACCACGCCGAAGTTGGTTTCGAAACCGGGTGCAACGAGGCGCCACATCGTCTGATCGCAACCGAAACCATGCGCGAACATCATCTGTCGACCATCGGCCCCGGTCGTTTTTACATTGTGTCGCTTGAGTGCGGACAAGGGCTTTCCGGTCGTTGGCATGGATGGTGTGCTTGGTCACGACTGTGTCGAATGGTGTCCCAAGAGTCCATGCAAGCCCCTCCGGCACAAGATGATCCAGTTTAGCTTTCTGTCGCGCGACAGATCGCGGACCGCGCATATTCTCGGTTTCTGCACAGTTGATCATTGCAATGCGGCAGGGTCGCATCCATATACGTGAAGCTTACGTTTTTTCTCTCGAACCTCTGCCTCCGACAAGACGGCTCTCAGTTGATCGATCAGGACCGACTGTGCCGGGCTGCCGCATTCTGCGGGCAGCACTTATTTTGGAGAACACGGACATGGCCAATGGCACCGTGAAATGGTTCAACGCAACCAAAGGCTTCGGCTTCATCGAACCCGAGTCGGGCAGCAAGGATGTCTTCCTGCATATTTCCGCCGTCGAACGCGCGGGTCTGACCCGCATCGAAGACGGTCAGAAAGTGACCTTCGACGTTGAAGCTGGTCGTGACGGGCGCGAATCCGCGACCAATCTGGCTCTCGCTTGAAGCGGTCCCTCCAGGACCTCATTCAAGGCGTCCCCCCGCAGCGTGGCAACGGGGGGCGCCACTTGAAAGCTGAGGGCGCGTTCAAGGACATGCCCGAGCAACCCCGCACGCAGCTGGATAAGACTACGGCAGCGGCGAAACTGATCATCGACGAAGAAGCGCGTGAACGCGCAGCCAAGGGCGAACGTCTGAAAGCCGCGAGAGCAGCTCGGGACGCGGCCGCGAGCAACGATGAATGAAGTGGCCGAAGCTGTGACGGAACCGTCTTTAAGCGCACGTGGCAAACCGTCGTCGGAAAATCCGGAGCCCCGCGGTATGGACCTCAGCTGGCGAGAGTTCTTCTTGAGGCTGGGCAACGGAACCCTGCTGTCAACGCAATCCGATCATCGCTGACGATACGACACCCGGACGGGCGAGACCTCGATTTGGCCGCTGTTCCGGGTGGCGACGAAACTGGTTTGGGTTCCGCGGGATTTCTATGTCAGCAAAGGAACTAAGACCCCGATTGCCCCGTTGGTGACATAGGGTCTCGTGTCCACCGCTTAGCGGCGCGCTTCCAGTTCAGCGAAAGGTGCGTGCCATGGATCGAGTCTCACGGTCATTCGAAATCCTGCTTGTCGAAGACGACGCGATTATCCGAATGGACCTTGCGCTGTGCCTGTCGGACTTGGGGCATTCTGTCCGCGAGGCAGCGGATGCTGACAAGGCGGTCGCGTTGATCACGGACGGGATGAATTTTGACCTTCTGGTGACTGACATCGACATGCCGGGCTCAATGGACGGGTTGGCCTTGGCGGCTTATGTCAGGGACTTGCAGACCGGCTGTCATATTCTGATAATTTCCGGCGGCACTCATCTTCCCCCTGCGGACCTTCCGTTGGGATGCGTTTGCCTGCGCAAACCTTTGATGTTAAGCGACTTGGAATCTGCTTTGAGCAAGTTCGAAGCGAACCATTGATGGCATTCCCGTGTCGTCATGTGCAGAAGTTGCACACTCGCTTGCTATGCCTTCAACGATGCGCCCCAGCCGACTGATTCTGTGATGCTTGGCGTTTCTGGAGCTTGGAGCCGAGAATTTGTGAATTATATCAACATCTTAGACGGCGAAAGCGCCACACGTCAGGTCCGGAAAACCAGACTTACCCCATTGAGACAATGCCGTTTGCCGGTCGGCTGCGGTCCGTCGTCGAATATGTGTCCCAAATGAGATCCGCAGCGGCGGCAGTGGACCTCGGTCCGGGTGGCGAAAAGCTTGTTGTCCGCCTTGGTCCCGACCGCGTTCGGCAGGCTTTGCCAGAAGCTGGGCCAGCCGGTGCCGCTGTCATACTTGTGCTTCGAGCTATAGAGCGGCAACTCGCAGCCCTTGCAGTGATAGGTGCCGGTGCGTTTTTCCTTGTCCAGCGGACTGGAGTAGGCGCGTTCCGTCGCCTCTTCACGCATGACTTTGTATTCGGTGTCCGAGAGCATCGCGCGCCATTCCGCGGGGCTGCGCGTTACCTCGAAAGGGCCTTCGGCGGCCCGCAGCGGGAATGCGGTGCAGGCAAGCAGTCCGGCCATCATTGATCGGCGTTTCATGGGACCTCCTGTAGCTTTGATGATGCTCTCCCCGCCAAGGCGGAGAGAGCGTTGGTCAACCTGTGCGGACGTTACTTGGGCACAAGGACCGAGTTGACCACGTGGATCACGCCGTTCGACTGATCGACATCGGCCACGGTCACCTTGGCGGCATTGCCACTTTCGTCGAAGATATAGACGTTGCCATTTACGACCTTGGCCGAGAGAGCGTCGCCCGACACGGCGTTGAAGTGGTAGAAACCGTCGCGGCTCTTTTTGGTGGCCGCAACGATATCGGCTGCCGACCAATCACCCGCGACGACATGCGCCGTCAGCACTTTTTGCAGCATCGCCTTGTTCTCGGGCTTCAGCAGGGTGTCGACGGTTCCGGCCGGCAGGGCGGCAAAGGCGTCATTGACCGGCGCGAACACCGTAAACGGACCCACGCCCTGCAACGTTTCCACCAGGTCCGCGGCCTTGACCGCGGCAACCAGGGTCGTGTGTATCGGCGAGTTCACGGCATTTTCGATGATGTTGCGCTCTTCCAGCATCGGCGCACCGCCGACGGTCGGGTTCGCTGCGAAGCTCGCCGTGGCCAGAGCGATGGCTGTGGTGGAAGCGGCGAAAAGTGTCTTGAAGGTCATGGTCAGTCTCCTTTGTGAAGCAAGACCCATTCGCCTTGCGATACAGGAGACACGGGTCGGTCCGGGTGGAAAGTTTCAAAACGACACGATTTTTGTTTTCATAGATAAATCATTCTGTGCCCTGGAGGATGCAATATCCGGTCACAAAAGCACGTGCGTGACGGAAATGCTGACCCAAACAGGACAATAGCGCGCGCCGCAGCGAATGACGGCTTTCCGTCCGCACCGGCTGACCCAAGTGTTGATCATGCAAACTGGTCGGCACGCGAAGGGTGACTCTGCGCTCGTTACTGCTCGCCATGAGGCTTGATTTGGTCACTCAGCCAGTCATAGTGTCAGGTGTTGTAACCGGCACTTGCCGGACCACAGGGAGCATTTTGTACAATTCCGTCCATGGAGCACTCGATGGCGATGATCGAAGTTCTCTTCGAGAGCTTTATCGCTATGCGGGATGCGCC